>NZ_GL890993.1:0-102682 GCF_000212855.1 Streptococcus sanguinis SK355
TAATATTTTTTACATTTTTTTGAGGTTTATCTTTAAACTCTAAGTATAAAGTTAATTTCTTTGTACGTAGGGTGCTTGTGCCATGTCATCTGACAGTATAACTTTCTATAAAATAAAAAGGTTGAGAAACTTGCTCTCAACCCTCTTTTCTTATTTATTTGACTTCTAACAAGCCAATATCTCCATCCTCACGACGGTATATAACATTTGTGCTGCTGTCCTCTGCATCGGAATAGATAAAGAAATCATGTCCCAACAAATCCATCTGTAGAATCGCTTCTTCCAAGTCCATTGGCTTCAAATCTATGTGTTTTGAACGGACAACTTTTGACGGAACTTCTTCTGCTTCTTCAGCAAAGGAATCTGTGAAAAGCTGACTTGTAGCAACTTTATTGCGATTCTTTCTTTCAATCTTGGTCTTATTTTTGCGGATTTGGCGCTCAATCTTATCTGTGACCAAATCAATTGATCCATACATGTCCTGAGAGATATCTTCTGCACGAAGAGTGATGGAGCCTAGCGGAATTGTCACTTCCACTTTCGCAGTCTTTTCACGGTAAACCTTGAGGTTCACACGCGCATCAAGTTCTTGCTCTGCTTGGAAATACTTCTCAATCTTCTCAAGTTTAGAAACTACGTAGTCACGGAGAGCATCTGTTACTTCTAGGTTTTCACCACGGATACTATATTTAAGCATATAAGTACCTTCTTTCTAAACATAAATGTTTTATTTATAATATCATTATAACGCTTTCATTTCTTTTTTGCAAATTTTTTCCTATCTTGCGATTGAAAACGTCAATACTTCTTTCACACCGGCTTCCAATAAGATTTGCTTGGCTAATTGCAAGGTTTTTCCAGTCGTATAGATATCATCAACCAGCAAAATTTTATCCGGCAAATCAACTCCTTTCTTAATTTTAAATGCTTGCTGCGTCTGCAGACGCTCCTCACGTGTCTTGCTCGACTGTGCTAGGGTGTCTTTTTTCTCTAAGATATTTCTATATGCTACTTTTCCTGCATCTAAAATCCCCTGCACTTGATTAAATCCTCGAACTTGAAATTTTTCGACACTGACTGGAATCGGAACAATGGTATGCTCTCTAAACATTCTGACTGCTTTTCTAGCTGCTTTTGCAAATACAAAGCGCAATGCATAGTCTCCCTGAAACTTATATTGACTGAAATAAGCCTTCATTGCTTGATTATAAGTAAATATTGACTGGTGCTGGACTAGATTCCCTTCTTTCTCCCACTTTTTGCAATCTTTGCATAAATCTGATTTCCCGTCGCGAAAACAGCGAGGGCAATGTTCTTCAGATATGCGTTCAAAATTTTGATAACAAGTGGAGCAGCAGCTTGGTCCTTCTTCTTTTAATAGAAAAAGCCGTAAAAAACTACTTTTGTCCTCAATTTGCCCTTTGCATAAAAGACACTCTGTCATAATCCCGCCTCCTTATTCATATCTCTCATTTCCCGAATTGCCTTTTCCATAGCAAGGGTAGTTCCATCATGAAAAAATAGCAACTGTCCCGTCGGTCTATCCATACTACGGCCAACTCGGCCTGAAATCTGAACCAGAGCACTACGAGTGAACAGGCGATGATTTACTTCCAAGACAAAGACATCTACGCCAGGAAAAGTTACCCCACGCTCTAAGATAGTCGTTGTCACCAAAATAGTGATCTCCTTGCGACGAAACTGTTCAACAATCTCCAGACGATTTTCTGTTGTGGAGGCGACAAAAGCTAGCTTTTCATCCGGCAGAGCAATCTGCAGAGCCTGAGCAACATCCTCTCCTCTTTGAATTTCTGCAGCAAATATCAAGAGAGGAAATTGAGTCTCCCTCTGTTTTTGTATATATTTTAAAAGCTTAGGTGCTATTTTCTTCTTCTGAAGATATTTTTGAAAATCAGATAACCAAACTTTCTGAGGGATAGTCAAGGGATTACCATGAAATCTTCTGGGAAGACTCAGGCGTTTCAGCTCACCTTTTTGAACCCTTTTATCCAGTTCATCCGTGGAAGTAGCTGTCAGAAAAATAGTTGTAGCATCCTCTTTAACTGAACGCTCTACAGCGTGATACAGCATGGGATTATCCACATAAGGAAAGGCGTCTACCTCATCAACAATCAGCAAATCAAAAGCTTGATAAAATTTTAATAGCTGGTGAGTGGTAGCAATCACCAAGGGACTGCGAAAATAAGCTTCTGACTCCCCATGCAGAAGGGCTATTTCACAAGAAAAATCTTCTTTAAGGCGCCGATAAAGCTCTAAACAAACATCAATCCGCGGACTTGCCAAGCAAACAGAACCACCTCTATCAATAACTCTTGCAAGCACTTGGTAAATCATTTCTGTTTTTCCAGCGCCAGTAACAGCATGCACTAACGTATTCTGCCTTTTCTCTAGCGCATCAAGTAAGCCTTTGGAGATTTTCCCCTGAAACTCTGTCAGTTGCCCCTGCCATTTAAGCACCTGATTTTTAGGAAAATACTCTTGAGGAAAATAGTAGAGTTGTTGGTCACTCCGTACCCGACCCAAGATTAAGCATTCTCTACAATAATAAGCTCCAACAGGTAGCTGATTTTCTCGTTCAATCAAGCTGTTGCAGCGTCCGCAGCGGAGCTTGCCTTTTTCTTCTCGGATACTGGGAATTTCTTTTGCTTTTGCTCGCAAGCTAGGCTCTAACTGATTTTCTGTAAATATCCGTCCTAAACAATCTTGTAACTCTAACATACTTATATATTCGTAATTTTTTGGCAAAATTCATCTTTTTTTGTAAAATATAGTTATGGAATTTAAGACAATTAAAGAAGATGGCATGGTTCAGGAGGAAATTAAAAAATCCCGCTTTATCTGCCATGTGAAAAGAGTTTACTCCGAGGAAGAGGCTCGCGCTTTTATCACTGCTATAAAAAAAGAACATTACAAGGCCACCCATAACTGCTCTGCTTTTATCATTGGAGAAAAGAGCGATATTAAGCGGACCAGTGATGATGGGGAGCCCAGCGGAACAGCCGGAGTTCCTATGCTGGGAGTTCTAGAAAAGCATGAATTGACCAATCTTTGCGTTGTGGTTACTCGCTATTTTGGCGGTATTAAACTAGGGGCCGGCGGTCTGATTCGAGCTTATGCCGGAAGTGTTGCTCTGGCTATTAAGGAGATTGGACTGGTTGAAATAAAAGAGCAGGCTGGCCTGTGCCTAAAACTGTCTTACAGCCAATATCAGGATTTTGCGAATTTTCTCAAGGCAGAAAATCTTGTTGAATACGATACTGAATTTACAGATACCGTCTCCACTCTTCTTTTCGTTGACAAAGGTGAAAGAGAGCTACTCAAAGATAAACTGACTGAGTTTTTTAAGGGAAAATTGGAGATGATGGATCAAGGACTGCGCCAAGTAGAAGTCCCCTTGATGTTTTGACATAAAGAAAAGCTATGGCTCTCATAGCTTTTTTATATTTTACAAAGCGCTTGTTTCATTTTATACTAATTCTATTAAATTATATTGAGGTATGTATCCTATGTCACGTATTTATCAAAACATTACAGAACTAATTGGGCAAACCCCCATTGTCAAATTGAACAACTTGGTCCCAGAAGGAGCTGCTGAGGTATATGTGAAGTTAGAAGCTTTCAATCCTGGCTCTTCTGTTAAAGACCGGATTGCTCTCAGCATGATTGAGGCGGCTGAACGCGATGGCCTTATCAAGCCTGGCGATACCATCGTTGAAGCAACCAGCGGAAATACCGGTATTGGACTTTCATGGGTTGGAGCAGCCAAAGGCTACAAGGTTGTCATTGTTATGCCAGAGACCATGAGTGTGGAGCGGCGCAAAATTATCCAAGCTTATGGTGCTGAGTTAGTCTTGACTCCGGGTAGCGAGGGAATGAAAGGTGCTATTGCAAAAGCACAAGAAATCGCACAAGAACGAAACGGCTGGCTGCCGCTGCAGTTTAACAATCCGGCCAATCCAGAGGTTCACGAACGAACAACAGGAGCAGAAATCATCGCTGCTTTCGGTGAAACTGGACTGGATGCTTTTGTAGGCGGTGTCGGAACTGGCGGAACTATTTCCGGTGTATCTCACGCTCTCAAAAAAGTTAATCCGGACATCCAAACCTATGCAGTTGAAGCAGACGAATCTGCTATCCTTTCTGGTGAGAAGCCAGGTCCTCACAAAATCCAAGGACTTTCAGCCGGATTCATTCCAGAGACCTTGGATACAGAAGCCTACAACGGTATTGTCCGTGTGACTTCTGATCAAGCACTGGAATTCGGACGCTATATTGGCGGTCAGGAAGGCTTCTTAGTGGGGATTTCATCTGCTGCTGCTATTTTCGCAGCTATTGAAGTAGCGAAAAAACTAGGAGCTGGCAAGAAAGTCCTTGCTCTGGCACCTGATAACGGCGAACGCTACCTGTCTACTGCCCTCTATGAATTTGATGCTTAGTATTTTTTGAAAAACAAGTCCGTTTCAACTTAGTACTCGGCCATGAATTGAATAGCAAGTCTATCTAAAACAAAAATATCCTGTTCTCTTATCGAACAGGATATTTTTTAAATTTTTTCTTCTTTTAAGAATTTTTTTGCCTCTTTAATCCAGATAGGCAGCTGTCTGCCTAAAGGCTCAAAACCAATTTTACAGCGGTCGTTTGAAAAGCGGTGGCGTCTAGGAAGGCGGTGCTTTTCTTCTTCTAAGGTCCGCATGGACAGACTGGACTTCCCAGAAAATTCATCATAGTCCACAACCTGTACTAATACCTGCTGGCCAATCTTTACACTATCATGGATATTTTCAATATAACCCGGACGAATTTCTGAGATATGAATCAGACCAATCGTACCATTTTCCAGCTCAACAAAAGCTCCATAAGGCTGAATCCCTGTGATTTTGCCTTTTAATTTATCACCGATTTTCATCAGTCTTCTACCTCAATTGTCTCAATCACAACATCTTCCACCGGCTTATCCATAGCCCCCGTCTCAACAGCTGCAATCTTGTCCAAAACTTGGTAGGACGCTTCATCAGCCAGCTGACCAAAGACAGTGTGGCGCCGATCCAAATGCGGTGTTCCTCCCTGACTGGCATAGACTTCAGCGATAGCTTCAGGCCAGCCGCCGCGGCTCAATTCCTTAGCTGAATAAGGAAGATTTTTATTTTGAACAATGAAAAATTGACTGCCGTTAGTATTTGGCCCAGCATTTGCCATGGAAAGAGCCCCACGAATATTGTAAAGCTCAGGTGAAAACTCATCTTCAAATTTCTCACCATAGATAGACTGACCGCCCATACCGGTACCAGTAGGATCACCACCCTGAATCATAAAGTCCTGAATAATGCGGTGGAAAATCACACCGTCATAATAACCATCTTTAGCAAGGGCAATAAAGTTGGCTACTGTTTTTGGTGCCTGTTCTGGAAACAGCTGAACTTTCATGTCCCCATGATTAGTCTTGATAGTCGCTTTTGGACCTTCTGCTGCTACAAGTTCTACTTGTGGAAAATGTAATTCTTTTTCTACCATACCTAACTCCTCTAAAGCGGCAAAAATACCGTCTTCTTCTACTGTTTTTGTAATATAATCTGCTCTTTTTCGCAGTTCTTCATGGGAAACGCCCATGGCAATGCCAATTCCTGCATAGTCAAACAATTCCAAATCATTGAGTCCGTCGCCAAAAACCATGACATTTTCAGGTTTAAAGCCCAGATGCTCGACAACCTTGGAAACTCCGGCTGCCTTGGAACCTTCTGTCGGTACCACGTCTGACGAATGAGGATGCCAGCGAACCAAACGCAGATGCTCTTCTAATGTATCTGGAAGCTGTAGGATATCTCCTCTATCTTCAAAGGTCCAGAGCTGATAAATATCCTGCTCTAGATGAAAGTCTGGGTTAACAGGCAAATCTGGATAAACCACATCAATGGCCTCTGAAATCAGAGAATTTCGATTGGATAAGGCTGCTCCATGGCTGCCGACCAGACCATAGTCAATCCCTTCCTCCTGAGCCCAAGCAATATAGGACGTCACTCTATCGGACGGGATAACCGTCTGAGAAATCACCTTTCCTTTGCTATCTTCGACATAGGCTCCATTCAAGGTAACGAAAAAGTCTGGCTGCAAAGCTCTCAGCTCCGGCACAACACCAAACATTCCTCGTCCAGACGCAATACCCGTCAAAATCCCTTTGTCCTTCAACTGCTTGAAAACTGTCTGGATAGAGTCTGGTATAAAACCTGTATCCTTGACTCGTAGGGTATCATCTATATCGAAAAAGACAATTTTTATCTTTTTTGCCTTATACTTTAATTTTGCGTCCATATCTCCCCTTGTCCAATCTTAATCTTTTCTATTATACCATTAAAAGTCTTCTTGTGGGACAAGATGGTGCTGAAAAGCATAAACAACTGCCTGAGTGCGGTCGCTCACCTCCAATTTGGACAGGATATTGGAAACATGAGTCTTGACCGTTTTGAGGGAAATGAAAAGCTCATCCGCAATCCGTTGATTTTCATAACCCTTGGCTAACAGCCCTAAAATATCACGCTCACGAGCTGTCAAATCTTCGTGGAGCTCAATATGGTTACGATGATACTCCACTTTCTTACTGACCTCTGTTTCAATGGCAAATTCTCCCTTGGCCACTTTTTTGACAGCACGGAGAATTTCTTCAGCACTGGAAGTCTTAAGCATATATCCATGAGCGCCTGCATCCAGAACAGGATAAATTTTTTCATTATCCAGATAAGAAGTCAAAATCAGAATCTTTGCTTCCGGCCACTCCTTTAAAATGGCCAGTGTCGCTTCAATCCCATTCATCTCAGGCATGACGATATCCATGATAATCACATCCGGACGACTTGCCAAAGCCTGCTCAACTCCTTCTTTGCCATTGACTGCTTCAGATACTTCAGCTATATCATCTTGCAGTTCCAGGTAACTTTTCAATCCCAATCTGACCATCTGGTGGTCATCCACTAACAATATCTTCATGATCTTCTCCTTCTAGTAAAGGTATCGTGATTTCAATAGAAAGACCTTTTCTAGGGGCTGTCAAAAGCTTAAAAGTGCCCGCCATATCCCGCACACGGTCTTCCATATTTTTCAAGCCGTAGCTAAGTTCATCCTGAGCCAGCGGATCAAAACCAACGCCATTATCAGATACCTTGATTTTAAGTTCATTAGGTGCCTGATAGAGGTAAATATCCAGCCGACTGGCTTGGGCATGCCGCAGTGTGTTGTTGATAATTTCCTGCATAATCCTGAAGACATGCTCCTCCATCTGTTTGGATAGATGCCCAACCTGATGATTGAAATGAACATCAATGTCGCTTTTATCAGTCAGCTCCTTGATAATCACATCCATACCTTCGACCAGAGTCTTATTTTCCAACTCTGTAGGTCGCAGGTGGAGCAGGAGAATCCGCAAATCCTTCTGAGCTGTGTCCAGAATATCTGCAATCCCCTTGAGCTGCTTTTGCAGTTTTTGTCCATCGAGCCGTTCTACATTTCCAGCCACTCCTGAAAGAATCATATTGGCTGCAAATAATTCCTGACTGACAGTATCGTGCAAATCACGCGCAATCCGCCGCCGTTCTTTTTCGATAATTTTCTCTTCTGTCTGCAGGGTTTGGTTTTCAGACTTTTGGAGATTCTCTGTCAGACGGTGCAGCCTTCTCTCAAGCTGATGCAAAGAGCGATCCAGCTCGGGCTGGTCTGTCGGCTCCAGTCTCCGTCCATCTAGCAAATGCCGAAGATTTTTTTGCACATGGGCTACCGACAGATATTGTATCAAGCGGGCCGCAATCACAATCAGAATAGTCAGTGATAAACCGATAATCACAACAAAGAACACAAAAGACTGCAACAGCTCCAAATCATTAAAGAGCTCCTGCCAAGTAAAATCAAAAATATTGAAAATATAATGAAAGATGATAAATAAGACAAAGAAAGTATAGAGGAGAATGAGAAAATAATTTGATTTCTTCACTTTCTGACAACCTCCACATTTCCTAAGAAGCTGACGAGGACAATCTTCACTGTCTTATTGGCCCGTTTATAGTCTGGTGTCGTTAGCGAAATGGTTTCGTTGCGCAGCTTGCGAGATGGATGATGCAGAAAGTTCAGCTCCCCGTAAAGAGTATTGATTTGCAGCTGAATTTCCACATCCAGTGGCACAATGATCTTGGTATCGCCAAATCCCTTTCGAATGACAATGACGTTATCATGGTTGACCAAAATCACGTCTTCCAAATGAATGGTGTCTTTCCCAACAATGCGCAAGAGATTGATGTCGTGGAATTGACAGCTATCCTTAGAAAAATGCTGCAGGTCCCCCAACCAGCGATTCTTTTCACTCTGAATTTCCACATCTTCTTCGTAAACGAGATGGGTTTCTTGATTTTCCTTATAGATATAAGGGTAGGCCACAATCATTCCATAAACAAGCGCAAATAAAAGGGCAGCAATGACGTAGGGATTGAGCATAATAATGAAAAACAGCATAATCATGGAAGCAACCAGCAGAAAATTTCCTTTTTGCTTGCCGAAGTAATAATAGAGCAGCAGCAAAAAAAGGACCAAGATAATGACAACTCGTGAAAAATCAGCTGCCAACATGGTAACCAATGCCATGGATAATAAGACTGTTTCAACAAAAACAAATAATTGAACCTTCCACATAGCCGTTTCCTTTCTCTACCTTCCTATTTTAACAAAATTAAACCAAAAATCCTCCGTCCAAGGCATGAAATGGGGAAATTTGTCCAGCAAAAAGAAAAAAACATCCGTTTTAAGATAAAAAACTTAAAATGGATGGTTTATTAATCAACTATCAGATGAGCTAGAACTAGTTCCATGTCCGCTATCTTCAGACGATGAGCTGCTCTTTGAGTTGCTACTAGACGATGAAGATGACGAGCTAGATGACGATGGTGTTGTTGCTTCTGTCACGTAAAGAGTGATTTTTTCATTGGACTTGAGGTCAATTGTCTGACCTGCCGCAGGTGACTGGGAAGTTACCAAGTCAGCCTGAGTCGAAGTGACTGAACGGTCAACAACTCGCTCAATTCGAGACGAAGAAATTCCCATTTGAATCAAGTAAGAACGGGCATTGGCGTAGGTGTACTGCATGCTGCCAAAGTCAGGCATGGCCACACTAGTCACTGCTTTCGCCACTGTCAGCTTGATCTTATGATTAGAAGTCAAATCATAGGTCGAACCAGCTGCCGGCGACTGGCGAATGACCTGACCTGGCTCGTACTCGTCCGATTCTTCCTCAACAATCTCAATCAATTTCTCAGAAACATTATAGTTTGTTTTCAGATTTTCAACTACGGCTGATTTTGCTTGACCGACATAATCTTCCATCACAAAGGTCTTGGGTCCCTTGGAGATAATCAGGTCAATCTTGCTGCCTTCGCGGCGCTGACTATTGGCCTGTGGATCAGTTTTAATTACTTTGCCGGATTCGACATTGTCGCTGTATTCTTCCTTTTCCTCTCCGACAACCAGCTTCTTAGCTTCAATAGCGGAGCGAGCCTCTGCTACAGTCTGACCAGAAACATCTGGCACGCTGGTGTTAGACGGGCTGTTATAGAGAAGGACGACAAAGGCAGCCAAAACCAATAGGATAGCAAAGAAAAGAACCTTGTAACGCGTTCTCAAACGGCGTTTCTTTGGAGCTTTCTTAACCGCATCAGATGTCTCTTCCTTGACTTCAGCAGCTTCCACTTTAGGCGGCGTTGACTTAACAGGTGGAACTGCCGGCTGAGGTACAGGTGAGATTTTTGGCAAGGTCTTGGTGTCTGCTTTCGCAACATCATCAAAGACTAATTTCTTTTCATTACGGCGCTCGTAGGATAAGCTGCTGGACAAGTCAACATACATCTCTGCAACTGACTGATAACGATCCGTCAGTTTTTTGGCTGTTGCCTTAATGACCACATTTTCCAAGGCTTGAGGCACATTAGGATTTTCAGAAATGATGGATGGCAGCGGCTTTTGGAAATGCTGCAAGGCAATCGTAACGGCACTATCCCCGTCATAAGGGATATGACCAGTCAGCATTTCATAAAAAATAATCCCCATCGCATAAATATCACTCTGAACAGTTGCTTTAGAGCCACGTGCCTGCTCAGGCGATAGATAATGAACTGAACCTAGCATTGAGTTAGTCTGAGTCAGACTTGTCTCCGCAAAGGCCACCGCAATCCCAAAGTCTGTTACCTTGGCATTGCCATCTGGGGTTAAGAGGACATTTTGTGGTTTCAGGTCACGATGGACAATACCGCGTGTATGCGCTAGGCGCATTGCCAGCAAGATTTGTCCCATGATTCTGACTGCTTCTTCATTTGAAATCGGAGAATTCTCTTTGATATAGCGCTTGAGGTCCAGACCCGCCACGTATTCCATAGCCAGATACTGCTGGCCATCTTCTTCCCCAATATCAGTAATCCGAACGATGTGCGGATGGTCCAAGTCAGCCATCGCCTTAGCTTCCCGCTGGAAACGCGCGACAGCGATAGGATCTGTCTGGTAATTGGTCCTAAGAACCTTTACCGCAACTTCCTCACCATCCAAAATCAAGTCCTTGGCCAGATAGACATCTGCCATGCCTCCGCGGCCAATCTGCTTGATGATTTTATATCGCCCGGCAAAGATTTTGCCGATTTGAATCATGCCTTATCCTCCTTGTCAAAGCGAACCAGAGCAACTGTGATGTTATCTAGCCCTCCAGCATTGTTGGCAAAGCGAATTAAGGTTTGTGTTTTTTCAGACAGGCTGATGTCGCTGCTGACAATGTCACAAATTTCACTGTCTGAAATCATATTAGTCAGACCGTCACTGTTGAGCAGAAGGTAGTCACCATCTTCCAAGGTAATCATGCCATAGTCAGGCTGTACTTCGTCTTTTTGACCAATAGACTGGGTAATGATATTCTTCTGCGGATGACGCTCTGCTTCTTCTGGAGTAATCTGTCCAGCTTTCAACAAAGCATTAACAAGCGAGTGATCATTGGTCAGCTGGCGGTATTCATCACCGCGAATCAAGCCGATGCGAGAATCACCGATATGGGCATAGATGGCTTGATTATCAATGATAGCCAAGGCTTCCAAAGTCGTGCCCATGCCCTTGTATTCTTCATCTTGACCAAATTGATGAATGCGCTGATTTTCCTCTTCCAAGTGCTCCGCAAACCATTCACGCACTTGATTCACCGAATCAATCTGTGTATCAACCCAGGCAGCTCCTAAGTCTGTCACAGCCATTTCGCTGGCAATATTTCCAGCTCTGTGGCCGCCCATACCATCTGCCAAGATAATCAGGGTTTTGCCAGCCCGATTCACAAAAAGATTGGCATAATCTTGGTTATTTGTACGCTTTTGACCAACATCTGTTAATAATGAAATTTCCATACTGTCAGTTTCCTCCTCTTATTCCGATATCTTCCTAAATTGACTGATAAAAAATCCGTCGCTTTCATATAATTCCGGCGTAATCAAGATACAGCCGTCTTTGACGATATCTTTTCTTTCATGGTCTAATAAGACTTGCTCAAAATTCGGATGGCTGGCCAGAAATTTTTCGACAACCTCAAAATTCTCTTTAGCCATAATCGTGCAAGTACTATAAGCTATTATACCACCTTTACGTAGACTTTGACAAACGCTGTCTAGTATATCCAGCTGAATTTTTTGTAAATTCTCAAAATCTGCATTTTCTTTATTATATTTTATATCTGGTTTGCGGCGAATTAAGCCAATACCAGAGCAAGGAGCGTCCACCAGGATTTTATCGAAAGCATCTGGGCCAAAAATCTCAAATACCTTGGTCGCGTCTAGCTTTTTAGTAGTGACTTTATCTGCCAAGCCCAGCCTTTTTGCATTTTCTTCTACGAGCTCTAACTTATGATCGTAGAGGTCCAAGGCTGTAATGTGGCCGCTCGTCAGATAGGAAGCCATGTGGACAGTCTTACCGCCCGGTGCACTGCAGGCATCCAGGATCTGCTCCTCTCCTTCGATGGACAAAGTAGGAGCCACCAGCTGGCTAGACTCATCCTGAATCGTAATCACTCCGCTTTCAAAGAGCTGATGCCCAGCAAAATGCCCCTGTCTCTTAACCAAAGCTGACGGAGATAAGGGAGAGTCCTCAGCCCCTAAAAGCTGGCGAAGCTCTGCCTTGCGCGACATATCTGTCACGCGAATACTGGCCTTGCTGCAAACAAAGAGACTGGCAAAGATAGCTAGAGCTCTTTCTTCGCCATACTCTTCTATCAATGCTTTGACCAGCCAGACCGGCAGAGAATACTGGATCGAATAGCGTTTGTTTTTACGCTTGATTGTTTTAAAATCAGCTACATCCTCACGCTCAATCCTACGTAACAAGGCATTGACAAATTTTTCGCTGCCGCGCTTACGGATTTTCGCAATTTCAACAGCCTCATGAACAACTGCGTGCTGAGGGATTTTATCCAGATAGAGCATCTGATACAGACTGAGCTCAAGCAAAATGTAGAGCCAGTTATCTAATTTGTCCCTATCCTCAATCAGATGGGATAAATACCACTCCAGAGTGATTTTCCGAGCAACTGTGCCGTAAACCAGCTCTGTTACCAGACCTTTATCTGCTTGACTCAGTTGGCTTTGACTCAGCGCTCGGTTTATGGCGATATTGGAATAGGCTCCTTCTTCAAAAACTTCTTCCAAAATTTCCAAGGCCTGCCAACGGGCCTTTTTTTGCTTACTTTCCAAAAGTATCTCCTATGGACAGGCTGCGGCCCAGTCCATTCAAAAAATCAACGATAGCCATCTTGGGCTTACCAGCGGGCTGAACTGTCTTCAGCGAGAGAGCTCCCTGACCAGCTGCGACCACCAGTTCTTTTTTGCTAATAGACAATATCTGTCCCGGCTGACCGCTGCCAGCTGCCATATCTGCTTCGTAAATCTTAAAGCGTTGCCCCTGCAGCAAGGTATGAGCTACCGGCCAAGGGTACATGCCGCGAATTTGATTGAAAATTTGGCGGTTTGTTTTGCTCCAGTCTATCCGCTCTTCTTCTGGGCTGATATTCGGAGAGAAAGTGACCTGGCTAGGATCCTGCGGCTGAGGTGTAATCTGCCCTGCCCTATAAGCTGGCAGAACATCCAACAACAAATCTCGCCCGATAAGCGCCAATTTTTCAAAGAGAGTTCCAACGTTGTCCGTCTCTTCAATCGGCGTCGCCTTGCTGGCTATCATATCTCCGGCATCCATTTCCTTGACCATTTCCATAATCGTAACACCCGCCTGCTCATCGCCGTTAATCAAAGCATAGTGAATAGGCGCACCACCTCGGTATTTAGGCAACAAGGAGGCATGAACATTCACCGCAAAGTCAACACTGTCCAGCAAGCAGCTAGGCAAAAACTGTCCGAAAGCAGCTGTGACAATACCATCTGCTTCTAAGTTCATCAACTCCTCTAAATCCGAGCTTTGAGCCAGCTTTTCCGGTTGATAAACCGGCAGCTTGTATTCCAAGGCTAATTCTTTTACTGGAGTCATGCGAATCTCTCTTTTACGGCCAACGGCCCGGTCCGGCTGCGTCACCACGGCTAACACTTGGTATTGACCATTGTCCAGTAGTCCTTTTAGGACAGTCGCTGAGAAGTCCTGTGTTCCCATAAATATTATTTTCATCATTTTTAACTATTGATTCCTTCTTTGTTCCTTCACTTATTATATCAGAAGTCGCCTGCAACAACCTTAATCTCGGCTAAAAAGCTTTACATAAAATTTTGTGGTTCATTATCAATTATCAGGCGTAAATCTTTATTGTCCCGATTCTGTGTCCAGTCTAATACTTGATTTAGTGTCGCCTGCAGCTTGTCTTCAAAGCGATATTTGAGCAAAATCTGATAATGATAGAGATTGTGGGTACGGGCAATGGGCTTCGGCGTTGGACCTAGGATTTGCACTTTTTCTGACAGACTGCTCCGCAGAATATCCATAACCTCATAGGCTTTTCGCACTGCTGTCTCTTCGTTCTTGTGGGACAGGGTTAGACCGACCGTAAAGTAATAAGGCGGATAGCCTAGCTGCCGGCGAATTCCCATTTCATAAGCATAAAAGCCCTCGTAATCCTGCTGCTTAGCAAACTCAATGGCATAATGATGAGGATTGTAGGACTGGATAAAGACCTGACCAGCCTTTTCAGCCCGACCAGCCCGGCCAGCCACCTGAGTCAGCAGCTGGAAAGTCCGCTCTGAAGAGCGAAAGTCCGGTAGATTAAGAGCTGTGTCTGCATTGAGAACACCAACCAGCGTCACGTTTGGAAAATCCAATCCCTTGGCAATCATCTGGGTGCCTAAGAGGATATCGGCCTGCCCCTGGCCAAAGCTTTCTAAAATGGCTTCATGGCTGCCTTTCTTACGGGTCGTATCTACATCCATCCTCAAAATGCGAGCCTGTGGAAAGAGCTGAACCAACTCATCATAAGCTTTCTGCGTCCCAGTCCCATAATAGCGAATGCTGCGGCTGGCACAGTTAGGGCAAGACTGAGGAATATTCTTAGTAAAACCACAGTAGTGGCAGTTCATGGTCTTGGTGTCCATATGCAGGGTCAGAGAAATATCACAGTTAGGACAGCTGTCAACGGTCCCACATTCCCGACACATAACAAAGCTGGAATAACCCCGCCTGTTGAGCATGAGAACCGTCTGCTCCCCCTTATCTAGACGATCTTGAATAGCCTCTAGCAGGACCGGGGTGAAATTACTGGCCTCATGCTGCCCGATATAATCCCGAAAATCCACCACTTCCACTTGAGGAATCTGCGCCAGCGGATTGGCACGCTTACTGAGCAGCTGAAAATCATAGACACCACGGCTTGCTCGGGCACGGCTCTCCAGGCTCGGAGTCGCCGACCCCAATACTAAAACAGCTTGATTGTACTGAGCTCGCAGGAGAGCCACCTCTCTGGCATGATAGCGAGGATTGGAATCCTGCTTGTAGGAGGATTCATGCTCTTCATCAATGATAATGACTCCAATATTTGTCAGCGGAGCAAAAATAGCTGAACGCGCGCCGACAACAACCTGGGCAGCTCCTCGCTCCACCTTGCGCCATTCATCATATTTCTCACCATCAGACAGACCTGAATGCAAAATTGCAACTTGGTCGCCAAATCTAAAAATAAAGCGATCAGTAACCTGCGGAGTCAGAGAAATCTCTGGAACCAGCATAATAGCGGTCTTGCCTTGGGCCAGTGCCTCTGCAATGACCTGTAGGTAAACTTCGGTCTTCCCACTGCCTGTAACCCCTTCTAAGAGGACTGGCTGAGAATGACTCTGACCAATTTTCTGAGTGATTGCTGCAACCGCTACGGCCTGTTCATCGTTTAAGGTCAGACTTTGCTGCTGCCGCTCCTTTTGGAAATAAGCAGCAGAACGGCTGATTTCTCTATCTTCAATGCTAATTAGATTTTCTTTGATAAAGTAATTGATAATATCGCGCGAAAAGTTTTCTCGCAAATCAGCCAAGAGCTGGCTATCTCTCTGTTCCAGCAAGACTTCTTTTAATGCTTGTTTTTTCTTGGCTTGTCGGGGAAGGTCATGATTTTGCAGAGCGGTATGATTGACCTGATACCATTTCTCAGTCTTAATATGCTTCTTGTCCGTCGCCTGATACTCCAGCCGAATACGGCCAGTCTGGGTCAGTCGCATCAGCTTGGCCTGCCTCTTCTTGTCCAAATCAGAAAAGCGAAGACTGTCCTCCTGACCAAAGATAGCTGAGCGTTCCTCATCATTCAGCAACTCTGTCGGATAGAGCAGTTTATCATAACTGGAGTTGAGAAGACTAGGCAGCATGGCCTTTAAAAGGCTAATCTTATAAGAAAAGACTGACTTGCGCAGCTCATCCGCCAGCCAGAGCTGTTCCTGGTTTAGCACTGGCCTGAAATCAAGGACTTCCGCAATTTCCTTCAGCTCTTCTTGGCCTCCCGTCTCATCAAAGCCGACCACAATCCCCTGAATCAGGCGATTTCCCTGCCCAAAAGGGACATGGACCCGCATGCCAGCTGCCAGCATCCCTGCAAACTCTTCTGGAATAGCATAGCTATAGGGCTTGTCCGTCTGCATCAGAGGAACATCTACAATAATCTTTGCTAGCTTCACATTCTCACCCCACTTTCCTAAACGTCATTACAGAAAAAATAAGATTGAGCATCCCCAACCTTAAATCTTCTCACCTTCTTCTTTTTCTTTAGCGATTTGCTCTTTAATCTTGCGTTCTTCTTCTTCTTTACGCAGGCGCTCTTCTTCTGCCCGACGGCGAACTGCCTCGCGTTTGCCTTCTGGATCTGGATGGATAACGACATTGCCGGATTCAATTTCTTCCAAAGCACAAAGAGTGGATTTGACAGACTTGAATTCCTGCGTAGCAGGAGCTCCAGCTTCAAGCTCATGAGCGCGCTTAGCTTCTAAAATAACCAAGGAATATTTTGACGGAACCTTGTCCAGCAAAGTGTCAATAGACGGTTTTAACATCATAATTTTCTACCTAATTTCTAACTTTCTATCGAATAATCGTTTCATTTTTTGGAAGCATGTCCTGATAACGGCCGATAACACGGTCTACTCGGAAATGCTCTGCTTCAATCACGCGCTTGACACGGTCGGCAGCCAGCGGCACCTGATCATTGACAATGGCATAATCATACTCACGCATAAGGGCAATTTCTTCTTTGGCCTTTTCAATGCGCTGAGCGATAATCTCTGCACTGTCTGTCCCACGACCAACCAAGCGGTCTTTGAGTTCTTCTAAGTCTGGAGGAGTCAAAAAAATAAAGACGGCATCTGGAACTTTTTTCTTGACTTGCAAAGCTCCCTGAACTTCAATCTCTAAGAAGACATCAATACCCTTATCCAGCGTTTCATTGACATAAGTCAGAGGCGTCCCGTAGTAGTTTCCCACATACTCTGCATACTCCAGCATCTGTCCCTGACGAATCAGCTCTTCAAACTCCTCGCGAGTTCGGAAGAAATAGTCTACTCCATCCACTTCGCCTGGACGCTGCGGACGAGTCGTCATGGATACCGAGTACTGGAATTGGTTATCAGTGCTTTCAAAAATTTCTCGTCTAACAGTCCCTTTTCCTACACCAGAGGGGCCTGAAAAGACGATTAGTAAGCCTCGTTCCGTCATCATGTCTCCTTCACAGTCTTTCTATCTAGTGTAACAAAATTAGGCTGATATTTCAAGAGGATAGGAAGAAATGTATGTGTCTAGAGTTTTGAGAAAATAGAAAAAATAAGCAAGCAATCATACGGAAAACAAAATAGACCAGCAGATAATTTAAGAAAAAAGCAATCTGTTACCAGACTGCTTTTTTTCTTTATTTTGCGTAGTCGACGGCACGCATCTCACGAATAACCGTTACCTTGATATTGCCTGGATATTCCAAGTTGTTTTCGATCTTTTCACGCACATCGTGCGCCAAAATCGTAATCTTGTCATCCTTAATCTTGTCCGGCTGAACCATAATCCGGATTTCCCGGCCAGCTTGTAAAGCAAAGCTGTTCTTGACACCCTTGAAGCTATTAGCGATTTCTTCCAAATCTTGGAGACGCTTGATATAGCTTTCCAGGGATTCACTACGAGCACCTGGTCGAGCAGCACTGAGAGCGTCTGCTGCAGCTACGATAACGGCAATGACACTTTCTGCTTCCACATCTCCGTGGTGGCTGGCAATCGTATTAACAACGATTGGATGCTCCTTGTACTTACGAGCTAGTTCTGTCCCGATTTCCACGTGGCTGCCTTCAACCTCCCGGTCAATAGACTTGCCAATATCATGGAGAAATCCAGCACGGCGGGCTAAATTGGCATTTTCACCAAGCTCACTAGCGATAATACCGGAAAGTTTGGCCACCTCAATAGAGTGCCGAAGGACGTTCTGACCATAAGAAGTACGGAACTGCAAGCGACCCATGATTTTCATCAAATCAGGATGCAGGTTAGGAGCTCCGATTTCATAAGCTGCGGCTTCCCCGTACTCACGGATGCGATTATCAATTTCCAGACGGTTCTTCTCAACCAACTCCTCAATTCGGGCTGGGTGAATACGGCCGTCTTTCAAGAGTGCTTCCATAGTCATACGAGCGATTTCGCGGCGAATCGGATCAAAACCTGAGAGAGTAACAACCTCTGGCGTATCATCAATGATGACATCAATACCAGTCAGACTCTCAAAAGTCCGAATATTGCGACCTTCCCGGCCAATAATCCGCCCCTTCATACTGTCATCTGGCAGATGCACCGTTGAGTTGGTTTGCTCGGCGACATAATCACCAGCAATCCGCTGCATGGCTTGGACCAAGATATTCTTGGCAACCTTATCAGACCGCTCTTTGATATCTTGCTCCGCATCCCGAATCCTAGTCGCAATCTCTTTAGAAAGCTTGTCTTCGGTCTGCGTCAAAATAATATCACGCGCTTCTGTCTGCGATAGCGAAGCAACTCGCTCCAGCTCTGCTGCCTTCTGCTTTTCAAGTTCCGCTACTTGTTCTTCACGCGCATCAATGTGTTTAGATTTATCTGAGAGACTTTGTTCTTTTTGCTCCAAAGCCTTTTCTTTGTTGCTTAAATTATCGTCTTTGCGGTCAAGGGTAGAAGCGCGCTCTGTCAAGCGGCTTTCGATTTGTTTCAACTCTTGACGTTCAGACTTAAATTCTGCATCAACTTGTTCACGATATTTTCTGGCTTCTTCTTTTGCCTCCAAAAGTGCTTCTTTTTTAAGCGAACTTGTTTCCCGCTTGGCTTCTTTGATAATCAAATCAGCTTCGCGTTCAGCTTGTCCGCGTAAATTGGTTGCTTCTTGTTCAGCATTTAAAAGAGTAAGCTCTGCAGCTTCTTTAGATGATTTCATCTTAGCCGAGACACTTACATATCCAATCACTAAACCAATGATGGCAGCAAAAACAGACATAATTATAGGAAATAGGTCCATGTTTTTACTCCAAATCTATTTAATTGTTGAATTCAAAATTCCATACTATTCTATCACAAATCTAAAAAATTCACAAACCTATTTTTTGAAATTCAAGAAAGCTTTTGTCCAATTTTCACCGTCAAAATCATCAAAGTTTGTAGAAGCCTGTGCACTAAAACTTTTTCAAACCATAAGCAAGATTGTTCAAATTTTTCATTTTTCTAAAACTTAAACTTTATTCCCAAATAAAATTTTTTTATGCTATAATCAGAGAAGAAAAGGTGTATATGAGACAGGCTTTTTCTTCACTAACAAGACAAACCTATGGCTTGATATCACTAGAAAAACCTTCTCGCACTTGCTACATTGTAAAGGAGAAACCATGTCTAAAGAAGTTATCGTTGAAAGCTTTGAGCTGGATCACACCATTGTCAAAGCGCCTTATGTTCGTCTCATCGGAGAGGAAACCGGTCCTAAAGGAGATATCATTTCCAATTTTGATATCCGTTTGGTTCAGCCTAATGAAGATTCAATCCCAACTGCTGGTCTGCATACCATCGAGCATTTGCTGGCCATGCTGATTCGCAAGCGCATTGATGGTATGATTGACTGCTCACCTTTTGGCTGTCGCACTGGTTTTCATATGATTATGTGGGGCCAACACAGTTCCAACCAGATTGCTCAAGTCATCAAATCCTGTCTAGAAGAAATCGCTGAGTCAACTAGCTGGGAAGATGTCCCTGGAACAACCATTGAATCCTGCGGAAACTACAAGGATCACAGCCTTTTCTCAGCTAAAGAATGGGCCAAACTTATTCTTAGCCAAGGAATCTCAGATGATGCCTTTGAACGCCATGTGATTTAAAAAAGTTCTCGAAATCGAGAACTTTTTTTGTGCATGTATAATGAAATCCATCAACAAACTAGAAAGCCAGCTGCTGAAGAAATATTAACAGATGACTAGAAATCAAGCGAGTCAGCATAGCCCGGTCCATTGCCGACGAAGTATCCAGTTTTACAGTTGATACTGAAGAGATAGGTGCCGTCTGGCTTGAAGAGGTTATAGTAGCCGTTTCCTTTGATAATATTGACGCGTTCCAGGATATAGTTATCTCCAGAAATATAGCCACGCTCACGAGAAGTTTGCAAAATCTTCTCCAAAACGCCAGGATTGAATGTCCAAGCCGGATTATTGACATCATCAATGGCCGCTTGATTATAAGGGACACGACTGAGGTCTCTCTGCAGATTTACTCCGTTGCTTGGAAGACCATAGCCAGAGTAAGAGTTAGAAGCTCCTGAACCAGAAGCAGATGCACTTGAACCGCCGTTTGTACCTGTCCCTCCTTGATCAGTAGCAGGAGCTGGAGTTGGCACCTGTTGGCCGCGTCCTTGGGCAATTGCTGCCTTCAGAACTTCATCTAGCTTAGCATTGCCACTTGATACGTCTGAGAAGGTCGCATTTGTATTCGCCTTGGCTTCCTTATTCAAGACGCCGTCAGTGATAGCTCCGCCGTCAAACTGCGAATTGACACTTTGGATAGCTGAAATCTGCTTGACTAAGGAATCATACTTGCTCTTGGCTGCATCATAGTCTTTGCTTCCTTTTAGTTTTTCAAGTAAGGATTTTAATTTTTCCAAGTCTCCGAATTTACTGTTTTTGACAGCTGTCTGATTGCTATCTGTGAAAAATGCAGCATATTCATCATTAAAGGACTTCAGATTCTTGGCAGTATTATCAGAGCTAGAGGAAGACGAACTCTTTTTGCTGGACTGCGATGTTGAAGAGCTGGAGCTTGTAACGGTCTTGTGACCCCAATTATGCCCCAGAGCAAAGTAGAGCCCTGTTCCCGCTACAGCAATCCCTAGAAGTCCCAAGACAGGATAAAGGAAAGCTTTTTTCTTGTAGAAAGGTGTCTTAGGAACCTCTAATTCCTTCTCATCAAGCGGCTCCGGAATAGGACCGTAAGATGTCTTTTGAACGGGAGCAGCAATCGAATCCGCCTGCTCTGAGCGTTGACTGCGAGATCCTAAGGGGTTTGGAGCTGCTTCTGGCTCACTTGCAGTCTCAGTGGCTGTCGACTGAGCTGTTTGAATCTCCTGTTCACTTTCAACCTCTTGCCGTCTTTCTTTGATGAAGTCGGTCAAATCAGAAGAGGCTTGCTCAGCCTGAGCCGTTTCCTGCTCCTGCAGCTTTCTGATTTTCTGGGTTTCAAATTTTCCAGCTTCGATTTCCTGACGGTGCTGCTTGATATACTTATCCAGCACATTGTCGCTTTCATTCACACCGGCTTCCAGCTCCTCTTTCTTACGAGTAGCTTGACCGACTGTCATTTCCTTGGCCTCTTCAAAATCAAGGACCGACTCTTTCTTTTCTTCTTCCGGTGAGTAGTTTTCTTCTTTCGTCACGGCAAATCCTTTCTAATCTAACTGACGTTTGACTCGCTGGCCAAAATACTGATATAAATCAACTTTTAAAGTACCATTATAAAGTTTGCGTTTTTTATCGGCCTGACTGCCGTATTTGCTTTCAAAAGCTTCATCGCTAGTCAGGATAAATTTGCTCCAGGTTTTGAGCGGAGCAAAGGTTTCTCCCATCTCCTGATAAAGCCGAGTCACAGCCTCATCATCTAGGAGGCGCTCCCCGTATGGCGGATTAGAGATAATCACACCATTGATCTTATCTGTATGCAAATCTTGCAGACGCATCTGCTTAAAGTGAATCTGCTCTGCTACTCCTGCTTGCTCAGCGTTTTTTCGAGCTAGCTCTATCATACGGCCATCGATATCCGAGCCAGAAATATCTAGCTGGATGGTCTGATCAATCTGACTGAGTGCAGTTGAACGAGCCTGGGCTACCAGGTCTTTATCCACCCAATTCCAGTCTTCAAAGGCAAAGGAACGATGGAGTCCCGGCGCCATCTTCATCCCAATCATGGCTGCCTCGATACAAAAAGTACCAGAGCCGCAAGTCGGGTCAATCAAAGGCTTATCTGGATACCAATTGGACAGGAGTAAAATGGCCGCTGCCATATTCTCCTTGATCGGTGCACCGCCTTTATCAGCCCGATAACCACGTTTGAAGAGGCTGGACCCTGTTGTATCAATCATGACTGTCACTACATCTTTTAGGATAGAAACCTCTATCCTAAACTCAGCTCCATTTTCCTGCAGGGGCACCCCTTCCGGACGTGCATAATGCTTCTGCAGCTTCTTGACAACTGCCTTTTTAGAAATAGCCTGAACACTAGGCTCATTGTGAAGTTTTGACTTGACGCATTTGGCCTTAGCAATAGGAAACTTGGCCCCGAGAGGCAGATAATTCTCCCAATCTAGAGCAAAAACTCCCTGAAAGAGCTCTTCGAAAGTCTTAGCTGGAAAACTGCCAACTACAATCTTAATCCGATCGGCCGCGCGCAGCCAGAGATTGGTTTGAATAATGGTACTGACATCACCCTCGAAGCGAACACGACCATTTTCAACCTGACAATCAAGCCCCAGCTCTCTGATTTCACGGCCGACGACAGCTTCTAGTCCTGCCGCAGCGGTCGCAATTAAATTAAATTTTTCTTTCATCTCGGCTTTTTAAATGGATTCCAATCTATACGAACAAAGGGGGTGAGACAAAAATCGTGATTTCGTCACATCGATTTTCCTCACTCTCCCTTTTTAAATTTTGGGCTGAGAAGGTTTCGCTGCCATTTGTCAGCTAGCTCATTACTTGAAATGTCCATCAGACAAATGAAGCAACAGCTAGTTGGACTTGGCAGAGAATAGAGCGCTCAGCCACTCTCTTGCTATTCTATTATAAAATTTAAAGAGGACAGGACTTGCCGTCCCAGCCTCAGCCTATATGCAATTTTCTGTAAGCCATGTTTTGTTCCAGAAATGACTAGGTACCATTTCCTTCGATAATCATCTGTCTACTGTTTCCAGTCAGAGTGCTATGTTCGCTTCCACGCACTCCATGCCCCGACCAAAGTTTGGGTTGCTAGCTTGAGGGGTTTACCGCGTTCCACTTCTTCTGTTTCCAAAAGAACTACGTCACTGTGGCACTTTCAGACCTAATCAGACATATCCAAAGACTTAGCCCTTTCAGTCGCCGTAACGGAAAAATCCGTCCCTAGGCTTATTTCTTCGCCTAGCACAAACACTACCGGCATCACAGCCAGTGCTAGCATGGACTTTCCTCATGAAAATCTAAAATTTCCACGCAATTATCCAAAAATTGCACTGTTTTAAAAGAACCATTATTCACGATCCAAAATTTGTTTCCCAAATACTTCCTTTTCAAGACGGTTCAAGCGCTTCAAGATATCAAAGTTAGTCGCAGAAGTCATCTGAGGAAAGCTTTCCACAGTCGGCTGAGTCGCTTGTGTTGATTGGACGGGCTGAGTCGGCTGAACCGGTGCTTTTTCAACCGGCTTCGCAGCCAACTCTTCCTTGAGACGGCGATTTTCCTCACGCAGCTCCTTTACCAAGGCTGCATAAGTCTCATAATCCTTGATAATATCGTCCAAAAACTCATCCACTTCGGACTTGCTGTAGCCGCGTACTTCGCGTTTAAAATCCTGATCAAAAATATCTTTTGCTGTAAAAATAATACTTGCCATCTTCTCTCTCCAATCTAGTTTGTCATATTCAATTATAAACAAAATGCATTATAAAAATCAAGATTTATCATCTAATTTCCCGAAAAATTTTCGGCCACTTCATTCAGGTCATCAAATGTTAATTTTTTGATAAAATATTGTTCTTGTTTTTTCATTTCTTGGTAAAGATATTTCAGTTTTGTCTCCTGTTCTTCATCGTAAAACAGGTAGGCTCCGTCCGTATTTTGAATGATGAATTGATTGTAATCACGAAACTGACCAGGATTTTGGTAGGTCGGATAAGCATACTTGACGAAATCGGTTTGCTTAAAAGCAGCTAATTTGGCTTGATTGGCTTCGTTCCAATTTTCACCTTGATTCTCAAAGAGAAAGATGGTTGCCGTCTGAAATTCATAGTCCTTTTTCAGGTCATTAGCTAGCTCCAAGACCCAAGACTCAAAGCCCAGATTGCCCATAAAAACCAGCCAGTCCACTCCATCTTCCAAAAAACGGATTAAGTCCCTTTTAGCGGCTTCTTTTATGATGTTTATTCTCATATCTTTTTCCGTTGAAATGCCGATTTCAAAGGCTTTGTAGCCTGTTATTAGTAGACTTGTCATTTATTCTCCCTTAAAAAAGTTTTTTGTGGTATAATAGAGTGATGCTATTGTACCAATAAGGAGTTTTATGGTCAACTATCCGCATAAGCTAAAGGCAAAAAGCAGTATCAATAGGCCAGCTTCCGGCATGATTAACTTTGCCAATCGTGGGATGTCTTTTGAAAAGATGATCAACGAATCCAACAACTACTATCTTAGCAGAGGACTCGCTGTCATTCATAAAAAGCCCACCCCCATTCAGATTGTCAAGGTTGATTATCCGCACCGTAGCCGAGCCAAGATTGTAGAGGCTTACTTTCGGCAAGCTTCCACAACAGACTATTCTGGTGTCTACAAGGGCCATTATATTGACTTTGAAGCCAAGGAAACCCGACAGAAAAAATCGATGCCCATGAAAAATTTTCATTCGCATCAGATTGAGCACATGGAGGCTGTCCTTGAGCAAAAGGGCATCTGCTTTGTCTTACTGCATTTTTCCAGCTTAAGGGAGACTTACCTGCTTCCCGCTTCTTATTTAATTGAGTTTTACAAGATCGACAAGGGAGGGAAGTCCATGCCCTTAAGCTATATTCAAGAGCATGGTTATTTGATTGAAATGCAGCAGCTTCCCAGCATCCCTTATCTTGAAATTATCGAACAAAAACTACTAGGTGGTATTATAAATGAATAAACAAACTCTTATGCAGGCTTTAAAATATCTTGCAAGTGCACTTATAACCCTGCTTATGATTGGATTCGTGATTGGCTGTTTGGTATTTACCTACTATGCTGTCAAGGCTCCCAAGCTTTCTGAAAAAGACCTGATCGCGACCACATCCAGTAAGATTTTTGACAGCAATAACAATTTGATTGCGGATCTAGGCGCTGAAAAGCGGGTCAATGCTGAAACAAGTGAAATACCTACGGATTTGGTTAACGCCATTGTCGCCATCGAAGACCATCGCTTCTTCAACCACCGCGGAGTGGACTTTATTCGGATTGCAGGTGCCCTTATCAGTAACATCCGTGGCGGGGGCCGTCAAGGGGGATCAACTCTGACCCAGCAGTTGATTAAGTTGTCCTATTTCTCAACTTCTTCTTCGGACGCGACCCTTTCACGAAAAATCCAAGAAGCTTGGCTGGCCGCTCAGCTTGAGCGTAAAGCGACCAAGCAACAAATCTTGACCTATTATGTCAATAAAGTCTACATGTCTAACAGTAACTACGGTATGCAGACAGCAGCCCGAAGCTACTATGGCAAGGATTTAAAAGATTTAAGCTTACACCAAACGGCTCTGCTGGCAGGTATGCCTCAGGCACCGAATCAATACGATCCCTACACCCATCCAGAGGCTGCAACCAATCGCCGTAATCTGGTACTTCGTGAGATGCACGATCTCAAATACATCACAGATGAACAATATGAGCAAGCCAAAAACACACCTGTAACTGACGGACTTCAAAGTCTGAAAGCTTCTACTAGCTACCCAGCTTACATGGATAACTATATTAAAGAAGCAATTGAACAGGTTGAAGAAGAAACTGGTTACAATGTCCTGACAACTGGTATGGAAGTCTATACAAACGTCAACACAGAGGCTCAGCAGAAACTCTGGGATATTTACAATACTGAAGACTATGTAGCTTATCCAGATGATGAAATGCAGGTTGCCTCCACCGTTATGGATGTCCAAACTGGTAAAGTCATTGCCCAACTCGGTGCCCGTCACCAGTCTACCAACGTATCCTTTGGTACCAACCAAGCTGTTGAAACCAACCGTGACTTCGGTTCAACTATGAAGCCAATCACAGATTACGCTCCAGCTCTTGAAAATGAAGTCTATACTTCAACTGCTGCTCCTATCACAGATGCTCCATATAACTTCCCGTATTCCAGCACACCAGTTTATAACTGGGATAAGAAATACTATGGCGGGATGACGATTCAATACGCGATTCAGGAATCCCGTAACGTTCCTGCTGTGAAAACGCTGGAAGCCGTTGGTCTGGATGAATCCCTCAAGTTCCTGAATCGTATAGGGATTAACTATCCTGAAATGTTCTATGTTAATGCCTTTTCAAGTAATACCAGCAAATCCGGCAACGAGTACGGAGCCAGCAGTGAAAAAATGGCTGCTGCCTATGCTGCTTTTGCCAATGGCGGTACTTACTACAAACCTCAGTATGTCAATCGCGTCGTTTTCAGTGACGGAACGGAGAAGACCTTCTCCAACAATGGTTCCAAGGCTATGAAGGAAACGACAGCCTACATGATGACCGATATGATGAAAACAGTCTTGCAGTCTGGTACAGGTACAAACGCTGCCATTTCTGGTGTTTATCAGGCTGGTAAGACTGGAACCTCCAACTATGCTGATGATGAATTAGCCAAACTGACCAAGCCTTACTACTACTCTAGCATTGTCACGCCAGACGAGCTCTTCGTTGGTTACACACCTAAGTATTCAATGGCTGTTTGGACTGGCTACTCTAACCGCCTGACACCAATCCTTGATGACGGGGTTAAGGTTGCAACAGATGTCTACCGCGAAATGATGCTTTACCTAGCTCAAGATGGCTCTGCTTCAGAAGATTGGGAAATGCCAGATGGTCTCTACCGCAGTGGCTCTTATGTCTACCTCAATAGTGGTACTGGCTATAACCGTTACTACAATAACCAGCAGTATTATAACTATTCTAGCTATAGCAGTTACAGTACAGAAGCTAGCTCTGACACATCAGCTTCTAGTGAGCATTCTGGCGATTCAAACAATAGCTCTTCTAGCCACAATGACTCATCTTCCGGTGACGGTGGAAATGACTAAAGAGACGAAGATTAGAATACAAACTAAAAGAGTAAGAATGAAAAATTCTTACTCTTTTCTTATTCTCTCATCAAAGCTTACTTTGCCAAAGCCCCCATGGGATCCCAAGGAGCCAAGACAATAGGCTCTGCTTCATAAGCAGCTAATTCTGCGGCTGTCAGAAATTCTTTACGAACGACGATTTGATAGGTATATTCGTCCATCCAAGCGTCAGAGGCTACGAAATAGCCCTTGTTCCCAACCTTTTCACCCCAGGAGTTTTCGACCTTCCATTTCTTAGCCTTGCCATTTTCATCCAAGTCTACCCCTGTCAAGACCATGGCGTGGGTCATGAGGCTTTCGCTATAGTCCAAGCGACCAGCCTTATCCTGAGTTAGTCGAATATCCATGCTGGCAGTGAAATCGTGCATCCCTTCTGCCATAACACCTGCCTTGCGATTGCTAGACTGACCTACATCCGAGCCAAACCAAACGGTCTCGCCAGCCTGCATTTGGGCGATAGCCAGATCTTTTAGTCGGTCCATTTCAACATTCAAATAACGGACTGGCTTGTTGCCAACGACATTGCCCAACATCTCAACTGTATAGGACCGACCATAAGGCTTGTCTGCAGTCGGCGCATTGATGATAGAAACATAGTCATCTAGCTTGAAGTCGACATATTTTTGATAGAAAGTCAGAGGTGTCAATCCGCTCTCGCTATGGAAATGATTTTCCTTATCTCGATAGGCAAAGTCAAACTGGCGAGGCGGCAAGCCTAAATTCATAGCTAGAAAGTTAAAGACTTCCTGTAGGAGTTCTTCTTTCTTGGCCTGAAGTTCAGCCGATTCCGCCCCTTCCGCTCTTAATTCTCGCAAAATCTGCGCATCTTGACGCAGGAGTTTATTGAGAATCTGATTGAGCTCGCGACTGTCACTGGACGAGATCGACTCTGGATAGACAGACTTAGGCACAACTCCGTATTTCTCAAAGAGGGAAACAACCATATCCCATTGACCGCCATCCTGCTGAGGCGTGTCTAAGAGAAACTTAACCTTGCGACTGGTCAATTCTTGGTTAGCCGTTGCCAGTACCTGCTCTAAGAACCAGTTGGATTTTTCATATTTATCCCAAAAGAAGGTATGGGCCTGAGATAGCTCAAAATCTTCCAATTGGAAACCAGCAATCATCTTGTGGCGGAAGGTATTAAGAGCTGCAAACATCCAACAGCGTCCTGAAGCTTTCTGGTCACTGACCTTGTCCTTCGTGAGATCCAGTGAAAAGACAGGTGTATTTTCCACGGCAGCGCTTCGCTTCTCTAAGGAAGCCAAAAGGCCATTGTGACTGATGGCATTTTCCATTGCTGCAAACTTGGGATTTGCCTCATAAGCAGCGTACAGCTTATCTGTAAAATCTTGTTCTAACGAATGCATAGAACCCTCCTTTTCATTATACATCTATTATAGAACTTTAAAAAAGGAGCGCAAGTAAAAAGGCTAGACAAAAGAGTCTTAGCCTTTTTCTAAATCGGATCTTAGGATTCCATAGACGGAAAAATCTTTGACTTGTCCTTTATGAAATACAGCCTGACGGAAAGTGCCTTCGTAGCTCATGCCGGCTTTGGCCATGACACGCCCAGAAGCTGGATTGACTGTTACAAATTTTGCTGTGACACGATTGAATCCTGCGTCTTGCAAGAGATAGATTAAAACAGCTTTCAAAGCTTCTGTCATTATCCCTTGCCCCCAATAGTCTTTACTTAAAATATAGCCGACCTCGCAAGCATTGACTGCCTCATCCATGTCCACCACACTAATATCACCAAGCACATGTTCGGGATTTTCTTTCAGGCAGATGGCCCACTTGTAAAAATCCATGTTTTGATAGTTCTCAACCCAGCGAGCAATGGATTGTTGGGTGACTTCAGGACTCTCGTGAGCATCCCAGGTCACATGCAGCAAATTATCCGGACTAGAAGCCCAGTTGTCATACATAGCTTGTGCATCCGATTCCAGAAAAGGTCTTAGCAAAAGACGTTTGGTTTCAACGGACTGTGTACCTATCTTTTTCATGGCTTCCTCGTTTCTTGGCCCAGACTAAAAAGTTTCGATAGAGATTTTCACTTCCAAAATTCGTCAAAAATCGTAATCGGCAAATGGCGTTTGTGCTGACCTTTATGCCACCAAGATTCGATAGTTTCTTGAGCTTGAGCTGAAATGGACTTACCTTCTAAATAGTCGTCAATTTCATTATAGGTCACGCCCAGAGCGACTTCATCAGCAATTCCAGGTTTTTCTTCTTCCAAGTCAGCCGTCGGTACCTTTTCATAGAGAGCCGGATCCGCCCCTAAGGCGGCCAAAAGCTGCTTGCCTTGACGCTTATTGAGACGGTAAAGTGGTAAGATGTCTGCTCCGCCATCCCCAAACTTGGTGAAAAAGGCCGTGACATTTTCTGCAGCATGATCCGTCCCAATGACAGCCCCACTGTATGAACCAGCCAAAGCATACTGGGCAATCATACGGCTGCGGGCCTTGATATTACCCTTGTTAAAATCAGAGACTTTAGCACCTGTTGCCTCCACAGCCTTTGTCATGGCATCAGCAGATTCCTTGATATTGACTGTCAGACTGACATCAGGCTGGATAAAAGCCAGAGCCTTTTGTGCATCATCTTCATCGGCTTGAACACCGTAAGGCAGGCGGACGGCGATAAAACGGTAGCTATCATCTCCAGTTTCAGAGCGCATTTCTTCTACAGCCAGCTGAGCTAAGCGGCCAGCCAAAGTAGAATCCTGACCACCAGAAATTCCCAGAACATAACTTTTCAAAAAAGGATGCTTCCTCAGATAGGCCTTGAGAAAGTCCACCGACTTGCGGATTTCTTCCTCCGGATCAATGATTGGTTTGACGCCCAGTTGAGCGATGATTTCTTCTTGTAGGCTCATTTTTCTGCTCCTGTCTGGTAGGCTTTCTTGCGCATCTGGTCAATCAAGTCCATCTTATCCTGCCAAATATCTCTAGCCAGGTCAACTGGATAATCCTGTGGATTGAGAACTCGTTTATACTCGTCCCAAAGTTTATCAAATTCCTTACGGGCATAGGTCTGAATCTCAGTCAGACTTGGCTGATTATAGACCAAATTCCCTTCTTGGAAAATCTCCACCAAAAGCGGTACGGCATCAAAATTTTTGACCGTTTTATTGATGTAGGTATAGGTTGGATGGAACATTTCCAGCTCTTCCAAGCCATTGACATCAATGCCATCATAGGTAATGTAGTCTCCCTCAGACTTCCCTTTTTCGCGACTGGTAATACGCCAAACCTGCTTCTTACCTGGGGTAGAAACTTTTTCAGCATTATTGGACAGCTTGATGGTATTGCGCAATTCTCCATTCTCATCTTCAATAGCAACAATCTTATAAACTGCTCCTAAAGCCGGCTGGTCGTAAGCCGTAATGAGCTTGGTTCCCACGCCCCAGACATCAATCTTAGCCTTTTGCATTTTCAAGTTGAGAATGGTATTTTCATCCAGATCATTGGACGCATAAATCTTAGCATCAGGGAAGCCAGCTTCATCTAATTGCTGCCGAACTTTCTTAGAAATATAGGCAAGGTCTCCCGAATCAATGCGGACACCCAGAAACTTAATCTTGTCTCCTAGCTCACGCGCCACCCGAATGGCTGCCGGAACACCTAGACGCAATGTATCGTAGGTATCTACTAGGAAAACACAGTTATGATGAGTCTCAGCATAAGCTTTAAAGGCCTCATAATCATTTCCATAGACTTGAACGAGAGCATGAGCATGCGTTCCCAAGACTGGAATGTCAAAGAGCTTACCTGCCCGAACATTGCTGGTTCCGTTGGCTCCGCCAATCACAGCTGCCCTAGTCCCCCAAATAGCAGCATCCATTTCTTGGGCACGGCGAGTTCCAAACTCCATCAAAGGCTCATCTTCGATAACAGAGCGGATACGAGCTGCCTTGGTGGCAATCAGCGTCTGAAAATTAACGATATTGAGAATAGCAGTCTCAACCAGCTGACACTGAGCCAGTGGACCTTCCACCTGCACTATTGGCTCATTGGCAAAAACCAAATCACCTTCCTGAACAGACCTTACGGTCAGGCTCATTTTGAGATTTCGCAAATAATCCAGAAACTCTCCGTGATAGCCCAAGGTTTGCAAATAATCTAAATCGCTCTGGCTGAACGTCAGATTATTGAGATAGGAAATAATTCTTTCCAAGCCCGCAAAGACTGCGTAGCCGTTATTAAAAGGATTCTTACGGAAAAAAACTTCAAAAACCGCATGCTTGTTGTGAATATTTTGCTTGAAATAAACCTGCATCATGTTGATTTGGTACAAATCAGTGTGTAGAGTTAAACTATCATCTGGGTACATCTTCTTGCTCCTTTACGCTAGATACCTTTTATTATATCATAATTCCAAAAAAGCTAAGCAAATCCTGTCAACTCACTTGAATAGACACACTTGCTTAGCTTATATTTTTATGCTTGCTCTGTAAGATATTTGTAGGCTTCCTGACTGGCAATGGCACCATCGCCAACAGCCGTCGTAATCTGGCGCAGGTCTTTCTGGCGAACATCACCAACAGCGTAAATACCGGCTACTGACGTTTTCATCTGATGATCCGTCAGAATCCAGCCAGCCTCATCAGTGATACCCAAGTCCTTAGCAAATTCACTAACCGGATCCAGGCCGACATAGATAAAGATGCCACCAAAATCTGCTTGACTAGTTTCACCTGTCTTGACATTCTTGAAGGTTACTCCAGTCACCTTACGCTCATTACCATGGATGCTTTCCACCACAGAGTCCCAGACAAAGCGAATCTTTTCGTTGGCAAAGGCGCGATCCTGCAGCACTTTTTGTGCTCGCAGCTCATCACGGCGGTGAACAATGGTCACACTTTTTGCAAAGCGCGTCAGGAAAATAGCTTCCTCTACCGCCGAGTCGCCACCACCGACAACCAGCAAATCTTCATCACGGAAGAAGGCACCATCACAGACCGCACAATAGGAAACTCCGCGGCTGTTGTAGTCTTCCTCGCCAGGAACCCCCAGATGACGATGATTAGCACCAGAAGCAATGATGACTGTTTTAGCTTCAAAACGCTCATCTTCTGTGATGATTTCCTTAAAATCGCCCCGATCTTCAATTTTTTCTACTAGGCCAAAGAGATGTTCTACCCCTAGATTCTCAAGAGGCTCAAACATTTTCTCTGCTAGCTCTGGACCGCTGATATTGGCATAGCCCGGGTAGTTTTCAATGTCAGCAGTATTGTTCATCTGGCCGCCAGGAATACCACGCTCCAGCAGGGCAACTTTTAGGTTGCTGCGGGCTGCATAGAGGGCAGCTGTCATGCCGGCAGGCCCAGCTCCAATAATAATTGTATCGTACATAACTCTTCTTTCTCCTTGTTGTAACTAGAATTATTCTAACAACTTTTCTACAATTTTACAAGCATTTAAGCTTTTAGAACAATGAGCAAGCCCAGTGTCGCAAAAGACAGGACTGGAATCGTCATAATGACAATCAGAAGAACATCGTACAGATGACTCTGGCGCTCCTTAGCTGTCTTGTCCTTGCGGCGAATCATCCGCAGTCCAATCCATAAACCCGCAATGATCCCTACACCGACTGCTGTATAAAGCAAGCTCTCGATATAAAGTGCAAATATTTGATCTAACATGTCAACTCCTCAAAGGTCAATCAGCCTTATTCTACAAAAATAAGAACAACTCCAAACCTAACCGTTAGCATAAAACACCAACTAGATAAGAAGGCCTGCTCCACTGCACGCCAAGACTGAAAACAAACTCAGCTGGTCTAGCCAACTGAGCCTTCACTGTCTCTATTATATCAAATATAGGTCCGTTTGTAACTAGCAAAAAATTCCTTGGTTCTTTCTTCCTTTGGATGATGGATAATCTCATCTGGTGTCCCAGACTCTATGATTTTCCCCTTGTCCAAAAAGAGCACCCTGTCAGCCACCTGAGCGACAAAGGACATATCATGACTGACCAGAATCATGGTTTGGCCAGACTTGGCTGCATCAGCGATTGATTTCTCTACTTCTCCGACTAACTCAGGATCCAAGGCTGAGGTCGGCTCGTCTAGCAAAAGAACATCTGGATTCATAGCCAAAGCCCTTGCCAAAGCCACCCGCTGCTTCTGACCGCCTGACAAATATCTAGGATAGTGATTTTCTCGGTCTGACAAGCCAACCTTTGCTAATTCTTCCTTGGCTATCTTGGTCGCTTCTTGGTCTGACAGTTTCTTAACAACCAGCAGTCCCTCCTTGACATTTTCCAGAGCAGTCCGGCGGGAAAAGAGGTTAAACTGCTGAAAGACCATGGCTAGCTTGCGACGCAGCAGCAAAATCTCATCTTTGGAAATCCTCGAAAAATCTACTTTGAAGCCATCGATGGTGATTTTTCCACTGTCTGGCTGTTCCAGATAGTTGAGGCTACGGAGAAAGGTTGACTTCCCAGCACCAGAAGAGCCAATCAAAGCTACCACTTCGCCTTTTTGAATTTCCAAACTAAGATTATCCAGAACCTTTTGACCTGAAAAAGTCTTACTTAAATGTGAAATATTAATCATCAGATTCCTTCTCCTTCTGCTTGCTGAAGCGATTCAAATTTATCCGGCTGCTTGATATCCATCATCTTTTCGATCCAGCGGCCAAGTTGCTCAATGAGAATATTGACTGCCCAATAAATAAGCGACACTGAGATAAAGCGCTCAAAATAGCGGTAGTCCGCCCCCGCGATAGCCTGTGCCTTGGCAAAAATTTCCACTACACCAGCACTAAAGGCCAGAGAAGTACCCTTGGTCAAGCCAATCAGGGAATTAATCAGACTAGGCGTCGCTACCACTGCTGCATTGGGGATAATGACACGCATATAAACCTGCTTGTTGGTCATCCCTAAGCTGCGAGCAGCCTCGATTTCTCCCGGATCCACGGACAAGATTGCTGCCCGGATGGTCTCACTGGCATAAGCCGCTTCGTTGAAAGCAAAAGCAACAATCGCAAAGACAGATGCTGGAATATCATTGATATTAAAACTTGTGCCATACTGCTGATTGATAGCCTTCAGCAACAAAGGAATTCCAAAATAAGTCAGCATGAGCTGGACCAGCAGCGGTGTTCCTCTCAGAAAGCTGACAAAGAAAGCCTGAATCGGATACAGGACTTTAACCCGATTAATCTTGACGATAGCAAAAACCATGGCAAGCAGAATACCAAAGACTGCACCACCCGCTGTCAAGAGGAGGGTGATCGGCAGATTTTGCAAAATGCCCGGAATGGCCTCAAAAACAGCCCTTAAACTAAATAATTTACCATCTGGAATGATCTTGAGAAACTCCTCATACCAACCAGTTGTCAGAAGATAAGTTGTAACCACTATTATTACTTCCTTTTCTTGATAATGAAATATTTTAACATAAATCTGGAACAAAACAAAGAATTTGCTTCGCTTTGACTAGCAAGCTACGGCCATTTTGACAGTTAAAATATGAGCAGTCTGTGCAAATATTATGTATCCAAATACCAAACAGACCGCACTAAGCCCAATATAAAAATAGACTAGTTTCACTAGTCTATCATATCTATCTCACAAAGACTAATATATTTTTCTTATCACAGCCATAAGAAAAGCATATCACTAAAATGTTTGGCGCTTAGCCTTACGCTCTGCCCGACCACGTGCACGATTCTCTGCTCGCTTAGTCTTGCGGCGCTTCTCGTTCACCGCCCACTGGATTTTTTTCTTGTAGCCTGGTTTGATTTTTTTCTTTTTCTTCTTGACCAGCCCCAGCATTTCCGTATCCAGCTTCTCCCGACTCTTTTCCCGATTGGCCCGGCGGTCTCGGTCGTAGGTATCCTGGAACTCGTCATCTTTTATCATCTTGGGAATGAACTTAATCCCCATCTTTTCCAGCTCCCGAATATCTGAGTCGTCACTCGGCTGGTAGAGGGTAATGGCTGTGCCGGGAAGACCATTACGGCCGGTGCGGCCTACCCGATGGACAAAGAAAGACAAGTCCTGAGGAATGGCATCGTTGATAACATGGCTGACACCTTCAATATCAATCCCCCGCGCGGCCAAGTCAGTAGCGACAATGTACTCAAAATCCAGATTTTTGACCTGATTCATGATACGCTTGCGCTCCCGCGGAGCGATATCCCCATGAATCTTAGCAACCTTGAGTCCTTGGGCTGTCAGATAGCTGTGCAGCTCGTCTGCCCTCGTCTTGGTATTAACGAAAATCATAGCCAGATAAGGCTGCAGGAGCTGACTGATTTGATAAATCTGGGCATTCTTGTCTCGTCCCTTGGTTGATAGGAGCCAGTTTTCAATGGTGTCGGCAATGACCGTCTTGGTCTTAATCTGCTCAATCACTGGATTAGACAGGTATTTTTTCAAAAAAGGCTGAAGTTTCTGTGGAATGGTCGCTGAAAAAACGAGAAACTGCAGGTCTTTTGGCAGCCGGCCTGCAATCTTATCAACCGTCGCCAAAAAACCCATGTCCAGTGTCATATCTGCCTCGTCAACGACAAAGGTCTTGGCCTTGTGAATGGCCAAGTCGCCAGACTCTACCAAGTCATAAATCCGCCCAGGCGTTCCGATGACGATATGAGGCTGACTGGACTCTAACTTCCCAATCTGACGAGCCTTGTCAGTTCCACCGACATAATTGGCCACCCGAATCTCTCTTTCAGAAAAACTAGCCAACTGCCGAGCAGCCTGATAAATCTGCGCTGCCAGCTCTCGACTTGGGGCTGTAATAACAGCCTGCACGCTGTCTGCTTCCTCATCCAGCATTTGAAAGATTGGCAGCAAAAACGTGTGGGTCTTTCCAGAGCCTGTCTTGGACTCACCGACCAAATCCCGACCTGACAATACCACAGGAATCAGCTTTTCTTGGACTGGAGTCGCTTCAACGAAGTTCAAATCCCTAAGCGCTTCCTGAATATAATCTTTAATCTTAAATTCTGTAAATTTCATCTTGTCCTCTATTCTATTATCCTAACTATTATACCAAAAAAATAACCATCCTGCTTACCCTCAAATCTAAGAAGCAGAAAAGCGAGCCAGAGACTCGCTTCTTGCTATAAATATAGGATAGCTAGGGTCAAGAGACTGCTCACGATACCGATTCCCCAGAAGAAGAAATCGACCTTCCACTCGCTCCACTCCTTGCCGTGACCAGTTAGACCTCCCAGCTCAAAGTGGTGGTGAACTGGAGTCATTCGGAAAATCCGCTTGCCGCCGGTCAGCTTGAAGTAGGTCACCTGCATCATGACAGAGGTCGTCTCAAACACATAGACGATACCAATCAAGAGCAGGGTCCACTCTTGGTGAAGGGAAATGGAGATAGCAGCCAGCATACCGCCTAAAGCCAGGCTTCCCACATCTCCCATGAAAATTTTAGCGGGCTTGTGGTTAAAGACAAAGAAGCCTAGCAAGCCGCCAATCATGCTAATGATGACAATCAGAATATCAAAGCGCTTCTGCTCAACAGCAATCACAGCATAGGCTACCAAGCTGATGACCACCGAAATGCTGGCCAAACCATCAATTCCATCCGTCAGATTGACAGCATTGGAGAAGCCAATCAGCCAAAAAAGGACGAAAAAGATGTAAAGGAAGCCCAGCTGGACAGGAACAGTGAAGACATTGAGAGAGTCCCCTGCCCCATGCTGATTATAGAAGAAGTAAAAGACAACTCCGCCGACTAGCTGCAGAAACAGTTTCTGCTTGGGATTAAGGCCCTCGTTGATCTTACGAAACACCTTGAGGAAGTCATCCAAAAAGCCGACAACACCATACAGAACCAAGATAAAAAGAATCATGATTAAGCCGTTGGACAGCTGATGCGAAAACAGACCGATAACAAAGCTAGCCAGAACGGATGTCAAGAGAAAGACTGTGCCACCCATAGTTGGCGTTCCGGCCTTGGCCTGATGCTGCTTGACATCTTCGTGCATCTGTTGGCCTGTGATGCGAGCCTTATGGTAAAAACGAATAAAGGCAGGAATGCCGATGATAGTTAGGATAAAAGTTACGATTCCTGCAATAAGAGCAATAAGCATATTAGTCTCCCATTGTAATTGTTATTTTCTTGAGATTTTTCAGCGAAGTATTGGTCTTCTCGCTCTGCTTGACGACCTTGGAGCCCTCTCCCTTGAAAGTGACTTCAATGTCCTGCCACTTGGCAAAACGTTCGACATTTGCCTTGGTCCAGCCGTACATATCAGGCAGACTTTCTAAATCATCTGACAAGATCAAAACCTGCTGGTTGGCCTTGAGATTTTTGCCCTCTTTGACAGATACTTTTTTAATCTTGCCACCTGTTCCCAGTACAATTGGCTGGACTAGGTTTCGGCGCAATTCATCTGCCAGACCGCCAGGACTGATTTGATTTTTCAGACCTAGTTGCTTGGTCAGTTTTTCTACGGACGGCATTTTATAACTGGTTTCTTCAGTGACTGTCTCAAGAGCCGGAGTCGCTTCCGTTGTCAGATTAAGGCTGTCTTTGAGAGCGACAGCTTCTTCCAAGACCGGATTGACCACTTCTTGCCAGAATATTGGCTGGAATTTTTCCTCAGGCTGCTGAACTGTCACATACATGATAAATTCAGGATTTTCTGCCGGCGTCATGGCAACAACTGAATAGATATAATCGTTCTCGCCCTCTAGATAACCATTTTCAGAAGCGATCTGAGCGGTCCCTGATTTGACGGCGACATTCTGACCAGCCACTTGAATGACGGGTTCTCCACCAACATTCAGGGTTCCTTTGTAGGGGTCTGTTCCGACTTGAACCATATAATCCCGAGTGGTTTGAGCTGCTTTTTCTGAGACAGGATTTCCGATAATTTCCGTCGCAGTCTTACGAGCTGTATTGGTTTTAGGATCATGGATAGCATTGATAAACTTAGGCTCCACCATGACACCATCATTGGCTACAGATGAGAAAGCACGCAGCATCTGCACCTGTGTCACACCAATCCCTTGACCGAAAGAACTCATGGCAATCGTAACATAGTTATCACCTGGTAGGGAGCCATAGGTTTCATTGCCCATCCCAAAGCGGGTCGGCAGGCCAAACTTAAACTTACTCAAGTAGTCCAGCCACTTGTCATTGCCCATCTTCTGCTCCAAAATGGTCATACCGACGTTACTGGAATAGGTAAATCCTTGGGCAAAGGTCAGCGTTTCCCCTTCCGAAATCCCCATGTTGACATTCCAGTCCCGAATGGTCGCATCCATGACCTTATACTCTCTGCTGTCATAGGTATCGTTAGGATTAAAGCTACCATTATCAATAGCTGAAGCCAGAGTCATGACCTTCATGGTAGATCCAGGCTCGTACTGACCTTGATAGAGCATGGTGTTCCAGTTGCCCAGATTCTTCTCATTCAAGCCTTCCTTGGTATCTGCATTATAGGTCGGCCTTTGAGAAGTAGCTAGGATTTCGCCGGTCTTGGCACTGACCAAGGTTGCATTGACAAACTTACCTTTGACTTTTTCCTGAAAGGCGTTCATCCGCGTTTCTAGGTAGGTTTGCAAATCAGCCGACAGCGTTGTATAGACGTCCTTGCCGTCTTCTGCCTGTACAGAGACCTTTTCTGATCCAGGCACAACATTACCATTTCGGTCTTTTTCATAGGTCACAATCCCATTCTGACCAGCAAGAATCCTATCCAGTGCCTGCTCCATGCCAGAAGTCCCTTTCAGCGTCTTATTGCCTTCCTTATCCTCCTGCAGCTGTGCAAGACCAATAAACTGGGAGGCAAACACACCGTTGCTATAACTGCGGTTAGGACTGGTAGTAAAGTCAATTCCTTCAATACCAGCAGCTTCAAAGGCTTCCCGCATAGCATTCATATTACTGTAGGTAATGCCATTGCCCTGTGCCCCGAAGGAAACCTGCTTGAGATTTTTCTGCGACAGCTGGGTTTTGACATAGTCCTTATCCAGCTCTAGGTATTGATTGAAAATCTCTGCCACCTTATCGTACTGGGATTCTTCCACATAGAGAATCTTGCCGGTAGCTGACTTGTAACTCTTGTCAATAATGGCATAAACATTATAAGTCGTGGCATCCTCTGCAATGGGAACACCATTTCGGTCATAGATTGTTCCCCGCCGGGCAGCGACTGTAACCGTCTTTTGATGGACTACTTCTGCTCCCTTTGATAGATTAACACCGAACTTCTGGTCTGTCCCGATAATGATGGCAAAATTAATCAAGAAAACGAAAAAGAGAAAGATAGCTAAGATACTCATGCTCTTTCCCACTTGCCGCCGATTGTATTCAGGGGTTTGCCTATTTTTCAGGGCGTATTTTTTAATTTTTTCAAAAATTCTATTCTTCATCCGTTGAACTCACTGTTTTACGATTTCCCTTCTGGAGTTTCATATCCTGAGAGCTGGCTAGCTGGGACAGTCTTTCATAGCGGGTCAGTTCATTGACTTCCTGCTTGATGTCGGCCAGCTCTGTCTGCTCCGCTTCAATCTGTGTATTGACTTCCGTCAAATCCCGATCTACCTGCAATAGCTTGGTCTGCATAAAGACGATGCTGACTGCTAAAATAATGGCAGTCAAAACGATAGAGCCATAAAAGGCCTTCTCAACTCGGGAAAATTTTCTCATCTGATCTTGAAGCGGGTTTGGTCTTTTTTCTGACATTTCTTCCTCACTTGTGTATCTTACGGGCCACGCGCAGCTTGGCGGAATGAGCCCGGTTATTGCTTTCTAATTCTTCTTTGCTTGGTAAAATTGGTTTGCGGCTGACCAGCTCCAGCTTAGGCTGCAGTTCATCTGGGATGAAGGGCAAGCCTTTTGGAACATCCACTGTTGACGCCTCCTTGAAAAGCTGCTTGGTCAGACGGTCTTCCAGCGAATGAAAAGTAATGACCGCAATCCGGCCGTCCACCGCCAGCAAATCAATAGCTTGCTGAATAGACTCATCCGCCGCTCCCAACTCATCATTGACCTCAATCCGAATGGCCTGAAAAATCTGCTTGGCTGGATGACCTTTCTTCTTCAGCTCCTTAGCTGGCTTAGCCGACTTGATAATTTCAGCCAGTTCTGTCGTTGTTTCAATGGGCTTGACACTTCTAGCCTGCTCAATCTTGCGAGCAATCTGCTTAGAAAACTTATCTTCGCCGTATTTAAAAAAGATTCGTACTAAATCCTGATAGCTATAATGATTGACAACCTCAAAAGCTGTCAAGGCTGCATCGCGGTTCATGCGCATATCCAAAGGCGCATCCTGTTTATAGGAAAAACCACGCTCACGCTGATCCAGCTGAGGGCTGGAAACGCCTAAGTCATAACAAATCCCATCAATTTCTTCCACACCGGCTTCTTGCAAACGGCTCTTGAGGTGGCGGAAATTGTCCTTGATAAAGGTCACCATCCCCCGCTCTACATAAGGAGCCAGGCGCTTTTTAGCATTGTCAATAGCTGTCTGGTCCTGATCAAAGGCATAAAGATGCCCCTCATCTCCGAGCTGACTCAAAAGATATTCGCTGTGACCAGCACCGCCAAGGGTCGCATCGACATAGATGCCATCAGGCTTAACCGCCAACTGGTCAACCGTTTCATGAAGAAGAACAGTAATGTGATGAAATTCGTTTGTCATATCTTACTTATTATATCACATTCAAAAGCAAAAAAAAATTTAAAAGAAAAAGTAAGCGGATGAAATCCTTTTTAAAATTTTTTGTCAGATATACTTGACACTTTTTTCAAAAAGTATTATACTAGCATAAAATAAAAGTCAAATATAACTGACAAACTTACTAAAAGTTATCAGTTATAGAATTAGAAAGGAAGGGTGTAATGAATCGTGTCAAAGAATTTCGAAAAGAAAAAAAGATGTCTCAGCTAGAGTTGGCCAAGTCTATCGGGGTATCGCGGCAAACTATCAATATGATTGAAAACAACAAATACAACCCCACTCTCGAGCTCTGTATCAATCTGGCTAGAGCGCTGGATACTGACCTCAACGCCCTCTTTTGGGAACCCCAGCTGACAGATGAAGAATCAGATGACTAAGAGTTTTTCCCTGCAGCAACATTCATACCTAAAGAAAGGACACAAACATGAAAAAAGAAACATTCTCAGACAAGATGATTAAACGATTTTACGGCATTACTGGACCTTTGGACGAGCAAAAACGCCAACAGGCTGAGCACTTAGGAAATATAGGCTTTATTTGGCTTTTCTTTATCCTGATTTTTGGCAATGCCATCGCCTTTCCCTTAGCCTTTCGCTGGCCCAAAATTATCGCTCTAGCCTATCCTATCCTGCTAGAAATCCTTATCCTCGGCTTCTGTGTCTATATAATCATCCAAGCACGCCGCAAAGGAATTGATGACCTAGAGCTAGGACTTCAGGATGAAAAAGAAGAAAAAGCTATGAAACATGCTGGTCTCAAAGCAGGATTCTCTTATTGGCTGCTCTTTTATCCTCTCTTCGGCATCATGATAGCTGTCATGGAAAAGAAAGATATCCTGCAAATTTTGCTTCAGCCTAAACTCATTATAACTGGATTAGCCGCAGGCCTTGGATTTGGACTGATGATGCATTTCATTGCCAAAGGAAAGATTCGCCAAGCACAAAAAAAGGAGGAAGAAGACCTATGAGACTCAATCTCAAAGAAAAAATGGATCTAGGCATTCTGTCCCTCATTATTGCCATCGCTGCTTATTTCTTTTTCCGTATCACGGAGCCTTGGATTTTCTGGCTGGATGTAGCAATCATCGTTAGCTGCATCTATGTAGCCCTCCGCATTTTGAAAAAACGTAAACAAGAATAAAAGAATCCCTCGACAGGAACTTTCTAGCTTCCTAGCGAGGGATTTTTTATTTATATCTACTTAAGACTCTGGGTCATCCAGACTTCGGCCATGAAGACCTTTCTCGCGCTGAACTTGACGCAACTTCTCAGGTGTCACATCATTGCCATCCTCATCAACAATCTTGATGCCTTCGATGTGATGACGAACAGAGCGACGGTAGCCTTCGATATACTCTTCACGAAGCTTGGCTTGTTCCACTTTTTCCTCAGCAGTTAGGCCTTCCGTTTTTTCTTTTTAGCCAGTTCGTTGATGCGTTCAATTTTTTTAGGATCCATGATTCTACCTCTCTTACCTTTTATTTGGTATTAATCTGATTAAACTGGGCCAGCTGTCCCGCCTTAGCCGTCAATGAAGCTAGGAGAGCTAGGCGGTTGTTACGCACAGCTTCATCTTCTGCCATGACCATGGTATGATCAAAGAAAGCATCGATAACTGGACTGAGAGCAAAGAGTTGGTCCAGATTGGCAGCTAAGTCTGCCGTCAGCTCCACTGCTTCAATAGCAGCTGCCAAATCTTTTTCCTCTTGATTTTCAAAGAGAGCTGGATTGACAGCTGTCTGCCCTTGGGCTTTCTCAGCTAGATTGAAGACCCGAGACAGGCTTTCGACTGCTGACTTGAAGTTGGCTTCCTGAGCTTTTTCTGCTAGAAGCGCAGCTGTTTCTACCAAATCGCGTACAACGAAGTGAGTGCTTTGAAGAACAGCTGTCACGATATCTTTCGGAATACTGCGATCCATCATCTTCTCAACACGGGCACGGAAGAAGTCCAGCACCGCCTCTTGATTGTCATAGCTTAGGCTATCAAACTTGAGTTCGTAAAGTCGACCAAGAAGCTGAGCCAAGTCAATGTTCCAGCCAAACTTGTCCAAGATACGCACGACACCCTGAGTCGCACGGCGCAGTGCATAAGGGTCATTGGAACCGCTCGGAATCAGTCCAACTGAGAAGAAGGACAGAATGGTATCCAGCTTATCAGCCAGAGCCAAGACTGCTCCGACCTTGGTGTCAGGCAATTCGCCATCGGCTGAAGTCGGCATATAGTGCTCCCGAATGGCAGCTGCAACCGCAGCATTCTCACCAGCCAGAAGAGCATACTTCTCTCCCATGATACCTTGCAGCTCATCAAATTCCCCAACCATGCCAGTCAGCAGGTCAAACTTATAAATAGCCGCTGCACGAGCCAAGTCAGCTGTTTCATCAGCATCCAATCCTGCCTCTTGTGCCAAGAGAGCAGCAATCTTGCCAGTCCGCTCCATGTGCTCTGCCAGAGAACCAATCTTTTCGTGGAAGGTCACATTGTTCAGCTTTTCAACCAAGTCAGCAATAGCCAGTTTTTGGTCTTCCCGCCAGAAGAATTCCCCATCTTCCAGACGAGCCACCAAGACTTTTTCATTTCCCTTGATGACATTTTCTAAGTGCTCTGCATTTCCGTTGCGAACAGAGATAAAGTGCGGCAAAAGTTTGCCTTCAGCATCGCGCACAACAAAATAACGCTGGTGCTCTTTCATGGAAGTCACCAAGACTTCTTCTGGCACCTCTAAATATTTAGCATCAAAATTACCTAGGAAAGCAGTTGGATATTCTACCAGATTCAAGACTTCATTGAGCAGGTCTTCGTCAATTTCGATAGAAACACCGTGCTCCTCTTCCAGTGCTCGAATCTGCTCGACAATCATATCACCCCGCTCAAGAGGACTGGCAATGACAAACTGAGCCCGTAGGTCATCTTCATAGGAATCCGCTGAAACAATCTCCGTTTCTTTCCCTAAGAAACGATGGCCACGGCTGGTACGACCGCTCTTGATGTCCAAGAAATCCAAATCAAAGGCCTGCTCATCTAGGAGCACAGTCAAGGTATGAACTGGGCGGATGTATTCAAAGGTGTTGTTGGCCCAGTGCATGCTGACAGGGAAGGTCAGAGCTTGCAGAACTTCCGTCACCGCTGGGATGATTTCCTCTACCGGGCGGCCGATTTCTTCCTTGGTCACATAGACGTATTCTTCTCCCTTGATTTCACGGAAAGTAATGTCCTCAACCGTCAAGCCCTTGCCACGGACAAAGCCTTCGGCAGCCTTGGTAAAGTTGCCATCTGCGTCCAGAGCAATTTTCTTAGAAGGGCCTTTGAAATCTTCGGTCAAGTCGGACTGCTTGTCCGCCAATCCAACCACGCGCACGGCTAAACGGCGAGGCGTGGAGAACATTTCGATTTTCTCAAAGCTCAGACGATGGTCTGTTAGGAAGGCCCCCATCTTGTCGCGCAGCTGCTTCATGCTCGGTGTCACGACATAGGCTGGCATTTCCTCCAAGCCTAATTCAACTAATAAATTTTTCACCATGATTATTCTCCCTCCTCTGCCAAGAGTTTCTCGCGAGTCTCTGCATCCAAAAGCGGGTAGCCCAGACGCTTGCGCTCAGCTACAAAGGTCTTGGCCACAACACGCGCCAGATTACGAATACGAGCAATATAACCAGCCCGCTCTGTCACAGATACAGCGCCACGCGCATCCAAGAGATTAAAGGTATGCGAGCATTTGAGAACATAGTCATAGGCCGGGTGCACCAGATGCTCGTCCAGACAGCGCTTAGCTTCTGCTTCAAACTTCTCAAAATTCCCCAAGAGCAAGTCTTGGTCACTGACCTCAAAGCTGTACTTGGAATGCTCATACTCAGGATGCGTGAAAATTTCGCCGTACTTAACTCCATCAGCCCACTCAATGTCGTAGACTGAGTCTACTTCCTGGATATAAGAAGCCAGACGCTCCAGACCATAAGTCACCTCAGCAGTCACCGGCTGAGTTGGCAGACCTCCGACCTGCTGGAAGTATGTGAACTGAGTGATTTCCATACCATCCAGCCAGACTTCCCAGCCCAGACCAGCCGAGCCAGTTGAAGGATTTTCCCAGTTATCCTCGACAAAGCGGATGTCGTGCTCCAGCGGATTGATACCCAAGAGCTCCAAAGACTGCAAGTAAAGTTCTTGGATATTGCTTGGAGACGGCTTCATAACCACTTGAAATTGGTGGTGTTGATAAAGGCGGTTAGGATTTTCCCCATAACGACCATCTGCTGGTCGGCGAGACGGCTCTACATAGGCCGCATTCCACGGCTCTGGCCCAATAGCCCGCAGGAAGGTATAGGGACTCATCGTTCCCGCCCCCTTCTCGTTATCATAAGCCTGCATGAGCATACACCCCTGGTCATTCCAGAACTGCTGCAAAGTCAAGATAATTTCTTGAAAGGTAAGTTTCTTAGACATTAGTTACTCCTTTAGTTTCTTGAGATTCTTGCGAAGCGTTCAAAAGGGAACAATTACTTCCCTTTTGAAAAGCTAGTACATCGCTTAGACAAACCTCCCCATAGCGGTTGTCGTTAGTCAATCGAACCTTTAGGTTCGCAATTGACTTTAGCGAGGTGAAACGTTAACTTCTTAGACATTTTTTACTCCTTTAGTTTGTTTATATCTCTTTGTCTATTATTTTCTGCTGTATGAACCAATCCAACAAGGGAAGTGTTTTATCTGTATTTTCCCAATGATGATAAGAATTAAAGACCGCTTGCACACTGCCTAGATTTTCTACTAACTTGTCAACTGTCAAAAAACTGCGCCAGTATTCGTAAAAAATACTATCATAATTCCCTTTATAAGTCGAAGTACCGAAATCATTCAATGAGTACCAACCGTGCTTTTTCTGAAAGAGCTCAACAAGAGACTGATTACAAGCTTTTTCCACTCGAAATTCCTCATCTGTAAAGAAATACTTGCGACTAATATACTCAGCCATACCTTCTTCAAACCAGATATAGGCACCGTATCCATCAAAGTCATCTAAAAAATGCTCCGACCAATGAGCTAACTCATGGCCCACAATCTGCAAGAGAGAATTTTCAGACAAAGACTGATAGTTGCTTTCTATTGCTCGAGTTTGGTGAGAGGTCTCGTAATTCTCCAACTGAAGGAGATACAAATCTTTCCAAACCGGCAACTCGGGAGTCATAACCATCCGCTTATCATTTGTATAAGCTGGCACAGGAATTTCACGAATGATCTGCGTAGCAGAATCAAAATCGGACCAAATGATGGCTTGCGGCAAGTCATAAACCGCAAACTCGTCTTTTAAAAAAGCTAGATAATCCTGCAACTTTGCGGCATTCTTTGCGACGAAATCTCGAAAAGCTACTAATTGATTCTCATCTTTTACAAGATAAAGGTTCTCCATGAATCTCCTTTCTTTCGAACAATAGACTCAGTACGCAAAAGAACCACATCCGACACTCCTAGGCTCTTCAACCTAGGGGCGTCAAGACGCGGTTCCACCCTAATTTATTACTTCATTGCTTTTGAAATTATAACCGAAAGCGCCATCTGCACTGCTTCCCTATCCGGCTCACACTATCCCGAACTCGCTAAAAAGTAGACAATGAGAATTCTTTCTAAAAAAGATTATAGCAGAAAATAAGGCCAATGTAAAATACTTATCGAAAAATCCCTCAAGTTTCAACTTAAGGGATTTTAACTCACTTGAAAACCAATTAGACTTGTTTAGGTTTTTTCGGTCTCACAACTCTTGGCTTTCTGCCATCAAGTTTTCTCTTGGCTGCTCTGAGGTTGGCAATGGCTTCTTTGACATCTTCCTGGCTGGCACCTGGATTAGCCAAAACTTCCTTAGCCTGTGCATAAGCCTCTAGATAAGCCGCCTTAACCGCGTCAGTCGCATAGATAAACTTATTGCTGATGGCTTGGTAATGCACTTCATCATCGACTAGCTTCTTGAGATTAGTAAAGTTAGTCGCCTTGCCATCTAGCTTCTTCTCTGCTGTAGTCAGCTGAGCTAGGGCAGTATCGATTTGCTCCTGGGTCACCTTATCCTGCACCAAGAGCAGAGCCACTGCTTGAAAGGCCTTGTCATAAGCGCGGCGAGTTCTATCCTTAGCATTGGCATAAGCACCTGTCTTAGTGGTAGCAGCATAAGCTTCCACAGCCGCCTTAACCGCAGCAATATCAGAGTCCTTGCCGTCTAGATTAGCAGATGCTGTTTCTAGCTTACCTCTTACGGCATCAACTTGCGCTTGGGTCAGTTTGCTTGTCAAAGCTTCCTTGGCTGCTTGATATGCTTGGTCGTAGGCTGTGCGCTTCGCTGCAGAAGCATTGTAATACTGAGCAGTGCCGACCAGACTAGACTGCTGATTAACAGCTGCCAGCAAGCCTGACTTGACGATAACTCCCAGCTTCAGCAGGTTATTCTTACCTTCTTTGACCTCAACAGTCGGCTCACTTTCCCAGAGCTCATAACCAGTCGGCAGGTTGACAAAGACAGAGTAGAATCCAGCTGCTACGGATCTTCCGAAGGCTTGCTTGCCAAACAGTTCTGTTGGAAGCGTATAAGCATCGCCATTATTATTCTTGAGAACCACTTGGGTATTCTTCGGAACAGCTTGATCAAAGGCAACGCTGACCGGTGCAAAGACCAGCTTCTTAACTAGAAACTCAATCGTCTTAAAGCTATCTTGGGCTGTCAGCTCAAACTCCTGAGTCAGAGCGCTGTAGAAACGAAGCTCATCCTTATCATAAGTAAAGATCTCTGCTGTATAGCGGCCAAATGGCAGAGCATTGATTTGCTTGCCCTTGTCCAGTTCAACATACTTACCCTTGCTATCCTTGATTCGATAGACAAAGGTTGAAGATACATCTTGATGCGTATTGGCATCCACCAGAGCGACACGGATACGCCCATCATTTTCAGCACTGACTAGCTCTGACAGAGCTATGGCATCACGGTTGCCTGCATAGTCCTCTACCACATAGAAAATCTTAGACTTGTCCACTCCTTTTGGCAAGGTGTAGCTGCCATCCGCATTGGCTGAGATGTAAACTCGACGCTCGTAATCACGCTCAATGCCAAAATCATCTACGGCTTTATAGGTCTCTTTCCCTTTTTCATCTGCTTGCAGATAGAAAACCTGCTCTCTCAAAATACCGCCGTTGCCGACATCTTTAGGCTTGCGAGCCGTAAAGGTTTCCGCACCATCCTTGGTACTGATATAGCCTGAGCTAATCAAAGGCTTCTGCGTATCAATCTGCAGGTTAAAGGTAATCTGCTGCTCTTTAGCACCTGGTACATCTGGTGTATAGCGAACCACATAGGTATAGAGGCCATCTTCCAGCTTCTCACCCTTGCTGTCACGACCATCCCAGTATGTATCTTCTAGCAGGTAGGACTTAGGATTGTCTGACTGACCACTATAATAGTTCTTGCGGCTTTCTCTAATCGTGCTGCTCTGCCAGATTGGGAAGCGATAGTCCTTATCATCTGCCGTATAAACACTAGCCGTCAGATTATTGATATTGCGATAGAGAACTGTCCGATACTGGATGCTGTCCTGATTGCCATCACCATTAGGTGAGAAGGCCAGACGAATCTTGCCATCCGCTCCCAGCTGCAGCACATGCTTACCATCCGCATTTTCTGCAGTTCCCAGTACAATTGAGCTACGAGCAGCTGTTCGACCGGTAGAGTAGAGTGTATCATTTGACTCTGTCACAAGGGAAGATACATTGTCATCAGATAGGATACTCTTGTCCTCTGGCACTGGGTAATAGAAGCCTGACTTGCCTTCTTGGACTAGATCATAGATTGGTCTTTCTACAGCTGGCAGATCTTGGAATTGCCCACGGAAGCCCATGAATGGCAGACTAACCACATCGCCGTCATCCGCTGGATCGACAAAGCGGACAAAGCCTTCTAGGAAATAGCCATTCGGCATCTGCTTGATCAACTCTTCCGCAAACTTAGCAGTATTTACCTTGACCGTCACTTTCTGGCTGCTGTGAGCCTTGACGGTAACTTCTGGCCAAACCGTTTCGGTTAGTTTGCGAGGTGTCAGGGTAAAGTAGCCATCCTTGACCGCATCCGTGTTGGTATTGACAATCATCTTCAGCGTCCGGTCCTTATCTGTGATATTATGAACCGTAACATCAAAGGTGAAACTGTCTTGGACATTGCCCAAGGAAACGCTAGGATATTGGTTATCCCCTGTCACATAGAGACCGGTAGAAATAGCCGCTGCCGTATCTACGATACCAGCTCCCTGCTGTCGCGGAGAGGTATAGGCACCTGTTTCCTTGTTGACATGCAGCTTGGCTGTAGACATGATGAGCGCTTTGACCAAATCGGCATTCTGGGCAGGTGTCAGGTCTGGATAGTGCTGAAGGAGATATTCCTTGACCAGAGCCGCTACACCAGCCACATGAGGGGTAGCCATACTGGTTCCCTGCATATTGCCATAGGTATTGTCGTTAAGTGAAGAGTAAATATCGCCACCTGGTGCTGTCACATCTGGCTTGAGCAAGCCATCTGTCGTCACACCCCAGCTAGAGAAGTCAGACAGACTACCTGCTCCTGGATGCGGCCGATTGACCTTAAGTCCATTAAAGGCCACCTTGTAGTTACCAGCTGCTAAAGCCTCTCCATATTTCTTACTGATAAAGGCTGACGGAACCTTTTTAGATTCACTGTCTAGGCTCATCGTTAGGTTAGCTCCGTCGACATTATTGTAGATCAGAGCACCAACAGCACCATGGCTAATGGCATTTCTAACTTTTTCAGCAAAGGTAAAGGAACCACGCTGGATAAGAGCCAGCTTACCTGTCAGATCCTTACCAGCAAAGTCCTCTTCACGGCCAAGACCAACATGGACATACTCATATTCCTTGCCCTTTTCAAAGGTTGCATTTGTCTCACCCATGGAGTAGCTGAAATGACCGTTCAAAAGCTTATCATTCTTTTCCAGACCACGCACTTCCATGACTTCCTCTGTCAGAACAGTGTTATTGACAGAGGCGACTGAGATAGAGCTTTCTACTGTTGAAGGACTGCCAACTAGACCATAGTCTGGATTTTCAACCAGCGGTTTAGAGTATTCACTTCCGAAGGTGTTGTCATTACCCGCCGCAATGATCACGCTCACCCCCTTGGCCCGAGCGCGCTCAATAGCGGCCTGCAGACTAGGGCTGACATCAACCGTTGAACCTGTTGCTGAACCTAGACTCATATTGATGGTATCAGCCCCCAAAGCCACCGCATCATCAATAGCTTTGATATAGATAGCGTCGCTAGTTGTGCGTTGACGGTCTGAGAAGACCCGCATAAACATAACTTGTGCTTCTGGCGCAACACCATAGACATACTCATCATTAGGAGCTTTCTTGTTGGGATTTCCCGCTGTAATCCCTGTTACGTGCATACCATGTGAGTAACTGTTCTTTTCCTTGATATTGTCATCACCGTCGATATAGTTATAGGCATAGACAACCTTGCTGTTATACCATTTCCCGTAGTCAATACCAGCCTTTTTCTTAGCTTCTTCCAGAGCTGCCTCTGTCTGATACTTGGCCTTTGACGGGTCAGAAATCTTCAAAACCTCATGGTGGACATCCAGACCTGAATCGATAATGGCTACCACTCGGCCTTGACCTTTATAGCCTTGAGACCAGGTCTGAGGAACCTTGATAATCTCATTGGTACTGATGCTGCTTGGTTTAGCATCCCGAGAAGTTGGTGACTCTGCTACTGCATCAGGATTAGCAGCAGGCTTGTCTGAGTTTACGGCTGCCGGAGACTCTACAGTCGGACTAGCTGATTCAGTTGGCTTGGATTCTGTGGTAGATGGTTGAGTTACCTTCTCAGCACTTGAAGAAGCCTCTTCCGATGAAGAAGTCGCTCCTTTCTCTACAGGAGCTGCAGCTGCTTCCTTAGCCTCTGCCGTAGAAGGCTGGCTCGCCTGCTCTGTACTTGAAGCTACCGATTCAGAAGAAGCTGGTGCTGCTTTCTCCACAGCAGCTGGAGTTACCGGCTGACTCTCAGGTGTAGCTGCTTGAGAAGCGGACTCAGTCGCTGATACCACAGCGGCAGTCGGCTGACCTTGCCCTGACGAACTAACTGTCGCCTGCTCATCCGCCTGAGCCTGTCCAGCACCAAAAACCAGAGCAGTTCCCAGCAGAACAGAAGCCAAACCGAACTTGTATTTACGGAGTGAAAAACGTTGTCTTTGCATAGAAGTCTCCTTATCTTTATTTATAAACCATATTATAATAAAAATTTTCTGACAATTCATACAATCCTAACAAATTTAACCAAAACGTAATAATGACGAATGTTCTATCCAAAAACTGCTATATGATAAAGTTTCAAGCATCTATTTATTTGAAATACAGAACAAATACATCTTAAAATCCGGAAATAAGAAAAACCAATCAGAACTAGCGCGGAATGGACCAGTTTGATTGGTTTGTTATGGGTTGTTTATTAAGATACTATTTCTCATTGATTAATAAGCAAACGGACTACTCCTTGAAATAAGATTCTCATAAAATCAAAAATTCTCAAGAAACAAAGTAATAGTTCTCTTTTAATTCTCTAAATTGCTCATATCCAAGGTACTGTTCCTTCTGCAGACGACCTAAAATAATACTCGGGTGAATATCTATCTCCTCAGAAAAGCGAAGGATGTCTGACTTATCAAAGTTTCCTTTTTTGACAAAAGCTTGATAGTCTTCTGCTCTAATCAAGAAATCTTTTGCAAACTGGTCAGCCTCTTCCTCAGAACGTTGGTAGGATTCACTATTTCCATCATCAGATGAAAAATCGTTCTGTAAAATATGTCCTATTTCATGAAAAAGTGAGAACCAGAAAATATCGGATGCTTTGTTTCTATCCGTGAGTAAAAGCAAGGCACTACCGTTACTGAATTTTTTAGTCGCTCCATTCAAATTGGCATTTGGTAACGCAGGAAGGCCAACTAGGACAACACCACAGTCTAATAAGATATCGTACAAGCGTTGAGGAAAGACTTCTGGGTCCTGTCTGGTCAACTCTCTCAAGGCAGGCAAGCTTTTCTCCAACTTTTTGCGATTGAGCTTGGTAGTTGTTACATCACGCGCTTTTTTAGACGCCAACTCCAGCATGATATTGGAGTTCACTATACTTTTAGTCGTAAACTCACGCGTATTCCGATAGCTGACTAGATGGTTAAAAGATGTAAGATTTTCTAAACTTGCCACACCGAGAATCTTGCGAAGCTCGACAATCTTTTCCTTCAAACTATAGCGTTTGTCTGGAACGTAGCCTTTTTCCTTAAAATACTTGAAATCAATCAGCTCACAGATTTCTTTCTCGCTACCTTCTTCTAGCTCTTTTTGTTCTACAATCTCTGCAACTTTTACATCATAAGCATTTTGAAGATTGAGCCAAGTTTGCATGGAAACTCCGCTTAGCTTGGCTAACTTATGAGCCGTCTCTTTACTAATGGACTCTTCCGCATTGACCAGCTTGCTGACAGTCTTTGCTGAAACTCCTAAGCGCTCCGCAAATTCTTTCTGCGTTACGTTATAATCTTCAATCAATTCCTCAACATACTGACCTGGATGAAAAGCAATCAGGTCTTTGTATTCAACAATTTTATTACTCATAGTGATTGCTGACCTCCTCTATTTTTAGGATTTCGATTTCAACAGGATTTGGAAACACCTTTTTTAAATCCTCTTCACGAAAACCGACAATCAACCGATAGGAACTTTTCCTACCATCTATATCCAAAACAAACTGTCTTTGTCTCTTTCCCTTGAGTTGGTGAAAGTGGTATTTAGGAAAAGCTGTCACACTAGCCAAAGAATCCGCCGCTTCCAAAAAGTTGATCAAGAGATGCAACTTTACCGCAACCTTATCCGAAAAATCCTTTTTCGCTTGCCTTAGCTCTGTGCACTGCTTTTTAACAGTTTTGTTTGTATAGATAAGCTTCATAAGTCCCTTTCTGTTAAATTAAATTACCTTTTAGGTAATTTAATTATACCATCTTTAGACAATAAAAACCAGCCAAAAGTTGATTTGACTGGGATAATGAATACAAAAACAAGACATTAAATTTTGTAATATGATAAAAATTGAATTCAAAAAATTAATCATTTATTTCGACTAAAAGTAATTTAAACAACCCTTTAGTAACTACAATTATTATAATTACAATACTTAGTAAAAAACCTACATTTATAAAATTTGGAATACAATTAATACCTAAAGATAACTCCATCATATAAAGCAAACTAACTACAAATGTATAGAAATATCTAACAATTATTTCTTCCCATTTTGATGAATAAATGTTTGATTTTTTATCATACAAAACAGATCGTATAGGAGAAGAATACAGTATAGCAATAGCAGAAAGTAAGAAACCCATGATTACAGAAATAAAAGATACCGTATCACTATGATTTAGTAGCACATAACCCTTTAATAAATATGATACAAACAGACTTACTACTAAAATACCGCCAGAAATAATTCTATCTTTTCTTCGTAACTTCCTCATTTGACAAACTCTCTATTTCTTTTAGCAAAATATCTTTTACCTCTGGTCCTAAAAATTTCCCAGTTGCCGGTTGTTTCTCGACATTAATTGAAATCTTTTTGATAAACGTACCACGGTTAAACACATGTTCAAATCCAACATCATCGTTTCCTCTAATTAAGATTCCTGAAAGCTGATGATTCTCAGACTCTTTTACAATTCTTCTGAGAAATGTTTTGATTTTATTTATTTTCAGACTAGAGAGCTTTACATTCAAAGTTAAATCTTCTAAACTATCAGTTTCAAATAAATCATATAGAGCTTCACGTTTTTGTGATAAAGTTGAAAAAATATCATCTTTTGAAGTAAACTGAATTTCATCAACACTAGATAATATTTTTAAAAATTCTTCTTTATCTTCGTAAAAACCTTTTATGCTAAACTCAACCCCTGTCGTATCTTTAAGAATTTTTTCTAGCAAATTACGGTGTCTCACATCCGAAAAATACAATAAATTATTATCCAAATCGAATAAGACAAAGAATTGCTTCAAAAACTCCAGCTCTGTTTCTGATTTAGGATTTTCACGTTTTTGATTTGTATAATAGTCTGTAACAGTAGTATCTCTAGGCTCTAACTTTCCAGATTCTATAACTAAAAAAACATAATGCTTATTTTTATCAACTTCTAGATGATATAACCCATTTTCGTGTTTTAAATTACATGGAACCAACTCATCAAAAGTCCTTAAAACGGGCTGTAACCACCGCTCCCCTCTTTTTTCACTTTTAATAAATGGTTTCCATATAGAAAAAGTAAGCTCTGACATTTACTTGTCCTCAAATTCTTTCGACTTTATAATTCTATCTGCTATTTCCCCTACTCCACCTTCACCTGTCCATTCATCAGCATTGGTAAGAGCCAATCACGAAGTTGGGTGAGTTGTTTATTCTCTTCGATTAAATTAAGTTGCTGTTTTTCAATTACTTCTAATTTTTGATTAATCTCAAATAATAATTTCAACGGAATTGCAGGGACTACAATTTTGTTCATATTTTCTTGATTAATTTTCATTTGAATTGAACCTGTTTTAATTTTCATAACCGAAACATCCTTCAATAGCATCATAAGAAGTTTGCAACTATGATTCTTAATTGGTTCTAGAACATGAGCGTGATTGTTTACCCAATTTTTTCCTGAAATACGTTGTAAAATAGGGGTTCCTTTCTCTGTCATTACAGAACCATCTTCAGCCATTAAAACATAGTCTCCGTCAAAAATATAATCATTGACATAATCCATTATGCCAGTAGCACCATAATACGGTATTTCCCCTTTTACAAGCTCTCTATCATTACTAGATAACGGAACTCTTTTTGAATCATGGCATATTGTAATATCCCCCAACTTCTCCACCCCCCACCCTTCTGGAATCTCGCGTTTGAGTTCTGGATGATAGACCATTTTGCCTCCACTTGATTTGTAGGGTTTGCCATTCTGATCTGGGAAGTCAAACTGCACAAACCAGTAGTCATAGAGAGTCTTAGCCATGGCTTCCAACTCTTGGTTGATTTGGCTGTTGATTTGTATTTTTTTATCAATTGATTTTAAAACAGAAATCAATTTTCTTTGATTATCTAATGATGGCAATGTTATTTTTACAGTTTTTAAAAAATCGATTGTTAAAGCTTTCTGTACCGCTCCAATGTTGTTATATCTGATCGTTTTTTGAAATAAGTCAGATTTGAAAAAGTAGTATAGGTAATCTATGTCAATTATGTCAAAATTTATATTTCTTAACCAAATTAAATTTCCATCTTTAAAATAAAAATTAGGATCCTTTACAACCAAAATCTCACCTATCGTCCCTACAGCTGTGATAAGTACATCATTCTCTTGAGGAACCGGAAATTTTGATTTTATTTCAGAGTACTTTTCTGAAGAAATAAATAATTGTTCTGAAATGTTTTTACCACTTGAAATCTCAATCACTTCTTTACTTCTGTAAAATGGTACCCCTTGCTGAACATAATCAGATAAATGTACTCTTTTACTTGAACCAACGATACACAGTTGTTCTAAAGTATAGGTTTTAAACTCACTCATACTTGATCCCCTTCATTTGCTCTTCAATCTCCTGCTCCAGTGCATGCGATTGCTGGAAGAGGTCTGAGAGTTTGTTTTGAAAGGCGGTCATCTTGGCTTCAAACTCTTCTGCTGTGATGTCTACATAGTCGATCTTGATGTCAAAGTATTGACCTGCGCTGAGAGAGTGGTTTTTCTCCTTGATATCCTCATAAGAGACAGTGACAGAAAAGTCTTCGACAGCTTCTTTCTGGATAAAGGTCTCGATGATCTTCTGCTCTTCTTCTGGAGAGAGCACGGTCTTTTGGTTCTTGCCTTCCTTGACCTTGGTTCCGAGGTTTGATGCATCAATCAGGACGACATCGCCCTTGTTTTTCTTATCGATAAAGAGGATGGAGACGTTGGTACCTGTTGTCGCAAAGATATTGGACGGCATGGAAACGACACCTGCCAGCATTTGATTGTCCACCAAGTGCTGGCGGATGGTCTTGTCAATCCCCGACTGGGCAGTGATAAAGCCTGTCGGCAAGACAACGGCTGCTTGACCATCATCCTTGAGAGAATAGATGATATGCTGGACAAAGAGTTCGTAAATAGCCATCTTGTCCTTGGACTTTGCAGGAACCTTTGGCACCCCTGCAAAGAATCGCTCACTGGCCTCTGGCAAGGCCTCCACACGGTCACGCCACTCTGAAAAGTCCAGCTTGAAAGGAGGATTAGACACGATATAGTCCATCTTTTCTGGATGGCGGTTAGCAGTGATGGTATTTCCCTGTACGATATTATGAATGGAGTGTTGGAGGCCATTCAAGATCAGATTGAGACGGAGAAGATTAGAGGACTTCTGCGAGATATCCTGACTGTAGACCGTGGTCTTATCGACACCGATACGACTAGCCAGGTTCATGAGCAAGGTTCCCGAACCAGCTGAGGGATCGTAGATGCGCACATTTGACGGCTGGTCATGTCCCACTAGGATATCCGCAATAATCTTAGCAACAGAGTGAGGCGTGTAGTACTCGGCATACTTGCCACCACCGTCTTTGTTGTAGTCCTTGATCATGTACTCAAAAAGAGTAGAGAAAAAGTCAAAGCCTTGTGAAAAGATATCTTCGTCAAACTTGACACGGGCTAGGAGATTGATGATAGACTTTGCGACCTCGTTGCGCTTACTGCTATCTGAGATGGTATCTGTAATCAAACGCTCGTCAAAGAGACGAATAGCTGTATCCCCGTCGGTATGAACAGAGAAGATATCGTTATTGTCAATGGCGATCTGGTTGAGAGTATTTTCAAATGTCTCATAGAAATCATCTTCATTTTGCTTACGATGCAAAGTCTCAATGAACTGCTCAGGTTTGAGCTGAGCAGTCGCAGTGCCGATATCTTCCAAGAGCCAGCTATAATCATCATGGCTCATCTTAATAAGTTCCTCATAGATATTCTTAGCATCTACTGCCTTTGCCTCATAGAGAAACTTATCATTTAAAAATTTATATAAGAACGATTGGGTAAGAAGCTTGTATTCACCAGCCTCTCCTCCTAAACCAGCATGTGTAAAAACAGCTTTTAAATCATCAACTAAATCTTGGACAAGATTTTTGTATTTCTCATTCATTAATGTTGGTATTCCTCTTCATATTGTTCAAACAGTGATTCCACGAGTTTTTCAAAATTTTCTCTGGTCAAACTACTGTTTAATTTTGTTTTTTTCATTTCCTCGCGAGCTGCCTGACTAATCATCCTTTTTAGAAAAGCCTCATTATCTAGTACGCCTTGATTTTGACCAACCAGTCTATCAATCTGAATCTTAGCTCCCTTGATGACATGATAAACTGCAGGAAAAGCACTGACTTTGGATGAGTTCGTTGCATGCTTATAGCTTCTAGCAGCCATCTCATCTCCATCAAAATTCATTGTCAAACGTCTCATACGAGTTCGATAATCATCAACTGCTCCAAAAAGTTTATGATAAGCCTCTTTGGTATGCAGAATAACATCCATGGTGTATCCTTCTTCCTCATGGATCATATGTTTTTTCATAATTCGCTTGAACTCTTCAAAAAGCTGAACCCATTCAGGATCTTTTTTATCTTTATGATTATTAAGTCCATTGGCGACCCGCCGACGTAAATCGTCCAGGTCATTAGCAGCTAATCGCAATTCCTCTTCTGCAATCTTTACAAAAGAAAAACTAGTTTCCGACATCGCGAGGTTCAGTAACGCCTGGCTAGAAAAGTCATCAGGTCTTTCCATAGCAGAAAGGTTGATCAATCTTCTGGAGATGATGTTCAAAAAAGTCGAAATCATTTTGATATCAATTTGATCCATTAACTCCTTATAGCCTAGGAGACTTGCAATGTTATAGTACTGTTTCACAGATTCTATCGCTTTTTTGAGTTCAATCAACTCTCTTCTGTCCTTCACTTCATCAACAGCTATTGCAAAGGCCGCTCGATTTCCAGTTGGGTAATCCATCAAAATAAGATTTGATTTTTCCAATTCTCGACTAATCTCGTCAGCTGGGACAAAAAGAGACCCAAAGACATCTTCTCCATTTTCACCAGTGACTGTAATATCATACTCATGATTAAGTTCCTCAAGATAGGCTTGATTAGTCTTATCAAACTCTTGGGAAATATCTGCAAAGTCAACTACATAACCGAACAAATAATCTTTATAGGGTCTATTAACACGAGTCAGAGTTTGTAAGAGATTATGAGCTTTTATTTTGCGACCTAAATAAAGACGTTTTAGCCTAGGAGCGTCAAAACCAGTTAGAAGCATAGAGTAGACAATAATCAAATCAATCTTGCCTTCCTTAAATGCTTCCACCCTTTCTTTCTTATAGTCCTTATCCCCTTCATCATGCAAAATGAGAGCTGAACTTAGGTTTGTTTGACCATTTCGCCGTCGTTCCTCAAGTTGACGTTCTAGCTCACGCGCCTGTTTAGAAGAATCGCAAACAATCATCCCTCCGATAGAATCGTCATCAAAAATAAATTCCCTTGCTCTAGTGAAATCTTCTAAGATAAAATCTAACATTGGTGAGACATACTTACGATGGGCAAAGATATCTTCCTTAGACAGTCCACCACGTTGAATTTCTTCATTTATAGCCCGAAGATTTTCCTTATATGAGGTTTCAATATCTTCTCTCATCAGTCGGAGAGTAAAGCCATCGTCAATAGATTGGTTGTAGTAATATTTATGGATGTAATTTCCGAAAATATCTCGCGTCGTTGCATGACTCTCTTTGGTCCGGCCATCTTTCTTGTAAGTAATCAAAGGAGTGCCTGTTAGTGCAATTTTAATAGCGCCTTTGTCCGAGTTGTAAAGATTGGGCAGATAGGATCCTCGTTCATTGTATGACCTATGAGCTTCATCAATAAAATAAACATTTTGACAGTTAAGATCATAGCCAGAACGATCTCTCAAATCAGAACTGTCTTTGAATTTTTGGATATTTACAACAGCAACATCATAGCCATCCTGCTTTTGATTTAATTCTTTTGGTTTATTGATACGTTTAACCCGTAAACCTCGCTTAGCAAACTCTCTATAGGCTTGGTCAGCTAAATCTAGGCGATCAACAACAAAATAGAATTTTGGAATAATACGTTGTTTTGAAAAATAATTCTTTAAATAACGAATATTAAAATAAGCCAAGGCTGTCTTACCCGAACCTTGAGTATGCCAAATAACACCCTTTTTAATACCCTTTGAAATCATATCTTTGATAGCTCGGGTAGCAAAATATTGCGGATAGCGCATTACATGCTTTTGTAGTTGGCGTTGCCCGTCCTTACCTTCTTCCTCGACATAAGCAAGACCAAAACGCAACATAAAAAAGAGACGCTCTTTTTGGTAAATGGAAGTCAGAAACGAATTGCATGGGGTATCCGGCTGCATATTTGTTGCAAACTCTGGAAGGGTTTGAAGCGGGAGCTGATTCATATCTCCTAAAACATTTTCAATATCTTCCTGAGTCAGAGACTGAAAAGCATGAAGAAAATCGGCCTCCCTTTCTTCCTTAAACGCATTGAATTTTGTCTTAGAAAAGGAGTTTGAACAATAATAAGACCCCTGTCTTTGGCCTCCTTGCCCGCTCACATAAGATGAATTATCTGAAAAGGTAATAAATTGTGTTATATTATTGAAACGGCGAAATTTCTTGTTTTCAAAGCGATATCTTGTTCTATCCTGCTCGGATTGAATACCTGTTTTCCCATCTCTAATCGCATTGGGCTGTTTCACCTCAATATAAGAGAGCGGCAAGCCATTAATAAAAACCATCGCATCTGGTCTGAACTCATCATTGCCATTTTTACAAGAAACTTCCAAGGCTACATGAAAAGTGTTCTCCTCCAGATTGTTCCAATCAATGTAGGTTGCCCCTTCATTCCCCTGAATACGATTATAGAAAGCTCGCCCCAAATCATTTTGATTCAATTCTAGCTTAATATTATTTAAATCTCGTTCAAAGTCCATATCTGTTGCATAATTATTCAACTTACGATACTGTTCTCTAAAAATAGATACCAAAATATTCGTTTCAGGATCCCTTTCAACAATTTCTTGGCTTTTACGAGACAGATAGGTATAGCCCATCCGAATTAAGTGAAGTACAGCAGGAATTTGGACGCGAGTTAATTCAGAAAATTTAATTTGATCTGCTCTTGTTCTCATATAATCAACCCTTACTATAAAATCTATTATTTCTTATTATACCATTTTTTCATTCGTTTCTTATTCATTACATAAAATAAATCAGCTAACGAAAAATCTCTCAATATATAAACTGAGAGATTTATTTTATCTTCAATATGTTCGTGTCCTAAATCTAATGACTTAGAAACTAGTATCGAGCAATTTCCTGTTTAGGATTTGCATCTAAAAATCCATCCCATCCGGATTTGGTGCGCCACCGGCCAAACCGCTGACATTTTTGAGCACTTCCAAGTCCGCATCATCTAGCGCAATGTCAAAGCAGTCTAGATTGCTGGCAATCCGGCTCGGAGTGACCGACTTAGGCAGGGGCAGGAAGCCTTCCTGCAAACTCCAAGCTAGCGCGACTTGAGCAATGGTCTTACCATACTTGTCTGCCACAGCCTGCACGGCTGGATTTTGGAAGAGCTCACCTTGGCCAAATGGTCCCCAAGCTTCCAGTAAAATCTCATGTTCACGGCAGAAGTTGACCGCCTCTGTCTGATAGACACCTGGAGCCAGGCGGATTTGATTGACAGCAGGAGTCATACGCGCTGTCTCAAGCAAGGCTTCTAAGTGATGAGGCAGGAAATTGCTGACGCCAATCGCTCGAATCTTGCCGAGATTATAGAGGTCTTCCATAGCACGCCAGACTTCGGCATTGCGATTTTTCCAAGCATCATTTTCCCTCAAGGGTTTGGGATTAGGCCAGTGGATGAGGTAGAGATCCAGATAGTCCAGTCCCAACCGCTCCATTGAGGCAGCAAAGGCCTCTTGAGCCTCCTCATAAGTATGAATGTCATTCCAAAGCTTGGTCGTGATGAAGAGCTCCTCCCGCGGGATGCCGCTGTCCTTGATTGCCCGTCCGACACTCTCTTCGTTCTTATAGATGGCTGCCGTATCAATGTGACGATAGCCTGCCTTGAGAGCGGCTAAGGTTGCCTGATAGGCTTCTTCGCCATCCTGAGCCTTCCAAGTACCGAAGCCCAGCACCGGAATGCCAACACCATTGTTCAAAAGATATTCTCTCATCTCACGTCTCCTTTATAAGTTTCATCTACTGCTTGCCTTCAGTAAGGCAGCTGCTACAGTGATTACAAGAGCAGAACTGCTCACTTCTTTTCTTTTTTCTTCAGTATTGGCTTAGGTTTGAAGATATTTTCCTTGGTCGGCTCCATGCCTTTACTGAAAAAGCTATAGATGATGAAAGCAGCTCCTGCGACAAGGATCAAGATTCGTCCAAAGATCAGTCCCGCCAGTAGCAAAACAAGGCCCATTATCAAAAATTTCGCATCAATTCGTTTCATAGCCTACTCCTGTTTACATTATAGTCTCATTATATCACGCCTAAGAAAGCAATTCAAATCTAGGCGAAGGTTATCAAGTTGTCCGCCAATCAAAAAGAACAGGTTTCCCTGCTCTTTCTGAAAAATATAAGGAGACTAATTTAAAATACCTGCAGTTCTCATACATGGAAACGTTCTTGACCATCAAGATAAGTAGCTACCAGCTCTAAATCTTTATCCAAGACGATAAAGTCAGCGTCGTAGCCTTCCTTGATTTGTCCGCAGACATCATCAATATGGACGGATTTCGCCGGAATCAGGCTAGCCATCATGACTGCCTGATGAGGATTGGCAATGCCCCATTTGACCACATTTTTCAATCCGTCCTTGAGTTTGAGGATCGAGCCAGCTAGATTGCCCGTTGACTTGAGCCGAGCTGTTCCTTCCGCCACAACCACTGGAAATTCTCCCAGCATGTAGTCGCCATCTTCAAGACCTCCTGCGGTCATACAGTCAGTAATGAGAGCAATATTTTCATGTCCCTTCTGCTTGAGCAAGATGTCACAGGCCTTAGGGTCCACATGATGGCCGTCACAAATCAGTTCCGCATAGGTATAGGGCAACTCATACATGGCACCAACCATGCCCAGCTCCCGGTGGGTCAAGCCCCGCATACCGTTATAGGCATGCACCCAGACACTGGCACCTGCTTCGACAGCAGTTTTGGCTTCATCATAGGTTGCGTTAGAATGCCCCAGAGCAACGGTCACACCTTCATCAGTCAGCGTACGGACAAATTCCTCTACGCCTTCACGCTCTGGCGCGAGAGCAATCTTATTAAGCAAGCCATTTGCGGCCTTCTGCCAAGCACGAAACTCAGCCATGCTAGGATCTTTCATATAGGCCGGATTTTGAGCACCTTTATACTTCTCGGTAAAGTAAGGTCCTTCAAAATAGAGACCACGAATCTTGGCTCCGCTAGCTTCTTGATAGCGTGCACCGATATTTTCAGTAACCGCTAAGAGCCGCTCATAGGACGAAGTCAGCGTTGTAGGTAAAAAGCTGGTCACACCAGTAGTCAAGAGACCCTCACTCATAGTATGAAGAGTTCCTTCGATGTTATTGTCCATTACATCAACACCGCCGAAGCCGTGAATATGAGTGTCCACTAGACCTGGTGCAATCGAGTAGCCACTGTAGTCTATGACTTCTGCATCCTGCGGAACAGACTGCACCAGCTTGCCAAACTTGCCGTCAATCAGCTCTAAATAACCTCCCTGGCGGATTCCCTGAGGATAGAAAAATTGATCTGCTTTAATATATGTAGGCATAAGACTGCCTCCCTTGTTCTTGAGTTCTGTATTCTCTGCTATTCAAAGCGGAATTCTGTGATAGAGCTAGCATCTTTCTATAGCTGCTTTCTAACTCCCACTTTTGAATCTCTGAGTTTTCTTGACTATATTATAACTCTTTCTTTTTTATTTGTAAATGGTATATACCTATTTTTATGGAAAATTGTTATATTAAATTAAAAAATAAGAAAACCCAGCCATGACAGCTGAGTTTCTGCTTTACTTTTTATCTAAATCGCGCAGCATCTGGTCGATTTTATTGCCATACTCGATAGATTCGTCCTTGACAAAGGTCAAATCTGGAATCTTGTACATCTTCAGATTGTGACCCAGCTCCCGCTTGATGGTACCGGTCGCTTTTTCCAGACCGGTCTGAGCTTTTTGATTATCAGAGGCCAGATTGCTCATAATCGTGTAATAGACCTTGGCCATGGATAGATCGCCCAGCATTTGGACATCGGTGATGGTCACTCCCTGCACCCGCGGATCACGAACTTTTTTCTGTAAGATTTCATTGACTTCGCGCTTGATTTCCATGCCGACACGGTCTGTACGAAAATTGTTTGCCATGAGATTTCCTTTCTAATTTTTCTCTTCTGCAATATAAGCTAGGCTAGGCCTAGCTTATATTTTAATTTTAATGAATAAAATTTCTTCTAAACTCTTTGTGAAAAAAGATGTGAGACTAAAATTATAGACTTCCACCAACAATGATTTCACTGCGAGTTTTTAACGGACTTCTTATCTTATTTCTTAATTTCTTCCATGATGTAGGCTTCAATCGTGTCATCTACTTGGATGTCATTGTAGCCATCAATCATGAGTCCACCTTCGCGGCCGTTAGTAACTTCCTTAACATCATCCTTGAAGTGCTTGAGGCTGGCAAGCTCCCCATCGTAAATCACGACGCCATCACGGATAACACGAACCTTGGAATCACGGGTAACTTTACCGTTGATAACCATAAATCCACCGATAGTACCAACCTTGGAAACCTTGAAGGTCTCGCGGATAAGAGCTTCCCCGATGATTTTTTCTTCGTATTCTGGATCCAGCATTCCCTTCATGGCATCTTCCATTTCCTCGATAACCTTGTAGATAATGCTGTGGAGACGGATTTCGACATCATCAGCTTCTGCCTGCTGGCGAGCTTGAGATGTAGGACGAACATTAAATCCGATGATGAAGGCATTTGAAGCTTCTGCTAGTGTTACGTCTGACTCATTGATAGCACCAACCGCTGAGTGGACGATGGTAATCTTAACGCCTTCCACTTCAATCTTCTGCAGGGATGCAGACAGGGCTTCTACAGAACCTTGTACATCAGCCTTGATGATAACATTAACAGACTTGACTTCACCAGCTTTGAGGGTATCAAAGAGATTTTCCAGACTGACGCGGTGAGTAGCTTGACGTTGCTTAAGAAGTGCACGTTTGGCACGTTCTTCACCGGCTGCACGCGCAGCTTTTTCATCTTCATAAACCGCAAAGTGGTCACCAGCCATCGGAGTTTCATTGAGACCAGTGATAGAAACCGGTGTAGATGGCCCTGCCACCTTAACACGACGGCCCAGGTCATTGGTCATAGCCCGAACCCGACCGAAGGTATTACCAACAACGATTGGATCCTGCACATTCAGAGTTCCCTGCTGAACCAGAAGGGTTGCGACAGCACCTTTTCCTTTATCCAGACGGGCTTCAATGACTGTACCAATCGCCCGAACAGTCGGATCTGCCTTGAGCTCTTGAATTTCAGCCACCAAGAGGACTGTTTCCAGCAAGCTATCGATATTTTGATTGAATTTCGCTGAAATTTCAACAAATTCAGAATCTCCACCCCAAGCTGTTGACATGACACCATGCTCAGCCAATTCACCAATTACACGCTCAGGATTCGCTCCTGGCTTATCAATCTTGTTGATAGCTACGATGATTGGGACATCAGCCGCCTTGGAGTGGTTGATAGCTTCAATCGTTTGTGGCATAACACCGTCATCAGCCGCCACGACCAGGATAGTGATATCCGTAACAGAAGCACCGCGGGCCCGCATAGAAGTAAAGGCCGCGTGTCCAGGCGTATCCAAGAAAGTAATCTTCTTGCCGCTTTCTTCAATCTGGTAAGCACCGATGTGCTGAGTGATACCACCCGCTTCACCTGTTGCTACGCGAGAGTTACGCAGGGTATCCAAGAGGGTCGTTTTACCATGGTCAACGTGTCCCATGATGGTGACAACTGGCGGACGCTCTACCAAGGCATCTTGGTTGATATAACCTTCTTCTACGAAGAAGCGCTCAATGTCAGCTGTGTCAACTTCCACCTTCTTCTTAGCTTCAATACCGTAGTCCACCATGAGGAGCTCAATAGTATCGCCGTCAAGAGATTGGTTTTGCGTTGCCATTACGCCCATCATAAAGAGTTTCTTGACAATTTCAGCTGGCTCGCGCTTAATCCGTTTTGCGATTTCTGCAACGGTCATTCCGTCTGTATATTCAAATTCAGTTGGCAACTCATGGAACTTACGTTCTGTAACAGGTTTTGGTGCCTGGTTATTGTTGCCCTTTCCTTTTTTGTTTTTCTTGTTTTTATTCCAATTACTATTTCTTTGATTTCTCACTTGATTTTGACTGCTTCGATTCTTTTGTTGTTTTCTTGGACCTTCTTCTTCGCGATCAAAATCATCGCGCTTCTTATCTGGTCGAGCTTGCTTCTTACGACGCGTATCCACAGCGGCTGGCGCTGGGCTTGGATTCGCTGCTGGAGCAGACGAAGCTGGTGCAGGCTGAACTGTTGCACTTGCTTCTGCCTTAGGCTGCTCCTTGCGGCGGTTTTGCCGTTCCATAACTTCTTTAGCTTCTTGTGCTTGCTTAAAGCGTTCCTCGCTGGAGCGAGCGTATTCAGCATTCTGCTCTGCTTTCAAAGCAGCGGCCCGAGCCTTAAAGTCCATCTTCGGTCCTTGAGGCTGTTGGCGGTTTTGACCGTTAAATCCTTGATGATTCTGGCCATTGTGGCGGCCATCTTGACCACGATTATCGCGACGGTCATTTGTACGATTGCTCCTATCTCGGTCGTTGCGGTTTCCGCGATTCTTATTTCGATTATCGCGATCCTCACGCTTGCCTTGCTCTTTGTTTTGTGGTTTGCGGTTGCCTTGCTGCTTCCGACGTTCTGCCTCTTCCTTAGCTCTCGCTTCACGCTCTGCCTTAAAGTTCCGGCTTTGCGGGCGCTTGACAGGCGCTACCGTTTCTGCTTTCACTTCTGGCTTAGCAGCTGCTTTTGCTTCTGTCTGTTCTGCCTTGACTGGCGCAGCCTCTTTGGCAGGAGTTTTTTGCGATGAAGGCTGAGCTGCTGCAGGATTTTCTGCAGGAGCTTGAGGTGCGGCTGCTTTCTTGAAGCTGGATTTGATTCGCTCACCAGCATCAGCTTCTACGCTGGATGAATGACTCTTGACATCCAGACCCAGCTCCTTAGCACGAGCCACTACCTCCTTGCTTTCTTTTCCCAGTTCTTTGGCGATTTCATACAATCTTACTTTAGACAAATCTTGTCCTCCTCTTCTATTACATAAGAGACCTCATTTTCTTTGTAAAACCAGCATCTGTCACGGCGAGCACTTTTCTGGCCTTGCCAATGGCAGAGCTTAATTCCAGTGTTGAAAACACGGTTGATACTTCTACTTGGTAGTAACGACTTTTATCAGTGATTTTCTTGCTGAGATTAGGAGCTGCATCCTGGGCCAAAAAGACCAGATCTGCTTTTCCCTCCTGTATAGCTTTGACGGTCAGCTCCTCACCAGAAATGATGCGGCCGGCCCGCTGAGCCAGTCCCAGCATATTTGCAAGTTTCTCTTTATTCAAGACCTAACTCTCTTCTTTTGACCTTATGATCGACATAAGCGATTAACTCATCATAGAAAGCCTCATCCACTTCCATATTAAAGCTGCGGTTAAAGACCCGCTTCTTCTTGGCTTGAAGAGCTTCCTGATTATCCAGCTTGATATAGGCTCCACGGCCGTTGGCCTTGCCTGTCGGATCGATAAAGACTTGACCTTCCTTGTTCTTGACAATCCGCAGCAAATCACGCTTGTCAATCACTTCGTTGGACACCACTGATTTTCTTAAAGGGATTTTTCTTGTTTTTGCCATTCCAGCCCCCTTAATCTAGTTCTTCAGCTTCGCTTTCTAAACCAGCTGTTTCCAGTACAGTTTCCTCTGCAGCTGCGTCAAAATCTGTTGCTGAAAATTCTGTCTCTAGAACATCCGCATCCGCAAGAATTTCTTCTGCTTCCTGAGCAAATCCGCCCAGTTCATTGGCTGCTTCCATTTCTTCAAACTCTGTGGCAGACTTGATATCAATTCTAAAGCCTGTCAAATGAGCTGCTAAGCGTACGTTCTGTCCGCGACGACCGATAGCCAGAGAAAGCTTGCTGTCCGGTACGACAACCAAGGCCCGCTTGTTATCTTCTTCGTTAAAGATAACTTGGTCAACCTCTGCTGGAGCAATAGCGTTGTAGATAAATTCAGCTGGATCTGCTACCCACTCGATGACGTCGATATTTTCTTCAGTCGGTACCATACGACCGCTCTTGGGATCATATTTGGCAGGATGGAACTTGCTAGTAATTTTCTTGATATTAGCTCCACCGCGTCCGACGATTGTTCCGATGGCATCCACATTAGGATTGTGACTGCGAACCGCTACCTTGGTCCGATCGCCTGCTTCCCGTGACACGCTCATGATTTCCACAGTTCCGTCATAGACTTCAGGGATTTCCTGCTCCATCAAGCGCTTAATCATTTCTGGATGGCTGCGGCTTACAAAGACATTGACACCGCGAGGATTGTCTTCTACCTTGTAGACAAAGACTTCAATGCGGTCATGAGAGGCAAAGACCTCACCAGGAATCTGATCTTGTTTCGATAGCTGCGCTTCAATGCTGCCAAGATTGACATAGATAAAGCGATTGTCAAAGCGCTCCACCGTTCCTGACATGATTTCATTTTCATGCTCTTTATAGGTATTGTAGGTGATAGCTCGGGTCTGCTTGCGCATCTTTTCCATGATGGTTTGCTTGGCAGACTGAGCAGCGACACGGCCAAATTCAGCCGGCGCTTCTTCAAACTTGATCTTATCTCCCAACTCATAGGCTGAACTGATAGCCAAGGCATCTTTGAGGCTGATTTCCAAACGGCTGTCAAAGACCTCGTCCACGACTTCGCGAACAGTATAGACACGGAAATCTCCTGACTTTTCGTCGAACTCAATGGCTACGCTGTCTGCCTGACCATAGCGACGACGATAGGCTGAGCGGAGTGACTCGGTCACCGCGTCAATGATATCTTCTTTCTTGATTCCTTTGTCTTCTTCCAAAATGCGGAAGGCCTCTAGCATTTCTTTACTCATTTTCATATGACTTTTGCCGAAACAAAAGTGTTCCTTTCTTTTCTATATTGCTTCTGCGGCTAAAACTTAACGGCTAATCTGGCTTTGGAAACCAGACTGTAGAGAATTTCGACTTCTTTTCTGCGAGTCTTGTCCAGATATTCCATTCGCAGAACATCCTCTTCAAAGCTCAGCAAGGTGCCTTCAAAGACTTTCTGCTTGTCAACAGCCTTATAGAGACTGACATGGATATAACTGCCGACTGCATCGGCTAGCTGTTCCTTGGTCTTGAGCGGACGCTCCAAGCCTGGACTGGTCACTTCCAGAAAATACTGTTCCGGGAAGGGATCTGGCTTGATTTGATCCAAGAGCGGACTGATAATATCCGTCAAATCCGCTGTATCATTGACCGTAATACCTTCGGGCTTGTCCACAAAGACACTGAGAACGTAGTCCCCGCCCATCTTTCCGTACTCAATATCGACTAATTCATAGGGGGCCAAAATGGCTGGTTCAATAACCTCCCTCACCAATTCAACAATCGTTGCGATATGACGACACCTCCTCACAGATAAGAGGCGAAGATACTTCCTCGCCTCTCTTTCCTTATTCATTACTAGTATTATAGCACGACAAGTCCCAGAATGCAAGGGAAATATGCTGTGCAAGCTTTTAAAGACCGAATGCCACTTAAAATACTCTTATTTTCAAGTAGAATTCTTTCCTAATAATAAAGTCTTCAAGGAGTATTTCCTCGAAGACTCTTTCTTATTCAAACACTGCTTCCACGCGGTAGATGACTTGTCCCTTGTTAGCAAATTTCTGCTCATACTCAGTCAGGACATTGTCTTCAAAGTCGCTGGCATGCAAATCTAACCACACGCCCTTTAACTTCATACCATACTGTGAAAAGCTTACTAGGCTATATTCAAAAAGACCGCGGTTGTCCGTTTTGAAGTGGATTTCTCCATTTTCCGGCAAAATCTGCTGATAGGTCGCCAGAAAGGACTGATAGGTCAGACGGCGCTTTTCATGACGTTTCTTGGGCCAAGGATCCGAGAAGTTCAGATAGAGGCGGTCAATCTCGCCCTCTTCAAAATAATCAGTCAGATCCGAACCGTCCACCCAGAGAAGCTTGATATTGGGCACATCCGTTGCTAGCACCTTGTCCAAGGCATAGCTGAGGACCGATTTCTGGATATCAATCCCAATGTAGTTGATATCCGGATTGGCCTTGGCCATACCGGACACAAAAGCTCCTTTGCCGCTACCAACCTCTACATGAATGGGGTGATCATTGCCAAAAATCTCCTGCCATCTGCCCTTGGCATCTGCCGGATTCAAAATCACATACTGGGGATGCGCCTCTAGCAGTTCCGTCGCTCCCTTACGATTCCTTACTCTCATTGTCCTCTTCCGTATTTGGAACGGAAGTTTCGTAATGCGTAAATCTCCCGGTTCACATTTTCTAAATCATTGTTTTCATAGTATTTGGCAATCTGCATCAGATAAGAATACTGACCAAACCAGTATAGCTTATTGAAAACAGTCTGATTATACTTATAGCCATAAGCGCTCAGCCACTCTTGCCAACCTGAATCAGGCACATAATGGCTTAAAATATGAGCTACATCCATCATCCTGTCTGTCAGACGCACAGAATCCCAATCCACTAAGTAAATAAGCCCGCTGTCGGTCTCTACCCAATTGCTGTGACGCACATCTCCGTGAACGATGGTTGCATAATCCTCACGAAAGGCCGGCACAGTCTGTCGCAGGTCTCGGATAACTGATTGCAGATATTGATTATTTCTCAAAGCAAGCGGCACTTGATTGAGCCAAGCATTCAGCAAATCAGTCGGCGTTTCCAAAGTATAGCCCAGCTTGGTCAGCTGCGTCATCAATGGGCGCGAGCGATGCAGCCGAGTCAAAATATTGATTACTTGCTTTTTGGACATATCATTTGGGGTCAGAATAGTGCCTGAAAGCCATTCCTGCCCGCTCATTACGTTTCCGTCCGGCATCCGGCGGCTCCACAAAAGCTGCGGTGCGATTTGTTCTCGAGCTAAGCCTGCTAAGATAGGGGTTGTATTCATCTTGACGAAAACGCGCCCCCCGTCCGGATAAGTCCCCATATAGGCCTTTCCGCTCTTACCAGCTATCGGTGTCAGGGTCAGCTCGTTATCAACCAAGTCCATGTTTCCCCTCCGTAAAAAGTTTCTTTATCATTTTACTAGTTTTACCTCTTTTAGTCAACCAATCTCCGTAACTTAAACGGCAGATAGAACAGATAGAGTAGGGCAGTTGCTCCCAGCATGGCCAGCACTGCTGTCTTGTCTTGGAAAAAGATCAGAGAAGTCAGCACTTCAGCCAAGAGAACACTGCTGCCAATAGATGTGATAATTTGTCTTGCTCCCTTCAGCTTTTCCCCTCCTTCTATCGGAAAAAGCTGGGTCAAAAACTGATAGTCAAAAGCTTCATACAAGGCCGTCAGCTGGAAGAGCAAGAGGTAATTGAACAAGACCGCAAAAGCCGCAGCAATCCAAGCTTGACTGACAAAAATCAAGGCCAAAAGAGCTAGAAAGAGCAGTCTTAAGGTTAGAGCAAAGAAGTCTCCATTTCGCAAGTAAGAACGCAAAAAGAGATTCTGCCAGGTCTTGCTATGCTGCTTGCCCACAAGTCTCGTCAAACCATCAAGATAGGCCCTGCGCTTGACACTGTTTGAAATACCTTTAACATTGGTAAAGAGAGCAAAGAAGCGCAGAATCATCTGCTTTCGGGCTGCTTCATAAGCCACCAGAGACTGCCAATCTAGGCCATTTTCAGTAAAGAACTTCTTGGCCTTAGCCTGAAACAAAAACCATTTCAAGACTAGCATAAGGAGGCAGTAAAGCCCAAAGCCCCAAACAGGCAATCCCAGAGCCAGAAAAAGCGGAGCCAGTAACAGTAAGATTCCAGTCTGTAAGACTGCGTACAAGAGATAGGAACGCAGAATCTGAGCCTTGATAAAAGCCCTGACTTCTGCTTCTCTGACCAAGAGAAAGAGAACATCCGGCTTTTCCAGATAGGTCGCAATCCGTCCAAAAGGCAGTATAAAGAGCGATAGAATAACTAGACTGGCAATAATGGGGAGGTGATTGGTCGGGAAATGCCGCAAAAGCTGACTGTACTGAACACCTAAAAATCCCATAAAAATCAGAAGAAAGAGCACGAAATGATCATTAAAAACATAACGCAGGTATTTCAAACATTGCTGACGAAAATCCTGCTTTCGTTTGGCAAATAATTCTTTCATAGCGCCGCCTCTTCTGTCAGGGCTAGATAGATGTCATTCAGACTAGCATCCGGCATTTGAAATTGAGCCCGCAACTCAGTCAAGCTGCCCTTGGCCCGTACTTGACCCTTGTGCAAGATTACAAAACTATCGCACATCTTCTCAGCAGAGTCCAGAACATGGGTGCTCATCAGAATGGACTTGCCCTTCTTCTTTTCCTCATCTAAGAGTTGGATAAGGTCTGCAATAGCTACCGGATCCAGACCCAGAAAAGGCTCATCTACGATAAAAAGGCTGGGATCAACTACAAAAGCACAGATAATCATCACTTTTTGCTTCATCCCTTTTGAAAAGTGAACAGGGAACCAATCTAATTTTTCCTTGAGTCGGAACATTTCCAGCAACTTATCCACACGCTCAAAAGCTGTCTCCTGCTCAATGTCGTAAGCCATAGCTACCGTCTCAATGTGCTCGCGCAGGGTTAATTCTTCATAGAGACTAGGCGTTTCTGGAATAAAACCGATTTTCTTGCGGTAATCGCTGGGATTGGTACGCAGCTCCAGTCCATCAATTTGAATCTGCCCCTTATAAGGCGTCAAAAGACCGATAATCTCATTGATGGTCGTGGATTTGCCCGCGCCGTTGAGACCGATCAGACCAACCAGCTGGCCATTGCCCACTTCAAAGCTGACATCCTTTAAAACTGGGATATTAACATAGCCGCCCGTAAGCTCTTTGATTTCTAACATATTTTCTCCGAATTCTGGTATAATGGTTCTTATATTATAACAAAATCTAGCGAATAGAGGTACCATTTATGGCTGATTGTATTTTTTGTAAAATTATTGCCGGAGAAATCCCTTCTTCTAAAGTCTACGAAGACGAGAAAGTCCTTGCTTTTTTGGATATTTCCCAGGTAACACCAGGTCATACCTTGGTTGTCCCTAAAGAGCATTTCCGAAATGTGCTGGATATGGATGCTGAAAGCACCAGTCAGCTCTTTGCTCGCGTACCTGACATTGCTCGAAAGGTGATGAAAGCCACAGGTTCAGCTGGTATGAATATCATCAACAACAACGAAGAAATTGCTGGACAGACTGTCTTTCATACCCATGTGCATTTGGCACCGCGCTATAGTGATGCAGATGACCTCAAGATTACTTTCGCAGCCCACGAACCAGACTTTCCGGCTCTGGCTGAATTAGCTGAGAAGATTGCACAAGCTTAAGGAGGGACTATGAAACTTTCAAATATTTTCCTATTTATCGGTGCCGCAGCAGCCAGCTACAAACTGGTTGAAAACCGACAAAAAATTCAAGAAGAAATCATTGAAACAACAGATAGCCTAGACAAAGTAAAGGACAGTCTAGCCAATATCCAACGAAATATTGCCATCATTCAAGAGCAAAAAGAGCAGGTCAAAGACATTGCTCAAGATCTTACTTATAAATATAAAGTCCTTGAAAACCAAGCTCAAGTGCAGATCCAGCAAGTCAAAGACATCTGGGAAAAGTACGAGTCTTGATAGAGAAAAGGTGGGTGATAGGGAAACAAAAACTCCAATCCACTACCGCGTCAAGAACTTTCCGCCATAACCAAAAGAGACCGAGACATTTTGTCCCAGCCTCTTTTTATATTTAACTTTTTACTCTGTAGTCGCATTGACTACTGGCTGACTTTGTGGGGTGCTGACACTGACATCTGCAGCTGGGGCAGAGGACGCCGCTGGAGCAACCGGAGTCGTATTCGTAGTTCCAACTGTTGTATCTGTCGTCGGATAAGAATAATTCTCATAACCATTATTATAAGTAGGCTGACTATAAGAATTCTGGTAACTGCTATAGCTTTCTGTGCTGCTAGATGTACTGCTGCTATTGCTGCTTCTTAGACTGTTGCCGCCCATAATATCTTCATAGAGAACAGCATTGGTCTTCAGACTCTTAACTGTGTCCAAGCCCAGAGACTTGCGGATTAGATTCTGCATGCTCAGCAGATGCTCTGACGTCACTAGCTGATAGCTTCCACCGTCAGGCAAGGTCGCGTCTTCTCCACGTAGCTGCTCAGACTTGATGTTTTTAAAGGCATCCTGATAGCCTAGCAGTTGAGGAATGCTTTTTGAATCAAGCGCAATATTGGTCTGCATATTGCTGCTGACAGCTTTTAAAATGGCCTGATAATGGCTGACACTGTTGAGACTGAGAACTTTTTCAACCACTTTCTTAATTACTTCACGTTGACGCTTTTGGCGGCCATAGTCACCCTCAGGATCCTGATAACGCATGCGAGCATAGACCAGTGCCTGATCACCATTGATGGTTTGCTTGCCTGGCTCAACCTTGGCAGTATACTCAGGCTCATTATCCTCAATAGAAATTGGGAAGTCAAAGGTATTATTGACCTCAATACCGCCTACTGCGTCTACTAGCTGAACCAAGCCCTGCATATTGATCATCACATAGCGGTCGATGTGGATATTCATCAAGCCCTCAATAGTCGAAATGGCTAACTCTGCTCCGCCATTCGCATAGGCTGCATTCAGTTTGGCTTCAACTGTCTGACCGTTTTCGTCAATCTGAGTCAGAATATCACGTTCCAAACTCATCATGACTGTTTTCTTGGTCTTGGGATTGACACTCAGGAGAATCATGGTATCGCTGTTCCCGACCCAAGTATCCTCGCGGGATCCGCTCCCTGTATCTACACCCATCAGCAAGATAGTCATGGGCTTAGTTGCAGAAATAACATCTGTCTCATTTCCCAAACCCTTATAAGTCTTGGACAGTTCATCTGTTGACTGACCATAAATCGTCCAAGCATAAGTACCGATACCAGCTGTCGTTACGACAAGGAGGCTGAGAAACATCATTATAATCTTTTTAAACATATCTTTTTTAGTCTATCAGTTTACCCATCAGGTAAACATCAAGAAATTTCCCTTCTTTTAAATAGGCTCCTCTTTTTTGTAAGCCTTCAATTTCAAATCCTAAATCTTTATAAAGGTGAACCGCTCGTTCATTTCTAACCTGAACGCTCAATTCCAAACGTCGAATAACTTGAGAATCCTCTGCCCAAGTCAGTGCCTCTTCCAGCAGTATGCGTCCCAGTCCTTGGTTCCAGAATGCTTTCTTCACCACGACAAAGACTTGACCAATATGGCGAATTCGCTCATGGAAATCAGCTGTGATGCTGACAAGACCGGCAATCTCACCATCTAAAAGTGCCAACAGATAAAGCTGATTACTAGAAGCAGCCTGATGCTCAATGAATGAAGCCATCTCCTCTTGATTCATCAAAATTCCAGCTTCATCCAGCGTCATATAATCTGACTCAGACCCGACCTGATTGAGGAAGGCAATCAGCTCAGCAGCATCTGTTTTTTCCGCTTCTCGCAAGCACAATTCATATTCAGTCATTCTGCAGTCCCTCAAGCAGCTCTTGGGCTCGCTTTCCTTTGGCTTCAAAAACCAATTCACGCCCATCTTCCTTTTTCAAGAGGCCTAATTTGAGATAGTCTTCAGGCAGATTTTCTCCCAGGAGCTCTCCCCATTCAATGACCGTCACGCCTTCTCCGAAGAGAAAGTCATCCAAATCAATAGAGTCTGGATCGTCCCCGATGCGGTAGACATCCAGATGATAGAGTGGCAAGCGACCCTCGTATTCCCGAACAATGGTATAGGTTGGACTTTTAATCATCTGACTGATACCCAAACCTAGAGCCAGACCCTTGGTAAAGGTTGTCTTCCCTGCTCCTAAATCTCCCGTTAAAACCAGTACGTCCCCTGCCTGAAGCAATTTGCCCAGGCGCTGGCCCCACTGGATTAATTCTTCTTCATTATGACTAAACATTCTCTTATTATACCAGAAAAAAATTTTTTCTGCTTAATTTTGCAAAAGAAAAATCAGCTAGGAAAAGCTGATTTTTTATACCAAAAACGTATCCTATACAAAGGGTACTAAAATCAAGGAAATCCAGCAATGTTTAAGCCTAATTTAAAGCCAGATTTACGAAATTCAAAATAAATAGAAGATCCAAAATCCAAATCATAGAATGCACATCCTTGGCTTGACCTTTGAAGACTTTGACCAAGGTGTAGGTGATAAATCCAGCTGCTATCCCGTGAGTGATAGAATAGGCAAATCCCATAAAAATAGAAGTAAAGAAAGCTGGGATGGCCTCTGCCATATCATCCCAATGGATATTTTTCAGACTAGCCAGCATCATAATCCCAACAATAATCAAAATCGGTGCAGTTGCAGCGTTGGGAACAATGGCTAAAAGCGGGCTAAAGAAGCTTGACACCGCAAAGCAGATAGCTACGACCAAGGCGGTCAGACCTGTTCGGCCGCCAGCTCCGATACCAGCTGCAGACTCCACATAAGTCGTCACGTTAGAGGTTCCAGCAATGGCTCCGATAGAGGTCCCGATGAGGTCTGCATAAAGAGCCTTATCCAGACCTTCTGATTCATGGTTTTCCCCAGAAGTTGCCACAATCCCGACCTTTTCACCAGTACCGATTAAGGTACCAATGGTATCAAAAATATCTGTCAAGGAGAAAGCCAGAATGGCCATACATGTCTGAGGCCAGCGAGCCGAATCTGCTAAGAGGGCACCCAGACCTTTCGGACCTACTGCCACCCCAAAAATCTGTCCCAATTCACTAACAGCAGTGCCAATGTTATTCTGCCCAAAGTCAATAGCTGACAAATCAACCAAGCCAACCAGAATAGCTACAACTGTCGTGACCAGAATAGATAGGATAACACCACCCTTGATATTTTTCACGATAAAGAAGATTGTGATGGCCAAACCGACCAAGGCTACGATGACCGATGGATTGTTAAAATCTACCAGACCGGGAGTTGCTGCCGAATTAGCCGTAATAGCCGCTGCAGCCTTATCTGCTCCCTTGCCGACTACTGTATAATTGCCTGGATCAATCGAAAACTTGAGTAAGCCAGCATTTTTAATACCTACATAGGCCAAAAAGACCCCGATTCCTGCTGAAATAGCTGCTCGCAAGGAGCTAGGAATGGACTCGATGATCATCTTACGCACCTTGGTCAAAGTGATAATGAGCGAAATAATCCCGCAGATAAAGACCATAGCCAAGGCTTCCTGCCAAGTGTAGCCCAAGGCAAAGACGACCGTAAAAGTGAAAAAGGCATTCAACCCCATGCCCGGTGCCTGCGCATAAGGCAAGTTGGCAAAGAAGGCCATCATCAAGGTACCTGCAACAGCCCCGATAATTGTAGCTAGGAAAACACCCTGCTTAGGCATACCTGTCTGAGCCAGCATAGCCGGATTGACAAATAAAATGTAGGACATGGCAAAGAAAGTTGTCAGACCGGCTAAAACCTCTGTCCGGACATCTGTCCCTTTTTCAGTCAGTTTGAAAAATTTATCCATTTTTCAACAAATCTCCTTTTGAGTAAAATTTCTAATATCTAGTTCAATAACAAATAAAAACAGATTGAATTTCGTTTATTTGCGAACGATGATTTAAATTATAATAAAAAACATTCACTTTTTCAAGATGAATGTCTCGCATTTCTTATTTTTTATTATCTCTCATCAGAAATACCAAACTCATAAACTGCAAAAAGGTAAAACCAAGAATAAATGGCAGACGATCAAGCTGTAAAGTTTGCAAGAGCTTCTGTAGAACCAGCTGAGGATGAAGCAATAAATCCCAGCTATTGAGACGATCATAACGTCCTATGTAGATAGCCAGACCGGACACAGCCGACAGAGCTGCCGTCAGCAATAGATCCAAATACCAGTTAAGCTTCCAGTGTTCCTTGATGACATACCAGCTCTCCATACCACAGAAAATTCCGAATAAAATACTGGAAACAAAAGCTAAAAAGAGCAGGAAAACACTTGACTTACTCAGAACATCTGCCACCCAACTCATATGAATCGAATCAGTAATCATATAGAAAGTGTTGGGGAAGAAAAGCAACCACAGCAGGAAAAGAAGAGGATAAATCCATTTCTGCTTCTTGAATAAAAGCGTCAAGACAGCTGCATCATAGCTGATTAAGGCCAAGGTCATATTCCAGATGAGGTAGGTCGGACCGCCATTTAGAGATTGAATATAGATAAAAAAGGCAATCATCAGAAAAAGAGCATGAATCATGATTGGTTTACGCATACGAAAAGCTCCTCCTTGGTGTGTCATAATTGTGACTGATTAGAGCACCATTATAACATAAGTCGTGTTATTTACACTGAATTCTGTTATAATAGTCTGTATTATCACTGAAAAGAGACTCACATGACAAAAAAAGTAATCGCTGTGGACTTGGACGGAACCTTGCTGGACTCTAATAGCAATCTGTCTGATTTCACCAAAGAAAACATCAAAAAAATTTCCCAAAAGGGCCATAAGGTTATTATCACAACAGGCCGGCCCTACCGCATGGCTTTGAAATATTATAAAGAATTAGAGCTCAATACGCCCATGATCAACTTCAACGGCTCTTTGACTCACATTCCAGAAAAGAAATGGGATTTTGAAAAATCGCTGACGCTGGATAAATCCTTTCTGCTGGATATGGTTAAGCGCAGGGATGAGATTGAAGCGGATTTCATTGCTGGCGAATACCGCAATAAGTTCTACATCACAAATCCCAATGAAGAAATCGCTGATCCCAAGCTCTTTGGCATCGATGCTTTCAAACCAGAAAACCAGTTTCAAGCCAATCTGGTAACGGAGAATCCTAACGCCATTCTCCTGCAGACCCGAGCAGCTGACAAATATGCTCTGGCAGAGGAAATGAATGCTTTTTACCAGCATGAACTTTCTATTAACTCTTGGGGCGGGCCACTCAACATCCTAGAGTGTGCTCCCAAGGGTGTCAATAAGGCCTTTGCCCTTCAGTACCTACTTAATATTCTCAATGTAGACCGTAAAAATCTGATTGCCTTTGGCGATGAACAAAATGATACTGAGATGCTGTCCTTTGCTGGCACTGGCTATGCCATGAAAAATGCTAATGCCGCCCTACTGCCCTACGCTGACCAGCAGTTATCTTTGACCAATGACCAAGATGGCGTCGCCCACGAGCTCAACAAACTCTTTTTATAAAAGTAGACAATTAGGCAAACTCTGTTCGAGAGTTTGTCTTTTATTTTTTTCTTCCCTCAAACTCCGTTAGTTGCAAAAAGCTTTAAAAATAGGAGTTTATCAGCTATGTCAGAATATTAGAGTGAATTCACACTTAGTTTTGTAAGCGTTTGCTATTTGTTTGAGTTTGTGATATATTTAACATAATCAAAAACTAAATAATAGGAGGAAACTTCTTATGAAAGCAGTTGTTGTAAATCCAGAGGGAACTGATGTCCAACTCGTTGAAAATAAAGAAATGCGTCCGCTTGAAACAGGGGAAGCTCTCGTTGACATCGAATATTGCGGTGTCTGCCATACGGACCTGCACGTCGCGCACGGTGACTTTGGCAAGGTGCCGGGCCGAGTTCTTGGTCACGAAGGTATTGGTATTGTAAAAGAAATCGCTCCAGATGTAAAAAGTCTCAAAGTCGGAGACCGCGTCAGTGTCGCTTGGTTCTTTGAAGGCTGCGGCGCTTGTGAATACTGTACAACTGGTCGCGAAACCCTTTGCCGTACAGTAAAAAATGCCGGCTATTCTGTCGATGGTGGGATGGCAGAGCAATGTATCGTAACAGCTGACTACGCTGTCAAAGTCCCTGAAGGACTCGATCCCGCCCAAGCTTCTTCTATCACTTGTGCCGGTGTAACCACCTACAAGGCTATCAAAGAAGCCCAGCTGCAACCAGGCCAATGGACAGTTATCTTTGGAGCAGGTGGTTTGGGTAACCTAGCGGTTCAATATGCTAAGAAGGTCTTTAATGCCCATGTTGTCGCTGTTGATATCAACAATGATAAGCTAGCTTTGGCCAAAGAAGTTGGTGCTGATATCGTCATCAACGGCTATGAAGTTGAAGATGTCGCTGCTCTCATCCAAGAAAAAACTGGCGGTGCGCATTCTGCCGTAGTAACAGCCGTTTCTAAAGTTGCCTTCAACCAAGCTGTTGATTCTGTTCGTGCTGGTGGTCGGGTAGTTGCCGTTGGACTGCCATCTGAAATGATGGACCTCAGCATTGTCAAAACTGTTCTAGATGGTATCCAAGTCATCGGTTCCCTCGTTGGTACGCGCAAGGACTTGGAAGAAGCCTTCCAGTTTGGTGCTGAAGGATTAGTGGTTCCTGTCGTTCAAAAGCGCCCTGTTTCAGATGCTGTGGATGTCTTTGACGAAATGCAAGCAGGTACTATTCAGGGACGTATGGTACTTGACTTCACACACTAATACTTTAAAGCATGTCAGCCCCAACATTTACCAAACTCTTGGAAACGTATGATGAACAGACTTGATATTATTTAGAAACTTTTGCCATTATAGAGGGAGACTAAAGACATAAAATGCGATTTTTTGTCTTTGGTCCTCCTCTTTCTTTTTTGATAAATAAACACTTTCTCAAACAAAATTCTCTTCTGTCATTTCAAAAGTCACTTTCATATTATTTCAATGTTTTTCATATGTTAATCTATTGCATTTTCTATTTTCCTAATTTATTAAAACATTTCTATAGCTAAGGTTTGCTTATACCTATATTTATCAGGGTTTCAGCAAATACTGACATTTTTGAAAGAAAAAGTCGTTTTTAGGAACAAACGCTTGCATTTTTCATGAAAACGTTTTATAATAAACTTGCCTTAAAGTTTTCTTAAAACTTAAGTCAAACATTTTATAAGGAGGAATGTCAATAATGAGTATCGGAATCATTATTGCTAGCCACGGTGAATTTGCTGCTGGTATTCATCAATCAGGTTCTATGATTTTCGGTGAGCAGGAAAAAGTACAAGTTGTAACTTTCATGCCCAACGAAGGACCAGATGATCTCTATGCAAAGTTCAATGACGCTGTGGCTTCGTTTGATGCGGACGATGAAGTGTTGGTCTTGGCTGACCTTTGGAGTGGCTCTCCATTCAACCAAGCTAGCCGTGTCATGGGTGAAAATCCAGACCGCAAGTTCGCTATCATTACAGGCTTGAACCTGCCTATGCTGATTCAAGCTTATACAGAAAGGATGATGGATGCCAACGCTGGCGTCGAAGCTGTTGTTGCTAACATCATCAAAGAAGCCAAGGAAGGAGTCAAAGCTCTGCCTGAAGAGCTGAACCCTGCTGCTGAAGAAGCAAATGCTCCTGCTGCAGCTGCTCCAGTTGCCCAAGCAGCAATCCCTGAAGGGACTGTAATCGGTGACGGCAAGCTCAAAATCAACCTTGCCCGGATCGACACACGCTTGCTGCACGGTCAGGTAGCAACAGCTTGGACGCCAGATTCAAAAGCAGATCGTATTATCGTTGCTTCTGACTCAGTAGCTCAAGACGAACTTCGTAAAGAATTGATTAAGCAAGCTGCACCAGGTAATGTCAAAGCCAATGTTGTCCCAATCGACAAATTGATTGCTGTTTCAAAAGACCCTCGCTTTGGCAACACTCATGCCTTGATTCTGTTTGAAACTCCTCAAGACGCCCTTCGTGCTGTTGAAGGCGGTGTGCCAATCAAGACCCTTAATGTCGGTTCTATGGCTCACTCAACTGGTAAAACAATGGTCAACAACGTACTGTCAATGGATAAGGAAGACGTTGCCACTTATGAAAAGCTTCGTGACCTTGGCGTTGAATTTGACGTACGTAAAGTACCAAATGACTCTAAAAAAGATTTGTTTGATTTGATTAAGAAAGCCAACGTGCAGTAGAATCAAACGTTTTGCTTTTATTAATTTAGGAAAGGATTTAGAACATGTCTATTATTTCTATGGTTTTAGTAGTCTTTGTTGCCTTCTTAGCTGGCCTAGAAGGTATCTTGGACCAATTCCAATTCCACCAACCGCTGGTTGCTTGTACCTTGATTGGACTGGTAACTGGTAATTTGGCAGCCGGTGTTATGCTTGGTGGCTCTCTCCAGCTGATCGCTCTTGGCTGGGCTAATATCGGAGCTGCTGTAGCACCTGATGCTGCCCTCGCTTCTGTTGCCGCTGCCATCATCATGGTACTGGGTGGAGACTTCTCAAGCAAAGGAATCGCTGTAGCACAAGGTGTTGCTATTCCACTTGCTGTTGCTGGTCTCTTCTTGACTATGATTGTCCGTACTTTGTCAGTCGGTTTGGTTCACGGTGCAGATGCTGCTGCGAAAAAAGGCGACATCAAAGGCGTTGAACGCGCTCACTTTATCGCTCTCTTCATGCAAGGAGCACGTATTGCTATCCCTGCAGCACTTCTTTTGATGATTCCTGCTGAGTCTGTTAAAGCTGCTCTTGAAGCTATGCCAGCTTGGCTATCAGAAGGTATGCAAATCGGTGGTGGTATGGTCGTAGCCGTTGGTTATGCCATGGTTATCAACATGATGGCAACTCGTGAAGTATGGCCATTCTTCGCTATTGGTTTCGCTTTGGCTGCTGTCAGCGAACTCACTCTGATTGCCCTTGGTGCAATTGGTGTCGCTATCGCTCTCATCTACCTTGCCCTGTCTAAAAAAGGCGGAAATGGTAGCGGTGGAGCAACAGCTTCATCTAACGATCCAATCGGCGACATCCTAGAAGACTACTAAGAAAGGAGACACACTATCATGACAGAATTAAATACTGTAAAACCTGATGAGTCAGGAAAATTGACTCTTTCAAAGGCTGACCGTCAAAAAGTTTGGTGGCGTTCTACTTTCTTGCAAGGTTCTTGGAACTACGAACGTATGCAAAACTTGGGCTGGGCTTATTCACTGATTCCAGCTATTAAGAAACTTTATACTAAAAAAGAAGATCAAGCTGCTGCTCTTGAGCGTCACTTGGAATTCTTCAACACTCACCCGTATGTTGCAGCTCCAATCATCGGAGTTACACTTGCGCTTGAAGAAGAAAAAGCAAATGGTGCAGCAATTGACGATGCGGCTATCCAAGGGGTTAAAATCGGTATGATGGGACCTCTGGCTGGTATCGGAGACCCTGTCTTCTGGTTCACAGTTCGTCCTATCCTTGGTGCACTTGGGGCATCTCTTGCTTTGACTGGAAATATCATTGGTCCACTTATCTTCTTCTTAGCTTGGAATGCTATCCGGATGGCTTTCCTCTGGTACACACAAGAATTGGGCTACAAGGCTGGTTCTGAAATCACTAAGGACATGTCTGGTGGTATCCTTCAAGACATTACCAAAGGTGCTTCAATTCTAGGTATGTTTATCTTGGCTGTTCTGGTTGAGCGCTGGGTATCTATTAAGTTTGTCTTTAACGTTTCATCTGTTAAGCTAGATGATAAAGCATATATCCATTGGGACAAATTGTCTAGTGGCTATAAGGGTATCCAAGAAGCCTTTGCTCAAGTAGGTCAAGGACTATCTCAAACCCCTGAAAAAGTTACAACTTTCCAACAAAACTTGGATTCCTTGATTCCTGGTTTGATGGGACTGCTTCTAACTTTCGCTTGTATGTGGTTGCTTAAGAAGAAAGTATCCCCTATCACTATCATCATCGCCCTCTTTGTAGTTGGTGTACTAGCTCACGTTGCTGGTTTGATGTAATCAAAAAGAAGGTTTCGGCCTTCTTTTTATTGTGGTATAATAGCTATATTATCTAAAAGGGAGTACTCTATGGCACAGTCACAAAACAAAACAGTTGAGTTTAATACCACTGGCGTATCCTATCTTGGATTAGGCGGAAAGGTTGGGAAATTTTTAATCGGCGAGACAGCTCTGGAGTTTTACGCTGATGCCAATGTAGAAGACTATATCCAGCTGCCTTGGACTAGCATCACTGCTATCGGTGCCAATGTTTCTGGCAAGAAAGTCAGCCGCCACTTTGAAATCTGGACTGACAAAGGGAAGTTTCTCTTTGCCTCCAAAGACTCTGGTAAGATTCTCAAAATTGCGCGGGAGCATATCGGCAATGACAAAGTAGTTAGATTGCCGACTCTGTTACAAAAAATTGCTGGAACCTTTAAGAAGAAAAAATAAGGTTGAAAAAGTTTCAACCTTATTTTTTATATTTTCGACTAAGACAAAGACTGCTTGTATCAACAAAATGGAGCTAGCACAAAAATTGGAAAGTGAAACAATCTGAGAATGCACTATTTCAGCCCCTTGAAATGATAGGGTGGGGTAAGCTAACATTATCAATGCAAGACCGCATCATTAGATTTTAAAAAGTATAAACATCAGCTAAATTTTTCTCGAAAGTCCATGTCTTGACACCTTCAACATCACGGACATCTAGTTGTTTAAATCCGTTCTTTTTGTAAAAATGACAGTTGCTTTCTGTATGAGTAATCAAAGTAAGCCGCTGACATTTCTCTTCTTTGGCAAGTAGCTCAAGTCCCTTTGAGATAAAAAGACCGCCAACTCCCTGTCCTTGATAATCAGGAAGCACACCCAGTAGTTCAAGATAAAGAGTTGAAACACCCCTTTTCTTAGCTTCTTTACTGCCCTCCCCAAAGACTTTTTGAAAGGCTAAAAGCTGGGGAATATATTGCCACATCCTCCATGCTCCTGCCCGCAAAAAGGAAAGTATACCGACAGGATGGCTACCGAGCTTATGAATAGTAGCGACCGCCATAAGACGTCCGTCCACTTCAGCAAGTAGGCAAATATGATGACGCATCGCCGCCTTAACCATAACTGCATGCAATCTATTTAGAAAATCAATATAAGACTGGCTGCTGCCAAAGAGAGGACGGAATTTTTCTCTGTAGACCTCATGCTCAGCAAAAGCAGCAGTTAAAACCGAGACCGCAGCAGCAAGATCCCTTTCATCTGCTCTTCTAAAACGAATCATGATAACTACCTCTTCAAATCTTTTCTGCTAGTTTTTCTAAAAAAGCCTGCCGTTTTTCAGCTGTAGACTGAGAAATATTCCCGAAATTTAACCAACGGCGCTGTCTAGCTCCGATAGACTTAAAGGTATGGCCCAACATAGCTTTCTTGACGACGTCACCACAGAAATACTTAAGATAGAAGGTCGGTGCTGCAGAGGTAGTAATAGCCAATACCTCTTTAATATTGGTCAGACGACCAACTAACTGGCGAGTCTTCGTCTCCTCGTAAATCTTATTTTTCAAAAAGACCTTATCTTCAAAGCCTTTGACAATAGCTGGCATATCTGCCCACCAGATAGGAAAAATTATGATAAGGCGGTCACAGGATGCAAGAGCTTCCTGATATTTTAAAACCAGCGGGTCTAGTGCCTGCCCTTTATTAAAAAGCGCTAGCTCTTCCTTGGTATAGACAGGATTAAAACCATCCTCATAAAGATCAATCAGCTCATAGGTCTGACCTTTCTTCTCCAACAAGTCCTGAACCTGCTCTAAAATAGCATGGTTAAAGCTTTTATCATAGGGATGTGCATAAACAATGAGATTTTTAATCATGTTTGTAACCTCCTAGTAAATCATTGAACATTGAGCGATAGATTTCCTCATCAAAAGGCTCCAAGCCTTTAGCAATAAAATGGCCATAGCCTGTGATGAAGGTATCCAGCTTGAGCAAGAGAATCTTTTTCTCTTTCTGACTCTCAATAGGCAGCCTATCCAGATAAGCCACCGTCTTATTCCCGATTTCCAGAAGCTCACCTTTCCGGTAAGCCTCTGTCGCCACAGGGCTGAAAAAGAGAAAATCCATCATCTGACTGTTAGTCTTATATTCCGATAAAAGAAAGAGTCCTATCTGCCAAATGCAATCCAAAGGAGCAGAGACTCCATCTAGATACTGCTCCTCTAAACGCTTAAGCTGCTTCTGGTTTTCCAAAAGACAGACCTGATAATAAAGATCCTCCTTATTCTCAAAAGCCTTGTAAAAAGCACCAGTCGTAACCCCCAGCAGAGATGCCAGTTTCCTCAGGGGGATATTCTGATAGCCATATTCTCTGATAAGCTGGCTTGCCTTCTCAATCATACGGTCGCGCGTTGTTTGTTTTACCATAAGAACTCCTTTAGGTAACAACGTTACCTTTATTTAAAGATAACATAGTTATCTTTTTCTGTCAAGATTTTTCCTATCCTGGGATTTACATTTTCCGGAAAATCCTGTATAATAGTCGAAACGGATAAGTACTATTGGGCACTTTTCAGAAAGTCTGCGGTGGCTGTGAGCAGATAAGAAGAAAATAGGAAATTCTACCGTTAGTTTAAAAATGAATAATTAAGCAAGTGCACTTTAGTGAAGTTGGATGGAACCGCGGCTCTGCCGCTCCAACAGTTTCATAAAGTGTTTTTTATTTTTGGAGGTACCTATGTTAGATTTAAAACGCATCCGTACGGACTTTGATTCAGTCGCTGAAAAATTGGCCAACCGTGGAGTCGATGCAGCTACACTCAATCAAATGAAATCTATTGATGAAGAGCGACGAGATTTATTGGTCAAGGTTGAGGCACTAAAGGCAGAGCGCAATACTGTTTCTGCTGAAATTGCCCAAGCTAAACGCAATAAAGAAAATGCAGATGACAAGATTGCTGCCATGCAAAAACTTTCTGCTGAAGTCAAGAACTTAGACGCAACCTTGGCTGAGCTAGACGCTAAGTTGACTGAATTCACTACCACTCTGCCTAATATCCCGCACGAAAGTGTTCCTGTCGGAGCAGACGAGGACGAAAATGTCGAAGTTCGTCGCTGGGGGACACCGCGCGAATTTGACTTTGAAGCTAAGGCTCACTGGGATTTAGGTGAAGACTTGGACATCTTGGACTGGGAGCGTGGAGCAAAAGTTACTGGTGCTCGCTTCCTCTTCTATAAGGGCTTGGGAGCAAGACTTGAGCGTGCTATCTACAATTTTATGCTGGACGAACATGGCAAAGAAGGCTATACAGAAGTCATCACTCCCTATATGGTCAACCATGATTCTATGTTTGGGACTGGGCAATATCCTAAGTTCAAAGAAGATACGTTTGAGCTAAGCGATACCAACTTCGTTCTGATTCCAACTGCTGAAGTTCCGCTGACCAACTACTATCGAGACGAAATTCTAGACGGCAAAGAATTGCCAATCTACTTCACAGCTATGAGTCCGTCATTTCGCTCTGAAGCTGGCTCTGCTGGTCGTGACACGCGCGGTCTCATCCGTCTGCACCAATTCCACAAGGTTGAAATGGTGAAATTTGCCAAGCCAGAAGAATCTTATCAAGAGCTGGAAAAGATGACTGCCAACGCTGAAAACATCCTGCAAAAGCTGAATTTACCTTACCGCGTTGTAGCACTCTGTACCGGAGATATGGGCTTCTCGGCTGCTAAGACCTACGACTTGGAAGTTTGGATTCCTGCTCAGAACACCTACCGTGAAATCTCTAGTTGCTCAAACACAGAAGATTTCCAAGCTCGTCGAGCTCAAATCCGCTACCGTGACGAAGCAGATGGCAAGGTCAAACTCCTTCATACTCTCAACGGTTCTGGACTGGCTGTCGGACGCACAGTAGCAGCTATCTTAGAAAATTACCAAAACGAAGATGGCTCTGTGACTATCCCAGAGGTTCTGCGTCCGTACATGGGTGGCTTAGAAGTCATCACGCCAAAATAAAAATCAGATTATTCTGATACTTTGCCTGTATCATTAGGTCTAAGTTCAGACTTATTTTGCTAAAATTAAAAAAATCCGAGATCAACTCAGAGAGAATCAAAAACAGATTTTCAAAGAGTATCATCTCGGATTTTTTGTTATCTTTCTGGCTCGCAATGAGACTGCATAGTAAAAACAAACATAGAGGACGATTACGAAAGCTAGCAGAGCTTCTGCGTGGCTTAGCCAAACAAGCCAGGTCCAACCTAGATAATCAAGTCCCAGTTTCAGGGCAAAAGCTGTATTGACAAGAGGAAAGGTCAAAGCTGACCAGCTAAGCTGAGGCCCCAGTCGGAAAATGCGAGGTAAAAGCCATAGGACCAAGAGATAAAAGCCCTGCGATAAGAGGAGAAGCAAGGCAACAAACCAACCTTCTGCATCAGAACCAGCCAAACGGATATAGCTTCCCAGCAGGAGCGAGAAAGGCGCACAGTAAATGCCCCACTGCGGCTTTAAAGCATCAGGCAGTCTTTGTGACCGCCTAACCTTGTAAAACAAGGGATAGAGAATCAAACTCAGTAGCAGAGCAAAAAACCAAGCCAAATAGCCCAAAAACGGCTGATGAACGACACCCTGAGTCAAGCTTGCCATGGCTAATCCAACATATAGGACCGTCCAGCTCGGGGTCAAAGATAACCTCTCAGCCTTAAGCACATACTTCCAAGTAAAGATAGCTATTAGAACAATATGCAGCAGCAAGGCAAAGTACCAAAGCAGCTGACCCATCCAAAGTAAACCAAGCTTGCTTAGGTAAGAAGCTAAAAGCATACTAGCCATAGGATAAGTCGCAAAGCTCGATAAGAAAGGGGCCTTTTGCAAATCTTGCCGATAGTCCGAAAATGACAGCACTAAAGCCAGTGTCAGATAAAGCCAAAGTATCAAAGCCAGACCATTCAAGAAGTGGAAAAAGATAGAGTGGTAGTTCAGTAAAAGATTACCTAAACCAAATAGGCCTAGAATCAACCCAGATAAGAGGATGGGCGGTCGTTTGCTGTTCACGAAGCAACTCCTTTATAGTAATGTCTTGAAGTCCCTTTTCAATGACAATCAAATGTTTGTTTGCCATCATTTCTATGAAACTTCTAAAATATGCCGCAGCTGGACTGCACTCGGTGAGACAATGGGAAGAAAAGCTCCTTCGTTCCAACGGCGGATAAAGCCAGAAGTCGAATTACTCAAATACCCTCTGCCTCCACTAGCCTGCAGCTCCAAGAGCAGACTTTGGGCTACCACATCAACTATATCAATTCGCAGCTGGAAGAGCTCCTTAGGACGCTCAACAAAATAACCAGGCCGGAGAAGACCTCTATAGAGCTGATCCTGGATCGCAGTCAGAGCAGCCACTTGCTCCTCCCACTCCTCTCTCAAAATAGAGCGGACTGACAGATTAGCTTCGACCTCCGCCAGCGATTTCTCTGCTAGGCCAAGAGCCAGACCAAACTGATAACCGAGAAAAGCTGGGCGATTTTCTGCCAAAAATTCCAGGGCATCTTGTGCAAGAATCCATTCCTCTTGCAAAGGCACATGGTTAAAGGTCAGGGCAGCTGTATTTCCTCCTTGTAGAGATACAAACTCTAAATCCGCTGAACGGGAAAAATTCTCTGCGTCAGATGGCACAGCCAGAACCAGCGGCTGGTGGCTCCCGTCTTCGAAACCAGCAACAAATATGCTGAGGAAGCGATCCGCGCGAGCATTGGTTACCCAAGGCAGACGCCCCTTGAGATAAAGATTCCCGTCTTCTTCTACAATAGAGACATTTAACTCCTCTAGGTCCGACAGGAATTTGACAGCATTGGACAGGGCTGTCGCACCTGCATATTCTCCTGACAGAAGCCCTTCCAAATAATGGTCTCTAAAGTAGGGATTAGCAGACTTTAAGACGTTATCAATAAAGGTTCTTTGCCCCCAAGAGATAAAGGAAGCGGTCAAGGAATGGTGAGCCAGCTCCTTGAGCACTTCAATCACATCCGTATCATTGCCACCTCGGCCTCCTAGCTCTTCTGGAACTCCAACCCGAAAGGCTCCTTCAGTAGCGATACGCTCAATCAATTGATTGCCTGCTGCACAGGATTCTTTGTCAATTTGGTCAGCGTGGTCATCCAACCAGTTGATAAACTCTTCTGAAAAAAATGTCATTTGCCACCTCCTCAAAGACTAGGCATAAGGCTGCAATTCCGGATTAATTGGCGTGTTGGCCAGATTATTGGCATAATTGCAAAGGGTCGCAAGGCTGACACCCAGAACTACATCCAGAGCATTCTCATGCGTATAGCCTGCTTCTAGGAAGTCTGCTAACGCCTCATCTCCGACCCGTCCCTTAGTATTAATGACAGCAATGGTAAATTTAGCAAGCGTATCTAGCTTCGGATCTGTATCAATCGGAGTACGATTGCGCAGAGCCTCCAAAAGATCATCATTCATTTGAATCTGCTTGATTGAAAAAGCTGTATGACCCGCTACACAGAAAGCACAACCGTTGGTAACTGCAGCCGTTATCTGCACTACTTCACGCTCAGTCGGTGTCAGGCTGTTACGGCGATTGATGGCTCCAACCGTCCGATATGTTTCCAAAGCCGTTGGCGCATTGGCTAAAAGACCGATAAGATTGGGAATGTAGCCACCGTTATCTTTTTGAACAGTTTCCAAGACTTCTTTTACCTCGGCTGGTGCGGACTCAATTGTGTGGATAGTAAATTCTGACATATGAAACCTCATTTCTTTTAATTAGAAACTATCTTAACATAGGACCAATAGCTTGTATAATATATATTTTATATAAGTCCTATAAAGAGAATATAATGCGATTTTTCAAACTAAAATATATTTCCCTCGTAAGGTGGCTCCACATCAATTCCAAACAAGAATCCGAAACGAGAAAAAGAAGCCTTTTGGCTTCGATTTTTTAATATTTCCTGAATCTCTGGTAGCGATTTTCCAGTAATTGCTCCAAGGGGAGCTGAGACAAACTATTCAACTCAGTTGCGATTTCTTCTTTCACTGCAGCCAGTAATTCATGGTTGTTAAAGCCTCTTTCAGGAATGACCTTATCTACCACTTCCATCTGCAAGAGCTCGTGTGAAGTAATTTTCATCAGCTCTGCCGCTTCCATAGCTCGGCTGCCGTCTTTCCAGAGGATAGAAGCAAAGCCTTCTGGACTAAGAACTGCATACATAGAGTTTTCCAGCATCCAGACCTTGTCTGCTACAGCCAAAGCCAAGGCTCCGCCTGAGCCACCTTCACCAATGATGATGGCAATAATCGGTACTTTGAGATTGCTCATTTCCATCAAATTGCGGGCAATAGCTTCCCCTTGACCACGCTCCTCAGCACCGACACCAGGATAGGCACCTGCCGTATTGATAAAGGTTACCACAGGACGGCCAAATTTTTCCGCCTGTTTCATGAGGCGCAGGGCCTTACGGTAGCCTTCCGGATGCGGCTGTCCAAAGTTTCGTCGCAGATTGTCCTGCAAATTGCGACCCTTTTGAATACCGACCACTGTTACAGGCTGACCGTTTAGCGTCCCGATACCTCCAATCACCGCACCGTCATCTCGAAAAGAGCGATCCCCATGCAACTCAACAAAGTTATCAAAAATTCCTTGTGCAAAATCCAGCGCAGTCAAACGAGCCTGATCACGCGCTTCTTTAATAATCCGAGTGATTTTTGTCATGCTTGACCTCCATGGAATGCTAATAGGGTAGCAAGTGTATCTCTCATATCACCACGCTTGACGATGGCATCTACAAAACCATGCTCCATGAGAAATTCAGCCTTTTGAAAATCATCTGGCAGCTTCTCACGAACTGTGGACTCAATAACCCGACGACCGGCAAACCCAACAAGAGCCTGAGTTTCAGCCAGAATAATATCACCCTCCATAGCAAAAGAGGCTGTGACACCACCAGTTGTCGGATCTGTCAAGACAGTCAAATAGAAGAGGCCTGCTGCGGAGTGACGCTGTACAGCAGCAGAGACCTTAGCCATCTGCATCAAACTCATAATGCCCTCCTGCATGCGGGCACCACCAGAAGCCGTAAACAGAACGACTGGCAATTTATGCTCTGTTGCATACTCAAAGAGGCGGGTAATCTTTTCACCCACTACTGTCCCCATAGATGCCATGATAAAGTTTGAATCCATGATTCCAAGAGCCGTTTTATGCCCCTTGATACTAGCCGTCCCAGTCAGAACCGCCTCATCCAACCCTGTCTTCTCGCGGGTAAGAGCTAATTTCTCCTGATAGTTAGGGAAGTTCAGAGGATCCTTGGTTTCAATTCCAGTGAACATCTCCTCAAAACTGTTCTCATCCACGGTTAGATTTAAGCGCTCATGAGCAGAAATACGGAAATTATAGCCACAGTTAGGGCACACACTGTCATTCCCAAGATCCTTTTGGTAAATGGTATGCTTACAACCTGGGCATTTCGAAAAGAGTTCGTCTGGTACCTCAGGCTTTGCTTGAGGCTTTTCCCGACTCGCTCGATTAGGATTGATACGGATATATTTATCCTTCTTTGAAAACAAAGCCATCGTTTACGTCTTCTCCTTTTCAAGATTTTATACTCAGGCACATCAAACAGCAAGAGCCGCTGTCTTTCGAGTTTACAGTGCAGCTCTTAAATGTCGTATCTATTGTTTCTCTTGATAAGCCGGAAGGAACTTCTCCATGAGAAAGGCTGTGTCATAATCACCAGCAATTACATTAGGATCTGAGATTAAGTCCAGTTGGAAGCCGCTGTTGGTTACAACACCATCAATTTCTAGTTCATAGAGTGCACGTTGCATCTTCATCAGAGCATCAAAACGATTTTCACCATGAACAATTATCTTCGCAATCATGCTATCGTAGTAAGGGGGGATGGTGTAGCCAGGATAGACGGCCGAATCCACACGCAGCCCCACTCCACCGCTTGGCAGATAAACATTTGAAATCTTACCAGGACTTGGCGCAAAGTTAAAGGCTGGATTTTCAGCATTGATCCGACACTCAATCGCATGCCCTCGGATTTCCACATCATCCTGATTGAAAGACAGTTCTTGACCGTTTGCAATCTTGATTTGCTCTTTTACAATATCCACACCAGTGACAAACTCGGTCACTGGATGCTCAACCTGCACCCGAGTGTTCATCTCCATAAAGTAGAATTCACCCTTGGCTTCATCAAGCAGAAACTCAATTGTACCAGCATTTTCATAACCGACAGACTGAGCAGCCCGAACAGCTGCTTCACCAATCTTCTGACGCAAGGTTTTCCCAATTGCCACAGATGGACTTTCTTCTAGCACTTTCTGATTATTACGCTGCAAAGAGCAATCCCGCTCGCCCAAGTGGACCACATGCCCCTGCTGATCTGCCAGAATCTGCACTTCAATATGGCGCGCTGGATAGATTACTCGCTCCATATACATGGCACCATTACCAAAAGCTGCTTTTGCTTCGCTAGAAGCAGACTCAAAGGCCGCTACTAAATCCTCAGCCTTTTCAACCTTACGAATACCCTTGCCGCCGCCGCCAGCAGAAGCTTTAAGCATGACTGGATAGCCTATCTTTTCAGCGACTTCCAAGGCTTCTTCAGAAGTATGGACTTCTCCATCAGAACCTGGGATAACCGGTACTTTCGCCTTAATCATCTGAGCCCGAGCATTAATCTTGTCCCCCATCAGGTCCATAACAGCACCTGAAGGTCCAATAAACTTAATGCCGACTTCTTCGCACATAGTCGCAAATTTAGAGTTTTCGCTCAAAAAACCAAAACCAGGATGAATGGCTTCTGCACCTGTCAGAACAGCAGCAGACAGGACTGCATTCATATTCAGATAAGAATCAGTGGACTTGGCTGGACCGATGCAGACGGCCTCATCAGCCAGTAAGGTATGGAGTGCTTCCTTGTCAGCCGTTGAATAAACAGCTACCGTATCAATTCCCAACTCGCGGGCTGCACGAATGATTCTGACCGCAATTTCCCCACGGTTAGCAATTAAAATTTTACGAAACATGGTGAAAGCTCCTTTTATCTACTGGCCAATCGCAAAGGTCAAAGTACCGCTGGCTGCAAGTTTTCCGTCAACTTCTGCTTTCGCCTCTACAACCGCAATCGTTCCGCGGCGCTTGACAAACTTAGCTGTCATAATCAGCTGGTCACCTGGTACAACTTGCTTCTTGAACTTAACCTTGTCCATGCCAGCGTAGAAGACCAGTTTGCCCTTATTTTCTTCTTTAGACAATTCCAGCACACCGGCTGTTTGAGCCAGAGCTTCCATAATCAAGACACCTGGCATAACCGGGTATTGAGGAAAATGTCCGTTAAAGAATGGCTCATTGACTGTCACATTTTTCAGAGCAACGATCTCATCTTCACTAACTTCCAAAACGCGGTCTACCAAAAGCATTGGGTAGCGGTGTGGAAGTGCTTCTTTTATTGCATTAATATCAATCATTTGATGCGTACCAGCCCTTTCCCAAATTCAACCATTTCTTCATTCTGAACCAGAATTTCTGTAACCAGACCATCTTTAGGTGCTGGAACTTCATTCATGACCTTCATCGCTTCAATAATCATAAGGGTTTGACCTTTTTTAACTTGGTCTCCAACAGATACAAACGGCGGCTTATCTGGACCAGCTGCTAAGTAAGCTACACCAACCAAAGGACTTTCTACAACATCACCTTCAGCAGCAGGTGCCGGAGCTTCTGAAGCTGTCTCTGGCTCTGCAGGCGGAGCTGCTTGAGGAGTTGGCTCAATCACAGGCGCACTCGTAGCCTGCAAAGGTGCAACAATTGGAGCAGCACTTGCTGTTGGAACTGGAGCCTGACCTTCATTCTTACTAAAAGTCAGCTCATCGCTCTGATTTTTGTAAGAAAACTCACGCAGACTAGACTGGTCAAACTGCGCCATTAAATCTTTAATTTCGTTGATATTCATAGGTTTTTAAGCCTCCCAGCGTTTAAAGGCAAGAACGGCATTGTGGCCGCCAAAGCCAAATGTATTAGAAATCGCATAAGGGATTTCCTGTTCCTTACCTTGACCGTAAATAACGTTGGCTTCAATATAGTCTGGAAGCTCTGTTGTACCAGCTGTTTTGGGCACATAGCTATGACGCATTGCTTCAATCGTTGCAATAGCCTCAACTGCGCCCGCTGCACCGAGCAGGTGTCCTGTAAAGGATTTAGTAGAAGACACTGCTACATCTTTACCAAAGACGGAAACAATGGCTCCGCTTTCGCCTTTTTCGTTAGCAGGGGTTGATGTACCGTGAGCATTGACATAAGCCACATCTTTTGGCTCAATTTCAGCTTCTTCAACCGCTTGTTTGATAGCCTTGATAGCTCCCAAACCTTCTGGATGCGGAGAAGTCATATGGTAAGCGTCACAAGTATGGCCGTATCCTACCACCTCAGCCAAGATAGTAGCTCCGCGTTTCTCAGCATGTTCCAAACTTTCCAGAACCAGCATACCAGAACCTTCACCCATGACAAAACCATTGCGGTCCTTGTCAAAAGGAATAGAAGCGCGTTTAGGATCTTCTGTGGTAGAAAGAGCAGTCAGAGCTTGGAAACCAGCAATCGCAAATGGTGTAATAGAAGCCTCTGAACCACCGACCAGCATCACATCTTGATAACCGAATTTAATTGAGCGGAAAGCTTCACCAATCGCATCGTTTGCTGAGGCACAAGCCGTATTGACAGACTTACAGATTCCATTGGCTCCAAAGCGCATCGCTACATTTCCTGCACCCATATTTGGCAAAGCTTTTGGCAGGGTCAAAGGTTTGATACGTTTAGGACCTTTTTCATGCAAGCGAACAACCTGTTCTTCAATTTCCTGAATCCCGCCGATACCTGAAGCTACAATGACACCAAAGCGATCCTTATCCAGGGCATCTACATCTAAGTGAGCATTGTTGACCGCTTCTTGAGAAGCATAAAGCGCATAAAGAGTGTAATTATCATAACGGTTAGTATCCTTTTTGACAAAATATTTATCAAAAGGGAAATCCTGAATTTCCGCCGCATTGTGAACACTATATTCACTATGATCAAATTTAGTAATTGGACCGATTCCAATGTTGCCTTCTTTTAAATTATTCCAGAATTCTTCTGGAGTATTCCCGATAGGTGAAGTTAAGCCGTATCCTGTTACAACAACTCGATTAAGTTTCATATTGAGCTCCTTTATTTAGATGAATCAACTGATTTTATACTCGTTAATATTCAAAAACTTTGACTTACTGCATAGTAAATCCGCCATCAATCGTGAGGACTTGTCCTGTCAGATATTCTTGACCAGCCAAGAAGAGCGCAACATCTGCAACTTCTTCTGGAGTACCAAAACGCTTCATTGGAATGAGTGCCAGAGACGCAGCCTTTACTTTTTCTGGAAGTACATCTGTCATATCAGATGCGATAAAGCCAGGGGCAATACAGTTGACACGGATATTACGCGCTGCTACCTCACGGGCAACTGATTTAGAAAAACCAATCAGACCAGCCTTGGAAGCTGCATAGTTAGCCTGACCGACATTCCCTGCCAGACCAACGACACTTGACAAACTGATGATAGCACCCTGACGAGCTTTTGTCATCGGTTTCAGGACTGATTGCGTCATATTGAATGCCCCAGTAAGATTCACTTTCAGCACCCGCTCAAAATCTTCTTCCGTCATTTTCAGCATGAGCTTATCACGTGTAATACCAGCGTTATTGATCAGTACATCAACAGATCCCAAAGCCGCAACGGCTTCTTCTACCATTCGCTGTGCATCTTCAGCTTTGGAAACATCTCCAATAACAGTTACAACTTTCCCAGAATAGCCGGCAAATCCAGCCAAAACATCATCAGAAATCTCCGCTAGTCCGTTTAAAATGATATTGGCACCGACACTAGCAAATTTATGCGCAATTGCCAATCCAATTCCGCGAGCGGACCCAGTAATTAATACATTCTTGTTTTGTAATTCCATGATGATTCCTCATTATTTTTCTAGAAGAGCATTTAAACTTTCTACATCTTCAACTTGGCGGACATCCGCAGACTTATCAATTTTCTTAATAAAACCAGACAGAACTTTGCCAGGACCAATTTCGACAAACTCAGTCACACCAGCTTCCTGCATTTTAGCAATGCTGTCATAAAAGCGCACCGGTTCCATTACCTGACGAGTCAAAAGCTCTCTGACTCTCTCTTTTTCCATCACAGTTGCTTCTGTATTTCCGACTAATGGCCGCACAAAATCTGAAAACTCAACTGTTTCCAAGACTTCTGCCAATCGTTCGCTGGCTGGCTTTAAAAGCGCCGTATGGAAAGGTCCAGATACATTGAGTGGGATTAAGCGCTTGACACCGGCATCTTTCAAAAGCTCCACAGCCTTGTCCACCGCTGCTACTTCTCCGCCAATAACGATTTGACTAGGCGTATTATAATTAGCTGGTGAGACTACACCAATAGCACTTGCTTCTTGACAGACCGCTTCGATGAGAGAAACCTCAGCATTTAAAACTGCAACCATCTTCCCTGAGCCAGCTGGAGCCGCCTCTTCCATAAAGCTGCCACGCTTAGCAACCAAGGCCACCGCCGTCTTAAAATCAAGGGCGCCCGCAGCCACCAAGGCCGAATATTCTCCAAGAGAGAGACCAGCTACCATGTCAGGCTCTATTCCCTTATCAGCTAAGAGGCGATAAATAGCTACTGAAGTCGTTAAAATAGCCGGTTGCGTATAGCGAGTTTGATTGAGCTTTTCCTCATCCTGATCGATTAAAGCTCGGACATCATAGCCTAGAACTTGGCTAGCCTCATCAAAAGTTGACCGCACAAGCTCATACTGATCATAAAGCTCGCGCCCCATTCCAAGGTACTGCGCTCCCTGACCGGCAAAGAGAAAGGCTCTTTTAGTCATTTCTAGTTACTCCTGCCCAACGTTTTGCCTCCTGCTGAATCTTCTCAGCAGCACCATAGTAGATATCTTTGAGGATTTCTTCGACTGTTTCTTCCTTACTGATTAAACCAGCAATTTGACCAGACATGACGGAACCATTTTCCACATCTCCACGAACAACCGCATTAGCCAAAGCACCAGCTCCAAGATTTTCAAAAACAGTCAAATCTGGATTTTCTTGCTTGAAGGCTTCTTTTTCTGCCTTTTCGAAATCACGCGTCAGCTTATTCTTAATAGCACGAACCGCATGACCGAAATGCTGGGCAGAGATAGTCGTATCAATATCGCGGGCCTTCAAAATCATGTCCTTGTAGTTCTGATGGGCATTGGATTCCTTAGCGACGACAAAGCGAGTTCCGACCTGAACGGCCTCGGCTCCCAGCATAAATCCAGCTGCAGCCCCAGAACCATCCGCAATACCACCGGCAGCAATAACCGGAATGCTAACTGCTTCTGCAACCTGACGAACCAAGGACATGGTAGTCAATTTCCCGATGTGGCCACCAGCTTCCATACCTTCTGCGATGACTGCATCCGCACCGATTTTTTCCATCCGCTTAGCCAAGGCTACACTTGGCACAACAGGGATAACTGTAATCCCCGCTTCATGGAAACGAGCCATGTGCTTGCTTGGATTACCCGCACCAGTTGTTACTACTTTTACTCCCTCTTCAATGACGAGATCCACAATGTCGTCTGCAAAAGGAGAAAGGAGCATGATGTTAACTCCGAAAGGACGGTCCGTCAAAGACTTAATCTTGTCAATATTAGCCTTTACCACTTCCTTGGGTGCATTTCCGCCACCGATGATACCAAGACCGCCAGCTTTTGAAACCGCGCCAGCCAAGTCACCATCAGCAACCCAGGCCATCCCGCCTTGGAAAATAGGATAATCAATATTCAATAATTCTGTAATACGTGTTTGCATAATACCTTCCTTTTATCATTGCTTAAGTAATAGCTTGATCTCAAACTACCACATGCTAGATGTATTTTCTTTACTTTGACAGTCAAACTATTACCTAAACAAGAGAGAATATCTTTCGATACTCTCAGTTACTTGCTTATTTAGTTTTTTCTTCTACATAAGCAACCAAATCACCAACTGTGTTCAAACCTTCTTCAGTTTCGATTTGGATGTCAAATGCATCTTCAATTTCTGAAATCACTTGGAACAAGTCCAATGAATCTGCTTCAAGATCATCGAAAGTTGACTCAAGAGTAACTTCTGATGGCTCTTTGCCAAGTTCTTCAACGATAATTTCTTGTACTTTTTCAAATACTGCCATGGATAGACTCCTTTAAAAATAATATATTTTTTATCATGTGTTTCCACTTGATTAACTAAATTGTAACAATAAGCGTGCCCCATGTCAAACCTCCACCGAAACCTGACATCAAAATTGTCTGATTTCCGTTCAGTTTGATCAGTCCTTGCTCGACACACTCAGATAATAAAATCGGGATGCTAGCTGCACTAGTATTACCATATTCCATCATGTTGGCCGGAAGTTTCTCCCGAGCAACACCAAGCTTCTTAGCCATTTTATCCAAAATACGGATATTGGCCTGATGCAGCAACAGAAAATCCAAATCTTCCGCTGAAAGCTGACTGCTTTCGATGGTTTCTTTGATAGAACGAGCAACATCACGAATAGCAAAATCGAAAATAGCTCTACCGTCCATTGTCAGATAAGGCTGATTCTCACCTTTTTCAGAAAAAGGTGAAGCCAAACCGATTTTTCCGCAGGTCAGACTATCTCCGCGAGATCCGTCCGTAAACTGACTTTCTGACAAAAAATGCTGTTCTGAAGCACTTTCCAACAGGACACCACCAGCACCATCTCCAAAGAGAACCGCTGTTGAACGATCCGACCAATCTACAGTCTTAGAGAGCGTCTCACTTCCTATGACTAGACCTTTTTGATAACGGCCTGAAGAAATAAATTTTTCCCCAGTAGATAGTGCGAAGATAAAGCCACTACAGGCTGCCGTCAAATCAAAGGCAAAGGCATTCTTAGCACCGATGTTTGCCTGTACTCTAGCAGCTGTTGAAGGCATTAAAGAATCCGGCGTAATGGTGGCAACAATGATAAAGTCAAGGTCTTGAGCAGAAATCCCTGACTTTTGCAGCAAATTCTCTGCTACTTTTGTAGCTAAATCACTGGTCGTTTCATCTGACGATAAATGGCGGTTTTTAATCCCAGTTCGACTTGAAATCCACTCATCACTGGTATCCATAATCTCGGCTAGATCATCATTGCTGACAACCTGACGGGGAGCATAATGAGCCACCTGGCTAATCTTAGCATAGTTCATTATTTCAAATCCTCTAGGAAACTATATAAATTTTGCAGACCCTTTTGCATCACTTGTCTCTCTTCTGGACTCATCCCATCCACTACCTGCATGACCATGCGGTTGTGGAATCGCTTGTGAAGACGATACAAAAGCCGCCCATTCTTTGTCAAATTCAGATGCACCACACGACGGTCAACTTCCGACCGACGCCGCTCAATATACCCCTTACGCTCCAGATTATTCAAACTAGTCGTAACAGTCCCCAAAGTAACCATCAATTCTCGTGATATATCACTTGGAGTAGCATTTGGGGTTGTGCCGATAACATCTATCGTATGCATTTCCTTAATGGAGACATCGTTGAAGCGACTGCTTCTTAGGCTCGATTCTTCAATAACCAAGACATTATTGAAAATAGACGTTAAGTAATCATTTACTAACTGAAAATTCAAAACCATACCTCCTTAAGAAAATACTTTGACAATCAAATTTTATCAGATGGAAAAACAATTTGCAAGCTTTTTTGAAAATTAATTTGATTTTCAAATATTTTCGTAAACAACTTGCAAAATAAGCAACTTTGAACCAATACATTATTTACCTGTGAAGTTTGGACGACGCTTCTCAGAGTATGCCCGAACTCCCTCTTTGAAATCTTCTGTGAAAGCCAGCGATTTCTGAAGCTCCAATTCTAGCTCAGCATACTCAGACCAGCCGCCAAACAAACTCTTCCAGACCATTTCTTTCATGGCTCTGTAAGAATTCAGAGAACCGCGTTTGAGCTTCTTCAGCAACTGTTCCGTTGCTTTTTCCAATTTCTCTGCTTCACAGACTTTATAAAGCAAGCCATAATCCAGAGCTTTCTCTGCAGTCAGAGCTTCACCAGTCATAACCAGATGGGTCGCCCGAGTCACCCCGATAGCACGAGTCAGTAAGAAAAGACCGCCAGCATCTGGCGCCAGACCAACCCCAACAAAGGCCTGAATGAAGCGGGATTTTTCAGTGGCAATACAGAAATCTGCTGCAACGACCATATTAGCAGCCGCACCAGCAACAGGACCATCAACACTCATGATAACTGGCTTAGGCAGACGTTTCATAGCAAAAGAAATATCATTCACCAGTTCGGCGATTTTCACCAAGGATTGGACGTCATCATCACTAACAGCTCTCTGCATCTCAGCCAAGTCACCACCTACTGAAAAAACCTTACCATTCGCATTGATAACTAAAAATTTGACGGACTCATCCTTTGCAGCAAGTTCAATAGCCTCTAAAATTTCCTCACACATAGGAATATTAAAGCCATTTGAAACTTCAGGACGATTAAAAGTAATCGTTGCTACCTCATCTGCTACATGATAGAGAATTCCATTAAATGTCATTTCAGCTCCATTCCCGACCCGATCTCAAATCAGCCGTTTTGTTTTATTATTAAATAATTTGACATTCAAATTATACACAACTTATATTTTATCATAAAATATAAAAGAAAGGAAATAAAAAATGGGAAAAATTAGATGCTCTTCAAATTTGAAGTGTAAAAGTAATAATTTGGATAAAAATAGTATAAAAACTGCGTTTGAATAATTTTCAGAATTTTGTTATAATTTTTAAAATAAGATAGGAGAACCAATGAAAGTTGTAAAATTTGGTGGAAGTTCACTGGCTTCTGCGACTCAATTAGAAAAAGTTTTGAATATTGTCAAATCTGATCCTGAACGTCGATTTGTTGTAGTATCAGCGCCAGGAAAACGCCACGACGACGATATCAAAGTAACCGATGCCCTGATTAAATATTACCGAGAATATATTGCAGGAAATGATGTCACACCAAACCAACAGTGGATTATCAATCGCTATGCAGATATGGTTGCAGAATTAGGTTTGAAACCAAAAGTTCTGGAGAAAATTTCCAAAAGCATCACAAGCCTTGCAACTTTGCCAATTGAAGATAACGCATTTCTTTATGATACTTTTCTTGCAGCAGGAGAAAACAACAACGCCAAATTAATTGCAGCTTATTTCAGTCAAAATGGCGTTCCAGCTAGCTATGTACATCCGAGAGAAGCAGGACTCCTTGTTTCCAATGAGCCAGGTAATGCTCGAATTCTCCCTTCCAGCTATGACAAAATAGAAGAACTCAACAATTCTGATGAAGTTCTAGTTATCCCTGGTTTCTTTGGTGTTACTCAAGGTGATCAAATCTGTACTTTCTCCCGTGGTGGTTCCGATATTACAGGTTCAATCATTGCTGCGGGTGTTAAAGCAGATATTTATGAAAACTTTACCGATGTTGATGGCATTTTTGCTGCCCATCCTGGTATTGTCCACAAACCGCATTCCATTCCCGAGCTAACCTATCGTGAAATGCGTGAATTAGCCTACGCAGGCTTTACTGTTCTCCATGATGAAGCTCTGCTTCCAGCATACCGCGGTAAAATTCCTCTGGTTATTAAAAACACCAACAATCCAGAACATCCAGGTACTCAAATTGTTCATAAACACAGCAAGGACCATCTACCGGTCGTTGGAATTGCTGGAGATGCAGGCTTTGTCAGCATTAACATGTCCAAATACCTGATGAACAGAGAAATCGGCTTTGGTAAACGAGTCCTTCAAATTCTTGAAGATCTGAATATTGGTTGGGAGCATATGCCTACAGGAATCGACGACCTCTCTATTATCTTGCGCGAGCGCGAATTAACTCCTATCAAAGAGGAAGAGATCCTTCGACAACTTGTCCAAAAAGCTGAGGTTGATCATGCAGAAATTGAACACGACCTTTCCATTATCATGATTGTTGGTGAAAAAATGAAAAGTCATATCGGGGTTACAGCCACTGCAACCAAAGCTCTTTCAGAAAACAACATCAACATTCAAATGATGTCCCAAGGCTCAAGCGAAGTGTCCATCATGTTTGTTGTTGAAAAAAATCAGGAAAAAGCGGCCATTCGTGCACTTTACCGAGCTTTCTTTGAACCCCAAACACAGGAGTAAGACCAGACCTAGGAACCATTTTTATCAAATAAACTCTAATCAAAAAAGCAGAAACCAGTCTCAGACTAACTTCTGCTTTTTTCATTCAACTATAAAGAATACAAAGTCAAACTTTAGAATACACTAAGTACTAATAGAAGTTTCATAGCTCATCAATAAGACTATAGAATACCTTGTCTCCATTATATCTATCACTAAAAATAAAAAGAGGTAAAAACCTCTTTGAAACTCCGCCAGTAGGACTCGAACCTACGACATCATGATTAACAGTCATGCGCTACTACCAACTGAGCTATGGCGGATAAACGCTAAGCGACTTCCATATCTCACAGGGGGCAATCCCCAACTACTTCCGGCGTTCTAGGGCTTAACTGCTGTGTTCGGCATGGGTACAGGTGTATCTCCTAGGCTATCGTCACTTAACTATTGAATTAACGTTCCTGTCCTCTCAGACAAGCCTTGTCAACTCAAAATTGAATACAATATCAAATCTCACAATTCTCTAAACCATTCGCTGCACTTTGATGAAGCT
>NZ_GL890993.1:105826-112485 GCF_000212855.1 Streptococcus sanguinis SK355
TAATATTTTTTAAAAAATTATTGTTTTTAAGTTAGTGGATGATATTACTTCCCTTTGTGGCTGGTCAATTGACTTACATTCTATATCTTTTTTAATGAGCAAAAAAATGCCCTTTCGGACATTTTTTCTATTCTTGTTCTTGTTTATACTTTTCGAGTTCAGCTTTATTAGCCCAGACGTAGTGTCCTGGACGAATCTCTGCCATTTCTGGTTTATCAACAGAATAATCGTGCTGTTCAGGATTATAGACCTTCAATACTTTTTTACGCTCTAAGATTGGGTCTGGGATTGGAACAGCCGAGAGCAAGGATTGTGTGTAGGGATGGACAGGATGGTTGAACAACTCCTCTGTCTCCGCCACTTCTACAATGACTCCTTTATAAATTACGGCGATACGATCAGAAATAAAACGAACTACCGAAAGGTCATGGGCAATAAAGAGATATGTCAGGCCTAATTCTTTTTGGAATTTTTTCAATAGATTCAGAACCTGAGCCCGAACAGACACGTCCAAGGCAGAGATAGGCTCATCTGCAATTACGAAATCTGGTTGCATGACCAAAGCACGAGCAATCCCAATCCGCTGACGCTGTCCACCAGAGAATTCATGAGGATAGCGAGTTAAATGCTCAGCCAACAAGCCAACTTCATTGATAATATCTTTGACTTTTCTTTGACGATCTTCTTCACTGTCAAATAAATGGTAATTATAGAGACCCTCAGAAAGGATGTAATCAACAGTAGCACGCTCATTCAGACTGGCAGCTGGATCTTGGAAAATCATCTGAATCTTACGAATCAAGTCCGCTTCTTCTGCTTTTGACTTTTTACCATTAATCTTTTTGCCTTCATAGAAGATATCACCTGCACTGGTATCATTAAGTCCGATAATAGCTCGACCAATAGTAGTCTTACCAGAGCCTGATTCTCCTACAAGAGAGAAAGTTTCCCCCTTGTTGATGAAGAAATTTGCATTTTTTACTGCTACAAATTTCTTACTTCCTTCGCCGAAGGAAATTTCTAAATCTTTAATTTCAACTAATTTTTCAGTCATTTCCTTCCTCCTAAGCTTCTAATTGATTGAAGCCCATTTTTGAACGAATTTTTTCATGTAGGTTTTCGATAATCTCTGGTTTATTAACCTTAGGTGCGTCTTCGTGGAGCAACCAAGTCTTAGCCCAATGAGTATCAGACACATTGAAAGCCGGCGCTGCTTCTTCAAAGTCAATTGACATGGCATAGTCAGAGCGCAAAGCAAAGGCATCCCCTTTGATTGGTGAATAAAGAGACGGTGGCGTTCCAGGAATCGAGTAAAGGGCACCGTTTGCATCTGCTAGCTGAGGCAAGCTGGATAGCAAGCTCCATGTGTAAGGATGTTTTGGCTCGTAGAAAATTTCTTCAACTGTACCGTATTCTATAATCTCACCAGCATACATGACCGCAACCTTATCTGCAATACTAGCTACAACTCCAAGGTCGTGCGTAATAAAGATGGTTGTGAAATGATATTCTTGCTGCAAGGATTTGAGCAAATCAATAATCTGCGCTTGAATAGTTACATCGAGGGCTGTTGTCGGCTCATCACAGATAAGAATATCAGGACGGCAAGCCAAGGCAATAGCAATAACAATCCGCTGACGCATACCACCTGAGTATTGGAAGGGATATTCCTCAAAACGTTTTTCCGCATCTGGAATTCCGACTTTACTCATATAATCAATGGCCATTTTTTTAGCTTCTTTAGCTGATTTCCCTTGGTGCTTGATTATGACTTCTGTAATTTGGCTCCCAATCGTATTAATGGGATCCAAGCTCGTCATCGGATCTTGGAAAATAGTCGCAATTTTTGCACCACGAATCGGCTCCCAATCTTTGTTACTACGAAGAGTTGTCAAATCTTTACCGCGGTAGTCAATGGTTCCTTTAGCTACACGGCCATTTTCTTCTAACATACCAGTAAAAGTCTTAGTTAATACAGACTTACCTGAACCAGATTCACCAACAATAGCCAGTACTTCGCCTTCAATCAAATCCAGAGAGACTCCGCGAATGGCTGTTAAAACTCGGTCGCGAACATCAAATTCCACGACAATATCGCGAGCAGTCAATATTACATTTTCATTCTTTGTCATATTTACTCCTATCTATGTGTACGTGGATCGCTGGCGTCGGCTAAGTTTTGACCAACTACGAAGAAAGTAAGGGATACCAAAATCAGAGTTGTGAGTGGAATCCAAAAGAGGTAGGCATTGGTCGTCACGTTTTGTGAATAATCTGAGATCAAGCGTCCCAAACTTGGCACTGTTACAGGAAGCCCTAATCCAAAGAAGGATAGAAAGGCTTCGTAAGAGATAAAGCTTGGCAGCATCTGTGAAGTGGTAGTCACGATAACAGATACTAACTGCGGCATAATGTTCTTCGTTACAATCTTGAGAGTCGGTGTACCAAGGGTACGAGAGGCAAGGTTGTATTCCAAATCCCGATAGCGCATAATCTGCACACGGATAGTGTAGGCAATACCGACCCAACCAGTAATCGTCATGGCAAAAATCAAATTCCAGAAACCAGCACCGATAGAGTAGGTCAAGACAATGACAATCAAGAGGGCTGGGATATTTGAAATGATATTGTAGACTTCCATCATGACGCGGTCAACTGTTTTGGAAATTCCCCAGATACCGCCAATGATAACTCCGATAGCCAGATTAATAACCGTCGCAATAATCGAAATGAGAATAGAGTTACGGGCACCAAACCAAACACCGTCAAAGAGAGACTTACCATTACTATCCGTTCCAAACCAGTATTGACCACTTGGCTTGATATAACGCATGCTAAAGTCATTTACCTTACTCACGTCATTAAAGTCGAAGTTTGAAAACATAGGGTAAATGAAGCTCATGAGAATAATGGCAATTAGAATTCCCAGCATGGTAATGGTAGATTTCTTTTTCAGAAATTGACGCATGACTGATTTCCAGTAAGAGTAGGCTGGAGCATCAATCGTTTCAGAGGCAAAATCGTCACGTTTGACAAATTGGAATTTGCTTTTATCAATTGTAGCCATTATTTACCTCCTTTTGATGTTAATTTGATACGTGGGTCCAGTACAGTCATCAGAATATCACCCAGCAAGAGGGCAAAGATAGACAGACATGTGAAGATGAATACAAGACCAACAACCATAGAGTTATTGGATGCCTTAACGGAATCAATCAACATCTTACCCATACCAGGGAAAGCAAAGACTGTTTCTGTCAAGGTTGCACCCGCAATAACTCCGACGATTGAAGCTGGAATACTAGATACCAGCGGTACCATAGCGTTTTTAAAGATGTGCTTGTTAGAAATTTCTTTTTCTGAGAGACCCTTAGCACGCGCAAAGCGGACAAAGTCCTGAGACTGAAGGTCAATCATATACCGGCGAATCCAAACAGCTGTCCAAGGAGCACTCAAAAGCCCTAGAATAACAGCTGGTAGGACATAAGAACGCCAATCTCCCGCTCCCAAGATTGGGAAGGAATCTGGAAGACCAAGAGCAGACCCTGCCAAACGGACAATGTAGACCAAGGCGATGGTTGGCAGTGACATCATAAAGGTCAAACCAGCTGTAGAAATACTGTCAAACCATGTATTCTTGAGTCGAGCCATGTAGGATCCGAGCGGAATAGCAATCAGATAAGACAGGGCCACACCAATCAAACCAATAATGGCTGAGCTGGTAATCATGGACGGATTTTGATAGTTGCTTTGAGTCGCTGTATAGGCATCTCCCTTACCAAACTTAGCAATGTCCTGTGAATCGGCTTTGCTTGGCGTCTTGTAAGTACGAGAGTAAATGTTAACAGACGATGTCTTTTTACCTGTTGGAAATTGAACTTCAGAAGACTTAGTTTGCCCTTGTCCCTGTGTAATAACCTGCAGAACAGGGATATTAGCATAGGTTGGATAAGAATTACCTAAATTAAAGGTAATAAAGTTCTGGTGGACAAATGGGAACTGACCATTAAAGTACAGCAGATACTTATGCTTGGTACCAGAACCCACAACAGACCAGCCAACAGAAGGATCATTTTCAAACCGGATATAACGCTCTAGGTTTGGATTTTCCTCATCTTGAATAACATTTGGATGATCAATTTGAATCAAATTAGCATAGAACTCAAAGACACGCTCATAAACAGGCACTTCACGTACAGCATAGAATTCTCCGCTCAGTGGGAATTTCTGCAATTTCCAGCCATTGCCAAGTTTATCAATATACTTCTGATAAATCTTCTTGTTTGCTTCTGTAGCTTCTGTTGTAACAGAAGAATCTTCCTTACTAACCTTCTCCTGCAGTTCCTTAGTATCGTAATAGTCAATGTAGCCCATCCGCTCAAAGATGGTGTTTTCATAGTTAGCTTTTTTATCTTTATTAGTCGCTATTTTATTATAGTTAGGATCCTGCTTGAAAATCAACCTTCTTGGTACCATAGTATAGATAATGGCATAAGTCAGGGTCGTCACCAAGAAAATCGACACAATCGAGCGTAAGATACGCATAAAAATATATTTTTTCATTTATCGTTTCCTTTAAATTCCAAAAGAACTTTCTCCTCTATTAGAGAAAGTTCTCTTAGCAAGCTTATTTCACGTGGTCTGCTAATTCTTCTTGAGCTTTTTTATTAGATTCTACACGTTCTTTATTCCATTTTTCCTGAGCGCTATTATAATCTTTTGTCGTCACAGGCTCGTCCTGCAATTTCATGTACTTATAACTTGCTGCTTCACGCGCCTTAGCACCAGACCAAGCAAACGGTGCTGAGAATGGTACTACCTTAGTCAAGGTTGGACGGCCAGTTCTAGAAGTTACCGGAATCAACAAAGCACTATCAGTCAGCCAAGCCTGAGCAGCCGCATATTTTTCATAACGCTTGTTGAGATCCATCTTCTCTGCTCCAGCTTCTTCAACTAGTTTGGTATATTCATCCAAACCAACTTGTTTTGCTGCTGCATTATCTGTGCCATCAAATCCTAAGAAGGTCTTGGTGTTTTCACCACCAGGTTTGATAACATCCAGATAGGTAGATGGGTCTTGATAGTCAGGAGACCAACCGACATTGTCTGAAATATCCCAGTCTTCTTCAGCAGCAGAAGGTGCAAATAAGGTAATGTTGGTCACTTCATCTTTAGACAATTGGTGAACATCAATCACAACATTATCTGTTCCCAAAGTCTTTTCAATAGACTGCTTGAGGGATTGAACGCGCTGTACTTTAGAAGTAGCTGTTTGATCAACAGGAATGTCCAGATGGATTGGGAATTCTACGCCATCGGCTTTCAAAGCTTCTTTTGCTTTATCAAATTCAGCCTTAGCTTTGTTCTCGTTATAGAATCCATCTTGGCCATCTGAGAAGTCCACATCTTTCCATTCGTCGCCATAGGTTACGACTTTTTCCTTAACTAAGTCACCGAAGGACTTGTCACCAGCTTGCACAAATGTAGGTGGGATGTAAAGGTTACGAAGAAGTTTGTCTGCTCCGTCCTTACCATTAATCTGAGATGCATAGGACTCACGATTGAAGGCAAAAGTCAAAGCCTGACGGAAGTCCTTGTTAAGCAAGGCTTTCTTAGTTGAAGTCTTTTGAGCTTCTGATGTCTTAGCAGTATGGTTGTAAGACTGACGATCAATGTTTGTACCTACCAAGAAAGTTGAGGCATCTTGAGGTGTATAGACGATATTATCTTTAAAGTCTTTTTCAACCTTTTCATACGTCGCACTAGTTGGGAAGAGTCTAGCTGTTGTCAAAGCCCCTTGACTGAACTGATCAGCTAGTTTCCCTTGATCTTGTCCATCATAGAAAGAGAGTTTAACTGCATCTACATGAACATTTTCTTTGTCCCAATAATTAGGATTCTTCTCAAATTGAATTTCAGATTTTGAAGTCAATGATTTGAGCAAGAAAGGTCCGTTGTAAAGCAAGCTTGTAGGATCAGTTGCTTGAGCGAACTTATCGCCTTGATTTTCCAAAAAGTCTTTGTTTACTGGGTAGAGAATCCCCATTGTAGTCTTAGAGTTCCAGAAACTTTCTGGCTCATTAAGAGTATACTCAACGGTATGATCATCAACTGCTTTGATCCCTACTTCTGAGAAATCAATCTTCCCAGAAATATAGTCCTTAAGCCCTTTGACAGAATCCTGAACCAAGTACAGTGTTTCAGATTTATTGTCTGCCGCATACTTAAGACCTGTAACAAAGTCTTCTGCTGTCACATCTGCGTACTCTTCACCTTCGGAAGTATACCACTTAGCATCTTTGCGAAGCTTATAAGTATAAGTCTTCCCATCTTGAGATACAGTCCAGTCTTCTGCCATTGATGGAACTAAGTTCCCATATTGGTCGTTTTCTAAAAGACCATCAATGACATTGGCTGTCAAGTCTGTAGTAGCTGCCTTACTTGAAGTAAGATAGTTCAAGTTTTCAGGGTCTGTTTCGTAGATATAATTAAAGGTCGTAGAGCTGCCTGAGTTTGTGTTTGACTTGGAGCCTGAGCAAGCTGTAAGAATTCCAGCCGCAAGAAGAGTCACTCCTGCAAGCGCAAAGACTTTACTTTGTTTCATATGGGTTTCTCCATCTTTTAGATTTTTAGATTTAATTAAGATTATAGCATAGATA
>NZ_GL890993.1:112535-214518 GCF_000212855.1 Streptococcus sanguinis SK355
ACTTGTTCATATGGGTTCTCCATCTTTAGATTTTTAGATTAATTAAGATTATAGCATAGATAGTACTAAAAGTAAAATAAATTTTCAGAATATTAAGTTAGCTCACTAGCAGCCTAAGATGTTTATGCAATTGGCTTTCTCGGATGTTTATTATCTAGGACTAGGCAACCTCAACCTGACCCATTTCGTCTTCAAAATCATCAAAAATCCCATTGTAGTAACAGTGGGATTTTCTTGCTTTATTTGATATGTTCTGCGAGTTCTTCTTGAGCTTTTTTATTGGATTCTTCCTTTTCTTTTGCCCATTTTTCACGCGCTTTTTCATATTCTTTAGTCGTTATTGGTTTATCTTGGATTTCAACATATTTAAAGCTGTATTCACCCTTGTTTCCAGTCCAAGCAAATGGACCTGAGAATGGAACAACCTTACGGACACTTGGTGTTGCACCAGATGACCATGCCGGCATCAACAGGGCACTGTCTGTCAGCCAAGCCTGAGCTGCAGCATACTTTTCGTAACGTTTGTTAATGTCCTCGTTTTCTGAAGCAGCGTCTTCCAAGAGCTTGTCATACTCTTCAAAGCCGGCCTCTTTAGCTGCTGCATTATCTGTTCCAGGGTCAAAACCAAAGTAGCTGTCAACATTCTCACCAGTCTTAGAGCCAGTGATTTCCAGATAAGAAGATGGATCGTTATAATCTGGGCTCCAGCCGAGATTATTATTCAAGTCCCAATCTTCTTGAGATGCAGAGTTCGCAAAGTAGGTGATGTTATTCAACTCATCATCTGTCATCTGCTGAATGTCAATCACCACATTGTCAGAGCCAAGATTAGCTTCAATAGACTGCTTCAGTGACTGAACACCCTTAACACCATTGGTATCTGCTGAGCTAACCGGAATATCCAGATGAATAGGGAATTCTACTCCTTCTGCCTGCAGCGCTTCCTTAGCTTTGGCAAATTCTGCCTTGGCTTTTTCTGGATTATAAAGACCATCCTGAGCGTCGTCTAATTTGACTCCCTTCCACTCATCACCGTAGCTAGCCAGATTTTCTTCTACAATGCTGCCGAACTCTTTACCATTAGCTTGTACAAAGGTTGGCGGAACAAAGGTATTACGAAGTTGTTTGTCTGCTGCTTCTTCGCCATTGGTTTGTGCAGAATAGGCAGTACGGTCAAAGGCAAAAAGCAGAGCCTGACGAAAATCTTTATTGAGCAGTGCTTTCTTAGTGGAAGATTTCTGTGCATCCGTTGTCTTAGAAGTATGCTCGTAAGCCTGACGGTCAATATTAGTTGTGACAAAGAAGGTTCCTGAACCTTGAGGTGTGTAGACGATGTTATCGCCGTACTGTTTCTTCACGCTGGCAAAGTTGGAGCTATTTGGGAAAAGACGAGCAATGGTGTAGTTGCCATCAGAAAAGCCACGCACCAGAGATTCTGTATCTTGACCATCGTAGTAAGAGAATTTGACAGTATCAATTTTTACCTTTTCCTTATCCCAATAGTTTGGATTTTTCTCTAAGCTAATTTGAGATTTTGAAGTGATAGATTTCAAGATAAACGGACCGTTATAGAGGACACTGGTCGGATCCGTTCCCTGAGCAAACTTGTCACCTTTTGATTTCAGAAATTCTTCGTTAATTGGGAAAAGAATCCCCATGGTTGTCTTAGAATTCCAGAAACTTTCTGGCTGATTCAAAGTGTATTGAACAGTAGAATCATCCACCGCCTTGACACCCACTTGGGAGAAATCAGTTATTTTACCATTGACATAATCGTCCAAGCCTTTAATGGATTTTTGAACGATATAGAGGCCATCAGACTTGCTGTCTGCGGCATGCTTCAGACTGGTCACAAAGTCTTTAGCAGTCACATCTGCATACTCTTCACCATCAGAAGTATACCATTTCACTCCCTCACGAAGCTTATAAGTATAGGTTAGACCATCTTTTGAAACAGTCCAATCTTCCGCTAGAGAAGGCACTAAGTTACCATACTTATCGCTTTCCAGCAAACCATCCACTACATTAGCCATAATCTCATTGGTTGCCCGCTTATTGGACACAGTGTAATCCAACGTATCTGGATCTGCGGTATAAACATAGCTATAGTTTTTCCCAGATGAATTGGAGCCGCCAAACGAACAGGCCGCCAAAACACCTGCAGAGAGAATGACAAGCCCAGCAGCTGCAGCTAACTTAGATGTTTTCATAAACTTCCTCCAGTTTTCATTAAGATTACTTTCATTATAGCACTTCTGCGACAGGATGTAAACGCTTCAATGCAATAGAGATTCATATAAAAAAGAGACTGGGACAAAATGTCTCAGTCTCGCTTTATCGTATTTACAAACTTTTGATTCCAATCTGTTTGTAAAGAGTCAAAAGTTCGCGGTTCAGAAGCTTATTTGATGTGTTTTTCTAGCTCTTCTTGGGCTTTTTTATTGGATGCTTCCTTTTCTTTTTCCCATTTCTTAAGAGCAGCTTCGTAGTCTTTGGCTGTCACAATATCATTTTGGAGTTCCATGTTCTTAAAGACATAGACATCCCCTTTGATTCCGACATAAGAGTAAGACTTGGTAAATGGCACGACCTTCTGAACAACTGGTGAACCACCTCCAGAAACACTAGGAATAACAATTGAGCTATCTGTCAGCCAAGCCTGAGCTGCTGCGTATTTGGTATATCGAGCGTCGGTATCTTGTTTTTCCTTATCTGCCTCATCCAATAACTCTTTGTATTCGTTCAAGCCGACTTTATTTGCAACATCAGCATTTTTCCCTTTTTCTAATCCAATATTATCTGTAGCGTCACCCGTTTCTGGGTTGAAAATATTCAGATAAGTTGATGGATCTTGGTAGTCTGCTGACCAACCAGACATGTTGAGGTCGTAGTCCTTCTGAGCTGCTGTTTCTGCAAAGTAAGCAGAGTTATCAAAGTCATCTGTAGACATTTGCTGAACATCAATGACTACATTATCCTGTCCGAGCGCTGCTTCAACAGACTGTTTGAAAGAGTTGGTCCGTTGTACTAGGACTTTGTCAGTCTGATCCACAGGAATATCGATATGAATCGGGAATTCAACACCTTCTGCTTGCAAGGCTTCCTTAGCCTTAGCAAACTCAGCCTTGGCCTTGTCAGCATTGTAGATGCTGTCTTGAGCATCTGTCAGCTTGACACCGCTCCACTCATCGCCGTATGTAGGAAGCTTACTCTCTACAACCTCTGAAAAGTCTTTGCCATCAACCTGCACGAAGCTAGGAGGAACAAGCAAGCTACGGATGAGTTTAGTCGCTCCGTCTTTACCATTCATCTGAGCTCCAAAAGATGTCCGGTCAAAGGCAAAGTTGATTGCCTGACGGAAGTCTTTATTTTGAATAGCCGCTGTAGTCGATGTCTTCTGAACATCTGTGGTTTTAGACGAATGATTATAAGCCTTACGATTCAGATTGAAAGCAAAATAGAAACTAGTTGAATTCTGCGGTGAGAAGATAATATTATCTTTGTATTGTTTTTCTACAGAAGCGTAGTTAGAACTTGTCGGATAAAGTCGCGCTTGAGAGTAGGCTCCATCTGAGAAGTTACGAATCAAAGCTTCTTGGTCAGAACCATCATAGTAAGTCAGCTTCACATTTTCAATCTTGACATTGTCCTTATCCCAGTAGTTCTGATTTTTAGCATATTCGATGACAGACTTAGAAGTGAATGCTTTCAGAACATAAGGTCCATTATAAAGAATGGAAGAGGGTTTAACTGTACCAAAATCTTTGCCTTGTGACTTTAAGAAATCCTCATTGATTGGGAACAGAATCCCCATAGTAGTTTTAGAGTTCCAGTAACTTTCTGGCTGGTTAAGAGTGTACTCAACCGTATAGTCATCGACAGCCTTGACACCTACGGTTGAAAAGTCATTTGATTCACCCTTGACATAGGCATCCAAGCCTTTGATAGAGCTTTGGACGATTGGAAGGGCTTCTGATTTTTCATCTGCCGCATGCTTCAAACCAGTGACAAAGTCTTGAGCTTTAACCTCTGCGTATTCTTCACCGTCTGATGTATACCATTTAGCATCTTTACGAAGCTTATAGGTATAGGTCAAACCGTCCTTTGAAACAGTCCAGTCTTCCGCAATAGACGGAACCAGATTGCCATATTCATCATTTTCTAAAAGACCATCCACCAAGTTTGCAATAACATCAGAAGTAGTAGCTCGATTTGAATTGACATAGTCCAAAGTATCAGGATCATTCGAATAGACATAAGAATATGTATTGCTGGCACTAGAACTTCCACAAGCAGCTAAGATTAGTGTTGACACGACTGTCAGTCCAGTAATGGCCAACCATTTAGATTTTTTCATGAGCATTCTCCTTCTCAATTCAGTATATTGTATTATTATACAATATTTTTTTGAAAAAGCAAACGCTTTATGTAAAAAAGTAATAATTTTCTATTTTTCAGCCCTATAAACTGTGTTTTTTCAAATATTTTTCTATTTTGTGAGATTTTTTCGAAAGATGTTTTTATAAAAAATCTCTTAAAGGAGATTGTTCTACTTTTCCTTACATTTATTTTGTAATCTTTTATTATCCTTGATTTGTAAAAGAAAAGAGAATTTTATGATACAATGGTTATATCTTGTTTTAGGGGAAAGAAATGAAACGATTATTCCTATGTTTTCTAGTTTTGGTCGGATTGACCGCCAGCAAGGTTGCAGCAGATGATTACAACATTGCCGCTAAAAGTGCAATGGCTGTGGATGCTACTTCTGGAAAGATTCTCTACGAAAAAGACGCAACTACTCCAATTGAAGTTGGCTCCATCACCAATCTTTTGACCGTCTATCTGGTCTATGAAGCCATTGACAGAGGAGATCTGACTGCCGATACCTATGTTGATATTTCAGACTACGCCTACAATCTGACAGCTAATCCAAATATCAGTAATGTCCCTTTGGAAGCCAGACGTTACAAAGTCAAGGACTTGATTGCCGCCTCCTTGATGTCTAGCGCTAATAGTGCCACGATTGCCTTGGCTGAGAAGGTTGGGGGCAGCGAAGAGAATTTCGTCCAAATGATGAAAGCCAAGCTCAAAGAATGGGGAATCACAGATGCTACTGTTGTAAATTCCACAGGGCTGAATACTCTTCTTCTAGAATACGCATCTGAAGAAACGGACTATACTGCCTCAGCTAGCACATCTAAAAAAAATAAGGATAGTGAAAACAAATTCAGCGCCTACGACTTGGCTGTTATCAGCCGACATCTGATTATGGACTTCCCTCAAGTGACAGAGATTACTTCCAAGTCCACAGCCAAAATTGCGGGGACGAGTCTGGAAAATTATAACTTCATGCTGGAAAACCAGTCCAACTTCCGATCAGGTGTTGACGGACTCAAAGCCGGCAGTTCGGAGAAGGGAGGCTCTTCCTTTGTTGCAACGACTACTGAGAATGGCATTCGCATGATTACTGTTGTGCTGGACGTTGAGCAAACTGACGGCGACCCCTACGCACGCTTTGTAGCCACAGCCTCTTTGATGAACTATGTTTCGCAAAACTTCACTCAGACGACCATTGTGGCTGAGGGGGAAGCCTACAATAAAAGCCATTCAACAGTTATTGATGGCAAACAAAAGACTGTGCCAGCCGTTGCCAGCAAGGATTTTACTATTATTGAGCGCATTGCCAATCAGGCAGAGCACAAAGTGGAATTTTCCACCAAGGAACAAGGCTTCCAAGCTCCTCTGAAAAAAAATACTGAACTCGGCACCTTGACCTATACCGACCCTGAGCCAATCGGTCAAGGCTATCTGGAAAACAAAGCACCTTCTGTCACAATGGTGGCCGGCCAAGAGGTTGAAAAAAGTATCTTCTTCAAGGTCTGGTGGAATGACTTTGTCCGCTATGTCAACGAGAAATTATAAAGAAAAGCCGCGAATCAAATGATGCGCGGTTGTTTTGTATGTTTTGTAAATGTTGGACTAGAACTAGCAAACTTCTTTGAATATTAACTCGCAATGCGTGTCTTCAAGCAGTGATTTAAAGTTTTACCCAACTGATCCTTCCATTTCATAGCTGATAAGACGGTTAAGCTCAACAGCATATTCCATAGGCAGTTCTTTGGTGAATGGCTCGACAAAGCCCATGACAATCATTTCGGTAGCTTCGGATTCGGACAAGCCACGGCTCATGAGATAGTAGAGCTGCTCTTCTGAAATCTTAGAAACCTTGGCCTCATGCTCCAGAGCCACTTGAGAGTTATGAATTTCATTAAAGGGAATGGTATCTGACGCCGAAATATCGTCCATGATAATCGTATCACACTCAATATGGCTGACGGATTTCTGTGAATTCTTTCCAAAGGTCACTTGACCGCGGTAGTCCACTTTACCTCCGCCTTTAGCAATGGACTTAGACACGATAGATGAGCTGGTATGCGGAGCATTATGAATCATCTTAGCCCCTGTATCTTGGTGCTGATTGGTATTTGCAAAGGCAATAGACAACATGGTTCCTCGCGCTCCAGGCCCATCCAGATAGACAGACGGATACTTCATAGTTGTTTTCGCACCAAGATTCCCGTCAATCCACTCAACTGTCGCATCTTTCATAGCCCGCGCCCGCTTGGTCACGAGGTTGTAGACATTATCAGACCAGTTTTGAATAGTGGTGTAGCGCATATAGGCACCATCGAGGGCAAAAATTTCAACAATTGCCGCATGTAGACTATTACTAGAGTACGTTGGAGCTGTACATCCCTCAACATAATGGACACTTGCTCCCTCGTCAACGATAATCAAAGTCCGCTCAAACTGACCCGAATTTTCATTGTTAATCCGGAAATAAGTCTGCAAGGGAACATCTACCTTGACACCTTTTGGCACATAGATGAAGGTACCACCAGACCAGACGGCGGAGTTGAGAGCTGCTAGCTTGTTATCTGTCGGAGGAACCAGCTTAGCAAAATACTGCTTGAAAAGTTCTGGATATTCCTTAAGAGCTGAGTCGGTATCCGTAAAGACAATTCCTAGCTTTTGGAACTCTTCCTTCATATTGTGGTAGACCACTTCGGACTCATACTGGGCAGCCGCACCAGCCAGGTAAGCTCGCTCTGCTTCTGGGATCCCAATCTTCTCAAAGGTTTCCTTGATCTTCTCAGGCACTTCATCCCAGCTTCTAGCAGGTTTATCAGAGGCCTTTTGGTAATAAATCAAGTCATCAAAATTAATTTCCGACAAATCCGGTCCCCAAGTCTGCATCGGCATCTTCTTGAAAGCCTCGTAGGATTTGAGGCGGAAATCCAGCATCCACTCTGGTTCATCCTTGGCTGCAGAAAGCTCACGAATGACCGCTTCATTCAGCCCTTTTCCTGTCGAGAGGACAGGTTCAACATCGTCATGGAAACCAAACTTGTACTCACCGAGATCAATCGGTTTTGGTTCTACTCTTTCTTCTGACATAATTTCCTTTCACATTCTTACTTTTTATCTTCTTCAATTGCTCGCTTGAGGGCATTCCAACCCAAGGTCGCACACTTAATCCGCTGCGGGAATTTGGCAACGCCTGCTAAAAAGGCGCCATCTCCCAATTCTTTCTGGCGACTGTCTTCCTGGCCCTGAACCATCTGAGAGAAGACCTCTGCTAATTCCAGTGCCTGCTCTTTTGTCTTGCCCAGAACCGCATCCGTCATCATGCTGGCCGAAGCCGTTGAGATGGTACAGCCAGAATTAACAAAGGCAATATCCTCAATCTGATTTTCAGCATTAAACTTGACAGACAGGCTGATAACATCGCCACAGGTCGGGTTATTGAGAACTACTTGCTCCACATCTTCCAACTTACCATGATGATGGGGGTGAGCCGAGTGGTCGGTCACAACCGCCTTGTAAAGACTGTCTAACTTAGAAAGCGCCATTGAAAAACTCCTTTGTCTTTTCTAAAGCATCTACCAGCTTGTCACAATCTGCATAGGTGTTATAGATATAAAAGCTAGCCCGCACAGTCGCTGGCACCTGCAGATAGGTGAGCAGAGGCTGAGCACAATGGTGGCCCGCCCGAACAGCCACTCCTTCGTAGTCCAGAGCTGTCGCGACATCATGCGGATGGAGACCATCCAGGTTAAAGGCAATCACGCCTGAACGCTGGGCTAGGTCCTGAGAGCCGTAAATGGTCAAGCCTTCCACTGCCTGCAGCTTAGGAAATACGTAGGCAATCAAGTCCTGCTCATGCTGTGCAATGGCATCCATGCCCAAGTCTTCCAAATAATCAATGGCCGCCGCAAGACCGATTGCTCCTGCCATATTCGGCGTTCCGGCTTCAAACTTCCACGGAAGCTCCTTCCAGGTCGCTTCCTGCTCATAGACAAAATCAATCATTTCACCGCCGAACTCGACTGGCGACATCTCTTCTAGCAACTCTTCCTTACCATAGAGAACCCCGATACCAGTCGGGCCTGCCATCTTATGTCCCGAAAAGGCGAAGAAGTCCACATCCAAATCCTGCACATCAATCTTCATGTGCGGAATGGATTGAGCCCCATCCACCACTAAAAGTGCTCCTTGCTGATGAACAAGCTGGGCAATCTCCTTGATGGGATTGATGACACCGAGGACATTAGAAGCATGAGCCAAAGAGGCAAACTTGGTCCGCTCATTGAGCTTGGCACGGAAATCCTCCATATCCAGAGCACCATCTTTGAGATAGACATAGACCAGCTTGGCTCCAGTCTTCCTACAAACTTCCTGCCAAGGAATGACATTGGAATGGTGCTCCATGATAGAAATCATCACTTGGTCACCAGGCTGCAGCATTTCAGCCGCAAACTGAGCCACCCAGTTAAGCCCCGTCGTAGTTCCTCGTGTAAAGAGAACCTCTCTGCTAGAAGCTGCATTGATAAAAGAACGAACTCTTTCTCTGGCTGCTTCATAGGCTGCAGTTGCCCGCTCGGCTAGCGTATGCACACCGCGGTGGACGTTGGCATTGTCTCTAAGATAGTATTCCTCAATGGCATCTAGCACCTGCTTGGGTTTCTGGGTTGTCGCCGCATTGTCCAAATAAACCAAAGGCTCATCATTGACAATTTGGTCCAAAATGGGAAAATCTTGCTTGATTGCTTCTGCATTAAATCCAGACATGAAGACTCCTATCTACTTACAAGGGACAAGGCCCAGCTTTTTATCTTTTTGCGAGAATAATATCGATATTTTCAATCATTTCATCACGGACTTCTTTAACAGGGATTTCCACAATCACTGAGCCCAAGAAGCCACGCACGACCAAGCGCTCCGCTGTCGCCTTATCAAGCCCCCGACTCATGAGGTAGTACATATCTTCTGGATCTACCTGACCGATAGAAGCCGCGTGACCAGCTGTCACATCATTCTCATCAATCAAGAGGATGGGATTAGCATCTGAGCGAGCTTGGTCAGACAGCATGAGAACCCGGCTTTCCTGCTGGGCATCTGCTCCCTTGGCACCTTTGATAATATGGCCAATACCATTGAAGGTCAGAGTTCCTTTTTCCAGGATAACCCCGTGCTGCAGGATATTTCCGATAGAGTTGCAGCCATAGTTAGTTACGCGGGTATCAATTCCCTGAACCTGCTTACCGCTGGATAGAGCCACCACCTTCATATCCGCATGGCTACCCTTGCCATAGAGGTCGCTATCAAAGTCAGCCACGACATTGCCTTCGTTCATAACGCCGATGGCCCAGTCAATCATAGCATCGTTGTCCAGCTTACCGCGACGGCTGATATAAGCCGTTACATTTTCGCCCAAGCGGTCAATAGCGGAAAACTTAATCTGAGCTCCAGCCTGAGCAATGACTTCGACAGTGATATTGGCTGTTACCGGAACAGCCCCTTCACCATAAGTTTCCAAGCGTTCCAAGTAGTTAACCTTGGAATGCTTGCCCGCGATAATCAAAATATGCTTGTTAAAAGGAACATCGCTTTCGCTGTCCTGATAAAAAATTCCTTCAATCGGCTGGTCAATCTCAACATTGTCCGGCACATAAAGAACCGCACCGCTGTTGAAATAGGCCGTATGGTAAGCCGCTAATTTATCCTCGTCATACTTGACTGCGGACATAAAATGCTTCTCTACCAGCTCTGGAATTTCTTCCAAAGCAGAGTGGAAATCAGTGAAGACCACACCTTGGTCTGCCAAGTCAGCCGGCAATTGCTCCAGAACAGTCTGAGTTCCCACCTGAACGAGTTTGAGATTGTCTTCTAGAGCTGTAAAGTCTGGAACACTTGTCAGCGGCTCACTTTCTGAAATACGGCCGTCTCCCAGATTCCAGCGATGAAATTTAACCCGCTCAATACGCGGCAATTCTAACTGGTCAATCTTATCAAAGGCCTGCTGCCGCAGTTGAAAGAGCCAGTCTGGCTCTGCATGTAGCTGTGAAAATTCTTGAATTAATTCTTTAGTCATGTCATTCTCCTATCTTTTATCAAAGTCAAAAGAATGTTTGACTAGGCTTCTTCGGTATAGGTGAAGCCCAATTCTTCAGCCAATTTGGCATAGCCTTCTTTCTCCAAACGGACTGCCAATTCTGGACCGCCAGAAAGAACGACTTTACCATCCATCATGACATGAACCACATCTGGAGTGATATAGTTGAGCAGGCGTTGGTAGTGGGTGATAATCATAGCACCAAAGCCTTCACCGCGCATAGCATTAACTCCCTTAGAAACAACCTTAAGAGCATCGATATCCAGACCTGAGTCAATCTCATCCAAGAGCGCAAAAGTCGGCTCTAGCATGAGCAACTGTAGAATTTCATTGCGCTTCTTTTCACCACCGGAGAAACCTTCATTAAGGTAGCGCTCAGCCATTTCTTCTTTCATGTTGAGCAGTTCCATCTTTTCATCCAGCTTCATGATAAAGTCACGGACAGAGATTTTTTCCTCGTCTTCCTTGCCAGCATTCATAGCTGCTCTCAAGAATTCGGCATTAGTAATACCAGGAATTTCACTAGGGTACTGCATAGCAAGGAAGAGCCCCATGCGAGCACGCTCGTCTACTTCCAACTCTAAGATATTGACTCCATCAAAAAGAACCTCCCCTTGAGTCACTTCGTAGTTAGGATTGCCCATGATAGCCGCAGACAAGGTGGACTTCCCCGTTCCATTTGGGCCCATAATAGCTGCAACCTCTCCTGTTTTCAGAGTGAGATTCACCCCTTTGAGAATTTTTTTTCCTTCGATTTCAACATGAAGATCTTTGATTTCTAAGACAGACATTTCTTTTTCCTTTCTTTGCTTAGCTGATTTACACACTTTAGTATACCAAAAAAAAGCCTAAAAGGCTTTTATTTTGTTTAGAGCTATTCTTATTTATTCCTCTTTTGGCGCCATTTCCGTCGAACTTCCTCTCGGTAGGAGGAGTTCCCAATAAAGCGGAGAATATTGAGCAAAGGAGTACGATTAGGCCCCAAAACTCCGACCAGCTCAGCAAAGAGCTCAACACCCAGAAGTAAGCCAATCATCAAGAGCACACCACCAATCCGACTGGAAACATTCAACAAGAGAGAAATCATGGCAAAGACCAGCGAAATCCCATAGATAACCAGTACTGTTCCTCGGTGAGTCAATCCCAAGGACAAGAGTCTGTGATGGAGATGGTGCTTGTCAGGCGTGTAGAATTTCTGGCCAGACAGAGTACGGCGGATAATCGCCAGAAAAGTATCCGTAATCGGCACCCCTAAGATAATCATAGGAGTCACCACCGCAACAGCCGTCGCATTTTTCAGCCCTTGCAAGGACAGAACAGCAATCATAAAGCCGATGAAAAGGGCCCCCGTATCACCAAGATAGATGATAGCTGGGTGGTAATTGTAAGGGAAAAAACCCGCAATTGACAAGACCAAGACGAAAATAGTCAGGGTCAGAAAGAGATTGTGTTGGGGCAAAAAGAAATAAGAAACAATCCCCATCGTCACCAAGGAGATAATGGATACCCCGCTCACTAGACCATCCAAACCGTCAATCAAATTAACCGCATTAGTGATAGAAATAATCCACACCACTGTCAAAATATAGGACAGCCAAGGCTCAAAATGCAGGAAAGGTCCGCCAAAAGGAATCTTAAAATCATCCAATCGGAAATCTGTCAGCCACCAGATTAGGCTGGCTGCTAGAACAATTCCACCCATTTTCAGCAGGGGCGACAGCTCTTTGATATCATCGACCAGCCCTGTAAAGGCAATAATCAAACCACCTAGTACAACCGGCCAAACATAATCAAAATAGGTCTGTCCAAAAAAATCTACAGCAACAATCTGCGGCATCAAGAGCAGAGTAGAAATAGAAAAGGCCGCTACAATCGCCAGCCCGCCACTGCTAGGCATGGGCTTTTTATTGATGCGGCGAGCATTGGGATAATCTACCGCACCAATCTTAAAGGCTAAGAGCCGAACCAAGGGTGTCAGAATCACCCCGATAAAAAAAGTTCCCAGCAATACCAAGATAAACTTTAATGGAAAAGTAATCATAGGCATTCAACCTTCTGCAGGCCGGAGACAGCATCTGTCACCAAAAGCAGATGACCGTGCTCCTGCAGCACTGCCCGAGTGATATCTGAATCATCTGCGAATTCACGCATCTTGGCCAAGAGCCAAGCAGGATAACGCTCCGGAAAGCCCTCAACATCCACCAAAATCGTCAAATAATAAGCTGAATCATACTTATAAAGCTCTGATAAATCAATCTTATAGTCCACCGTCTGAGCAAAGGCCGCAGCAGCCTTAATATCTTCAAAACGCAGGATATAGTAAATATAGCGCTCTGCATTTTCCGCCGACTGCTCATCAGCCGCCTCCTGAGAATGCTGCTCCCCTTCCTCTGCTTCTGCTGTTTCCAAAGATTGGACTGCTTCTATGTCTTCCTTACTCTTTTCAAAAATGCTCTTTTCCAATGTCTTGAGGAATTCATCTGGAGACATATGAGATAACTCATCCATGTCTGGCAGATCTGCCAAATCCTCAAAACTCAGATTCTTATCCAATTTAGACTTGGTAACAAAAACATCTACCTTGTCTGGCTTAGGCGTCACACGGAAACTCAGCATGCCGCTGTCCAAAAAATTATCCGGCATTTCCAACTCATCTAAGATGGTGTAGAAAAATTCTTCCGTTTTTTCTTGGGGGACCAAGAAATCGGCCATTTCCATGCCGCGCTCTTCCAAATCTTCCAGCTGAATCGTGATTTTTATGGTCGAATCACTAATCTGTTTCATTTCCATATCTCTACCTCATACACTTCTAGTCCTACTATTATACTAAAAAATCCCCCGTATTTCAAAAAATAGCTAGTATTGGTCTGAAAATGGAAGTTGTTGGAAAGAAAAGATTCCTTACAAGAAAAAAGCTCTCAGAAAATTCCGAGAGCTCATTATTCACTACATGAGATAGTCAGAGAAACATTAAAATTACCTCTTTTATCCCATCAAGGCTTTGATTGCTGCATAAAGCAGAAGCACACCGCCCAGGCCAATCCGATATTTCCCAAAAATTGTAAAGTCATGCTTTTTGACATAGTCTGTCAGGAAACGAATCACGACTAGACTGACACCGAAGGCCACCCCCATGGCAACTAAGAGTAAGAAAATTTGCCCAAATCCCAGACTGTTCCCATTCTTGATAAACTTAAGAATTTTCCAGCCACTAGCGCCAAACATAATGGGAATCCCCAGATAGAAAGTGAATTCTGTCACGACAGAACGACTAACACCATTCAAGAGACCGCCGACAATGGTGGCACCAGAACGGCTAGTCCCAGGAAAGAGAGCTAGAACCTGAAAGAGACCAATCTGCAAGGCAGTCTTGTAAGGCAAATAGGCTAAATCCGTCACAGCAGGCTCCTCATGCTCGCGCCTTTCCAGATAGATAAAAGCTGCGCCATAGACAATCAGCATCACTGACACAGAGACTAGATTGTAGAAGTGCGCTTCAAACCAATCATCCAAAAATAAGCCGATAACAGCAGCCGGCAAGGCTGCCACGACCACCTTGGCCCAAAGCTGCCAAGTCTTTTGAACCTGACGTGCTGACTTGCCTGATTTAAAAGGATTGAGCTTGTCAAAATAGATGACGACAACCGCTAAAATTGCTCCCAGCTGGATAACGACATTAAACATTTCCATAAAGGCTGGACTTTGATTTTTATACTGGATAAAATCTTGAATCAAAATCAGATGCCCTGTACTGGAAATCGGCAGCCATTCTGTGATTCCTTCGATGATTCCGTAAATAATAGAGATGAAAATTTCAATGATAAACATAGAATACTCCTGAAACAAGGGTTTACTCAAGGAAAGTCACAGTTAAATTCCCAAAGAGTATTAGGTTTTATTATATCACAATTTCAAGGCTAGGAAAAGCCAGTACTAAGACTTTTCCGGCTAGGAGGGAGTTTATCTATTAGAAAGCTCCACCGCCTCCGCCGCCTCCGCCGCCAGAGAACCCACCACCTGAACTACCGCCAGATGAGACAGAGAAATTGCTAGCTGTAGTGGCTACATGACCATAGTTTGAGAAGCTGTGCATACTGCTATAGAAGGCATAGTGCAGGTTAGCCTGAACATAGCTGTCCATAGATGGATTTTCCAAGTGAATCTGACGCAGAGCCATGACACGGCTGACACGATCTGCATAACCAAAGAGGGTCGCATAGACCAAGAGACGGTTCCACAGGATAATGCCTTCGATTTCTGTATTGTCCAGATGGGCAATATCTCGCAGCATATTGGAAAAACTTCGCCACAGATAGAAGTCGTGCGCGCCTTCGTCATTCAGGACGCCATCTCGCCAATAAAGCTGTGCCTTACTAGCAAAAATCAAAATCAAGACAAGACTCACCAGCGCCAAAGGAATATAATACCAGATAAAGCCGCCAAAAGAAGCCATATAGATAAAGAAAATAGCGATAGACAGTACCAAACCAGCACTAGCTAGAATAATGGCAGTAATCAGCAATCTCTTTTCCTGAACTTTAAGAGGCCGGTAGTGACCAAAGAGACCCAAACGCTTACCTTCAGAGCGCACTTCTTTAGATAAGGAGCGCAAACTGTTAGTAAATAAGGACTTGATGTTACTACCAATGTTACGGATATAGGACTCATCCGCAGAAGACTTGTGCTTATAAATATCTTCTGAAATTTGATAGGCTGAAAAGAGATCTTTCACCCTAGCCTGGGATTGCTTGTTAAAAGCCATGCCCAGAAAACGTCTCTCAAAGTCTGCCAGACCATCATAAGTCGCTATTTGCAGAACAGGATTTTCAGCATCCCCCTGCAGGAGGAGATTGCCCCTATCCAGCAAGTCTAACAAAGTCGCCTGAACCATGTTTTCAAAGTTCAGCACTGCCTTGCCGCCCCTAGTCGGGTCGACATCCTCCATGTCTACCGCGTAAATATTTTCCGCTAAGACAAGAGGAGCCAAGTCCTGAGGAGCCTCATATAGACGGGCATTCTTGGGATAAGACTGCTTAGGCTTGATCTTCTGGGCAAAGACAAAATAAAGAATGGCCGCTGCAAGGATGGCACATAGGAGCAGCAAGGGTATATAAATTTCTCCTAGCTGCCGGTAAAAGACCGTCATGCGGGCAATCTTTTCTTCTTGAGCTTTAAAGGTTGGCAAGTAGTCGCTCTCGTCTTCATTCTGAGACACAAGAGAGACCGCTTGTCGATCCCAATAGCCGTGGAGCTCGACATTATCGCCCGAGCCAATTCCATTGATTTTGACCAGATAGTCGGTTCCATTCTTATCCACGAAAGGCTGAGTACCAAAGTAGCCACTATGAGCAAAAAGATCGCTCTTATCTGGATTGCTCAAGCCAGAAACTGTCAAGACGACCTCACCTATCCCCTGGTCCCAATCGCTGATAGGAGTCCAGTTGAGCTCAGCAATATCCCTGTGAAGAAAAAGGAGATTTCTCAGCTGCCAGGTTACAGTGACAACAACTCTGTCACCGTCGGATCCTGAATTATAGATTTTGACTTCATAGCCATCTCCCAAGTCTTTGACTTGGGGGTTAAAGTCCATATCTGGCTCACCATTCGTCAGAACCGAGACCGTCGGATTCCCATCAATGGCAAAGCCATTGGGCATTTTCCCAGCCGATCCTAGCGAAACAATTTGACCGTTATAGTCGTCATTAAACTTGTAGGTTACTTTTTCTGTATAGGTAGCTGTATTGTCCTCACGCAAGGCCAGATCGCCTTGATAGGATTCAATATCATAGTCAACAGCCGAGACAACCCGACCAAAACAAAGGCAGGAAAATAAAACCAACAGAAGATAAAAATATCGTTTCATACTCAACCTCTCTTTACAGATATTTTGTTCTATTATATCATTTTTATCAAGTAAGGGCTTACTAGGATTGAAAAGAACGGTAATTTTCGATAGAATAGGAAGAACTATTATTAGATAAGCAGGAGAAACCCATGAAGAAATTATTACTCACTTTATTTACAGCCCTCCTGGTCACCTTAGGAACGGTCCATGTTATTCAGGCCGATGACTATCTGAGAATCGGTATGGAGGCAGCCTACGCTCCTTTCAACTGGACTCAGGATGATGATTCCAACGGTGCTGTAAAAATCGAAGGCACCAACCAATATGCCAACGGATACGATGTGCAGATTGCCAAAAAAATTGCACAAGAGATGGGCAAGGAACCTCTGGTTGTCAAGACTTCTTGGAATGGTTTAATTCCTGCTCTGACCTCTGGCAAGATTGATATGATTATTGCTGGTATGAGTCCGACTGCCGAGCGGAAAAAGGAAATCGCCTTTTCCAACAGTTACTACACCAGCGAGCCAGTTCTCCTAGTTCGTAAAGATGGAAAATATGCATCCGCTAAGACTCTAGAAGACTTCAAAGACGCTAAAATCACCTCCCAGCAAGGAGTTTACCTCTACAATCTCATTGACCAGCTACCTGGCGCCAAAAAAGAAACAGCTATGGGCGATTTTGCCCAGATGCGTCAAGCCCTGGAATCTGGAGTTATTGATGGCTATATCTCTGAGCAGCCAGAAGCCTTGACTGCTGAGACTGCCAATTCCAACTTCAAAATGATTCAGTTTGAGAAAGGCTTTGAAGTTGGCGAAGAGGATGCTTCCATTGCCATTGGGATGCGCAAGGATGACGACCGTATCGAGCAGGCCAATGCAGCTATCGCTAAGATTACCACCAATGACCAAGTCAAGCTAATGGATGAGATGATTCAGAAACAGCCTGTCGACACGGATAGTGAAGCATCTAACGAATCATTCTTCAGTCAAGTTGCTAAGATCCTGGCTGAAAACTGGCCGCAATTCCTACGCGGAGCTGGTTTGACTCTACTCATTTCGATTACAGGGACCATCGCAGGTCTCATCATCGGACTGCTGATTGGCGTTTTTCGGACGGCACCAGCTTCTAAGAATAAACTCTTAGCATCACTGCAAAAAATCTTCGGCTGGTTCTTAAATGTTTATATTGAGATTTTCCGCGGAACTCCAATGATTGTTCAGTCCATGGTTATCTACTACGGAACTGCCCAGGCTTTCGGAATCTCTATCGACCGGACTATCGCTGCCATTTTCATCGTCTCCATCAATACGGGAGCTTATATGAGCGAGATTGTCCGCGGTGGTATTTTTGCCGTTGATAAGGGGCAATTCGAGGCCGCAACAGCACTGGGTATGACCCATGGCCAGACCATGCGCAAGATTGTACTGCCTCAGGTTGTCCGCAATATTCTGCCCGCAACTGGTAACGAATTTGTCATCAACATCAAGGATACATCCGTGTTGAACGTTATCTCGGTAGTTGAGCTTTATTTCTCTGGAAATACTATCGCTACCCAGACCTACCAATACTTCCAAACCTTTACCATTATCGCTGTAATCTACTTTGTCCTGACATTCAGCGTGACACGCATCCTGCGCTATGTTGAAAAACGCTTCGACACAGACAACTACACGACAGGGGCCAATCAAATGCAGACAGGAGAAGTGAAATCATGACAGAAACCATTTTAGAAATTAAAAACCTCAAAAAGTCCTACGGTGAAAACCAAGTCCTCAAGAACATCTCCCTCACCGTTCATAAAGGAGAAGTGATTTCCATCATCGGCAGCTCCGGCAGCGGAAAATCAACCTTCCTGCGCTCTATTAATCTTTTGGAGACACCAACTGGCGGTCAGATTTTCTATCGCGGTAAGAATGTCTTGGACGAGAATTATGACTTGACCCATTACCGTGAAAAGCTGGGCATGGTCTTTCAGTCTTTCAATCTCTTTGAAAATCTTAATGTTCTGGAAAATACCATCGTCGCTCAGACAACAGTTCTGAAAAAAGAACGGTCAGAAGCCGAAAAAATTGCCAAAGAAAACCTCAACAAGGTTGGAATGGGCGAGCAATACTGGCAAGCCAAGCCTAAGCAACTCTCAGGCGGTCAGAAACAGCGGGTCGCTATTGCCCGCGCCCTCTCCATGAATCCTGATGCTATCCTCTTTGACGAGCCGACTTCAGCTCTCGACCCTGAAATGGTTGGTGAAGTTCTGAAAATTATGAAAGAACTGGCTCAGGAAGGGCTGACAATGATTGTTGTAACCCACGAAATGGAATTTGCCCGTGATGTCTCTAGCCGTGTTATCTTTATGGACAAGGGCGTTATCGCTGAAGCTGGCAGCCCGCAGGATATCTTCACCAATCCCAAAGAAGAAAGAACCAAAGAATTCCTGCAACGCTTCCTCAGCTAAATTACTTCTATTTTCAAAAGCAAAAAAGGAATCTGGAACTAAGTCCAGATTCCTTTTTTTATTTAATGAGCAATATCAGTTGCACGATTTTGAAGTTTAGTCTTCAAATTTTTCATGGTTTTTGTCGTAGAAATCAATCAAGCCAAGAGCTGTTTCAAAAGAGATATTTTTCACTTTTGCACGTCCTTGAGCAAGAGCAATGATAGACATTTCACGTGCATTTGTTTCTTTACTAATACGGTAACCGGTGATCTTCTTATCACGTACCCAACTAACAACAGATTCTACTTTCTCGAAATTAGATTTAGCCATTTCTTACTCCTCTCTATTCTAGCTACATCAACTACTATAATTGTTTTTATACAGTTTGTCAACTTAAACAAACCAAATTCGAACAAATTAAATAATTCTGAATTTTCTTTACTTAGCTTTGAGGGCTGAAAGTATCTGAGTCCGAATACTTTCGACTCCTTCTGGATTAGCCGGAAGGAAGATGGTATTATTACCCGAACTATCTGCAAAATTATTCAGAGTATCCAGGTACTGGTTGGTCAAAAGAATAGACATAATCTGCTCTTCTGTCAACTCAATATTGGCCCCCTTCAATTCCTTGATAGAGTCTGCCAAACCATCCACAATGGCCTTCCGCTGCTCGGCAATACCAACCCCATGCAGGCGGTCTTTCTCAGCTTCTGCAGAGGCAGCTGTCACAATCTTAATCTTGTCGGCCTCTGCCAATTCCTGAGCAGCCACGCGCTTACGCTGGGCCGCATTGATTTCGTTCATAGACTGTTTAACTTCAGCGTCCGGTTCAACCTTGGTAATCAAGGTTTTGACAATAATGTAACCATAGGTCGACATTTCTTCAGCCACTTGTTTTTGGACTTCTAGGGCAATTTCGTCCTTCTTTTCAAAGAGCTCATCCAAGGTCAGTTTTGGAACGGAGGAACGAAGGGCATCTTCGATATAGGACTTAATCTGTGCTTCAGGACGCATAAGCTTGTAATAAGCGTCAATCACGTTGTTTTCATTTACACGATATTGAGTCGCAACATTCATGGTTACAAACACGTTATCCTGTGTCTTAGTCTCAACGATAATCTCGCTCTGCAGCAAACGCAGCTGAACGCGAGCCGCTATCTTGTCAATCCCTAAAGGAAGACGGAAATTGATACCGCTGCTGCTGGTTTTGTGATAGCGTCCAAAACGCTCAATGATTGCCACAGATTGCTGACGAACCACATAGACTGCACTAAGCATCAAGAATACAAAGATTATAATCAATATGATAAAGAAAAATGGAATAAAAAACATGTTCAAGCCTCCTTGATTCACTATAGTATATTCTAACATATTTAATTTGCAGTTTCAAACGAAAGCATACAAATTAGGCTAAAATATCTTTAGAATTAGACAAGCATATTGTAGAGTGTTTCATTTCCGTTCAGATTGATAAAGGAGGGATCGAACTGCTCAACACGGTTAATCAAAGAAGCATAATCATGCTTATCTGCCAGAGCAATACCAATGAGAACCGGACCCGTTCCCTTGCTTGCCCGTTTGATATATTCAAAACGAGTGATGTCGTCATTAGGCCCTAAAATATCATTTACGAATTCACGCAGGGCACCAGGACGCTGCGGGAAGTTAACCACAAAATAGTGCTTAATCCCATCATAAATAAGTGCCCGCTCTTCCATCTCTGGCATGCGGTTGATGTCATTATTCCCACCTGAGATAATGCAGCAGATAGTCTTCCCCTTGATAAACTCGCTCAGGACTTCCAAAGCTGCGACACTGGCAGCACCAGCTGGCTCTGCGACAATCCCTTGCTTAGAGTATAGGTCAATGATGGTCTCTGAAATAAGCCCTTCGTCTACACCAATAAGATTTTGAACATTCTTTTGTGTTACTTCATAGGTTGATGCACCGACTTTCTGGACTGCGATACCATCCGCAAATTTATCGATTTCTTTAAGCTTGACTGGACCACCTGCTTCAAAGGCTGCTTTCATACTGCGGGCACCGTTGGCTTCCACACCAATAACTTCAATAGTTGGCTGACTTTCTTTGATATAGGTTGAGACTCCTGATATCAGGCCGCCGCCTCCAACTGGTACCAAAACTGCATCAAAAGTAATAGCTTCTCTCTTGGCCTCATCTAAGATTTCATAGGCTACAGTCCCTTGACCAGCTTGGACATCTTCATTATCAAAAGGATCGATAAAGGTGCGATTTTCAGTCTTAGTATAATCAAGCGCTGCCTTGGCCGAAGCATCAAAGGTATCTCCAACCAATTTAATTTCCACAAATTCACCGCCAAAGAAGCGAACCTGACTAATCTTCTGCTGAGGGGTCGTGATTGGCATAAAAATGGTTGCTGGAATTTTCATTTCCTTACATGTATAGGCCACTCCTTGGGCGTGATTGCCCGCAGAAGCGCAGACAACTCCACGCTGACGTTCCTCTTCGCTAAGTTGAGAAATAGCGTAATAAGCCCCGCGGAGTTTAAAAGAACGCACCCGCTGCATATTTTCTTTCTTCAGGTAAATTTTAGCCTGATACTTCTCTGACAAATAGTGATCGTAGTCAAGCGGTGTATTGACAACCACATCTTTTAACACTTTATGAGCATGCGTGATATCTTTTGCTCTGAGCATGTTTCTTCCTTCCCTGTCTTTCCAGTTTATTCTCTATCAAGCAAAACAAGGGGCTGGGAATTCGCATTCCAACCCCTAATGTCTTATCTGCTCTTTATCTTAATTATAAATCTTGAAGGCATCGTCGTCGTTTTTACCAACGAATGGCATTGCTTTACGCAATTCTGCACCGACTTTTTCAATCTCCAGATTAGCAGCTTGCTCACGGAAAGCAGTGAGTTTCGGACGGCCAGCTTTATAGTCGTCAACGAAGTCGTTAGCAAATTTACCGTTTTGGATATCAGCCAAGACCGCCTTCATGTTTTCTTTGACTTGCTCAGTAATCACGCGCGGACCAGATACATAGTCACCATATTCAGCTGTATTTGAGATAGATTGGCGCATCTTCTTGAAGCCACCTTCATAGATCAAGTCAACGATCAATTTCATTTCATGAAGCACTTCAAAGTAAGCCAATTCTGGTGCATAACCCGCTTCAGTCAATACTTCGAAACCTGCTTCGATCAGGGCAGTCAAGCCACCACAGAGAACAGCTTGTTCACCAAAGAGATCTTCTTCTGTTTCTTCTTTGTAAGTTGTTTCAAGAAGTCCAACACGAGCTGAACCAACACCTTTACACCAGTCCATTGCGATATCTTTGGCATTTCCAGTAGCGTCTTGGTAAACCGCGTATAAAGCTGGCACACCAAAGCCTTCTTCAAAGGTACGGCGAACCAAGTGACCAGGACCTTTCGGAGCACACATGAAGACATCTACATCGGCAGGAACTTTGATAAACTCAAAATGGATATTGAAACCATGAGCAAAACCAACAGCATTGCCTGCTTCCAGATTTGGCGCGATTTCTGCTTCATACAAATCTCTTTGGATTTCATCCGGAGCCAAAATCATGATGACATCAGCCAATTTAGCAGCTTCTGCTACTGTATAAGTATCAAAGCCATCTTCTTTAGCCTTGTCAAATGACTTACCAGGTCGAACACCGATAATCACATCGTGGCCTGTATCACGCAAGTTTTGTGCATGGGCATGACCTTGTGATCCATAGCCAATTACGGCAATTTTCTTACCGTCAAGTGCTGCTACTTTTACATCTTTTTCGTATTCCATTGTTACTGCCATAAGTTTTACTCTCTTTTCTATTTTTCTTGCCTGTTAGGCGGTTTTAACAAATTAAAGGTTTGATTTAATCTCGGGTAAAGCCTGTTGCCCCAGTCCGAGCAATATTTTTGATACCATATGGGCGGATGACCCGAAGCAGAGCCTCGCTCTTCTCCGCATCACCAGTCATCTGAACGGTAATGGAGCTAGGTGCTACATCCACAACTGTCGCCCGGAATGGCTGGATAATAGACAGAATCTCTGCCCGCTTATCAGCTGGAGCTGAGACCTTAACCAAAATCACTTCGCGCTCTAAGTGAGGGCGGTCCGTGATATCTCGAACCCGAATCACATCAATCTGACGATTGAGCTGCTTGATGATCTGCTCGACCTCTGCCAACGAAGCCACATCAATGATGATGGTGATACGGGAGACTTCCGGATTTTCCGTCATTCCAACTGAGATACTCTCAATATTGACCTGACGTCTGGAAAGAACACCCGTGAAGCGGTTTAGGACACCCGAACGGTTTTGGAGTTTAGCTGTCAACATTCTACGCATGGAACTTCACCCCCAACATCTCATGATTGCTCTTGCCAGCCGGCACCATTGGAAGAACGTGCTCCTTGCGAGAGATATCTACCTCGATAAACATTGGTATATCTTCCTTCAGGACTTCCAAATCCTGAACAATGGTCTCCGGATTGTCAAATTTATAAGCTTTAACACCATAAGCCTGAGCCATGAGCTGGAAATCTGGCAAAGTATCAAAGACAGACTCAGAGGTACGACCATCATAGAAAGCTTCCTGCCACTGGCGCACCATGCCTAGCGAATGATTGTTGAGCATGATGACCTTAATCGGAATCTTATAGATATTGAGAATAGCCATCTCTTGGTTGGTCATCTGATAACCACCGTCTCCGACAAAGAGCACCACTTCCTTATCCGGATTGGCAATCTTGGCCCCAATCGCTGCTGGAACGCCGAAGCCCATGGTTCCCAGACCGCCAGATGTTACCAGTTGGCGCTCGTTTTTGTATGGATAATATTGGGCGGTCCACATTTGGTGCTGGCCGACATCTGTTACGACGATGGCATCGCCCTTGGTCAGCTCGCCCACACGCTCAATGACAGCCTGAGGCTGGACAACACGTTCTTTCTTATCGTATGAGCGGACTCGCTCCTTGTCCTGGGTTACTTTTTCAATCCACTGGCTGGTATTGTTATGTACTTGCTCTTCATTGAGTAGCATCTGCAGGGCTTTCTTCGCATCTCCTACGATAGGGATGTCCACACTGATAATCTTTCCAATTTCCGCTGGATCGATATCAATATGTGCTACTTTAGCATTCTTGGCAAAGGTTTTCGGATTACCGGTCAGACGGTCATCAAAACGGCAGCCGATACTAATCATAAAGTCGGCCTCAGTCATGGCAATATTGGCTGCAAAAGAACCGTGCATTCCGCCCATACCTAAGAACAAAGGATGGTCTGTCGCAATGGTTCCCTGGCCCAACAAGGTAGTGACTACTGGAATCTGATACCGCTCCGCCAAAGCAACCAGCTCTGCTGCTGCCTCAGCATAACTAATACCGCCTCCTGAAAGAAGAACCGGCTTTTTAGCCTTAGAAATCTGCTTGATAATCTTCTTAATCTGCAATTCATTGGGCTCAATAGTCGGCTGATAACTCGGCAGATGCAACTTGCTGTCATAGATAAAGTCCGTTTCCAGAGCGGAGACATCCTTAGGCAAATCAATAACGACTGGCCCAGGACGACCTGTCGTCGCAATGTGAATAGCTTCTGTAATGATGCGCGGAATTTCCGCCGTCTCCCGAACCTGGTAATTGTACTTTGTAATAGGGGTCGTAATACCGACAATATCCGCTTCCTGAAAAGCATCTTTACCGATTCCAGTCTTGGCTACTTGACCAGTAAAGACTAAAAGGGGGACGCTATCACTCATGGCATCGGCAATACCAGTAATGGCATTGGTCGCTCCCGGACCGCTGGTCACAACTGCTACTCCGATTTTCCCAGTAGACTTAGCATAGCCTTCTGCTTCGTGTACACAGCCTTGCTCATGGCGGCCTAGAATATGATGGATGCCTTCAAAACTATAAATAGCATCATAAAGCGGCAGTACTGCTCCGCCAGGATAGCCAAAAATCGTATCAACACCAAGACTCTTCAAGGTTTCTAAAACAAGCTCTGAACCTGTCTTAGGAGTTTCTAATTTGATTTTCTCCATTTTTCCCCTTTCATTTATTTACAATTTTCTAAAAATTCAAAAAGCTTTCTACTATGATAACATTTTTGAAAAAAATTGCAAGCCATGCAGAATATTTTTCTACATTTTTTTAGCGATTTATCAGATGAAAAGGGAAAATTTTCCAAAGAAACCGAATAAGAGCATGCTGCTTCCATATCAGGGTTTGCCTTTTCTCTGTAAACAGGAAAACAACCTTCTTACACTATTGCTTTTATTTTCTATGGACTTCCTTTTTCTTTAGTGGTATAATAATGCTATTAATTTATCAATGGAGGTCAACAATGGAGAAATTTCTTAATATTTTCAGAAGTCTTGACCGTTCTTGGCTGATTCGTCACTACATTTTTAGCTTTGCTTTTTTTGGGCTACTATTTGTTATGCTAAAAGGTTTCAGCACACCTCTTCCTGTCTGGCTTCTTTATCTGAGTTTTACGCTCTTTTATCCTTTTGCCATGTTTGTCTATGAAAGCATCGTTGATTTGATTATAGGGGACAACATTTTTCTCATTCCTGTCCTTATCATGATTATTTGGAAAATCATTCGCTTCTTTATCATCTGGCTTTTTTCCATACCTATCGGCTTGATCGGACTAATTTATCTCTACTTTTCTGTCAATCGTAAGACTGACTAAGGCTGCTTCCCTAAGACAAGCAAAAACTGTAGCAAGAATGATAATTCATTCTTAGATTATACAAAACAAAAGAAACAGGTCTTCTACCTAACTATGGTATAGAAAACCTGTTTCTTTTTTCAATTTTTTAGTTCATTATCTCTGAATGGTCGATAGCTCGCCTCCACAAGATTGGAGATTAAAGGAAAAGAAATAATGTTTTTTCTTGATATGCCAATATATCTGATTCCTCTCAAGCTCCTACCAGCTATAACCAGCCTTTATCTTGCCCGATTCGGACTGCTTCTGTTCGATTTTCAGCATCTAGCTTGGTCAAAATAGCAGACATGTAGTTGCGAACCGTTCCATTTGACAGGAAGAGTTTTTCAGCAATTTCTTTATTGGACAGGCCATCCGCTGCTGCTTGTAGGACTAGCCTCTCCTGCTGAGAGAGGGGGTTCCTACTGGTCATCAGTACCTCCATCAATTCCGGCGAATATTCCTTTTGCCCATCTAGAACAGTGTGGATGGTCTTCATTAAATCCGCAATGCTGCGCTCTTTGAGCACATAAGCATCCACATCCGCCTTAACAGCTCGCTCAAAGTAACCCGGTCGCTTGAAGGTTGTGACGATGATGACCTTGATGTTTGGTCGATTTGCCTTGACCCATTCGAGAACGTCTAGGCCGGTCTGGTGGGGCATTTCCACGTCTAAAATAGCCACATCAACAGTTTCTGACTTGAGACAGTCAATGGCCTTCTGCCCATCCGCGGCCTGATAGACTTCTTTGACATCTGGCTGCAGCTGCAAGAGCTGAGCTAAGGCATCTCTCAGCATACTTTGATCTTCTGCTAACAAAAGTTTCATGATTCCTTCCCTCCGTATGGCAATTCAATCCGAATCCGCGTCGGATTTTGACTGCTGAGAATCTCAAGCCTTCCTGACAAGGCAGACAGTCGCTCTCGAATACTATGCAACTCCCGACCAGTCAGCTTTTGAAAACCACAACCATCATCCTGAATGTCTAAAACAATTTTTTCATCTTTCTTCACTAAAGAAAACCAGCTCTTTTTAGCTTGGGCATGCTTGATGATATTGGTCGCTGCCTCCAGCAAGATCATACTGATTGTTGACTGCTGACTTGGTGGGACACTGGCAACATTGAGTTGGTTATCTATTTTTACCTGAACGCCGCTCATCTCCAGCATGGCTCGAATGGTCACTAGTTCCTCGTCCAGAGTCCGATTCTTTAAATCGTTAATAATCCGCCGAACATCAGCCATGGACTTTTTACTAATCTCTTGCACTTCCTGCAGTTCTTTTGCTGCCTTGTCATAGGCTTCCATCTGCAAAAACTGCTGAGCCAGCTCCGCTTTAACACTGAGCATGGCAAATGTATGCCCTAGACTATCATGTAAGTCACGACCAATCCGATTGCGCTCATTCTCCGCCAGAAACAGATTCAGCTGGGCATTTTGCTTGACCTTTTCTTCCTTGATTCGGTCTGCCGTCTGAATCCGATGGAGGCCAAAAGTCAAACCATCTGAAAAGAGAAAGGTTACAATAAAGAAGATCAGCTCTGCTGGACCAACATTACCCACCAAATAATTAGTCATCACAATAATGGGCTGCAAGGCAATAAAGGTCAAAAAACGCCAGGATTTAAAAGAAATATCATCTAGTTCGTAAATAAGCAGATTGGATAGATAAAAAATGTACCAGGTAAAACCTGTATTTAGCCAGACAGAACCATAATATATGTAAGCAATCAAGAGCCACCAAGAAAAAAACTGGATAAGGCGATCGTTACTTAACAAGACCGCATAGTAAGCCACAACAAAAATAGCTGTCCAGAACAAGAGGAAAAGCGGGTATTCCCCGCTAATCACTCCCGCAACTGGAAAGATAATAAAGACCAGCGCAATATGAAACATATAGTGGACTTGTTTAAGTTTTTCCCACATGAATTTATTTTACCTCAATTCGCTTTTTGAGCTGCAGCACAAGAATGCCGACCAAAACCGTATAAATCAGAACAATCAAAGCAGCCTTGCCATTAAACTGATGGTGTTCTAGATAAGAAGACACAACCTGCATCAGTTGATAACTTGGCGTCAACTTACCGATTGGCTGGAGCCATTTTGGAAACATAGTCAGAGGGAACCATAGACCTCCTAGAACAGCCAGTGCCATATAGACGATATTGCCCACTACAGACATGAGCTGAGCACTTGGCAAGAGACTGACCAATACACCCATAGCAATAAAGACCACACTTCCTACCAGAAGGATCACGGCAATAAGAAGCCAGTCTACCATTGGTAGATTAACCCCGCGAACAAAATGCCCAATCGAGAAGACTACGATGATAGAAAGCATAAAAGTCAACAGCGTACTGCAAAGCTTTGATATATAATATTTTACCATAGAAATCGGTGAATGCTGAATCATTTTTTGCCAGTTATTATTTTTATCAGACTGCAAAGTGCTTGGAATGCTAAAGAAGGCACTAGACATGATACTAAAAAGAGTCATAGAGAAGAGATAGCCTCGAAGTACAGGTTCAGGCGTATCACTTCCAGACATCATTCCTGAGAAAATCAGGTAAAAGACGCTGGGCAAACCAATAGACAAGAGATAATAAGCAGCCTGCCGTTTCATTAAAATCAACTCAATCTTCATTAGACTTGCCATATTTTTCATGATTACTCTCCTATTCTTGTGTCGTTTCAAAAATACTATCCAAGAGGGTACGGTTACGTACTTCAATCTCTTCGATTGTACAGCCGTGTTCCTGCAGAACCTGCCAGACCCGTCCAGCATCTCTAGTAGCAAAAGATAAAGCCTTTTGCTTGATTTCTAAATCAGTCACATTATCCAGTTTTTCCAGCACAGACTGATAAGTCAGCGGCAAGGTAAAGTGTTTTTCCTGCTCCTCACTGCGCATGGCATAAGGCGTCGTGTCCCGAATCAACTCGCCCTTGTGCAGCACCAAAATCCGATCTGCCGTATGCTCGACTTCTTCGATATAGTGCGAAGAATAAACGATGGTCACTCCCTGCTGCTTGAGCTGATTAACAATTTCCCAGAAATGCTGACGAGTGGAGGTGTCCATAGCTGAAGTCGGTTCATCCAAGAATAGAATCTTAGGACGGCCAATCAAACTCAGAACAAAAGAGAAGAGACGTTTTTGTCCACCAGACAGCTTGCTGGCCAACTGATTCTTTTGCTTGTCTGTAAATTGCAGCAAGCCATCAATTTCTTGATTGGACAGACTATTTGGATAAATCGCTTGGAAGAAAGTCAAGAGTTCCTTGACTTTCAAATCCTCCACCACTGTATTTTCCTGTGGTAAAATCGCTACCGACTGCTTGAGATGATTGTCAGTTGGTTTGAGCCCCTGAATTGTTGCCTGACCTGCTGTCAGAAACTTATCGCCCAACAAACAGTCCATGAGAGTCGTTTTCCCTGCTCCATTGGGACCAATCAAGGCTACACAGTCACCTTGGGAGATTTCAAAGGAAATATCCTTTAAAATCTCCTTACCGCGAATGCTTTTAGAAAGCTTCTTTACTTCAATCAGTTCCATTTTGCTCCTCCTTTGATCTGATAACCGCATCTGCGTCTGCCCCTTGTTTTTTTGTAATCATCCAAGCCTAGGGCCGGAAGAAGAACAAAGGCCAAATGCTTTTTTAATTCTTACAGCAAACTTTTATCATGTTGTTAACTATATTATAAGGCAAAGAGATTTTTCCTACTAGTTGATTTTGTCACCAGCTGACATGACAAATGTCACTATTCTGCTTTTAGAGCACAAAGCTAGCAAATATTGGAATAACCTGATTGTATCCCTTCTGCATGAAGACACGAAAAAAGCCGGCCCCCCTCGTTGAGAGGCGCCGACTAGTTGTATGTCTGTTGCAATTTAGATAGAATCTAAACTTAAAGCAGCCTAATCTAAAAAATTTTTTAATAGACTAGCTACTCAATTTGCAAGATGAGAGACAAACGCTTTTTTAACTTTAGCTCTGTCCCTCTTCTTTGAGACCATTGAGCTTCAGACTCAGAATAAACATCTCAGGTGTAATATCCTTAATGTCCTTCAGTCCAAAACCTTGGAAGAAACTGTTCTTTTCCACCTCTCCGACATTGACCTTTTGCAAATCAATTTCAATCAAGGTCTGCAATTTCTTCTCTGCCGTAACTGAATAATCAATATTAACACCTTCCAAACTCTTAGCTGCTACATAGTTTGAATCAGACTGCATTCCTTCACGAATGATAGTCGTCATTTCCTCTGGAGTCAAGGTAGCTGAAGCTGCACTAGCTTCTTCTGGTAAAGAAGTAAGCAATTCCATCCGAAGATTCAAGATTTTCTTACCCTGATAGGTAATGGTGTCACGATGGTGAATGCCCTCAATGTCTCCAACTAAGGTCTTAGAGATAACCTCTGTACTTTCAGAAGAAGAACTGGATGATTGACTAGAGTTGGAGCTAGAGCTGGATTTAGTCCGCCTAGAAGAAGCAGCTGATTCAGAAGAATGTCTAGGGCGATGCTTGCTAAAGTTAGGAAACACGCAGCCCGTCAAGAGCACCGAAACAGAAATAACAAGAATGAAAAATTTTTTCATAGTTCACCTTTTTTACTTTTTATTTGTTACAGTATAACATAATACCAGTTTCTTGTCTAAGTATTTTCCACAAAATGACAAAAGGCAACCTTTCGATTGCCTTTTTATGCTATTCAACGCTAAAAATATATGGATAAACCGGCTGACTGCCCTGATGAATTTCTACTTCGACATCCTCGAATTGTTCCATCAAATCTTGAGCAAGACTGCTCGCCAACTCTTCACTGCCATCCTCACCGATATAGATAGAGACAATCTCGCTGTCTTCATTGAGCATCTTGCTGAACGTTTCTTTCAAAGCTGTCAGCATATCTGGATTAGAAACAACAATCTTACCATCCACCATACCAAGGTTGTCATTCTCATGAATTTCCAAACCATCAATCGTCGTATCACGAACCGCAGTCGTCACGCTACCGCTAACTACTTCTGCCAAGGCTGCAGTCATACGCTCTTGGTTTTCCTCAATAGTCTTGCTGCCATCAAAAGCTAGGAGACTGGTCAAACCTTGAGGGATTGTGCGAGTCTCAATCACTGCTGCAGGCTGTTCAATCACTTCTGCTGCAGACTGGGCTGCCATGAAGATGTTTTTATTATTTGGCAAGATAATGATATTACGAGCATTAACTTGCTCCACAGCTTTGATAAAGTCCTCTGTAGATGGGTTCATGGTTTGCCCGCCAGAGATGATATAGTCAACTCCCTGAGCCTTAAAGATTTCAGCCAAGCCATCACCAGCCACTACAGCGATAATCGCAAATTCTTTTTCTTGAGCCGGCTTAGCTGAGCGTTCTTCCTTTTCAACCTGCGCTTCGTGCTGGTTGCGCATATTGTCAACCTTGACCTTGACCAAACTACCATACTTGAGACCTTCCTGCATAACCAGTCCTGGATCTTCAGTGTGAACATGGACTTTGACGATTTCATCATCGTTGACTACCAACAGGGAATCTCCCAAATCGTTGAGGTAGTTGCGAAATTCATCATAATCAAAATCTTTTACATAGGTTGGTCCTGTTTTGAGAGCCACCATGATTTCTGTACAGTAGCCGTAAGTGATGTCTTCCGTTGCCACATGGCCAGCTACAGACTTATGATGCTCAGCATTGATCATCTCAGACATGGTCGCAGGTGTCGCCACAAAGTCCTCAGAAGCGATATATTCGCCTGTAAGAGCAGACAAGAAGCCTTCGTAGATAAAGACCAGCCCTTGACCGCCAGAGTCCACAACACCAACTTCTTTCAGAACCGGCAGCATATCCGGTGTCTTAGCCAGAGCAGACTTGGCTCCTTCAAGAGCCGCTTTCATAACTTCTACAGCATCATTAGTGACTTCAGCTTTCTTCTTAGCTCCGATAGCCGCACCGCGGGAAACAGTCAAAATCGTTCCCTCAACTGGCTTCATAACTGCCTTGTAAGCCACTTCTACACCAGACTGAAAGGCCAGAGCTAGGTCTTCACCAGTCAGCTCTTCATTCTCCTTCACACTTTGAGAAAAACCGCGGAAAAGCTGGGAAGTGATAACTCCTGAGTTACCACGCGCGCCCATCAAAAGACCTTTCGCAAAGATACCTGCCGCTTCACCAACTGTTGAAGCAGACTTATCTGACACTTCCTTGGCGCCATTTTCAATGGTCATGCCCATGTTGGTCCCTGTATCTCCATCTGGAACTGGGAAGACATTCAAAGAGTTTACATATTCAGCCTGTTTATTTAAGCGAGTAGATGCTGCTTGCACCATTTCTTGGAATAAACTAGTAGTAATATTTGCCACGATTATTCTCCTACGACTTTAATATTTTGGATATAAACATTCACTGCATGGGCAGTAATTCCGAGCTTGTTTTCCAAACTGAATTTAACACGCTCTTGGATGTTTTTGGAAACTTCGCTGATTTTGACTCCATAGCTTAAGACAGTGTAGACATCAACTGCGATATCACCTTCATCAGTCGCTTTCACAACCACGCCCTTAGCATAGTTTTCTTTTCCTAAAAGGGCTTGAAAATTATCCTTGATTGCATTTTTGCTGGCCATACCAACTACACCAAAAATTTCAGTCGCTGCACCACCGACGATTGTTGCAATCACATCATCAGTCAGCTCAATTTGACCATCTTTTGTATTAATTTTCACAGTCATAATTTGTACCTCAAAAGTATTTTATAGTTTATTCTACCATATTTTATACAGGGTGTAAAAGAGGAAGGGTCTAAATCAACTGTCTAGGCGGAAATTTCCAAGCAAAAAAGGACGGAAAATTTCCATCCTTTTTAAATAAAGATTAAACGCGTTCAACTTTACCTGATTTAAGGGCACGAGCTGAAGCCCAAACTTTTTTAGGTTTACCGTCAATCAAAACAGTAACTTTTTGAAGATTTGGTTTAACAGCGCGTTTTGTTTGGTTCATCGCGTGAGAGCGGTTGTTTCCTGATACAGTCTTACGACCAGTAAAGTAACATACTTTAGCCATTGATACTTATCCTCCTGATTAGTTTAAGGTGTTTTACCACATACTTATAAAGTCTACCATACTTTACCGAGTTTGGCAAGAGCTAGTTCCCAAGTTTTGCAAATAATCACCTTTTTAAAACAAGAAATAATTAGATATAAATCACTTTCAAATGACCGAAAGCCACGCTGCCTTCTAAATAGAGCGTTTTTTCTTTTTCACTGGTATCGCGAACTTGAGAAACACCGCCAAAAGCACAAGCAACCTTGCTGACAACCTGCCAAGAGCTTGGAACAAAGAGAGTGGCATTACCAAAAGCAACTTCCACTTTAAAAGTCGCTGAATCCCCAGCTATCTTAGCGTTGTCAAAGTAAACCTTGGCACTACCAAAAGAGCAAGTCAGCTCATCATAGCTAAAATTGTCCTTATTGACATAACGGGTGCCTGAGCCAAAGACAATGCCTTCGCCACCAATTTCTTCGCCAGAAAAATGTTTAGAAAAATGCCTTAATTTCCATTTTTTGCTAGGTTTGACCAAGAAATTGACACCGATACAGGCTAGAATACCAGCAAAACTAACTGCGCTTGCTGAGATATTGGGCAAGAGGTCGTAAGTGCTATTAGCAATGATAAAAGCGATAATGGCAAAGATAAAACCTAGCGGAATGTTGCCAGAATAGAAGCTCTCCGCTGAAAAATAGACAAAGCCCATAATGACCAACAAAGGCCAAACATTGATGTGAATAACGGGAATCCCGAAATTCCCCTGCAAAAGTACCCAAGCTGCTAGAAGTAAGCAAGCCAGTCCTAATATTGTTTTTCTCATGATGTTACCTCGTTTCGTTTAACTTTTCTTTTAAAATTTGATAATAGTGCCTAGACACATACACTTCCTTATGGGTATCGTAGAAACGGACGCTGCTACTGCCCGAAAAGGATTTTTCCAGCGAGTAAATCGCCTTACTATTGATAATGCTGGATTTGGATATGCGACAAAAATAATAGGGCAGGCGGTCTTCCAACTCATAGAGCTTGTGCTTGACTTCATAAGCATCCTCACGCGTATGAGCAAAAATCTTGCTACCGTCAGTCTCGAAAAAGAGAATATTGTCAATATCCAGAAAATATTCGCTAGCTCCCTTATAAAAAATAATGGGCGGTGCCGTTGCTTGCTCCAGAGCTTGCTGAATTTGCTCGAGCTGAGCATCAAATCGAGCAGCCCTGATGACAATCTCTACTTCCGCTAAATCCGAATCCAGTTCTACTCGAATTTTCATTGCTACCTCCTTTACTTTCTACGTTTATTATATCAGTTTCAAAATGAGAAACAAGGCTTTTTCAGTAAGTGGTAGATTTTGGGCGGTAAGTGGTTTGCTGCTAACATTGACAAGAATCAAACATCAAAAAACCGGGTCTCGTCCCGGTTTTTTGACAATATAAGGAAAAGGAATTAGTTTTTCTTGTTTTTAGAGGCTTTTGATGACGGAGTGGAAGTCTTAGATACAGATTGTTTAGAGTCAGTTTTAGACTTACCAAAATTTCTGATTTTATCTATTGGAGTCGTTAGGGCTTTCCCAGCTTTTTTCGCTCCTCCTGCAGCTCCTTTAAAGTCACCTATATAATCTGTAGTAGTTCTATAAATATCTTTCATCATATTAGCACTCTTAACTGCGTCCCTTTCTTCCCATGCTTTACCAAATTCTGTCATGTATGCTTTGAAAGAATTCCATCGATTAGACATTCGTTCTAACGCTTCATTTTCAACCATCTTGGCTTCTGGACTATAAGGAATGCCTTGTGAGTAGTTAAATCCTGTGCTTAGCAATAGAGCAGCATCTTGAACTTCTTGCTTATCTGCAACTTTGGTAATAGCTCTTGCAGACTTAGTGACTTGATCTATTGCTTTCTTCCCTCTTGAAGACGCAAATGTTCCTATCGCATAGCCAGCATTTTTAAGCATTTTCATGTTTTCACTGTCTGTTGATTTCTTTTTGGTTGAATTTTCAATAAAAGTGTCTAAGTCTTTTTTCTTACCTTCTACATATTTATTAAACTTCTCTGGATATAAACTAAATCCGCCAACAGCAGTCGTCTCTTTGGCCGCCTTCTTTGCCTCTTTTTCTGACGCTGGGGTTTTAAAGAAGTCTCTTTTAATACCATTTGTCAGTGGATCAAAATAGTCCCCAATTTGCTTCTCGATTTCGTTAGATATTTTACTCAGTTTTTTAGTATCCCTATCTTGAAACGCTTTATAAACTTCTTGTTTTAGTTTATGATAACCTGGACTAGGCTCTGTCTTTTTCTCCTTCTCCGCCATAATAGCAGCCATATCCCTCATATCAACAGCAGTAGGGGGCAAGCCATTTGCAGCATTTAAACCAATACTAAGCATTCTTGAAGTAGAGCCAACTCCTGGTTTGTCTGCAAATTTATTAACATTATTTACTACAGCAGTTGCCCCATCTAATGCGAGATTTCCACCTACCACACCTAAATATGCTAACTCATTAGAAGAGGCTCGAATCGCTGCAAGTCTAGAGGATGAGCTAGCTGCCATGTTATCTATCGCAGCTCCAACATAACCTAAGTCTTTGAAACGTCTATCATCTTTGACTTCAAAATCATTTGTCAAATGCTGTTTAGCAGATTTATTCATAGCATTTCTGTAATTATTTATATCCCTGTTAAACTCGTATTGAAATCTTTCAGATAACGCTTTGGGATCCGAGGTCATTCTGTGGTAAGTAGCACCCGGCCCTGCAAACATCGCACCTGCTTGATAGTAGTCTTCTGGTGTTCGACTAAAAGTTTGAGATAAGCCTAAGTCAACCGTCGTTGGAAGAGTTTGGTTAGTGAGTACGTCCTCTGTAGCTAAAGGATTGTTAAAAAGGGTTGAAGTGGGCTTACTTTCGCTGACCCATTGCCAATCTCCGTCTAAAAACGAACCCGGCAATTGATTTTTTCCTGTTGCTGACAGAGAGGATGCATAGTCTAAAGCAAAGCCTGGGAGTCCTTCCTTGCTCGTGGTTGTCTGCTTGAAGCCTGCCCAATCAGCCAAAGCCTCTGACATCGTTGGGGTGTTAACAGTTTTTGACTTCTCAGAGATATCAATCTGCTTCCAATCACCCTCGACTGGATTAAAGCCAGACCATTGATTTACTGGTGACGTGCTAACAAAGTCCTCTGTAGGTTTTGTTGCAGAAAGAGTATATTCACCCTCCAATGGAGAGAGACTTGCTGTTCTTGATGCAGCATCCTGAACACTAGCCCAATCACCAAGTGCCAAATCACTTAGAGAGTTCCTTTTGTTGGAAAACTGGCTTCCAAGCGCATCGGTTACACGAGTCCAGTCTCCTGTTGTAAAATCATCTGTTGCTGTGATAGTTGACGAAGCCGAATTGTTGAAAGAATCATTGATTCTAGACCAATTATCTACCTCCAAATCACTATAAGCAGCGCTTGTTGACGTTTTATTGTCGCTAAAATCTGATACATGCGACCAGTCACCTGCTGTAAAGTCGTTCAGACCCAAGCCACTTGTTGAAAATTTATCGCTTGATGAATCAGATACTCTTGACCAATCGCCTGAAGTAAAGTCACTCACTGTCTTGCTGGTTGACGAAGCATTATCTGCCAAGGCATCAGATGTTCGAGACCAATCACCTGTATCAAAATCACTAAAAGAGTCAGAAATCTCGGAAGATTTCTTAGCAGCTGAATCGTTGGTGCTCGTCCAATTCCCTGTGCTCAAATCTGCAGAACTTGTATTGCTGTCAGAAATGCTAGACCAGCTTCCAGAACTATAATTGTTGCCCGATGAAATAGCATCACCAAAGCTAGAAAAGTCGCTGTTATCCTTAGACGAACTGGCATCTCCAATACTGGACCAGCTTCCAGATCCATTTGACAAGTCGTTGTCGCCAATACTTGACCAATTCCCAGAAGTATCTGACGAGCCAAAGCTACTATCTGAAGTAGAGGTTCCAAGACTATCATTATCTGAAGTAGAATAGCCACCGAAACTGTTAGAATCAGAAGATCCGAAACTTCCAGAATCTGAGAAACCTAGACTATCACTATTTGAAGTATAGGAGCCATAACTACCAGAATCCGAGGAGCTTGAGCTGAAACCACCGGAATCTGAGGTACTGGAACCAAAACTGCCGGAGTCTAAAGAACTGGAACTAAAGCTTCCAGAGTCTGAAGAGCTTGAACCGAAACTGTCGGAATCCGAGGAACCTGAACCAAAGCTGCCGGAGTCCGAGGAGCTTGAACCGAAACTGTCGGAATCCGAGGAACCTGAACCAAAGCTGCTGGAATCCGAGGAACTGGAGCCAAAACCGCCGGAATCTGAGGAACCTGAACCGAAACCACCGGAGTCCGAGGAACTGGAGCCAAAACCGCCAGAGTCCGAGGAACTGGAGCCAAAACCACCGGAATCTGAGGAACCTGAACCGAAACCACCGGAATCTGAGGAACCTGAACCGAAACCACCGGAGTCCGAGGAATCTGAACCGAAACCACCGGAGTCCGAGGAATCTGAACCGAAACCACCGGAGTCCGAGGAATCTGAACCGAAACCACCGGAGTCCGAGGAACTGGAGCCAAAACCGCCAGAATCTGAGGAACCTGAACCACCATCATAAGCCTGGACCTGCCCAACGTGGACAAACACAGCGCTCAACAAAATCAAAAGCATTAGTCTTTTCTTCACAAATGCTCCTCCTTTCTTTTTTTACTATTCTAATATACCATAATTTTATTATAGGCTACTGAGTTTTTTGCCATGTAAAAATATTTTAAAGTCCTTGAAATATTATGTCATATATAATTGACACCTTGTCCAGTAAAAAAGAAACCTTGCTTTTACAAGATTTCTAAGACCTATTTATACCCCCTGCAGGGAATTTTCTTATTAACCCAAATTTGTGACTCCTAAAATTTGCGTTATATAGTGCTGCTCTTAAATTTGTGATAAAAATAATATCAAGCAGTACCTAAAAATTCCTGGTAAAGATACATATTGGATTTCGAACCATAAAAAACCTAAGCGTGTATCACTCCAACTGTCTAAAAATAAGCTTAATGCTTCTAACTTCTTCTTAAGTAGGATATAAAAAAATTATCTTTCGCTTTATGAACTAGAAAAAGCTACTGTAGATTATAGTGTTTTCTACAAAAAACGAATTAAAAGGACCGAATCCTGTTCAATATAGAATTCAATCCTTTCAATAATTATTGGTTCAGCTTTGAAATCTTAGTATAGAAACCTAGTCTTTCGATAAGATGTCAAAGAAGATTATTTTTTCTGACTATTACTAGCTCCTTCGGAGCCCTCCTTTTGTCCCCCTCTCATTCCTTGAATTATTCCAAATAGCGAGGGAATGCGATCTTCTTTTTCTCCAGTAATGGGATTATAACCTGTCGTACCGATAACAACATCTAAAGGCTCTACATCTGTTTTAGATCCAACAATATTATTTGCAATAATAGCAATTCGACCAACAGATTCAGGCAGAGGAGAACTATCAGGAACAGCATCAGTTCCTGATAAAGTCTCTCCAGTAAGTCCAATGTAGACATTATTTGCTACATTATGAGTTAAATTATCAGCAATTATACCGATGTATCGTGCACCCGTTTCGCTCGTTCTAATCACCCCTGTTCCAAGAACCGGAGAAGTTCCTTGTGCTATATTATAATTTAAAGATCCGATAGGGGTTAGAACTTCTTCAGGCACTGGCTGAGGATCAGGAGTCACGTATGTTCCCAACTCAGTAAACGTCACTCCAGCCAATTTTCCAAATGTGCCATCAAATACATCATAAACTTCTTCTCCAACAATACCCAAAGCAGTCGTTGGAGTAGAAAAAGGCTTGCCAGTTTCTGTCCCCCACATATTAGGGTTCCTTCTTTCTCCTGTATTTGTTGTATTTGTTGCAGAGACAGTGTAATCAGCCTCCAAGGGAGAGTAATTACCCCAAGCATCGTTTCCCAAAACGTTGAAAGTTTCATTTGAATCACCTGTCAAACCGCTGCCAAGGTCAGCAGAAGATTCGGAGCCAGTTCTATCGGCTGGTTTATCCGAAACGAAACTGCCTAAGCTGTCCGGATTAGCTGTCAAACCATTGCCTGCGGAAGCCGCAGTGCTTGATTCAGTTGCCGAATCTGTCAAATTAGGCTTGTCAGAGCCTGCCGAGCCTACTGGCTCAGTTGTAGAATCTGATTCTGAGATAAAACTACCTAGACTATCTGCATCTGCAGTCAAACCACTGCCCAGGTCGGTAGAAGATTCGGAGCCAGTTCTATCGGCTGGTTTATCCGAAACGAAACTGCCTAAGCTGTCCGGATTAGCTGTCAAACCATTGCCTGCGGAAGCCGCAGTGTTTGATTCAGTTGCCGAGTCTGCCAAATTAGGCTTATCAGAGCTTGCCGAGTCTACTGACTCAGTTGTTTGATTAGCTGAATCTATAGGAGTCGAGGAAGCCGTCGTTTCATCTGTAGTAGTGACAGAATTAGTTGCATCCGTAAGGGGTGTGGGAGCGGTCGCTACTGCTGCATCTGGTGTGCCCGCCATTATCTCATCTGTGCTCGTTGTTGGATTGCTTGATTCTGTAGAAACTGGGGCAGAAATATTCCCCAGATTAGTCAAATTATCACCATCATTTGCTGACGCATCCAAAGAATCAATAGTTGGAATATCTGAAGCGAAGTCACCTAAACTATCCGGATTAACGGTCAAACCGCTGCCCAAATCAGAGGAAGAATCATCATCAGATGTGTCATCGTCAGAATCCGAAGAGAAGTGACCTAAATCATCTGCATCAGCAGATAAGCCACTGCCCAAATCAGAGGAAGCATCATCGTCAGATGTATTATCGTCAGAATCCGAAGAGAAGTGACCTAAATCATCTGCATCAGCAGACAGGCCGCTGCCCAAATCAGAGGAAGAAGCATCGTCAGATGTGTCATCGTCAGAATCTGAATCATTAGACGAGCTGAAACTACTAGAATCTGAAAAACTATCAGAGTCACTGCTATCAGCACGGACTTGTCCTATCCCAATAAATATGGAAATTAGTAAAATTAAAAAAATAGTAGTCGTTTTTTCATAAACACCCACTCCTTTCTTTTTATACTAATTCACTGTACCATATTTCTCTTTGATTTTCTTGATTTTTCCACCATGTAAAGATATTTTAACCTCTTTGCATTCGAACTTTTATAATTGACACCTTGTCCAGTAAAAAAGAAACCTTGCTTTTACAAGATTTCTAAGACCTATTTATGCCGATTGCAGGGATCGAACCTGTGACCTACGCGTTACGAGTGCGTTGCTCTACCAACTGAGCTAAATCGGCGCCTTTCCCCTTTATTTTAGCATCTTGAGCTTTTTTGTCAAGGGAAAATTTCACAATTTTTTAACCCAAATCAAACAAGGGTTGCTTTTATCCCAAAGTTCAGGAAAGATTTCTAACTTTTTAAAGCCCTGAGCCTGATAAAAAGCGTTAGTCCTGTCGTAAGTAGGATAATGACCTGGTGCTACCGTTTTTACTTGCAGATAGGATGCTTTTTGACGAGCAGATTTTTCTAAAACTTCTAGAAGTTGACTGCCAATTCCCGCTCTATGATAGAATTTTTTAACAGCTAGGCAGTCAATCTCAGCACAATCTTCACTAGAGTATGATAAGCTTACAAAGCCAGCCAAATCACTCTCCTGATAGGCAGCCCAAACTTGCAAATCCTTGGCTCCTTCAATGTAAGCTCGTGTACTTTCAGGTATTCCAAACCATTCTGGTAGATCCTTCAAAACTTCGCTAACCACTATCATCTTTTGTTTTTCTTCCTTCACTTCTTCAATTACTATCATCTGAAAATCCTTTCTTGATTTAAGCTTTAGGACTAAACATATGTTCTATCTTACGAACCTGCACTCTCGTAGGCGTCTAAGCCTCTGTCCCATAGTTTCAAAGAAATGACAAAGAAGATAAGAGAAGTCAGAATCAAACCACCGATATTAAAGAGTCCATTCTTGTCCTGCAAGAAATAGCTAGCTGGATAGTAGGCCGTAAAGGCGAAAGGCACGATAAAACTAATCAACCAACGGATAAGCGAGTGGTAAATCGAAATCGGATACTTGGCAAAATCATTGAACATATAGAAAATGTAAATCATGGCGCCTGACTGCTTGGTCCAAAAAGCGATACTGGCTGTCGCGATTTTCAAAGAAGTATAAATCAAGGTCGCAAAAGGAATACAAACTAGGAAAAGCAAAAATTTAGGAAAGGTCCAGCTAATACTGGTGACCGTTGTCGCCAGAAGGATCCCACCAACCAAAAGTTCGCCCAAGGCATCAATCTGAAAAGTCTCGACTAGGATGTGAAAGAGAGGATTGATAGGCCGAGTCAGGTATTTGTCAAACTCTCCTTTTCGCACCAAGCGTTGCCCCAGTGCCCAGAGATTGTCAAAAAAGAGATGGTCCAATCCCTTGGGAATCAAGGAAAAACCATAGATAAAGGCAATCTCTTGAAAGGTCCAGCCTTCAAGCGAGGGAATGTGTTGAAAGAGTACATTGAGAAACAAGAGGTTCAAGCCTTGAGTCAGGAAAACACCTAAAACACCAACCACAAAATCAACCTTGTATTCCATGATTTGCTTGATGTATTGTCTGATAAAAATCAGATGCATGCGCTGATATTTTTTCATACTAACCTCCTTGAATGGTGATAAATGATTGGACTCTTTTCCAAATCAACTGAGACAAGCCCACCATCACTATAAGCCAAAACAACTGCAGGAAAAGAGCCTGTAGAATCTGACTGGTATTGTATTTTCCAACGATAATCATTACCGGAGTATAAATCAAGGATGAAAAAGGCAAAAAGGACAGAATATTTGAAACAATCTTAGGAAAGAAAACCAAGGGAATCAAACTCCCCGACATAAAGGCAATCAGAGAATTCTTGAGCAGATTAGAGCCCCATAAATTTTTAAACACAAAAGCTGAAAATCCAAAACAGATATTAAAGAAAAAGTTAATCAGGTAGGCTATCGTTAAGCTAAAGAGATAAAGGACAGTTAGTCCTAGCACTTCTACAATCCCTTGCCCAGAAAGGATTTTCATCAAAACAATCACACTTAAGAAAGGAAGTCCAACGCTGACAAAAATCAACCACTTGGAACCAAGCTCGGTGAAGAGATAAGAGGCCGCAAAATGAACTGGTCTCAGCAAGCGCATGATAATGGAGCCATCCTTGACCTCCTCTCCAATCATAAAAGAACTATCAGACCTAGTCAAAATATTAGTCACAAAACTCATGATGATATAGAGGGTGATATCCGCCATACTGAAGCCCTGAATCAAAGACTCTTGCGAGGAATCGAAGACTGCCTTCCAAAGATAAAAAGCGACAAAGGCCCCCATGACATCGCCAATCCGATAGAGAATAAAGTTTACTCGATAGGTAATCAACTCCTGAATCCCTGCATTGATAAAGGGTTTATAACGTCTCCACAATTTGACCATCTTAGAGCTCCTTTCGGTAGAAGCGACGGATAATATCTTCAATATCCGTATCCACCATCTTCAAATCGCGAATCTCAAAATCAGACAAGGTTTGCTTGATAATATCAGCCGTCTGATAGCGGGAACTATCAAATTCAATATTGAGGCTATTTCCTCGTCTATCAACGGTCATATCAGGTAGGCCTTCATAGTGGGAGTCGAGATGACTTTGCCCTGGCACCAGTTCAAAGGAAAGAGTCTTCATCTTGCCAAAGGTTTCCTTGAGCTGGCTCACCGTTCCATCAAAAATCTCCTGCCCCTTGTCAATCATAAAAATCCGATCACAAAGTTGCTCAATATCACTCAAGTCATGAGTGGTCAAGAGAATGGTTGTTTCTTCTTCCTGATTAATCTGGGTGATGGCCCGGCGAATGTTATCCTTGACCGAAACATCCAAACCAATGGTCGGCTCATCTAAAAAGAGAACCTTGGGATTGTGGAGCAAGGAAGCTGCAATGTCCGCACGCATTCGTTGACCAAGCGACAGAGTCCGCACGGGATCCTTGATAAATTCCTTCAAATCCAAGACTTCATTCAAAAAGTCCATGCGCTTATGGAAAAGCGAGTCAGGCACATCGTAAATCTCCTTCAAGACCGTGTAGGTCTCTTGCAGAGCCAAATCCCACCATAGCTGGGTTCGTTGCCCGAAGACCACTCCAATATCCTTGACATAATCTTGGCGATTGTCCTGCGGAATCTTGCCATTAATCCGACACAAACCAGATGTCGGCTTCAAAATCCCTGTCAGCATTTTAATGGTTGTTGACTTTCCAGCACCATTGGCCCCGATAAAGCCTAAAATCTGTCCTTTTGGAACCTCAAAAGTCAAATCCTTGACCGCTTCAAAGGTCTGCTTTTCAGGATGAATAAAGGAGCGCAAAGCCCCCTTCAAACCTGGTTCCTTAACAGTCTTCACAAAATTTTTCTGAAGATGCTCCACTTCTATCATTGCCATATCTATCTCCCCTATCGTAAGGAATAGCAACATTTTATTTTTGACTGCAAATATTCTAAATCCTTACTTTCTACACCTTCTCAAGGTTATTATTACAGAAGGCTTTATACCAACCTATTATAGTCCAACAAAAAATAGAATGCAAGCGTTTGCCTATAGAGCATGAAATTGAAAATTTCTCTCTTAAAATAATACTTTTAATACAAACTTCTGGTTTAATAGTTTCCTTAAAACACCAAAAAACCTACCCTTGCGGGCAGGTTTCTGTTTTGTAATGTTCAGCTAGATTAAGCTTTACCTTCTGAACATAAATCATTTATTTACTATACTTCCTCATACACTAAAAAGAGCTATATTCAGGTATTCTTCTACCCACACTGTATTAGAAATATGCTTCATTATTCCCTTTAGTTCTTAAAAAAGTGTGGCAAAATAGGGGCAAAATCTTAGGTTGAATTTGCCATAAATCCTAGTATAGACAGCAGAAATTTGGAGAATATTTAATAAGCTTTTTTTGCAGTGAATATGAATCATACTAACAAACTGGAACTCTTCCTATAAAACAGAATTTTATAAGATCTTTAAATACCTTTTGTTCTTTAGTGCTAGATAAATAAAGATCTAAATCATGCTTTCTATATTCGACTACAGCTTCTTCGAAATCTCTATAAAAACCATGTGATGACAATTGGACATCAGTGTTATTCAGAACGGATACTAATAGACTATAACAATTAGAATGATTTCTTAGCTTAAGAGGTAAAACATTCTGAGAAAAATTCTCCTCATATTCGATAATTTCTGATTCTGAAGGATAAATTACATCTTGAAGAAATTTACTATTATTATATAGCCAAAATCTAGCTTCATCAATCCCTCTAGCCTTAACGATAGACAAAAGAAACTTGTCTAGTAGTTGAATATTATCATACCCTATGATATCAATTATTTTTTTCAAAGTTCGATATCTAATTTCAGGAGGTAAAACAGAGAACAATGTCAAGATATTTTTGTCTGTTTTTAAATTCAGACTATATTTCAAAAAATATTGTACAAATAAATAAGAAAATAAATCCCAAATGGAGTCTTCGGCTATAATCAATTCATCTACATTAGCATTCGATATATTTGCTGTATGAGTGTATTTATTGCCTAATTTTCTTAACCTATCTATAGTTTTTTCAAAATCCTTGACTAGTCGTTTATCTACCTTTTTATACCTTTCTGTTACTTTAAACTTTTCATTTTTCTCATGAGTAGTTATATCTCCCAGATTCATGGGTTCTCCTGCTCCCAAGTTCAAAAATTTGCGAACTAATAACTCTGTCAATTTTCTGAGTAATATTATCCTACTTCCCATACTGATAGTTGAATAATATATATCTGCAATTAAATCAGATAAAACTAATTCATAATCGTAATTTTTAAAAGGAGCAATTGCCATAATTTGACCTCTCTAAAATGGTATATAGTAAGACTCTAATACCATAAAATTGCAGAAGGATGTGCTTATTTTTTCTTACTAACTCAGACTCTTTTGACAAGTTTATTGGCTTGATATCTAATAATACTTTATCTATGGATAGACAAAAGATATATCATACTTAATTATTTGTAATTTAATATGAGGAATTTGTTCTCAAAGAGTATATTTTTCAATTAATTTATTAAACTAGAGGGCATTTAGTCGTGTTGAGAGAAATTTATTTATCAACAGGAAGCTCGTTACCATTTTTAAATAAAATTTGATTATATTTATTTCCCCATCTATTCATTTCAACTACTACTGGTTCTAAAGTTCTTCCAAGTTCAGTTAGTGTATACTCTGTTATCGGAGGCATGATAGAGTAAATATCTTTATGAATAATTTTGTCCAACTCCAATTCTTTAAGTTGCAACGCTAACATCCTTCTAGAACAACCGGGCATTAATTTTTCTAATTCGCCAAATCGACAAATTTCATTATTTAATAAGTGAAATAATATTACGCACTTCCATTTGCCAGAAATTACTTGGAGAGTGGTTTCTACTGGACATCCATTAGCACAATCATAAATTTTTCTTACCATAATCTACCCATCTTTCTATCTTAAGTTACTAAAATATCACTAGTTACAAAAACTTCAATATTGTTATTTTGCAGTATTTGTCTATAATTAACATTATACCAAATAAAATAAGGAAAGGAAATTGAACTATGGCAACTATGAAAGGGGTCGGATTATACAGATATTTACCTATTGATGATAAGAGAAGTTTTGAAGACGTTGAGTTAAATAAACCTTTTGCTAAAGGAAAGAACTTACTTGTTGAGGTTAAAGCGATTTCAGTAAATCCAGTAGATTATAAAGTTAGATCTCCAAAAAGTAAAGTCGAAGAATCCCCGAGAATCTTAGGATGGGATGCTTCAGGAATTGTCTCAGAGGTAGGGGAAGATTGCGAGTTGTTTTCTGTTGGCGATGAGGTATTCTATGCGGGAGATTTAACAAAATCGGGGTCCTATGCTGAATATCAACTTGTAGATGAGCGTATTGTTGGGAAAAAACCAAATACCTTATCTTTTGAAGATTCTGCGGCCTTACCCTTAACTTCCTTAACAGCATATGAGGGTTTATTTGAAAAATTAAAAATCCCATTTGATAAAAGCAAAAATTATACTAAGAGTATATTAATCATCGGAGCAAGTGGTGGAGTAGGATCAATAGCTTGTCAGTTAGCTCATAATGTTGGGTTAACTGTTATTGGAACTGCTTCCAGAGATGAAAGTAAAAAGTGGGTTTTGGAGCATGGAGCTGAATTTGTAATTAATCATTTTGAAGATATGGATAAAGAGCTTAATGAAATTGGATTCTCAACAGTTGATTACATTTTCTGTTTAAATAATACTGAAAAGCATTGGGATTTTATGGTAAAAGCTATTAAACCTCAAGGAAATATCTGTTCTATTGACGAAACTAAAGAAAAAGTCAATTTGTCTGCACTACAGTCTAAAGCAGTTAGTTTTTCATGGGAATTTATGTTTGCAAAATCAATGTGGCAAACAGAAGATTTGATTAGTCAACATTATATTCTTAATCAAATTGCAGATATGATTGATAATGGAGAGCTAAAAACGACGGTTACAAAAAGATTATCTCCAATGAATTCAATAAACATTAAAGAGGCTCACAGGCTTCTAGAAACCGGTCGAACCATAGGAAAAATTGTTATCAGCAATTCAAAAGAGTGAAAAATTAGAATTAATTAATGGAGAAAGAAAGAATAAATAGATATAATGAGTCTCGTGTAATTAAAGATAGCATAGTAAAGCAATAGGTCCGTGAATTTTCCAAGAACAGATTTGGCTTTTATTTCATAGAAAGGGATATTCCCCGAAAAAGTAAAATGATTGTCAGCATTACCTGTCTTAAACTTGTAAAATTACCTTGATATAATAAAAATGGAGTAAGCAAATGTAAGAATTTGCCACATTATTTTTAGTGCCTCTATCTGCAATTTTATTTATTGCCTGTTCTAACCAATCAAGTAATTCTTTAGATGGTGAACACTATAGCCAATTGAAACAAGAACAAGACAAAAGAGCCTCGAAAAAGTATTACAACTTGATAATACCTTTTTGAGGTGTTTTTTGATATGAGCTCATGTTTTCTCAATAGGATTGTACTCAGGTGAGTAGGGAGGAAGAGGTAAAAGTTTATGCCCAAACTCTTCACATAAGAGCTCCAGCTTATCCATTCTATGGAATCTTGCATTATCCATAATAATAACTGATGGTGTATTCAATTTTGGTAGGAGAAACTTCTGAAACCAAGCTTCAAAAAAGTCGCTCGTCATCGTCTCTTCGTAAGTCATTGGAGCGATTAACTCACTATTTGTTAGACCTGCAACCAAAGAAATCCTCTGATATCTTCTTCCAGACACTTTACCTCCTATTAACTGACCTTATAATGAGCGACCGTATTCTCGATAAAAATAAGTATCGAATCCCGTTTCATCAATATAAACAGGTGCTAAGTGCTTTAAACTATTAAATTTTTTGAAAGTTCTATCATTCATTTAGCCACTCTGTATTCCTAAAAATTAGATGTTCCAATTTACTTTGGGAAAGACAGTGATTTCCTTTGAAAACAGGCGTAAAGCTGTTATATTCGTTCGCCAAGGGTAGTCTTAGAATCATTGTAAAAAATTACATTCGTTTAGCAACTTTGGATGTAGTAGTCTTAAGTATATTCTCTATAAAAGCAAACACAAAAAAACCTACCCTTACGGGCAGGTTTCTGTTTTATATGGTTAAGCTAGATTAAGCTTTACCTTCTGAACCGAATACGTCGATACGTTCTTCAACTGATGCTTGGATGGCTTTTACACCGTCAGCCAAGAATTTACGTGGGTCGAAGAGTTTCTTCTTGTCGTATTCTGCTTCGTTTGCTTCGTAGTCGCGAGCGAATGCACGAGTTGCATTAGCGAATGCGATTTGGCATTCAGTATTAACGTTAACTTTCGCAACACCAAGTTTGATAGCTGCTTGGATTTGGTCATCAGGAATACCTGAACCACCGTGCAATACGATTGGGAAGCCTGGAAGAGCTTCTGTCAATTTCTTCAAGTGGTCAAGATCAAGACCTTCCCAGTTTGCTGGGTATGGACCGTGGATGTTACCGATACCAGCTGCCAAGAAGTCGATTCCAGTTTCAACCATTGCTTTAGCGTCTTCGATTGGAGCCAATTCACCTTTACCGATGATACCGTCTTCTTCACCACCGATAGTACCAACTTCAGCTTCTACTGAGATACCTTTAGCGTGTGCTTTTTCAACGACTTCCTTAGCCAATTTAAGGTTTTCTTCTACTGGAAGGTGTGAACCATCAAACATGATAGAAGTGTAACCAACTTCGATACACTCAAGTGCATCTTCGTAGTGACCATGGTCCAAGTGAATCGCAACTGGTACAGTGATGCCCATTGATTCTACAAGGTTAGCGATCAAGTTGCGAGCAACTTTGTAACCACCCATGTATTTAGCAGCACCCATTGAAGTTTGAATAAGCACTGGTGCTTTCTTAGCTTCTGCCGCACGCAAGATAGCTTGAGTCCACTCAAGGTTGTTTGTGTTGAATCCACCAACTGCGTAACCATTGTCACGAGCTGCTTGGACAAATTTTTCTGCTGAAACGATTGCCATTCTTATCAGGCCTCCTCTTATTTTTTGTGGTTAAACCACTTACATTGTTTATTTTATCACTTTTTCACTAAAATTGCTAGTTTTTCCTGAAATTTTAAAGAATTACAGGGAGACACTCAGCCTTTTTAAGCGTCTCTAGTGGAAAAAGAAAAAGCTGACCGAAGCCAGCTTACTTGATGCGGAGAGAGGGACTTGAACCCTCACGACCTAAAGCGGTCACAGGATCCTTAGTCCTGCGCGTCTGCCAATTCCGCCATCCCCGCGATTGAGTACCTTACTAGTATAACAGGACAGCTAAGGCTTGTCAAGAAAATTTTTGACTTTATTTCAAAAAATCAACTTTCTACTCAATCAACAAATCTAAAAAATCTAAGCGAAAATGAAGCTAAGGCAGAAACACAGAAAACTCAGTGCTGCTGAGTCGCAACAAAGACAGCCACCGTTTGGTCGGGATCATATTTTTCAAAGTCAATAGTGTAGTCCCGATGAAGCTCACCTGTTTCTTCTGCCTCCCAAATCCTCTGCCAAGCATGAAGAACCGCTTGAGGATCCTCCTTATCCGCTTCAAAAACTTGATAGGTCTGCTCGGATGTGTCAAAATCATAGACTTCCTCATCTGTCAAACGGCAGATAGAGAGACTGTAGTCTCCTTTGTAATCACTGGCATAGTCATGATAGACAGCATAGACCGGTTCCCCTTGGACAAAAGCTTCTTTCACAGCTCCCTCTTGTTCCTGCCAGAGAGCTTGGATTTTTTCTATACAATGCTCATCTTGAAAATTATTAGTACGAATACTAGCTAAAATGTTTAGAAACATCTTCTTCCCTCCTTTTGCTATTCATTATAACATTTCTCTAGAAAAGCCGCTTAGGTTAGACAAAGCAAGTCTATCTATCCGAGCTCTTTTCTACCGCTGCTGTGACAAATGCCGTATAAAGACCTTCAGGTCGGTTCGATCGGCTGGAAAGCTCTGGGTGATACTGACAAGCAACGAAGAATTTGTTTTCTGGGATTTCTACTATTTCGACCAAGCGATTATCTGGTGAAACTCCTGAAAATACAAATCCGGCTGCCTCAAACTGCTCGCGAAAAGCATTGTTAAACTCATAGCGATGACGGTGACGGCGCTGCACGACTTCTTGATGGTCGTAAGCTGCTGCTGCCTTAGAGCCACTCTTAAGCTTAGAAGGATAGAGACCCAATCTCAGCGTTCCACCCAAGTCTTCGACATCAATCTGATCTCGCATGAGGTCAATAATCGGAAATGGTGTGTCTGGATTGAGCTCCGCTGAGTTAGCATCTGACAGACCTAGGACGTGACGGGCGAATTCGACACAGGTTAGCTGCATGCCCAAGCAAATGCCCAACATAGGCACATCCTGCTCACGTGCATATCGGATTGCCTGAATCTTACCCTCAGTTCCTCTCTGACCAAAGCCGCCCGGAACGATAATCCCATCCGCACTTCCAAGAAGCTCTGCGGCGTTTTCGGCAGTTACCTGATTCGCATCAATCCAGTCAATCTTAACCTCCGCATCATTGGCATAGCCGGCATGCTTGAGCGCTTCGACAACTGAAATATAGGCATCTGGCAACTCGACATACTTGCCGACCAGAGCAATACGGACCTGCTTTTCCAGACTCATCACTTTCTCTACCATGGCTGACCATTCAGTCATATCCGCTGCCGACACATCCAGCTTCAGATGGTCACAGACGATTTGGTCCATCTTTTGCGCCTGCAAATTGAGAGGAATTTGGTAAAGATGCTCCACATCTAGCGACTCAATGACCGCCTCCGGCGCCACATCACAGAATTGAGCCAGCTTATTTTTGATATTTTGTCCAGCCGGCTTCTCTGTGCGGATGACCAGCATATTAGGCTGAATCCCCAGACCTCGCAGCTCTTTGACAGAATGCTGAGTCGGCTTGGTCTTCATTTCGCCAGCCGCCTTGAGATAGGGCAGGAGGGTCGTATGGATATACATGACATTGTCTGCTCCGACGTCCGACTTCATCTGGCGCAAAGCTTCTAAAAAAGGAAGAGACTCGATGTCGCCCACTGTGCCACCGACCTCTGTGATAATCACATCCGAGTCCGTCGTCCGTGCTGCTCGCTTGATCTTGTCCTTGAGAGCATCTGTAATATGCGGAATGACTTGGACCGTCGCCCCCAGATACTCGCCTTTACGCTCCTTGCGCAGGACTTCGCTATAGATTTTACCAGTGGTGACATTGGAGTATTTATTGAGATTAATGTCAATAAAACGCTCATAATGCCCCAGATCCAGATCCGTCTCGGCTCCATCATCTGTGACAAACACTTCCCCATGCTGGTAAGGGCTCATGGTACCGGGATCAATATTGATATAAGGGTCAAATTTCTGAATTGTAACCTTGAGACCGCGATTCTTCAAAAGCCGACCCAAGCTGGCTGTCACAATCCCTTTCCCGATAGAAGAAACCACACCGCCGGTGACAAAAATATATTTAGTTGACATACGTGCTCCTTTTCATAAAACTATTCATTCCAGCAACCACGTCGTTGCTGGAAACTTATCTAGAGGAGGATTTTCCATAATCTGTCTGAAAAAGAAAAATAGCTCCCTGAACACAGGAAGCTCTGACCTCTAAAAGAGGTGCCCGAACAGTATCATATCGCAAACCTAAAAAATTGTCAAATGATTTCATTCGGTTTTCATCCATTTTCAGCAATACTGATGACATGTGTTTCGAATTCTAAATCGGGCATAGACTCTGCTAAATCGTGTCGGATTCGTTCCAAGGCTTCCAGACGCATTTCGACAGAGGTATTGGCATTCCCCTGAATGATGAAAATGGCATCCTTGGTCTCTTCATCAAACTTATAATACTCACTGTCACGAACATCCAGCCAAGCCAAAATGCCCTTGGCATCCCGATAGACATAGTCCGTCTTGGCAACATGCTTCTCCTTGGACAAAATAGGCAGAAAAACATCTTCCTTTTGGCTTACGGTGAATTCTATCTGATCTTCAATCTTGTCAAAATCATGCCCTCCAATAGCCAGTAGGGAATGCAGGGCTTCAACGTTATAAATATCAATAATGCTATTAATATGAGGGAGCGAGCCTCGGTGCTGGATATTGCGAATCAGCGCGGGAACCGTCGGAGGATTTTTCTTGACACTGCGACCTACGCGCTGGAGTATTTCTATATAACCTTGAACCACTGGCGACTCAAGCACCTCATCCAAGTCACAGGCCAGAGCCCAGTCTTCCATTTCCTTTTTCTTTTTTAGAAATGAGGAAGACAGTTCTGCCTGCGGATTGACATTCTTGGCAATCCCGATTACAACACTCTTAATGCCTAAATCACCCAGACTCTTATCAATGACAAATTTCATAGCAGCATACCTCCATCTTTTCTTCATTAAATTTTATTAGTATTCTACACCTTCCGAACTTATATTTCAAGGAATATTAAAAGAAACAAGGGACGAAATCCCTTGTTTCTTTTGGTTGATTTATTCTTCCTCTTCGGTCTCCGTATCTTCATCAGAGTAGTCGTCATCTTCTTCGTTGAGTTCGACTTCTTCACCTAGATCATCTGGAGCAATTTCGTTGATTTCAGCATCGTAAGCTTCCACTTCGTTCTTCTCATCGTCTGGATTTTCCTCATCGTATGAGAGAGCCGGATCTGCTTCGTAGCCGTCCTCATCTTCTGGATCGTCATCGCTGTAGTCAATGGCATCCTCGTCGCCATCCATAAAGGCATTAACGCGTTTCTTCTTGCGTTTCTTAGGTGCATCATCCTCATCAGTCTCTTCCAAGGCGATGATTTCTTCATCCACTTCGTCGATAGCATACCATGAACGCAGGCCCCATTTATTATCTCCCAGCGGAATAAAGCTGCCGTCTACATTGAGTTCTGTGTAGAATAAAGGCAGAGCATCACGAATCTCACTGTTTGATTTTTCCAGATAGTTTTGAATTTCATTGACCAGATCATTAAAATACATCTCATGGTCGCGGCCGCGGGCTTCCAAAATGGCACGCGCCACTTCAATCATAGAAAGCTCACTTTTTTCCTGTCCAGCAAATACTTCTAATTCCAAAGTTGATCTCCTTTAAGATTAAGTAAAGGCTTGTCGCCCTCTTGCAATTTTTCGCTACTTTCTATTGTACGATAAATTTCTATTTTCGTCAAAAGAAAATCCAGGAAAAATCACGGAACAAGTACAAAAAGAAACTAGTGCATCTGTACACTAGTTTCAAATGATCTCATTTTGAATGATGAAATTTATTTCACTTTCGCAGTGCTTGTAATCACTTCAACAGCTTTCTTGATAGCAATGTCGTGTTTCAGCATGTCTTCTGACAGCAATTGACGAACACGTTCTACTTCCATGTTGTAGTCTGTAGCCAATGAAGTTACTTCTGCTTCGATTTCTTCTGCGCTAGCTTCAAAACCTTCTGCCTTAGCAACAGCTTCTACGACAAGGTTTGTCTTAGTGCGTGACTCAGCATCTGCTTCGTATTGCTTGTGCAGGTCTTCCTGACTAGTACCAGTGATTTGGAAGTACATGTCAGGTGAGATTCCTTGGCGTTGCATATTGCCCAAGAATTCATTAACTGCACGGTGTACTTCTTCGTGGACCATTTCCGCTGGCAAGTCAACGATTTCCGCGTTTGCTACTGCTTGATCAATAGCTGCTGCTTCTACCGCATCGTTATAAGCTGTTTCCTTAGCTTCTGACAATTCTTTGCGGTACTTTTCTTTCAGCTCGTCAAGTGTTTCAACTTCTTCGTCGATATCTTTTGCAAGTTCATCGTCCAATGCTGGAACTTCTTTTTCTTTAACTTCATGAATAGTTGTCACAAACTTAGCTTCCTTGCCTGCCAAGTCTTCTGCTTGATAGTCTTCTGGGAAGGTTACGACAACGTCCACTGTTTCACCTGCACTGTGGCCAACCAACTGCTCTTCAAATCCTGGGATGAATTGACCGCTGCCAAGTCCAAGTGAGAAGTTATCGCCCTTGCCGCCGTCAAATTCAACGCCGTCAACAGATCCAACAAAGTCAATCACAACTGTATCACCGTCAGCTGCTGGACCTTCTTTGAGAACCAACTCAGCCAAGTTGTTGCGCTCACGCTCAATGCGCTCATCTACTTCAGCGTCAGTCACTTCTTTAGTAGCTTCAACAGTTACTTCCAAGTCTTTGTATGCACCTAACTTAACTTCTGGCTTAGTGACTACTTCAGCTTTGATGACCCAGTCTTGGCCTTTTTCCATAGACTCGACATCAAACTGAGGCTGAGCAACTACTTCGATACCTGCTTCTTTGACAGCAGCTTCGTATGCTTCTGGAAGAAGAGCGTTCAAAGCATCTTGGTAGAGGGCTTCTTCACCAAAACGTTGGTTGAAGATAGCACGTGGAAGGCGACCTTTACGGAAACCTGGTACAGCAATATCTTTTTTTACTGAGTTAAATACACGGTCCAAGGCAGGCTTGATTTTCTCTTGACTGATGCTAAAAGTCAAAAGACCGCGATTTGTTTCTTTGTTTTCAAATGATACAGACATTCTGTCATTTCTCCTTAAAATTTATTGAATACAACCCATTATAGCATAATTAGAGTTTTTTTCAAAATTATTTTTCCTTTTATCCCTTCCTGATTTTATCCTCTATATAGGCCGCTCTGGCGCCGCCAATTAGCTTGGGACGGCTGGCTAAAGCCGTGACATGAGCAGCCCCCAACTCCTTGAGAATCGGTCGGATAGGAATCTGCACGTGCTTGACATGCATGCCGATGGCAGTATCGCCAATGTCCAGCCCCGCCTGAGCGACAATAAACTCCACCTCGACAGGATCCTTCATGTATTGGAAAGCTGCTAGCTGACCGCTGCCTCCAGCATGAAGAGTAGGCAGAACATTGACAATTTCCAAATCCTTCTTGTTTGCCAAGGCTCTTTCGACTACGAGGGCACGGTTGAGATGCTCACATCCCTGAACTGCTAGAAAGATACCCTTCTCTTCTAAGATATCCAGTATGGCTTTGACAATAACCTGTCCAACTTCCAGACTGGAATTCTGACCGATATGGCCTCCGACAACCTCACTAGAGGATAGACCCAGAACAAAAATATCTCCCTCGACCAAGGCAGCCTTGTCCAAAACATCTAGAACAATCTGACGAGTTTCTGCTCCAATCTTAGCTAAGTCCATGTCTCACCTCGTTTATTTCACTGTGACTGTCTTTTTCAAACTCTCTGGGAAGGCTTTGTAAAGGGCAAAACCGACTGCTAAACCAAATGCATTCTGCATAAAATTGCCCAAGATTCCAGCCAGACCTGCTCCGACGCCATTCATGATACTGTCAAAGAGGGCGTAGCCACCGACCATAGCTACTGTAGCCAAGACCAGCCCAAGGTAGCGTTTCTTGCCCTCAAAGCCAGCAAAGAACCCTTGAAGTCCGTGGCAAATCAGGCTGAAAATCATCCACTGGGGATAGCCGGCAATCATATCAATCAAAAAGCCTGAAAGGCCTCCGACAATAGCCGCTTCCTTGCGGCCAAAGTAGAAGGCAGTAAAATAAATCCCTGCATCCAACAAGGTCAAAAAGCCAGTCGCCGTTGGGATTTTCACAAAATTCCCCAAAAGCACAGACAGTGCTGTGATGAAAGCTAAGAACACTAATTTTTTAACTTGATTATTTCTCATACTGAACTACCCCATATTGATCTGAGCGCTGAATCGCTCGGTAAACAAAATCTTTAGACAATTGAACTGCTGCAAGTGGAGACTTGCCTAGAAGCAGCTGACTGGCAATGCTGGAAGCAAATGTGCAGCCCGCTCCGGTATTGTTGCTGGCCAGCACTGGCGATTCAATGACCTCAAACTCTCGGCCGTCATAGTAAACATCCACCGCCCGCTCCTTGCTCAAGCGATTGCCACCCTTTATCACTACATGCTTGGCTCCCAAATCATAGAGCTCCTTGGCTGCAGCCTGCATATCCTTCAGACTTTTGATTTCTTTTTGGGTCAATAGCTGAGCTTCTGCCAGATTTGGCGTAATGATGCTGACATGAGGGAAAAACTTGATGATTTCTTCTCTCAGCGCACTGACTTCCAAGTCATGATTTTCCTTGCAGACCAGAACAGGATCCAGCACAACTGGTATATCCGCATGCTGCTTGACAAAAGCCAAAGCCTGCTCTGCTATTTCCAGATTGGGTAAAAGTCCTATCTTAATAGCAGAAAAAGGAATATCCTTGAGACTGGCTAACTGCTGGGCAAAAACCTCTTCCTCAACTGGAATGACCTCAAATCCCTTGTCGGTCATAGCCGTCAGGCAAGTCACAGCTACGAAACCATGCAGACCATTGACCGTATAGGTAGCCAAATCAGCATGCAGCCCGCCGCCGCTGAAAATATCATTGCCCGAAAGGGCTAAAATCAACTTATTCTTCATAACGAATCTCCTTTAGATAGAGGCCGTTTGGACCGGCTGTCGGCCCTGCCAAATAGCGGTCTTTCTCCTCTAAAATCCTCTGAATCTGCTCTACCGGCATGCGCTTATTGCCAATCTTGAGCAGAGTGCCGACCATATTGCGGATCTGCTTGTAGAGAAAGCCATTGCCTGAAAAAGTAAAGACCAGAAAATTGCGCTCTGCATCATAGCGGACCTTGGCCTCGGTAATGGTCCGAACCTTGTCTTCCACGCTGGTTCCCGAAGCCGTAAAACCAGTAAAATCATGCGTCCCCTCTAACTGAGCAATCGCTTCTTCTATCAGACCCAGCTCCAAAGGATATGGATAATGCGTGGCATAATGGCGCATCATAGGATTTTTAGGCCGGCCGATGTCCACCAAAAATTCATAGGTCTTGCTGTGCTTATTGTAGCGAGAATGAAAATCATCCGACACCTGCTCCACCCTGATAAAATCAATATCTTCCGGCGTCTGTGTATCCAAAGCAAAACGCAATTTCTCTTCATCCCGCTCTTCTGGTAAATCAAAATGCAGCACCTGGCCCAGAGCATGGACGCCGCTGTCGGTTCGGCCCGCTCCATGAATCACCACAGGCTGGCCTTTATTGATACGGGTCAGGGTCTTTTCAATCTCTTCCTGAACGCTTCTGGCATGGGGCTGTCGCTGAAAACCAGCAAAGTCATAACCATCATAGGAAATAATAGCTTTATAACGTGTCATGTGTTTATTTTAGCAGGAAAAAAAGCCCCCAGCAAGCCCTAAAAGCAGGAACTGTCTGGGGACAGATTTTTTGAAAAATATCGTTTAAGAATCAGGTTTTTTTCTGTTCCGGCTTGCCATCATGCAACAAAATAACCCATCTGAATCAGACTGTCAGTGACAACACAAACAGAGCTAATTCAAATGGGTTATTTATCGCATATTTCTAAAGGGCATTATTTGCAGTTACACATGCAGCAAATCTGACATTTTGACTTAAGAACCCCAAATGGAGTTTTCATCCATAAAGCTGTTGGTGTTCTTCAGCAACTGCGTAAAGATAGCATACTTGAAGTCCTTGGTTGTGCGTTCATCGACACGAGACTTCTTCAGATCCTTGTCAACAGCTTCTGCAAAGCCAGCTTTCAGCTCTTCATAAGTAGTATAGACTTTTCCGTTGATCGTCACTGGCTTAATACCTGAGGTTTGTGCTTTGTCCACAACTTTTCTGAAGTAAGCTTTCTTGAAGGCTTCCATGGTTTCGAATTCGCCTTCAGAAATTTGCTTGATGATAAAGTTGTCGCTCAAACCAGTCACACCTTGCTCATTGGCAGTCTTACGGTGTTTATTGGAAGCATAGCTTACAAAGCCTTTTTCATAGCCATAGTAACCCCAGATTCTGAAGGTATTATGCTTGAACATCAAGGCGCCTGGCGCTCCAGTATTGTTTTGGCCGCCACCATAGATACCCGTCATAAAGTCAATAGCAATGTAACTAGAGTCATAGTCGGCAGGATTATAAGTTCGATTGTCAACTGCACGGTTAGACAGCAAGCCTTGGTCAACCAAGTCATCTACAGATGAAACTGACATGGCTGCTTTCTCCTCTGCCGTCAACTCTCTTACGACGTCGTATTGAGTCCGAGCATCTACAACCTTCGGTTCAACCTTCTTGAACCATTTAGCTGCTGCTTCATTTCCTTTGGCAACAACGGCTTGTCCTTCAAGGTAATCCAGCAGCATGAGGGTGTCATTATAACCCTTCATGTAATGGTCAATGTCTGCTCGGTTCTTGAAGAGACTTGGCGAGCTATTGAAAATGAGACTACCATCATTTGGACGTTCAAAGGCCATATTGAGACCCAGAGCACCCCAGCCCGGCTGATCAGGAACAGGTGATTGGAGCATACCTTGGGCATAGCCTTCTGGTCCGATCCCTTGTCGTCTGCCATGTCCGCCCAGATAAATATCTCTGTCATTGACGTGGGTAAGCTCGTGCGTGAAGACGGACACACCGTATTCCGTCAAGAGGTCAAAGGCCTCGAAGTTCACACGGATTGAACCAGCAGCATGGGCACCATAGCCATTTGACTTGTACCAGCCACCAGCTCTGCCGCCAACTAGGTTAAAGAACTCGCGGGATGGTGCATAAGGATTGCCCTTATTATCATTTCCGTTGACATCAATCCAGCCACGTCCTTCTACATCAAAACCATCCCATACAGCCGTTACATTTTGCTTGACCATTCTGGACTTGATATCATCTGAGAGAAGCTTGTACCAAGTGTCTACGTGATTTCTATGCTGGGTCGCTACTTCCTTGATGCGCGCATTAAATCGTTCATCAGACCATGACCGGCGTTTATCTCTGTTGACAAAGGCCATCGTGCTATAGTTTGACAGAATAGCTAAACGCGTATTCTTCAAGGTTAGCAGCGGAAGGATATAGTTGCTGAAATATTCAGAATTGAGGTTATCAAAGACGCGATACTTAGCAGACTTGATCTCCTCGACTTCTGACTGGCGTTCTTCAAACTGAATAAAGCCTCGAGTTGCATCCTTGAACCAAGTATCCATGTCCGCAAAGTCAGTCAGCAGGCGTCGGTTGTAATCCAAGTAAGCCACCAAATCACTAGACTTGGACTCAGCCTTCAACTGACGTGCAAACATATTGACATTGTCTGCTCCTTTCAGTTGATTTTCTGTCGAACGACCAATCTTAATCAAGCGATCTAGCAATGGTACTTTTTCACCATAGAAGTCTGGTTTGAAGAGCACCAGCTCCTTGAGGTTGTAATCGCCAAACTTGAGATCGTAATAACGGTTGAGGTAGATCAGACCGAGCATGATAGCGGTCTTGTTCTCTTCGATTTTAGCTTTCAGAGCTTCATTGGCTGCTGGATTGTCAGCATGGAATCTTGTCCATTCATTAGCCAAGAGCTTACCAAGCATATCCTGCAAGTTGGCTTTCACCTCAGCCAGAGATTCATCCAAGAAGAGGCGCTTGACTTTATTGACCTTGTCATTATCATTCGGAAGGCCAACTGAACGATAGACTTCATCGCTATAGAGCTCAAAACTCTTCAAGCTCTCTGTCAGCTGAGTCAGCAAGTCTTCTTTGACTGCGGTTGAGTGATTTGGAGTATAGACTGTACCAAGCTCTGCGATTTGATATTCTGGCAGGGCAGTCTGCTCAAATCGTGCTTGATTTTGAAGATTGTAGATGATCTTGCTTCCGTCTGCAAAGTGGACTAAGATCTTATCTGCATCCGTTCCACCAGCAACAAACTGGTTGCCCTTCAGTGCTTGAACAGATAGAACTTTCTTAGTCAACAGGTCGCCCGCCTTACCAGCGTCCACCAGCTTGTTGGCCTCATGAATCAAGAATTCTTGATTGTAGAAAGGCATAAAGCGTTCTAGGTTCTGATAAAGCTGTTCATTTTCTGCCTTGTACTCTGGCTTATCTTGATAAGTACTTGTTCTCAGGATAGCAGCATTTAGCTTCTCAGTTGTTACTTCATTTGCGCTGGTTTGCTCAAGAGCCGTAATCTGATAGCTCTTGACTTTTTGCTCAGCTTCTGCTTCTGTCAAGCGACGGAACTTGGCATCTTTACCTGTCTTGGTTCCAGAGCTTTGTCCCTGAACACCAAAGAGGTTTTGGAGTTTTTGTCCCATCCAAGCATCGGTAATCTCATTATCTGAGCTAAAGAGCTCTTTTCCGTTCACTACGGTGGCATAGCTGACAGTGTCATTGATAGTTCCATATGGCCAAATGGAAGCAGCGATACCAGCTGAATTTCTTGAGCCTGCATCCTCTAACTTACCTTTGGCAACCGACTGCATCAATCTACCCCAATTACCCCAGCCTGAACCTGAATAGTCAGTGAAGTTTTGAGCGACCAGCATACCTGCATTTTGGCCACTCTTGACCCAAATATCCGCTTCAACGTAGGCTCGTTTCACCAAGGACATGGCGTTGGTTCCTGCGATACCGGCTGTAACAGAATTTCCACCCTTGGACTTAATCTGACCCTTAAAGGAGACATTTTCAACGCGAGATTGGCCTTCTATATTGTTAACCAAACCGGCAATATGGTCTCTTCCTTCCAAATATCCTTGGACATTGACGTTTTCGATTACTCCTTTATTCTTCAAGCGGGCAGCAATTGTCGCAATTGTATCGCCCGCTTGCGAATCTGGATAAACCATATTGACCCGCTTAAAGTCAATATCCTTGACCGTTCCGCCAGTAATCGTATCAAATAGAGGATGCGCCAAGTCTAAAATTGCATGGCGCTCGCCATTTTGACCACCAATCAGCTGGCCTTTGAATTCACCTTGCAGGTAAGACTTGCTGTTGGCAGGTTTGTCAATCAGTTTGGCACTGATACTGCGGCCCAAAATAAAGGTTCCAGAAGGATCTTCCTTGATACCGTCCAAAAGATCTTGGAAGTCATAGTAGACATTTCCTTCCCGCTTCTTAGCCTTTTCCAGATAGAAATCAAAGCTGTTTTGAAGACCAGTTGCGCTTCTTTGCAGCAAGTCTGGCAGCTGAGCCTGAATCTTAAAGACAGGCTGGTTATCAACGACCACTTCCTCAATAGAGGTAACTGGCAGGACAGTGTCCTTGAACTGGTCGGATGTAAAGTGCAGGTAATATTGATCCAGATTTGCTGGTTTTTCAGCCAGAGTAGGCATCAATTTTGTCTGACCATTTTCAACTTTCATCAAGGCGACATTAGTAATGGACTTGAGCTCCACCTTCTTCAGGTCCAGCTGGACTGTTTCTTGAGCTAATTCTTGACTTTCAGGGCCATTTCCTAAGTCATAGGACAGAGTCGTCTCAATCTTATAAGGTGTATAGTAGTCCAAACCAGTGAAGTTGGCTGCTAGTTGGCCTGCAGCCAAGTTCTGCTCTGCTATCAGCTGGCCATCCTTCTTCAGACGAACATGAGCATTAGTAAAGGCTTGATCTCTGTCCGTTAGCTGGTATTGGACCTGAACTGATTTCTGCAATTCATCCTTCTTAACTGCTGAAACAGTCAGAGTCGGGGCTGCTTTAAGGGCCAATAAGTCAGCTAAAGCCTGCTTGAGTTGGTTGACACCCGCATCTACTTCATCTTGACTCGACGAAGTTTGATAAACCGTCGCAGCCATATTCTTAATTGCCTGCAGCTGTTGATAGGATTGATTGGTGTAAACGGCTGGATCCACAGCCGCTGCTAAAGCTAGCTGCTTGCTCAATTCTTCTTTATTGATGCGAGCCTTGCTGCCTCGAGTGACCACTGTATCAACTGCTTCATGCAAGATTCTTTCAGTTGTTCGTGGTTCTGATATGCGATTACCATCTAAGGTTTCATAGCTGGTTACAATTTCTTTTTGGCCTAGAGTTCCTTCGACAGTAGTCTCTTCATCAAGATACTTGCTATCATCTGTCTTGTGAACAACTTGAGGCTCAATCGTTTCTAGCTTGATGTCTGTATGCAGACTAGGCAGTTCTGGCTGAACTGTTGATTCGCCGTTAACGCCACCTGTGTATTCTGGGAGGGCGGGCTGGACCGGAGCTATGTCTCCTGCTGTACCTACCGGAGCAGTGTAGGCTGGAAGTTCTTCTTGAACTGCTGATTCTCCATTAACATCACCTGTATATTCTGGTAAAGCGGGCTCGACCGTTGCTGTATCGCTAACTACACTTATCGGGGCTGTGTAGACCGGATTTTCTGCTTGAACTGCTGATTCCCCATTAACGCCGCCCGTGTATTCTGGCAAAGCGGGCTCGACTGGAGCCACGTCGCTAACTGTAGCTATTGGAGCATCATAGACTGGATTGTCCGCTTGAACTAGCGATTCACCATTAACACCGCCCGTGTATTCTGGCAAAGCTGGCTCTACCGGGGCTGTATCTCCTGCCGTTCCTTCCGAAATTGTATAGCTAGGATTTTCTGCTTGCACAGTTGATTGTCCATTAACGCCGCCGCTATACTCTGGCAAAGCTGGCTCTTGTAAGCTTTCCCCTTTTGCCGTCTCTGTAGTTGGATTTGGTGGCTGAGGAGCTGGAAGCTTCCCTGATTGCCCTGAATCATTTGCAGCAGGGTTCAGCTGATACAGCAACCCTGCCTGAGCAGCTCGATCAATAGAGTCAGAGTCCTCTTTTGAAGCTTCTGATAATTCTGCTTGCCCTTGAGCTTCTTGACTAGCTGACAGGGAGGCCGGCTTGCTTCCTGTCAAAGCCAGCAAATCAGAAGCGGTAAAGTAACCGATATAGTTATAGCCTGCAATGGTCACATCCGCTTCAGAGACTGCTGACGAAACCGCAACTTGACGATTATAAGAAAGCAATTCCCGATTTTCTAGCGCAAACGCTTGAGGAGACTGTAACACAGTTTGTCCCAAGCTACCTAGCAAAAGCACTCCTAGTAACTTACCAGATTTCTTACGTGAGAATACCAAGACAGCCAAAATAGCAGTTCCCGCAAATAAGCCGAGAAGCGGCTGACCGTTATTTCCTGTACTCGGCAAGACAGTTTGCCCATCTTGCTTCCGATAAATCAAGTAATAATTTTCCCCTGTTTGCAGATTTTCAGGCAGACCTTTCTTAATCAGCCCTTTTTCCTGCTCTGTTAGCTCTTGCTCTTCGACATAGCTATAGTGAGCAGTCGCACCGCCTCCTACTTCATCTGCAGCAACTGTCGAACTGGACAAAGAGCTCCCAAAAATCAGAGCTGCAATGGCAACTGAGCCCACACCGACAGACAATTTGCGAATCGAATATTTCTGAATTCGCTCCTGTACTTTTTCAAAACGTTTCACTTTATAAATCCCCTTTTTCCTAAAATGTATAAAGTTAATCTCCCATTATCTTCCTAACCAACTCCCCAGCAGGCTAAAAAGATGCGTTTTATACATATAGTATTATCATATATCTTTTAGGAAATTTTTACAATAGATTTTACTTAAAAAAACAATTAATTTTTGTAAGAGTAAATAGAGAAAATCTCTTTACGCTTTTTATTGTGAATTTCTTTTAATTAAAAGGCTGATTAGAGCTGCTCTCTTACTTGACTACATTTGCCAAATGTCCTTCTAGAAAACATAAAAAGAACAGCATTAGGCTGCTCCTTTTTATATGATTACAAATCTTCCAAGGCATCTTTCATTTTGTCGAAGAAGCCTTTTTTCTTAGGATTGACCGAGATATTGCCAGCTTCCGCAAATTCTTTGAGGGCCGCTTTTTGACGGTCGTTGAGGCCAGTCGGTGTCACGACATTGACAGTAACATACTGGTCACCCATGCTTCCACCACGCAGACTCGGTGCTCCCTTGCCACGCAGACGGAAACGCTTGCCAGTCTGTGTTCCTTCTGGGATATTCAGCTCCACATCCCCGTGAACAGTTGGAATATCCACACTGTCACCAAGAGCTGCTTGGACAAAGTTGAGATTGAGCTTGTAGTAAATGGTAGAGCCATCTCGCTCAAACTTATCGCTCGGCTCAACTTGGACCACAACATAAAGATCACCATAAGGGCCGCCATTAAAGCCTGCTTCACCTTGACCAGACAGACGGACCTGCTGACCAGTTTCCACACCAGCTGGGATTTTCACCTTAACGCTGTGAGCCTGTTTTTCATGACCCGTTCCGTGACAGGTTTCACAAGGACTTTTGATTTCTTTTCCTCGGCCATGACAGACATCACAGGTCACTTGCCGACGCATCATGCCAAGCGGTGTCTGGGTATCAACATTGATGACACCTGAGCCATGGCAGCGACCACAGGTAACAGGGCTAGTTCCTGGCTTAGCACCAGACCCGTCACAGGTACGACAAGTCGCTTCGCGGTTATACTTGATTTCCTTCTCAGCTCCGAAAATGGCTTCTTCAAAGCGGAGATTTACACGATACTGAAGATCATCCCCTTGGCGCGGAGCATTAGGATTACGCGAAGCGCCACCACCAAAGAAGCTGGAGAAGATATCTTCAAAGCCGCCAAAGCCGGAGCCATCAAAGCCACCGAAGCCGCCTGCACCACCGCCAAAGCCACCATTAGCTCCCGCTGCACCGTATTGATCATAGGCTGCCCGCTTTTGCTCGTCGCTCAGCGTTTCATAAGCCTCTTGGACTTCTTTATATTTGTCCTCCGCCCCAGCTTCCTTATTAATGTCGGGGTGGTACTTTTTAGATAATTTCCGATAGGCTCTCTTGATCTCATCCTGAGAAGCATTCTTAGAGACACCTAGACGGTCGTAATATTCTGTATTGTTCATGTAAGATACCAAGACCGTAAAATTCGACTGAAAAATAGGAAATCGGGCGACGGAGCGATGCTCCTAGGCTGATTTCTCTTTTTTCCGAGAATTTAGGTCGGGTTCAGTTCCTTTCTTTAAATTTTAGAAAATATTGATCAGAGGGTATTTTCAAATTCATGCTTCATTTCAGCAAACTCTTCTTCTGATAAAGTGAATATCAAGTCCTCTTCCGAATACTGATTCCGTTCTTTAAAATAGTTGTCAGCATTATCTACCAAATCTAGACTAAGAATCACTTTTCTTGCAAACGCTTGATATGCAAAGCCAACAGCTGTAATGATGTTTTGATCTTGCAGAACAGCTTGAGCTTTGAAATTTTCACGCGGAAGAAATTCAAAATAGTCAAAGAAATTTTGCCAAATCCCACCAGTAAATTTAGTATCCTTCAATAAACCTGCTTTCGCCAATAAAATGGGCGCTGATGAAATAGCTGCAATTAAAACTTCTTGCTGCTTCAAACTTCTTAGGAAAGAAATCAATTTTTCATCATGCAAAGCAGGGACAATAGTTATCATTCCTGGCAAAATCACACAAAAATAGTCTTCGATAACTACTTCATCCAGTGTTCTAGTAGGTTGACAGGGAAGTCCATCTTCCGACGTTATAATATTTCTATCTGAACCAGCATAATCAACCTCAACACCAAAAGATAGAGCTAAAGTACTGGTCAGACTAACTACTTCACAAAGTGAAAAATTAGGATAAATTAAACAGAGCACTTTCTTCATAAGCGTCACCCTCTAGTTTAGCGAAAAACAGAGGCTGGGTTGCAACCTCTGGATTTCTTCCTATCATTACGACGTGAAATTTTCAAAACAATATTTTTCGAAAAATTTTTGACGCGGTAGCTGATTGGATTTTAGGTTCGTCTTTCAGACTCCTAAAAATCCTAATCATCCTCGCGGGGGTTCGACTACGAACTAAAAACTTTCAATTTTTAGTTCTGTCTCACCGCCTATTTCTCCGTAAACTCTCCGTCTACGACATCATCATCCGCCTTGGTTGAGCCTGTGTTTTCAGCTCCTTCTGCTCCCGCTTGGGCTTGTTGAGCAGCTGCAGCTTGCTCGTAGAGTTTCACTGCCAGTGCTTGAGCTTTTTCGTTAAGAGCTTCCAATTTCGCTTTCATGTCGTCCAAGTTATTAGCTTCTTGCGCTTTCTTAAGTTCATCAAGAGCAGCTTGGGCAGCGTCACGCTCTGTGTCGAAGCCTTTTCCTTCAGTTTCCTTGATAGTCTTTTCAGTCGCAAAGATAGCTTGGTCAACTTCGTTACGAAGGTCAACTTCTTCCTTACGTTTCTTATCTGCTTCAGCGTTCGCTTCTGCATCCTTCATCATGCGGTCGATTTCTTCGTCAGTCAGGCCGCTGTTAGATTGGATAACAATGTGTTGTTCTTTTTGAGTTCCAAGGTCTTTAGCCTTAACAGACACGATACCGTTCTTATCGATGTCAAAGGTTACTTCGATTTGAGGGATTCCACGAGGAGCAGCTGGAATATCTGTCAATTGGAAACGTCCCAGAGTCTTGTTATCTGCTGCCATTGGGCGTTCACCTTGAAGAACATGGATATCAACGGCTGGTTGGTTGTCTGCTGCTGTAGAGAAGACTTGTGATTTAGAAGTTGGAATTGTTGTGTTACGGTCGATTAGCTTAGTGAAGACGCCACCCATTGTTTCGATACCAAGTGACAATGGTGTTACGTCAAGAAGGACAACATCCTTAACATCACCAGTGATAACACCACCTTGGATAGCAGCACCCATGGCAACTACTTCGTCAGGGTTTACTGATTTGTTTGGCTCTTTACCAGTTTCAGCTTTAACAGCTTCTACAACAGCTGGAATACGAGTTGAACCACCAACCAAGATTACTTCGTCGATTTCTGACAAGCTCAAGCCTGCGTCAGAAAGAGCACGGCGAACTGGTTCTTTAGTGCGCTCTACCAAGTCACGAGTCAAATCGTCGAATTTAGCACGAGTCAAAGTCATTTCCAAGTGGAGAGGTCCAGCGTCGCCAGCTGTGATAAACGGCAAGCTGATTTGAGTTGAAGTTACACCTGAAAGATCTTTTTTAGCCTTTTCAGCTGCATCTTTCAACCGTTGAAGCGCCATCTTGTCATTTGACAAGTCGATGCCGTTCTCTTTCTTGAACTCAGCCACCATGTGGTCGATAATCTTTTGGTCAAAGTCATCACCACCGAGTTTGTTGTCACCAGCAGTTGCCAATACATCAAAGACACCATCACCCAACTCAAGGATTGAAACGTCGAAGGTACCACCACCCAAGTCAAAGACCAAGATTTTTTCTTCTTTATCTTGTTTGTCAAGACCGTAAGCAAGTGCTGCTGCAGTTGGTTCGTTGACGATACGTTCTACTTCAAGACCAGCGATTTTACCAGCATCTTTAGTCGCTTGACGTTGTGCATCGTTAAAGTAAGCTGGTACTGTGATAACCGCTTTGCTTACTTTTTCACCAAGGTACTCTTCTGCATAGCCTTTCAAGTATTGCAGAATCATAGCTGAGATTTCTTGCGGAGTATATTCTTTACCGTTAGCAGCTACTTTTTCAGATGTTCCCATTTTTGATTTGATGGAAATGATTGTATCTGGGTTTGTCACTGCTTGACGTTTTGCCGCATCACCAACAATGATTTCACCATTTTTGAATGACACTACAGATGGTGTTGTGCGATTTCCTTCTGGGTTTGCGATGATTTTGCTTTCAGTTCCTTCAAGAACTGCAACTGCTGAGTTTGTTGTACCTAAGTCAATACCAATAATTTTAGACATATTTTTACCTCTTTTTACTTTAATTTTATTTTTGATACTCTTTGGTTCGCTTCGCTCACTATTGCAAAGCTGAACAATTTCTTATCTTTCTTCATAGTTTATTGTCGTTTCGGACAAGATTTTTCAAGTTTTCTAGCCTAGTTATAGACCACTACCATTGCTGGGCGCAGGATACGGTCATGAAGTTTGTAGCCTTTTTGGAAGACCTGCGCGATAGTGTCAGCTGGGTGCTCATCGTCAGCTGGAACTGTTTGAATGGCCATATGATAGTTATGGTCAAAAGCTCCGTCAGCTGGGATTTCTTCGATACCCTCTTCTTTGAGAGCATGAATCAAGCTTTCCTGCACCATTTCCAGTCCTTTTTTGACATCATCTGTCAGACCTTCAACGGCAAGTGCGCGCTCCAGATTATCTATCGAAGGCAAAATAGCTTTTGCCAAGTCCTGGCTGCGGTATCTTTGCAGCTGCTGGCGTTCTTCATTTGCTCGGCGCTGGATGTTCTGCATTTCTGCATGAGCACGGAGATATTTGTTTTCAAAATCTTCTGCCCGCTCATTAGCTAGTTCTAATTCTGATTTTTCAGGGCTTGCTGATTCAGCTTGTTCAGCTGTTTCTACAACTTCCTCTTTTACTTCCACATCTTCTGGATGTTCTTCTTGTTTATGTTTTGCCACAAGGCACCTCCTTTTTAGGAATATTTATATTATGTTTAATGGACTTCGTAGTGATTGCTGCTCAGATAGCGATAGAAGTCGGTCAGTTTCATGGTCAGCACGCGGTTGACGACATTCATCTGACTGACCAGTCGTTGGTAGTCAAGATTGACCGGACCGACAACTGCCAGCACTCCAAATCCTCGATAAGGAATCAGGAATTTGCTGGAAATTAGTGTCAAATCAGCCAAACAGTTTTCTCTACTGTCTGCCACGCGCACGCTTTGCATCTGATCTTCGGCCAAGCTGTCGCGAATTTCAAAGGCTACTTTCTGCGGGTCATCAAAAAACTGATAAGCCGTCAGGTCTGAGAATTCCAAGAGCTGAACCTTGCCAGACAGAATCACATTTTCCTTGAAAATATCACCAAAGATATGCTCAAAGAGCTGGATGACATTGTCCGTCGTAGTGAAATAGCGCTGGATAATCTGCGGAATTTCCGTCCGAATCTTGTAATGGATGTCCAGCACTGTCTGTCCCAAGAACCGCTCCCTTACTAGGCCTTTAAGCCTATCCAGGTCTTCTCTTAGGAAGTTGCGCGGAATCATAAACTGACTGGTAATGGTATTGGACTCATCCAAGGTGAAGACCGCCAGAGCCGTGTGCTGACTGAGCACAACGATGTCAAAAGCTGTCAAACGCTGCCGACTGGGTTCTACATCCAGTGCAACAACCGTGCATCCACTGAGCTTGGTTAAAAGGTCCGCTGCCTGTTGAAGAATGTCCTCCAAGTTGAAAAACTCATGATCAAAGGCTTTGATAACCTCATAAAGTTCATTCTCAGCGAGACGATCAAAGGACAGAGAATGCTTGACAAAGTACTGAAAACCAGCCACGCTAGGCTTACGGCCGCTGGACGTATGCGCCTTTTCCAGAAGTCCCTGCTTTTCCAAAGCCGCCATATCGTTTCGGATGGTGGCACTACTGGAATTGATAGAATCCTGCAGGGCTTTGGAGCTGACCGGCTCGTGAGTCTTGGTAAAGATATCAATAATCAAATTCAAAATCTCATTTTGACGCTCCGTGACCACGGCATCACCTCCAATCAAGATTCTGCTATCAATTAGCACTCAAGCACCTCGAGTGCTAACTCATGATTCTATTATACACTCTTCTACTCCAAAGTCAAGACAAAAACTCAAAAAATTAGCACTCTTTTTACAAGAGTGCTAAAAATCGGTCTAGCGACCTAGATTAGTCGTCCAAGATTTGCAAATTGCGCATCAAATAGAAAGAAATTCCTGCAAAAAGAAGCAACCAAACTAGAAGAGCCAAAAATTCTCCGCTCCATAAATGGAAATGAGACCAATCTTTCATATAACTACTAAAGAGGCCCATAAAGCTATAACGCAGCACCTTAAATAAATCCTCGCTCATATTTGAAAACATAGGAATAAATGCTGCCAAGAGCATAGCCGGAACGCTAAGAGATTGTGCCATGACCTGATTTTTACAAAACAGACCAACCATTAAAAAGAAGAAAATTAAGACCAGCATGGTCAATAAGAGAACCAAACTATAGCTGAATACATGATTAGAAAGCTTAGCTCCTACCAAAATTGGGGTAATGACGATATAAAAAATCCCAATAATCGCAGGCCAGATTAAAGCAGAGAGAATGTATTGACCAGCTGTCACACCAGCCAAGCGCAAACTTTGCAAATTACGTTTTTCTCTTTCCTCAGCTAGGATGATAATAATAGGTGTTCCAACAGACATGGCTAGAGAGAAAGGCAGAGAGATCGTAAGCAACATAGTAGCTAGTTTATCCGCTCCAATTTCCTTACCAGCTCCATTCAAAGAAAAAATAAATTTATAGAGAAAAATAAGGAAAATCGGCATGAAAACCTGCAATAGAATACTTTTATTAGCTAGTGTCACTTGACCTCTTAGCCAAATCATACCTTTTAATTTATTAGACATTTAAGGTACCTCCTGTCAAAGTGATGAAAACATCTTCCAAAGTTGGTTCGCAGGAATGAATACTGATAACATTGGACAAATCCAAACCACCTTGCAGTTCATCAAAGGTAACTGTCTTCGTCGTCAAATCTTCATATTCTAAACGAACCCTCTTATCTGTATTATACTTTTGGATTATCTCATGCGGACTGCCTACTTCGACTAGTTTTCCTTTACTTAGCAAGGCCAAGCGATCACACAAGAGGGTAGCTTCCTGCATATCATGGGTCGTCAGAAAAATAGTTGCCCCCTGCGTTTTTAGTTCCAGCAGCAATTCGTGAATGGTGCGAGAGGTTGACGGATCCAAACCACTGGTTGGCTCATCCAAAAAGAGCAATTTGGGCTGATTAATCAGGGCGCGAACCAGTAGCATCCGTTGTTTCATACCCGTAGATAGTTTTTCAGCCACCTTGTTGCGACTATCATAAAGCCCCACTTTTCGGAGAAGTTCATCTACTTCTGTCATCTTAACACCAAAGAGCATAGCATAAGCCTTGAGATTCTTATAAAGTGATATCTTTTCATAAAAACCGCTGCCATCGCTGACAATCCCAATCTGCTCCAGGACTTCTGCCTTTAAATCCTCAACCGGTGCAGACAGCACATGAGCTGTCCCAGCATCTGCGGACAACTGTCCAGTCAAGATATTGATAGTCGTCGTTTTACCAGATCCAGATGGTCCTAGAAAGCCAAAAATCTCTCCCTCTCGGATGGAAAAATCGATTCCTGCTAGGGCTTCTTGTTCCTTGAATTTCTTTTTCAAGCCTTGCACTTCAATAATAGTCTTTTTCATTGTTTTCCTCGCTTTCACAAGAGTATTTAACAAAACTGCAATCAGTCTTTCAGTTCCTGCCTCATTTTCCAAAAACACAAGGCAATATGGACCAGTTGGCAGAATAGAATGAGCAATATAACACAATCTATTGCTAAGATTGATTTGAATAATAGACTTGCTTTCAAACTTTTCTGGGAAATATCTAGAATGAGATAGGTAGTGACACACAAAACCATGATGGCCGGCAAAAACCGCCATACAAGTAAACGCTTGACCATTTCTAGCTTAGACCAAGCATCATTATAGATTTCAAGATCGCTGTCTGCATCAAGCTGAGAAACTGGCTTGCGGAAATAAGAAAATTGATTAAAGTTTGTAATATGCTCCCAGCCACAATCCATAAACAGTTGATAATAGGATTCTTGCTCCGCCTTCTTCATGGGGCGAAAATCCAATTGATAGGCCACTTCCTGAGGCGGACAGGCTTCAAAAGTATAACGAACCGCAACAAGAAAGGGAGAATAACTTACTTTCTTCAATTTCCAGCCCTGGATGTGCATTTTTTTAAAATAAGCTGCTTCTCTGTCATAGTCTGCAATGGTAAAGATTTTATAGACAATTTTCTTTTCCATCAAACTTCCTCCTTACTATTGCGGTAAAGGCGCTCAATCCGCTGGATTTCCAACTCTAAAATCTGTCTTCCAAGCTCTGTGATAGAATAGAGTTTTCTCTTTTCTTCCTCACGAACAAAGGCAATCAGACCATCTTTTTCCATCTTTGCCAAGGTTCCATACATGGTTCCAGGGCTGATAGATAGCTGTCCTTCTGTCAGATCCTTGACTTTTTGAGTAATACTGTAGCCATGCCTTTCTTTCTGAAGACAGAAGAGGATATAAAAACCTGTCTCTGTCATTGGCACATAGACTCTCCTAAGCTTTTCTGTCAATCCACTCATCTTCTCATCTCACTTTCACCTCGATATATCGAACCTTGATATAAAAAATTATATCGCAGTTCGATATAGTTGTCAAGGATTTATAAATTTTTTTTACAAAAAGTGATTCATTTTTATCTATCAATGCTTCAGCTAAAGCTGCTTTAAGTCAGAAGCATAAGTGATTATAGACCTACATCCTGATAAATCAGCATAAAAAAAGCCAGGAACACCTGACTTACTTTTTTATTTTCCTGCTTCCTTGAGCAGGGCGATGTATTCTTCCAGAACCAGATTGTGCTTCTGCATATACTGGGCATTCTCCACACCGACATAGCGGTAATGCCAATTCTCAAAGTCAACTCCGGTAATATCACTCTTGCCATCCGGATAGCGAAGGACAAAACCATACTGGGGAGCTAGCTCCGCAATCTTGGCAGCCAATTCATCCTCCTGACCTTCTGGTGCGCTCATATCAATAGCCAAGCCCGTTTGATGCTCGCTGGCTCCTGGAAGCTGCACCTGCTTCAGCACGATGCTGACTGCTTCTTCATTTGACAAGCCTTTGGCGACTTCCCCAGCAACTTTTTCGTTATAGAGCTCCTCCTGCTCTGCTCGGCTGCGATAGCCAGAGATTAGAGTTTCTTCAGGAGCTATCGCCTGAGCTGCTGCTAGGAATTGCCGAGTATTTTCAGCAATGCGGCTGTCGACCTGGATCTCTCCGATCTGAGTCAGATCAGGTGTTTTTTCTTCTTGCTGGTTGTCTCGATTGACCAATATCAAATTCCAGTCAGTAGAAGAAACCTTGGGCAAATCAGACTGCGAACTCTCTGAGCTAGAAGAGCCCTTCGTAGCAGAACTACTAGACGAACCCGAAAACTGAATCTTTGCAAGCAGATCTTGTAACAAGGACGGACGGAAATAAATCGCCGTTCCTCCAGCTGCCAGACACAAGACGATTAACAGCAAAAGTGTCAACCCAATCTTCTTAGACTTCGATTTTCTCTTTTCTTTGCGATGTTTAGCGCGTTTCAACTTCTTCCTCCATTACTTTGGCACCGGCCTCTCGATAAGACATGTCTCCGACGCAAGCTACTGTGAATTTACCGTCTTCATAGTCTACAACCGTCACACTACCATTGTCCAAACCATGAGGCCGAGTTCGATTGATTAGATAGACAAAGGTTCCGATGGTCATGCCGTGGCTGACGACCAGAGCATTGCCACCACCAGCAGCTTCCAGCTCCTCAGCTATGGCTGAAAAGCCTTCCCAGATTCGGCCGCTGAGCTTTTCCCAGTTTTCCGCCCAGCCAGCTGTATCGACTTCTACAAGACCTTCTGCCAACTCAGCATAGCTAAGCTGATGAACATGCTCAATATTGAAAACCCGGGGCATCACACCCATAAAGAGTTCTCCATCATAACCACCATCAAAGCTACCAAAGCACCATTCGCGAATCCGTTTGTCAAAGGTATAAGGAATCTGATCTGTCAGGCCCAGTTCCTCTAGAATAATTCCCATGGTCTGAATAGTTCGGCCGCTGTCGCTGGAACGGGCCAATTTGAAATCAAGCCCAGCTTCTCTCAGGCCGATGCCCAACTCATGAATGCCACGTTCCCCGACTTCAGTCAATGGGGTATCGGACCAACCTTGAGCTCGGCCGATAGTATTAAACATGGTTTTGCCATGACGAACCAAGTATAATCTTGTTTTTGCCATTTCATTTCCTCCGTTATTCTTTTCATATTATACCATTTTATGAAGAAATTGGCTCCATCTGGCTTTCAAAGCAAAAAGCAGGAGTCTCAAAACTCCTGCTCATTCTTGATTTTCTCGATCCAATATAGCTGCACCAACCTGACGGTAAGACACATCACCCAAGGCCTGGATGCTAAAGCGACCATCTTCATACTCCAGCACTGTGACACTGCCATTGTCGACATTAGGATTTTTCGTGATATTCTCATCAACCAGATAAGCCAAAGTACCAATGGTCATACTGTGGCTGACGACCAGAGTATTGCCGCCGCCTGAGGACTCCACCTCTCTAGCAATGGCTTCAAATCCTTCTAAAATCCGACCGCTAAGCTTGTCCCAAGGCTCAGCCCAGCCAGCCGAATCCACTTCTACCAGGCCATTCGCCAAATCCGGCCAACTGAGTTCTTTGTAATTATCCGTCTTAAGAACTCGTGGGATAACGCCATGAAAGAGCTCACCACCATAAGCACCATCAAAACTGCCGAAACACCACTCCCGGATGCGCTTGTCATAGCGATAGGGAATCTGACCAGTCAGGCCCAGCTCCTCTAGGATAATCCCCATGGTCTGAATGGTCCGACCACTATCACTGGAAAAAGCCTTGACAAAAGGCAAACCAGACTCTCGCAATCCGATACCCAGCTCGCGAATACCGCGCTCCCCCTTAGCAGTCAGCGGGGTATCAGACCAACCTTGAGCCCGGCCGATAGTATTGAACATGGTCTTGCCATGACGGATAACATAGAGTCTTGTTTTTGACATAGTTTACCTCTTTTATTTTTGTTTGTTATAGTATATTTTGAAAAAGGCCTTCGAATTCTTTATGATAAAGAAGAGGGAGAACCCGGTTTCCCACTATGATAGACAGCGGCTCACCGTGAAATCAGCATCTAATCAACTATAGAGACTTAATATGAACTTTGACGGCACTGACACACCCAAGAATAATGTACAGATAATGGAGCCAATAATTAAGACCAAACTGTCCGGATAAAGCAGCTTTATTAATAGCGATAATGGCTTGCAAAATATTGCCTTCCCCTTGGTAAAAAGAATTGGCATAACCAATTTGAACAGCTACAAAGCTCATCGCTAAAGTAAAAAAGAAACTTGCCACAATTCCTAAAACAGAAATACCTTTGACAAACTTTTCATAGCAAGCAATGCTAAATAGCAGTGTAAAACCTGATATGAAGCCCATGGCCAAGGATGCACCTGTCAGAAAGAAGACAAGACATGCACCAAGTAAGCTCGTCAAGAATGCTCCGAGAACACCCAGAAAATAATGTATTTTCTGCGGACTTTGATGAGGAAGGGAGCGCTTTGTCACCTTATCCTGCGAGATGGAAACCATCCGCTCATAGCTAGATGGCGTGAGAAAGAGCCAATCTCCTTTGATCTGATACAAGTCCACATCTCCGGTTTCACCAGTTTTTTCACAGGCGCTAACCAGCCCTTGCTCCTCAAAGTAGCGGGTGCAGTCTTCGATAGCCTCCTCCAAAATATCCGGCAGCAGATCCCGATCCTGATTAGCTAAAATCTGACAGGCCAGGTTATAGCCAGCTCTCTCAAAATCAATCAAAACCTCAGAATCATTGATCAAAGCTTCCAAGGCATCTCGACCGATATAGCCCTGCTCACATCTGACTGAAAAGAAAATCGCAAATTCATCGCCATCTGTTATGGTCTCTAGATAAAAAGCATAATCCCTTCTACGGCCATATATAATGCCGCTCTCCTTATCAAAATCCAAACCTAAATCAAGGGCCAGCTCAGCTAGCTCTCTTTTATTCATAACCTAAACAATCTCCTTATAATCCCCTATCTTTCAAGCATCCAGCTAGACTCAATCCCGCAAACTCCTAATCAGAAACTGAATAGCTGTCCTTGACGATGCTTTCTTAAAAGCTGTTTCAAATCTAACTTTTTAGTTTTTAAAGCTGTGAATGGGCGCTGGAATCTGACCGCCCCGCGCGATAAAGGCAGCAGACGAAGCTTGATTGACCTTCATGACCGGAGCTGTTCCCAAGAGCCCGCCAAATTCAATCATATCGCCTTCCTTGCCTTTCGGAATAATCCGCACAGCTGTTGTCTTCTGATTGATAACTCCAATCGCCGCTTCATCCGCAATCATGGCTGCGATGGTTTCAGCCGGTGTCGCTTCTGGAATGGCAATCATATCCAAACCGACCGAGCAGATAGCTGTCATCGCTTCTAACTTTTCTAGATTGAGCGAGCCATTTTGGACAGCCGCAATCATACCCTCGTCTTCTGAAACAGGGATGAAAGCACCAGATAGACCGCCAACCTGATTGCAGGCCATAACACCGCCTTTTTTAACTTGGTCATTGAGCAGGGCGAGTGCCGCTGTCGTGCCATGAGTACCGACTGTTTCCAAGCCCATTTCTTCCAAGACTCGGGCTACTGAGTCCCCGACTGCCGGTGTCGGAGCCAGACTCAAGTCAACAATCCCGAACTTGACACCTAGGCGCTCGCTGGCCATCTGACCGACTAACTGACCGATACGAGTGATTTTGAAGGCTGTTTTCTTGACCGTTTCAGCCACCACGTCGAAGCTCTCACCACGGACCTTTTCCAAGGCCCGCTTGACAACACCTGGCCCAGAAACACCGACATTGATGACCACATCTGCTTCACCGACACCATGAAAAGCGCCCGCCATGAAAGGATTGTCCTCTACCGCATTGGCAAAGACGACCAGCTTGGCCGCACCCATGTCAGAAAGCTGGGCCGTTTCCTTAATAATCCTCCCCATATCCGCCACTGCCGTCATATTGATACCGGTCTTGGTTGAGCCGATATTGACAGAGGAGCAGACCTTGTCCGTCTCAGCCAAAGCACGTGGAATAGAATTAATAAGAATTTCATCCCCTTTTTGATAACCCTTTTGGACCAAGGCCGAGAAGCCACCGATAAAGTCAACACCGATCTCTTTAGCCGCCTTGTCTAAAGCCTTGGCTAGCGGCACATAATCTCTGCTGTCTGTCGCTGCCCCAATCAGAGAAATCGGAGTCACTGAGACCCGCTTGTTGACGATGGGAATCCCGAGCTCGGCAGCAATTTCATCCCCAACTGCTACCAGGTCTTTCGCTTTGGTCGAGATTTTTTGGTAAATCTTTTCCGCCGCTCGATTAATATCTGTGTCAATGCAATCTAAGAGTGAAATGCCCATGGTGATGGTCCGAATATCAAAATTCTGCTCCTCAATCATGGCAATGGTTTCTGTTACTTGTCTAATATCCATCCTTCACTCCTTAGATATTGTACATGGCATCAAAAATGGCTGCGCTTTGAATATTGATTTTAACGTTGAGCTCTTGGCCGAAAGCTTCAAACTCATTGCGAAGGGCCGTAAAATCTTGCTTTTCATCGCTTGACACCAAGGCCATCATGGTGAAATATTCCTCCAAAACGGTTTGGGAAATATCGTCAATATTCAGCCCCAGCTCCGCAATCTTAGTGGAAACTCCGGCTACAATCCCTGTTTTATCTTTTCCGACAACGGTAATAATTGCTTTCATGCTTGGCTCCAATCATTTTCAGTTTGTCTCATTGTAGCATAAATTCGAGGATTTTGTATACTATTTCAGAAAATAAAGGCAGAAGGTTCGGATATTGCAAATAGCACTCGGAACAAGGAATATCCCCCTATGCTCAGCAATTCATCTGAGAAATCATTTTGGGCAACTTTGTATGTTTTTTCTATTTTTTATTGAAAGCGCTTTCTATATTTGTTATACTCAATACAGAACATTTTACAAAAGGAGATTTCCTAATGAACGATTCATACAAAAAGCGTCTCTATACTCAGGCCTTGAGTTTATCAGCCGCAGTATTGATGGCTGTCTTAGCTCAGGGTAAGGCCGCAGCTGACCAGCAGAACAGCACCGACTCACAGCCAGCTGCCAATCAGGTAGAGGCTGTCACTCCTGCAACAGAAGCAGCTCAAGCTGCTCCAAATCAGACAGGAGAAAAAGAACAGACTCCTGCTCCTGCAGCGGACAATCCAGCTGTCTCTGCAGCAGGTCAACCAAGAGCAGCTGCTTCTGAAGAAGCCAAGACCCAGCTGGCCGACAGTACCGTTTATATGTCTGAGCCTGCAGAGCTCAAGGAAACAGTCCAAGGACAGGCTTCTCAGGCGGGCAAGCTGACCTGGACTCTGGACAATAAACCGATTCCTGACTGGAAAACCTGGAACATGGACACTGGCACCTTTACTGGGCAACCCTTTCTCACTATCGAGGAAAAAGCCGACGGAAATGACCTTCATCTGAATCTGCAGTTTAAGGAACTTTTCGGACAAGATCTCAGCCTGCGCTCTCCCAACAATATCCGCCGCACTTATCGGAACTTCATCGGGAGCCATGAACTGGTTGGTACGAGCCAGGACTTGAGCCTGACTATTCGTAAAAATATCGTCTTGCGCCCTTATGAAGACTTCCACAGCCATGAGGAGATGCTGGCGTCTATTGAAAAGAGCAGACAGGATGCCAAGACCGATCGCTTGGTACAGATTGAGGATATCGGAAAGAGCGCTCAGGGTCGTGATATCAAGCTGGGTATCATCAGTTCTGACCAAAAGAGCATTGACGACTACCTCAGCACAACTAATCCGCAGGCCTTGACCAAACCAGCAGAAATGCTGGCAGCGCTCAAAAATGGCAACCTAGACTATAAACTGCCTGTGCTCATTAACAACACCCACGCTGATGAACAGCCTGCTATTGATATTATCACAGGTCTATTTAAGACCTTTGCAACCAAAGACCAAGTCAGATTCAAAACAACCGCTGCCGATGGTTCTGAAAAACTTGTCACTCTCAAAATCCAAGATTTACTGAAGAAGTTTATCTTCCTCTTTGACTTTACGGAGAACCCTGACGGCGATGTCCTCAACACTCGGGCTCTGGCCAATGGCCTTGACCCTAACCGTGATACTGGCTACCAAACCAATCCCGAAACCCGCACCGTTGCTGGATTGATTAACAAATGGAACCCAATTGCCCTCTATGATATCCACGGCTTTGTCAAGGAATTCCTGATTGAGCCGGCAACCCCGCCGCATGATCCTAACTTTGAATATGACCTTTTGGCAGACCTCATGCTGGACAATGCCCACCACATGGGGCGGGCCGGCGTTGCCAACTCTGGCTACGACAAATACATCATTCCAAAACTGGACTGGGGAGACGGATGGGACGATTCCTTCTCCGGCTACACAGCGGTTTATTCTATGTACCATGGCATCCTGGGACATACCATTGAAATTCCCGAGGGCAATCAAGAGTCCTACAAGGCTGGATATTATGCAGTTCTAGGAGGTCTTGACTATCTAGTCCAAAACCCCGACAAGCTCATGGAGATGCGTCTCAACTTCTACCTGCGCGGCATCAATAAAGTCGAAGATCCTAAGGCAGAAAATGAACTCGTCGGACCTGATGGTCAGGTCGTAGGCCGGATTAAAAAAGGCCAGGAAAAATTCTTCCCAGACTACTATGTCATCCCGATGGGAGTGGACAAGGACAACGATACCCAAGAAGCCTTTAATATGATTAACTATTTCAAGCGCAACGGTGTCCTTGTCAAAGAACTCAAGGAAGACAGCGGCAACTATAAAAAAGGTGATTTGGTTGTCGATATGGCGCAGGCCAAGCGTGGCTATGCCAACCATGTCCTCTACAAAGGCTCAAATGAATCCAAGTGGGCAGCCATGTACGCGGAATTGGTCGTCAATTTTCCTGATATGAAAGGCTTCAAAGCCCAGCCAGTCTTCGGCGACAAGCTCTTTGAAGGCAAGCTAGGCGACGTGACAGCCCTCCGTGCTGCACGTACTAGTCAAGTTGACGAGAAAGCGCCGTATTATGTCATTGCCAATACGTCCGAAAGTGCCGTTAAGGCCATCAATCAAGCTCTTGCAGAGGGCAAAAAGGTTTATCTGACAGAAGATGGCTACATCGTTGATACACCGACCTTTACCAGCCTCCTAGATCGTTATGCTATTTACGGTGACGCCCTTTATAAGATTCCACAAGGACCGACTCTGAAGCCTCTCAAGGTCTATGCACCGCCACATCAATTTTCATGGGCAGGCGTGGACGCACCAGCTCATACTGCCTTAGCTCTGAAGAATATGGGCTTTGACATCGTCGATCACCCAGAAGATGCAGATGTCATCGTCCTTGAAAGCAACAACTATGACAAGTCTCTTGTCGGACTCAAGCCAACTATCGTTGTCGGAGGCTCTGCTATGCAGCGCCTGGAAAAACTAGGAATCCTAGACGGCTTTGATGCTGAGCGCTTCAAGAACGGCAGTGATTATGAAGGACTGATGAAGGCCGTTATACAAGAACAAGACCCGCTGACCAGCGGTTACAAGAAGGATGGACTCTTTTACTCCAACTCTGGTAACTGGATTGCTAAGATTCCTGCCAACTTTAGGACTCTTGCCAGCATTGCTGGCAGTGACTTCTACATCGCTGGCTGGTGGCCTGGCAATGAGCAGCTGGCCAACAAAGTTGTAGCCATTGCTGGTACCTATAACGAGAAGCCTCTCTTTGTCTACGCCGGCAATCCGACTAACCGCCTTCACCCTGTTCATTTCTATCGCTGGATTTCCAATGCTATCTTTGGCGGCCAGTTAGCTGAGCTGACAGACTTATCAAGTCCTGCGACACCTGACCCAACCTACCAAGCTCCAAGTCAGACTGTCCTTGACTGGAAGCCTGCTACAGTGAATCCACCGGCTCAAGAGGTAGTCCTGACCTACAAGAGTCGAAGCCTTCCGCAGACCGGCAGCCAAGAAAAACCTGCTAGCTTCGCTCTAGCTGGACTTCTAATTGCAGGAGCAGCTGGACTCTTCCTCCTAAAGAAGAAGGAAGACTAATACTTAAAAACACACCTCCCAATTGATACGGGAGGTGTATTTTTAGTTATAAGCTCTGCTATTTTTCCACATAGGTATGAAGCGGATAGGTCGGATAAGCCAACTCACGCGCTAATTCTGAAGTCACATAACCTGCTGGTGCATCTAGCACAGAAGGGATTCGATTGACGATAGTGGCACAGGTCAAGGCTACAGTATCAGGCTTGCTGACTGAGAAGACTAGATTTGGCTCGCCAGTAATTTCCCAATCACACATATCTCCGTCATTTTCACGATAGACCTTGCCAATACATTCTACTTCCAACTCAATTCCCTGATGGGTATGAATGGTCGTCACAGCTGACATACCCGTTACTTGCCCCGCTGGAACCGTTCGTCCTAGCGTTTCAGAATAAACATCTTCATCCAAAATATAAGGCACGCTCTTTTGCGAAATATCCTGAATAGTCCAGTTCATCTTAGAGCAAATAGCTTCAGCAGCATTCCACATATAGGACGGCAGGCTCTCAGCACTGGCAATTTCCTTTTCAAATCGCTCTGAATCGTAACCAGCACCATGCGCTTCTGCCAAAGCCAGACCATAATCTTCCACATTATAGCTGACAACCCCTTTCACCTTTTGAATGCGATTAAGGCCAGCCATAGCCAAGCAAGGCATATTAATCCAGTAAATATCCTGCATACCAGATCCCATTACAGTGACACCATATTCTTTCGCCAGCTTGTCCAAGCGGTTTGTTTCAGATGGCGACGTCGTCCAAGGGTAGATAGCTTCCTCACAGGTCGTGATGATATTCACCCCATGCTTGATAGCTGTTTCAAAAAAATCATACATTTCCGGCATATAGGAAGCAATGGTGACAATGGCAATGTCTGCGTCACACTCTCCAAAGACATGTTCAGCATTATCAGAAATCAGGACACCAGTCTTATGGCCTAGCTCTGCAAAATCACCAACATCCTGTCCTACTACAGCAGGATTGTTATCAATAGCTCCGACGATTTCCACACCGTGATCCAGTAGGTACTTGAAAATCACTTTAGACATCTTGCCGCAGCCATACTGGACAGCACGAATTTTTGTATTTCTCATGGCAAACCCTCCATTAATTGTTATTATTTTCACAATTATAGTATAATATCTCTAGTAACTAGAGAGTCAATAGAGAGTTTAAAAAAATGAAAAAAATTTTGCGTATCGGAGAGTTTTCCCAAATAAATCAAATTTCCATCCAAACTCTAAGATTCTATGACCAAATCGGTCTTTTAAAACCCTATAAAGTCGATCCAGAAACCAACTATCGCTACTACCACATCAATCAATCTTCTCTGGTTGACTCCATTCAGTACCTGCGTCAACTGAATTTTTCTCTAGAAGACATCAAAGAAATCCTATCTGACAAGGACCATTTTCAACTGCACCAGCTTATCGAGGAGCGCTATCAGCGCCTTCTAGAGGAAAAAGAAAATTTAGAAAAACAAATCCAAGAAATCGAAATCTTTCGGTCTGGTGCCCGTATCTATGGCGAAAAACAGAGCGAGCAAGAACTGGAAATCCTAACTTTTCCTGAACGGCAGCTGCTTACTTTTGAAATCGATCAAAATATTTATCAAATGAAAAGTGAGGAATACGAACTTGCTCTCCGCTACTTCAAGCAAGAAATCCTGCGTTACAGTCCTTTTTTCACTCATTTCAGCCGTGTTGGCTCCATTATGAAACAAGAAGATTTCCAAAAAGAAAGATGGATTTCCAAGCAACTCTGTCTCTTCCATCATACTCCCAATGAACTCCCTCACTTAAATCGAATATTGCTGCCAGCAGGAAATTATGCTGTTGCTTACTGCTCTTCCTTCGCAGATGAACTTAGAGCTCTGCCGCATTTTCACCAAGCTCTAATCCAAGCTGGATATACTCCTGTGGGTGATTATATCTGCGAGGTCATCCATGAACAGCCACAACTCCAGGAGCAGCACCGCGATATGTTCATCCGGATGCAAGTTCAGATAGAGGGATAAAAAGCAAGCAGATGCATGTAGCGAAATTTCTTGCCAAATACTGGAGCATGCTCAGCTAAAAACCAATTATTTCACAAGCTGTATCTACAAGCCGTATCTATATCAAAAAAAGATGGGAAAACACCCATCCTTTTTATGTGCAAGTAATCATTGCTTAGCACCTTAGCCTTCTTGTTTCTTCCTTCCAGCTAGAAGACCTATTCCCAGAAAAGCTAAACCAGCCAGAGGCAGAAACTTATCTTCTTGAGTGCCAGTCTTAGGCAGAGCTGAGTCGGGAGCTGGCTGCAATCTTGGCGTTGGAATAACTTTTCCTTCCTCACCTTGCTTCAGAGCTTGAGGCTGGGCTATTGTCAAAGGCTGTTTAGCACTTTCAGCCACCACCACCTTGCTGCCAACTTCTACTAGTTCGTCAACTGCTAGAGAGAGCACTTCCTGACCGAGGACGGTTCGCTGACCGTTCAAGACTTCTACAAAGACTCGCTTTTGACCCTTTTGGCCAGCTACAAGTATCCGCCGCTGCCCTTGTTCCAGTTCTGGATTTTCCTGTTCTAGAGTCTGATATGCAATTTCTTCCATTACGATTTCTAAGAACGGCTTTTCTTCCACTAGGTCCTTTATTCCTTCTTCCGGAGTGACCTGATGACTTGGTTTCAGAGCCAGGGCAGCTAGAGCTGTCTTCAGTTCCTGCTCTGCTTTATCTAAATTCGTCTGCTCCGCTTTTTCATCTGCCAAAAGAGACTGAGCTCGAGCCAAGGCTGCCTGGTAAGCCTGAACTGTCTCATCTGTGTAGAGGCTCGGATCTAGACTAGCCGTACTGTCTACCACTTTCTGCAGAGAAGCCTTATTAACTGCTGGGTCATGAAGATTGGTCAAAAAGAAATTGCGCGCTTCCAAATCCCCATCCCAGAGTCCCAGACCGACGTAGGCATCATTATAATAAGGCTCAACCGTATCAAATTGGTGGTTCAGGTATTCTACACCGTCAACAGATACACTGACACCATTTTTAGTTTTCACTAGCTTAACATGGTAGAACTGGCCGTCATTAAGATGCTTGCCATTCATGCTACTTTCTGCAATCGTCTCTCCCATAAAGCGGTAAAGTCGAATCTTATCATTATCACCAAATTGAATAGAATAAGCATTGCGAGGGTCAACATTTTCAGACGCATAGAAAATATTAATCAAGCCTTTTTGATACTTGAGATCCACATCCAAGTTATATTCAGGGAAAGGAATCTTCTGACCTCCCATATAATAATCATTGGCGCTGGTATTATGATTATAGAGACTTTCACAGTCGACATACCACTTACCGGAAACAGCTTTTAAATCTGGAACATTGGTCTTAAAGTCATTACGGCTGATATTGATGGTGAAGACCTTGGAAAGACTTGGATTTTCCTTAGAGGTCGCCGTTACCTTGACCACACCCCTTTGCAGAGCAGTCACTCGCAGCTTATTGCCATCTTCCGTGACAGAGACCAGGTTTGGCTGATCCACACTCCAGCTGACCGCTTGAGAAACACTTGCTGGCATGACATATGCTTTCAAATCCAAGGTATCTCCGACATAAATATTATTTGTTACAGGAGAAGCCTGCACTAGTTCCAGTGGTTTGCTCACTGCCTGTTTGTCTTTCCAGATGCCCTTCAGCGGATAAAGAGCAATGTCAGCCTTAGCAGCACCACCTTCTACAAACACACTAGCCGCAAGGCTATTTGGCGCAGGGAAAATCTGATTGGCACCCGCCACAGTATATCCTTTGGCAAAGACTTCTAGACTAGAACGATCTACGTAGAGATGCAGATCTATGCTGCCATCCGCATTGCGTTTGACGGACTGACTATCCACCTGAGCAAATTTATTACTGAGAAGAATGCCGGACTGGCTGCGGTCAATAGAGAGAGTTTCCTTTTCTAGATCATAGATAACTCTAGTCACTTCTCCATCTCCAACCCGCAGGTTAAAACCGACTTTCTTAGTCGTTTCACTCGGCCGGAAAGTAGAGACAATTTCATACTGATCACCGGAAAAATCTTTCAACAGCTCATTCTTCTCACTAACTTCCACGTCTTTATACAATACAGCCTTGTCTTCCTGACGCAGAGACTGATAGGCTGCTATTGGCGTCTGAGTCAGCCGATAGCTACCGTCTTGTTTGATAAGACCTAGTTTGAGGTTAAGATTGAAGGTGCCGTTGAACTTCTGACCGACGGTATCGGCTACTAGATTACAGTAGTCCTCCCAGGTATTCATCCAGTTAGACTCGATAATGTCAGGTAGGGTTGGATTAGCCTTGCTGCCAAAGTCCTGAACGTAGTAAGTCATGGCCGCATAAGAGTCTTTACCAAAGTTCATAACCTGATCAGCCTGAGCAAACTCAGCATCTGGGACGAAGGTCCACTTGCCCTCCACCTGTCTAAAATCACCGACCTTATAGGAGCGCCCGCCACGAGACAGGACCCATTTTAGGCCACCATCATCTGCCAGTAGAGGATAGAGATCTGGGCACTCCGTATGGAGATCCGCATAAGTCGACTCCACCTTCCAATTACGCAGATTATCAGACGAATAAATTCTCAGCGGTCCGCCTGCAACGACCATGAACCATTTGCCCTCCCAACGGAAGACCTTGGGGTCACGGAAATCCTGAGATTGCAGTGGATCATCCGTCCAGTCAGCTGCAATTTGATCAAGCTTCGTCCAAGTCCGACCCTCATCTTTACTGTAGGCTAACTTGATGCGCTGACCATTTCCGTCGGCAGTAATCAGTGCGACTAAACCGCCCTGGTCATTGTCAAATAAACCAGAGGAATTGGTAGTATCTGCTACGATAGAGCCTGAGAACATAGCCCCATTAGCATCCGGATAAAAGGCAATCGGCTGTTCTTCCCAATGAATCAAATCCTTGCTGGTCGCATGGCCCCAGTGCATAGGTCCCCACTTGGTATCGTCGTAAAACTGATAGAAGAAATGATAGACTCCCTTATAATAAACCAGCCCGTTGGGATCATTGGCCCAACCGTCCTTGACCGAATAATGATACTGACCGCGATAGAGCTCATTGTAGTATACCTCATCTGCCTGCCGACGATGGACATTGAGCCGGTAAGTCAGGCTGACCTCCTGCCCATCCGCATCCGTCACAGTGCTGGTCACAGTCAGATAGTTTGCCCCCACTACCAGCGGAATATTCTTCAAATCACTATAAACCCTACCTGCAGCATCGGTCACGCTTACCTTGGCAGCAAGATTTTTCGCTACGACAGTCAAGTCTACATTCTCAGCATCATGTTTGACATACTGGATAGTAATAGGGGCACTAAACTGACCTTTCTGCTCCACTTTCCCAACCGAAGAAGTCACCCTTATATCCTCCAACTCGGGATTAGACTGAGGAGTGATTTCTTTGTAAAAGGTGTTTTGAAAAAGCAGCTCGCTATTCCAGTTTAGTAAGCCAAAATAACCTTCTGACAGATAAGTATTCTGCCCCTTATCATCTCTCTGAAGCGTGTAATCTCCTGAGCTGGCCACTAGAATATCATTGACATAGTAGGATACCCAAGAGCCGATAGAAAGAACCTTGAGCCGATATTTATTATCATCCGTTGGCTCGATATGCTTTTCATTGATAAACTGATAATCACGCCCGCCTTGCCAACGCCAAAACTTCACATTGTTGCTTCCACCATCAATATTAACTGCATAGCTGCTCTTGTCATCTGGATTATTATTACTGCGGAAAATGAGGGCTGCCGCCCCTTCCTTACTGAGGAAAGTTACATCCGTTGAGTAAACAAAATCTTTGCCCTGACTTTGAGAGTAAAGGAAACTATCACCTTTGCCTCTGGCATCACTATAAAGTCCTTGCTCTCGGACTTCCCAAACTCCATTTTTGTCTCCCTTGGCTTCTGCCAAATTAGTATTGAAGCCTGGTTGCTTATCTACAGTCTCTACGGCAGGGAGTTTTTCCGCAGCAACTTCCTTCGCTGCTGGCTGTTCGTCTTCTTCCTGTTTGATCTCTTTGGCATTTGCTGTGACTTGTTCTTCCTTATCGGCCTTTTGATTGGCTGACTCTACTGCTGCATCCTGACTACCTGCTTCCGTCGCTGCAGTCTCCCCGGCTACAAGGTTCTCTGTCTTATCAGCATTCCTTGTAGAAGCAGCTATTTGTCCGCTCTCAGGCTCCGAGACAGCTGATGAATCAGCCTGCAAGACCTGCGCAGGAGCTGGATTAGCCTTACCCTCATCTGCATAAACAACTCCACCGCCATCTAACAAGAAAGCTCCAAAAGCCAGCAAGGCACACCCAAAAACCCAACGCTTTCCGCTTTTTCTCATAAACCAATTTTTACACACTTTTTCCTGATGATTTTTCATGACACACCTCAATATTCTAAAAATAAAGTCAGACTCCTCACAACCAAATTTACTTCTACATAATGCACTCCTTTCACCTTTTCTTGTTCAAAATGAACACTTTGTTCAGCACCTAACTCCTTTATAAAAAAGGAGCAATCTCAATAATCTAAATATAACAAATTTTTGTAAGCGCTTCATCTAACGTTTGTCACAAAAACAAAATGACAGATGTCATATTTTGGAAACGAAGTAAAAACAAAAAGCCTCCAAAACAGAAAGCTTTTGTTTGTTTTAAATTTGTTCTGGATAGGATGCTGCTAGCTCGTTCTTTAGATATTCTGCCAGATGCTGATGAGCAAAAATTCCTGCTTTTTCTTCTGCTGTCGGATTATAGTTGGTATTGGTGTTCACGTCATAGACATAGATCTGACCTGTCTCCGACTCTACCCACTCAATAGCTGCCACATCAATACCAGCTTGAGCTAGAAATGTCTCGTAAGCCTGTCTTTGACTAGCAAGCAGCGGCTCCGTGATTTGAAACTTATCTGAGGTCTCTAGCTGAGCAGGCCTTTGTCCAATCTGACACCCATCTGCCGGACAAAGCTGAAACTCACATAACTACTTTTATATCTTCAATATCTTTGCCCCCTCTTCATTACAGCTAATAGATCACTGCTAACATTACTTCAATTTCTATCGAAGAATTTATTCTAAAATCTTTAAAACAAAGAGATAAACAAAATCATTAAATTGACTCTTTTAATTTCTTATATGATATAATTATTTAAAATATCATATTAGCGAGAAATATTATGTCAAAGACAAAAGGTAATAAAAAAGAAATTCTTCTAAAGTGAAATATATCTTAGGAAGCGGCGTTTTAATTTTAACCTCTACAGTTCTTCTGCCTAGAGTGTTGAAAAAAACTAGAAATTATGTATATAAAAAACAAGTAACACTAACCAATCATCTAAAAGACCGTCTTGATTGGAAGGACACGTTAGTTAAAAAATCTGACTATAACAAAGGTAGAAGATAATGCAAATCAATACAGATAATATTGCGCAGCAATGTCTCAACGCGATTAATGATAAAATTAATAATTTAAAAAGATTAAACATCATCGTCATTGGCAAATCAGGTGTTGGCAAAAGCACACTAATTAATAGTTTGTTTAGAGGTAATTTTGCTGATACTGGACTAGGCCGACCAGTAACTCAGGAAATTCGCAAAATTGAAAAAACCGGATATCCTTTGGCTATTTACGATACACCTGGCTTTGAATTGTCATATACCCAACAGGAGAGTGTCAAAGATGAAGTGATAAAACTAATTAATGACGGTTACGCTTCTAATGACATCAATGAGGTGATTCACTGCATTTGGTATTGTATTAATGTCGGTTCAAACCGTACCTTTGATAGCTCGGAAGTGGAATGGCTCAGAGAATTTTCTGAGAAAAATAAACAGTCTAAGGTACCAATCATCGTTGTCCTTACTCAATCTGTACCTAAGAGAAAAGCACTAGAAATGAAAGCTCATGTTGAGCAGGAAAACTTAGACGTCTGTAAAGTTGTGCCAATTTTAGCTCAGGATATGGATTTTGATGAGGAATATGTCGCTAAAGCTTTTGGATTAGATACTTTGATTGATGTAATGTCTGAAGTCTTGCCAACTGAACTACAGGATACACTGCAAAATATCCAAAAAGTATCTCTGGAATCTAAAAAAAAACATGCTAGGGCAGTCATTGCAACTGCAGTAGCAGCAAGTTTTGGCGAAGGTTTCGCTCCGGTTCCATTCGCAGATGCCTTCATGCTTGTGCCGACTCAGATAAGCATGATTACTGGCATCACAGTAATATTTGGGCTTGATATAAATAAAACTTTTCTAACCGCCTTTGTATCCTCAACTTTAGGATCTGGGGGAGCAACATTCCTTGGAAAAACAATTGTTTCTAATATACTCAAATTTATTCCCGGAGTAGGAACGGCAGTTGGTGGAACAATTTCCGGCACTACTGCTGGATTAATTACAACTGCTTTAGGCGAGGCTTACCTATTTTTAATGGAACAAATATTTAAAGGAGAAATAAGCAAAGAAGCGCTAGGTACTCCCGCCGGACAAAAACAAATGACAAAACTTTTTAGAGAACAATTGTCTAAAAAAAGATAATACACCAAGATTTTGAATCTTGGTGTATTTTTAGGTTAAATGACTTTTTACATCAAAAAAGACATCCAAGAGAAAACTTTTGAATGTTAGTAAAGTTTGATAACTCCATTGATTCTACCAGTAAACTGGGAATGATAATACTATAGATTCCTTATCTCAAATACTGCTGTATCCACCCACCCATTATTCATTTGTAAGTCATTTTCTATAATCCTAATAAAAGTGAAACCATTTTTCAAAAGCACTCTCTTAGAGGCCAGATTATCCGTTGCTGTTCCCGCAATGATTCTATTTAAACCATAAGTATGAAACGCCTTGTCTAAAACGAGTTTAACCGCTTCGCTTGCATAGCCTAAATTGGTGTAATTTTCTCCAATCCTATATCCAAGTTCTGCTGTTTTTCTATCATTCCCTAAAACACTTAAATTGATTCTTCCGACCATAGCACCTTGCACATCTCTAATAATATGCATGTAGGCGTCATGATTATCTTGTTCCATTAACAATTCCCTTGTAATTTCCTTAAAACCTTCTGGATCAAAATAGTTACCTGGTCTAGGAGGTAAATTTCGCTCAAAATACTCTTGATTTTCTTTTTCAAAAGTATATACATCTATACTATTTTCTTCAGACATCAGCTCTAAACTTATCATTGTAAAACATCTCTCACCATTATCTACATTCAAATTTTCTCAAGTTTACACAAAGTGAAATTTACAGAATTTAAACCAATTATTACTGTTCTCTTTTTTCTTTTAAAATAATTTCCTGAGCCTCTTTATATAAATAATGATAGCTAGTACGACTAATTTCTGATTCATCTATCAAATCAATAAGAAAATCAATTTCTTCCCTTGCTTCTTGACTTAATTTGAATCTTATATCAACTAGATTCTTTCGTAACTTTTTAAATAATCTGCCATACCCCTCAATTTCATCTTTCTCTTTCTTTTCTTTCAGTTCTATTTCTTTATTTTTTTCTCTATTGTTCTCTGCCATTGATTGGATTATTTCATAGTTGAATCCATCTCTTTCAATATCATTTTTCACTAATTCCATAAATTTTGGTGAAATACGAATGCGATTATATGCTTCTTTTACCACTGAAGTTATATTTGACCAACGAGGAACCTCTGTATACTCTTCGAAAATTAATATTTCAGAATCCGTTATAACAAGTTTCTTTTCTTCGACTATGAAGTATCCTTTTTCTTTATAATTTTTTATATCAGAAACATATTTCTCTAATCCCCATTGTCTCATAATCTTCTTACTATCATCAGATAAAACACTGTCATATACATAATTATATAACCAGTCAGGAAAACCAGCTTCACCTATAGTCCACCTTTGTTTTTCGTGAGAATATATTTGATTTCTCAATTCACGATCAGGAAATTTAACTTTATTATAAACATACTTAATGACTTCATCGCCATCTTGAACATACTCGTTCCAATATTTATCATACTTCGCGTAGGGAGTAAATTGTCTAGTTCTGTAAATAACTATACTCATCCTGTAAACTCCTTCATTTAACAAAATTCACAATTATCAATTTTTATTAGATAGTTTTATAGTACCATATTAAATTGATTAATACTGTCTATTTAATACAAATAAAATACATATTTTGAAAAATATCTATTATTAGGATTTTTTCTTTACATTTTCTACAAGGATATTTTACATTATATTAAAACAAGATGGTTTTTCTATAGCATATGGTAGACACTATTATAGTATTCTCAATAACAGCATAGCATAGTTTAAACGAAAAAGCATCCCGTATATTCGATACGAAATGCTTTCAATAAATGTAAATAAGTTTTAACGTTTACTAAATTGTGATGCTTTACGAGCTTTCTTAAGACCTGGTTTGGAAAGTATGGGTTTTAGTTAGACTAAAAATAGCGTAATATCAAGGCTTTTCAGAACGATATCTACTTATTAATTTCATAAAATTTGAATCAATATTTTTTAAATAGGAGAATTTCTTAATTCAGAACCTTCACTCATACCATAACCCTAATTATCCTAATAAAGTTTGGAGTATTGGAATAACAATGATAAAGAGCACTGTACTTAGAGTCACCACATTCGTTGAAAACTCAACATCTCCTTTTCCTTGATTGGCAAGGATTGGAAGAACTGCTAGAGCTGGTGTAGCGGACTGAATCATAAAGGTCTTAAATTCTGCTGTTGCCATATTTGGGGCAAAGAACTTCAATACAAGAAGCATGATCAGAGGAGCTAGGATAAAGCGTCCAACCAAAGTTACAATTGTATCTTTATCAAAAGCAATCGTATTCAAGCCTGCCTTTGCAAGAACAATACCGATATAGACAAGAGATAATGGCGTTGTTAAACTACCAATATAAGTCAAGGTACTTTCCGCAAAACTTGGGACAGGAAGACGGAGCACTAAAAATACGAGGGCTACGAGAAATCCCAATAAAGGTGCTGGGAAGAGCTTCTTCCAATTGAATTTTTGAGCTTGCTTTGAAGCCCCTTCTTTGCTATCCGAGGTCATTAGATAGACACCTAATGTCCAAGTAGATACCGTATTTGTAATATAATACACCAAGAAGTAGGGAAGAGCTTGATTTCCAAACAGAGCTATGTTTAAAGGCAAACCAATAAAAATGGTATTGGCATTAACAAAGGTATTAGTCATGGTTCCTCGACGGCCTGGGCGTACTTTAAAAAGTTTCACTGCTATAAAGGCCATTAGGTAACCGAGAATGAAGGCGATAAACGTATACAATAAACCGCCAGACAGGCTAATCAATTTATCTAAAGTTAAATATTTAAGAACAGAGGTAAAAATTGCCACTGGCATGGCCACATTCATAATGAGTTTAGATAAATCATTTCCAAAACTCTCTTGAAACCAACCACGAACTTGTAAGAAGTAACCTAGAATGATAATGACGATAATAGGTACAATACTCTGAATTGAAGTTAAAAAGATTTCCATAGTTTCCCTTTCTACATGATATAGCGTATATTTAAAGGCGTACGGAACATCTAGTCGTACTCGTACACCCCATTTCCATTTACTTATTTATATGTTGAATACCATTTCAAATCACGAACTGCTTTAGCCATATCTGTTTCCTTAGCGCGTGCAAGACCTTTCTCTTGCGTTTTTTTAGCTGTTGCACCCCGATTTATGCTCGTTCCTCACCAATCCCTCGCTTCCACAATGGCCACCTTTCCCCCTGCAAAAGCGAAATTACTAGTCACCGTTAGTCCAGCAACACCTCCACTAATCACCAGTAAATCATAGTCATAGCTCGATGGAACAAGCCGATTTTCAGGCTTTAAAAAGGATTTTTTTCATTTTTATTAAATGTGGTTTTATCTGGGTCGAACCAAACAACTGGCTGGGCTTCTTGAGGGAAACTCTTCACCACTTCTTCGGAAAGGTTCAAGTGTTCTGCTACTGTTTTTGTTGGAGTTGTCGCCAACCATTTATTCAAGGAGATATCTGAGTAATCTGGATTTGGAAAGACCTCTACAAAGACCAGTTTTTCTGTTCCCGTATTTTGTACATAGTGACCAGCCACATTTGGAACATAGCCAACATCACCAGCTTTAAAGTCAAATGTTCTTGCCAGGCCATTGGAGTTGAAGACACCCATACGTGCTTGTCCTTTGATATAGTATTGCCATTCGGATGATTTTGGATGCCAGTGAAGTTCACGCATACCACCAGGTTCTACTTCTACAATAGCTCCTGCGATACTCTTTGCTGCGGGGAAAACATGTTGATCAATAATCCAAACTCGTCCAGCTTCAGTTTCAATTGGATCGATATCATCCAAGTGGAAGGTTAACGGATGAACAGTTTCCCCATTTTTGTTAGGACGTTTTTCTTCTTCAACCGATTTTGGAAGGGTCCCATTAAAGATATATTTTTCTTTTTTAGGAAGGCTTTCAAGTACTTCAGCTGTTTGCTTGAAGTTAGCTTGAACCACTTCATTAGGTGTGTGCACCAACCAGTCACTCAAGAGAAGCGTTTCATTCTCAGAGAATGTTGCTTCATTAAATACTAGTAGAAACTCACAACCCTCATCCAATGCTTGGATAGAGTGGGCAACCCCTGATTCAAAATTCCACAGATCTCCTGCCTTAACATCATCGATAAAGGTTTGACCATGTTCGTCGATACCTGTAACACGTGCGCTTCCGTAAAGCATGAGGCCCCACTCGGCTTCTTTATGCCAGTGCATTTCACGATAAGCCCCAGGGGCCAGGGCCATGTTAACACCTGCCAATTCATCCGAAACAGGTAATTCGCGAATAGTCACTTCACGAGCCCAACCACCTTCTTCAAGACGGTTATGTGCGTCTGAATAGCTATAACGCATGTTTGGAAGAGTCCCATGGTCAGTTACAGGAGGGACGAGAATATCAGGATTTTCTGCATCACGACCAAGGTTACGAGGGCCAAAATCAAGCCAGCCTTTGTTGTCTGATTTACGTTCTGGTTGAATCTTATTTTCGTTCGTCATGTTAATTTTTCCTTTTCTATATTGATTATGTAATAGTGTACAATTTTTAAAGGAAGCTCCCTTCCTTACCGAGCGATGAGTGTTTTCATTTCTATCGATAAACAGCAAAAATGAATTATTTATACTCTGGATACCATTTCAAATCACGCACTGCTTTGGCCATATCTGTTTCCTTGGCGCGTGCAAGACCTTGCTCTTGTGCTTTTTTAGCGACTGCTTCGGCTACTTTAATAGAAACATCTGCTACATACTTGAATGGTGGCAAGACAGGAGCTCCTGGTTGGCCTGGATTGACAATACCACTCAATGAATGAGCTGCTGCTCCAATCATTTCATCCGTCAAAAGACTTGCTTCAGAAGCCAGCATACCTAGACCAAGACCTGGGTAAATCAATGCATTATTTGCTTGACCAATCACATAGTCTACACCTTTATAAGAAACCGTATCAGCAGGAATTCCTGTTGCGACAAAAGCTTTGCCATCTGACCATTCAATCAAATCTTTGGCACTTGCTTCGGCTAGCTTGGTTGGATTTGATAATGGGAAAATCATTGGACGTTCAGTATTTTCACACATAGCTTCTACAATTTCTTTAGTGAAGGTATTTGGCTGAGTTGAAGTTCCTACAAGAATGGTTGGCTTCACAGTCTTCACTACTTCAAGCAGGTCAGTCAACTTGTCTGCGTTGCTAAAGTCAGCACGTTTCTTAGCAAACGGTTTTTGTTCAGGAGTTAGGTCATCCATGTCATCAAAGAGAAGACCTTGTTTATCAACCATAAAGAAACGTTTATAGGCTTCTTCTTCAGAAAGACCTTCACTCACCATTTCACGAAGAACACGAGAGGCAATTCCTGCACCCGCAGTACCACCACCATAGCAGAGATAAACTTGATCTGTTAATTTTTCACCACTAATATCTAGTGAACCAAAGATACCACCCAAGGTAACGATTCCTGTACCTTGAATATCATCATTAAAGGTCGGAATTTGTTTCCGATATTTTTCAAGAATATTGGCAGCATTCAAGCGGCCAAAATCTTCCCAGTGAAGGTAGAGTTTAGGAAAGAGACGTTCTGCTGTTTGAACAAATTGGTCAATGAAGTCGTAGTAACGATCTCCGCGGACCCGTTCGTGACGATTTCCCAAGTAATTAGGATTGTTCCGAAGTTCTTCACGGTTAGTTCCTGCATCAATGACTAAAGGAAGGACCATAGAAGGATCGATTCCAGCAGCACCCGTATAGACCATCAATTTCCCAACGGAAATATCGACACCATTTGTTCCCCAGTCTCCAATCCCAAGGATTCCTTCTGCATCTGTTACAACTATGAGTCGAATCTCGCGATCCCCGGCAGCATTTTTCAAAGTGGCTTCAATATTTTCAGGATGATTAATATCAAGATATCCCGCATATTGTGGATCTACAAAGAGGTCACTATAGCCTTCAATCGTATCTGCAATGGTTGGGTCATATACAATTGGATTGAATTCTTCCAAATGTTGAGAAAAAAGGTAATAGAATAAAGTTCTATTTGTATTAAAGATTTCCATTAAGAACAAACGTTTTTCCAGATCATTGACCTTTGTTTGCATTTGTGCATAAGTTTGCGCTGCTTGCTCTTCAATGGTTTGAACGTAAGGTGGTAATAAACCAATAAGGCCTAGTTCCTTTCGCTCCTCTAAGGTAAAGGCAGTCCCCTTATTAAGGAAAGGATTGTTTAAAATATCATGTGCAGTCATAGTGCAACCTCCTTTTTAAATATTGTATCACGTATAATGAATTATTTAAACAACTTTGTTAATTAAATAATACACAATTTAGCATTTATGCTATAATGAAGCTACAAATCATAGTTTATAGAAAACTATTTTATTCTATAGCCCCTACTTAAAACACTATTAATGATGATCCTTTGAGATGTTTTATTTTAGGGAACTATATACCTGTTTACACTAACCACAAGGTGTAGTATTTCACAAAACATAAAAAAGACGACTTCCGAATCGGAAATCGTCTTTTAATGTGATGTCAATAATATTTTTTAAGTTTATCTTGATTTTCTTTGAAAAAATCTTCTAACCAATCCATGCCATAAGCATGGCTAAAACCTTCTAGGAGAACAGAGAAGTCAATACTATCAAATCCCATTTTCTTCAAACCATCAAAGGTGTTGAATGGTGAACGAAAATGCTTGTATTTGATAATCGCACCAATATCTTTCAAATCCTGCTCTCTGGTACTGACCATTTTCATCCCTAACACATATTCAATTGGAGCAACTAAAACCGTTAGATTTTCAAATGAGTACAAGGTTTCACATAAACTTAACGGTGGCTGTGTGTTCATATTTGCCACATTATTGTTGAGCCATAGCTCTTCGTGAGTGTTAAGATTAAACTCTTGTCCGACACGAGCGATAATCTCATTGATTTTCTGGCTTTCCTCATAAAAAGCATCCACATCTTGCGTCGCACGTAAACCATGATATTCCAAGACATAGCCACCAACGCAGATAATGGTCAAAGTAAGATTTTCCTGAACCAATTCCTTATTCAAGGCTTCGAAAACAGGTTTCATTTTATCCATGTTTGTATTTCTCCATCATTTTTTGAACATTGGTTAATTTAGCTGGCTTATTTAACGAAATCACATATTCATGAGTTGGTGTGTGCTCTTGAATGGCATACTTTAAGCTAACCTTTTGAAAATCAGTTAATTCTTTGGAGACTAGTAATTTCTCAACATCCTCATTTGTTAAATAAGAATGGTCTTCAAAAATGACTTTTCGCAAATAACGAAACCAATGACTTGCATTGAAACGTGATTGCTTGGATGCATTTATCATATAATCATACCAATCCATCATCTTCCTCCTATAAGATTTAGTTCATGTGATTGTCTATATTCAAAAGTCTAGCTTTTTCTCTTTCTTAACTGTTTATCTTCTTTAGGATTATAATTCAAAGCCTGTTGTAGTTTCAAATCAAAATCAGAAAGTTCTAGTTTTTCCTCCTCAAAAGGAATATCAGGCAATTCAAACTGAAACTTTTTATAAAAGAAAGTGTCGAACTCCTCTTTGTTATCTGAAATATCTACTAGAGTATCTAGTTCAGAAAGTCGATTCTGTATGCTGATTTTTGTAATATCTCCTAGCTTTTGGTAAATCGCGTAATACGATAAATCTTGGAAAAATTTCCGATGTGATTTAACAATCGCCTGAGTATAAGGGCAATTATAATAACTGAGATATTTTTTGTAAAAATTATCAGAAAGAGAAATTTGGTAATCCACTAACTTATTGTCAATCGTTTTGGAAACTGTTCGCTCCATTTCTGCATGTAGTTTATCCATGGATTAGCTCCTTGTATTTTGTACGAACTCCTGAAGATGCTAATAGAAGATTGAAGCGGTCATTATCCGCCATACTACGAGTATTGTAGCGGAATACAAATTCATCCACATAGTCCTGCAAATGTTTCTTAGACCATGAATGGTAAATCCCTAATACCCCTCGTTTAAGTCCTGCCCAGAAACCTTCAATCGTGTTTGTATAAATATCATCAATGACATATTCACGAGCACCATGGTTTACAAAAGCGTGGTCGTACATCTTCGCAACTTTATTATAACCCAACCATTCATCAGTGTAAAGTTGAGCGGTATCTTTAACAAATTTAACGACTTGTTCTGTCAGAGTTTTTATACCTGTATCACTTACTTTATGAGCATTTAATTTTCCTTCTCGTGCAACCATACCGACAACTGGAGTTTTATCTTTTAGAGAACGACCCTGTGCATTTTTGACCTTTTTAGAATTATGGCGATTCTTATTTTTACCACCAATATAGGTTTCATCTACTTCGACAGTTCCGTCCAATTCATTGTTATTTTCTGAGCCAAAGCATCTACGAATACGCTCTAACATAAACCAAGCGGTTTTCTGAGTAACGTGAATATCTTTTGAAAGTTGAAGCGAGGAGATGCCTTTTTTATGAGAAGTCACCATCCAAATAGCAATAAACCATTTTTGAAGAGAAACCTTAGTATTATCAAACATTGTACCAGTTTTAACGCTAAAATATTTGCCAGTATTCTTGCACCTGTATTTTCCATTCTTGCACTTATAAACCTTAGATGTTTCATCAAAAGGACTGACTACATAGCCATTCCAGCGAATTTTTTCTAAATGTTGTTCACAATGATAATCACTTGGGAAAGCATTCATCAAATCATACAATGACTTAAACTCACCTAACATCTCTCTGCTCCTTTTATATTCTAAAATCATTATATCATTTAAAACACAAAAGTCAATAATTAGTGTAAAATTGGGTATAATTCTTTTCAAAACTAGTATTTTGTGATATAATAGTATTGTTGTATAAGCAAGGAGAAAAATATGACAGAAATCAAATCAAATCAAATCAAATCAAATCAAATCAAATCAAATCAAATCAAATCAAATCAAATCAAATCAAATCAAATCAAATCAAGCTGATTATGTAGCTATTCAGTCTTTTTGTCAACCCCTTTTTAGGACTTTTTCACTTTTTTGTGAGGAGGTCTTTTATCATATAATCTCTAAATTGGAGGTTGTATGTTAGTAAGAAAAACAAACGAAAGTGATAGCACAGGTAAATTAGTTTATCAGCTTTTTTCAGAAGCTAATTTTTCGAACAAAGACTTCTATGTAGAAAACGCTGGTGAAGCAACATGGATAGAAGCATTAAAAGGAGCTTCTAAATCTCTAAAAGGAAAACAAGGAATTCCTGACTTCAATTTTCAATCTGGCAGATTTCACATACTTATAGAAAACAAAAAAGATTTTTCTAAATTGGAGACTTTCGACGAAAATGGTAATCTATTGATGGATGTTCATTCAATAAAAGAATATGCTGTAAATGGAGCCGTTCATTATGCAAAATGGATTGTTGAGCATTCTTCTATTTATGATAAAATCTTTGCATTAGGAATAGTTGGTTCTCCTAGACGATATAAAATACAACCTTATTATATTGAAAATAGGGAAGATGGTCTTGTTATAAAAAGACTTAGTGATGTATTAAGTTTTGAAAATTTTAAAGAAGAGAATATTGAAGAATATTATAAAGTTTCAGTTCTTGGTGAGCTATCTCTTTATCAAGAAGAACTGAAAAATATCAATGAAATTGCATATAGTATTCACGAAGATTTGAGAAATTATGGAAATTTAGGAGCAGATAATAAAGCAACTGTAGTATCAGCTATTTTGTTAGCACTACGACATGGATTGACAGCAAATCAACTAACTGGAGGTGTTGATAGTAGTTCAGATGGTAATACTATTTTTAGAGCTATCGAAGATGAGTTGAATAATTTGTATCAAGTTAGAAGCAAAAAAATTGGTTCTCTTTTAGATACTTTTCGATTTATTACTACTGATGTGCGATTGAATACTAAGTTAACAGAATTAGGCAATAGAACACCTTTATGGTATTTTACAGACCGTTTAAGCAATGAAGTCTATCATAGGGTAGTTGGTGGTACTCCATTTGATATATTAGGTTCATTCTATAGCGAATTTGTTAAGTATGGTGGCAATGATGGTTCGGATTTAGGTATTGTATTAACACCGTTGAATATTACTTCCCTAATGGCTGACCTAATTGAAATAAGCCCTACCGACACGGTGATTGACCCTGCTACTGGTACAGGTGCTTTTCTAATTGCTTCAATGCAAAAGATGATTGAGCAGGTTGAAAAAGATGATGTCAATTATAAAACTAGTGAAGCTAAAAAACAAGCAATCAAAAAAATAAAGTCAGATAGGTTATATGGAATAGAGTTGAAGTCCAAACTATATGCAATATCAGCTACTAATATGATATTGCGAAATGACGGTCGTGCGCATTTAGAAGAAGGGGATATGTTTCATCTTTCTTTAGAGAACGATGGGAATTTCGATAAACTATTGATGAATCCACCGTATAGTCAAGCCAAAACAAAAGTTACTTCTCATTTATCTGAGATGAACTTTATGATAAAGGCTTTAGGTAGATTAAAATGCGGAGGTCGAGCAGCATTTATCGTCCCCCAATCAACAATGACCAGTGGTCCAAAAGCTATAAAAGATGCTGATTATAGAGAATTAAAACAAGAGCTGTTAGATAATAACAGAATAATTGCAGTGATTACAATGAATCCTAAGACATTTTATCCTTATGGGACAAGTCCGGTTGTTATCGTATTGGAACATGGTGTACCACAAAAGGATAGTAGAAGCATTTTGTATGATTTTAGAGATGACGGGAATATTCTTAATCCTCATCTTGGGATGTTAGAAGATGCTACAGCAACAGAAAAGAGGAAAAGACTGCTAGATACTATTAAAGATAAGATAGATATAGATGGTGTTAACTCAATAAAAACAACTCTGACAGCAGATGATGAATGGTTGCACAGTTATTTCTATTTTGATGATTCAATTCCAACTCCAAAGGACTTTTTATCTGCATTAAGAGACTATGCAACGTTTGAATACAGCATGAAAATTAGCGATAGAGGAGATATTTTTGATGACTGAAACTTTGAAATATCTACCTTTTGAATTATCAGATACCAGATACTTTAAGTTACACTCGACAAGCTCTGGTATTGATAAAGTGAGATTAAAGATTACAAATGACCAAGAATATTTTCCATACATTACTCGGACAGATAAAAATAACGGCTGTGATATGTTTGTGGGAAAGCAGGATAAACCACTTGATAAAGGAAATTCCATTACAATTGGTTTAGATACTCAAACAGTTTTCTATCAACCTACGGATTTTTATACTGGTCAAAATGTTCAAATATTAGAATCTAAGTTTATGACTAAAAATATCGCCCTATTTTTAATTCCACTAATAAAAAAACAACTAGTGTTACTTAACTGGGGAGGAAACGGAGCAACTTTAGGACGATTGCGTGTCAAGAAAATTGTTTTGCCAGTTGATGAAAAAATGAACCTAATTGGGAATACATGGATAGTTTTATAAATAGTCAAATTAAGCCGTTAAAAGAACTAGCTAATAACTCTCTCTTGACTCCTCCGCTCATAGATTTGAATAGTGTTCCTTGGTCAGATTTTTATATATCAGATTTTTTTGAAGCTGAAAGAGGTAAATCTGGAGCAAAAGGAAAGCTCCAGAGCGGAGAAATCCCTCTTATTTCTGCCCGTAAGCAATTCAATGCTTTTGATAGTTTCGTTACAGTTGACGAAAGCAAAGTCTTCAAAGAATCAATATCAATAAACAATAACGGCGATGGTGGAGCAGGTTTAGCATTTTTTCACAACTATAAGTACGTTGCAACTCAAGATGTGACAGCGCTAATGGAGAGGAAGTTTATGAGTAAAGAAGCTAAACTGTTTATATCTGTTTGCATAACTAAACAAGCTAACAAATTTGGGCACGGAAACAAACTGAACTCTAAACGTCTTCTTCATCAGAAGATAATGTTACCTGTAACGATTGAAGGAGAACCTGATTTCGAATTCATGGAAATGTATATATCATCAATAATAAGTTGATAGCAATTCCGCTTTTTATAAGTTGTTTAATATCTATACCAAAAGCGACCTCTAATATAGAAGTCGCTTTTTTGTATATTATCGGAAGCACTACATATTGTGGTTAGTGTAAACAGGTATATAGTTCCCTTATTTTATACATTTCCGTGCACATAGACAATCTGCTATCATTCTTTAGCAAACTGTCAAGTAAAAGCCAAAGCAACATTCAAATTTTCCAACCTAATTAAAAATATAAATCTAATTAAAGTTTGTTATAAAATACTTTGTATTTTATAAGGTGTTTTTTTGTCATACAAAACTTGTATTCTATTTATATGACAACTAAAAACTATTTACAACAATATATTTCCCAAAAAGTGAAATATTTTCGTACAAAAAACAAAATGAGCCAGGAAGAACTTTCGGAACAGGCGGGACTTGGTCTTAAGTATATCAATCAACTAGAAAACCAAAATGTGAATCTGACCATTCACAGTTTAGAAAAAGTGATTAATGCCTTACAGATGACCTCAGAGGAGTTTTTCAATTTTAGTAGCCTTGAATCCACCTCTGATAAGACTGAAAATCTTTCACTAAAGAGATTTAACATGAAGATTAAACAACTTCCTGTTGATAAACGCGAAAAGATGTTAAGCATTTTCGAAAGTATCTTAGATAACCTCTGATATCCCTGACTCACCCACATTATAACTGGTACAAAAACGTATAGTCAAATGAAGTGATACGGATAAATATTATTTATCTGGTTACTTCTCTTAACTTATATTTTATTTCCCTAGATGTTGAAAGTGAGCCCATATGAATTTAAAAGATCTACAATATTTTTATGACCTCTGCCAGCTTCAATCCTATACGGAAGTAGCAAAACAACACAACATCAGCCAGCCTTCTATTTCTTATGCCATCAAGCGCTTAGAGGAGGCTTTTAATTGTAAGTTGATTCACCACGATCCCTCACACCGATCCTTCAAACTGACTAATCAAGGAGAAATCCTTCTGAAACACACAAAGCTGATCTTACCTGAGGTCAGTTCTGCTCACAAAGAAATAAATCGGTCTTTGGCCCATTACTCTACTGTAGGATTTCCTCCTATTATCATACAGTATCTCTTTGCTTCTCTAAATGAAGAAAAGGAATTTGATTTTTTAAAAAAGGTACGCCCTATCCGCGGTGGCTCCGTAGAGTTATTAAACCTTCTCCTCAAGGGAGACCTTGATGCAAGCCTACTCGGTTTGATTGAACCATTCAATCATCCTTCAATAGAGACGCATGAACTATTTCATAAAGAACTGTATGTCGTTTTATCTAAGAACCATCCTCTTGCTACTGCTTCTTCCCTCACTTTTGAAGATTTAGTAGATCAATCCTTCATCCTTTTAGATGAACACTTTGTTCACCTGAAAGCTTTTGAACTACTTAATCAGAAGTATCAAAACAGGGCAGAAATATTCTTTAAGAGTGACGACATTGTCATTCTTAAAGAACTTTTAAAGAAAGGAATTGGAGTTAGTTTACTAGCTGATATCGCACTTTCTGATGAAGATGATGATTTAATAAAAATCCCTCTAATA
>NZ_GL890993.1:214998-346577 GCF_000212855.1 Streptococcus sanguinis SK355
AATACCGGAGGACCAGATCACATTTACAGTTTATTACGCTTACCTTAAATCAGCTACACCGTCATCAGAAGTACAAGATTTATTTAATTTTATTAAATCATACAAACAAAAAGAACTTTAGCTCGCATCCCCAATAGCTAAAGTTCTTTTTAATATAGAGAGTCTTGTCTACAAAATACAGTAATTAGAAATGAGAACTTAGAAATTCATCTTTTCAAATAATTTATACTGTTTCCAATTGTAATTATTTTTCACCAGTGTTACTTCTTCTTTTCTTCTGCAAATACCGCTTCCCCTTGTTCATATTTTAAAAGCGCTTTTCTTTTTCCGACTTATAAAGTGAAAGAATAATGATTCCTAAAACTAGACTAACTAGCCAAATGGCCATTGCCTGTATGTATTTTTCTAATAGGGCTGACAGGATTGCACCGATAATAAAGCTTGTTACTATAATCGTGTAGTTAATAGCTTGTCTGAAAAAATGAGATTCTCCTTTAATGAACTGATACCACGAAGTTAACATCTTACGATAGTTTCCAGAAGTCATCATAATGGTATAGGGGTAATTTTCAATTTTTGTATCAGAGAAAGTAAACATTAAAAGCCCTGTACAAAAAGATAAGAGAGGGACAATTAACAAAGGAATAGGTGGGAGGAAGGGGATGAGACAAGTTACATAAAATAGTGGAAGAAGATTGTGGATTTCCCAATAGCTTGAGTAAATACGATTTTTTAGAGAGTTGGCAACTAAGAAACCTATAGAAAAAAATAAAATAGACAGGATCCGTAGAACGCTAGAGGATAAATGAGAATCTCTAAAATCAGATATTAAGAGAACAATATTTCCGGTCTGAGTTGCAACTAGAGTTTTATATTGTAAATGGCAGAAGACATCAATTGCCCCGCCAGTAAATCCTAATAAAGCAGAAATAAAACGGGTATCTCTGGGTCGAATTGCATTAGATTTCATTACATTTCCACTTTCCTTATCATTTATTTTTTAAGTTATTATAACATAAATATGTATTATCTTGTATGTTGTTCATTGGATAAACTAATTATTAGATTCGGTCTAATCTCTCCCAAAATGTGTCCAAGATATTTACGGAAATCCAAGATTCAAATATTTGGGGGAAACAGAAAAAGCATCCCGTATTTTTGATACGAAATGCTTTCAATAAATGTAAATAAGTTTTAACGTTTACTAAATTGTGACGCTTTACGAGCTTTCTTAAGACCTGGTTTGGAAAGTATGGATTTCAGTTGGACTAAAAACAGCGTAATATCAAGGATTTTCTGAACAATATCTACTTTTTAATTTCATAAAATCTGAATCAATATTTTTAAAATAGGGGAATAGTTTAGGTCTCTAAGCATTAAAATAATACACCTAACTTTGGTCACCGTTTTTTAGTTATTCACTCTTTTTTCGGATAGTGTTTTTAAAGTTATGATGTAAAATGCCGCAATTAAAACACTATACATCATAATCGGAGGATAGACAATTAAAGATAGAATCAATCCCACTCCTTTAATTATTAGGTCAGGTATCAATAACTTTCTATATTGTGCGGTAGCTTCAAGTAATTCTTTCTGATCTATATTGGGTTTATCAATTACTTTATGTAAAAACCAGTTTGCTACCGTTGAAACAATAACGATCAGTCCATAAAAGAGCTGTGCCGTGTGATTCATGAAATGACTACTAACTATTCCAGTAGCATAGGGCATAAATGAAACAAAAAATAAAAGATACAAATTCTTTCAAATTCCTCCCTTTTCAACTTGGCTAACTTGACCTGCATTACCTAGGTCGCTTTGCTTTAAATTATACTTTTTTCTTAAACATTTGATACGAGCAGGTATTTCTTGTGAGTAATTTTCATCAAAAAATTTCATATATAATCTCCCTATAATCATGGAAAAGTAGTAAAAATAGTTGTTATCCTAGTTGATTAAAAAAATCTCTGATTTCCTCATCTTTTATAAAATAATATATAATTTTCCCCTCTCTTCTAGTGTCCAAGATGTTTTGATTGGCTAGTTTACGAAGATGGTGGGAGGCAGATGCCATACTGAGATTTAATAAACAGGCTATATCGCAGACACAGAGTTCTTCGACGGCAAGGAGATAAAAGATGATATTTATCTGTTTATTATCGGTAAATTTTGATAAAATGCGAAGTGATTTTTGGACTTTTTCCTTTTCAAGGTAGTTCGTTGCGGTTGTAACATTTTGTTGATTTATAACATCCACTTGACAGATACTATCTTTTTTCATAATTTTTTCTCCTAGCCTAACACAGCCCATAGCATGTCAAAGCTGTTGTTTTCAATCAGGATATACATCCCCAATCCTAAATAGACAACGGCAATAAACCATCTGCTATATTTTTCCAAAGTTTCTCCAACAGAAGGGACTTGTGCTAATTTTTGGGCAGAAAAAACCAAGAGATAAATCATGACTAGAAAAGTAAGTAAAGTCACTATCATATTCGCTAAATTTAAGGTGGTAAAATATGGGACAAAGACACCAATATTGTCAGCGCCACAACTTGCAAAAGTAATCATAGCGACTAGAAAAATCAGGTTTTTATTGTCTTTTCGCAAACCATCTTTTGCAATAGCTTCTCCATCAGAATCTCCTAAAAGCAAAACTTTGACGCCTAGGAAAATTGGAATCAAACCGAGTAAACCTAAAATCTCTTTACTAGGAATATAATTTAAGACAAATGCAAAAAGCAAACTTAGGAATATTAGACTAACAGAGCCTAGAAATTGTCCTAAATAGATGTTAATGATGTCCTTTCTGCTTTTTCTTTTGGCAAAAAATAACATTAGGATAATAAGTAAGTCTACGGCTGTCCCAGAATACAGGATTATTGAAGTAACAATATTTTGAATCATAAAACACCTCATTCAAATATATTTTTGAATGTATTCTAACATTAACCTTTGTAGATGTCAACTTAAAATCCACCAATTAATAATTGCATGTCAATATTTGTATTGTGAAACTAGTTTCAGAAATATATAGTCTTAAAGTATGTCCACTGCGAATGGTTTTTTCAATATTTAAGAGGAGATTTATAATGGTTCATTTCTATAAATTTATAAACGAGTTATATATTTTGTTTAACCAATTATTAACTATTTTTATCAATAATCACTTCATTAATTTGTACTTTTTAATTTTGATTTATTTTTCGTGCATATTTTATATGAATTTAATTCTAATACATTTTAAATAAAAAATACGCAATTTTAATTGGCACTGACCCCCGTAAATGAGAATTAAATAAAAACACCTCCAAGTTGGATTTGGTACAATATAATCAAATGCTCATGGAGGTGGCTTTTTATGGTTTAAAAACGTGTGGAGACGGTGGTATTATTGTCAAGAAAATAGAATAACAAGCTATAAAACTGTCGAAATAGGTGGCTTTTAGGATTTTAAAAGAAATCAGTTCTATAATAAATTAAAAATCGTGTTGGTAGAAAAATCCTCTACTTCTACCAACACGATTTTACAAAGAACCAGTACTTACATCTCTTTTTCTCCTGTAAAACTATTGTATCTTGATACTTTATGGAGTTTCAATCATTCGATCTGTTAACCGTTATTTTTTGGATCTAAACTTAATAACATAGCATTAATGGCGACGATGACTGTTGACACAGACATTAGGATTGCTCCTAATGCAGGGCTTAATGTGATACCAATAGGAGCCAAAATTCCTGCAGCTAGAGGGATAGCTATAAAGTTATAACCAGCTCCCCAAAATAGGTTTTGTTTCATTTTACGAGTTGTTTTGTGTGCTAATTCAATGAATGATTCAATATCTCCTGGATCGGATTGAGTCAATATGACATCAGCTGAATCCAATGCAACTTGAGTTCCAGCACCTATAGCTATACCAACATCTGCTAAGGCAAGAGAAGGAGCATCATTTACACCATCACCTACCATGATAACTTTCTTTCCTTCATCTTTAAGTGTTTTAACTAACTCATATTTGTCTTGTGGAGATTGATTTGATCTATATTCAATCCCTAAATCTACTGCCGCGCCTTGAGCCGCTTTTTCATTATCACCTGTTGCCATAATTGGTTGAATATTGTTCTTTTTAAGAGCTTTAATTAACTCTTTACTCGTTGGTTTTAATTCGTCCCCTAAAGCTACAGCACCAATGGCATCATCGTTTTCTACTAAGACACTAAGAGTTGCTCCTTTTGGAATATCCATATCAAGATTACGTCCATAGGCTTTTTGACTGATTAATTGGTAACGGTGCCCACCTGCTTTACCCTCTACTCCAGCACCGGAAATCACATCAATCGAATCAAAAGATGCTGGACGTATATTTTGCTGCTCGGCGAAACTTATAATTGATTGAGCAATTGGGTGGCTAGATCCTCCTTCAATACCTGCCAATAAGGCAATGATTTCCTCTTTTGTATATTTGTCATTAAGAAGTTTTACATCTAATACTTTAAATTCACCAGTTGTTAAAGTACCCGTTTTATCTAAAATCATCACATCTGCATCTTGAGCTATTTCTAAGGCTTGGCGGTCTTTTACTAGTAAGCCACGGCTAGCTCCTAAGCTTGTGCTACGGGCGGTTACCAATGGAATAGCCAGACCCAATGCGTGCGGACAAGCAATAACTAATGTAGTAATAGTAAATATAACTGCCGTTGGGATATCTCCAATAATCATCCACACTACAAAAGCAATTAGCGCGACAATAACAGCAATATAGAAGAGCCACCCTGCAACCTTTTGCGCAATACTTTCTGCCCTGGAAGGCTGACTTTGAGCTTGGCTAATTAAAGTCTGTACTTGAGAGATAAAGGATTGATCACCTGTCTCAAGCACTTTAATATAAAGTACCCCTTCTCCATTTGTTGAGCCCCCGATTACTTCATCGCCAGGGCCTTTTTTAACTGCTTTTGATTCTCCAGTCAAAAGAGCTTCATTTAAACGTGATTCGCCACGCTCGATAATCCCGTCTGCTGGCACATTTTCTCCGGCTTGAACACGAATTAAATCACCTACCTTTAAGTCAGCAACTGGTCGTGTTTCAATTGAATCGTCTTCTAATACAACGTGAGCATCTTTCGGCACTAACTTAGCCAATTCTGCTTGTGCGTCTCCTGCTTCTCCAATAGCTTTCATCTCAATCCAGTGACCTAATAGCATGATTAATAGTAATGAAGCAAATTCAAAGAAAAAGTCCATCACGTGTTCACCCGTTACGTAGGTAATGATCACAGCATAAATACTGTATAAATATGAAACACTTAAACCTAAAGAAACGAGTGCCATCATTCCAGGTTTTTTTTGTTTAAATTCGTCAACTGCACCTTGATAGAATGGACGTCCACCATAAATAATTAATATAGTAGATAAAATAGCTACTACAATATCATAATATGGAAAAGTAAACTGGAATGGTAGTTTAAATCCATGTATAGGGGATAAGAGCATAATAATGATTCCTAGTGGCAATGACTTTAAGAAAAGTTCCTTAAAGCTTCCGTGATGATGGTGGTCATGCCCACTGTGCCCGCAGTGATCATGCCCAGCATGATGTACTTGATGTTGATCCTTATGGTATCCATGTTCATCTGTGATTCCATGCTCGTGTTTTAACTTATCCATGTCGTCATAATCATGGTGATTATGGGACGAATATTTGTTGTCATTATTCATTTTAAATTCCTCCTTATGCTTAATGATGATGTAAATGACATTCGCATTGTCCTTCTGGACAATTGCAATCCACTTCTTCTACTGCGAAAGATTTTTTCATCTCTAATATTTTTTCTAGTCGATCTATATCATCGAAGCTTAAAACATGATCTTCAATGATGCTTCCTATTACATTTCCGACTTTCTTATTGCAAATACGGTTAAAAATATCTTCTGCATAATCCCTTACGGCTTCTGTCTCTTCAATATTGGCAGTGTAAATAAACTTTCTACCTTCATGCTCTGTATTTAGTACGCCTTTTCCAACTAATCGACCTAAGATCGTTTTGATAGTGGATTGTGTCCAGTCCATTTTTTCTTGCAATACGGAAATGACTTTTTTACTAGTTACTCGATCATTTGCCCAAACTACACGCATGACTTCCCATTCTGCATCTGTGATATAAGTATTAAATTCTATTGTGCTCATTCTCCTTCCCCCTAGTTGTCTACAGATGTAAACAAATATATTTAAAATAAGTTTACCATTGTAAACGAATTATGTCAAGTCTTTTTATTAAATTCTCACTTTTTGGGGTCAGTCCCTTAAAACATGCTATTTTTATCATTGATAAATATTAATAGCTAACTTTCCGAAAAATAAGTATTTTGCGACTAAAGTCGTTAGAGCTAGCCTAATTGTGTACCGCCAGTTCTCATACAAAAAATACCTTGCAAGTTGCAAAGTATTTTCGTTTGTATTGTGCTTCCCAGCAACGAATTAACGTTTTGAGAATTGTGAAGCTTTACGAGCTTTCTTAAGACCTGGTTTCTTACGTTCTACCATACGGGCATCACGAGTAAGAAGGCCTGCGCGTTTCAATGAATCGCGGAAGTCTGGGTCTACTTGAAGAAGGGCACGAGCGATACCGTGACGGATAGCGCCTGATTGACCAGCGTAGCCACCACCATCAACGTTTACGAAAACGTCGTATTGACCAACAGTTGAAGTAACTGCGAATGGTTGGTTGATAACCAAACGAAGGTCAGCGTGTGGGATGTACTCTTCAACATCTTTTTTGTTTACAGTGATTTTACCAGTTCCTGGAACAAGGCGAACGCGTGCAACAGCGTTTTTACGACGTCCAGTACCTGCATATTGTGCTTGTGACATAGCTTATTTGTTCCTTTCCTTAGATAAGTCCTGAAATATCAAGAACTTCTGGTTGTTGTGCAGCGTGAGTGTGCTCAGCGCCTACAAATACTTTCAATTTCATACCTTGAGCACGGCCAAGAGTATTGTGTGGAAGCATACCTTTAACTGATTTTTCGATCAAACGAACAGCGTTCTTAGAGCGAAGTTCACCTGCTGAGATTTGTTTCAATCCACCTGGGTACATAGAGTGAGTGTAGTAGATCTTATCAGTAGCTTTTTTACCAGTCAATTTTACTTTTTCAGCGTTGATAACGATTACGAAGTCACCTGTATCAGTGTGTGGTGTAAAGGTTGGTTTGTTTTTTCCGCGAAGTACGCTTGCTACAACAGCAGAAAGGCGTCCAAGAGGGACATCAGTAGCGTCCACTACATACCATTTGCGTTCAACTTCACCTGGCTTAGCCATGTATGTTGTTTTGTTCATGATTTCTCCTATGAATATCGTTTTTGTTTACAGGGCGGATGTTCCGGTCCGCGAGTTATTTGAAAGGTTCCGGGGCCTTACAAATGGGGTAAACAATACCGCCTACTATCATATCAAAAATAGTAGGCAAAAGCAATAGATTTGAAGCAATTATTTATGAAATAGCGATTTCATGTTTTCTTAGTCTTGAATGTCTTGGGCGATACTAAAGAGTCCCAAAGTTCCAGGACCGGTATGGGTAGAAATGACAGGTCCCAAAGGCATGAGGAGAACTTCCTCCACTTGGTCGCTTTCCAGCAGCTGGGCTTTTAGACTCTCAGCCACTTCTTCAGCTCCTGCATAGGCGATAACCACCCGCGGGTCAGCAACTCCCTCCAAAGTCATACGGACTACTTCTGCCTGCGCCTTTTTCTTGCCGCGAACCTTAGCGACCGAGTCCAGAGTCCCATCTCCCTTGACAGCGATAATCGGCTTGATATTGACCAAGCTCCCCATAAGCGCAGCAGTTTTGGAAATCCGACCGCCCCGCATGAGGTGATTGAGGTCATCAACCAGAAAATATGTCTTGACCTTAGGCACCAAGCTCTCAATCAAGTCTGCTGTCTGCTCCAAGGTCTGGCCAGCCGCTCTAGCCTCTGCCGCCTTCATGACTAAAAGTCCTTCACCCATAGAAGCTGCTTTGGTATCAATGATGTGAATCAGTGCATCTGGAAAATCTTCCAAGACTATCTCCCGCGCCATGACAGCACTCTGATAAGTACCTGATAGGGCCGAAGCAAAGGCTACATAGAGAACTGGCGTCCCTTCCTTGGCATAGGTTCGAAAAACATCTTCAAACTGGCCGACATTGATCTGACTAGTAGTCGGCTTGCTGCCGGACTCCATCTTATCCAAAAGTTCTTGGCTGGTCAGCTTGCCTGCGCCAACTGTCTCATAAGTTTGGCCATCTAGCTGAATGGTAAGGCCTAGGACCTGCACATCATTTTCCTGAGTCCAGTTTTCTGGCAGGTCTGCTGTTGAATCGGTTAAAATTTTAAAGGTCATCTTTTTTCTCCATCATTTTTTGTAAATCGCGCAAAGATTGGCTGTCCATCGGTCGCAAGGGCGGTCTTTGCAGGTTGATTTGTCCGCTCAGTTTATTGAGGTCTGATTTGGTAATAGCCACTCGCTTCTCTAGCTCTCTAGCGGATACTCTCAAAGCCCCTTGGGCAAAGACAGTCCACTGCTCATTGAGATCGCTAGTCGCAACCGACACCTGATTTTTGGGTGTGTTAAGTTCAGCTGCCAAGCGCTCGATATAGTCATCCGCCGTTTCCTCCTCCTCGGTGAAAACGACTTTTACATTAAACTCTTCATAGGTCTGCCGAACTCCCGGCATATACTGGGCATCAAAGACGCAGATAACTTCCAGTCCTTCAAAGCTGGCATAATTACTGAGTTTCTGGAGCAGAATCGTTCGTGCAGCATCTAACTCTCCGCGGTTAAAGTAAGGACGAGTCTCCCGCCAAAAGGCTGTCATATTGTAGCCGTCCACCAGTAAGATTTTTCTTTTCATAGGCGATTGCGAAAGACTTCATACATGAGAATAGCCGCTGCGACACTGGCATTGAGGCTCTGGACATGGCCATTCATGGGAATGGAAATCATCTCGTCCACTTGTTTTTTAATATTGCTGGAGATTCCCTTACCTTCGTTGCCGATAATGAGGGCCAGCTTGCCTGCTGTATTCCACTTATGAGAAGGCGTCCCCTGCATATCCGTCCCGAAAATCCAGAAACCAGCTTCCTTGAGCTTATCTAGAGTCTGGCTGAGATTGGTCACACGCGCAATTGGAATATGCTCAATGGCACCCGTTGAGGTCTTGGCTACGACTGGTGTCACACCGACTGCCCTGTGCTTGGGAATGATGACTCCAGTCACATTGGTCGCGTCAGCCGTCCTCAAGATAGAACCCAGATTGTGCGGATCAGTCAGTCCGTCCAAAATCAATAAGAGCGGATTGTCTTCCTGCTCTGCTTTTTTCAAAAGCACCTCGAAGTCAGTATAGGCAAACTCCGCCACTCGCAGAACAAATCCCTGGTGAACTGCCCCGTCGGTCATCTCCTGCAAGGTCTTCTTAGGTGTCCAAGATATGGAGACCTTTTTTTCCGCTGCTAAATCTTTGATTTTATCGACCTTTTTACCACGCAGGTCGTCTTGAATGTAGAGTTTATTTCCAGTGTTAGCTGCGAGAGCCTCTGTCACCGCATGCACACCGTAGACAATATCGTTTTTTCCATAGGACTAGTATAACACAAAGGCGAAAAAATGGCGGCAGGATTTACTCGGGCGAGACAGAATTCTGCTCTGATAAAAAGCAATCAGCAGGCCCTAAGATTCCCCGCTAGTCATGCTATAATAGAAAGAAGTCTAAAAAAGGAAACTCTTACTCATGTCTCTCCTCCAACGCACCATCAAGCTAGTATTAGCTACCTGTCTCGCTGCTTGGCTGGCTGACTTTTTAGGTCTGACCTACTCAACTTCAGCCGGAATTATTGCCATCCTCAGCGTGACTGATACCCGCCGCAGCACTGCAAAGCTAGCAGGCAATCGCTTTTTATCTACCCTGCTGGCTCTTGCTATCGGAAGCCTGGCCTTTCACTTTCTAGGTTTTCATCTCGGAGCATTGGCCATCTATATCGCACTCTATGTGCCTCTGGCCTTTCGCCTTGGCTGGGAAATAGGCATTACACCCAGCACCGTCCTGGTCACCCATCTGCTCTTAGAAAAATCTACTTCCTGGTCTCTGCTTGGAAATGAGCTAGCTCTATTTCTTATTGGAACTAGCTTTGCACTCCTAGCCAATCTCTATATGCCCTCGCGTCAGCAAGAGATTGACAGCTACCACGAGCAAGTGGAAGAACAGCTGAAAAAAATTCTCCTGCGCTTTGAGTATTTCTTAAAAGCTGGAGACGGCCGAAATGATGCAGCTCTGATCAAGGAGCTGGACAAGATTTTGCAGCAGGCCTTGCAGCTGGTCTATCTGGACCACTCCAACCACCTCTTTCACCAGACCAACTACCATATCCACTATTTTGAAATGCGGCAGGCCCAAAATCGTATCCTGCAAGACATGGCCAGCAATATCAACAACTGCCAGCTAGCAGCCAGTGAAAGCTTGATTTTAGCCCGCCTCTTCTCCCAGACCGCTAAGCAACTGAGCCAAGAAAATCCCGCCCGAGACCTCTTGGACGAGATTGAAAACTATCTAGCCGTTTTTCGCGAGCGACCACTCCCTAAGACCCGCCAAGAATTTGAAACCCGCGCCATGCTCCTGCAGCTCCTGCGAGACTTGGAAAACTTTATTAGAATTAAGGTAGAATTTTACGAAAATTACCAAAAGGTGCAAGCAAATTAGCTCTGCGCTATTTCCAATAAATAATAAAAGGAGTTGAAAAATCTTCAACTCTTTTTCTCATTAATCAAAAGCGATCGCTCATTCTTTTAAGTGATAAGAATAGCTTGCAACCACAACATCCTCATACCATTTCAGATAGTATTTCAATTTCAAGCTCATCTGGTTATGCAGGACATTTTGCCATCTCTTTTTAGGTATAAATTGAGGTACTAGGACCGTCACTGTTCGGCCTTCTTTTTTGGCTCGCTTGGCCACCTTAATCACATACTGAACTGTCGGACTGATAATATTGCGGTAGCTAGTCGTGACTGTCTCAAAGCGAATATCTGGGAAGTACTCAGCAAATTCCTTGGCGACTTCAGCATCTTTTTCAGCAGTTTCTGCTGTTGAAACATGCATTGCTACGACTTCATCTCCGATACTACGAGCATAGCTCATCGCACCAACACTGACTCGGGTGACATTCCCGACCAGGACAATTACTGTATTACCAGTGTAGTTCTGACGCTCGATATGGTCATGCAATCTCAACTGTTTAGCGACTCTATTATAATGCTGCTTGATAGATAAAAACAGCCAAGTCAAGACAATGATAATAGGGAAGAAAGGCCAAATATCTTGAAGGCGGAACAAGAGTAAGATAAGGACAATCCCGTAACAAATAATCGCTCCAAGGATATTCGCAATCGAATGCTTCAAGAAATTATTTCCATATTTTTTCTTCCAATGGACAACCATACCGGTCTGGGAGAGAGCAAAGGGTACGAACACACCAATCGTGTACAGGGGAATCAAGCGTTCTGTATTTCCCTTAAAGATGAACAAAAGAGCAATGGCACCAAAAGCCAAAGTGAAAATGCCATTAGAATAGCTGAGACGATCTCCTTTTTCCATGTACATATGTGGCATGTATTTATTCTTAGCCATATTGTAGGAGAGCATAGGAAAGGCTGAAAAGCCTGTATTGGCTGCCACTGCTAAGATCAAAGCTGTTGACAATTGGAAAACATAGAACAAGATGCGACCAAGGGGAGTGCTTCCCAAAATCGCTTGTGCCATCTGAGCCAATATCGTTACACCTTTGACAGGCACGATGCCAATCCAATAATTCAAGAAGGTAATGCCCGCAAACATGATGCCTAGGATTAAAGCCATAATCGATAGGGTGGTTGCAGCATTATGGGCTTTTGGTTTCTTGAAAAAGGGAACCGAATTGGAAATAGCTTCCACTCCTGTCAAGGAAGCAGAGCCGCTGGTGAAAGCACGAAGCAGTAAGATCAAACTTACTCCAGCAATCGGACTACCAATCCGCGCGGTTGCGTGATAGTCTAAATTTCCTGTCAGGATTTGCACAAAACCAAAACCAATCAACAATAAGGTGCTGACAATAAAAAGATAGACAGGAATCATCAAGGAAGTGGCCGATTCTTTTAATCCTCGGAGATTCATTAGCATCAACAAGAGAACTAAGAAAATGGAAATATGTAAATTGTAAGGATGTAAGACGGGAATTGCAGAGGTAATTGCGTCCGCTCCAGAAGCGACTGAAACGGCTACTGTCAACATGTAATCTACCAGCAAGCTTCCCCCAGCGATCAAACCTGCCGTTGGAGATAGATTTTCTGTCGTCACCATATAAGCTCCTCCTCCTTGAGGGTAAGCATGGATAACCTGACGGTAAGAAATCGTTAAACTCGCTAATAGAATCAATACGACAATTCCTATGGGAAGCGACCACCAAATGGCACCAATAGAAATAGACGTCAAGACCAAAACAACCTGCTCTGGTCCATAAGCAATAGAAGATAAAGCGTCACTGGAGAGCATAGCCAAGGCTTGCATCTTGGTCAATAAATGACCATCATCGCCCTCTTTCCCAGATTTTAATGGGCGTCCAATAAAAAAGCCTTTTAACTTGGAAAACATAAGTTCCTCCTTTAAAAATATGAGCCATTCTACTCCTTTTTGGAAAACATGTCAATACTTTTCTGAAAATAAATTTTCATAAATTTAAACTTCCTGCTTTTTATCCAAGTGCTTGATGAAAACCATCTCAGTAGATATCAACATCATTCCCCAATCTCACTAGCAAAAATTAAGTTGAAGTCTGGGTGCTCATAGCCTTAACTCAGCATCTATTGAATGCTTTCCCAAAATCGAGCAGAATACCATGCATGATTTAACTAGCAGGTCAGGAACCACGAAAACGGAGATGAGCTAATCCCGAGCAAGGTAGCTGGAAAGAACTCAAACAATATATTTAAAGTTTTAAACACACTCTTCTACAAAATTTACCTGTTTTCTGGAGACATCGTGCTTGTTTATATGGGAATTACCAAGCCAATATACGTATCAAAAAACGGCTCTATAATTCCTACAATGGTTTTACCCACTACAGAGATTATAGAGCCCTTCTTACTATCTGTAATTTATATATTTATAAGGAAACTTTACTCAGATGATGGTTTCGTGAAATTTATAGTAGGTAAAACAACCGCATTTTCATTATCCAATGATGTGATTATAGATACAACGCTTCGTACATAAGGAAAAAGAATAGCTACTCCATTTACGCTCAAGAACTCTTCGGCACGTTCTATATCATGAACAGTAAAAAATCCTGACAATTCTATTATCAATTTTCTGTTATTATTCTCATCATTTACTGTTGTTTTTATAATTAATTGTGCATTTTTTCTATCTTCTGTCAACAAAGACTTAACTTGTAACTTCCCCTTATCTTTGTCTTCACTTAACCCTTCTTCATATATAGAATAATCAATACTATTAATTCTATATCCTTCAAATTCGATAGGTACCCGTTCCATTATTAATCCCTTCATTTTCTATTACTATGCGGCCAAACCAGTATTATGATCTCTCATTTCACAATGTGTCTCAAATTCAGTAACTTGAACAAATTCCGCTTCTAATTTACGATGATTAATTTGGATAGAATTTTCGTACTCTAGAACAGAACCCCTAAGCTCAACAAATGATTTATCAAAAGTATAATCTTGACCAGTGGATGTTTTAAATGTAAGATTTTCTTCAAAACATTCAATTTCTTCATACTGCTCCTCAGAGTATTCCTTAATAAGGCCATCAACGTACTCTTCCGTTATTAAGTCATCCAAGAAGCTTTTATAAGTCTCTTTATCTATAATTTTACTCAATTTTATCATCTTTACCTCTCCACTACATCAACGAGACCGTCTTTAATACCTGATTGTCTCTAATACAATATTCAAAACCATTTGCAACATATGAACGATTTGATCCTTTTATTTGCGAAACAGTCATTGCTTTAACCAATATAGCATGTTGCGAAGTGCTTTGCGCATTGATAACATCCTTAATAAAATGTTCAACAAGCGCCCCTTCTAAGGAAGACTGATTATCATTACGAAAAACTTTTTCTAAATCTTTATAATTAGGCTGAGAAACTATTCTCTCCTTATATTCTAAAAAATAGTCAAGTGTTTCTTCATCAGTTAAATCAAGAATGTACTTTTCCTGATTATCATCCAATACCAAAGAAACGGTCAATATACAAGAACCCTCTGCCGACATTTTTTCTTTTCTATATAATTCTGCAAGAACTTTTGAAGAAAAAAAATAGGAACCATAGCCTAAGCTTCCGGGCTTCTTTTTAACCCTAGAAATCATTCTTGAATTTGCACCTTCTCTTTTTACCAATGGAAATCGAATTTCTGGCTTAGGACAAAATCCCTCATCCTTTATTTTATCAGCATTCACTTTATTTGTTGCATGATACAAAAGATACTCCATATATACTCCTAGCTAAATATAATTTTAGCGTAAAAAAACTTTTTTTACAAGTAGTACACCGTTAAGATTTAAAAATTTGCTAAATATTAAAATTTTCATAGTAATTTTTAAAAAATTTAGCATAGGAAAATTTAGAAATTATTCTTCAATCTCAATTCCTTTGGATTCAAATAAATCACGTACTTCTTTAGAAAATGGAAAGATTGTTCCGTCAATAGTTTTTAAATTCGAAAACTGCGATAGCTCCTTTTCAGTCACATTTTCCAAATCAAATTGATTATCTTCACCATCCCATAAAGGGATTAATTGCGCATAGATATCATTACCTCCATCAAAGAAGAGGCTTTCCACATTCTGCGCATACTCTTTAGGTATTTCCAATCGTTCGAAATAAGCCTCTACTTCAGGAATTGGTGTTTCATCGAAGTCTTCTGGATCTACAGATAATTTCTCAGATTCACAAAAACTGTAAACATTAAAACGTGGCTCAAGCACGTTTTGTTCATACATCAACTCCTGAATAATAGCCAACTTAAAATTAAAATTATCAAATTGTAAGAAATCACTCATAAACTAGTTCCTTTCAAAATCAGAACGAGGTCTCAATCTTCCGAATACACCAGTCAATCAGCTCTTCCAGTCGCTCAATAGATTCGGTCATATGCAGGTAGCCCATAACCGCTTCAAAGCCGGTAGACATGCGATAAGTGACGATATCTGTATTCTTAGCTTTGGTGTGGCTGTTGGCATTGCGGCCACGCTTATAGATATCCTCTTCCTTCTCCGTCAGAATCCCTTCTTCCAGCATGAGAGAGATAAGATTGGCCTGAGCCTTGGCAGAAACGTACTTGGTCGCTTCCCTGTGCAGCTGATTTGGCTTGGTCAGACCTTGAAAAATCAGGTGGCGCCGGATATACATGGAGTAGACAGCATCTCCCTCAAAGGCGAGAGCAATGCCGTTAATCAGGTTGACATCAGTCACGTGTCCACCTCACTCCGTCCTTAGTATCCAAAAGCTTGATGCCCTGAGCGGCCAATTCATCCCGAATACGGTCTGCAGTCGCAAAGTCCCGATTAGCACGCGCCACTTGGCGTTCCTCAATCAAGCGCTCAATGTCCGCATCCAAGACTTCTTCCACAAAGACGATACCAAAAACTTCTAAGAGCTTGGCAAAGGCTGCCTTGACTTCAGCGGTGTAGTTGCCAGAGTTGATCCACTTGGCTAACTCGAAGGCAACCGTGATACCGTTAGCCGCATTGAAATCTTCGTCCATAGCAGCGGTGAACTTATCTAGAAAGACCTGAAGCTGAGCAGAATCTGCCTGACCAGTGAAAGGCTGCTCATAAGTATTCTTCAAGTACTTAAGATTGGTCGCTGCATCATGAACTGCTTTTTCCGTGAAATTAATTGGCTTACGATAATGCTGGGTAGCAAAGAAGAAACGCAGCACCTGACCATCAATGGTCTTGAGGGCATCATGAACGGTTATAAAATTACCTAGAGACTTGGACATCTTAACATCGTCAATGTTGACAAAGCCATTGTGCATCCAGTAGTTGGCAAAAGTCTGACCAGTCTTGGCCTCTGACTGGGCGATTTCATTGGTATGGTGAGGAAACTCTAGGTCTGCCCCACCACCGTGGATATCAATAGTATCACCCAAAATCTCCGTTGACATGACCGAACACTCAATATGCCAGCCCGGACGGCCTGCTCCCCAAGGGCTGTCCCAGGAAATCTCACCTGGCTTAGCTGCCTTCCAGAGAGCAAAGTCCACTGGATTTTCCTTGCGGGCGGTCTCCTCGTCTGTCCGACCAGAAGCACCCAACTCCAAGTCTGCCAAGGTTTTGTTGGCTAGCTTGGCATAATTGTGAGACTTTTCCACTCGGAAATAGACATCGCCCTCTGACTCATAGGCGTAGCCTTTGTCAACCAAAGTCTGCACAAAGTCAATGATTGCCTCCATAAAGTCAATCACACGCGGATGCTGAGTAGCCAGCTTAACACCTAAGGCCGTCACATCCTCACGAAAAGCTGCGATGTACTTGTCCGCCACTTCTTTGGGAGTGATGCCTTCTTCCTTGGCGCGATTGATAATCCTATCATCTACATCTGTAAAATTGGAAATATAGTTGACTTCAAATCCCCGATACTCAAAATAACGGCGAATGGTATCAAAAGCTATTGTTGAGCGGGCATTGCCGACATGGATATAGTTGTATACAGTTGGCCCACAGACATACATCTTAACCTTTCCGCCCTCAATAGGTACAAATTCTCGCAAATCACGAGACATGGTGTCGTAAATTTTAATCATGCGGTCCACTCCCTTCTCTATTTCTGACTTTTTCGGCTGAAAACCAGCTCTGCAAAAGGGCCAAATTGTCTGAGGCTATCCAGTTGGTAAAAGCGCTGCCCTTCCTCTTGGGTAAAGAGGGGAACCCCCTTTCCCAGGATAAGGGGCGCTATCTGAATAATGAGGTGGTCGAAAAGATCCGCATCCAAGAGCGGTCCTACCAAGGAATTACCACCAATCACAAAGACATTTTTGCCTTTGTCAATCTGGTGAACAAAGTCCACCACATCCCCAGCTACTGGCTGGTAATTGCTGACAGGCAGGTGCCTATCATGCGTAAAGACATAGTTTTCCGTAGCTTGATAAAAACTTTCTACATCTTGCAAATCTTGGATTTCCTCAAAGGTCCGCTTGCCCATGATGGTGATATCCATTTGCCTGTAAAAGTCATCATAGCCTGTATCCTCTACAGAACCAAGCTGATGCAGCCAGTCTATCCTGTGCTGGCTGTCTGCCAAGTAGCCATCCATGGTGATACAGCCGTAAAAATATACTGCCATTCTTGTAGTTTCCTTTCTAGTTCTACTCAGTTCCTTTCTAGTTCCTTTGCTATTGTCAAAGCGATAGTGAAAAAAGTCATGGCATCAGCTGTCCGCTCTTCATGGCGGGCATCCCAGATTCGATTATGATGATCCACATAGTCAGCTGTGTAGAAGAACTGATAGACTTTACTCTTGCGAAATTGACTCCAAGCCATGATAGCTGAAGCTTCCATGTCCACCACTTTGGCTCCAGCAGCCAAGCGACGCTTGACCTTATCAGGCGTTTCTCGATAAAAGGCATCAGTCGTCCAAGACTTAGCGCGGATATGCTCGATATCGTGCTTGTCAAAGATAGCTTCCAGCTCGACCAGCAGAGACTCTTCATAGGCGACTTCATCACCTGGTGGGGCATAGTGATAGCTAGTCCCTTCATCTCGCAAAGCAGCAGCTGGCAGGATGATCTTATCCGCCTCAATTGAGCGGTCCAAAACGCCACAGGAACCTAGAATAATGAAATTCTTGAAGCCTCTAGCCGCCAACTCCTCCAGCTGGCCAACTATCATGGGAGCCCCAATCGGAGCCAACATAACTGCTAGCTTACTAGGACCTTGGCGGTAAATATACCATGGATGCTGTCCGTTTATGCTTTTCAAATTGCCTCCTGGATAGACTGCTTCTGACTCAATCAAACGTTTCAGAATTTCCCCGTTAAAGGATAGGATGATGGTTTCACACACTTCACCCTTATCAATAATCTGCCTATCTGTTGGCTCAATAACTCCAGCTACATCTTCAAATTCCTCTAATAGCATAAGTTCTCTTTCTTTAAGGCTCCAGCAAATCCACCTTCATCTTTTCTATGCGGCGCAGCTTGGTCTCATCTTTTTTTGCTTCACTGATATAGCGAGCCCATTCGCGCTGGTGGCTAGGCGGCAGTTTGGTAAAACGCTCCTTGGCAGGGCCGTTCAAACCTTCTTTTAGTTCAAGGACTACCTGGTTCAAAATAGCATCTGATAAATCTGACATGTCGGTTCCTCCTGTCATATTTCACTTCGATAGCTTTGCCAACCTTTTCTATAGACTTGATGAATGGTGGCTGGCTTCACGGGCATGCTCTAGCTTGTCTAGATAATATTCCCGTTTCTCCTCTACCTCATGAATGGTTGGTTCGTCCTTCTCACCGTGAACACGGACAATCTTGGCTGGAACTCCAACCACCGTCACATCACTTGGCACATCAGCCACTACAACTGCACCAGCTCCGACCTTGGCCTTCTCGCCAATCTCAATTGGTCCGATAACTTGGGCATGGGCAGAGACCAAGGCACCCCGACGGACGGTCGGATGGCGTTTGCCTGTATCCTTGCCCGTACCGCCTAGGGTCACACCGTGGTAAAGCATGGCTCCCTTCTCCACAATGGCCGTTTCTCCAATCACCAGTCCACTGCCATGGTCAATGAAGACACCTGACTCAATCTGAGCGCCGGGATGAATCTCAATCTGGGTCCAGAAACGCCAGAATTGACTATGCATGCGCGCCAGCAGCTTAAAGCCGTGCCGCCACAAAAAATGCGAGAGGCGGTGGGCCGCCAAAGCTTTAATACCTGGATAGGTTAGCAAGACTTCCAGCGACGTTCGTGCCGCCGGATCATTTTCCTTTACAATATCAATGGATTCCTTCCACCAACCCATGCTAGCCTCCTTCCTTCTCTAAACAAGGAGAGACGAGAACTAGGCTCGCCTCTGCCGATTTCTGATGAGGTCTACAGGGATAAGCGACCTCTTATTCTTCTGTTTTAGCGCTTTCTTGATGGTCCTTATGACCCTTGTGCTCCTTGCGCGGATGATGCCCCTTGTCATGATGATGTTTTGGCTTATCAGACTTTGGTGGACGAGGCAGCAATACTTTCATAGAAGCATCTACCCGACCTTTGGCATCAATCTTAATCACCTTGACATCCACTTCATCACCGATTTGTACAACATCTTCGACATTATTAGTCCGAGTCCAAGCCAGCTCTGAAATGTGAACCAGGGCATCTGTCTTGTCAAAGAGATTGACAAAGGCACCGAATTTCTCAATTCGAACAACCTTGGCATGGTAAACTTCATCCACTTTTGCTTCGCGGACCAAGCCAGCAATGATTTCCTTAGCACGATTAATCGCATCTTGGTCGCTGGAGTAGATGGATACATTGCCCTCTTCATCAATATCAATCTTAACACCGGTCTCAGCGATGATCTTGTCGATGGTTTCTCCACCTTTTCCGATAACAATCTTAATCTTATCCACATCAATCTTGATGGTGTCGATTTTCGGAGCAGTTGGAGCCAGCTCAGGACGCGGAGCTGGAATCGTCGCTTCAATCAAGTCCAAAATTTCAAAGCGGGCCTTCTTAGCCTGAGCCAGAGCTTCTGTCAGGATTTCTGCTGTAATTCCTTCAATCTTGATATCCATCTGCAGGGCGGTAATCCCTTCACGGGTACCAGCTACCTTAAAGTCCATATCGCCAAAATGGTCTTCCAAACCTTGAATATCGGTCAGAACTGTGTAGTTGCTGCCATCTGAAATCAAGCCCATGGCAATTCCAGCAACCGGCGCCTTGATTGGCACACCACCGGCCATCAGAGCCAAAGTGCCCGCACAGATAGAGGCCTGGGAGGAAGAACCGTTTGACTCCAAGACTTCCGCTACCAGACGAATTGCATACGGAAACTCTTCCAGACTAGGCAAGACTTGCTCCAGAGCACGTTCCCCAAGAGCACCATGTCCGATTTCACGACGGCCAGGAGCCCCATAACGGCCTGTCTCACCGACAGAATATTGCGGGAAGTTATAGTGGTGCATGAAGCGTTTCTTGTATTCTGGATCCAAGCCGTCAATGATTTGCGTTTCTCCCATTGGTGCCAGGGTCAGGACAGACAAGGCTTGGGTTTGCCCGCGAGTAAAGAGACCGGATCCATGCACGCGTGGCAGATAATCCACTTCTGCATCCAGCGGACGGATTTCATCAATCTTACGGCCATCAGGACGGACCTTATCTTCGGTAATCAAACGGCGCACTTCTGCATGCTCCATTTGCTCCAAGATTTCAGCTACATCACGCATGATACGGTCGAATTCTTCGTGGTCCGTATATTTCTCTTCATAAACTGCTGTGACTTGGTCTTTGACAGCCTGAGTTGCGGCTTCACGCGCCAGCTTTTCTTCTACCTGAACAGCCTTTTGCAAGTCGCTGTTGTAGGCTGCGACAATCTCTGCCTGCAGCTCTTCATCAACATGCAGCAATTCCACTTCAGCTTTTTCCTTGCCGACTGCTGCGACAATTTCTTCCTGGAAGGCGATCAATTCTTTAACCGCTTCGTGCCCTTTGAGAAGAGCTTCCAGCATGATATCTTCAGAAAGTTCCTTGGCTCCAGACTCTACCATGTTGATAGCATCTTTGGTACCAGCCACTGTCAGTTCCAAAAGTGAAACTTCTTTTTGTTCCTTGCTAGGGTTGATAATGAATTCACCATCTACATAGCCGACCTGAACTCCTGCGATAGGGCCGTTAAAAGGAATGTCAGAGATAGAGAGAGCCAGAGAGCTACCGAACATAGCAGCCATTTGAGGCGAAGCATCTTCATCATAAGAAAGAACAGTATTGATAACCTGAACTTCATTGCGGAAGCCTTCCGCAAACATAGGACGAATCGGACGATCAATCAAGCGGGCAGTCAAAGTCGCATCTGTTGAAGGACGGCCTTCACGCTTGTTAAAGCCACCAGGGTATTTCCCAGCCGCATACATTTTTTCCTCATAGTTGACCTGCAATGGGAAAAAGTCCCCAGTAGCCATCTTTTTGGACATGGTGGCCGCAGTTAAAACGGTACTTTCTCCATATCGAACAACGGCGCTGCCATTTGCCTGCTTTGCAACCTGACCGGTTTCAACTACCAGCTCACGACCTGCAAAAACGGTTTTAAAAACTTGTTTTGTCATAAAGACTCCTTGCCGAGCACATGCTCAAATTTTTTCATACGCCTTGGCTACAAAGATCAAGATATTAAGACCGTCAAAAGCAAAGTAAAAATAGGAAACTGGTGAAGTCTTCGATGAAGACAAGACAGTTTATCTTTTTTACACAGCTTTTAGGTCGTATTCAGTTCATCAAGATATTAAGCCCTTAAGCAACTCATAGGACGTGTTCAGTTAGCACTTTGACTTTAATATCATGGTCTTAGCAGCTTATTATATCCTCATCTTTGTATCAAGCACGTATAGACCTTATTTTACCACAATTTCAAGCAAAAGAAAAAGGCTGGAAATGGCTTTTTTCTATAAAAGTACTGAAAATCTATTTTTCTTTTCTATAGCTGATTATAGTTGGCTGTCAGAGTTCGTTTTTTCCCTTTCGATTCGTCAAATAGGATGGCGATATAGCCACTATTCACTTTTCAAAGAGGGATTCTTGCTTTATAATAAATACAGTGACTCATTTCAAACATGTAAAGGAGATAATCGTGCCAAATCATCAAACAGTTGAAAAGAAAGATTTTTTCTCACTCCTTGCGACAGCCTTAGTCAGCTTTGCAGGCATCTTATCTGAAACCAGTATGAATGTAACCTTCCCGCATCTAAGCAAGGTCTTTGGATTAGGATTGGGAACGCTGCAATGGATTACGACAGGGTATTTGTTAGCAGTGGCCATTACGATTACTTTAGGAGCAACCTTAGCCCACAATTGGAAAGAAAGAACCATCCTCTTTACCGCTTTGGCCAACTTTTGCTTGGGAACTCTGATTGCCATGTTGGCATCAAGCTTTCCCATCTTGATGATAGGGAGAATCCTGCAAGGAGGAGCTACTGGATTAGCCATTCCTTTGCTCTTTAACTTGATTGTTGAGCGTGTTCCTGAGCAAAAAATTGGAACCTACATGGGCTTGTCTGGGATGGTGGTCAGCCTAGCACCAGCAATTGGGCCGACTTACGGTGGTTTTATGATTAGTCGTTTTGACTGGCATATGATTTATACCTTTATTCTTCCTGTCCCAATCATTTCCTTTATTCTTGGCTTTTTCTTTTTAAAAAATTCCGAGAAGTCTAGGAAACGCGCCTTTGATCTCCTCTCATTTCTCCTCCTAGCAAGCTCACTCGTCTTTGCCATTGTAGCCATCTCCAGCTTAGAAGAAGGACATATCGATTGGCTCTATCTTGTTCTCTGCCTACTACCACTAGCTTGCTTCATCTATCGGAGCTTGAAAATCGATCATCCATTCCTAGATATTCGGATTTTAAAGCAACCAACGGTCTTATTGGCTATTTTACCCTTCTTTATTTTTCAATTTATCAACCTATCGGCTAATTTTCTGATTCCCAACTTCCTGGTCATAGAAAAAGACATTTCAACCGCTCAGGCAGGCTTTGCACTGCTTCCAGGAACCATGCTAGGAGCCTTCCTCTCTCCTCTCTTTGGCAAACTCTATGATAGAAAAGGCCCGAAACCAACCCTATTTACAGGAAATTCTCTTCTTTTCCTTGCTGTACTTTTGCTCCTTATCTTTACAAAAGAACTCACCTTAACAGCTGTTATTGCGATTTATATTTGCTTTACCTTGGGGCGAAACATGGCCTTTAATAATACACTAGCTCTAGCCACGACTCAAGTTGATAAAGGAAAGACTGCAGATACGACTGCGCTGTTTCAGCTGGCCCAGACCTTTGCGGGTGCTATAGGTACCGCAGTAACGGCCGTCATCGCTAATCAAGCTCCCAATATGACAAAAGGAACTCAAAACGTCTTCACCCTGCTATTAGGCCTGGTTATCTTCGTATTCTTGTCTTATTTACTGCTTTTTAAAAGGATTGCAGCAAAGAAACATTGACTTTTATCCTCGATCTGATAAACAGCTAAAAATTACTGACTTATCCTTCTCCCCCAATTAGAAATAGTGGGAATATATTAAAAAAGCCCGTCTAGATGCAAGACATACTCAAAGAGGAATTAAAGAAATTTATTAGTTCGTATGAAGTTGGTTTGAAAAAATAAAATTGGCAGCTCTTTGGTAGCTAAACAGACCAAATCTCTAGTTTTTCTCAAAGAAGTAAAAAAAGAATGTTGATTTATCAGCATTCTTTTTTATTTCAAATGTATTCTTGTAATTAGAATATTTAGGGAATATGAATTAGTTATTTCTATTTATATTCTTTGATAAAATAGCTAAAATTGTATCACTATCATTTGAGGCATCTGTCTTTACTAGTCCTGTTTCAACTTTACCAAATAATGAGTTAATAATTATTAATCGTTCATCTTTAGCAATGTTAGTTCCAGCTTTGGTAAGAGCTTGATAGAATCTTGTCAAAGCAGCTTTTTGTTTATATTCGGTAGCTAAATGATGATTTGACATAACGATTTTTATCAATACTCTAATAATGTAGATAAAAAATGAAATAACTGAAATAAGTATAAACGACTCGGATATAAACGGGAGGTCTTTTTTAATAATATTTAAAGAATAATCATGGATAACGATAACTAATAATACCAAAGCAAATATTAAAGCTAAGACTGCACCAATAAGGAATCGTGTCCATTTTGCAGCTTGTTTTTGATGTTCTTCAGCACGTTCTCTCCAAAGTAGTTCAGGAGCTTCTAAAGAAAGCTTATTTTTATAGGTCTCCTCTAAATCTCTAAAATTGTTGTACTTTTCTTCTTGCCAGTTTTCGATAGATTTTTGAAATTCGGCAAACTCAGAAACTTTTTTATCATATTGTTTCTGTATTTCATTATGCTTATCTTCGACGAAAGACGTAATTTCTCTAAATTGCTTATCTGAGTCTTCCGAAATATCTTTTAACTTGCTAGCTAGAGGAGCGACTATATTTGTTTCAAAATCATCCACATTATCCGTAATGTTTGAAAGTTTTTTTCTAAGTAGATATAGTGCTGGATAAAACATAAATTGAGATGAGCTTGAAAAATAGTTACCAATATCATTGTTGTTCTTATAGAGATAGATAAAATTTTTGATAGCATCATCAAGACTGCTTTGAGACTGTTTAATATAGAAAGAAACAAAGTCCCTTATTTTAATAAAATTTTTATCTTTGTCAATAGGAGATGGTACTGCTAATATGTAAACCATCTTATCTTGTTCTTTTGTTTCACGATTACTTGATAGATCATAATAAATCTTGCTATTTATATCGTCAATATCTAATTCTTTAAATTCAAAAATATAATTTTTAATTGTATTAAACTTATCATTTAAGCCTTTCCAAATTGAACTAAAATTATTTGGAGAGTCATCATAAATTGAATTCCAATAGGCATAGTTACTTTCTATAATTTTTTCAAGCTCTTCAAATGTAAAAATCTCTTCGTAGTCTCTAAAATCAATTATAAATTCGCTAGAAATAGAGAATCTAAAGAGAATCTTATCATTTAGAAAATTTGATACCTGACTTTTAGTTAAACCCATTAAATCCCCCTATTTTAAAAGCAATTATTTATCACTAACTATTATACCACAGAAAGGTTATATAAAATAAATCGTATAAATGTAAAATTGTTGGTAGCATTATTTAATTTGTCAGAAACTCGGTAATAAGATATATCACTATCAATCATATTAAAAATAATTACAAATTTATTGGTAGCCTTTTGGTAGCTAAACAGACAAATTGTTTTATTATTCTTACAGTGAACATAAAAAAATGTTGATTTATCAGCTTTCTTTTTCATTTCAAATCAATTCTCAGAAAGACATTTTAGGGGATTTTTTGCTATACTATTTCTATATACGACAAAAGGAGTAGACTATGGAACAAAAACATCGTTCTGAATTTCCGGAAAATGAACTCTGGGACCTAACGGCCCTTTACCAAGACCAAGAGGACTTCCTGCGGGCCATCGAAAAGGCCAGAGAGGACATCCAGAAATTCGTCCGTGATTACCAAGGCAAGCTCAGCACTTTCGAAGATTTTGAACGGGCTTTTGCTGAGTTAGAGCAGATTTATATCCAAATCAGCCACATCGGTAACTACGGTTTTATGCCACAGACCACTGACTTTGGTGATGAGATCTTTGCGCAGATTGCCCAAGCAGCTATGGAGTTTGAGACGGAAGCCAATGTCGCACTCAGCTTCTTTGACGACGCCCTAGTCGGTGCAGATGAAGCTGTCTTAGAAAAACTAGGTCAAGAGCCCCATCTGACTTCAGCCATTCGCCAGGCTAAAATCAAAAAAGCCCACTATCTGGGAGCGGATGTCGAAAAAGCCTTGACCAATCTGGGCGAGGTCTTTTACAGTCCACAAGATATTTACACCAAGATGCGGGCCGGCGACTTTGCTATGGCTGACTTTGAAGTAGACGGCAAAGTTTACAAAAACAGCTTTGTCACCTATGAGAATTTCTACCAAAACCATGAGAATGCAGAAATCCGCGAAAAAGCTTTCCGCTCTTTCTCTGAAGGGCTTCGTCAGCATCAAAATACTGCTGCAGCTGCCTATCTGGCTCAGGTCAAGTCTGAAAAATTACTGGCTGACATGAAAGGCTATGACTCTGTCTTTGACTACTTACTAGCAGAACAAGAAGTCGATCGCTCTATGTTTGACCGGCAGATTGACTTAATTATGAGCGAATTTGCCCCAGTAGCTCAGAAATATCTCAAGCATGTTGCCAAGGTAAACGGACTTGAAAAAATGACCTTTGCCGACTGGAAGCTGGACTTGGACAGCGAGCTCAATCCTGAAGTCGGCATTGATGATGCCTATGACCTGGTCATGAAGTCAGTCGAGCCACTCGGACAAGAGTATTGTCAAGAAGTTGCCCGCTATAAGGAAGAACGCTGGGTCGACTTTGCCGCCAATGCCGGAAAGGACTCTGGAGGCTATGCCGCTGATCCTTATCGGGTCCACCCTTACGTCCTCATGAGCTGGACCGGTCGCATGAGCGATGTCTACACTCTGATTCACGAGATCGGTCACTCCGGTCAGTTTATCTTCTCAGACAATCACCAAAGCTATTTCAACGCCCACATGTCCACCTACTATGTGGAAGCACCGTCGACCTTTAACGAGCTCTTGCTCAGCGACTATCTGGAACGCCAGTTCGACAATCCACGCCAGAAACGCTTTGCCCTGGCTCACCGTCTGACGGATACTTACTTCCACAACTTCATCACTCACTTGCTGGAAGCTGCCTTCCAACGCAAGGTCTATACTTTGATTGAAGAAGGCGGAACCTTCGGTGCAAGCAAACTCAACGCTATTATGAAAGAAGTCTTGACAGAATTCTGGGGCGATGCCGTTGAGATTGAGGACGACGCTGCCCTGACTTGGATGCGCCAAGCTCACTACTACATGGGGCTTTACAGCTACACTTACTCCGCAGGCTTGGTCATTTCTACCGCCGGCTACCTACATTTGAAAAATGACGAAAATGGTGCCCAGGACTGGCTAGAACTACTCAAATCCGGCGGCAGCAAGACTCCGCTTGAATCAGCCCTCATCATCGGTGCCGACATTTCCACCGACAAACCACTGCGCGACACCATTCAGTTCTTGTCAGACACAGTTGATCAGATTATTGCTTACAGCGAGGAGTTGGGGGAGTAAAGAAGAAACAAAATCAGCTTGAAGATTTACTTCAAGCTGATTTTTAAGTTTAATAAAAATCAAGCGATCCAAAAAAGCGGAGATAAAGTAAAATATAGGCACTAAAACAAGCGATAAATATAAGCCATCTTGTCCAGTACTGTAACTTAGTATAATTCTTCATTCGCAGCAACCCGATGAAAAACCAAATCAGACTCCAAAAAACCAGACCTAGTATCTGAGGAGCACAATAGGAAATTAAAAGCAAAACAGGGATCAACAAGGCTAATACTAGTATGATTCTTTTTTGCGTTATCTGCTCTCTAGGAATCATCCACCCCACAAAGAAACAAAAAACAGCTGGAGCAACAAATGGTGTAAAAATCATAAAAACAAATAAAAGATGTTTTAGCAACTCAATAATAATCATTACCTCATTCCCATCATTTTTAAATAACCCGGCTCCCTAACGAGACCCATTGAAAAAAAGACTTCTACTTATTATACCTTAAAATGTGAATTTTCGAACAAATTTTTTAAATTGACTTCTTATTGTTACAATCGCAATAAAAAAGACCACTCTATAACCAGAGCAGCCTCAATTTTAAATAGGTCTAATTTAATCTTCCACTCACCTTATCCCAATTCTGCCACAATCGCTTTAATCTGCTGGGCAGTATGAACGCCCGCTAGCTGCTTGACGACTTGTCCGTCTTTTTTAAAGAGCAGGGTCGGGATAGACATGATGCCAAAGGCGCGTGCTGTAGCTGGATTTTCATCCACATCCATCTTGACAATCTTGAGCTCATCTTCTGACAACTCTTCAGACAGTTTGTCCAAGATTGGTCCTTGCATCCGACAAGGTCCGCACCAAGTCGCCCAAAAATCAATCAGCACCAAGCCGCCTTTTGTTTCTTGCTCAAATGTTGCATCTGTGATTGCTTTTACCATTATTTTTCTCCTTTATTCTTAGTCAAACTTTGTCAAATCCTGCTTCATCAGGAAAAAGAAGACATCTCCGTAAGTACCCTGGTAGTTCAAATCATGGCCTTTATAAGTCAATTTTTTAACTGGGTAATAATCCGCCACTCCAATCAGGCAGGCTTGCTGGGACTGCTCAAACTCCTGATAAGACTCAAAGCTCATCTTCCGCTCCTGCTTGACAGCATCCAAATATGTAATTTCAATCATAATTTCTCCTTTTTCAAATTACTCTTGTAATTTTTATTTTATGATTATATTGTAATAGCTTATGTTACATCTGTCAAATAAAACGACTTGGAGAAATCACTTCGCTTTTCAAGCAACTCACCGATTTCCTGACAAACAAAAAAGCCTTCCATCGGAAGACTTTCCCATATAAATAAGAAAAGCCAGGCTCAATGCCCCTTGTGCTTTTTCAACCGTTTTTGCTGTTTGAGTTCAAATTTCCTTTGCTTAGCCAGTTCTTTCTGCTGCTTGCGCTTGACTCGCGCGATTTGCTTTTGCTCTTCAAATTGCAGCTTCAGGGCTTCCTGAGACTTTGAAGACCGTGAAGCCAGCTGCTCTTTTTTAGCCTGTCTCTGCAGGCGTTTAGGACTGACCGACTTAGTCTTTTCCTTCACTCTGATGCTAGGACTAAACTGCAACCGATGATAATAACGGTTTAGAAAATCCAACAATTCCTGCGTACTAGGCTCTGCACCAAAGGTGACTCGGCAAACTCTATAAGATTGAGCATGTTCCTGCTCGAAAAGACCGTGCCAAAATCCCTCTTCAAAATAAACTGTCAGCGTCATTGAAATCTTATCCATGACAGCCCCTCCTTTAAAAATTCCTAAGAATGGACAACCAAGGAGGAAGGTTACTGACAAAAAATGGATTTTTTGCGTCTGGACTACCAACCAGAACTGTGTTTTTATCTTAGTAGCTACAGTTTAGCAAGATTTTCTAAAAAACTCAAGGTTATCGGGATCTCGCTTAGATGACTGAATTAGATTTTCTTGTATGAAATCCAGAAAAATTAAAAAAAGAAAGCTCTCGTATTGTAAAACGCCTTCGTTTTCGCAATAATACTGCAAATAATAAAAGGAGAGAGCTTTGAAATACATTTAGGCATTTTTAGCAGTCCTGAGTTTAGCTACTCTAGCTACTTTCTTCTGGCATTCCCAAAACAGATCTAATCCTACTCTTCCTAGACCAGAAAACACTCAGATAACTTCTAGCGAGAAATCCGTCAATCAGCTGACTCCGACAGAAGACGTTGTATCCGAGGAATCCAGTGTTTCATACGACGGCAAAGTGTTCTACGGTGTGATTACCGCTCCTCGTGACTACAAAAACAAAACATTGCCAACCATTGTCATCGAAGATGGTTTCAACAATACCCTTGAGCAATATGAAAAGTGCAGCCGTCCATGTCACGCAAGAGCAACAGTCCAGACAACATCATGATGGAGTCTTTCTTTGACATTTTGAACTCCGAAATATTTTATGTTTTTGAAAAGGGGTTTCAGTATCTTAAAGAACTTAAGAAGGCGATTGTCAACTACATTAATTACTACAACAAACGAATTAAAGTCAAAATCAAAGGACTTAGCCTATACTTACAGTAGCAAATCCTTTGATGAATGATTTTACAATTTTTTTAAATCTGGAGTTCTTCTGACTACAAAGGTCTCTATTACTTTTTGTCTCTATATTGTGAGATGGTCTGTCCGGTCCACTTTTTAAAGGCCCGTGAGAAGGAAGAGACTTCCGAATACCCTAGTAAATAGCTGACTTCTTCCGTTGTGATTTCTGGGTTTTTAAAATAGCTGAATGCTAGAATCTTTTGGACATTTTGCAATTCTTGATTAAATTTGGTTCCTTCTGCAGTTAGGTTTCGTTGCAAGGTACGACTGCTAATCCCTAATGATGCTGCTATATCTTCAATGGTAAAGAAACCACTTGGAATAGCCTGGTAGAGTTTTTTCTGGACAATACCTGTGAAACTTTCACTGGTCATTACTTCTGCTAAACGTTCCTTGAGCTGAGGCTCTAAGTAGTCTAGCATGACATTATTGGCAGTGAGGAAAGGCTTCTCTAAGTCAGCTTTTTTAAAGACCAGTTCATTCCCTTCCATTACTTCCACTTGGCATCCAAAAATACGAACACTATCTTCCTCATAAGAATAAGGAGTCCCGACATGCACTGGAACAATTTCTTGACCTGTTCCCATCCGAATCAAATCAAGCAACAACAACTGTTCATTGAGGACAGCAAAGCGAGGCAGGTCTAAACCTGGATAATCATAACGGTAACTAACACGGACAAGGTCATCAAAGACTTCCATATTCACAACAATCGGACCTGTAATCTTCTTGTATTTGGCAAAATGCTCTATCGCAGCTAAACCATTTTTAGAGGATAAGGCCGCGAAAAATGGAGGCATAAACATTTGAATATCCTTGATGCGGCTCATGGCTATGATTTGCTCATCATTGGCTGCCTGATCAAAAGCTGTTAAGAGATGATAATAGTCCAGAGTTGAGAGGTTCATCTCCTCTTTCCAGGTGCTATCTGGTAGATTGGCCAATTGTAGGATCATTTTCAGATCCAGCCCCATAAGGCTTAAATTTTCAATATACTGTTGACTGAGACTAAGACGCATAAGCTTTCTCCATTCTATTAACGGAAAGTCATCAACATCATGCGATCAAAGAATTTATCGCCAAAGATGCGACGAATTCCTACCAAGAGCTTGGCTCCACGGCCAACAAGATAGCGAGTTTTAGGGTTACGTGCATTGATGATTTTGAGAACTGTACGTGAGATGACTTCTGGCTTAGACCCTGGTGTTGGGTTGTTCTCCATAGCTTTGATATAAGCGTTCACCAAACGACTATATGCTCCATTTTTAGATTCATGAGAGAAGTTTTGACCAACTGCTGCGTTAAAACCAGTATTGATCGCTCCAGGTTCTAAAACAACCACCTTGATGCCAAACTCCTTGACTTCCATACGGAGACAGTCACTAAAACCTTCAATGGCGTGTTTTGAAGCATGGTACCAAGCACCAAGTGGTGTGTAGATTTTACCACCCATTGATGACGTATTAATGATAAGACCATCCTTTTGCTTACGCATATATGGCAATACTTTTTTAGTCAAGCGGGCTACACCGTAGACATTGACTTCGAACTGTTGTTGCGCTTTTTCCATTGAAAGGTCTTCGACAGGACCATAGAGTCCGTAGCCAGCATTGTTCCAAAGAACATCGATACGACCTTGTTCTTCAATCACTTTTGCAACAACTTTTTCAATATCCTCTTCGTTTGTTACGTCCATTTTCATGATATGGCCACCAAGTGCTTCAAGGTCTTTCATTTTATCGACACTACGAGCAACAGCGTAAACGGTGTGACCAGCTTTGATAAGGTCTTGGGCTGAAAGTTTCCCCATACCTGATGAAGCGCCTGTGACTAAGATAACTTTTTTGTTTGACATGATGATTTCCTCTTTATTTCATTTAATTTATGAGACTATTATACAAGACAGAAGCCGACAAGTACATGACAAAAGAAGACAAGACATTGACAATTTCCGCCACATAAAGGCATTAAAGAATATCCTTCTCTTTCATTGCTATTTTCTGTTATAATAAATTGTACATCTTAACTAGAAGGAACCTACTATGACAAACCTTATCAAACACAAACGGGTAGAATTTTCAGAGCTATTTTATGACCTGGTTCTTGTTTTTGCCATTTCAAAAACAACTGCCCTCATCCACCATCTTCATAATGGTATTTTGACTTGGAATTCTCTCTTTGATTTTTTCATGTCTCTCTTGGTGCTTGTCAATTCCTGGATGATCCAGACCGTTTATACCAATCGCTATGGGAAGAACTCTTTATTTAACATGGTGATCATGTTTATCAATATGGGTCTCTTGTTCTTTATATCTAATATGATTGGCCATGATTGGCAAGTATATTTCCACTCTTTTTGTTGGGCCGTTGGTACCTTAACCCTCACCCTTTTCTTCCAATATCTAGTTGAATATTATCGAAAATCAACAGATGCTAGCAATCGAAAAAGTATCAAGGGTTTTCTCCGGATGACAGGGCTTCGCACATTTGGTGTCTACCTAGCAGCCCTGCTTCCCATTAATTTTGGTATCTATGCCTTCGTTCTTAGTATCCTACTTACCTTTATTATGCCCATTATCATGACTCGTAGGACCAAGCACTTCCAAATTAATCTACCCCATTTAATCGAACGCATCTCACTTCTAGTCATTATTACTTTTGGGGAGATGATTATGGGGCTAGCTGACTTCTTTACCGTCGAGAATTTCTCGATTTATTCCCTTCTTTATTTTATCATCATGCTTTCTCTATTCATGTTTTATTTTGGTCAATTCGACCATGCTATTGATGAAGCATCTAATCAAAAGGGAATTTTTCTGATTTACAGTCACTATCCTATTTTCATTGGACTGATTATGATCACTGTTTCGATGAGTTTTCTTCTAAGTCCTGAAGCCAATCATCTCTTTGTGACCAGCTTCTTTTATATCGGACTTGGCCTCTTCCAAGCAGCTGTACTAGCAAATGGCCCCTATAACAAACACTATCTTCGCTTTTCGAAACGTTTCTACTTCATCCAGGCTGCACTCTATCTGACCGCCTTAATTCTCTCTTTAATCTTTGCTTCTAATCCTATGAAAGTAGTGAGTATTGCAACCATTTTGACCCTAGCTATAGAAATTCATTTTGCTTATTTTTATATTAAACAGACTAAAAAGTTTTCAACAGTTGACTGGGATTTATTCTAAGCGACAAAAAGACTCCTTTCCCGAAAGAGAAAGGAGTCTTTCTTTTATAAGATTGAGACCTTTATTGCCAATCTTTCTCCTTGTAAAACAGTTTCGTTTCCGCTATAATACTACAAATACTGAAAGGAGAGAACGATGAAATATATTTGGGCTTTTCTAGCCATCCTGAGTTTGTCTGCTCTAGCTATTTTCTTCTGGTATTCCCAAAACAGAGCCAATTCTACCCCTCCTAAGCCAGAAACCACACAGACAGCTTCTAGCGAGAAGAGCGATAAGCAGCCGACTCCGACAGAAGACATCGTATCCGAAGAGTACAGAATTTCATACGATGACAAACAGCTTTATGGAAAGATTACTGCTCCTCGTGACTACAAGAGTAAAAAATTGCCGACTATTGTTATCGCGCATGGATTGAACAACACCCTTGAGCAATATGAAATGTACAGCCAGCTGCTGGCAAAGCAAGGTTATCTGGTTTACAGCTTTGATTTCTACGGTGGCAGCCGCCAATCGAAAAGCGGTGGACAAGATATGCTGAATATGTCGGTCAAGACCGAACTCACAGACTTGACTCAAGTCATGGAAAAGCTTAGTTCTGAGGCCTTTGTAGATAAGAGCAAAATGAGTTTATTCGGTGCTAGCCAAGGTGGGGTTGTGGCCAGTCTCTATGCTGCTGCTTATCCGGACCGCGTGCACAAACTCATGCTTATCTTTCCAGCTTTCGTTCTTTTTGACGATGCCCAGGAGACCTACCGCGAGCTGGGAAGTCCCGACTTCGATCAACTTCCAGACAGCCTGACACACCACAATACTACTCTGGGCAAGATTTATCTGATCGATGCCTTAAACATTGACATCCAAGCAGAGCAGGCCAAAATCACGGCTCCAACCCTCATTATCCACGGCACTGATGATGCAGTCGTGCCCTACCAGTATGCGGTCGAAGCCAGCCAGATTATTCCAAATGCAAAGCTGGTCACTGTAGAAGGTGGGGAACATCGCATTGACGAAAGATTTGCTATCACTGCCGCTCCTGCCATCCAAAAATTCTTGAAAGAGTAAAGCCTCTGATAGAAAAAAGTTCTTCCAAAATCATAGAAGAGCTTTTTATTTGGAAAAATTAGAAGAATTAGACTAGGAAACGATATTTGAATATCTTGAAATATACTAAGAGGAGCGATGAATAAAAATGCCTCCAAAACCAGAGAGCTAACTTGAGCTCGGACTAAAATTCTCGTAAAAAATTAAAAATCTCCCCGAAGGGAGAAGATCTGGTTTGTTTTACCTTACAGTACTAGGTACCGTAACCGAATATAATACTTGAGTATATCGAGGTAAGGTGACGGAACAGAAAAAGCTCCCTGAAGTCAGAGAGCCGATTTGAGCTCAGGCTAAAATCCTAGCAAAAAAGATGAAACTCCTTGTGTTCATCGAACACGGTGTCGTTTCCTTATTTTCATACGGATTTTTGACGCCCTTAGCATCATGATTCTTGCTGGATAAAACGTTTATAAACTAGGCGACGAGGCGAAGATTGTACTAATGGTACATCGAGGCGAAGTCAACGAAGTATAGAAACGTTTTAGACACAAGATTAACGACGAAGTCCAAGAGAGTTAATCAACTCACGGTAACGGTTAACGTCATTCTTACGAAGGTAAGCCAAAAGGTTACGACGGCGACCGATTTTCTTCATCAAACCACGGTAAGTAGCGTGGTCTTTTTTGTGTTGTTTGATGTGTTCGTTGAGGTGGTTGATTTCCCAAGTAAGGACAGCAACTTGTACCTCTACTGAACCAGTGTCACCTTCGTGACGTGCATATTGTGCAATGATTTCATTTTTTTTCTCTTTTGAGATTGCCATGATATACTCCTTTTCTTTACGCTTCATCCGAGTGGCAGGTTTGGCATGGCCTGCAACCAAGAAGAAGTTATTTGTCTTTTAGACATTCTTATTCTACCAAGAAGGGCTACCTTTGTCAAATGATTCTGTTTCAACTCTTTTGTATGAGGAATTCAGGCTCTTTCATTTACAATTCAACCCCAAAAATTTCTAAAGAAAGTATTTCTGCCTCGGTCAGCCTCCGCCATTCTCCAAGAGATAGTGCGGAATCCAACTGTAGGGGACCCATCCTGAGGCGCTGAAGATCTGTAACTTCTTTTCCGCAGGAAGCCACCATGCGCTTGACCTGGTGGAACTTTCCCTCAGCTAGGGTAATTTCTACAAGAGAAGTCTCTTTTGCTTCATCCAGCTCTACAATCTTGAGCTGAGCTGGCTGGCAGATGAAGTCTTTCAGTTCTATTCCTGCAGCAAATCGCTCTACATCTGCTTGGTTCATCAGTCCTGCCACTTGAGCTCGGTAAATTTTTTCTACGTGCTTTTTGGGTGACAGCATGGCATGGGCCAGCTTGCCATTATTGGTCAGAAGGAGCAGGCCATGGGTATCAATATCCAAGCGGCCGACAGGAAAGACTTCTTTCTGACGGGCAGTCTCGTCCAGCAAGTCCAGAACCGTCTTATGACGGTCATCCTCTGTCACCGAAATGACTCCCTGCGGCTTGTTGAGAAGGTAGTAAACGAATTTTTCATAGATCAGCCTTTGGCCAGAAACAATAATCTCATCTGCTGTCTCATCAATCTGGGTCTTAGGTGATTTCTCTGCTCTGCCATTGACCAAAACCAGCCCTTTCTTTAGGAGCTGCTTGACCTGAGCTCGTGAGCCCAGACCATTTTCTGCTAAAAATTTATCCAGACGCATCGTATAACCTCCTAGCTTTTTGGAGCCAATCCGCTCTTTTCTTTGCTAAATCTTAGAACAAAGAGCGAGGTCAGAATCATAGCCAGCCCCAAAACGCTGAAGATAAAGGCTGGAGCGTTAGAGAATCTCCCAATGAAACTGAGGACAAATGTAGTGGCAGTTGCTCCGATACTGCAGCCTAAAATCACGATAGAAGTGGCTTGATTGAGGAGGTGGGCGGAAATGCGCTCGGACAGGGTGTAAAAAATGGTCGTCAGACCGACACTATAGACAAAGCCAGCGCTAATAGTAGCCATGCTGAGTGACAAGAGATTAGGTGAGAAGCCAATGATAATCTGAGTCAGGCCAAAAACCAGACCAGAAAGCATCAGCAGTTTATCTCTAAAATGACGGGTCAAACTAGCAAAGCTGATACCCGCTGCAATCCCAATCAACTGCATCAAGGAAAGAATCATACCTGCAGTCTGGGCCGTCCCCATGCCAGACTTCTCTACAATCCCCGGCACGCGCACATTGATGGCAATATAGGTCAGCACAATGACCCCCGCCACAAAGGCAAAAGCTAGACTCAGCTGCCAATCATGACTGCTTAGCTTAGGAGTCAATTCAGACTGCTCGTGCTGCTTTTCAGAGGCCTTGTCATAAGGGACAAAAAGCAAATAAAGCGCCAAAACCACCAGTCCAAAGGTGTAGACCAGAAAAGCGGCCTGCCAGCCGAGAGGAAGAAGCCGACTGACGCCAAAAGTCAAGAGGGCTGTCCCGACTACTTCTGCTGATCCCCTCAGTCCTAAAAGCCGAACGCGTTCCTGTCCCTTGTAGCGCTCGCTAACAATCGAAATCGCCTTGGCATTGAGCAGACCGATTCCCATTCCAAAGACAAGCCGAGAGGCAAACATAAGCCAGTAAGACTGATTAAGAAGAGGAAGAAGCCCGCAAAGTGAAAAAATCAGAAGCCCGCTCACAATCATCTGACGCTCTGTCAGGTATTTTTCAATGACCCTATTAAACAGCAACATGAGCATAATCCCAGCCGAAGGCAAAGAAACCAGAAGTTCTACCCAACTTTCTGGAATGCCTTTATAAAAAGCAAACATGGCCGACTGGGCACTGGAAATCGAAAAAGCCGTAGTCAGAATCAAAGAAAGCGAGAGGATACTCACCTTTTCCATCAATTTTTTCATTCTATTTTCCTTTAAAATTCACACTACCTCTATCATACAGTTTTTTGGGTCAAGACGCAATTTCTTTGCCAGGAATATTATGGGTCGCTGTGGCTCCATTCAAAAAGCAGGCACCCCCAGCCAGTCAAAACCGCTCCCGCCTTTATTTCTTGGAGGTTTTATGTTATGATGAAGGATAGAAAAAGGAGAGAATCATGTCTGTGAGTGAAAAAAAATCTGTTATTGAACGATTAACCAAACCAGCCCATTTAATTGATATGAAGGACATTATACGCGAAGGCAATCCGACCCTGCGCGCTATCGCTGAGGAAGTCAGCTTCCCTCTGTCTGATCAGGACATCATTCTGGGTGAGAAGATGATGCAATTTCTCAAGCATTCCCAAGATCCAGTCATGGCAGAAAAAATGGGGCTGCGCGGTGGTGTTGGTCTAGCTGCTCCCCAGCTGGATATTTCCAAACGGCTCATCGCTGTTTTAGTTCCCAACCCTGAGGACGAAGAGGGCAATCCGCCTAAGGAAGCTTATAGTTTGCAAACACTGATGTACAATCCTAAGATTGTAGCTCATTCCGTTCAGGATGCAGCCTTAGCTGATGGTGAAGGCTGCCTATCAGTCGATCGAGAAGTACCGGGCTACGTGGTTCGGCATGCGCGAGTCACCGTGGATTACTTTGATAAGGACGGTCAAAAGCATCGTATCAAGCTCAAGGGCTATAACGCCATTGTTGTTCAGCATGAAATCGACCATATCAACGGCATCATGTTCTACGACCGAATCAATGAAAAAGACCCATTTGCAGTCAAAGACGGCATGTTGGTGATTGAGTAAATAACTTGCATATCATTATCAAAAATACCTAGATAGAAACTATCTAGGTATTTTTTCTATTCTAACTATCCCGTCTCCAGAAAATAGCCAAGAGGATAACTGCTCCTAGCACTGATGGAACAATAGCTGTATCAGCAAGCATTGGTCCCCAATGGCCAAAGAGAAATTGACCAATCAAAGAACCAAACCAACCCAAGAGGATTTTTCCGATACAGCCCATGCGCTCCCCGCGGCTGGTAATAGCCCCGGCGATAAGGCCGATGATAAAACCGACAAACATACTACCAATCATATATTCCCCTTCTTTCTATATTTCTAGCAAGGCTTCTCAAGAAGCAAGTGGAAACTATCATTATGGAATGCGCCATTCAAGTCAGCTTGAAATCTTAGATTGCCCAGTCTCCATTTCTAAAGATTGCTACACGGCTGCCGTCTTCACGGATACCGTCAATATCCATCTGATTTGATCCAATCATAAAATCAACATGGACATCCGAGCGGTTGAGACCAGCTGCTTCCAACTCTTCTTCGGATAAATTCTCGCCGCCGACCACACTAGTCGCATAAGCTGCACCGATAGCCAAGTGGTTAGAGGCATTTTCATCAAATAGGGTATTAAAGAAGGTAATGCCTGACTGAGAAATCGGGCTTGGATCTGGTACCAAGGCACACTCACCCAAAGCACGCGCACCAGCATTTTCAAAAACAAGATCCTTCATAACCTGGTCGCCCTTTTCAGCAGTAATGTCCACAATCTGTCCATCCTTGAAGGTCACCTTGATGCCTTCAATGATGTTGCCATTGTAGCTGAGAGGCTTGGTGCTGGTCACATAACCTTCAGCTCGGCGGAAGTCCGGTGCTGTAAAGACTTCTTCTGTCGGCATGTTAGCAATGAAATACTCGCCTTGAGCGTTAAGACTGCCAGCCGACTCCCAGTGGTGGTTCTTGGGCAAGCCCAGTGTCAGGTCTGTTCCCGGAGCTGTGTAGTGCAGGGCAGTAAATTGCTCCTCATTTAGAACCTTAGCTTTTGAGCTGAGCTTTTCTTCATGCGCCTGCCAAGCGGCTACTGGATCATTCTCATAGACACGGCAGGTTTTGAAAATCTGATCCCAAAGCAAGTCTACCGCTTCCTCATCACTGGCTGCGTTTGGAAAGACCTTCTTAGCCCACTCTGTACCGGCTGCTGCAGCGACTGTCCAGCTGACTTTATTGGATTGGGTTGCAATCCGCATCGGCTTCATGGCTATCCCCATAGCCTTAGCAGAAGCCGATAATTTCTCGGCATCCACGCCATTTAAAGCTCCTGGGTCAGATGAACGAACGCCCAAGCGGCTGGCTTTCTTTTCGAGGAGATAGTTCATCTCAGCCACCTTATAGTCTGGAACATTGTCCAAGCGCTCCATCGGTGCATGGAGGAATTTCTCCCGCGTAGTCAAATCATCCGCCCACTGGACGATGACCTCGTGAGCACCCAGAGCATAGGCTTCCTTGACAATCAAGTGAGCCAGCTCACGCTGCTCCACATCAATATTGAGCGCCACCGTGTGACCCGGCTGCACATTAATACCATTGGCAACCAATAGTTTAGCGTATTTTTCTAAGTTTTCTTTAAAATTTGGCAGAACCATGCTGCTTCTCCTTTTCTTTTGTTATTTCTCTTTAAATAAGGACAGCAGGCTAACCGCTGCTACCGTACCACAAATCAAAGCGGTCATTTTCAAAATCGTATCTGGATCAAGATCCAGCTGGTAATCAAACACTTTTTGCGCTGGCTTATCTTCGGCATTTATTCTAAGTTTCATGAGAGAGTCCTTTCCTTTGTTAACCATCTATTGGTTTATGATGCCAGATGACTTTCATATTCCAACCATCCTGAATTAATTTACAGCCTGGCAGCAACTTCCCATAAATCTCTTCATATCCTTTTTTAGAAAGGTAGCGATCTGTTGCTAAATGATTGAGCCAAGATTTGGAGGTGCTATGTTTGAAGATTCTTCTGGCATTTTTCAAGCCGAATCTTTTCCAGTGTCGAGGAAAATCTAAATAGGCACCTACAACATAGGTCCAAGTTGAAGGAGTGGGCTTTTCTGATACATTGTCCATAACAAACAGGATGCCACCTGGCTTTAGTAATTTCTTACATTTTTCCAAAGCTTCAGGGATGTCCAAATGATGAAATGTCGTTCGACTGAAAATAAAATCAAATTGTTTCTCAAAAACAGCGGTTAAAAAATCATCCTGCAGTAATTCTACATTCTGTAAATCTTCTTTTTCTACTTTATCTTTTGCTATCTGCAGAAAATCCACAGAAAGATCTATTCCTGTCACATGTTGAAAATATGAAGACAGAAAAATGCAGGTATTCCCTCCGCCACAACCAATATCCAAAGCGGAAACTCTACGGTCAGGCAAATTATCCAGTAGATAATCGGGCTTGCCTTCCAAAAGAGTAGTTACCCAATCATATTCTAAAGCAACCGCATTAAATTGTTCCGTAATATTTTCCATAAACATCCTTCTTAAAAAAACTCATCAAACAGACTCAACTGGTTATCCTCGGGCATATTTCCTAGAATACCCATGTCGTCCATTTTTTCGACTAGGGTGCTAGAGAGGCCGCCGCGTTTGCGGAGTTCTGTCTTAGAGAGAAATTCGCCTTCTTCCCGCGCTCTGACCACTTGGCGGGCAACGTTATCCCCCAGACCGTCCATGGCAGAGAATGGCGGGATAAGGGTGTCCCCTTCGATGAGAAACTCGGTCGCATGACTCTTGTAGAGATCTAGCTTTCCGAATTTGAAGCCTCGCTCCAGCATTTCATTGACGATTTCCAGAGTCGTATAAAGGTCAATTTCTACATTGGAAGCTTCGTTGTTCTTGCGCTTTTCAGCGATTTCGCTCATCCGGCGTTTGACGGCATCAAGTCCGCCACTCATGGTCTTAATATCAAATGCCTTGGCCCGAATAGAGAAGTAGGCACAGTAGTAATAAATCGGATGATGTACCTTGAAGTAGGCCACCCGCAGGGCCATCATAACGTAGGCTGCCGCATGGGCCTTGGGAAACATGTACTTGATCTTTCCACAGGACTCGATGTACCACTCTGGCACATTGTTTTCCTTCATGGCTGCGATGTAGCCGTTGCGCTCTTCTTCAGAAATCTTCAGCCAAAGGCCCTTCCGCACGCGCTCCATGATCGTAAAGGCCATCTTAGGATCCAAGCCCTTGTGCATGAGGTAAACCATGATGTCGTCCCGACAGCCGATAACGGTAGACAGGTCGGCAATCCCTTGCTTGATCAAGTCCTGAGCATTACCCAGCCAAACATCCGTACCATGAGAGAGACCAGATAGCTGTAAGAGCTCGGCAAATGTCGTCGGATGGGTCTCATCAACCATACCCCGTACAAAGTTGGTCCCAAACTCCGGAATTCCCAGCATACCAGTCGGTGTGCCGATTTGCTCCTGAGTCACACCCAAAATGTCTGTACCAGAAAAGAGGGCCATGACGCCAGCATCATCCATAGGAATGTCATTGGGATCAATGCCAGACAAGTCCTGAAGCTTCCGAATCATGGTCGGATCATCGTGTCCCAGAACGTCTAGCTTGAGGACATTTTCATCGATATCATGGAAGTTAAAGTGGGTGGTTTGCCACTCGGCCGTCACATCGTCAGCTGGATATTGGACTGGTGTAAAGTCATAAACATCCATGTAGTTAGGGATAACAACGATTCCGCCCGGGTGTTGTCCAGTCGTCCGCTTGACTCCGGCAGCTCCCTGCGCCAGACGCTCAACTTCCGCGTCTCGGTAGAATTTCCCGTAGTCGCGCTCATAGCCCTTGACAAATCCATAGGCCGTCTTAGCCGCAACGGTACCAACGGTCCCAGCCCGAAAGGCGTATTCTGAACCAAAGATATCCCGCACGTCCAAATGGGCGCTTGGCTGATCTTCTCCGGAGAAGTTCAAGTCAATATCAGGTACCTTGTCTCCGTCAAATCCAAGGAAGGTCTCAAAAGGAATATCCTGACCGTTCTTACTCAGCTTGTGGCCGCACTCTGGACAGTCCTTATCCGGCATATCAAAGCCAGAACCATAGGAGCCGTCCGTGATGAACTCGCTGTATTGGCATTTGCCACAGACATAGTGGGGCGACAGGGGATTAACCTCGGTAATTCCAATCATGGTCGCGACAAAGCTGGATCCAACAGACCCCCGTGAACCTACAAGATAGCCCCGCTCATTGGAGCGCTGCACCAACATCTGCGAAGCCAGATAAATCACGGCAAAACCATTACCCAAGATGGAGGTCAACTCTTTTTCGATCCGCAAGTCCACGATATCTGGCAGCGGATTGCCATAAATCTCAAAGGCTTTTTGATAGGTCAGCTCAGCAACTGTCTCCTCAGCCTTGTCAATGAAAGGCGTATAGAGGTCGCCCTTGACCACCTCTACCGGCTCAAAGGTCTCCGCCAGCTGATTCGGATTGGTGATAACCAGCTTCTTAGCCAAATCCTCGCCTAGGAAGGCAAATTCGTCCAACATTTCATTGGTGGTCCGGAAGTGAGCCTTAGGGAGCGGCGCAGGCTGGGCATTTTCACCGTGACCAATAGTCCGGTTAATCATGGCTCCCTGACCGAGACTCCGTACGATAATCTCACGATAGATTTCTTCTTCCGGCTCGATATAGTGGACGTTTCCCGTCGCAAGGACAGGCTTGCCCAAGCGATCTCCGACCTCAATCAGATTGCGAATAATGGTCTGCAGTTCTTCCTGGTCCTTGATTTGTTCCTTGGCAATCAGCGGTTCATAGATAGCCGGCGGCATGACCTCGATAAAGTCATAATACTTGGCTACTTCGACAGCCGCATCTACCCCCTGAGAGACAACAGCGTCATAAACTTCGCCCTCTGAGCAGGCCGAGCCTAAAATCAAGCCTTCACGATGGGCATCCAGCACAGTCCGTGGAATCCGCGGGACACCTTCAAAATATTTGGTATTGGACAGACTGACTAACTTGAAAATATTCTTTAGTCCCGTCTGATTTTTCACATAAATAGTCGCATGCTTGACCCGAGCTTTCTTGTAGGAATTCTCATCGACCAGATCCGTATTCAAATCCTTGAGATTGGTCACACCATGCTTTTCAGCCACATCCTTGATAAAGATAAAGAGGAGGCGGCCCGTCGCTTCCGCGTCATAGTTGGCCATGTGGTGGTGCTCCAGAGCAATCTGGAAACGCTTGGTCAAAGGCCCCAGACCATGACGCTTGTACTCTGGATAGAGGTTGCGGGCAAATTCCAGTGTGTCAATGACTGGCTGAGTAATCTTCGGCAAGCCATGACGCTCATAGTTGACATTCATAAAGCCTACGTCAAAGGTAGCATTATGGGCCACGAGCACACTGTCCTTGCAAAATTCCTGAAACTCTTTCAGCACTTGCTCTAGCGGTTTGGCATTGCGGACATGCTCATCTGTAATCCCGGTTAGATCCGTCGTAAAGACCGAAAGAGGATGCCCAGGATTGATAAACTCATCAAACTCAGCGATGATATTGCCCTTGTGCATCTTGCTGGCAGCGACTTGAATCAAGTCATTGTAGACCGCTGAAAGCCCTGTTGTTTCCACGTCAAAGACTACATAGGTCGCATCGCTCAGCTCCATATCTACTTCATTGTAGACGATGGGCACCCGGTCTTCTACAATATTGGCCTCCATGCCGTAAATCAGCTGAATACCAGCCTTCTTGGCAGCCTTATAGCCATGGGGAAAGCTCTGCACATTGCCATGGTCGGTAATGGCGACAGCCTTGTGGCCCCACTTGGCGGCCGTTGCCACGATTTCCTCCACCTCAGGTAGGGCATCCATAGTAGACATATTAGTATGAGCGTGAAACTCAACCCGCTTCTGCCCCTCAGGCATCAAGTCCTTGCGCTCATAGTGGGTGACGGCCTGCACATCCTGCACATTCATGGTCAGGTCGCGGGTGAAGTTGTTCATCTCCACATTTCCCCGCACGCGCAGCCAGGCGCCCTTCTTAATCATGTCAAACTTCTTGGCTTCTTCTTCGTTTTTCATCCATTTTTGCAAGGAGAAGCTGGAAGTATAGTCTGTCATCTTGAAATTGAGCAAGACTCGGCCAGTCCGAGTGACCTTCTGCTCCAGGTCAAAGACCATTCCCTCAAAGACCAGACGGTTTTCCTCAGTCTGAACTTCAATCATAGGGGTAATCTCTGTTTTGTCCAGCTTTGGTTTAGCCACAGCCTTGCGAGCTTGGAAGTCATAGGTCGGCTTTTCCTCTGGCGGTGGTGCCATCTGCTGCAGGGATTCCATGGCTTTGAGTGCTTCTTCATTGGCCGCCTGAACAATCTTGTCATTCTCCGCCTGGAAATTCTCCGCTTGTTGCTGGGTCAGTTCATCGCTGTGCTGAACCTGACAGGTCAGCTGAGGAAAGCCGTACTTGACTAGCTGCTGGCTGAGATTGGGCAGGTGGTTCTTGCGAAAATGCTCCGTATCAATGGTCGAAGCCCCCTCAATCAGCAGCTTGTCTCCATCCAAATGAACCTGCAATTCCTGATAAAGACTCTTAAATCCATGACTGGCACAAGGTCCCTCTTCAAAAGCCTGCTGGTAATAAGCCTGCAAGAGCTCATCCGATAGCTGAGGAGCCTGACAGTGAATTTCAAAAACAGCTTGATTGCCCGTCTTAGAAAACTCTTGAGCTAGGCGCTTCTGCAATTCCCGAAAAATCTCAATAGGCAGAATATTCGCAAAAGAAAAATGAAACTCCCAGACCCGACTGACCTTGTGGACCAGAACCTTCTCTATTTCTGCATTCAAAAAGGCCTCTGAATTTCTCATTTCCAGTGGCATATCCAGCTGATTCATTAAAATTTCAAACTTGTTTGACATGACATTTCCTCGTACAGTAGTGACCCTATTTTACCATAAATCAACACTTTTTTCGACAGAAAAAGAGTAGGGCAAAGCGCGACTCCTACACAATTGTCAATGCATTCTCTTGATACTAAGTTATGATATAATAGAACAGAACATTTATCAAAAGGAGTCTTAATTGTGAAGAAAATTCTATTAGCCAGCGCTTGTCTGCTGACCCTGACTGCCTGCAGTATGCCTAATCAGCATAAGCAAGAAAACAAGCCCAAGCAAAATCAGAGTCAAAACAAAGCCAAAAAAGAAAAGACTGAAAGAAAGACTTTTTCTTACAATATTCCTAACGGTTACAGTAATAAAATTGTTGTTTATTATCAGAAAAATAAGATTCTAGCCTTCGATTTTATGGCTGGTAAACCAACACAAGAGGACGAGCAAAACAAGAGTACTGAAGAAATCAACAACATTTATCAAGAAGAATTGAAAACTGGTGATTTTTATGATAAATTTAGCAAGTTAGACGGAGTCACAGTTGAAGTCAAAGTTTCAGCAGACAGGAAAACTGTTGAACAAATTGCCCACTTTGACCTCAGCAAAGCAAATAAAAAACAAGTGATGGCTGCTTTAGGAGAAACATCTGAAGACAATCTGTTCAAAAAGCTTAAGGAAAAGCCCGAAGATTTCTTCTCTTATCTGCTATCTCAAGGATTCACAGAAGAATAAAAAAGGCTTTCTGAGTGATTTAACTTTACAGTTAATGCTCAGAAGGCTTTTTCTGTCTATCTTAACACTGCTTCTGCCAAAGCCTTTTGAATGGCTATAACGCTGCGGTCGCTGGTAAATTGAAGGACTTCTGCTGGCTCTTGAGCGCTGGAAACCCAGATTTTCAGTTCAGCATCTAGGTCGAAATGACCCGCAGTTTCAACTGAGAAGCGACTGATAGAGCGATAAGGAAAGGACTTATAAGAAGTCTTTTTGCCAGTCATTCCCTGCTTGTCGACCAAGATTAAACGCTTATCTGTAAAAACAATCAAGTCACGAATGAGGCTAAAAGCCAGTTCCACATTCTCTGTTGATGTCAGAATATCCTCCAATTGTCTTTCTGTTTTTTCAATATCTTTCTGAGAGGCATTGCCTAATAAACCGCTGAATAATCCCATCATTCGGTCCTCCAATCTATTTTTTCCTACTATAGCATTTTCAAGACCAATAAGCAAAAGAAAACTGCCAGACAAAACTGGCAGTTTGTTTTATTTTGTCAAAATAGACAAGGTTTCTAGCAGATTATCGGAGTGGACTTCAATGGTATCGCCAGTAGCCTTAATCTTGACTTCGACAATGCCTTCTGCAGCTTTCTTACCAACTGTCACACGGATTGGGAGACCAATCAAATCACTGTCGCTGAACTTAACACCAGCTCGCTCATTGCGATCATCCACCAAGACCTCATAACCAGCACTTAGCAAGTTAGCCTCGATTTGGTCAGTTAGAGCCAAGGCTTCCTCGTCCTTGACATTGACCGGAATCAAGTGCACATCAAATGGTGCCAGCTCTTTCGGGAAGTTGATGCCCCAAGCATAGCGGAATTCACCCTTAGGAGTTTTATTGACAAAGAGACGGGCATGCTGCTCCATAACAGCAGACAAGAGACGGCTGACGCCGATACCGTAACAACCCATAATCATCGGTACTGCTCGGCCATTCTCGTCTAAGACATTGGCGTTCATGCTTTCAGAGTAGCGAGTTCCCAGCTTGAAGATGTGCCCAATCTCAATCCCACGAGCAAACTTGAGAACACCTTGACCGTCCGGCGAAATTTCACCCTCACGAACCTCACGGATATCCACATACTCAGCGGTAAAGTCACGACCTGGATTGACACCAGTCAGGTGGTAACCATCTTCGTTAGCACCAACTACTGCATTAGCTAGATCTTGCACCTTACGGTCAGCAATGATTCTCACACCTTCAGGCAGATTGACTGGCCCTAGTGAGCCAAAACCTGCTCCTAGGAGCTGACGGACTTGATCTTCACTCGCCACATCAAAGAAATCCGCTGCCAAATGATTTTTCAGCTTGACTTCATTAAGCTGGTCATTGCCGACCAGAAGAGCTACGACAGGAGACTCGTCAGCCATGTAAACCAAGGTCTTGATTGTCTGGCTTTCATCCAGTCCAAGGAAGGCAGCAACTTCGTCAATTGTCTTGCAGTCAGGCGTTGAAACGCGGGCTACTTCTTCCTCAGTCACGACACGTCCTGCTGGCTTGTATTCATCTGTCGCCATTTCAAGGTTGGCAGCATAGCTGGACTCACTGGAGTAGGCAATGGTATCCTCACCAGATACCATCCAGCTGGTCAATTCTGTCCGAATAGCTTCCTGAACATCCTCAGGAATTTCATCAAAGCTGGCTACAGACTTGTCCAAGACCACCCAGCGGTTCAAATCCGTCCGGTCCGGCGTAATGGCCATGAATTCTTGGCTGTCCTTACCCCCCATAGCACCGCCATCACCGATAATAGCTTTGAAATCCAGCTCGCTGCGGGTAAAGATTTTCTCATAGGCAGACTTGTATTCATCATAAGCTACATCCAAGCTGTCATAGTTAGCGTGGAAACTGTAGGCATCTTTCATGATAAACTCACGCGTCCGCAAGAGCCCGTTACGAGGACGTTTTTCATCGCGGTATTTAGGCTGAATCTGATAGAGATTGAGCGGCAGCTGTTTGTAGGATTTAACCGAATCATGGACGATAGCCGTAAAGGTTTCCTCATGGGTTGGCCCTAGGATAAAGTCTGATTTCTCACGATTTTTAAGCTTGTAGAGGTCTTCACCATAGGTCTCATAACGGCCAGACTCGCGCCAGAGGTCTGCACTGAGCAGGGCAGGCGCCAGCATCTCAACCGCACCAATCTTGTCAAACTCTTCCCGCATGATTTTTTTTGCTTTTTCAATCACGCGATTGGCCAGCGGCAGATAAGAATAAACTCCGGCTGAAACCTGACGGACATAGCCAGCCCGCAGCATGAGAGCGTGGCTGATAACTTGAGCATCGCTAGGCATCTCACGCAGGGTTGGAATTAACATTTTACTTTGTTTCATAAAAACAAAACTCCTTGACTTTCATTGAATAATTTCTTTTTCATAGTTCTAAGAACTTTAGTTTCCTAGAAGAATAATTTCATAATATCGTTCCAGGTAACGGCAATCATCAAGATGACCATAATAGCCACTCCAGACAGAGTGATATAGGTCTCCGTTTCTCTTTTCAACGGTTTTCTGCGGATAGCCTCCAGAATATTGAGGACGATTTTTCCACCATCCAAGGCTGGAATGGGAATCAGGTTGAAAATACCGATATTGAGCGACAGCATGGCCAAAAGGCTGAGTACTGCTGGCAATCCTTGCTCTGCAGCTTGGCTGCTGAAATTGTAAATAGCGACCGGACCGCCCAGCTTATTGATATTGAAGTTGAAGACGATATCTTTCAGAGCTGACAAAATGCGAACCGTGGTAGACCAAGCTGCAGTAAAACCGCCAATCACCTTGTCCCAGAAGCCTGTCTTGACCGTCGGGGATACACCCAGCAGATAACGATTTCCGTCTTTTTTAGGCTGTACAGTAATCTCTTTCGTTTCGCTGCCGTGTTTGTAGGTAACAGACAAGGTCGGTGCTTCCTTGCTCTTGGCAGTGATTTTTGCCAGAGCGCTGGTTAGATCCGCCCAGTTGCCAATCTCATAGTCATTAATCTTAAGGATTTGGTCATTATTTTGAACCCCAGCAGCTGCTATGGCACTACCATCCATGACTTGAAAATGATTGCTGTTCTCATCGCGAACGCCACCCTGAACAAAGGCCAGCAGCATAAATACCAGCACGCTCAGGATGAAGTTATTCATAGGCCCAGCAAAGTTGGTGATGAGGCGACCCCAGATACTAGCATTCTGATATTGAACATCCAGCGGTGCAATCCGCACCTCAGTGCCATCTTCTTCAACAATCGTTGCATCATGATCTACTGCACAAGTCTTGAACTCGTCAAGGACCAGACCTGTGATTTCCAGCTTTTCCTCAAAGTCAAAGCCGGTCACATTCATAGGCAGAGCTGTCTGGTCAACCTTTTTGCCAGAGAGATTGATGCGAACCACCTTGCCCTCTGCATCCAAGGTCAGACTAGCCGGTGTCCCCACCTTAATGTCAGTGGAATCTTCCCCCCAGCCGGCCATGCGTACATAGCCCCCCAAGGGTAAAATCCGAATCGTATAGGCCGTCCCGTCCTTGCCAATATGGGAGAAAATCTTGGGTCCCATACCGATAGCGAACTCTCTGACCAAAATGCCGGACTTCTTCGCAAAGTAGAAGTGTCCGAACTCATGGACCACCACAATGATCCCAAAAATAATAATAAAGGTTATAAACTGCATGGACTTCTAATTTTACCTTTCCTAGAAATCTTGTTTTTTTCTTTAAATCAAAGAAGGAGCAGAAAACGGCCAAATACCGAGCTTCCCGCCCCTGCATAGCTGACACTTTTGAAAATAGGTTACAAGCTCAACTCAAAATTTTGAACTCTAAATCCTAGTTCCTTCTCAGATTTTGCGGTCTTTGGACAAACTTGCCATCCCCTGCTTTCAGCCATGCACAACTGTCTTAGAACAAGCCGAAGAAATGCATCAGCGGAAAAACGAAGAGAAGGCTGTCAAAACGATCCAAGACACCGCCGTGGCCAGGAATGAATTTACCAGAATCCTTGACCCCGAAATGACGCTTGACTGAGCTTTCGACCAAATCACCTAGCTGGCCTGCAATACTAAAGAGCACTGCCAGAATCAAAAAGACAAAGGCATTATAAGGTGCGTACACTTGCGGTCGAACCAACATGAAGATTCCAGTCACTAGAACGGCTGATAGAATGCCGCCCAAGCTTCCTTCAATAGTCTTATTAGGAGAAACTCTCGGCGCCAGCTTTCTTTTACCGAAACGCACCCCGACCAGATAAGCTCCGCTGTCCGTAGCCCAAACGATAAAGAGAGCTAACAGGACCTTGTCAATATTCATCAAGCGGGCATCAATCAAGGCATTAAAACCAAGACCGACATAAAAACTAGCTGCAATCGGATAGGCCGCATCTTCAAAAGTGTAGTTAGAACCTAGAACAGTCGAAATCAACAGAAGGAAGACGACCAAGCCATAGGCCAAGACATTGCCATCGACCGGCAGAAACTTCAGATAGTTCTCTAGAGGCAGGGTTAGGACAAAGGCTGCCAGCATGGCCAAGACACCCTCGATTGTCGCCGTCGGCAGACCTTTCATTTGGAGAAATTCATGCACCGCCAGCATAGCCAGCAGCCCCACAAAAATCTGAAAGATGACGCCTCCTGTCAATACCAGAGGAATAAAAATAGCAAGAGCGATTCCTCCAAAGATTAGACGTTTTTGTAAATTTTTACTCATACTCTTTTACTTTCTCCCTTAAACACCGCCAAAGCGTCGATTCCGACGGCTGTATTCTGCAATTGCAGCCTTCAAAGCCTTCTCATCAAAGTCAGGCCAGAGGATATCCGTAAAATACAGCTCACTGTAGGCTGACTGCCAAGGCAGAAAATTGCTGAGACGTAGCTCTCCACTAGTCCGAATCACCAGATCCGGGTCACGCAGCATCTTAGGCAAATTGCTGGTATAGAGGTAGTTGCCAATGATGTCCTCAGTAATGTCACCGGGACTGAGTTTGGCATCCAGAACATCCTGAGCAATCTCTTTAACAGCCTGATTGATCTCATATCGGCCACCGTAGTTTAGAGCAAAATTGAGAATCAAGCCTGTATTGAGCTTGGTTAGGCTTTCAGCCTTTTCCAGAGCTTCAAATGTCGCCTTAGGAAGCTTAGCCGTATCACCAATCATCTGGATTTTAACATTGTTTTTGTGCAGCTCCGGCACATAGCGGTCGTAAAATTCAACCGGCAGATTCATGATAAAGGAAACTTCCTTTTCCGGACGAGACCAATTTTCCGTTGAAAAGGCATAGACAGTCAAGACCTGAACACCCATTTCCTTGGCAGCAATCGTCACCTTTTGCAAGGTTTCCATGCCAGCCTTATGGCCGAACACGCGCGGCTGCATCCTTTTTTTGGCCCAACGGCCGTTGCCGTCCATAATAACAGCAATGTGCTTTGGAACATTCAGCGGTGCGTTCAGCTTTTCTTTTTTCTTAAAACTAAACATACTTTTTATCCTATTTAAAGTTTTATCAGTTCATTATATCATAAATCCTTGGAATGTGGGCAATTCATCCGCTTTTTCAAGCCTGAGAGCATAAAATAAGGACAGAATGTCAACCAGAGAATCCAAACTCACCCATCTTGTCCAAACTGCGAGGCAGATAAGGTTGCAATCAAACACCCCTAGCTACATGAACCAAAACAAAAAAAACAGCCCGCAAGCTGTTTCTTTCTTTACTCTTCAATCGCTGATTCTTCCTCGGGAAGGTCAACGCTTCCCTCACCGCCAGCAACAGCAGGAATCCCCTCAGTCAATGGCAGTACAGTCTTAATAGCTGTCAGTTCAAAAGTCAGGTAAACACCGTCCACATCCAGAACGACTGTCTTTTTATCTGTGTCCACTTCATCTACCGTTCCATACAAACCACCGATGGTAATAACTTCATAACCCTTTTGCAGCTTGTTAAGACTTTCCATACGCTGTTGAGCCTGTTTCTTTTGGGCACGCATTTGGAAATAGGTCATCCCTATCAGTACAACTGCAAAGACAATAAGCATAGTTGGATTCATATATTTTCTCCTTCGAATGTCATATATGAACTACTATAGCAGATTTCCCTTATTTTTACAAGACGATTCTGACTTTTCAGGCAAAGTCCGTCTCAAGTCGGAGGAAGCGTGACTGACCTAACGACATTTTCTAAAAAAGCAAAAATCAGGATGACCGACACCCTGATTTTATGTCTTTTTATTTAAGATTTTTAACAACTTCTGCTACGTGCTCAACTGTAAAGCCGTATTCTTCCAGAACCTTGCCTGCTGGAGCAGATGCACCGAACTGGTCGATTCCGATAACTGCACCATCCAGACCCACATACTTGTACCAAGGCTGGCTAGCTGCCATCTCGATCGCTACGCGGCGACGAACTGCATTTGGCAGAATTTCTTCTTTGTAGACTGAATCTTGAGCATCAAAAAGTTCTGTTGATGGCACGCTGACCACGCGGATTTTAGCACCTTCTGCTGCAAGTGCTTTAGCAGCTGCAACAGCCAAATTAACCTCAGAACCAGAAGCCAGCAAGATGGTATCGAAATCTGCTCCTGTTTCGTAAACGACATAAGCACCTTTAGCTACCTTGTCAAAGTCTGTGCCTTCTTCAACTGTCAGATTCTGACGGGTCAAGACCAGAGCAGTCGGAGTAGATTGGCTCTTAAGGGCCAGGTACCAAGCTGCCTGAGTTTCACGCGCATCTGCTGGGCGGAAAACAGTCAGGTTTGGAATGGCACGCAGACCAGCCAAGTGCTCAATCGGCTCATGAGTTGGGCCGTCTTCACCTACTGCAATAGAGTCGTGAGTAAATACATAAGTCACTGGTAAACCTTGTAGGGCAGACAAACGGACAGCTGCCTTGACATAGTCTGAGAAGACGAAGAAGGTACCACCGTAAACGCGAAGACCACCATGAAGCGCCATACCGTTGAGAATTGTTCCCATAGCAAACTCGCGCACACCAAATTGGATATTGCGGTTGAGACGGTGGGCATCATCCTGCAAGCCGTCTTCCTTGATGTAGGTCATATTGGAATGAGCCAAGTCAGCAGAACCACCGAGGAAAGTTGGAAGGACCTTAGCTGCTGCATTAAGGGCATCCTGACTAGAATTACGGGTTGCTTGAGAGAAGCCATTTTCAAGCACTGGGAAGTCTTCTGGTTTGATTTCTACTGGATCCTGACCAGCAATGATAGCTGCTACTTCTGTCGCCAAATCTGGATGGGCTTGCTTGTAGTCCTCTACTAACTGTTTCCAATCATCATATGCTGCTGCACCACGCTCTGCTACATTTGTGCGGTAGTCAGCATAGACTTCCTCAGGAATCTCAAACGGCGCATAGTCCCAGCCCAAGGCTTGACGAGTAGCTTCTGCTTCTTCTGCTCCAAGAGGGGCGCCGTGAACTGCATTAGTTCCTTGCTTGTTTGGAGAACCGTAACCGATAACCGTCTTAACTTCAATCAAAGATGGCTTGCCGGAAGATTTAGCTTCATTGATAGCTGCATCAATCGCTGCAAGATCTGTCCCATCTTCTACCAAGGCAGTATGCCAGCCATAAGCTTCATAGCGGGCACGAACATCTTCTGTAAAGGAATCCTTGGTCTCTCCATCTAGGTTGATATCATTTGAATCATAGAGAACAACCAGCTTGTCCAGCTTTTGCAGACCAGCGTAAGAAGCAGCTTCAGCTGAAACACCCTCCATCAAATCGCCATCACCACAGATGACATAAGTGTAATGGTCAAAAATTGGGAAGCCATCACGGTTGTACTTAGCAGCCAAGAAACGCTCTGCCTGAGCAAATCCAGTAGCTGTAGAAATACCCTGTCCCAGTGGGCCAGTAGTGGCATCAACACCAGCTGTGTGCCCAAACTCTGGGTGACCTGGTGTCTTAGAACCCCATTGGCGGAAGTTTTTAATTTCCTCTATGCTGACATCTTCAAAGCCAGACAGATGAAGCAAGGCATAAAGCAACATAGAGCCATGTCCTGCAGACAGGACGAAGCGGTCGCGGTTAATCCAGTTTGGCTGTTCTGGATTAATACGCAGTTGTTTAGTAAATAAGTCGTAAGCCATCGGCGCAGCGCCCATGACTACACCTGGGTGACCTGACTTAGACTTTTCAATCGCGTCAATCCCTAAAAAGCGAATGGCATTAACTGATAATTGTGACATTGGATACTCCTTATTTTTACTATGACCTGTTCTGACATCAGAACAGGATAAACAACGGTCGTAGAAACGAAAAATTGTCTCATATCTATTATATGAAAATTATCCCTATATCGCAAGATAGGGATAATCTCATCGGATACTTTCTGAAGCCTTTATTCATCTGAACTCATGCCTCATCAAGTAGAAAAAAACATTTTATAATCAATGAAAATCTAAAAGCAAACTAGAAAGCTAACCAAGGACTGAATTTGATCACAGCATGGCAGGGCTGACAAGGTTTAAAGATTTTCAAAGAATTTTAAAGGAGGGCTTTAAATTGAATATTGGACTCTTGCTCGAAACAGTCATCAAAGCCACGAGGATGGTGGTATTCGATTCTATCTTTGTCCAGAGGATAGGTATACTTGCCGCCCACTTCCCAGATGAATGGATGGAACTGATATTGAAGACGCTCTTTGCGCATCTTCCACAAGGCTAAAATCTCATCCGTTGAAGCCATAAAGTTGGACCAGATATCATAATGAACTGGGATGATGACCTTAGCCCGCAGGTTTTCAGCCATACGCAGTAAGTCGATAGACGTCATCTTATCCTGAATACCGACAGGATTGTCACCATAGTTATTGATAGCTACATCAATCTGGAAGTCCTTACCGTGCTTAGCAAAGTAGTTAGAGAAGTGAGAGTCTGCACCGTGATAGATGGTTCCGCCTGGTGTTTCAAAGACATAGTTAACGGCCTTGCGTGCCATTTCTTCATCGGTCACAGCCAGTCCAGCCAGTTCCCCATCTTGAGCTTCAGCACCTTCGACTGGCAGAGTCACCAGACAGGTACGGTCAAATGATTCAACAGCTGTCACCTTGATGTCCTTAAACTCAAAGCTTTCACCTGGCTTGATAACGATGATGCGTTCTTCAGGCACACCCCATTTTTTCCAAATCTCGCCGCACTCATAAGGTCCGACAAACTTAACATGGTCTAAGTTAGGATTGTTCACAATAGCCGCTGCGGTATTGATGTCAATGTGATCGCTATGGAAATGAGAAACCAAATAATAATCTAGTTCATTGATAGCAAAAGGATCAATCACCATAGGCTGCACACGCAGATTGGGCTGAAGCTTGCGGACACCGGCCATATTAGCCATTTGATGCCCTCTGACCATATCTTTGACCTTTTTGGTTGATTTTCCTCGGTTAGACCACAGATCCATGACGACATTGGCACCGCCCGGCGTCTTAATCCAGACACCGCAGTTGCCCAGCCACCACATAGCAAAGTTGCCTTCTGGCACCACTTCTTCTTCAATTTCTTCATTGAGCCAAGTGCCCCATTCTGGAAAAGTTGACAAAATCCAAGATTCTCTGGTAATGTCTTTCACGTTCGGCATATTCCATTCCTCCTCAAAAAATGATTGATTTCTATGCTTCTAGTATAGTCTGCCCCAGGGGATAAAAAAAGACCAAATAAAACACAGGTCTGTGTTCAAAACTGGACTATGAAGCAAGACTTGCTCTTATCCCTTTTTTAGAAAATATTCCTTTTTCAGCTAAAAAGCTAGGACCTATTTCCTAGCTAATATTTTTCATCCAGTCTTCTGTGTCCTCAGCGGAGCTAGTCAGCAGCTTTTCATGGACTAATTTTTGAATTTTTTCTTTTAACTCCTGTGAACGACTGACATCTTTGACATAGCTTGATAGCAGTTTTTCCAAATCATGATTAAAAGTGTTGGCCTGTTCAGGACTCTGAGCCTTGACAAAATGACTGATATTGAGAATATCCTCATGATCCAAAATCGGATGAACTTGAATGACTGGTAGGTCTGTTTCTAGATCTTCATTGGTGGTGATAAGCAGGTCAGCAGTGAGCACATCCTCAACACTTTTGAACTGTTCTGTTGTAAAGACAGCTTCCAAACGCTCATTGGGTAAGTAATAACGGCACTGTTTCAGCAGTAGCTTTGAAAGTCCCACTCCTTCATCACAAACCAGATAGATTTGTCGATTATCCTGCTGCTCTGCTTGGCTATTTTTCAAAGAGCCTCCGATATGGATAGTCAGATAAGCAATATCGTCGTCTGTCAGCGTTACAAACCACGCCTCTCCTAGAATCACAGCAGAGGATTTTGTAAAAGCAAACAAGTCAGCATACTTGGTCTTTATCAGACGCGTGAGCGGATTTTTAGACATAATCCCATAGGTCTTGCGAAAGAGCAGAGCCTTACAATGGGTCAGAAGATTGCGCAGCAAATCATCCCAATTTTCAATCTCATAGGACGAAGCTTCAAAGCGCCAGAGAAAGGCCTCCAGAGCTTCCTGCAGCTGGGCAAAATCCTGACTGGTCGCATGAATATCCTTATCCTTACGATAAGACAGTAAAAGTACGGCTAGAAGTGAGATTTCAATATCACTCAGCCGAATGGCTAGCTTATGCTCCATGCGCTCACTTAAGAGCTTGGCCACCCGATACTCGATCCGCTTGCGAATGAGGCTAAATTCCTGAGAGATGCTGTTCTCTTCTTTCGCTTCCAGCTCCATATTGCGACAGCTGAGCAGCAGATAAGGCAGCACCTCCAGCATAAAGCCAATCTCATGACTGTTGATTTTCTTGCCCAAGTCCTGCTCTACTAAAGGGACTTGCTGACTGAGAAAGCTCTGCAGTTGATGAGACAGGAGCACCTCTCCAGCAAAGAGCTCCTTGAATTTCTTCACTAAAACATCTACGAAAGCTTGGCTACCCTCAATAAAAATATGATAGAGCAACGAGTGTACATACTGAATCTTATTGAGAGGATGACAGTCCAGATAATAGCCTCTGGCCTTGGTAGAGTAAAGATTAACCAGATACTGCTCCGTCGCCAGTTGATTGCGGATATCGTTTAGGTCATTGAGCACGGTATTGCGCGAGACATCTGTCAAATCCATCAGCTTTTCGATGGTTACTCGCTCCTTGGCCGTACAGATATAGAGGGATACGAGCTGCATGCGCTCATTTGCACTCAGGATATAGCTGTGGGTATCCACATGCAGCAACAACTCCCAGCACAGATTCTTCTGCTGCTCAGTCAGCAAAATCCCCACCCGCGGCCGGCTAACGATTTCTTCTTCATAGTCCGCCAGAGCATCATTGATTTTTTCCAAATGATAGTAAACTTTTCTACGCGACTGGCCTAGCTCTCGGGAAATAGTCATAATAGTGGCTGCTTCTTGCAGCCTAATCAGGTAGCGCAAGAGTTCACAACTTGTTTTATCCAGTAAAATCATGATTCCTCCTTTAAAAAAATTTACAGGACATTATAACATTAGGATATTACAATATGATGAACGAGACGTGACAAGCCAACCGAATCCCCTCCCCAGATGACCTACTGCTCAAACGACAAAAGGAGAGAGCATCTGTTCTCTCCAACTTGCCGTAAAAGCATTTCTAGTAAACTTTGCTTAGCCTTTCTGTCCATAATAGGCATTAGGACCGTGTTTGCGCAAATAGTGCTTGTCCATCAGATATTTAGGTGCTGGCTCGACGCGTGGATTAATCTGCTCTGTAAAGCGTGCCATCTTAGCCACTTCTTCCAGCACAACGCTATGATAGACTGCTTCTTCCGGCGACTTACCCCAAGTGAAAGGACCGTGGTTGCGCACGGTGACGCCAGGCACTGCCATTGGGTCAATGTCGCGCTCGCGGAAGGTCTCGATAATCACACTGCCTGTTTCCAACTCATAGGCGCGGTTGATTTCATCCTCAGTCAGAGAACGAGCCGCTGGAATGGGACCATAGAAATAGTCCGCATGAGTCGTCCCGTAAAAAGGAATATCCCGACCAGCCTGAGCCCAGCCAACAGCTTCTGTCGAGTGCGTATGAACAACCCCGCCAATCTTAGGGAAGGCCTTATAGAGTTCCACATGGGTTGGAAGATCAGAGGAAGGATTAAGCTCTCCCTCTACGACACGGCCGTCCAAATCTGTAACTACCATATTTTCTGGCGACAGCTTTTCATAAGGGACTCCGCTAGGCTTAATCACGATGTAGCCTGCCTCTCGGTCAATCGCAGAGACATTGCCCCAGGTAAATTTGACCAAACCATGCTGAGGCAAGGCTAGATTGGCATCATAGACACGTTTTTTCAGTTCTGGTAAGAGCATTACATCAACCCCGCTTTCTCAATGAGTGGATAGAGGAAGTCTTTGGCTTCCTGAATGGCTGCTTTTGTTTCTTCTACTGTCTCACAGTTTTCAGACCACATTTCGATAAGGAAAGGCCCCTGATAATTGGTCTGCTTGAGGACAGCAAACATTTCTTCCCAGTCAACACAGCCCTTGCCAAAAGGCACATCTCTAAACTGGCCTTTGGACTGCTCGGTCACGGCATAGGTATCTTTCAAATGCAGGGCTGCAATGGCTTGATGGCCCAGCAGAAACTCGCTGTAAAGGTCATTGTGCCAGGCAGAGACATTTCCTGTATCCGGATAGACAAAGAGATAAGGCGAATTGATTTCTTTCGCGACAGCCAGATATTTCTCAATGCTGTTGATAAAAGGATCATCCATAATCTCAATCGCCAGCATGACCTGAGCCTGCTCCGCCCAATCACAAGCCAGCCGGAGGTTTTTCAGGAAGCGGGCACGAGTTGCAGGAGATTTCTCCTCATAATAAACATCGTAGCCTGCTAGCTGAATGACCCGTACTCCCAAGTCCTGAGCCAGCTCGATACACTGCTTCATAGTTTCCAGTGACTTAGCTTCCAGCTCTGGATCATTGGAGCCCAGCGGGTAGCGGCGATGCCCGCTAAAGCATATGGTCGGAATGCGGACTCCGCTTTCATAAATGGCCTTTACTAACTCTAGCCTCTGCTCCTTAGACCAGGAAAGGCGAGCTAGACGTTCATCCGACTCATCCACTGACATTTCGACAAAGTCAAATCCTAGTTCTTTGGCAAAAGCTAAACGCTCAGGCCAAGAAAAATGCTTGGGTGTCGCCTTTTCATAAATTCCAATTGGACGTGCCATGGCCTACCCCCAAATTCGCTTGATTTCATCTTTAAAGGCCCGCGCAGCAGCAGCTGGATCTTCAGCTTCAGTAATACCGCGTCCAGCAATGAAGGTGAAGACATCAACTCCTTCAAAGAGTTTGAGCGTATCAATATTCAGACCGCCTGTCACTGATACACGGAAGCCCATCTCAATCAGTTTCTTGACCTTATTAAGATCCTTTTCTCCCCAAGTTTCCCCAGCCAAAAGAGCGTCGCGGGATTGGTGGTAAATAGCCTGCGAAATACCTGCATCCAGCCAAGTCTGAGCCTGTTCATAGGTCCAGTCTCCATAGAGTTCGACCTGAATTTCCCCACGTTGGCCACGCTCTTCCTGAATAGCTTTCAAGGCTGCCTTCATGGTTGGAATGGTGGCTGAGCAAATACAGGTCATCCAGTCTGCACCACGCACTGCATTGTTTTTAGCTACGGTTCCGCCAGCATCCGCACACTTGGTATCCGCCACGATGACTTTCTCTGGAAAGAGACTGCGGAGCACTTCGACGAGCTCGCTTCCCACTTGCAGGAGACAAACCGTTCCTGCCTCAATCACATCCACTTCATGACCGACAGAGACAGCAGCCTTGATAGCTCCCTGCAAATCTGAATGGTCCAACGCCACCTGTAAATTTGGAATCTGTTTTGACATCTTTTTACCTCATTTCTTAGTTTCAGTTGCAATCAATTATCTCTAAGCATGCATTAGGAATCTAAATCCAGACCCTGCAAGTAAGGGCTGTCCTTGGATTCCTCTATCAGAGCCAGCACTTCTTCTTCTGATTGGCAAGCCTTGAGGCGCTCAATGGAATTTTCCAACTCAAACAGAGCAATAATCTGCGGAATGGCCACGCTGGTATGAATCTTGGAACTGGTAGCCGCCAAAGAAAGCAGAATACTAACCTCCTTGCCATCTGAAAAAGTGACTGGTTCTGTCAGTGTAATCAGGGAGAAGGCGTCGCGATTAACCCCTGCTTCTGGTCTGGCATGAGGCATAGCCATGCCTGGCATGAGAATGTAATAAGGTCCATATTCTTCTGTCGACTCGACGATGGCATCGTAGTACTGAGGCTGAACAGCACCGCTCTCAATCAAAGGCTCTACGGCCAGTTTGACTGCTTCCTGCCAAGTTGCGGCTGAAAGACCCAAACGAATAGACTTGTTATCTGTCAATGCTTGTTTTAAATTCATTTCTCTTCCTTTCATTAGATACAAGGGTCATCTTCAATCCTTTCCAGAATTTTATCCCCTGCTCAATCTCACAATAGACAATAATAGGAAGGTGGGGCAGCCTAACCACCCCACCCTAACTGAGAACCCATCTTCATAGATAGAAGTTCTTACAATACCTGACTTAATTTTTCAGTGATTTCCTTATCATCCATCAGGTTGTCCAAGCCGATTAATTTTCCATTGGTTCGGCCTTCCAATTCATTGATTAAATGCAGAGAAGCAATGACAATATCGTAGCCCGAAGCTAAGCTTTTAGCTTCTCCGACACTGCAAGAATTGACTGTAAAGTCTGTTTGTCCCAAATTACGAAGTGCATTTTCCACTTTCATTTTAATCACCATAGATGATCCCATTCCATTTCCACATGCTGTTAATACTTTAACCATTTTAGTTTCCTCCGAAATCTTATTTTATAATCATAGAAGTTTAGTCTTCTGCTTGTACTTGTCCCTTATAGTAGGCTTCCTTATCCTTAGCTCTAGCGAATTGCAGCTGAGGAATGAGTAAGAAGAAGAAGCAAACCAGAGCATAACCGATAATACCCAGATATTTGAAGATGTAGCCAAAACCTAACCATGGAATTTCAAAGTCGATATTACCGTGATAGCCGCCGTAAGATGCCAAGCCCAGCAGAGCCACACAGAGAGCACCAAGAGCTACCTGAAGCACACCTGAAATGAAGGATAGGACAAGGGCTGCTTTCCAACCACCACGTTTATCGGCATAGACTGCAATCGCTGCATTGTCAAAGAAAACAGGAACGAAACCAGTGATAATCAGGATTGGATTTTTGAAAACAATGAGCAACACAATGGTAATCAACTGACCAATTAAACCAAAGGCAAAGCCAGAAAGAACGGCATTTGGTGAGCCAAATCCATAAGAGGCTGCCACATCCACCGCGGGGAAGGAACCTGGCAAGAGCTTGCTTGAAATACCCTGAAAGGCATTAGTCAACTCAGCGACGAACATGCGCACCCCTTGCATGAGGATGAAGAGATAGACAGAGAAGGTAAAGGCTGTCTGAATGATATACATATAGAAGTCTTGCTTGGCAGGGTCAAATGGTGTACCAGTCGTGATAACTTCTTTGTTGGCCATAACATCTGGCCCCAAGACTAAGAGTATGGCACCGAAAAAGACTAGCATCAAAGTTGCAGAAGCAACAACTGTATCATGGAAGATAGACAGGAACTTAGGCAGCTTCAGATTGTCCAGATTTTCTTCTTTTTTACCAAAGAAAGGCGCAACCTTATCAACGAACCAGATGGCAAATTGCTGCTGGTGACCAATGGCGAAACCACCACCACCAGTCAAACGCTGAGTAGCTTCAACAGTCATATTGGAGCTGACAGCCCAATAGAGACCACAGATGAGGCCGATAGCCAAAGTTCCCCAGCTATTGCGCAGCTGCGGTACCAGCAAGAGCACCATCAGTGATACAGTAGCAGCCTGCTGAACCATGATATGACCAGTGATGAAGAGAGTCCGAATCTTAGTGACTTTACGGAAAGCTACTAGTAGGATGTTGAAGCCAAAGCCAATCAAGAGCGCTGTTGTAGCTGTTCCGACAAAGTTTGGAAACTCTTCCGCAATCTTTGTATTCGCCGCTGTCAATCCAAAGTAAGGATCAATCACCGCCGCCCCGATTTTGAACTTAAAGTTCAGGGCCGCTAGAATTGGCCGGAAAGTATTCACCAGACCGGCTGCTCCGGCGTTAAGAATCAAATAGCCGACCGTTGCTTTAATGAAGCCGGCGAACACATCGTGGGCCGGTTTCTTAAGCAATGCATAACCGATTAGCACTAAAAGGCCAACGAAGAAAGCTGGATTTTGCAGAATGTTCTGCGAGAACCAATTTAGAATATTAAGAAGGATATTCATGGTAACTCCCCTTTATTTTTTATTTTTCTTATTCTTATAGATTTATTATAAATCTTGAAAGCGGTAACAAAAAGACCAAGAATTACACAGGTGACTGTTCACTCTTGGACTGTCAAAAAAATCTGCCCCTAAGGACAGAAAAAAGTAAGAAAGTGAGCATCGCTACTCCTAAATTCGACGGCGCCTCTGGCTTCTCTCATCAAGAGGCATAGAAAAACCCAGCTATCCAAATGGTTAGCTGGGTTAGGGTTGAGCTACATCATAGTTTTAGACTATCCTGCGGCCTTGTGATGAATGGTGATGCCATATTTTTCATGGTTTTCTTCATACCAATTAATTAAGGCCATCGCAGTTTGATAAGTAATGTTCTTAATCTTACTGGTCCCTTTAGTTAAGGTCAGGATACTCATCTTGCTGATGTTTGCATCCGTCGCAATCCGATAACTAGTTAAGGTTCCATTAACTAACAACTGAACAACAGCCTCGACTTTCCTGTAGTCAGGCATTGTTGTAATATCCAACTTTTTCATAATTAAATCCTCTCCTAAAATTTAATTTACTAATCCATTATACACTTTTTTTTGACATTTACATATATAAAAACTTGAAAATTACAAAAAAATTAGAACATAATTCATTGAAATGTCAACTTTTCAAATTTTATAGACTTTTGAGAGTCTTTTGCCTCTATTTAATAGAAAAATAAATCAACATTATCGTCTTATATTACTCTGTTAGCTCGACTTTCCATACTCCTGTTTTTTCTCCATTTTCGTATCACTAGACCAACTGTTAAATAAAGAATAGTCGGAATCATCCCCACTGAAAGCGAGAAGAGGAAAGCCTGATTTTTTTCTACCGAGACAAATCCTAGTAATAGTAAAGGACTTATAACTGCATCCTCCATAGTGTGCATAATAACTAGAGGCCAAACAGATTTGGTAATTCTAAAAATCTCTGTATACATGACCGTCCAACATGCAACAGTTATCATCCCTATAAGGAAGAATGTAAACCTTCCAACCGGCAAGGTATTTTGGATTTCTCTCTCAGACAGAAACTTCATAATGTAAGGCAGATGCCAAATCCACCAGATAAAGCCAACAAGTAGATATAATTTTAAGTCGGATAATTTTAATTTGATTAATTGATTGGTAAGATATGCCCTCCAAACAGATTCTTCAAAAATATTTTTTATGAATTGAGTTCCTATCTGTGTGAGCAAGATTCCAAGATAGGCTGTGAACTCAACCTTCACATCTGTCACTCTGATGCCTTGTGTCATCAATCCCAAGAATATCACTATCATCGTAACAAGAGGGTAGACTAAAAAACTAATCAGGTATAATTTTTTGTTATTTTTAAAATTAATGGAGAACCCTGCCTCTTTCCAGCCGTCTCTGCCAAAGCTTCTAAGAAAGATGGTACAGATTAAGGGAGTTACCAGCCAAATCAGCATCCCTAAAGAGCCGCTTCCTATCTCTGTTCCGATATTTTCGTAATGAGCTTGGCCGGTTACTTTATCAACAACATAACCAATCCAGCCACATAGGGTACTGAAGAATGCAAAGATAATGACATTGCGCTTAATTGTAGTTATGGACTGTTTCATAGCAGTCTCCTTTCGTCAAAAAATTATTCATCTCTCTTGTTTTAAATCCTTCTGTCTCTTGACACCGGCCGCAATAGCCCGAAAAATAGTAGGGTAGGGACGTTTTTTTGTCTGGTTGAAGGTACCTGTGACAAAGACATCCTTTTCTGGACAATGAAAGGCAAAACTTCCTGTTATCCCACTATGGCCACGAATTTCATGCGCGCCACCGAAAAAGAGAGACATGAAGGAGCTGATTGTCAGCTGCATCATACCGCTGCCATACTTGAGAGGGCGGAATTGAATAGGGCGAAAAGCCAGCTGCTGAATATGGGACTTTGCAAACAATCTGCCAGTAAAGAAAGCACGGATAAAGGTCATTAACTCCCTGTTAGTCGCCACAATACCGCCTTGGTAGACTTGACTGGAAAGATAGGCTTGAAAAGCTATAGACTGCTTGCCATTGTATAGGGGAGCAAGTTTCTCATAGCCTGTCCCCCAATGGGTCTGACTAAGCTGAAGCGGCTGGCAAATGATGTGCTCTAACAGTTCCTCAGCGGTCTGGCCAGTCACTGTTTCAGCCATTTTACCTAAGAGCATAGCATTGATATCAGCGTAGTAGGCTTTATCTCCGTCCAGACATGATTTAGCAGGTAATTCTGCTATCATTTCCAGGGCTTCTTCAAAAGGTACCCGCCGATCGGCTTTGTACAAGTCATCTATCAAAACCTTTCCATTTATTTGACGGTCCATTTCATAATTCGGAAAGCCGGATATTTGATCCAGCAGATGTCGTACAGTAACCTTCTCCGCTTGAGACAAATGCTTGGTCACTTCTGGCGGTAAAATATCCGTCAATCCTGTATCATAGGTCAGCTTTCCTTGGTCAATCAGCTGGAAAACAATCGCATCAGTATATAACTTGGAAATACTGGCAGTGACAAAAGGCGTGTCACTCGTCATCTGTCCCTTGTTTTCTTCCAAATAGAGTTGTTCCCCCTGATAGGCTAATATACTGGCTTCATAAAGTTGCCTGCTTTTTAGAAAAGTTGTCATTGCTGCTTTCCTCCAAATTGTCTAAATTTTTCCTTGAAAATCCTAAAGCATGCGAGCCTAATATCTTATTTGAGAAAAGCTAGGTTGATTCGAGTCATCGACTGCTTAGGAAATATCAATAGTTTGTTTCATTTTACCAATACTTCCTAATCAATCCTAGCTTTTCATCAGCATCAGATTCCAATGTTTTTATATACCTAATAGTGACATTTCTTTTAGGTGCTGTCAAGAAGGATTAAGTTGAGATTTTGGGATAAATGCTAATTTATTTCCAGAAAGGGGAGATATTTGAATTCCTACTCAACAAAAAAGACCTGCCTTCATCTAAGAAGGAGGTCTTTGAAAACTTAATTAACTTAGTAAGCTTTATTCTGCCTGCTTGTCTTCTTCAGATGCGGCAGCGCCTTTTTCCCGGATAACCAAGACACCATCTTCCAAATCGGCCGTCAAGTGCTTAGCATCTAGATTATCTAAGTGGAAATCAGTCACCTTGTCACGAATTTGCTGCTCGATGACCCGGCGGAGTGGACGAACACCCATGACTTGGTCATAACCAGCATCGCGCAGGAATTCCTTAGCTGCATCAGATACTACCAGATCAATTTCTTTCTTGCTCAAGGTTTGATTTACTTCAATCAGCATGAGATTCACAATCTCCATCAAATCTTCTTTCTTGAGATGAGAGAACTCAATAACTGCATTGAAACGATTGAGGAACTCTGGACGGAAATAAGCTTTGAGTCGATCCATCAGATCAGGCTTTTCTGCATCCTCTTCCAAGCCTGCTTCATAGCCAAATCCGGCATTGGAAGTCGCAATGATAACCGTGTTCTTAAAGTTGACTGTATTCCCTTGACCATCTGTCAAACGACCATCATCCAGAACTTGAAGGAGAAGGGTAATCACCTGTGGATCCGCCTTTTCAATCTCATCCAAGAGGATGATAGAGTAAGGATTGCGGCGCACACGCTCAGTCAAGGTATTGCTGTTATCATCATAGCCGACATAGCCCGCAGTGGTACCAATCAGCTTGGAAACGGCAGTCCGGTCGGAGTATTCTGACATATCCAAACGGATGATGGCTTCCTTGGTACCGAACATATCTAGAGCCAGTTGCTTAGCCAGCTCAGTCTTGCCGACACCTGTCGGACCAACAAATAGGAAGCTTCCGATTGGACGGTTGCCTTCATCAAAGCCCGCACGGTTTCGGCGGATAGCCCTAGCCACAGCTGCTACAGCCTTGTCTTGGCCGATAACTTTGGCTTTGAGACGGTCATTCATGCCCTTGAGGCGCTCAATGTCGCTGGCACCCATCTGAGATACCGGCACTCCCGTCATCCGCTCAACAGACTCTGCTACGTCATTGACCGTAGCAGTCACCTTCATATCCTCGGTGTGGTTTTGAATTTTCTTTTCCAGCTCTTCAATGCGGGTCTTGGCATTCAGAGCTGCTTCATAATCTTCTTTTTCAACAGCTGCTTCCTGCTTGTCTTTCTGTTCAGCAATCTCATGTTCAACCGCATGAACATCGGTTACTGGATGCTGGGCTGCCAGGTGGGCAGCAGTCACGTCGACCAGATCAATGGCCTTGTCTGGCAAGCTCCGCTGTGGAATATACTGGACAGAGTAGTCCACAGCTGCTTTCAGCACTTCATCCGGCAGGATGACATTGTGGTGCTTTTCGTACAGGTCCCGAATACCTCGAAGGATCTGATAAGTATCTTCAGCAGATGGTGCATTGACCTTGACTTCATTGAACCGGCGAGCCAGAGCTGCATTTTTGAGAATGGTGTTACGGTACTCGTCCTGAGTAGTAGCCCCGATAACGGTCAACTCTCCACGAGAAAGTGCTGGTTTGAGAATATCCGCCATGCCCTTAGAGCCACTATCTCCACCGATAGATCCTGCTCCTAGGATTTGATGGATTTCATCAAAGAAGAGGATAATGTTGCCGGCTTCCTTGACTTCATTGACCAAGTTTTGGATATTTTCTTCAAAGCTACCACGATATTGAGTACCAGCTTCCAGACCAGAAATATCAACAGAAATAATTTCCTTGTTCTTGATGGCCGCTGGCACGTCACCATTGACGATAGCCTGAGCCAATCCTTCTACGACAGCGGTCTTTCCGACACCTGCATCTCCGACCAGAACTGGATTATTCTTAGTCCGGCGGGAAAGGATTTCAGCAGTTTCTTGGATTTCCTTATTGCGCCCAATGACTGGATCTAACTTACCATCACGAGCGTCCTGAGTCAGATTGCGACCTAGCTTAGCCAGGATACCATCCTGCTTAGGTCCCTGAGCAGCAGTCTGGCTAGTCTGCTCACCCGCTCCTTGACCGGGGAGCTTGCCAGTAGCACGGTACTGAGCAAACTCTTCCGGTGTGACCTCTCTACCATTAATCAAGTAGCGCCGGTGTTCACTGTTGTAGCCGCCCATGCGCCCCATGAGTTGGTTGAAAAGGTCGTCCATATTGTTAAAATTGTTGTAGTTGTTGTTCATAGCATTGCCTCACTTTTTTATATTTTATTTTACATAATTTTTTATTTTGCTAAAATTTCAGATAAGAAATCTTTTCCTTATCTACTATAAATATTCATTTGGGAGATCTTCTCCTATCTATTATCTTACATAACTTATTTCATTTCCAAAAATTAAGACAAAATTAGTCTTTGTTTTTATGAGTGAATTAGATTTCTTTCAGAAGAAGATGATTTTACATAATTTTTAATCCTCCCAAAAATAAGTGCCTTCCGGCTGTATTCATACCTTCTGATTAAATTTACGTAAACTTTTTTGTTTACAGTTGTAATTTTATCATGACAGAATTTATTTGTCAATATATTTTACATAATTTTTTAAAATAAATTTACAGTTGTAATCAGAATTGCCATCAAGTCCTTTCTCATTCTTATAAAAAAAGCCCTGCAAGCTAGAGTCATGCAGAGCCTTGTTTGTTTCAGCAGAATTTTTTCGTTCTTAGAAGAGTTCTCTATATAAAGCAATCGTTTCTTCTAGAGTCGGCATGAATGGATTGCCTGGCGCGCAAGCATCAATCAAAGCGTTTTTAGATAGGTAGTCAAAGTCAAAGTCTTTTTCTTCGATACCAAGTTCAGTGAGTTTCTTCGGAATACCAACCGTTTCAGACAGTTTTTCGATTTCAGAAATGGCATAAGCTGCACATTCTTCATCAATCTTTCCTTCGATTTGCAGGCCAAGAGCTTTGGCAACATTGCGGAAAGCTTCTGGTACCCGTTTAGCATTTTCACGCTCTACAACTGGCAGGAGCATGGCACAGCAGACACCGTGCGGCAGATTGTAAACTGCCCCAAGCTGGTGAGCCATGGAGTGAACATAACCTAGACCAGCATTGTTAAAGGACATACCGCCAAGGAAGATGGCATTCACCATGCCTTCACGCGCTTCAATATCCTGGCCATTGGCAACCGCACGAGGAAGGTATTCCTTGATAAGTTCAATAGCTCCGATAGATAATTTCTTGGTTACACCGTATGCTCCTGGTGTGACGAGAGCTTCGACTGCGTGAGTCAAAGCATCCATCCCTGTTGCTGCTGTGAGGGCAGCTGGTTTGGATACCATGAGTTCGGGGTCATTGACTGAGATTAGGGCCAAGCTATTCTTGTCCACCATAACCATCTTAACCTTGCGTTCTTCATCTGTGATGACATAGTTAATGGTAATTTCAGCTGAAGTTCCCGCTGTAGTATTGATTGCCACTACTGGCAGACCTTTCTTAGCAGACTTGTGTAAGCCTTCGTAGTCTTGTGGTTTGCCACCATTTGTCGCAATAACTGAAATACAGCTAGCCGCATCCTGTGGTGAACCTCCGCCGACACTGATGATGAAATCACAGTTGTGTTCCTTGAGAGCAGCCACACCATCCATGACATTCTCACAAGTCGGATTTGGCTCAACATCGCTGAAGATCACATACTGGATACCTTCCGCATCTAGTGGTCCTAGGATTTGGGGCAGGATATCACTGCCTTCGATAAATTTATCCGTCACCAGCAAGGCCTTACTATAACCCAGCTCTTTAACATAAGGACCAACTTCCTTGACAACACCTTTGCCAATAAGATTGACAGCGGGTACGTAAAATGTAGACATATATTTTCTCCTTTTGATTTATGTTGTTAATATAATGATACTGCAAAAATCTGCTTTTTGCAAGAATTTTTGTGATTTTTTTAACAAGCAGATTGATAAAAAAAGCAAAGAAAGTCCCAGATAAGGATGAGGAACAAGGACACTCCTTTCCAGAAGCAACCTTGCCCATCTCTTACCTGTTTTTTCATTAGCTGGCAATAACACCTTTTTTCAAAATGATGTTGCCGTACAGAGCTCCCTCACCCGTTTGGATAACCAAATAAGCTTTTTCCGCCTGCTCATAGAAATCAAAGCGTTCAAATTCTTTAATGGCTGTACCTGGATAGTGCTTTTCTAACAAAGCCTTGTAGTCATCCCAGATGACTGGTACGGTCGGATCTCCCGGCACTACCTGCATCAGGCCTGCTTGGTAATCACTATAAGCATCCAAGGGCAGGACAGTCAAGATAGCATCTAGCAGCGCTGGAACTCCGTGACCGTCACAGCGAACAACCCGCTGACCAATCCGATGGGCAGGGAAGTTTGCATCGGCAATGACCACTTCATCTCCGTGCCCCATCTCCATCAGATACTTGACCAATTCTGGACTCAAAATAGTTGGAATATGCTTTAACATCTAGCTTCCTACTTTCATACTTGCTTGAAATTCTTGATAGGACTGAGCCAAGTCTGAACCTTCTTGAGCTTGGTATTGCTTGGTCTTTTCTGAATCCTTGATGAGCTTTTGGGCAGTCTGTCGATCTTGAATCTCACCCAAGGTCAAAAGCTGTGCCAAGATATTTCCCAAAGCGCTGGCTTCAATCGGCCCTGTTAGGACTGGTTTCTGGCTTACATCGGCTGTCAGCTGGCAGAGTAGTTCATTTTGAATACCGCCGCCGACCATGTGAATTTGCTCGATTTTCTGACCGGTCAGGCTCTCAATTTGCTCCACGGTTTGACGGTAGGCAAAAGCGAGACTTTCCAAGATCACTCGGACGACCTCTCCTTTGCTTTGAGGGACAGGCTGGTTGGTCATATGACAACGCTCCTTGACCTTCGCCTCCATGTCTCCCGGAGCTGCAAAAATAGGGTCATTGGGGTTAATCCAAGAGCGATTATTCGTGACGTTTCTTGCCAGATTCACCATTTCAGCAAAGCTGATGTCCTCTCCTTGCAAGCGCCAGTCCCGCTGCAGTTCTTGGATAATCCAGAGACCTGTCGTATTCTTCAAAATCCGATAGCGTCCGTCAAAGCAGCCTTCATTGGTCAGATTGGCCTCTAAAGCTGACTGGCTGGTTACAGGATTCTGAGATTCTAGACCGACCAGAGACCAAGTACCGCAAGAGATAAAAGCTGTTGGCTGCTCACTCGCATAAGGAATAGCCAGAACAGCTGCCGCTGTATCATGACCAGCCCCAGCAATGACATCAAAAGGCTCAATTTTCAGCTCTTGTGTGATCCGTGGCGACAGGCTTCTCAGGACTTTTCCTCCCTGTATCACCTCACCAAACCACTTTTTAGGAATCCCTAGCGTCTCAAAAACGCTGTCAGACCATGTCTGAGAATTGATATTGAGCAGACCGCTACTGCTGGCAATGGTATACTCGCTGGATAAAACACCTGACAAAAGATAGTTAATCAAATCCGGCATGAAGAGCACGCGCTCTGCAACTCTTGCCAAATGGGGCTTTTCCTGCAAATCAGCGAATATTTGTAGAACAGTATTAATGCAGGCAGGCTGTACGCCTGTCTCCTCAAAAAGCGCCTCTTTACTGATTTTCTTATAAAAAGTTTCTTCGTATTGGCCCATACGATTGTCACGATAACAATGCGGCTGGTAGAGCAGATCTCCGTTTTGGTCTAGGTAGGCATAGTCCACACCCCATGTATCAACGGATATGGATCGAATATGAATCCCATCTGCTGAAGCTTTCTTGATCCCAATCTTGATTTCTCCAAACAGATGCAAAATATTCCAATAAAGACCGTCATTCACGTTCATCGGCTCGTTTTTGAAGCGATGAACTTCTGATAGCTGGATACTATGGCCATTGTAAATTGCTTGCATGACACGACCTGAACTAGCACCTAGGTCAATGGCCAGTAATTTCATCAATGTCATTCTCATCTCCTCCAATACACCAATCTTTACAAACAATTTTGATTATTGGTAAAGCAATGGTTTAATTTCATCAGAGTCGATGTTCTTGGCATCATACCATTTTGAGCCTGTGTCTACATCTTTGACTTCTTTCCCTTGAGCCGCTTCAATAGCTAATTTTACAGATTGATAGCCGATTTGAATCGGGTCTTGCGTAACAGATCCTACAAAGAGACCGTTGCGAATCGCATCTTGCTGCAAGGCACCTGAGTCAAAACCGACAGCCAAAATCTTGTCTGCACCGAGCTTAGATTCCTTGAAACTGCCATTTGCGTTGATGATAGCTTTGGCTGCAAATTCATTTGAACCGTAAATAGCGACTGTATCTGATTTTTCAAGCACAGTGGATGCTTCTGTCTTACCAGCTGCATCGTCTACCTGTGCTGGTACACGAACTTCAATGATAGCTTTGGCATCTGATTCAGAGACATTGTTTTTGAATTTATCATGACCAACAACCGCAGTCTTAATGCCTTTCTTTTCTAGCAACTCAACCATCTTATCAATGAAACCGGAAGTCCGTTGTGTGATAGACAGTGAGTTTGCTTCTTGGGAAACTACCCCGATACGAACCGGCTTGTCGCCCAATTTCTTTTCTAACAATGGGAACAAGTGTTCTGCTGCATTGGCTCCAGCAGCATGGTTGTCTGTAGAGGCGGTTGCTTTGATTGCTCCGTCTGGTGCACCTGGAACCCCTGAGTCAAAACCAATCAGTGGGATATTCTTCGCTTGGGCTTGTTTAATAGCATCTAACTCTGATTCGGTATCAAGCGCTGCTAGGGCAATCGCATCTGGATTTTTGTTAATGGCATTGTTCAACTGTTCCAATTGTTCTGCGATAGCGGTTTCATTTTGAGGGCCGACAAAAGTAATCTTAGCGCCAAATTCATCTGCAGCTTGTTCAGCACCCTTATTAACGGCTTTCCAGAAGTCATGTTGGAAACCTTTGGCAATTACTTCCACCCGATAGTCTCCACCCTTGCTGTTTGTAGCTTTATTACTGTCTTTCTTAGAAGAACAAGCAACTAGTCCAATCGCAGCAGCAGCAAGAAGTGCCGCAGTAGCAAATTTAAATGATTTTCTCATGATAAAAGCTCCTATTATGTTTTATACACTCATATATATGATAGCGAGGGCCGTACTTATTTTTTCTTATTCTTGCGAATGAAAATATCAAAGTAAACAGCAATGATAACAACAAAACCAGTAATAAAGAGTTGATAGTGGGGCTGTAGGTCGATATATGGCAAACCAATTTTCAGGACTGACATGATGAAGACCCCGATAATGGTACCAATAACAGATCCGACACCACCAGCTAGAGAAGTTCCCCCTACTACGACACCGGCAATCGCATCCAGCTCCATACCGTTACCAGTACCTGGCAGAATCGTAGAGTAGGTGGCCGCATAAGCAACGGCAGCAAGCCCTGCTGACAGACCGCCTATGACATAGGCCATGCCTTCCCATTTGACAACATTGACCCCAGACAGACGAGTAGCTTCTTTATTGGAGCCAATCGCGAAGATATAGCGGCCAATTTTTGTCTTGTTCAATACTACCGCAGCAAGGACAGCCACAAGCACCAGCACGATTAAGCCTGTCGGGAAATTATCCTGGGTTCGGAATAAATCTTTGTACCAACCTTCACCTGTTCCACGAAGAGGGAAGGTCACACTTTGGACATTTGAGACAATAGAGCTTAAACCGCGGGAAATCATCATCGTACCCAATGTCGCGATAAAAGGCGGCAAACCGAATTTTGCGACCATGATTCCATTTAGCAGGCCGAATAAGCCTCCAATGACTAGAATAGCCAGCAAAGACAGCCAGAGCGGCCAGCCCATCTTGGTATGAAGTACACCCCCGATAATAGCCGAGCACATCATCACTGTACCAATAGAGAGGTCAATACCACCTGTAATGATGACAAATGTGACCCCAATGGCAAGGAAACCAATATAATATGACGCATCTAAGATACTGACTACCGTATCAAACGAACGAAATGATTCGCTGGAGATGGCAAAGAAGGCAAAGATTACCACCAAGGCAATCAAGGCAATCAGCTTTTGTAAACCAACTGTTTTTTCTAATTTCATCCATAAGGATTGTTTCTCTTCCATACGTAAACACCTCTGTTTTCACTTTTAACGGTCAGTCGCTAGCGCCAAGATTCTCTCTTGCGTTGCTTGGCTAATATCCAGCTCACCCGTTTTTCTACCTTCACACATGACTACGATTCGATCGCTCATCCGTAAGATTTCTGTCAGTTCTGACGAAATCATAATAATGGATTTGCCTTGAGCAACCAGATCATTCATCAGTGTGTATATTTCACTTTTTGCTCCGACATCAATCCCTCGTGTCGGCTCATCAAAGATTAAAATATCACTATTTTGTTCAAGCCATTTGGCGATGACCACTTTCTGCTGGTTTCCTCCCGAAAGATTGCGAACCAGCTGTTTGGATGACGGTGTCTTGGTATGTAAAGATTGAACAAACTGATCACTCGCCTTGACAATAGCACCATCATCAATCAAGCCAGCCTTGATATACTTATCAAGATTGGTTATGACCGTATTGTTGGCAATGGTCATGTCCACGATACAGCCAAAGCGCTTGCGGTCTTCAGATAAGTAACCAATCCCTTCCCGAATGGCATCCTGAGGAGAATTGATGCTTACTTCTTTCCCATTTATAACAATGGAACCGCTTTCTTTTTTGTCTGCACCAAACAGCAAACGGGCAACTTCTGTCCGACCGGCTCCCATCAATCCTGAGAAACCTAAAATTTCTCCCTTATGGAGTTTGAAACTCACATCTTTAACGGCCGTTCCTGCACAGAGGTTTTTCACCTCCAGCACCACAGGGGCATCTTCTGCTACTGTTGACGCAGCCTTAGGATCTTCATAAATCGTCCGTCCAACCATCATCGAGATGATTTCATCTTTGGTGGTGTCTTTGGTATTGACTGTGCCTACATACTCGCCGTCCCGCATAACAGTCACGCGGTCTGTGATTCGGGCAATCTCATCCATCCGGTGAGAAATGTAGATAATACCGACACCTTTTGCACGCAGGTCGTCAATGATGACAAAGAGCTCATTGATTTCCGATTCAGTCAGAGCTGCTGTCGGTTCGTCAAAGACTATCACTTTGGCATCCATTGAGAGGGCCTTGGCGATTTCGACCATTTGTTGTTTCCCAACCGTCAGATTTCCTACTTTTTCAGTTGGGTTGATGTCTAGTTTTAAGAGACTAAAGAGTTCTTTGGCTTTCTTAATACTGGATGCATCGTTAATAAAGAAGCTGCCTTGAACTTCTTCCCGTCCAATAAAGATATTTTGAGCCACTGTTAGATGGTTCATCATATTCAATTCTTGGTGAACGATAACGATCCCTGCATCCATTGCTTCCTTGGGCTTGGAATAGACCACCTCTTCTTGATTGTAATGAATGGTACCCTCATTTGCTCCGTAGATACCAGTCAAGACCTTCATCAAAGTGGATTTACCAGCCCCATTTTCACCCATTAGAGCATGCACTTCACCAGCCCGCAAGTCAAAATTGACCCCTTTTAAGGCTCGGACTGGACCGAAACTTTTAACAATGCCCTTCATTTCTAATATGACAGGATGATCCATGCTACTCACCTACCTGTTCCAGTTTTGCAATTCTTGCTTTTAAATCTTCGATTTCTTCTATTTGATTGAGAAATACGGCGGCCAATTCGAGTAATAAATGGCTATTCATAAAATGGTCCTGAGCATGGACCGCCAGCAGGCTTGGAGGATTGGCTTGACCACTCTGTTCAGACTGGATAAGGCTGGTCTGTAAGTTGTGAGCCTCCACGCTGAGTTTTCTCGCTTGTTCCAACTCAGCATTTGCTTCTTCCTTCTGACCTGACTGAGCCAACTCCAAACTCTGCATGACTTGCGCAGTCACTTTACTACTCTTGATAATCAGTCGCATCAGCTCTTGGCTTGAGCCTTTGTCTTGTCCTGTCATAGGCCTAGTCCATCAATACTTCAGCCTGACGAAGCACTTCTTCGCCTCTCATTAATTCGAAATCTTCATCACTAATGACTGCGACCGGCACCTGTAGGCTTGCTTTAGCCTTTTCTTCTAAATAGGCTAATTGCGGGCTGAGCAATAAGACATCGATATTCTTCAAGTTATTCATACCCGTAATCCCAATGGAATAAAAGGAATAATCCAATTGGTCACGATGAATAACTTCATTGATTCGCTCTACCAACATACTGGTTGTTAAGCCACCTACACAGGCTAGAATAATTGTCTTGGTCATCTAAGCTACTCTCTTTCTATTGGGTAGGCTGCGTGCCCAGAAAGAGGCACGCCCACCCAAAATCTTTATTTATGAATTGGCCCTAATAATTGGCAAGCGCGATAGTCGGCTGATTCCAGATCTTCTGTACCAAACAATGACCAGTTTTTCGGACGGAAGACGTCTTCTTCTGGTACATTGTGCATATTGACTGGGATACGCAGCATAGAAGCCAGCGTAATCAAATCCGCTCCGATATGGCCATAGGTAATGGCACCGTGGTTGGCTCCCCAATTATTCATAACATCATAGACAGACTTAAAGGCACCTTTTCCTGTCAAACGCGGTGCAAACCAAGTGGTTGGCCAGCCCGGATCTGTCCGATTATCCAAGGTATGATGCACTTCATCTGGCAATTCCAAGGTATAACCTTCAGCGATTTGTAAGACCGGACCTACGCCTTTCAGGATGTTCAAGCGCACCATGGTCACAGGCATATGACCCTTGGTCAAGAAGCGAGTAGAGAAGCCGCCGCCACGGAAGTATTCGCGATTGGCTGGTGGGAAGTCTGTATTTTCAAGCATCGCATCTACTTCACTCTGCTTCAATTCCCAGAATGGCTTGATGACTGGCTTGCCATCTCGACTGGCTTGCCCCGTTCCATCCAGAGTACAAGAGCCAGAGTTAATCAAGTGCAAGAAGCCATCAGCTGCCTGGCCTTCTAACTTGTGTCCTGTTACACGTTCTACCGCTTCTGGACTCCAATAAGTCCGGACATCTGCGAAGATTTGCGGTGTATTTGTCAAGAGATAGTTAAAGAGCATGGACACACCGTTGAGCGAGTCATTTTCTGTTGCAAAGACATAAGGCTTACGGATACCATTCCAATCAAACTGAGTATTGAGGAAGGTTTCCATGAAGTCCCCGTTCGGGAAGTGGTCAGTCCATTGACGCTGACCTTGGAAGCCAGCAACTAAGGCATGATGCCCAACAGCTTCTTCCTCAAAGCCAAGCTCAGCCAAGCGAGGATTGCCTTGCATGAGGTCCCGGCCAATCATGAACATCTTGACTACAAATTCCCATTGTTTTGCTTTTTCTTCAGGAGAAAGAACCAAGTCTTCGCGGTTGCGATCCACACCCTCTTTGATGTGCTCTTTGACCCAAACCATGGCCCGTTCAAATTCTTCGTGGTCATAAATGCCTCGGTCAATCCGACGAGTAAACTCCGTCATATCAACTGATTCATTGCGCATGCCCAGGTATTCTTGGAAGAAGTCTGGGTTGACAATGGAACCACCAATTCCCATGGAGACGCTGCCCATAGACAAGTAAGCTGTGTCACGCATCAGTCCTGTTGCCAAAGCAGCCCGACTATAACGGAGAATTTTTTCTTTTACATCTTCTGGAATTTCAGTGTCGCTAGCTTCCTGGACATCTCTGCCATAAATACCAAAAGCTGGAATACCTTTTTGAGCATGTGAAGCCAGTACTGCAGCGAGATAAACAGCTCCTGGCCGTTCAGTGCCATTGAAGCCCCAGATTGCATGCGGAATATCTGGTGACATATCCATGGTTTCACTGCCATAGCACCAGCATGGTGTCACTGTGATAGTCGCGCAGACATTTGATTTTTTGAATAATTCATGCGATGCAGCTGCCTCAGGGACACGACCGATGGTAGATGGCGAAATAACACATTCAACAGGCTGACCGTCAGGATATTTCAAGGTTGAGCTAATCAAGTCCGCCACACTTTTAGCCATATTCATGGTTTGTACTTCTAGTGATTCCCGAACACCTTGGCGACGTCCGTCAATGGTTGGACGAATTCCAATACGTGGATGTTGAGTCATAATCATTTCCTCCGATGTTTCTTATTCTTTGATGCTTCCGTCACCATTATATTTACGATAACCAGGGTGACGGCCTGTGACTTTGTAATTGGCCCGCATTGCAAACAAGCGTTCCAAGGTTGGACGAGAAATCTCTTCCTCCTCAACTCCCTTAGTGGAAAGCAACATGCGTCCGTGGAAGGTGGTCTTAGCAACCAGCTCCAAGGTTTCCATCCGATAGTAAGCTGTAATCACATCGCTTCCTACAGTCAAGGCACCATGATTTTCAAGTAACATGACATCATGTTCTGGCAAGTATGGGGTGATGGCATCTGGCACTTCCATGGTAGATGGCACACCAAAGGGAGTGATTGGAATGGCTCCTACTACAATGGCACTCTCAATCAAGGAATAGGTATCAAGCGGAATGTGAGCCAGTGCAAAGCCAGTCGCAATTGGCGGATGCGCGTGGACGACAGCATTCACATCCTCCCGTTCTTCATAGCAGCGAATGTGCATCTTGATTTCACTGGATGGACGATAGCCGTCCTGAGCCTCAATAATCTCCCCTTTTAGATTGAGCTTGACGAGTTTTTCAGGCGTGATAAAGCTCTTACTGATACCTGTTGGCGTTGCAATAATGGTATCTTGGTCTAGACGGACTGAGACATTGCCGTCATTAGCGGCTACCCAGCCTAATTGCCACATCTTGTGGCATACATCACATATTTGTTCGCGGATTATTTCTTCTTGATGATCCATAATCTCACTCCTTTCTGGATTCATCATAATCTTTTTTGTAAACGCATTCAATACCTATACCTCTAATTGATAAATAGCCAACTTTTATATAACAATATAGCCAAAACTGTTCATAATCGTTCAATTTAATGGTTACTATATTGATTTTTTTTCGTTTATTGTGTTATAATGTGACCATAAATGTTCAGCTTTGTTCATCAGTGGAGGTCCCTATGGTTTCTTTGGAACGAATGAGTCGAATTATAGACATTCTCAGCAAGCGAAAGATTATTGCTACCGCCCAACTTGAAGAACTTTTGTACTGTTCTACATCAACACTTCGACGGGACTTGATTGAGCTAGAAAAAGAGGGGAAAATCATCCGCTCTCATGGTGAGGTCATGCTGATTACGACCAACAATGTAGAATATGTGTATTCTGCTCGCGCCCGTGAAGAAGAAAAAAGCAAGCAGCAAATTGCTGAAATTGCTTCAACTTTTATCACTCATAACCAGTCTATCTTCATTGACAGCTCTACGACTGCAGCCATGCTCATTCCGCATTTGGCACCTTTCCAGAACCTACGTGTCATAACCAATGGTATTGAAGCAGCCCGCCAGCTAAATAACTTTGAAAACGTCACCCTCTTCTTATCAGGCGGACACATTGGCTGCGGAACCAATTCCGCGCTGGGCGATTTTGCTGCCAACTTCATCAACAATTTCCATGCAGACTTACTCTTCTTTAGCTGCCGCGGATTGGATCGCTACGCTGCTTACGAAGCCAACCATAATCAGGCACACATCAAGCGGGAAATGATAGCTAATAGTGACAAGGCAATTCTATTGGCCGACCACTCTAAGTTTAACACCAGTCATTATTTCAAACTTTCCAACTACTCTAGTCTGGATTGCATTATCACCGACCAGCCACCAGTTGAATCCTTCCAAAATGCTGTCGGCAGCCAATGCGAAATCCTCTGGTAAGCAACTTTCTTTAAACACAAACTAGACCGAAATAGGCGTATCTCGGTCTAGTTTTTTACTATCTACTCATGCATCCATTATCAAGTCAAAGAATAACAGCTATCTATCAAAAATAAAAATCTGGACACAATCCAGATTTTAAATCATATACTCTACACTATAACTGGCATCCGACAGAATGCGGGACAGAAACTGTTTGGTCCGCTCTTCCTTTGGACTGCTGAAGAATTCCTGAGGAGGATTTTCTTCGACGATATGACCTCCGTCCATAAAGATGACATGGTTGGCCACATCTCGGGCAAAGCTCATCTCGTGGGTCACAACGACCATGGTCACTCCCTCTTGAGCCAGCTGTTTCATGACACTGAGAACTTCCCCGACCAGTTCCGGATCTAGAGCCGAAGTTGGCTCATCCAGCAGGATGACATCTGGCTTGACAGCAATGGCACGGGCAATTCCAATCCGCTGCTGCTGGCCGCCTGATAGCTGAGAAGGATAATAGTCCTTGTAGGCCAAGAGGCCCACGCGCTTCAAGGACTCTTCTGCAATCTCAAGCGCTTCTTCTCTCGGTATCTTACGAGCGATCACTAAGCCCTCTAAGATATTTTCAAGGGCTGTTTTATTGGCAAAGAGATTATAATGCTGAAAGACAAAGGCTGTCTTTCTACGAATTTCCAAAATCTCCTTTTTGCTAAGTTTAGCCAAATCATAGTCCTTACCAGACAAAGTCAGCTGGCCGCCATCCGCTTTTTCTAAGTGATTCAGACAGCGCAGAAATGTTGTTTTCCCAGAGCCTGAGGGTCCCAGAATAACCACAACGTCACCTTGATTGACCTTGAGACTGACATCTGCCAGCACCTGGTGCTCTCCAAATCGTTTGGAGATATGTTTTACTTCTAACATAATCTTTCCTTCCTAAGCAAGAGCGGAGCGCTTTTCCAAGTCCCTAAAAATCCACTGAATCAAGCCACAAATAATGAGATAAATAACAAAAATCACCAGGTAAGACTCTGAATACTGGTAAGAATGGGAGGCCTCTATCTTAGCCAAGGCTGTGATATCCTTGACCGTCATGACAAACACCAGCGAGGTTCCCTTGACTAGATTGATAACCAGATTGGCCAGATTGGGCAGGGCAGAGCGCAATGCCTGAGGAAAAACAATCCTCCGATAAGCTTGAAAATTCGTTAAACCAATCGCTTGAGCCGCCTCCAACTGCCCTTTATCCACTGTCAAAATGGCAGAGCGCAGTATTTCCGACAAACTACCTGTCGTCATTAGGCTATAGATGATGAAAGCATAGTAAAGCGGATTGAACTTAAAGACGTCTACCTGACTACCCAGACTTTTGAATATTTGATTCAGTAAGCTAGGAAAAAGACTGTAGAAAAAGAGAATGAGCAAAATGGGCGGCGTTGCCCGAATAAAGGCCAGATAAACCACCGAAAAGGTCCGCACACCTCGAACTTTATAAATCTGCCCCAGAGCTAGAAGAAGAGCCGGAATAAAGCTGAGCAGAATAGCCACCACCATAATGATCAGGGTTACTGGAATTCCTTTCAACGTTACCAGAAAGGTATTTACAATATAATTCAAATCCATGCTTTACCTCTCCTTGACTGTCAGACTTTTTTCCAGAAGCTGGGAAGCCAGCGAAACCACTAGGGCAATCCCCCAGTAAATCAAGGCCACCGCTGTATAGGTTTCGAGGGAATAATTTCCCAGATTCCGGCTGATGAGATTTTGTCCTGCTCCCATGACATCAACTGCCCCAATCGTATAAGCCAGAGCAGCATCCCGCATGAGATTAAGAAGGGCAGTCGTGAGATTGGGCAGGGCGATGCGAAAAGCCTGTGGCAGGACGATGCGCAGAAAAGTCTGTACCGGTGTCAAGCCAATACTGAGACCTGCCTCGGTCTGTCCCTTGGGAACAGCAAGATAAGCTGCCTTGAAGACTTCCGCAATCATGGCCGCAAAGAGCAAAATCATGGTGATGATGACAAAAACAGTCCGCGACCAATTATTGATATCCAGCCCCAGCCACCATTCTAAAAACTCTGGAATACCATAAAAAACCAAGAAAAGTAAGACAATAGGCGGTGTACATCTAAGAATAAATATATATCCTCTAGCCAGACCAGCAAAAGACTGCTCCTCAGCAATCTGAGCCCAAGCCAACAGACCACCCAGCAAGGAGCCAATCAATGCTGTCACAAACATAATCCATAAAGTGGTCGGCAGAGCCTGCAGCAGACTAGGCAGCAGGCCAAAGACACGGGATAAGTCATACGAGACCATAATTTTCTTCTCCTTCAACAGTGATTAGATAGAATAAGCTTCTCTTGGACGGACACTTTCAGATTGGAGCAGCCTTGCTCTCTCTTTGAAAATTCCTTCAAACAGCATCAAGGTCAGCTTAGAAGCCACCAGCTCTGTATTTAGCTAGTTTCTCAGTCAGCCTTTGATTTTCCATGATCAGCAGACAACAGCCACTAATCCTTGTCCACATAAGAGAAGACATCTTCTCCGAAATACTTCTCCGATAGTTTAGCCAAGGTTCCGTCTTTTTCCAGTTCCTTAATTGCCTTCTCGTATGCCTTGGCAAATTTTTCATTTTTTTCGTTTTTATGAAGCAGGGGATAGGTCGGAATCCCCTTGTAAGGGAACCAAGTTAGTTGATCCGCATACTGATGGTAAGAACCTTCCTTGTCTGTCACAGCTTTTTCAAACGACAGCTTGATGTCAAAAAAAGCATCGTAGCGCCCTTCCAGAACCCAAGCATAAGCATCAGCAACCTTGAAGGTCTCTGCTGCAGTCAAATCAATGGGAGCACCGCTATGCTTTTTGTTATATTCTTCGATAACGGCCCATTGAGCATTCTGCGGAGAGATAGGTACCAGCTTACCCTTTTCCTTGGCAAAATCATCAATGGTCTTAAATTTTGCAGCGTCTTCCTTGCGGATAGTGAAACCGATAATGCTAGCACCGATTGGGCTTTCTGGAATGATGAACTTCTTCGCCCGCTCTTCGGTGTACCATGCTCCCTTGGTTCCAATATCATATTTCCCAGATTCCAGACCGACTAAAAGATCCTCGTCACTAGTACCAGTATATTCAAACTGATAGTCTGGCAGCTTTTCATCAATAGCCTTGAGAACAGCAACCTCATAGCCATCTGATTCTCCCTTTTCATCCACAAAGTCATAAGGAACATAGTTCTGTGTATGTGCCACTTTTAAAGTCGTGACCTTGCCACTGCCAGATGCAGAGCTGCTCGTCTTGCTAGATGAAGCACCTGTCAAGGTCCGCCCCAAATAAGTCGCTGCTACAATAGCAATCACTGCTGCTCCACCAATAATCCATTTTTTCTTGCTCATTCTTTCGTCTCCTTCTTATGCTAAGTTTGCTGCTTGGCGAACCCACTGAATCCGCTCTGTCTTAATATCGCTTGGAATAGTACAGTCAGCCCCGATAATCAAAGCGTCCTTGCCAGCCTCTGCTATCAGCCGCTTGGTCTCGTCTTTAATAGCCGCTTGACTGCCCGTGTAGAGCAGGCCGTCCTTGCCATTTTCAAAACCACCTAGGACAGTGCGGCCGCCAAATAATTTTCGTCCCTCCGCTAGGCTGATGCCTTCTGGCCCCACTGCCCAGTTGATGACTTGAGCTGGATAATCTGTGAAAAGATGAACATCGTTTCGCGCGCCTTCGTAACCGCAAATGTGCAGGATATTCACTCCGCCAGCCGCGTTGGCTGCTTCCAGCACCGCCAATTCACTAGGAGCAATAAAAGTCTTATAGTCTTCAGCTGACACCCGCGCATCCTGAATGCTCTGAACGCTGAGGTAGATTCCATCCGCACCAGCTTCCTTGATAATCCGCTCCGTCAGAGCCGCAATATCTTTAGCAATCACATCCAGCACCCGCTTCGTGAGCACCGCATCCTCTGCCAGGAAATCTGCAATGATATCGTCTCCTCCGGCAACCTTGCCGACCAACCATTTGAAATAGGTCACTGGCGCAAAAATATTGTAAATAGCGACCAAGTCCTCTGTAAAGCTAGCCCTAATCTTCTGAACCAGCTCTACCTGCTCACTAATCCAAGGGTGGTCAGCACCTAGCGGATCAATATCTGCCAACTCCTTGATAGATTGAACTTTTTTCAAGCGCTCGTTAGGATAGGCAAAATAACCATCACTCATCAGCTTGATAAAGTCTGGCTCGACTTCTGCCAGAAAATCTTGATGACCAGCCAGATTTTTATCAATAATGGCCTGATTTCCAAAACCAGCCAGCCACTCATCCTCGCTGGTAAAATGATGCCAGAAGCCAACTGGCACTCGGTCAACAGGCTCTCCTCTGAAAGCCTTCAGTACTAATTCTCTTTTTGAAGTCATCTTCTCTCCTTTTTTATTGTTCCTATCTAGCCAATGAGTTGTTTATTAGCTTTTTAATTAGGCTAATTCATCTTTTTAAGTACAATTCTAATCCGACAAGAGCAGGGCAGCGATATCATTGGGCTGCATCAAGCCAGTTGATTGCTCTGGCAGTTTCTTGAGCACCTGCAAATCATCTTCTTTTTTGTCTGAAGACTGGTGAGCATAAATCTGACTGATGCTCAGAAAGGTGCCTATTATCAAGAATATCAGAGCAAGAGCAGCAAGCCTTTTTTGATACCGATTCATCTATCTTCCTCCTTGAAAGAGTTGAAAATTGCTCTTTAGGGCTTTGGCAAGTCCGTCAGAACTGACTAGCTGCCTGACGAATCCAGTCCAGTCTTTCTATTTCGAAATCATCTGGTACTGTGCAGTCAGCCCCTAGAATCACTCCCTGGCTGCCAGCTGCAGCCAGCAGCCGCTTGGTCTCAGCCTCTAACTCTGCACGACTGCCTGTATTTAGAAGAGCTGCTCTGCCATTTTCAAAGCCTCCTAGGACAGTCTGACCGCCAAAGAGCTTGCGCCCTTCCGCTAAGCTGAGCCCCTCATGATGGGTTGCCCAGTTAAAGACTTGAGCCGGATAGTCTTTGAAAAGCTCCAAATCATTGCTAGCCCCTTCAAAGCCGCAGATGTGGAGAATATTCTGACCGCCAGCCGCATTTGCCGCTTCCAGGACCTTAACCGTACTAGGCTCAATATAACGACGATAACTGGCCGCATCTACCCGACCGTCTTGGACTTGCTGGGTACTGAGATAAATCCCCTCAATGCCCGCTTCCTCAATGATGCGTCTAGTCAAAATAGCAATATCACCGGCAATAACATCTAAAACATGTCCTGTCAGCTCGGGATCCTCTGCCAGAAAATCTGCAATTTCTCTATCTCCTCGTGACCCTTCCCGGCGGAACCAGCGCTTGAGATAGGAGACCGGCGCAAAGATATTGTAGAAGGAAGCGAGGTCCTCTGGATAGCTTTCTTTCACAGCCTTCACCATCTCAATCTGCTGCTCAATCCAAGGATGATGCTCTCCGATAGACTGGATAGCAGCCAAGTCCCGAATGGACTCAATATGATTCGAATAAAGCGTGCTGGGATACTTAAAGAAGCCATCGCTCATAATCTTGACAAAGTCTGGCCGTGCAGCTCGAACATAAGCAGCATGCCCCTCAACACTTTTATTGAAAATCACTGGATTGTCCAGGCCCAGCATCTTTTCCTCTTGGCTTACAAAGTGAAACCAGAATCCAACAGGCACTCGGTCAACTTCTTCACCCCGAAAAGCTCTCAGCACTAATTCTTTCTTGCTGACCATTACTTCCTCCTTCTTTGAATTTGTAATATATCTTACCATCCTCTCCTTCTCCTGGGAAATATATTTTCCCTATCAGCCTGATTAAAAATATTTATCAAAGCAAAATAAAAAAGCTAGACTAAGCTAGCTTTTTCAAGGCTTTTCAGACTCTGCTGAACAACCTTATTTTTTGTACCCTTTTTAGATAATGAGCATATATATTTTCTATGGACGAGATAGGTAATTTTTATAGGCAAATCCTGCTGAGCTTATTCTACAGTGACAGACTTAGCCAGATTACGCGGTTTGTCTACATCCAGACCACGGTGCAAGGTTGCAAAGTAAGCAATGAGCTGTGTCGGTACCACCATAGAGATTGGTGACAGATATGGGTGAACCTGATTGAGTACGATATCGTCACCTTCTTTGGCTACATTCTCTTCAGCAATAGTCAGCACCTTGGCACCCCGAGCTACGACTTCTGAAATATTGCCTCGTGTATGACTAGCCAAGACTTCATCAGAAAGCAGGGCCAAAACTGGTGTTCCGTCTTCAATCAGAGAGATTGTACCGTGTTTGAGCTCACCAGCCGCGAAGCCTTCACACTGGATATAAGAAATTTCTTTGAGTTTTAAGCTAGCTTCCATCGCCACATAGTAGTCTTGACCACGGCCGATATAGAAAGCATTGCGGGTTGTTTCCAGAAGGCCACGGACCTTATTGTCAATCAACTCTTTTTCTGACAAAGTGGACTCAATAGACTGCGCAACTAAGGACAGCTCGTGAACCAAGTCAAAGGCTGCCGCTTTTTCAGAAGCATTGGCATCGCCAACAGCTTTAGCCAAGAAAGCCAAGGTTGCAATTTGAGCTGTATAGGCCTTAGTAGAAGCAACCGCAATCTCAGGACCTGCATGCAACAGCATGGTATGATTGGCTTCCCGAGAAAGCGTAGAACCTGGAACATTGGTCACGGTCAAACTTGGAATACCCATCTGATTCGCCTTGACTAAGACCTGACGGCTATCAGCTGTTTCACCAGATTGGCTGATAAAGATAAAGAGAGGCTTCTTGCTAAGGAGCGGCATAGCATAGCCCCACTCAGAGGCAATTCCCAGCTCAACCGGTGTATCCGTCAGCTCTTCCAGCATACGCTTAGAAGCATAGCCAGCATGGTAAGAAGTTCCAGCTGCAAGGATATAGATACGGTCAGCTTCCTGAACAGCCTTGACAATATCCGCATCAACCGATATTTGCCCCTTATCATCTGTATAAGCGCTGATTAGCTTACGCATCACAGTTGGCTGCTCATCGATTTCTTTGAGCATATAGTATGGATAAGTCCCCTTACCGATATCGGACAGATCTAGCTCAGCAGTATAGCTTTCACGCTCCAGAGTATGCCCGTCATAATCCTGCACTTCCACACTGTCTTTACGGACAATAACCAGCTCTTGATCATGAATTTCCATAAACTGACTTGTCTCACGAATCATGGCCATGGCATCTGAGCAGACCATATTGTATCCCTCACCCAGTCCGACTAAAAGCGGAGATTTATTTTTAGCAACATAGATAACATCAGCATCTTCTGAGTCTACCAAAGCAAAGGCATAAGAACCACGGATAATGTGAAGAGCTTTTTTAAAAGCTTCTAAAACAGACAAGCCTTCTTCTTCAGCAAATTTGCCAATCAGATGCACAGCAATCTCTGTATCTGTCTGCCCCTTGAAGTCATGGCCAGCTAGATAAGTATTCTTAATATCAAGGTAGTTCTCAATCACACCGTTGTGAACCAAGACAAAACGGCCTGTCTGTGAAGTATGAGGATGGGCATTGTTTTCACTTGGTTTTCCATGAGTAGCCCAACGAGTATGTCCGATACCAGTAGTCCCAGAAACATCGATGCCAATTTTAGCATGTAGGTCAGCGATACGACCGACCGACTTGATCAGACTAGAAGTTTTCCCTGTTGTTACAAAAATTCCAGCTGAGTCATAACCTCGGTATTCCAGCTTTTCCAAGCCCTGCATCAAAATATCTGTTGCGTTGCGATTACCGACAACTCCGACAATTCCACACATAACGTTACTTCTGATTTCTAGCCTTAGAAACCAGCCCTTCTTATTAAAAATTGGTATAGTCTTCTTGGAGTCCAAAAACTCCAACAAAGCTAGTATACACACAGTTTTTCACTTTGTCAAGCATTAAATTGGTATAGTTTTCTTTAAGGAAAGTATGCTTGGATTCTCTCCTCACTAAACAGCCCCTTGAAGCATTTAGAAAAATGGACAAATGCAGTAAAAATGACTTTCTATATGACTAAAAATTTGGAAAATAGAAGAACAACATACCACAGCTCTGTCTTTGATGATTCTCACAAAGCAAGGTACAGAAAAAGAGACTCAAATGAGCCTCTTTCTTTTACCATTGAATTATTTAGCGATTTTCGCGAAGTATTCAAGAGTACGTACAAGTTGTGCAGTGTAAGACATTTCGTTGTCGTACCATGATACAACTTTAACCAATTGTTTGCCGTCAACATCAAGAACTTTAGTTTGAGTTGCGTCGAACAATGAACCGTAAGACATACCTACGATATCTGAAGATACGATTGGATCTTCTGTGTAACCGTATGATTCGTTAGCTGCTGCTTTCATAGCTGCGTTTACTTCATCAACTGTTACGTTCTTTTCAAGAACAGCAACCAATTCAGTAACTGATCCAGTTGGAGTTGGAACGCGTTGTGCAGATCCGTCCAATTTACCGTTCAATTCTGGGATAACCAAACCGATAGCTTTAGCAGCACCAGTTGAGTTAGGAACGATGTTTGCAGCACCAGCACGAGCACGACGAAGGTCACCACCACGGTGTGGTCCGTCAAGGATCATTTGGTCACCAGTGTAAGCGTGGATAGTAGTCATCAATCCTTCAACAACACCGAAGTTGTCTTGAAGTGCTTTAGCCATTGGAGCCAAGCAGTTTGTAGTACATGAAGCACCTGAGATAACTGTTTCAGTACCGTCAAGAACGTCGTGGTTAGTGTTAAATACAACTGTCTTAACGTCATTTCCACCAGGAGCAGTGATAACAACTTTCTTAGCACCACCTTTAAGGTGTTTTTCAGCAGCATCTTTCTTAGCAAAGAAACCAGTTGCTTCAAGAACGATTTCTACACCGTCAGTAGCCCAGTCAATTTGTTCTGGGTCACGTTCAGCAGAAACTTTAACGAATTTACCGTTAACTTCGAATCCACCTTCTTTAACTTCAACAGTACCATCGAAACGACCTTGAGTTGTGTCATATTTCAACAGATGTGCAAGCATTACTGGATCTGTAAGGTCGTTGATGCGAGTAACTTCAACACCTTCTACGTTTTGGATACGACGGAAAGCAAGACGACCGATACGACCGAAACCGTTAATACCAACTTTAACTACCATTCGTGATTTCCTCCTTATGAAAATCAAAAAATTTTTATGTGAAAAGAGTAACTTGAGTTGCTACAAATCACCTTTCAACATTTCTATTATATACTTAATTGAGGTAAAATGCAACTGATTTCATTGTTATTAACAAGTATTATGAATTCTTTCACTAACTTTCATTTCGACTTTCATTGATTTGAAAAAGCAAAGCAGTATCTTTTGAAAATGTAGAAATACAACTTACAAAATCAATCATTTCCCCTTTTTATTGAGGGGACAGTTCTCCAAAAATAGAAAAAGCACCCGCAAACGCGAGTGCCTAGGTTCAGCTCAAAGCTTAAGCTTCACCTTTATTTTTCTTAATGATTTCTTCTTGTACTGACTTAGGTACATCTTCGTAGTGGTCAAATACCATCATGAAGGTACCGCGTCCTTGTGATGCTGAACGAAGAACTGTCGCATAACCGAACATTTCAGCAAGTGGAACATAAGCACGAACGATTTGGCTGTTACCATGCGCTTCCATACCATCAACACGTCCACGACGAGCTGTTACGTGCCCCATAACGTCACCAAGGTTTTCTTCAGGAACAGTGATTGTTACCAACATCATTGGCTCAAGGATAGCAGGCTGAGCAGTCTTAGCAGCTTCTTTCAAAGCAAGTGAAGCCGCAACCTTGAAGGCTGTTTCAGATGAGTCGACATCGTGGTATGAACCATCGTAAAGTTTAGCTTTCACGTCAACGATTGGGTAACCAGCAAGGACACCATTTGCCATTGACTCAACCAAACCTTTTTCTACCGCTGGAATGAATTCACGTGGAACCACACCACCGACGATAGCATTTTCAAACTCAAAGCCTTTTCCTTCTTCGTTTGGTGTAAATTCAATCCAAACGTCACCGAACTGACCTTTACCACCAGATTGGCGCTTGAAGAATCCACGAGCTTGAGTAGAAGCGCGGAAAGTTTCACGGTAAGATACTTGAGGTGCACCTACGTTTGCTTCAACCTTGAACTCACGACGCATACGGTCAACAAGGACATCCAAGTGAAGCTCACCCATACCAGAGATAACTGTTTCACCAGTTTCAACGTTTGTTTCAACACGGAATGTTGGATCTTCTTCAGCCAGTTTTTGCAGGGCAACACCCATCTTGTCTTGGTCAGCCTTAGACTTAGGCTCAACCATCAATTGGATAACTGGTTCTGGAACATTGATAGACTCAAGGATGATTTTAGCTTTTTCATCTGTCAATGAGTCACCAGTAGTTGTATCTTTCAAACCTACGGCAGCAGCGATATCACCAGCGTATACTGTTTCGATTTCGTTACGGCTGTTGGCGTGCATTTGCAGGATACGTCCGATACGCTCACGTTTACCTTTAGAAGTGTTCAATACGTATGAACCGCTGTTCAAGACACCTGAGTAGACACGGAAGAAAGTCAAACGACCTACGAATGGGTCAGTCATAATCTTGAAGGCAAGAGCTGCAAATGGCTCTTCATCAGATGCAGGACGAGTTTCTTCTTCATCTGTATCTGGGTTGATACCTTTGATTGCTGGGATATCAAGTGGGCTTGGCAAGTAATCGATAACTGCATCAAGCATCAATTGAACACCCTTGTTCTTGAAGGCTGAACCACACAATACTGGGAAGAATTCAACATTGATAGTTGCTTTACGGATACCAGCTTTCAATTCTTCGTTAGTGATTTCTTCACCTTCAAGGTATTTCATCATCAAGTCTTCATCAGTTTCCGCAACTGCTTCCACCAATTTTTCACGGTATTCTTGAGCTTGCTCAAGGTATTCAGCTGGGATATCTTCTTCCAAAATATCTGTACCAAGGTCGTTAGTATAGATTTCAGCCTTCATCTTGATCAAGTCGATAATTCCGCGGAAGTCATCTTCTGAACCAATTGGCAATTGGATTGGATGAGCGTTTGCTTGAAGACGATCATGCAAAGTGCTTACTGAGTAGAGGAAGTCAGCACCAATCTTGTCCATCTTGTTAGCAAATACGATACGAGGAACTCCGTACTCAGTTGCTTGGCGCCAAACTGTTTCAGTTTGAGGCTCAACACCTGATTGTGAGTCAAGAACGGTTACCGCACCGTCCAAGACACGAAGAGAACGTTGTACTTCGATTGTGAAGTCCACGTGTCCCGGTGTGTCGATGATGTTTACACGGTGGTTGTTCCATTGAGCAGTTGTCGCAGCAGATGTGATAGTGATACCACGCTCTTGCTCTTGCTCCATCCAGTCCATTTGTGACGCACCTTCGTGAGTTTCACCGATTTTGTGGATTTTACCAGTGTAGTAAAGAATACGCTCAGTTGTTGTTGTTTTACCAGCATCGACGTGGGCCATGATACCGATATTACGAGTTTTTTCAAGTGAAAATTCGCGAGCCATTTGGTTATTTCTCCTATTAATTTATTTTACAGTTTATTATAACATTATTTAGCAAAAACGGATAGGCAGGACCTACCCGTTCTCAATGCTTATCTTGTTTTTGTTGGTCTCAACTTGTGAGATGATCAGTTGAATGATAGCTAAGAGCTGACCGAGCTCAATTGAACTCGGGCTAAAAGTCTGGAGAAAAAGATGAATCTCATTGGTTGCAATTGCAACCTGCTTCGATTCCCTATTTTCTCTGGGACTTTCTTAACGCTTTCGCCTCCTATATTACCAACGGAAGTGTGCGAAGGCACGGTTAGCTTCTGCCATACGGTGAGTGTCTTCACGTTTCTTAACAGCTGCACCAGTGTTGTTAGATGCATCCAAGATTTCTTTTGCAAGGCGGTCAACCATTGTGTGCTCACCACGTTGACGAGCAATAGTTACCAACCAGCGAAGGCCAAGTGTTGTGCGGCGTTCTGGACGAACTTCAACCGGAACTTGGTAGTTTGAACCACCGACACGGCGAGCACGAACTTCAAGTACAGGCATGATGTTTTCCATAGCTGTTTCAAATACTTCCAACGCATCGTTTCCAGTTGCTTCTTTGATTTGGTCAAAAGCTCCGTAAACGATAGAAGCCGCTGTACCACGCTTACCATCAAGCATAACGCGGTTGATAAGACGAGTAACTAATTTTGAATTGTAAAGCGGATCTGGCAATACTTCGCGCTTAGGCGCTTGGTTTTTACGACTCATTTATCTTTCTCCCCTTTCCTTATGCTTTTGGTTTTTTAGTACCGTATTTAGAACGGCCTTGTTTACGATCAGTAACACCTGCTGTATCAAGTGCACCGCGGACGATATGGTAACGTACCCCTGGAAGGTCTTTTACACGTCCACCACGAAGAAGCACCACACTGTGCTCTTGCAGGTTGTGTCCGATACCTGGGATGTAAGCTGTAACTTCAATCAGGTTACTCAGACGTACACGGGCAAACTTACGAAGGGCAGAGTTCGGTTTCTTAGGTGTCATAGTTCCGACACGGGTTGCAACTCCACGTTTTTGTGGTGAAGATACGTTTGTTTGAACTTTTTTATGGCTGTTGTAACCAACGTTCAAAGCTGGTGATTTAGATTTTTCTACTTTTGATTTACGCGGTTTGCGAACCAATTGGTTAATTGTAGGCATCTACATTCTCCTGTATTTTTTTAATTTTGGTGATGATACACTTGGTGACAGCTACCATCTACGTGTACTTTTGCAACATTTGTCAGCACGTCTCTGTACACTTTTGAGAGACCAAAAGTAAAAAGTACCGTCTATCATTATAGCACGACGATACTTTTCTGTCAATACATTTTTTCTATTTTAAGCTTATCTCTGCCTCTGAGATTAGCACTAGGTTACTGCTGCGGCTGAGCCACTGCTTCTTCTGATGCAGCAGCTGGATTTTCATAAACACCAGTCTGAGCCCCTTCTGGGTCAATCAGGACAGCTATTGCATGAATACGGCTTTGGAATCTAGCCTTAGTAGCTGCATCCTTGACCTTCTCTGCTGCAGTCTTAGCTAGCTGCAAATCTTCCAAAGTTTGCATGGTTTCAAGCTGTTTAACTGCTTCTTCTGCGGCCTGAACTGCTTTCTCCTCTTCCTGAATTTCTTTTTCCTGTGCTTCTTTTTGCGCAGAAGACAGTTGTAAGGAAGAGCTGCTTGATGCGATGCTCGCAGCTGAACTAACTGAATTCCTATTGGAATTAGACTGTCGCTGCACCAAAATCATGCCAGTAATCAGAATCCCAAATAAAATCGACAATACTCCTAAACGAATCCACAGCGGACTGTGGTCAAACTTTTCTAAAACTGTTTTCATCTATAATCTCCGCCCTTTTCCCTAATCAAATATATTTCCAATTTCCACATCAATGGTATTCGCCTTGACATCAATATTGGTTACTTTCAAGAGCGATTTATAGTCCAGATAATCGCGGTTGGCCTGCGCATTGTCCGCAAAGACAGCTACACCTGCCAACTCAGAGTCAAACTCAGATAAGAGGCTAATCATCCCTGTAATGGTTCCCCCGCCTTTGAGGAAGTCATCCACAATCAAGACGCGACTACCGGCCTTGAGACTTCGCTTGGACAAGAACATCTTTTCGATACGATCTCCGCTGGAGCCCGATACGTAGTTGACACTGACCGTTGATCCTTCTGTAATCTTTAAATCCCGACGAACGATGACAAAAGGTACATTAAGTACGTTGGCTACGGCATTGGCCAAAGGAACCCCCTTAGTCGCAACTGTCATGACTGCATCAATCTGTTGATCTTTAAAGCTTTTGGCAATAATCCGTCCGATATTATTCAAAATGGATGGAGTACTGAGTAGGTCCGATAGGTAAATGTAGCCCCCCGGAAGAATCCGATTGCTTTCAGACAGCTGATCACAAAGACCTTGCACAATGGTCTTAGCTTCTGCATCTGAGATGGACGGGCTGAAAATCACTCCTCCACCGGCACCAGTAATCGTTTCGATGGTCCCAATTTCAATCTCTTCAAAGGCTCGCTTAATAATGACAATATCTTCTGAAATAGAAGATTTGGCAGATTCGTATTTTTCTGCAAATGTATTTAAGCTCGTTAATTCATAAGGATGGTTAATCAAATAATTAGAAATAACCACCATACGCTCACTTCTTCTTAATTTCATTTTTTCACCAATTAAAGTTATTTTATTCATTATACCACAACAGAAACAAAAAAACGAACATTCTTTTCCAAGTAATGTCCATTTTTCGTATTTTACTATTCAAGTTTTGGTTTGTAGAAGGAACGGCCTTCAAGAGCGAATATTTTATTGCTCATTTCACCTGGATCTACAAGTCCTAAGGCAGCAGTCATCATCATCATCTCCGCATCCAGATTATCAATCATGTGCAGAATCTCCGCCTCCATAATCTTAGGCCGGACAGGACTGCCATATTCCAAGAGACCGTGGTGGCTGAGAAGCACATGCCGCAGGACGATTACTTCTTCTTTGCTGTCATCAATTTTCAGCTCCATCAGGGTCTTGGTCAATTCTTCATCAATCAAAGCGATGTGCCCAATCAGATTGCCTCGCACGGTGTACTCGGTATTTTCTGGACCACTGAGCTCAATGACCTTGGCCAAGTCATGAAGCATAATCCCCGCAAAAAGCAAGCTTTTATTAAGCTGAGGATAAATGTCTCCTATAGCATCTGCCAGCTTGACCATAGTAGCTGTATGAAAAGCTAGACCAGACTCAAAAGCATGGTGATTGGTCTTAGCTGCTGGATAAGAATAAAACTCCTTGTCATACTTGCTATAAAGCGAGCGCACCACGCGCTGCCAGACCGAATTCTCAATCTTGAAAATCATTTGAGATAAATAGTCTCGGATTTCTTTCTGGTCTACTGGCGGTTTTTCCTTGAAATCCGCTGGATCATTGGGCTCTCCAGCCTTAGGAAGGCGCAGGGTCAGTTGATTTACCTGAGGCGTGTTATTGTAGACTTCCCGCCGGCCTTGCATGTGTACGACCTTACCAGCTGTGAATTCTTCAACATTATGTGGCTGAGCATCCCAAAGTTTACCCTCGATCACTCCTGTATCGTCTTGGAAAGTGAAGGCCAGATAATTTTTCCCAGCCCTTGTCTGACGGACTTCTGCTGACTTGATCAGATAGAAACCTTCAAACAGTTCATCTTTTTTCATTTGATTAATCTTCATTGTTTTCCCTTTCTTCTGAAAAATCAAGTAAGTTCAAATCGAGGTCTTGGTCAGACAGCTCAATATGGCGTAAGGTTCTTTCGATAGCTCCTGTCCTACGGGTTAAGAGTTCATCAATATTGCCCGAAGCATGCTGCAAGTGCTTTTGTGCCTTGGTCAGAATGCCACCGAACTTGTTAAACTCGGATTTGACAGAACCCAGAACCTTGCTGATGTCGTCCGCACTTTTTTGGATATTGAGCGTTTTAAAGCCGACAGACAGTGAATTGAGCAAGGCAGATAGGGTTGATGGTCCCGCTACCACAATCTGCTCCTCACGTCGCAAACTGTCAAAAAAGGCTGGGTTGCGGACCACTTCCGAATAGAGACCTTCCGTTGGCAGAAACATAATTCCAAAATTGGTCGTAGCTGGTGGTGCCAGATATTTACTCTTAATATCCTTGGCAAAGCGTTTAACACTTGCTAAGAGAGACTTGCGGTAGAGCTCAATCTCTTCCTTGCTGCCAGACTCATAAGCATCTTCCAAACGGTAGTAATCAGCCAGAGGAAACTTAGAATCAATGGGCAGATAGACATATTCATCCTCTGTCTGTCCCGGCAGTTTAATAGCATATTCAACACGCTCACTGGAGCCGGCCACCGTCACAAACTCTCGCTCATACTGACTGGCCGTCATGATGTCCTCGATAATCTGGCCTAGCTGCAACTCCCCAAGAATCCCCCGAGTCTTGGTGTTGGATAAGACCTTATTCAGTGTACCGACATCTCGAGCAACACTCTGCATTTCTCCCAGGCCACGATTGACAGACTCCAACTGCTTAGAGACGGTCTCAAAAGAAGTCTGAAGACGAGTCTGAAGTGTTTTCTCCAGTTTTTCTTCAACAGTCTGTCGCATCTGTTCTAGACGGGTTTCATTTGACTCTTGGATTTGCCGCATACGCTCGTCAGTTTTATCCCGATTCTTGGTCAGGTTGTCACTGATTTCCAAGCGCAGCTCTGTCAAGTTGCGGTGCAAATCTGTCCTGACCTCGCTCAAACGATCTCCCAGAGCTAATTCCAGCTCTTTCTGAGCCGTTTGCTTTTTCTGGCTTTCCTGCTCCAAGCGATAGTCCAACTGATCCGATAGATAATCTGCCTGATTTTCCAAGACTTGCTTTAGCGTCTCAGTCTGCTGACTGAGCTTTTGCCATAGGAGAAAGGTCAGCACTAGGTTTCCTAAAAGAATGAGGATAATTATAAACTCCATATCAGCTCCTGTCTTTGCTGTAAATGACGACTGTATAGCCGCTATCAAAGTTCAAATAAATGGGCTTATCTATAAATTCGTTAGAAGCATACACTTTTTTGAAAAAAAAGTTATCTTTATTGAGCGGATATTTGGCGCCCTCAATCGTTAAGGCAGCATCATCCGACGGCAGAAAGGCCAGATAGCGCATACCAGCTACCGGTTTGATTTCATGGCGACCCTTGGGAACATAGGTCAGCAGATTCTGTTCGTCTTCCAGAAAAATCTTCTCCATATATGGTGCAATTTTTTCATTACTGGGCAGGAAGACATTAGCCAAGGCATGATCCAGACGGCCGCCAAAGGCGCCGAAAATGGTCAAACGGGCATCTGGATACCGTTCAAAACAAGCCAGAACAGCTAACTCCAGGTCTGTATCATCCTTTTCAGGATGGGCCTGAACGACTTCCTTGACACTATCTTTTATGCGCAGCAACTCCTCCTTGGTCACAGAGTCAAAATCCCCGACAGCCAAATCAGGACAAACTCCCTGCTCAAGCAGAAAAAGGCTTCCACGGTCTACTCCGACCAACACATCAAAATCTAAGCTAAAATGCTCCAAGTTTCCGCCAGCAAACAGCGCAACCTTAGTCATGTAGGGCATCCCGTAAGGTTTGGACTTGATGATTGACATCACCTTTGAAGACATAGCTGCCTGCTACGAAGACATTGGCACCAGCTTCCTTAGCAATTCCTATCGTCTTATCGTCAATACCGCCATCCACTTCAATATCAAAATTCAGCTGATTAACTTCGCGCAGAACGACCAATTCGCGAATCTTATCCATGGTTTCTGGCAGAAAGGCCTGGCCGCCAAAGCCTGGATTAACTGTCATCACAAGGACTTGGTCAACCAGATTTAAAACATTTTTGACTGCTTCGACTGGAGTTCCCGGGTTAATCACAACACTAGGCTTGACTCCCGCTGCTCGAATCTTCTGTAGCGCTCCGTGGATATGTGGCGTCGCTTCGGCATGGATGCTAATGATATCTGCACCAGCACGAGCGAATTCTTCGATATGGTGCTCAGGATTGGAAACCATCAGATGGCAGTCAAAGACTAGCTTGCTGTGAGGACGCATACTGGCAACAACCCCAGCTCCAAAGCTGATATTGGGTACAAAATGACCATCCATAATATCAATATGGGCATACTCAGCACCTGTCGCTTCTAACTTTTTCAATTCAGATTCAAAATTAGCATAGTCCGCACTTAAGATTGAAGGGGCGATTTTGAATGATATCATAGTTCTTCTCCTTATTTAGAATTTTTTTTGGCAACTTTTTTATAGGTTTCCCGACGATTCTCGATCTCGCTGAGAAACTGTAGGTAATTATCAAAGCGGAATGAAGCTATCTGGCCGGACTCAACTGCTGGCTTGACAGCACAAGCCGGTTCATGGGTATGGGTACAGGTACGAAACTTACAGGACTGGCTGAACTCAACAATCTCTGGAAAAGCTTGATTGAGATCTTCAGCTGTACTCACCTCGTAATCCAAAGACGAAAATCCTGGCGTATCGGCAATCTTCCCACCGTTTAGATTGTAAAAGCTGACAGCCCGTGTCGTATGGCGACCTCGACCCAGACTTTCAGAAATCTCTCCTGTTTCTAACTCTAAGTCTGGGGCGATTTTATTGAGCAGGGTGGACTTTCCGACCCCAGTCTGTCCCATAAAAACAGTGATTTTTCCTGTCAAAAGCGGCAGCAACTGCTCGGGACTCCTAAGAACTTCATAGCCGATAGCCTGATAGACATCCACATAACTATCCAAGCTCCGCTCGTCCTCTAGCAGGTCTAACTTGCTGATGTAGATAATAGGATGAATCCGCTTATGCTCTAAAAGTACCAGAAAACGATCTAACAGATTGGTATTGAAATCCGGCTCTTTCGCGCTCATGATTACAACCGCCTGGTCAATATTGACAATCGGAGGGCGTACAAGACTGTTCTTTCGCTCTGCTATTTTTAAAATATAGCCTTCCGAGTCTTTTTCAGCTGAAAATTCGACTTCATCACCAACATAAGGCGTCTGTCCTTTTTTGCGAAAATTACCCCGCGCTCTGGTTTGATAAACCTGTCCGTCCGACTCCACATAATAGAAACCAGCCAGAGCCTTAATGATTTTTCCTTGCAAGATTGCTCCTTAAAAGTTAATACACTCATTATAACAAAAAAAGCGAGATTTAGCTTGCTTGTTTTGCATAGAAGACATTTCTTAAGGTTAGGTTCATTTTTCATAGAAAGCAGTTGTTTTAAAATACTTGAGATGAAACTGACATGATAAAAGCGAACAAGCTCAAAAGAACCTGTTCGCTTTTTCATATCGAATGAGATATTTACTGTGCCTTTCAGTAAGTCACAAAACTGATTAGCTGCGTTTCGCCTTAGCCATCAGCATTCCTCCTGCGAGAAGCGCTGCTAGGAAGCCAAGAATAGTAACAAGAAGACTTTCTTCCTGTCCAGTACGAGGAAGAGCTTTTCCTCCGACTTTCGGAGCTTGACCGCCTGGCTTATTAGGTAAAACCTCTCCTTCAACTGCCACTTTCTTAGTAGGGATATGACTGAAGGTCAGCTGAGTACCGTTGATCTCAAGCTTGTAGTCATCTACTGGATCAGCCGCAACGCTATAGACAATTTCCTTACCGTCCTTGTACTTAGGAAGGTTGCTAAAGTTATACTGCCAACCATTTTCTCCTGACACAACCTCTTCTTTGATTGGTTTGCCATCTGCCAAGAGTCGAACAGTAATCTTAGAAGGTCGAACCTTATCTTGATTTTCAGCATCTGACCATACCGCAGTTCCCTTAACAGCAATCTGGGTTGGTTTATAGCTATTAGTCAAAGTGAAGCTGCCATCTGTTGCTTGTTCTTGGCTGCTGCTATAACCCTCAACTGTCACTTCTTCAAGGACTGTATAGTTGATTTTCTTGCCCTTCTTATTCTTAGGCAGATCCTTAGACTCAAACTTCCAGTCAGTAGCAGCTGTTACTTCCAGCTCATCTACCACCTTATCTCCGTCCAAAATCTTGACCTTGATAGATGCTGGGCGCTTGCCATCTTGGTTATTTGCATCATCCCAAACCTTTTGACCAGAGACTTTAACGGTTTCTGGAGTGTAGGAGTTGGTAACGGTGAACTTATCAATCTTAGTTTCATACTGAGCAACGGCATCTTCAGTAAGTGTGTAGACAATCTCTTGACCATTTCTATATTTAGGCAGGTCTTTAGATTCAAACTTCCATCCATTAGCAGCTGTTACTTCAAGTCTATCAACAACTGTGCTTCCATCCATTACTTTAACTGTAATAGATGTTGGGCGTTTGCCGTCTTGATCGTCTGCATCATCCCAGACTTTCTGACCAGAAACTTTAACCTGCTCAGGAGTATGAGAGTTAGTGATTGTCTGACCTTCTACTTTCGGACTATAACCTTTTTCTTTCAAAGCGGCTACTGTTGCATCATCCTCTTTGACAGAGTAGGTGATCTCCTGTCCCTTGTCAAACTGAGGCAGATTGGTGAAGCTTGCTTTCCAAGTGTTAGCAGCTGTCTCATTATCAGCCGTCAAGGTTAATGTCTTACCTGCGACAGCAACTGGCTCTTTACCATTTACTGAGCTATACAGTTGCACTGTGATAGAAGCTGGACGCTTACCGTCTTGGTTATTAGCATCATCCCAGACCTTCGTAACAGCATACTCCGTACTTTGAGGAGTGTAAGAATTAGTAATGGTGAACTTATCAATCTTAGTTTGATATTCCGCAACTGCTTCTTCAGTAACAGTATAGGCAATCTCTTGACCTGCTGCATACTTAGGAAGAGCTTTAGACTCAAACTTCCAATCGTTAGCAGCTGTTACTTCCAGCTCATCTACGACAGTATCGCCATTTTTCACCTTAACCTTAACAGAAGCCGGGCGCTTGCCATCTTGGTTATCAGCGTCATCCCAGACTTTTTGACCGGAAATCTTGATCATCTCTGGAGTGTAAGAGTTGGTAACTGTGAAATCTTTGATTTCTTTAGTGTAGCCAGCCACATCATCTTCCTCGATAGAGTAATCAATCTTCTGACCATTTTCATAGACTGGCAGATTTTCAAATTTGGTTTGCCATTGATCAGCAGCGGTCACTTCCTTGCTAGCGACTTCTGTCTTGACACCGCCGACGGTCTTCATCAGCTTAATGCTAATCTTAGTTGGACGCTTGCCGTCTTGATTGTCGCTGTCATTCCAAGTCTTGCTGGCAGTGATTTCTGTCTTTTCTGGTGTATAAGAGTTAGTGATATTGTAGCCATTGAGACTGGTTGAATAACCTGGTACAGCTTCTTCCGTTACTGTATAGGTAATTCGTTGGCCATCCTTGTAGACTGGCAAGCCAGTAAAGTTGTAAGACCAGCCTTCTGCCTCTCCGACTGTTTGAGTATTGACTTTTTGACCGTCAGCTAGCAGATTAACTGTGATAGAAGCTGGACGTTTGCCATCTTGGTTATCGCCATCTTCCCAAGTCTTGCTTCCAGACACAGTCGTTGTCTCTGGAGTGTAAGAATTAGTGATGTTGTAACCATCTACTTTACTAGTATAACCTGGTACAGCTTCCTCACTTACGGTATAAGTGATTTCTTGACCTGCTGCATACTTAGGCAGAGCCTTGGACTCATACTTCCATTCGTTAGCAGAAGTCACATTTTGCTCATCAACAACCGTATCACCATTCAGAATTTTAACCTTAACAGAAGTTGGACGCTTACCATCTTGGTTGTCCGCATCATCCCACTTCTTCTGACCAGAAATCTTGACCGTTTCTGGAGTGTAAGAGTTGGTGATGTTGTAGCCATCCACTTTGCTTGTGTAGCCTGAGACAGCTTCTTCTGCAACAGTATAAGCAATTTCTTGGCCTGCTGCATATTTAGGAAGAGGATTGGATTCATATTTCCAACCATTAGCAGCCGTCACTTCCTGCACATCGACAACATCTTGGCCTTTCAAGATCTTGACTCTAACAGCATTTGGACGCTTGCCATCTTGGTTTTCCGCATCATCCCACTTCTTCTGACCGGAAATCTTGATGGTTTCTGGCTTGTAAGTGTTGGTCACTACAAAGCCGTCAGCAGCATTGCCAGTTACCTGAGATTGATAGTGAGGGACCGCGTCTTCTTCCAGAGAATAAACAACTTCTTGTCCCTTTTCATATTTGTTCAAGTTGGTGAACTCGGTTGCCCACTGGTCAGCTTCGGTCAGAGTTCGATTCGCAACTTCTGATTTCTGACCGCCGACTTCTTTATAAAGTTTGACAACAACATTGGCAGGACGTTTGCCGTCTTGATTTTCAGCGTCATCCCATTTCTTGCTGGCTTTGATAGCGATTTTCTCTGGCGTACGACTATTGGTAACAGTGAGATTTTCCTGATCTACTTCTGGAGCATCGTAGCCATCAAGCTGATCTTCACCGATTGTATAGGTGATTTTTTGACCGCTTGCATCAAAGATTGGTAAATCAGTTGTCTGAGCTGTCCACTCCGCATCTGTACTGCCACCAGTTACGGTCACTGTCTTATCAGCCAGCTTTTGACCGTTAGCGTAGACATCTACAGCAATAGAAGCTGGACGCTTGCCGTCCTGATTGTTTTCATCTTTCCAAATTTTCTTGACTGTCAGCTTTTTGCTGGCATTTGGATCAACCGTGTTCTTGACTGTCTTAACCGCTCCATCAGCCTTGATAGTCACCTTCATCGGATTGCTGTCCAGTACATAGCCTTCCGGAGCTGTTACTTCTTCTACTGTGAATTGACCTTTCTTGATTTCTTCACTTGAGAAAGGTTGTGTAGAAACCCGACCGTTAGCATCTGTCGGCGGCAGAGTAATCTCTTCACCGCTAGGAGTTGTCACCTTAAAGACAGCACCTTCCAGCATTTTGCCAGTCTTAGAATCTTGCTTGTAGAGAACCAGACTGTTGCTGATATCAGCTGTGATGACACCGCCCTCTGTAATCCGGCTGCTGCGCTCTATCGTAGAACTCGTCTGACTAGGACGATCGTCTCTGAATGGCAGTTTTGTATTATCAACTTCCATCTCAGCCGTATTGGATACTAAAGAACCATCAGCTGGTGAAGTTGTCATATAGTTCAACATAAAGGCACGATTGCCTGGGTTATTGATGGTTAGAGTAAACTCAGTATAAGTGTCATTATAGGCAACCGTATAATCTTGACCTTCTTTCAAGATAACAGAATTCGCAATACTTGATAAACTCTGCGTGTACTCCCCTTGGCGAAGGACAAATTGCTCCGGAACGAATTGCATTGGTGCACTGCTATCTGGAATGACATCCTTGATAACAATCGGAGAGTTATAGGTCTTTTGCTGAGTATTGATACGCACAGTCCAGTTGTGCGAGTAGTCACCGCTCTTACCAAGAATAGCCGAATTATATGGCTTCTTAGCAATGACTCCTCCAATCTTAGCGTAGTTTTCACCGGCTGTTGAAAAACTGCTCTGTTTGCGCTCGTTAATGGTTACCTTATGGCTCATCGCGCCTTGAGTTTCCTCAGGCTTATAATTCCAGTCCTGATCAGCGCCTACTGTCGTCGCCTGAAAGTCAAAGAAGAAACTTCCTCTTACTCCACTGGCAGTCGTCTTCGATCTATAATCTGCCAAATTCTGAATAGTAACCGTGATCAGACCGCCCTTACCTGAACCATTCGATGTCATCTTAGCAGCTCCGAGCTGGACCTGCGTTTCATTATCTGTCAGGGTAAAGGTTGTACCATCAGCAATGGTTGCACCGTTCGGTACTGTAAAGGTAAAGGTATCCCCATCCTTGAGCTTGTTATCGTAAGCAGACAAATCAAAAACTAGCTCATAACGATAATTTCCCCCTTGAACCAAATTGTAAGCACCGTTAACCTTGGTTGCTTCGCGGCCATTAGAGTGGTCCCAGATTTTAATATCTGTGATTGCATTCTTCAAAGCATCCGCTTGAGCAGTTGCTGTAAACAGCTTCAAATCCAGCAAAAACAGAAGGGGCAGCATCAAAAATAGCAGCCATTTTTTCAGTTTCATAACATTCTCCTTTTTTATTTCGTTACCTAAATAAGTAATTAATTTTATTGTAACAAATACTTACTATAATGGCAATATTATAGAACTATTTTAGTAAAGAAAAAATAGAAGCTTTTTCGTAGTATGAAAAAATTTCACATTCTCTATTGGCATTTTCACAAAAATAAGTTATAATAGAGTCTCAAGCGGAGGTGGTGGAACGGCAGACACGCATGCTTCAGGCGCATGTGCCCGTACGGGTGTGAGGGTTCAAATCCCTTCCTCCGCATAAAAAGCAATCCTATCATGATTGATAGGATTTTTTGTTATTATGAAGTAGAATTACACTGCAGAGAAAAGCCAGAAATTTCACTTTCATATGTACCTCATTAGCAAAATAGAAGACCAGCTATATAGAGCAGATCTTCTATTTTTTATAATCCCTCAGACTTCAAAGCGTCTGCCAAGCGAGCAAATTCTTCTAAACTAAGAGCTTCTCCCCGAACACTTGGAGATAAGTCAGCTCGTTCTAAGGCTGCTGACAGTTTGCCTTTAGTCTCCTCTGACTTCCCAAAATAACTGGTTAGGTTATTCCAGAGAGTCTTCCGGCGGTGGACAAAGCTGGCCTTGGAGACCTTGAAAAAGAATTTCTCGTCCTGTACCGCAACTGCAGGCTGGTCTCTGCGAACCATCTTGAGAATAGCTGAATCCACATTTGGCGCTGGCACAAAGACTGTCCGCGGCACGATAAAGGCAACCTTGGCCGTCATGTAATACTGGACCGCAATCGACAAACTACCATAGGCCTTGGTATTCGGCTGAGCCGAAATCCGATCCGCTACTTCTCTCTGCATCATCACGACAAACTCACTAAAAGGAATCCCGCTCTCAATCAAATGCATAAGAATCGGCGTCGTGATGTAGTACGGAAGATTCGCCACTACCTTGATAGGCAGGTCTGGATTTTTAAACTCTGCTATGTACTGGGCCAAATCAACCTTGAGAATATCCTGATTGACCACTGTCACATTGTCAAAATCGCGGAGAGTATCCGCCAAAATGGGCACCAGCCGATCATCAATCTCAAAGGCCATGACTTCAGCGGCACTTTCCGCCAAAAATTCTGTCAAAGCCCCAATACCGGGCCCAATCTCGATGACATTGACCTTTTTGTCAATCTCAGCTGTGTCCACAATCTTCTGGAGGATGTTGGTATCAGTCAGGAAATTCTGACCGAAAGATTTTTTAAAAGTGAAACCGTGACGCTCCAGAATGGCACGGGTCACACTATGGTCTGCAATTCGCATTTTATCTCTTTTCTAATTCGTTATTCATTATCTTTTAAGGAGGTCATTTGCCCTAGCAAGGTGTAAAGTTTTTTCTGCTCCTCTTCCTCGTAAGCAAATGCATTAGCCTTAACTTCTTTGCATTTCTCGTCATACAAAAAGCCCTCATAGCCATCTTCTGTAGATAAAGCTATATAGACTTTCGCCATTTTTCCAGGACTAATCGAAAATCTTGACTTAATTTTATAAAGATTTTTCATAAAAGCGCTGAGGTAATCATAGCGCCGCATATCTACTTTGACATTGGTCACACGGATCGCCTGAACCTTGATACCTTTCCAATGTTTCCGCATATAAAGTGACAACATCAACAAGGCCAGCTTATTCTGATAATAGGTCTTAGCAGGACTGTAATGTTTTTGACCGGATAAATTTTCAAAATCAAGCTTCATGAAAGGATAAAGCACCAGCCCTTGGGAAGAAATATTAATAATCCGACCACTTTCTGACTTTTCCAACAAGCCCTTCAACAAGATAGAAAGTAAAAAGGGAGCAACCACGTTGGTCGCAAACTGCTTTTCTAATCCATCTTTGGTTATCACAGGACTTTTGACCGATAAATCAAAATCGGCTGCATTGTTAATTAAAACATCTAAAGTCTCTTCTTTTTGGATATACTGCTCCACTGCTTTCCTGACACTCTTCATCTCAGATAAATCAGCCAAGATATAATCCACATGCAGATTTCCTGTTTGTTGACGGATTTTCTCACAGGCTTGCTCAGCAGCTTCTTTTCGCCGGCAAAATAAGGTCACTGACCAGCCCTTTTCAGCTAAGTGTTTTGCAGCCTGATAGCCAATACCACTATTTCCGCCCGTAATAATTACTTTTTTCATTTCTTACTCCGTTAGACTGAATATTTGAGCATGGCTTCTTCCACTTCCGCCAAAGTCACCCCAAACAACTCTAAGCGCTTAAGGAGTTGCTTGCCATTACAATAGCCAATACGGAGCTCTTCCCCCAGATACTCTCGGCGCTGACGGCTGTCACTTCCCATAAGTAGTCCCAGTCGTACAAGATCGCTTTTGGTGATGTCAAAATTATCCTCATCATCAAAATATCCGACTAGACCAGCCAATGCCTGTTGTAAATCCTCAAATGATGCATGCTCTACTCCAAGCGATTTACCTTTGTTTTTAGACTTGGGAACCGCCTCATCTCGACGGAGAAAGGCATGCTGAGCAGTAGGCACAGCCTCCATAATCATTCGACGGATACGCTCGCCATTGTAGTCTGGATCAGTAAAGACAATAACACCACGCAGCTGGTGTAGTTTCTCAATCCGCTCTAGGTCTTCTTCATTGATAGCGGAACCTCTCGTCTCGTAAGTGTCAACTTGGTAAAATCGCTGCAGGTTGGCTGTATCATCCTTGCCCTCAACGACGATCACCTGAGGGATTTTTATCTTCTCAGTCAAGCCCAAACACCTTCTTTGCATTATCATAGGTCGCCTGCGCTACTTCGTCGACAGTCAGTCCACGTAGCTCAGCAATTTTCTCTACCACATAGCGAGTATAGGCTGTTTTGTTTTCTCGACCACGCTTGGGAACAGGCGCTAGGTAAGGCGCATCAGTCTCGACGAGAATTTTGTCCAAGGGCAAGTTCTGCGCAGCTTCTTGAATATCCGTCGCTTTTTTAAAGGTAACAACTCCAGAAAAGGAAATCATCATCCCTAGCTCGATAAAGCGCTCTGCCATTTCCAAAGAACCGGAATAAGAGTGCATGATACCGCCCCGAGAACCAACTCCCTCACTCTTGATAATCTCATAGGTATCCTCCAATGCGTCACGTGTGTGAACGACAAAGGGGAGGTTCAGTTCTTTGGAGAGCTGGATTTGGCATCGAAACACCCGCTCCTGAACATCCTTGGGCGCAGTCATCCAGTGATAGTCCAGCCCAATCTCGCCCAGAGCCACCACCTTGGGGTGATGAAGCTTGTCCAGCAGATAGGCTTCCACCGCCTCATCATAAGTCCCAGCCTCAGTCGGATGCCAGCCGATCGTAGCATAAAGCTGATCATAGCTGTCTGCTAACTCCAAGGCGCGCTCAATAGTCGGTCGATCAAAACCGACAATATTTATTTTGCTGATGCCCATTTCTGCAGCCAGCTGCAGCTCCTCTGCTTCTCGACCAGCAAATTCTTCCACATTTAAATGCGTGTGTGTATCAAAAATTTTCATGGTTTACTTCCTTGTATTTCCTGTCCTTTATTATACCAAAAATGACCTGAAAAATCAGAAGTCTCTTCAAAGTAGATAAAATAAGACGACTGCCATTCAACAGCTATCCGAATCCGCCTTCAAGTTCTCCATTGGAATAATTAAGTAGAAAGACAGTGCCAGCATTAACACAAGCGGGAGGAGAATATAAATAACCCCCAAACTGCTAGCAAGAGCTATTAACAGCATGGATAAAACACTCGGAACAGCCATGCTAAATAGATTAATAGCCGACTGGATGGCTCCCATTGCTTCTTCTGGTATTAGGCTGAAGACAGATTTCTGTAATCTAGGACTTAGCAGACCGACTGTAACTGAGCAAGCAAAGCTTGCTATCAGTACAAGTAAAAAGTTTTGCCAGAAAAAACCGCAAAGAATAAAACCTTCACATACTTGGCTTGCATACATAGCAAGCTTAGTCGAAAAGTTTTTCAGCAAACTGCCACTCAAAATGTTCCCTAAGATCAGACCAGCGGAACTTAGAATAATTAAAACGGCAATGGACTGACCGATCTGCAGATTCCAAAAAGGCCTTTTCAGCAATAAAAGAGTCGCTACCGGCGTCAGAATGTTCAGAGTGACTTGCCCAAAGGTTAAAACCAATAATAACCTCACAACGTTTTTCAATCCCAGTAAGACCTTAAGAGAATCCAATAAATGCTGCCAATAATTCTCTTTATTTAGCTCCTTGGCACTGCTAAACTCCGGTTCTAAGTTCTGTAAGCTCTTACTAATATGCCAAAAACCAAGGTAAGCTAGCAAGAATGTCAGAGCATTTAGACCTGCCAAAGCTCCGATACTCATCCAAGCGATGAGAAAACCGCCAGCTAGATTCCCCAAAATATGAACCAGACTCATACTAGCCTGCCGAAAGCCCATAGCAGAGGTCATATCTTGCTCAATAACCTTTACATAAACCGGTGTCAGCATGGCACCTGAAAAATAACTCAGACTATCCGACAGAAAGTTAATCAAGCAAATCACAAGCAGAATCAAGAAAGAGGAATCTTGTCCAAGCAGCAAAAACGTTACCAAGCTATATAAGAGCACCTTACTAAACTGTATAAGCAGGTATTTATGAATGCGATTCTTCTGAAAGTCCGCCGCGACTCCAGTAAAAACTTGAATTAACTGGGGCAGCGTTTCAGAAAGAGAAATCAATAAAACCGCAAGTGGAGCAAAAGAATAAGCGGAGACATAGTTCATCAATGCCAAATAAAAAACAATGTCCCCAAAACCTGAAATCCATTGATTGATGAGCAACTGGCGAAAATTTTTGTTTTTTGTAAAAACAATCATACGACATCTCCTTTACTCTTGTTAGATTTTTGTTTAACAAATCATAACAATAAATTAGATGTTTGTCAATTTTTTGTTAGATTATTGTTGTACAAAAAAGAAGACCTAGAATGAATCTAGGTCTTCTGAAACTATGTTAGGTCTTGTTTGAACTTCTCTATAATCTTTCGAATCAGTTCTTTATTGACCGTGTATTTAACCGAATCATCATCCATCACAAGCTCCAGCAAGCCAGAATTTAGTAGCTTTTGTGTATGGAATGAGATAGAGGCTCTTGTAAGCCCCAGTTTTTTAGCTATATCTTTATTCTTGGCATGCGGTTGAATCAATTCAATCAAGACTTTATAGCGGGTTTCATCTCCAAGAGTTTTTAAGGTCAGAGCTAATGTTTCATCGTTAAGCTCAGATTCCGCCTCTGATAACTGGGAACTTCTCGTCGAAAGGACTAAAGAATAGGAAGTGAAATCAGGGACCTTTTCGAGAAAAGAGTCAATAAACATGGGTGACAGAACAAAGACTTGTGTGTCTTTTTCAAGAAGCTTGGCATTCTGCTCATCATCATTCATCACATCAGATAGGCTAAATTCTTGTTCAAAAGCTAGAACTTCCTTCTCAAACTGCTCATAAATAGGCTGATAGAGCTCGAACACTCTTTCCAGCAAGGAAACTAATTGGTCCCGAAGCTTCTCTGGATGCTGAATAGCTTGGTAGCAGTACCATTTATTTTCCGGAGACTTGTCACTATTTTCTATAAAAGCCAGCAGATCTTCAGGATGTCCCTTGATGATTTCCCCTTTAGAAAGCTTAAGTGATAAACAATAGATGATTTGCTCTGCATCTAGTTTTTTCAGACATTCTAACAAGTCATGCGGATTGGCCGGATCTTCTCCTTTTTCTAGCAAGTAGAGGTAGAGGAGCGGAGCCAGTCCCACCGTAGCTCCTTCAAATAAACTAACCGCAACAAGCTCGTTTTTCAAAGGAAGTAAATCCTGATAGAGCTTATCATAATGCGGCTGTACATCAAGAAGCAGCTCCTTTTGATTCTGCCGTAAATCTTTCCACATATGTTTATCATCCCTTGAAACGATGGCAGGCACCATGAGAAATTCATATAACTTACTACGATAATGAACAAGCTTTACACCCATAGATTCTTCCCTCCTTACACATACTCCGCTTCTAACCAAAAAGAGTATACAATTCCTGTTTTTCATTATACCAAAAATCAGGCGAAATATTCATCGTCTTCTGCTTTGTTCATCTCCAGACAAGAAATCCATCTCTATAAAATAAGAGATTTTTATAAAATTTCATCTAGTTCTTAAGACTGATTTTATCTTTTTTCGATAGTTTTTTATTGGTTATCGATAATATCCGTGTTATAGTTACTAAGAAATGAAACGTTAGTCGGAGGAAATTATGACAGACAAAATGAAAAAGACTGCTGAAGATATGAGCATTACTCTTACAAAAATCAGTATCAGCCTTTTATTTATTGCTTCCATTATCCTGATAGCCCTAGGACCTTGGGTCGTCAATCTAGTTATCGAATTTCCCTCTCCTTTCTTTCAAGGGGAGACGCGCTTTTGGATCTTGCTGCTTCTCGGCTATGTCCTCGGCTGCTTGGCTCTAGCCTGCATTGTCCATCTCTATCAACTTCTTAGCCGCATCGGTAAAAATCAGGTCTTTATCACACAAAATGTTCAGTACATGCGCTATCTCGGCTGGGAAGTCGGCACTGTCGCTCTTATCTCCCTCTTTATGGGGCTGACAGCCTATTTGCCCATGCTCTTAGTCACTGTTTCCTGTAGCATCTTGACCCTGATTATCCGTGTCATCCGTAATGCCTTTGGCAAGGCCATTGAGCTGCAGGATCAAGTGGACTACACTATTTAGGAGGTCTTATGATTCAGATAAATTTAGACCTTGTCATGGCGCAAAAGCGCATCAGTGCTGGCCGTTTAGCAGAGTTGATTGACCTAACACCAGCCAATCTATCTATCTTAAAAAATAATCGAGCCAAAGCCGTCCGCTTTTCAACACTCAACGCTCTCTGCCGTGAACTAGACTGCCAGCCTGGCGATATTTTGGAGTATATCCCTGATGAGGAGGAGAAATAATTATGGAATATCCAGCACAAGAAGAGATGAATGTCCAGCCTTGTCTGCCCGCAGAAGCAGAACGACAGACCATCTTCACAGGTCTAGAGGATAAGCAACTGCGATTCTTTAAAATCAGCTATCTAATCCTCTATCTTTTAACCTATTTTTACTCTGCTGTATTTTTTAATTATCAAACTGCGCCCTTTTTCCCTTTTGCAATCGGTCTTATATTATTAAGCGAAGCCCTAATCAGGAAATTGGCCTATCCATCACTGCAGATAAAAAATCTTGACAGCAAGTTAGAGGCTAGAAGCTTTCTGATCATGACGCTAGCTCAAGCCCTAGCTTTAAGTCTCTGGGGACTTCATCGCCAGCTAGAATTGTTCCAATTTCTAGCCATCCACATCTCATTCGCTTTCTATATTCTGTCCCGCACCGGCTGGTTAAGCCAGGGACGTTTGGGTATCCTGGTCTGGTTTGATGCAATTCAAGCCTTCTGCATCCTGCCCTTTAAAAATTTCATTGCTGCTATTCTAGTCTTTATAGAAGGCAAGCAGCAGGACTCTTCTGACAGCTCTGACAGTATATCTTCAAAGAAAGCCCAACAGCTCGCTATTATTGTCAGTAGCTTCTTTGTCGCGGGAATCTTGGTCTACTTTGTCTGGTCCCAGCTGAGTCAGGTTTCAGACAGCTTTGCCTCTTTCTTCAGCAATACCGCTGATTTCATTGAGAATCTACTTGACTCGCTCTTTTCAAGTCTTGATAGCAGCATGATTCTCTTCAAGACCTGCCTGGCTGTCCCTGTTAGTCTCTACTTGTATGGGCTCCTTGCCGGCAGTCTGTTAGGCAAAAAAGATACTAAACTTAACTACAAAAAATTTCAAGCAAGTATCCGCCCTTTGCGAGTAGCACCCGCTTTCGCAGCCTACATTATCATCGGCAGCCTCTGCCTGACCTATGCTCTCTTCTTCCTGACGGGGCTAGGTGAACTCGGTCAGCTCCTGAGCGACGGAACAGTAGCTCAGTCTATTTCTCCCCAGAATGCTTCAACTGTTGCCGTAGCTGGCTTCTGGCAGCTGGTTAGGGTATCTATTCTTAACTTTGCAGTCCTAGGTATCTTCTATCTGATTGCCAAAAAGCCGCTCTGGGATCAGAAAGGGACGCGATTCGCAGCCACTATCCTCTTTATCTTTACTGGTCTACTGGCCTTGCTAGCTGGCTGGAAATTATTTGGCATCTACATCTACCTTTACGGACCAACACCGCTGCGCTTGATTTCAGCATGGTTCATCCTAGTCCTCTTGTTTTGGTGCCTACTAACCCTGATTCGTTTCTACAAACCTATCCAAGCCATTCGTATCGGTATCTTTTACGCCCTGATAAGCTTTACCTTGCTCTGCTATCTTTATCCAATACTTTTACCAGTGGCAAAATAAGCAACTGTGCTTAACTATACACAAAAAACCAGAAAGAAAATCAGTTTCTTTCTGGTTTTATTCTCTTTTTATATCATTTACCGGCATTCGATAATAGACCGTTCGCCTTTCTCATTCAAAGAAAAATAATTATATTCTAAAATCACAGGTCAGCAAATGATCATTGACCATGCCAATTGACTGCATAAAGGCATATATAGTCGTAGAACCGACAAAAGAAAAACCTTTCTTTTTGAGTTCTTTGCTAATTTTATCGGATAGATCTGTTCGAGCGGGCACCTCTTCAATACTGGACCATGAATTGACAATCGGTTCATTATCTACAAAAGACCAAATATAAGAATCCAAACTACCATATTCTTCTTTTAGCTTTAAATAGGCGTTAGCATTTTTTATAACTGCCTTTATTTTCAGCCTATTTCTTATAACTCTTTCATCCGTCAGCAATTCTTCAATCTTCTGCTCGTCATAATTGGAGAGTCTTTCAGGATTAAAGTTTTCATAAGCCTCTGTCATAGCGTCCATTTTTGACAAAATAGTTTGCCAGCTCAAGCCCGCCTGCTGACCTTCCAAAATCAACATTTTAAAGAGTTTATGCTCGTCATGCACAGGTCGCCCCCATTCATGGTCATGATAATTTCTCTCAAGCTCACTATTTTCAGCCCAACCGCATCTTTTTATCTCCATCTATTTTCTCCTTATAGTTTGATTTTCTCAACTTGATTATTATCTAAGACCAAGAAAGCATCAGAAAAAGAGACTTCAAAAAGTTGCAAAGAGTTTATGTGTTGCTCAACAATATCTTGATAATAAGGATACTTCTGGATAAAAACGCTTCTTATATCCTCAATAGAAAGTTGGCTTTCTTTGACTCTTCCTTGAATCCGGACATACCTCCCATCACCTTTCGGGACTGTTGTAAGAGCAATACGATTATTGATTGCCAACTCTTGGATTTTTTGACTATTTTTAAATGAAATAAAGAACAATTTCTTTGTCTCCTCATCATAATAAAAATTTACAATTCTTACATTTGGGATATCTTTTACAGAAGTAGCTAGAGCCATTTCTGTCTGTTCTGCCAATAAGGCCTTAAAATATTGATTCATATTTGACTCCTTTATTATTTTCTCTAAAACTAGTATAATATAAAAAGGTGTCATTTTTTGAAACCATTTAATAAAAATATGGAGTTTCTCATGAATAAATCTCAAAGAATTAACGATATGCTTATTTTTCTCAATAAGAAAAGACAATTCAACCTAAAAGATATTATAAATCGATATCACATTTCAAAAAGCACTGCCCTTCGTGATATTGCCAGCCTTGAAACGCTAGGCATTCCAATTTATTCTGACTTAGGTCGGAATGGCAGTTATAAAATTCTTAGCAACGACTTATTATCTCCTATTATTTTCTCAATAGATGAAATTTCTGCCTTGTATTTTTCCATGCTGACTCTGGAAAACTACAATATGTGTCCTTTTGATATAGACCTGCAAAAATTAAAAGAAAAATTTGAAAACTCAATTTCAGAACAGCAGTTAAGCAAGATTGCAAAAATTGAAAAAATCCTTCAACCAGAAGTCAGAAAGACAATCAACAACTCTCAGTTGCGAATAATTCTCGATATTCTATTGCACAGGCAGGAAGAATTTTTTCCAATTAAGTATGAAGAGCAGTCTCTTCAAGTTCGATTTATCAAACTATTTAGCCACAAAGGGGATTGGTATGCAGAGGTCATAAATAAAGACACTGGCCAAAAAGAGGAACTTTCCTGCCAGTCTATTAAATTTCACCCATAAATTTAAGACAAAAAAACCAGCGGTCTCGAGTCTCCGCTGGTTTCTTGATAAATCGTTTGGATTAAGCAGCCAAAACTTTGCGTCCTTTACGACGGCGAGCTGCCAATACACGACGACCGTTTTTAGTTGACATACGGTGGCGGAAACCATGTTTACGCGCACGACGGATTTTACTTGGTTGATAAGTACGTTTCACGATGAATACCTCCTCTTAGATTCTTGTATTCGTTTAGCCGGCTAGTTGTGATCAGTTACTAAACATACTTTACTATTCTATATGATTCCGAGGCTTTTGTCAATACTTACTTAAATAACTTTCTCTTTGTAAACGTAATCATAAAGCCCGAGTCGCTTCATAAAAGGGAATCAAGGCTGTCATGGCCTCCTGTAGCTGGGACAGCAACTGCTCTCTTGAAACAGCCTGAGAAAGGGAAACATCGTATTTGACCAAGACCTTACGAACTTGACCGGCCGCTAGCTGCTGAGTAAGAAGCTGACGATTTTCCTCAGTGCCTTCAAAGCGCTGACTCACACCATCTATCTGAGCAAAATAATAAGCTGGCGACTGAATGGGCAACTCCAAGACCCGATTTTGCTTGCTGAGGCTGTACTCATCTTTCTTGCGCTCCATGAAGCTCACTTCCAGCGACACTCCGAAATCTTCTGCACTTCCATACAAGCGCAGAGCAAACATTGGCTCAGTGATTTCCCCATAACCTTTAAGATAATTCCAAAAATGGGGCCTCAGTATCTGCGCCTGATTCATCCACTGGCTGGTTCGCTCCAAGGTCAGCTTAGGATAGAGGCTCTGAAAATCCTTGACCAAGTCAGCAAACTCCTTGCGTGCCGCCTGGCCTTTAGCTCTCAACTCCAACATAGACTCACGCAACTGCCCTGCCTTGTCTGGAGATATATACTTAGCCCCTTGATGAGGCAGATAACTTTCAATAGCTGGAAAAAGTGACATAAAAAATCCTTTCTATATGCAAAAACCAGCATCTCTGCCGGCTTTCTTTTTATTCGCTGTCAATATCCACAACGACATAGCGGTTAGGCTCGTCGCCTTCGGAATAGCTAGTCACGCCATCGATGCGAGAGATGATGCGGTGGATAATTTTGCGCTCGCTGTTAGACATAGGGTCTGTGTGCTGACCGCGTCGGTCTTCCAAGGCCCGCTGAGCCAGTTTCTGCGCATAGCTTTGCAGCACTTCAGCCCGATGCTCAACATAGTCATTGACATTAATGGAAATATAGAAGCTCTTAGAATATTGGTTATAAAGATAGTTTTGTGCCAATAGCTGCAGAGCTTTCAAGACTTTTCCGTGGTAGCCAATCACGCGCCCCGGTTCATTGGTATCAATCTGCATGTTGATAGTTCGGCGGTTGTGACTGCTGGAAATACCCGCTTCAACATCCATCTCATCAACGATTTTCTGAACATAGTTCGTTACGTTTTCAACTACTTCTTCAATATCGTAGTCTGCTTCAACTTGGATGCCTAAATCAGCAAAAGAGCTTTCTTCTGTTTCTGTCGGCTCAGCTTTGTCTTTAGCCGCTTGTTCAAAAGAGATAACCTTGCTATCGTCCGCTTCTGCTTGAGCAACTGCTTCATCAATAGCTTGGTTGGTCTTGAGAAGATCAATGGTGCCAGTCTCTTCTAAAATCGTATTGGCTTGCTTGTCATTTTTGAGAATTTCAGCCTTGACCTCATCTGAGATAACTTCGCCTTCTCCTTCGACCTTCTTGATGGCAGCTACCACACGGCCCAAATCAACCGTCGCTTCACTGACAGACTGCACAGGCTCATTCTGAGCGTTAATCTCTTCGGGAACACCTTTTACAGCCTTTTGATTGGCCTTGACAACTGTCGTCTCAGCAATCGGCTCGACATCCACCTGAGCTGGCTTCTTGCCAAACAGTCCTAAAAAGCCTTTTTTCTCACGTGAAATAACAGTGATATGCGCTCTCATACGTGGAATATCCAACGTTTTCAAACCATTTTGAATGGCTTCTTCAACACTTGCTCCTGTAAAAATAACCATTGCAAGAGTCCTCCTTCTTACTTACTTTTTCTTTTTCTGTGCTTTTTTCAGGGCACGTTTCTTTTTCTGTTCCAATTGACGCTCTGACCGTTCCTTGGCTTCCCGCTCAGCAATGATCTTAAAAGGATTGCTCAGCAGTAAGGTCTGAACCACCTGATAAGCATTTGAGACCGCCCAGTAGAGGGCTACCCCGCTCGCCGCATAAAGGGCAAAAAAGAAAATCACCACTGGCATCAGATACATCATGACTGTCATACCGCCATTTCTCTCAGGCAAGGCCTTGTTTGAAAGCCAAGTACTGAAGAAAGTGAAGAGAGCCGCCAACAGCGGAAGGATAAAGGTCGGATCTGTCGCTCCTAGATTGAGCCAGAGGAAGTGACCTGTTTTCATAAATTCAACCCGAGTCAGGGCTTGAAACAGAGCCAAGAGAACCGGCATCTGGATAAGGAGCGGAATGAATGAGGCGTAGGGATTGACACCCATTTCTTTGTAGAGCTTTTGAGTTTCCTCAGCCAAGGCTGTTCTGCTCTCCATATCCTTACCAGGATACTTTTCCTGCAGGCGCTTGATATGTGGCTGTACTTCCTGCAGCTTGCGCGAAGAAGTCGTCTGGAATTGGAAGACCGGCAGGAGAACTGTCCGGATAATCAAGGTAAAGAGAATAATCCCAATCCCCTTGCTTCCACCAAAGGATAGAAAACGAATGGTGTCGGCAAAGAAATAGACCAGCTTCTCCCAGAAGCCATTTGAATCGGCCGTTACTTGACTGGTGCCACAGGCTGTGAGAAAGAGCAGCGAGGCAACCAGCAAAATCCCTAATTTACTTTTCTGTTTCACAAATGAATCCTTCCTGATAAAGTTTAGCAATTTTTAACACATGTAATAAATTTTGTTCAACTTGGTGGTAGTCCAGCTCTTCCACTCCTTTACGAGCGATAACTACGAAGTCTGCCTGGACTAACTGTTTTTGATGCTGCATCAAGACATGGCGGATTTTTCTTTTAATACGATTACGAACCACTGCATTCCCCAGCTTTTTACTGACTGAAATTCCTACCCGAAAATGCTTTTGCTCTTTTTCTAACATGTAAACGACAAATTTTCGATTAGCAAAACTCTGCCCTTTTTTAAAAATCGCATTAAAATCTTTTTCGCTCTTGACGCGATAGTTTTTTCTCAAAACTCAACTCCATCCACCAAAATTATATCTATTATACCATATTTTTCGAAAATGCCAATAAGTCCTGCTATGACGCTGTTTTTGCAAATATTTAAAAGGTTGATTTGCTTAAAAAACACCGCAATTTCCTTGCGGTGTTCCCTATATCTTATTCCTTTTCCAGCTGTTCCTTAGCTCTTTCCAACTCCTGACGGATCTGTGCAAATCCCGTTCCGCCAAGGGAATTCCGCTTTTGTACAGCAGTCTGCGACTCAAGAGCTTGATAAATATCTTCCTCAATCAGCGACGACACTTCCTGATAGCGGTTCAGCGGGATATCCTGTAGATAATAGCCTGCCTTGCTGCATTCCAGCACCAACTTTCCGACAATCTCATGGGCTTCCCGGAAAGGCAGTCCTTTCTTTGCCAGATAGTCAGCTAATTCCGTCGCATTGGAGAAGTCTTGCTGAGTTGAAACCAGCATTCTTTCCTTATTGACCGTCATGCTAGACAGCATACCCGCCATAATATCCAGCGATTTTTGGATGGTATCAACTGTATCGAACATGCCTTCCTTGTCTTCCTGCAGGTCCTTATTGTAAGCTAAGGGCAGGGATTTCATAACCGTCAGAAGGCTGAAGAGATGGCCATAGACCCGGCCACTCTTACCCCGAATCAGCTCCGCCATGTCCGGATTTTTCTTTTGCGGCATAATGGAAGACCCGGTGCTAAAGGTATCTGACAGGCTGACAAAGCCGTATTCATAGCTGCACCAGTTAATCAGCTCCTCGCAGAGACGAGACAAATGCATGATGAGAATGCTGCTGTTAGATAGAAACTCCAAGATAAAATCTCGATCACTGACCGCATCCAAGGAATTGTGGTAAAGTCCTTTGAAGCCCAATAAATCAGCCGTCAGCTCCCTGTCAATCGGAAACGTTGTCCCCGCCAGAGCTGCTGCTCCTAAAGGAGACAAATCCGTATGCTCCAGATTAAAGGCAAAGCGCTGACTATCACGGCTGAACATCTGATAATAGGCCAGCAGATGATGGGCAAAGCTAATCGGCTGAGCATGCTGCAGATGGGTATAGCCTGGCATGATGGTCTCTACATGCTCTTCTGCCAAATCCAATAGAACCTGACGCAAATTCAAGAGTTTATCCGCAATCTGACCGAGCTGATCCTTGAGATAAAGGTGCATATCTGTCGCCACCTGATCATTACGGGAGCGAGCCGTATGGAGCTTACCAGCTACTGGCCCAATCTCCTCGGTCAGAAGAGCCTCCATATTCATATGAATATCTTCATTAGCAACATCAAACTCAAGCTCTCCAGCTTGATAGCGCGCCAACAGCTTTTCCAATCCTGCCTGAATAGCAGCCACTTCCTCTGGAGCAATGATTCCTGTCTGCCCCAGCATTTTGACATGGGCTAGGCTGCCCTGCAGATCATAAGGAGCCAGACGATAGTCAAAGCCAATGCTAGCACCAAACTCTTCTACCCATCCCTCCAGAGAGGCTTCAAAACGTCCGCCCCACAGTTTATGATTCGCCATAGGAAAGCCCCCTTCTATTTGTCCTTGTGAGCCTGAACCTCTGCGTGAACCTTGGACGGAAGCCCCCACAGCTTGATAAAGCCAATTGCGGCATCCTGATCAAAAGTATCTGCACTGGTATAGGTAGCCAGACTTTCGTCGTAGAGAGAATTGTCAGACTTACGCGCTACGACTGTCGCAGACCCCTTATAAAGCTTCACTTTAGCTGTGCCATTGACCACCTGCTGAGTGGATTTGAGATAGGCAATCAAGGCTTCTGTCGCTGGATTAAACCAGAGACCATTATAGATGAGATTAGACAGCTCATTTTCGATTATCGGCTTGAAATGAGCCAATTCTCTGACTAGCGTCAGATCCTCGATTTCCTTGTGGGCAGCCAAGAGAGTCACCGCCCCAGGGCATTCATAAATTTCCCGAGACTTAATCCCTACCAGACGATTTTCCACATGGTCAATCCGTCCAACACCGTGTTGTCCTGCCAAGTCATTCAGCTCAAGAATCAAGTCCGCCAGCTTCATCTTTTTGCCATCTAAAGCAACTGGCACACCCGCCTCAAAGTCAATATTTACATAGACTGGGCTGTCTGGCGCTGCTTCTGGCGCAACTGTCAAATCATAGGCGTCTTCTGGTGCTTCATTCCAAGGGTTTTCCAAGACACCACACTCATTGGCCCGTCCCCAAAGGTTTTGATCGACTGAGTAAGGGCTATCCAGATCTGCAGGAATGGGCACACCATTAGCTTTGGCGTAATTGATTTCTTCTTCCCGAGACCATTTCCACTCCCGAACCGGAGCAATGACCTTGAGACTGGGATCCAAGGAGGCGATAGCCACTTCAAAACGTACCTGATCGTTTCCTTTTCCGGTACAGCCATGGGCAATGGTTGTCGCCCCTGTCTTGTGAGCAATTTCAACCAATTTCTTAGAAATCAAAGGTCGGCTCAGAGCGGACACTAGAGGATATTTTCGTTCGTAGAAGGTGTGTCCTTGCAGAGCAACCAAGACGTAGTCTTCCGCAAACTCGTCTTTAACATCAATAACATGTGATTCGATAGCGCCAACTTTCAGCGCCTTGTCATGAATGAAATCCAAATCATTTCCTTCACCCACGTCCATGCAGACCGCGATCACATCATAATCCTTGTCCAGCCAAGTAATGGCCACCGAAGTGTCCAAGCCGCCGGAATACGCTAAAATGACTTTCTCTTTAACCATGCGATTACCTCTATCCTTCTACATTTTATTTTTAAACATTCTACTGTATGAAAATGCGAATGTCAAGAGGAAATTTAATATTTATTAAATAAAAACGTTTTATCAATTTTTATTCAAAATCAATATATTATATACTGGACTCAAAATAAGAAAAAAGAGTCTGTCAAGACTCCTTATTTTACGCGGTAAAAAACATCGGGATGTTCAGAAACGCTCTGGGTGATGATGAAACGATCTTGACTGGTATCAGTCGGATCAGTTCCATTGACAGTCTCCCCTGCTGGCAGACTCTTTCCTGCTGGAATTATAAGAAAGGCGGCACCGGTTTGGTTTTTCCAACGAATTCCTGCTCGAAAAATCCCATTTTCATCTGGCCCAGAGTAATCCCCTGTCTCAAGCTTGGCAACATCTGACTCAATCCCTGACGCATCGAATGTATAACTGTTCCCTTTGGCATCCTGCCAAGTACCAATCATGCTGGAAAAATCCCCAGAAGCAATAGCCTTCAAATCCAAACTAGAAGTTGATGCAGTCTCTTTCTCTCCTTTGCTAGTTTCCTTGGCAGACTTTTCAGCTTCAGTTTCCAAATTCTGCTGAGAGCCTGTATCAGAAGTTTCCTGATTATCCGCTTGACCATCAAGTTCGCTCGAATTAGCCCCTCTTTCAGACTTTTTAGAAGATGCAGAACTAGTCGAACTTGCTTTAGAATTGTTGGAAGCAGGATTCGTCTGCTCTTTCTTTTGGTTACAGGTTACTAGCACGAGTAAGGCTACTAGTCCTCCAATCAAGATGATGATCCATTTTTTCATTTTTATCTCCTTGAGGTATTTTCTTATTACAATTGTGACATAAAAACAAAAATTTGCAAAGTAAAAACCAGCTCGAAAGCTGGTTTATCTTATTGAATTTGATTCAGCATGTTTTCGATATGCTGGATAGATTTTTCACGCCCCAGCAGGTAAATCGTATCTGGCAGCTCTGGTCCATGCATTTCACCCGAAACGGCAATCCTGATCGGCATAAAGAGGTTTTTGCCCTTAATTCCTGTCTCTTTTTGGACAGCCTTGATTTGCGGGAAAATATTCTCCGTCACAAAATCTGCATCAGACATGGCTTCCAGCTTTTCCTTGAAAGCTGTCAACACGGTCGGTACCGTTTCACCTGCCATGACCTCACGCTCCGCATCTGTCAACTCTGGGAAGTCCGCAAAGAAGAGGTCTGTCAGCGGCACAATTTCGTCTACAGACTTCATTTGCGGTTTGTAGAGCTCTACAAGCTTTTCTGCCTTATCTGTCAAACGGCCCGCTTCTGCCAAGTACGGCTTAGCCAGAGCGAAGATCGTGTCAAAATCTGCATTCTTGATGTATTCATTGTTCATCCAGTCCAGCTTCTTCTGGTCAAAGGCAGCTGGGGACTTGCTGAGACGTTTTTCATCAAAGAGCTCAATCAATTCTTGACGAGAGAAAATCTCATGCTCGCCGCCAGGATTCCAGCCCAGCAGTGCAATAAAGTTAAAGACCGCTTCTGGTAGGTAGCCCTTCTTGCGATAATCCTCAATAAACTGCAAGGTATTGGTATCGCGCTTGGACAGTTTCTTGCCTGTTTCAGAGTTGATAATCAGGGTCATATGCCCAAATTCTGGAGCTTCCCAGCCTAGAGCTTCATAAACCATGAGTTGCTTAGGCGTGTTGGCAATGTGGTCATCTCCACGAATAACGTGTGAAATTTCCATCAGATGGTCATCAATAACCACAGCAAAGTTGTAGGTTGGGTATCCGTCTTTCTTCTGGATAACCCAGTCACCACCGATATTACCACCCTCGAACTCAATTTCGCCCTTGACCATGTCAGTCCACTTGTAGACACCAGCTTCATTAACAGCCAAACGAACCGTCGGAATAATGCCCGCTGCTTCGCGCTCAGCAATATAGGCCGCCTTTTCTTCCTCTGACATGCCTAGAAACTCATTGATGTAACGCGGTGTTTCACCAGCTGCTTCCTGACGTTCGCGTTCAGCCGCTAATTCTTCCTCAGTCACATAGGACTTGTAAGCCAAGCCCTTGTCCAAGAGTTCATTGACATATTTTTGGTAAATATCCAAGCGCTCAGACTGGCGGTAGTTTTTGTGAGTCTCAGGGCTTTCATCCCAGTCAATACCCAGCCAGCGTAAGTTTTCAAGCTGTGAGCGTTCCCCGTCTTCTACATGGCGCTTGCGGTCTGTATCCTCGATACGGATAATGAAGGTCCCGCCATAGTGACGAGCGTAGAGGTAGTTAAAGAGCGCAGTCCGCGCATTTCCGATGTGTAAAAGTCCAGTCGGACTTGGTGCATAACGCACTCGAATCGCTTTTGTCAAAGTTCCATTCTCCTATTTGTATTTCGGGGAATCATTCCCACTCCGATTTTCAAACGTAATCATTATACCATACTCTGAGGGCAGAATACGACTTTACAGTCTATTTTTACGACAGGCGCTCTTCCAGCTGGAAGTCGATAGGAAGCCAGGCCAACACATTCTCCATCTGCTTTTCCCAGTAATACCACTCATGATTACCTGGACTGTGGCTGTAAGTAATATCCAAGCCCAAGTCTTGCAGGTTTTTCACTGTCTCCTGATTGGCCTTGTAGAGAAAATCCTCTTCGCCGCACCATGCCCAAAGCTTGGTCTTTTTATCAGATTGCTTGGCTATGCTCTCTAGCGAATGAGGACTGCTGCTCCAATCTTTAAAGTCTCCAAAAACTCCTCGCCAATAGGCTGGTGTTGCCATCTCAGCATTATCTGGACGAGCATCAAGAAAACTCAAAGCCCCTGAAAGACTAGCCGCGTATGAAAAGCGGTTAGACTTGAGAGCCAGCTTAAAGGCTCCGTATCCGCCCATGGAAAGGCCAGCGATAAAATTCTTCTCCCGCTTATCCGACATATTTGGGAAAAAGCGCTTGAGCACCCGAGGCAGCTCATCAGCGATGGCTTCGTAATAGTTAAAGCCGTACTGAGTATCGGTGTACCAGCCATTGCTGGTATTAGGCATGACAACAATCAAGTTGGTCGAGCGAACCAGACGCTCAATATTTGAGCGCTTGAGCCAGCTATTGTGATTCCCGTTCATACCATGAAGCAGGTACAAAACAGGAATATCCTTATCATCCGGCTTGTCTACGCGAGCTGCGTCCGGATAGAGGATATTGACACCCCATTCCATCTCCAAAGCCTCAGAATAATACTCTATTTTCATCACTGCCATTCGCATTTCTCCTTCGTATCTTCCTGACAAGAAAAAGCCGAAGCCCGACTTTTCTTGTATTTGTGTTCAGATTTTTACCGCACTTCCATAACAACCGGCAAAATAGCTGGGCGACGCTTGGTTTGGTCAAAAAGATATTTGGCCAGACTGTCACGGACAGCACCCTTCAGCTCACCCCAGTCAAAGCTATCCTGCGCCAGATAGTCTTCCACTGTTTTATTGATAATGTCAGAGCTTTCACGCAAAATATCTCTGCTCTTCTTGACATAGACAAAGCCACGAGTGTGTACTTTAGCCTTGGAAATGATTTTCTTTTCCTTACGGTTAACTGTGAGTGCCACGATGAAAATACCATCTTCAGACAAGACCTTGCGGTCGCGCAGGACAATATTGCCTACATCGCCAATCGCATTTCCATCAATCATGACATCTCCAGCTGATACTGCACCAGCAGGCACAAAATCACCATGGTCGTATTCCATAATGCTGCCCCGCTTAGGAATGAAGATATTTTCCGGCAGCATGCCAACTTCCATGGCAGCCTTAGCATGAGCATCCAATCCGCGGTACTCACCCTGAATCGGGAAGAGGTACTTGGGCTGCAGCAGGTTAATCATGAGCTGCAAATCACGCGCATTTGCGTGACCCGACACCCGTAGGTTTTGGGTAATCAGCTTGACAATGCCACCCGCCTGATAAATCATATTTTCCACGCGAGCCACGACCGCTTCCTTGGCAATTGACGGCGTCGTTACGATGTAAATCAAATCGCCTTCCTTGATTTCCACATAGCGGTGACGGCCAATTGACATCTTGCGCAGGCCATTGATAGGCTCACCCATCCGGCCAGTCTCCAAGATAATCAGCTCATGGTCTTCAAACTTAGACATTTCCTTAGGCTTGATCAAGAGGCGTTCGTCCACCAAGGACAGCTTCTTGAGGCGGATAGCCGTACGAACGATGTTTTCAACATCAAAGCCTGTCAAAACCACTCGGCGGCCAGTCTCTGCCGCTGCATCAAAGACCTGCTGGATACGAGACAAGTTGCTGGCAACCGCCGCAACAATCACACGACCATCCCAGTCAGCAATTGTATCTTCAATTTCCTTGCCAACCTCGCTCTCGCTAGCCACCTGAACACTACTGTCTGCATTGGCTGAATCACTGAGCAAGGCCAGAACACCCTCACGGCCAATCTCAGCCAGACGGCCAAAGTCTGTCGCGTAGGACGGGCTGGCAGACTGGTCAAACTTGAAATCACCTGTATAAACGATGCTGCCTTTTCTGGTCTTGATGACAATTCCCAAACTCTCAGGAATCGAGTGGGTCGTCCGGAAGAAGGAAACCACGGTTTTGCCAAATTCAATCTCAGTATTTTCATCAATCACATGGAAATCATTGAACTTCTTAACTGCATCGTTATTTTTAACAAAAAGTTTGGCTAGCTCAATCGTCAACTCTGATCCGAAAACTGGCACCTTAGCATCTGCTAAAAGATTAGGCAGAGCACCAATCGCATCCGCGTGGCCGTGCGTCAGAAAGACACCCGCAATCCGCTCCTTGTTTTCAAACAAATAGTCCATGTTGGGAACGACATAATCCACACCCAACTGCTCATTTTCTGGGTACTTCAACCCAACATCCAATACAAAAATGGAATCATCCACCTCGGCAACGTAGAGGTTTTTACCATTTTCACGTACGCCGCCCAAAGCAATCAGTTTAATATTGCTCTTGCTCATTTTTTCTCCTATTCAATTTTCAGAACCTCACTTTTATCAAAGATTCTTTATTTTATTACTAACGGTCCTTGGCTAGCCAAGTCGAATTACAGTCTTGCAAACCTAAGGTTCGCATATCTAACCAATTATAGCATTTTTTCAGCTTTTTTCAAAACAAAGAAAAATTGTTTTTCCATTGTCACTTAGAATGGAGCTATTTTTCTAACCACGAAAAAACACACCGACAGCAAAAAAAGAAACAGCCGCAAACTGTCCCTTTTTAGGGTTAGGCTTTGCCAGTCAGATTAAAACGGACAAAATAAACCATTATCGCAGCTGTAACCAAGAAAGCCAGCCCGACCGTTGCTAGAGCATGAGCAGAAAAGAATAGCAGGCTAGCTATCAAGCTTAGAATCGGAAGCGCTACCTCTATAAGCAGAAACCTCATTGAGAATCTACGTTCTAGCTTATTACAAGGAGTGTAGGGCAGAAGACAGACAGGAGGGAAATTTTCATTGCCGAAATGCTCGGAAAGCCCAATCAACTTCTACCCAAAAGTGATAATGTCCAGAAGAAACAGCCGCTCAATCAAATGAGGAAAATCGATGGGGCTGAGATCAGCCGAGACAAAACCGTGATTGGGATTACTGAGAAAGCCGGGCAGGATTTAGGTCGCCAAAATTCCAATCACTGCTACCCAAAGACCGATATGGCAAGGAAAGATCAGAGGCAGAAAGAGGCAGGCCGTACAAATGACATAGTCGGCTTCATAGTCAAACAGTTGGTGGCGGCATTTTTCTTTTTTCATATTCATACTCTTTCATAAATCCTAAAAACGATTCGCCCATATAGCCAAGCGCTGGTAGAAAAAGAGCCAGCAGTCTGCAAGAAAATTAAGGCCCAGCACAATGTAGAGGCCGCGAAGATTTTCCTTAGCATAGACCGCGCTAGCGTAAATCAGTTCCTGACCACCTAAGTGATAATTCAACAAGTCCATCTCTTCTAAATAAATAAGCTTACTCCAAAATTCACTGCCTAGATAAATTAACAGAATATAATTTGCTACTCTGATTACTGGATACAGATATGATGCCAAATAGTAATGTGCATGCTTTTGAAGATGCCAGCGTCTCAGCCATTCTCGTCTATCAAGCTGAGGTCCTGCAAGAATAAAAGTGAGGACGGCCGCTGTCTCTACAACATCTTTGAAGGGATAGAAGCTCCATTTGAGAATAGGCTCAAAAGAATCAATACCTGTAATCCCGTAGCTTTTAATCACTAAACTATCCAAGAATTGATAATTGAAGATAATGAATAACATTAAAAATAATATTAAAAACAAGAAAAAGAAATAACCTTTTTTCCACCTTAAAAATCTTTTATACTTCCGACTCCGCCGAATCATCTGCAGCTTGAAATTGGGATTATTCGGTATATTCTCCGCAATAGGCTCACCGCAGGCCGGGCAGATGACATAGTCGGCCTCATAGTCAAACAGCTGGTGCCGACATTTTTCTTTTTTCAGCTTCATTTTCTCTTTACCTTTCCAAAAACCCGAATATCAAGCTGTATGATATTCGGGTTTCTCACCTTTTATTGGCTCACTTGGTCTTGCAAATTGCTTATCACCAGTCAACACCATAGTATCGGAGCATCCGCTTGCTGACCCGCATGCCATTGTACTGAATCAGCGAAATCCAGCGGTATTTGTCAATCAAATCCTTGGCGACCATGAAGAAGAGTCCTTGCGGCATAACTCCCAGACTTGACAGAACATAGCTGTCTACTCCGATTGTTACGGAGGAAACAGCATTGAAGAGTAAGTCTACCACACTATTCCTATAGTATTCGTCATATTTTTCCAAGTCAAGACTTTTATTCAAGGCTGCGATTAGTTCCCTTAAATTTGAGGAAGAATTATATAAGGTTTTAAAGGTGTCCACTTGATTTCTTAAATCTACTCCACTTCTACCAGCTTGTATTATCAAATGAGATGCTCTAAGTGCTGTCTGCGAAGCAGTCAAATCAAGTTCTTCTATATTGACAGCCTCCTTCAATAAATCAGCACTATCTTTTAGGGTTTTAACGGTATTGATAGTATTATAAATCAGTTCTCCCCTCTGAACCCCTCTTAGATAGGTATCGTAAGTGCGCCTGTCGTCATTGACAATCCAGGAACTGAAGTAGGTTTCGTTAGAATACTCTGGTACGACTTTCTCTAAAACACCTGTCTTGATATCCACGAAGTGAGACAAATACATATAGGCCGTCTCTTTTTCAAGAGTAGTCGCATTGGCATCGCGACCCATGTTTAACTTGGCCACCTCAAAAGCATAGTTCCATTGATTGGCCATGTTCTTAGCTTTTTCCTTTTCCTCCATCGCTTCTTTATCGACTGTCAGTTGATTTGCCACATCATTGACATATTCTTTTAAATCCCTATAAAATTGGTCGTCTTTCCGGTTTAATGACGTAAAATCATTGATGGACAAACCAACTTTTTGCAGGGAAGAGTCTACCAGATAGAGATTGGACAGCACTGTATCACTTATCTCCCCGTTCTGCGACTATTCCGCAAAAACAATCTGACTTGGCAAGACACCGCTCAAAGAGAAAAACAGAAGCAAAAGATACATTTGAACTTTTCTTATAATCGGCATAATCATACCCTCCTAATAATGAAAAGCAATGATGACACTTGAAAAACTGCTCCTACAATAACCTCCCTCCTAACTGCTAATTGTTTTCCAATCATCATCCCTAATATAAATATACAATGAAAACCCTTTCCTGTCAACGGTATCTTATACTTGCAAAGTACAAGAAAACAGCCCCCAGAGGGCTTTCACCCCAGATACACGGCATGCCAATTGTAGCAAAAAAAACGACCTCTAGCTTTACTCGGCTAGAGGTCTGGTTTACTTCGCTGGTATGAGAGCAATCAGTTCATCCAAAGTGTAACTGAATAACAATTTTCTATTTATTGTTTTTATTATTTTTTATAAACTTTTAATTCCTTCAACCGCTAATGATTTTCTTTTTATCTTAGCATTGGAAATCTCTATAGTATAATAAAGCACTATTGATTGAATTCTCGAAGTTTGAAAACCATCTAAAAGCTTCTACTTTCTATACTATCGTTACAATCAGGCAAGCTAAGCAGGCCTGTCTGACAATTCAACCAATATGTCAAGTAAAGCAACTACTTATGTATTACAAACAACTATACCAACAAAGTAAACTTAAAAGCGAATGAATTTGGTTTCCTTTCTCTCTATTTCTTTAACTCTATTATAGTACTCTATTTAGATTTTTGCAAGCGTTTACACATTGAAAATACAAAAATATTTTAAGAATTTTGAAAAAGTAGTTACACAAAGAAAAAATGCAGTCAAATTAGATGCTGTTTTGTTATTCGATTAATAATTCAGTATGTGTTGCTTTTTCAATCCAGTAAGAATGTTAAGAGTACTCTACTAAGAAATTTGATTCTAATCGTAATATTTTTATGTTAAAATAAATAACGGTTATCTACCTCTTCCAGTATTTTATTTGGAATATTACTTATTTCATTCATTGCTTCGCATGAATTTATAATTTAGAGAACTTTAATAAGGGGAATACTATTATGAGAAAAATTTTAAAAGAGGATAAACTTTATTCTTTAGTTGAATTCAGAGATAAGCTCTACGATGATTTAGATTTATCAAGAAGCGATTTAGCTACTTTGTTTTGTGCAATGTTGATTGCATCTATTGGCTTAAACATGGATTCCACTCCAGTTATCATTGGGGCAATGTTGATTTCTCCATTAATGACACCTATTATTGGAATTGGTTTTTCATTAGCAATACTAGATATGAAACTGCTCAGAAAGTCGTTTAAAATTCTTTCTATTCAAGTTTTCTTAAGCCTCTTAGCATCTACGATTTATTTTTTTATTTCTCCAATTTCTTATGCAAGTTCAGAAATTATTTCCAGAACTTCACCAACAATTTGGGATATAGTTATAGCTTTTGTGGGTGGGGTAGCTGGAGTTATTGGTGCACGAAAAAAAGAAGCAAATAACATTGTACCTGGAGTAGCTATAGCAACAGCTCTTATGCCCCCAGTATGTACTGCCGGCTATGCTATAGCAACGGGAAACTTTAAGTTTATGTTAGGAGCATCCTACTTATTTTTCATTAACTGTAGTTTTATTATGCTTGCTACATACATAGGGACGAACTTAACTATGGTAAAAAATCATTACATTAAAAACAATCAAGAAGCCTATAAAATGCGAAAAATATTAATTCTAGTTTCGCTGATTCTTATTATTCCAAGTTTGGTTTCAGCGACTACCTTAGTGAGAGAGACCTTAATCAATGAATCTATAAATAAATACTTATCTGATCAGTTTAAAGACAACACAATCCTACAAAAGAACTATGATAAAGAAGATAATACTTTAAAGTTAACTATTTCAGGGAACTATCTTTCAGATGAGGAATTGAAAGAAATTCTTAGTAAACAAAACGATTATGGTTTGAAAAATATTTCAATTCAAATTTCACAATTATCTAATGATCGATTGACTGAAAAAGACATAGTCGAGTATATTATTCAATATAAAAATGACCATGAACTTCAAAAAATTGATGAGGAGAAGGAGAAGAAAGAAACTCCAACTAAAAACAAGGAATAAGAACAATTTTCCTAGCCAAATACACAAAAAAAAGAGAGAACAGGATTTAATGTTCTCTCTTTTTAGTTACTATAGTTAACAAAGACTTTTTATAAGGAAAATCAACTATTGGTTTTATTTTTCGTCTTTTTTAACCATATTTTTAACGCCTTCGATTGCTCCTTCAACAGCATCTTTGGCATCTACTGCAACTTCTTTAACTTTAGAAACTACTTTTTCAGCAGCTCCTTCTTTTTCTGTTTTTTTATCACCAGTTAATTTGCCCAGTCCTTCTTTTACAGAACCTTTAGCTTGGTTGAATTTTTCTTCTGTAGACATAATTGATACCTCCGTTATTAGTTTCAATTTTTAAAGCAATGAAAGAATATAAGAATTCCTAATCTTAGTTAAAGAATTAACGAACGCGAGCTTTTTCATTTGATGCAGCGTCTTTAACAGCCTCTACACCATCGCCAACTTTTTCTTGAACAGCTGAGAAACCGCCGCTAATACCAGATTTTGCTTTTTCGAATTGCTCTGAAGCAAATTCGCCTGTTGATTCAGCAACGTCTGTTACACGATCTTGCAGGCTTACTGAGTCAGCTTCGTGTTGTTCTTTTGTTTTAATATCAACAACATTGACATTTACTTCAACAACTTCCAAATCAGTCATCTTAGAAACTTCTTCTACAACAACTTTTTTGATTTCCTCGTATAATGCAGGAACATTCTTTTGATATTCCACAACTACGTTCAAGTCAACAGCTACTTGTTCTTTACCAACTTCAACGTTAACGCCATGAGTCACGTTGTCAGAATTTACAATTTTATCTTTCAAGTTAGAGAAGAAGCCACCATCAACAGCCAGCAAGCCTGAAACCTTCTCTAAAGAGATACCAATGATTTTTTGAATGACCTTATCATCGTAAGTCAATTCACCTTTTACTTCGTGAGCTGCTTGAGCAACTTCTTTTTTTGCAACATCTTTAACATCTTTATTTGACATGTTAAACTCCTTTATTAACTAATTATTTAAATATATTATTTTTTGAATATAATATCCAATTCCTGCCCCTAGAGTAGCGCAAATCAAGACAAATAGAGTCTTAAAGAAGCCAAAGGATAGGATAAAACACGCTAGAATAATGCCTGCTAATCCAGACAAGATTGGATATTGATATTTTTTAAACCATTCCATTTTTTACTTCCTTACTTTACACGACTAGTAGTTTTTTTAGCCGCTTCTTTTGGCTTGAAGTCTGAGACAGAGATTTTAAGCTTGACATTATGATTGATTCCGAAGAATTCTGTCAATCCAGACGCAATTTCTTCTTGAATCAACTGACTTCTCTTGATGATGTTTTCCGAAGGAACGATTGCCCCTTTAACGGAAACCATGCATTTGTTTTTACCGCTATTTACTGAAACTGTAGGATCTTTAATTAAACCGTCTTCTGTTAACAGACTACGAACAAACCCTTCAATTGATGAATTTTTCAGCATCAGTTTCCCATCCGCATCAGCTAGCTGAATTTCCAAATGTCTCTTAGGATAAAAAACTATCACTAACATCAGTAGTAAGATTAAGCTTGCTAAAACCACAGTGCCCCAGAAAACATACCTAGAAAGATAGTAGCCCACAAAAGGAATCTGCTTCCAAGTGAATAATTTCCAACCGAAAATCTGGAGCCCCAGACCGCTAACTTTATGAAAATCTAGTAAAACAGGAATCAAAATTGTCAAGATTAAAATACAGAAAATAAGGGAAAGTATTTTTCTTGATTTTGACATATTGAATCCTCACATCATTAAATTTTAAATTGTACTTTGAAAAGTAAAAAGACTATTTATGCCTTTTTACCTACAAAAAATGATACAACAGCTACTACAATAACTGCACCAATGATAGAAGGAAGCAAGGCCATACCAGCCAAACTAGGACCCCAAATTCCCAAAAGCGACTGACCAACAGCAGAACCAACTAAACCTGCAACAACGTTTGCAATAACACCCATTGAGCCGCCTTTTTTAGTGATTGATCCAGCAATAAGACCAATAAGACCTCCAACAATAATAGACCAAAGCATATTGATTCTCCTTTCTAATTTTTTCTAAATCAAAATTGTTTAATAATATTTTTTACTATTATTTTTTGATTAATATAATTATATAATTTCCCAACTTGAAAGCATAATAATTCGGCTTGGTTTTCTTTCTGTATTTATGTATTGTAGATACATAAAATTAATAATTCCTTGTTCTATAAGCTTTTATCAGTATTTTTAGATATATTTTTGAGTTGTTAAATGAGGTTAAATGCATAAAATATGGTATAATTGCCTGATAATAAAAACACTATATAAAGAAAGATAATATTTTAATGCGGGAATTACTGTCTAAAAAGAGCCACAGACAATTAGAACTATTAGAACTACTATTTAAAAACAAACGCTGGTTTCATATTTCTGAGCTAGCTGAACTATTAAATTGTACAGAACGTTCAGTAAAAGATGATTTATCCCATGTCAAGTCCTCTTTTCCTCAATTGATTTTTCACTCGTCTACTAATGGCATACGTATCATTAATACCGATGATAGTGATATTGAGATGGTCTATCACCATTTTTTTAAGTATTCAACCCATTTTTCAATTTTAGAATTCATCTTCTTTAACGAAGGATATGAAACTGAGAATATTTGTAAAGAGTTTTATATAAGCTCTTCCTCACTCTATCGTATAATCAGTCATATTAACAAAATCATAAAAAAACAATATAATTTTAAGATTAGTCTCAATCCTGCTCGGATTATTGGAGATGAGATTGATATCCGTTATTTTTTTGCACAATATTTTTCGGAAAAATATTATTTTCTTGAATGGCCCTTTACAGATTTTTCAGTAGAACCTTTGTGTAAGCTGTTAGCACTTGTCTATAAAGAAACTGCATTCCCTGTTAATTTCGCAACTCAAAGAATGTTAAAATTGCTCCTGGTTACAAATTTATATCGAATAAAGTTTGGTCATTTCTTGGAAGTTGAGAAAGATTCTTTTAACAATCAATTGTTAGAATCTTTCATGCAGGCAGAAGGAATCGAAGACATTGTAGCGAGCTTTGATTCTGAATATCATATCTCTTTGAATAAAGAAGTGATAGGTCAACTATTTGTCTCCTATTTTCAAAAAATGTTTTTCATTGATGAAAATCTATTTATGAGCTGCGCAAAAACAGACAGCTATGTAAAAAATTCATATAAATTATTAAGTGATTTAATTGATCAGATAGAAAGCAAATATAATCTAAAAATAGACAATAATGACAATCTTATTTGGCATTTGCATAATACAGCACATCTGCACCGTCAGGAACTATCTACAGAATTTATTCTGTTTGATCAAAAAGGCAATACAATCAAGAACTTTCAAAATATTTTCCCTCAATTTGTTTCAGATATTAAAAAAGGGATTGAACATTATCTAGAGACTTTGGATATCCATAGCACACCAATGAAAGTCAACCATCTATCATATACTTTTATCACTCACAGCAAACATTTAGTGCTGAATCTTTTACAAAATCAGCCTAAATTAAAAGTATTAGTGATGAGTAATTTTGATCAGTATCATGCAAAATCAGTAGCGGAGACACTTTCTTATTATTGCAGCAACAATTTTGAGCTGGAGGTTTGGAGTGAATTAGAGTTATCACTTGATTCTCTAAAAGAATCACCTTATGATATCATCATTTCTAATTTTATTATTCCACCCATTGAGAACAAGAGACTGATCTATTCCAATAATATTAATACGGTCGCACTCATCTCCTTACTTAACGCAATGATGTTTATTCGCCTAGATGAGTGATTTAGACTATTTTTATAACAAAAAAACCGCAATCTA
>NZ_GL890993.1:346894-392470 GCF_000212855.1 Streptococcus sanguinis SK355
TCTAGCGGTTTTTATTCATCTATGAGGGCAATTTGAAGCAAAAGGACATAGTCCTATTTAATAGAGAACTAGATTCTTTTGATCATTAATTGTCTAACTTTGTGGGAGCAGTACATTATTTAGTAGATATTCTTTCTCTTGCTTTTACAAAACTCTGAGAAAGCCTATTCAAACAAGCCATAGTAGTCTGCGATGGTCATCTTAGCTTTCTCGTCTTTGTTTAAGTCCTGAATAATCTGCCCGTCTTTCATAACGATTAGTCGGTTGCCGTATTTGAGGGCATCCTCCATGTGATGGGTAATCATGAGGGCTGTGAGGCGGTCACGATTGACAAATTCATTGGTAAGCTCCATCAAGGCTACACTGGTCTTGGGATCCAATGCTGCAGTATGCTCATCCAGAAGCAAAAGCTCTGGACGCTTGAGCGTTGCCATGAGCAGACTCAAAGCCTGTCTTTGCCCACCAGAAAGAAATTCAATCGGTGTATCTAGATGCTTGTCCAGACCATTGCCGATTTTCTCAATCGTCGCCTGAAACTCTTCCCTGTAACTGTTGAGCCCACGGGGCACCAAGCCACGCTTTTCACCTCGGAATTTGGCGATAAGAAGATTTTCCGCTACTGTCATACGCGGAGCCGTTCCCATCTTAGGATCCTGAAAGACACGGGACAGGTACTTGGCCCGCTTTTCTGGTGAAAAATGAGTGACATTTTCCCCCAAGATATGAATGCTGCCGCTGGTTAAAGGGAGAGTGCCGGCAATGACATTGAACAGGGTTGACTTTCCTGCACCGTTTCCACCTAAAATCGTAATAAAATCATGCTCGCGAATGTCTAAAGAAACATCATTTAGGATGATTTTTTCTTCATCAAAGCCGCTCTTTACAAGCTTGGTTGCATTTCTTAATTCTACAATCGCTGTCATTTGCTTAACTTGGCTCCTTTAAAGAATTTATTTTTCAGGGTTGGAATCATGAGACAAACGGCCAGAATCACCGCGCTGTAAAGACGGAGATAGTTGGTATTAAACCCGAGAGCAATAACGCCCCAGATCAAGAACTGATAGGCAATCGCACCAACTACAATGGTGATCAGCCGCTCTGCCAAGGTCAGACTCTGGAAGAGTACCTCACCAATGATAAGACTGGCCAGACCGACAACGATTACTCCAATCCCGCGGGAAACGTCTGCATAGCCTTCCTGCTGGGCAATCAGCGCTCCAGCCAGAGCAATCAAGCCATTTGACAGAATCAGTCCCATCAACTCCATACGGCCAGTATTGATACCAAAACTGCGAGCCATATCCGGATTATCTCCGGTCGCGATATAGGCCTGCCCTAGCTTGGTATCCAAGAAAAAGAGCAGGGCCGCAATCACCAGACTGACAAAAATCAAACCAGTCAAGAGGTCATTGACTTCCCCTGAAAAGGGCAAAACATCCTGAATCTTACTGCTGCCTAAAAGCCCCAGATTGGCACGGCCCATCAGCATCAGCATGATGGAATGACAGGAGGTCATGACCAAAATCCCAGAAAGTAAGGTCGGAATTTTCCCCTTGGTATAAAGCAGGCCTGTCACTGCACCCGCAGCACAGCCCGCTAAAACGGCTGCTGCTGTTGCCAGAAAAGGATTGACTCCCTTGGTAATCAAGGTAACTGCCACCGCCCCGCCTAAGGGGAAGGAGCCTTCTGTCGTCATATCAGGAAAACCCAGAATCCGGAAGGTCATAAAAATACCTAGACCTAGGACGGCCCAAACCAATCCCTGAGAAATAATGGAAAGAATCATAACATTGTCCTAACTAATTAAAATCGTTTCTCTATTTTAACATAAAAAAGGAGCCAATTTCAATGCCGATGCGCAGACAAAGAAATTGACTTCCCAACTATTCCTCAACAACTGTCATCCGACCAGTATCTACATCGTAAACCGCTCCTGAGATTTCTACATCAGCTGGAATCAGTGGTGACTGTCGCAACAAGGCCATATCCTCGCGCACACTTTCCTCTACATCTGTAAAGGGCAAAAAGTCCTGATTGCTGACATCAACACCTAGTTCTTTATGAAGATAGGCCGTAAAATCCTCATTCTTGAAGGTCTGTGCTCCGCAGTCTGTATGGTGTAAAACTACGATTTCCCGCGTTCCTAGCTGCTGCTGCGAAATAACCAGCGAGCGAATCATGTCCTCCGTCACCCGACCGCCAGCATTGCGCAAGATATGGGCGTCTCCTAGTGCTAGTCCCAGAGCCTGGGCTACGTGGAGCCGAGAGTCCATGCAGGTCACAATGGCTACCTTGGTCTTGGGCTTGATCGGCAAATGCGCTGTCCCATGCAAATCAACATAAGCTTGATTAGCCTTCATAAAATTTTCAAAATATGACATTCTTTCCCCTTACTGGTACTTTGATATTCAAATAATTTTATATTATCTTACCATCTTTTCTTCTATTTGTCAGCTGTCGGCTTTGTTATAAAAAAATAGGACAGATAAATCCAGCATCTAGCCTGATCTTCTGTCCTAGTTTTATTTCTTATGAGCTTCTTGGAATAAACTTGCTAAGTGAGCCTGCAAAGGTTTGAAGATTGAGACTTTGAACATAGACTTCACCAGTACCTTGGAAGGTGTTGACCACTCCTTCACCTGTTCCAATAGACTGCCAGAAGCCATTTTCCAGATGGATGTTATAGTTCAAAGATTGGCTCCAAGCTACTACATGGGCATTGTCGATTGTCACTTCTTGGTTATGAAGCTCAATTTTCTTAATAGAACCAAAGGCATTAGCCAAAAGAGTGCCCTGTCCTTGGGTCGTCATAACGAAGAGACCGCCTTGCCCGCCAAAGAGAGCTTTTCCAACAGACTGGCGCTCCATGGTATAGTAAGCCGTACCATCAAGAGCCAAGAAAGCACCGTCATTTAGGCGATATTGCTTTTCACCTAGCTGAAGAGGAATAACCTGACCAGGAGCATCTGGCGCCAAAGCAAGATAGCCATTATCAGACTGGGCAACAGCCTGGGTAATGAAGGTACTTTCACCAGAAACCATCGAACGTCCCACAGCCTTGACAAAACGTCCTAAGCCAGAACCGCTTGCATTGAGCTGGGTATTCAGGGTCACATTCGGCGTGTGGTAGACCATGCTGCCACGCTGGATAAAGACGGTTTCTCCTTGATTGAGCGACAACTCAACCAAAGGAAACTGCATATTACTGTCCATAGAAAATCGCATAAGAAATGCCTCCTTCTTATTATGACTTGATTATAACATTTTCCTACATTTTGAACAAAGGAAAACTGAAGGATCCAAAAAAGAAGAGACTGCCTTAGTCTCTCCTAGAAATTTTCAAGAATTGTCAATATGCAGATGTGGGCGAAGAACATTAGCAAAGGTTTCAATATTGAGACTTTGGATGTAAATTTCTCCAGTTCCATGAAAGGTATTGACTACTCCTTCGCCAGTCCCCATGGACTGCCAGAAACCATTTTCTAAATGAATATCATATTCCAGCTCTCGACTCCATGCTACTACGTGAGCATTGTCAATCGTTATCCTATCATTATGCAGCTCTACCTTTTGAATCGAGCCAAAGGAATTTACCAAGAGTGTCCCCTGACCTTGGGTACTCATCACATAAAAGCCTCCCTGACCACCAAAGAGAGCTCGACCTACCGATTGCGTCTCCAAGGTATAAGAGGCAGAGCCATCCATAGCCAGAAAGGCACCATCATTAAGGCGGTATTGCTTTTCGCCTAGTTCCAGAGCAACAATCTGACCAGGTACATTAGGTGCTAAGGCTAGACGACCGTTATTTGATTGAGCAGTTGCTTCAGTGATAAACACTCCTTCGCCAGAAGCCATAGAACGGCCCACAGCTTGGATTGCCTTGCCAAAGATTGATTGAGACTCTGCATTCACTTTGGCATTCAGGACAATGTTGGGAGTGTGGTATATCATGCTCCCGGTCTGAATACGAACAGACTCTGATGCATCTAAGGCAATCTCCGCCAAGGGAAATTGAGCATTATTGGTAATAGAAACATTCATACGATGATCTACCATGGTTGATTATCCTCCTAAAAAGTCCGGAAAAACAACTTATAGGAGCTTTCCAGACAAATCCTAATTTTTTCTAGCAATATTATAGCACGTGCAATAACTTTTCGCAATACTGTTAAATCAGGAAAATACTTTCTTTAAGACTTCCCCAATCGTCGTCACACCGATGACTTGGATATTGTCTGGAACTTTGAGACCATTCAGAGAGTTTTTAGGAGCGTAGACTTTGGTGAAGCCCAGCTTTGCTGCTTCGTTGATGCGCTGTTCGATGCGATTAACCCGACGGATTTCACCAGTCAGGCCAATTTCGCCGATAAAGCATTCTTGAGGATTTGTAGGCAGATCCTTGTAGCTGGAAGCAATAGCTACTGCTACTGCCAAATCAATCGCTGGCTCATCTAGCTTGACGCCGCCAGCAGACTTGAGGTAGGCATCTTGATTTTGCAGGAGGAGTCCTGCCCTCTTTTCCAGAACTGCCATGATGAGGCTGGCTCGGTTAAAGTCTAGACCAGTCGTGGTTCGCTTGGCATTGCCGAACATGGTCGGTGTCACTAAAGCCTGCACCTCTGCTAAAATCGGCCGCGTCCCTTCCATGGTTACAACGATGGAAGAGCCTGTCGCGCCATCCAGTCGCTCTTCTAGAAAGACTTCACTGGGGTTGATAACCTCAACTAGCCCGCCAGATTGCATTTCAAAAATGCCAATCTCATTGGTGGAGCCAAATCGGTTTTTAACTGCTCTCAAGATACGGAAAGTGTGCTGACGTTCGCCCTCAAAATAAAGCACAGTATCCACCATGTGCTCCAGAGTCCGAGGACCAGCTAAGGTTCCTTCCTTGGTCATGTGACCAACGATAAAGGTCGCGATATTGTTGGTCTTGGCTAGCTGCATAAGCTCAGCTGTCACCTCTCGGACCTGAGAAACAGACCCTTGAACACTAGAAATTTCCGGCGACATTACCGTCTGAATGGAGTCGATAATCAGAAAATCTGGCTTAATTTTCTCAATCTCTGTGCGGATATTTTGCATATTGGTCTCGGCATAGAGATAAAATTCACTGTCAATATCACCGAGGCGTTCCGCCCGCAGCTTAATCTGCTCAGCTGATTCCTCCCCGCTGACATAAAGGACTGTGCCCTGATGAGAAAGCTGGGTGGATACCTGCAGAAGCAGGGTGGATTTCCCGATACCGGGATCTCCACCAATCAGAACCAGACTGCCAGGCACCACGCCACCACCCAGCACACGGTTGAACTCATCCATTTCCGTCTTGGTCCGATTGACATCAATCGAAGTGACCTCAGCCAGCTTCATGGGCCGGGTCTTTTCGCCTGTCAAGGAAACACGGGCATGCTTGACTTCTGCAGCCTCTACTTCCTCAACAAAAGAAGACCACGCTCCACAATTAGGACAGCGGCCCAGATACTTGGGCGAATGATATTCACAATTTTGACAGACAAAGGTCGTTTTTTTCTTAGCGATGGTGATTCTCCTTATTTTCTAATAATCCAAACAAAAGTAGATAAGACCTGAAACACTTGCTCTATGTTAGTAAAGCCAGCCTCTTCTAGTAGGTTTGCAACTTCTTGAGGCGAGAGGGTATTCATCAAACTAGCTTGATTCTCATAAGTACGCTGAATTTGTTGCTGATTGGCTCCTAGCTCTGAAGCAAGTGTTTTCCAATAGCCCAGTTGCTGGTTGGAAAAAAAGCTAAGAATCAGAAGGCCACCGTCACTTAAAGAGTCATAAATTTTTCGAAGAAAAAAGCTGGGATTTTCAACAAACTGCAACACTAGCAAGCAAGAACAAATCTGATAATCAGAGGGCAGTATTGCTTCTTCAAATCGACTATTAAGATACTCCGCTTGAGGCAGATAAACCTGTCTTTTAAGCTCTTGCAGCATCGCCTCACTTGGCTCCACAACCGTCAACCCTGCCTTAGGAAATAAGGATGCCAAACCATTCAACTCATCCGTCTGGCTTGCCAAAGCTAATACCTTGTCGACTTTTAAACTGGGTGCTAACCTAAGCAATACTCCTCGGAAAATCACATCTAGCATCACATCATAGCCTGGAATTTTCTGACGAATTTCTGTTGCATAGTCCTTGTTCTTAAATTCTTTCATATTTTCTTCTATCTCAAAATCCTTTTATTAAGATTCTTTTTACAACGAAACATCAAATCTTCAGTTCACATTCAATAAACTGGCAAAAATCAATCTGCTGATCAGCTACAAACTGGCGGATGAGCATGCGATGGGCTACAAGAGCTACCGTCTCGTAGTCTCTGTATTTGCTTAAGGCACTGAAAAAGCGGGCTTTCATATGCTCAGCCGTTTCATACTGGACAGGACTTCTTGCAGGGAGACAACCATTATTTTCAAAAAATAACTTCCAAGCCTGCTCAAACTTTTCTGTCCCACTCTCATATACCTGCCATTCATGCAGCAAAGGCTCCACAAAAAGCGGCAGTTGGCGGTCTCGAATCAGATAGGAGGCTGTCTCCAAAGCCCGCGTCACAGAAGAGGAAATCAGAATTTCCGCCTGTTCCAGCAAAGGATTGGCAGCGGCCTCTGTCGCCATCCGACGACCAGTAGCCGACAAGGGAGCCAAATCTAGTCCAAAGCCAGTGTAACCAACCTCTTCCAAAAGTGAATAATCTGGCTCTCCATGACGGATAAAAATAATTTTCATATTAAGATCCCCATAAAACTATCCAATCTTGATTCCGCAATCTTGCCACTGCTTCAGTGTTTTAGAGAATTTCTTCTGGTTGGCAACTCCGACAGCAGACAAATCGACAGAAACCTGATAATTCTCCTTGACAGCTGCCAAAACGGAAGCCTTGACACAGCCATTGCCATCTACCCCTATAAACTCTATGCTTTTAGCACCGTTTCCCTCTAAAAAATCTTTTAAATCTGGATTAGTAAAGCAAGAAGCCCGACGCTTCTCAAAAATACGAGAAGATACAACCATCAAGCCGGTCGCAAATTTCTTCTTTCTATCTTTTCTCTCCCAGAAAAAACGATTGAGAATATAGATAACTCGGTCGCTGGGATAGGTAGCAATTTTGTCATTTACAGCTGCAGTCAATTCTTCATGATATGCTTTTCCTACAGCAACATAATCTGACTGCATGTCTACAACTAATAAATAGTCTGCCATTTTATTCCTCTATTTCCCAGTTGAGCCAAATCCGCCGGTCCGCACACCTTCTGCCTCATCTCCATCCGCAATCAGAAATGGTGCAAAGACAGCCTGCACCACACGCTCCCCAACTTCGAGAATCACTTCCTGATCAGTGATGTTTTTCATCTGAGCAAAGATATGGCCTTCATTTCCTGGATTACCATAGTAGTCGCCATCAATGACCCCAACGGAGTTAATCAAGACCAGACCTTTTTTCCGAGGATTGGACGAGCGGTCGTAAAGATAAAGCACCTCGCCAGGCTGCATATAGGCCTTGACACCAGTCGGAACCAGCTTAATCTCCCCTGGCGCAATGAGAGTGCGCTCTGCCACTTTCAAGTCATAACCAGCTGCGTGAGCCGTCTCTCTCTTGGGCAGCAAATCTTTATTTGTAAAGCTAGACACCAGCTCGAATCCGCGAATTTTCATGTATTTCTCTTTTCTATTTTTGCTGTCCCTATTATACTAAATTCGTAAAAAACAAGCAAAAAAACCGCCAATTGGGCGGTTCTTATAGGGAGATTATTATGAAAAAGAAAAGTTTTAGGATTTCTAAACAAAGTTAGGAGGTCTTTGTTTATGGTCTTAGTATAGAACACTTATCTTAAATTTTCCTAAAAGTAACTTAAAAAAATGAAATTATTTTTTTACAGCTCTTGCAAGAGGTACTGAAACAGCTCCAAATTGCCTTTTTCTTCGTTTATTAAAAACTCCGGATGCCATTGAAGACCGATGATACGATGATTGTCAACCGATTCAATCGCTTCGATGGTATTGTCTCTTGGATCAAAAGCTGTCGCGCGGAAATTAGGTGCCAAGTCCTTGATGCTTTGGCGATGAACCGAATTAATCTGGCTAGCCTGACCAAACAAACGCTCCACAACGCTGTCTTTCTCCGTGCGAATGGAGTGCGAAGTACCAAATGGCAAGCCCTGCCAGTGATTATCAATGTGCTGATTGAGAGTGCCGCCAAAAGCAACATTTACCAACTGCAAACCGCGGCAAATAGCCATAACTGGTTTGTTTTGGCGCAGGGCTTCTTTCAAGAGCGCCAACTCAAACTCATCGCGAACAATATTGTAGTCGTCACTATCGATGGTCTTTTCTTCCCCATAAAACTGCGGGTGAACATTTTGCCCGCCTGACAAAATCAGCTTGTCAATGGTTTCTACGTAATCCTGGACTAAACTTTTATCCCCAACAGGAATCACCATCGGCAGGCCACCAACCATTCGTACGCCGTCCACAAACTTGCGTGAAACAGAGGTGTGAATATTCTTTCCAGCTTCATCTACTGGACAAAGATTGGCTGAAATTCCAACAATTGTTCTGCACATACCGTGATTCCCCCCTTATTTTGATATAGTATATCTTACCACGCCTTTTCTCAGTCGTCCAATAGATTTTTTTTAAGCTGCTTATAAAAATTTTTTATCAAAGACTCTGCATGTCTCTCAAATAAAAAACTCTCGAATGTACTATAAGTACAAACGAGAGTTTGGAAAAATTTCTCAACTTTCTACTCAAATACAAACTGGTTATGATAGAGTTCTGAGTAGAACCCACCCAGTTTAAGGAGTTGGTGATGATTGCCCTGTTCGATAACCTCTCCGTCTTTGAGGACGATAATCTGGTCGGCATTGAGAATCGTCTTGAGGCGGTGAGCAATGACAAAGCTAGTTCGGCCAGCCACAACGGCTTCCATGGCCTGCTGAATCTTGCTTTCTGTTACTGTATCGACATTGGAAGTCGCTTCGTCCAAAATCAAGACTTGCGGATCCGTCAGCAGGGTTCTGGCAATAGAAATCAGCTGTTTCTGCCCAGTTGAGAAAATATTCTGGTCATCATCTACCAGAGTATCATATTTGTCCGGCAGACTTTCGATATAGTCATGGATATGGGTCGCACGCGCAGCCGTTTCGACCATCTCCTGACTAGCATCCGGCACACCGAAGCGGATATTGTCCCGAATCGTACCGCTAAAGAGCACCGAATCCTGCAAGACAATGCCCACATGACTCCGTAAGCTATCCAGCTCATAGTCCCGAATATCGCGACCGTCAAACTCAATGCTGCCACTATCCACATCATAAAAGCGATTGAGCAAGTTCATAATAGTCGTCTTGCCTGATCCAGTCGGTCCAACAACAGCTGTCATCTTGCCCTTGGGGGCTAAGATAGATACGTCTTTGAGGATAGGCTTGCCTTCCACATAAGAGAAGTCCACATGCTTGATCTCCACGGAGTCTGTAAGCTCTGTGAAAGCAGGTGCATTCTCTGGCCGGACTTCCTCCGGCGCATCAAACATCTCCTGAATCCGGTCAGCTCCTGTAAAGGCCAACTGCAGACTGCCCCAGCTGGCTGCAATCTGGATGATAGGCTGATAATACTGCTGGGAAAACTGAGTAAAAGTAGTAATCAGGCCAACTGCAACGGCCGTTTCAACATTGGGATCGCTCAGTAAGACAGCCGAACCAACAAAAATAACAATAGCTGTATTAATCAAATTCATCCCGTTCATGATTGGGAAGAGAAGGCCAGAAAAGGTTCGGCCTTTAAAGGTCGCTGAGCGTACTCGATCATTCTGCTCAATAAAACCTTTGATGACCTCCTCCTGCATCCCCTGAACGATAACGGCTTTTTGACCGGAAATGGTCTCGTCCATATAAGCATTGAGGCGGCCGACTTCTTTTTGCTGAAGATTGGTGTATTTCCGAGCCAGCCTAACAATAATCACTAGGAGAAGAAAAGCAACCGGTGTGCTGGCTACCGTTATCCAGGCCAATCTAACATTTTGAACAAACATGATAATCACTAGACCCAGATAGAGCAAGGCATTGCTCATAACCTGGATCATACTCTCGTTTAGAGCCTGCAGGATATTGTCCAAATCACTTGTAAAGCGCGATAAAATGTCTCCATCCTGATGGCGGTCAAAGAAAGCAACTGTCATCTTGGAGAGCTTGCCAAACAGGCCCTTGCGCATTTCATTGGTCGAATGGGCAATAACTCGGGTCATCAAAATCATGTAAATCAAGCTGGAAACAGACAGGCAGACAAAGGACACCAATACACTGCACATAACGTTGCCAAAAGTCGACAGAATCTGATCAGTCTCACCCTTCTCCGCAAAAGCTCGGCCCAACTCAACCAAATGCTGAACAGCCTGACCGACATAAACCGGAAAAAGGACCTGAAAAACAGTCGCTGTTACCATCATCAAGAGCACAATGACAAAGGATAATTTGTAACGCTTAAAATATTGCCAGAAAAATGCAATCGTCCGCATCCTAGTCCTCCTTTCCTTTCTGAGTTTCGTAAATTTCGCGGTAAACATCGTTAGTGGCGACCAATTCCTCATGCGTCCCTTGGCCAATCAGCCGTCCCTGATCCAAGACCAGAATCTTATCTGCATGAACAACGGAGCTAATCTTTTGAGCAATGATAATCGTCGTCGTTCCTTGTAGCTCTTTGTTCAAGGCTTCTTGAACCAGCTTTTCTGACTTAGCATCCAAGGCTGAGGTCGAATCATCTAAAATCAAAATATTGGGATTGTTGACAACACCTCTGGCAATGGACATCCGCTGCTTCTGACCTCCAGAGAAGTTACTGCCACGTTCCTCCACTGCACTATCAAAACTCTCTTCCATACGGTTGATAAATTCACTGGCTTGGGCAATACGAGCCGCTCGCTCCATCTCAGGCAGTGAAGCATTGAGCTTGCCCTGACGGAGATTGTCCGCAATGGTCCCACTAAATAGAATCGCCCGCTGCAGAACGATAGAAACATTTTTTCGAAGAGTTCCCTGGCTAAGCTCTCGCAGATCCCGGCCGCCAATCTTGACAGAACCTTCCTGCGGGTCAAAAAGACGGGGAATCAGCTGGGCCAAGGTAGATTTACCAGCACCTGTCGCACCGACAACACCAATCATTTGCCCCGGCTCAACCTCAAAGCTGATGTCCTTTAGCATTGGCTCGTCATCGTTGGGATAGGAAAAAGTCACATGCTCAAAGCGTAGGCTGCCTTCTAGTTCTTCATCTGGTGAGTCTGGAAAAACCATGGCCGACTCCGTCGCCAATACTTCCTTGATCCGACGGATAGAAATGATTCCCCTCGTCACGCCATTTCCCAAAAAACCAACCATAATGATAGTGAAAATAATCTGGCTAAGATAACCAATAAAAGAAGCGATAGAGCTAACCAGCCCTGGCTCCGCCTGAATCATGCCAGATAGAGTCCAGATAGCCAGGTAAACAGAGCTGTAACCGACCAACATCATCATTGGCTCAATGATTGAAAAAGCATAGCCAATATAGAGATTCTCTGACAGCAGCTCATCAGACACCTGACTGAACTTATGAAACTGGTCTTCCTCCCGCACGAAGGACTTGACCACTCGCACACCACGAAGATTTTCCTTGGCAATGGCATTGATTTTATCCAAAAGAGTTTGGAATTTCTTAAAACGAGGGCCCATCATCCCCATCATGACAGCGGTTAGACCAGCTATGAGCACGATTAGCAAGAAAATAATCCACCAGAGAGAGGGCATGGTCACAATGGCCAGGATGACTGAACCGATAAAAAGGATGGGCAAGCGAAGAAGAATTTGAAAGAGCATCATAGTCACATTTTGAATCTGATTGATGTCATTCGTCATCCGCACGACTAGATTTCCAGCGTTGAATTCCTCGATATTGGCATAAGAAAAGGTCTGAATCTTGCGGAAAGTCTCCTCACGGAGATCTGATGAAACAGCCTGGGCAATGTAAGCCGCCAAGGTCACATTAACTCCTCCTGCTACTAGCCCAACAAAACCGATACCAATCAGCCAACCGCCCATACTGTAGATGGTCTGGCTATTTTGCTCCTGCAGAGCATCTAAGATGTGCTTTAAAAACCAGGGCAGTAAAAGAGAGCTGGCAATCATCAGCGAGGTCATCAAAAGCGAACTCAGGGCATACCATTTATAGCGTAATAGACTTTTAAAAAACATGCTTCCTCCTACTTTTTTCATATTTGACTTAGTTTCCTTACTATATCACAGATAAAAACAATGTCAAGCAAGAAATTTCTTATATTATATGGTAAAATGAGATATAGAACTCTAAAACTGATTTAAATTCAGACCCGGAATTTCATCATAAGGAGAAGATATGGATAAACAACGAGTTGCTGTGATTGGTCCTGGTTCTTGGGGAACAGCCCTATCACAAGTGCTAAATGACAACGGACACCAGGTTCGTATTTGGGGAAATATCGCTGAGCAAATCAACGAAATCAACAACGAGCACTCCAATAAACGCTATTTCAAAGACATTGTACTGGACGAAAAGATCAAGGCCTATCATGACCTAGAAGAAGCTTTAAAAGATGCGGATGCTGTGCTTTTTGTCGTGCCGACCAAGGTAACCCGTCTGGTAGCCAAACAAGTAGCCCAGGCTCTAGACCACAAGGTGAAAATTATGCACGCCTCCAAGGGACTGGAACCCAATACCCACGAACGGATTTCAACTATCCTAGAAGAAGAAATCCCTGCAGAGCTTCGCAGCGAGATTGTCGTCGTCTCAGGTCCCAGCCATGCTGAGGAAACCATTGTACGCGATATTACCCTGATTACTGCTGCTTCCAAGGACCTGGAAACGGCTAAGTATGTGCAGGAGCTCTTCAGCAATCACTACTTCCGCCTCTACACTAATACCGACGTCATCGGAGTGGAGACTGCAGGCGCTCTGAAAAACATCATCGCTGTTGGAGCCGGTGCTCTCCACGGATTAGGCTATGGTGACAATGCCAAGGCAGCTATTATCACACGCGGTCTGGCCGAAATCACGCGGCTAGGTGTTAAGTTAGGAGCCAATCCTCTGACTTATAGCGGCCTATCTGGTGTTGGCGACCTGATTGTCACAGGGACCTCTGTCCACTCTCGCAACTGGCGGGCTGGCAATGCTCTAGGGCGCGGTGAGATATTAGCTGATATCGAAGCCAATATGGGCATGGTTATCGAAGGAATTTCCACCACTAAGGCCGCCTATGAACTAGCCCAAGAGCTGGATGTTTATATGCCGATTACCCAAGCTATCTACAAGGTTATTTATCAAAATTGTAATATCAAAGATGCCATTTATGAAATCATGAACAATGAATTCAAGGCTGAGAACGAATGGACTTCGTTCTAATAGAAAGGAACTGATTATGTCAAAAGTTAAGAAAGCCGTCATCCCTGCAGCTGGTCTAGGAACCCGCTTCCTGCCAGCTACCAAAGCTCTAGCCAAGGAAATGTTACCGATCGTTGACAAGCCAACTATCCAGTTTATCGTTGAGGAAGCTCTCAAATCTGGAATTGAAGATATTCTAGTTGTCACTGGTAAGTCAAAACGCTCAATCGAAGACCACTTTGACTCCAACTTCGAATTGGAATACAATCTCAAAGAAAAAGGCAAGAACGACTTGCTCAAATTGGTCGATGAAACCACTGGTATCGGTCTGCACTTCATCCGTCAGAGCCATCCACGCGGTCTGGGAGATGCTGTCCTTCAGGCTAAGGCTTTCGTAGGAAACGAACCTTTCGTTGTCATGCTTGGTGATGACCTCATGGATATCACCAATGATAAGGCTGTCCCGCTGACCAAGCAATTGATTGATGACTACGAAGCAACTCATGCTTCTACTATCGCTGTCATGCAGGTCCCTCATGATGATGTGTCCTCTTACGGGGTCATTGCCCCTCAGGGTGAAGGCGTCAAAGGTCTCTACAGCGTGGAAACCTTCGTCGAAAAGCCAAAACCGGAAGATGCACCGAGTGATTTGGCTATCATCGGCCGCTACCTGCTGACACCGGAAATTTTTGAAATCTTGGAAAATCAAGCTCCTGGTGCTGGAAATGAGATTCAGCTGACAGATGCGATTGATACTCTTAACAAGACGCAGCGCGTGTTCGCTCGCGAATTCAAGGGTGATCGCTATGATGTCGGCGACAAATTTGGCTTTATGAAGACTTCTATCGACTACGCCCTCAAGCATCCGCAGGTCAAAGACTCCTTGAAGCAGTATATCATTGACTTGGGCCATACATTAGAGAAAAAACAAGAGAAAAAATAACGGCTTCAAATAGCTGGAGAAAAATGAAATTTTAACTTAAAAAGAGGTTTCTCAACCTCTTTTTTATATTTTATCAGTTATTTTCTAAAGATTCATTAAATCAAAGAATGGTGAAAACCTAGAAAAATCAGAAGTGCAGCCAAGGCTAGATAACCAAACAGGACTAGCCAGCGCTGAGCAGGTTTAAAGGCATTGCTTGAGCCTTTGACAGGAAGAATGACCGCACAGAGTATGCCACCAATCAAACCGCCCAAATGCCCCGCCAGGCTGATACCAGGCATGAAACTAAAGATGATATTGACCACAATCAAGGTCATATAAGACTGCCCCAGCTGCTGAATGTAGCTGTCGCGAACGACATAGTGCAGGGTTACAATAGAGGCAAAAAGTCCAAACAAGGCTGTAGAGGCTCCTGCTGACAGAGTATCCGGACTGAAAAAGAAGACAAAGATATTTCCCATCAGGCCAGACATCATATAGAGCAGAAAGAAATTTCGCGAGCCAAAAATATCTTCTGCCTGCCGTCCAATAAAATAAAGAGTAACAGTATTTACCACAAAGTGCTCCAAGCCAATATGCACAAAGATAGCAGAAATGAGACGCCATATCTGAGTAGGATACATGATAATAGTCGGAGAAAACACTGCTCCAAATTCAAAGACAGTTTGTTCTTCAGCATAAGAAAAACCACGTAAAATAAGCATCCCCACAAAGACAAGTGTTGTTAGAATTAACAAAACACTGGTCACAGGATATTTTTTATCGTAGATGTAGTTCATAAATCAGTACTTCCTTTACTGCTATATCGTGATAATTAGGCTCAAAATCAGACTTTTGAAAACTATAGATGCTGCTGATGGATGCTCCTGCAAAATCAACCAGATAACGGTCATAATAGCCACCACCGTAACCAATCCGAAAGCCTTGTGAATTAAAGACCACACCTGGCACATGAATCAGATCAATCTCCGTCTTCTCCACAGCCTCTTCGCTCGTCGGCTCCATAAGGCCAAAAGAGCTCTTTTGCAGGCGGCTTTCATCATAATCTACAAATATCATCCGACCCTGACCATAGGTTTTGGGCACTAAAACCCGCTTGCCGTCCAACTGAGCCTGCTTAATAAAGGATGCAGTTGAGACTTCATGCGGCATTGAAAGATAGGTAGCGATAACCTGAGCTTCTTGATAAGCTGCTGAACTGAGCAAGTGCTGGATCAGCCAGCTATCTGCCTGCTCTTTTTCTTTTCCTGAAAGTTTCTTCATCTGGTTCAGTACAGTTTGTCTCAGCTCTTTTTTCATTCAGCTCGTCCACCCTTTCCTTATCTTTCGTTGATTTTATAATCTAGGAATTTCCCAATCTTTTCAATAGCAAAGGGCAGTGCTGCCTCATCCGGTGTCATCTTGGGATGATGGAGGGCATAGGGACTGTCCACTCCCAGCCAGAACATGACACCCTTGACCTTGCTGAGCAGATAACCAAAGTCCTCGCCTGTCATAGCCGGCGCAATATCAATCAGCTGCACTCCTTCTTCCTTCTGGAAAAAGTCCATCAATTCGTCTGCCAGTCCAGGATGATTTTCCACAGGCAGATAGCCGCCTTGTTTAAGCTCCAAGTCCAATTCCAGATTGAAACTTTGGGCTATGCCCTCTGCTATTTCCCGTAAGCGCTTCTGAGTCAAGAGGTTCATCTCCTGAGTCAGAGTCCGAATGGTGCCATGCAGAAAGGACGTTTCTGCGATGACATTGTTGGTCGTACCAGCATGGAGCGAACCAAAGGTTACAATCGCTCCCTCGATAGGATCGACATTGCGACTGACAATGGTCTGCACCTGAGTGATAAAGTAGCTAGCCGCCACCAAAGCATCATTGGCTTCATGAGGAAAGGCCGCATGACCGCCCTTTCCCTTAAAAGTCAGCTTGACTTCACAGGTACCAGCAAAGAGGGTTCCTCTGTTAGTGGCAATATCGCCGACCTTGAGGTCCGGCCGCACATGGAGACCGTAAAATTCATCCGGTAGCCAGTCACCAAAAGCACCGTCTTCATACATGAGCATACCGCCAGCTTCATTTTCCTCTGCAGGCTGAAAGAGAAAGAGCAGATTGTGGGTAGGTTGAGCGCTCACAGCTTGTTCCAGCAGACCTAGGGCAACCGTCATGTGCATATCGTGTCCGCAGGCATGCATCCGTCCTTCATGAGTGCTGGCAAAGTCTAGACCTGTCTCCTCGACAATCGGAAGACCATCAATATCTGTTCGCCAGCCAATCGTCTTATCCGGTGAACTTCCCTTGATGAAGACCAAAATACCCGTCCGCCAAGTTCGGATTTCCACAAAGTCTAGACCTGCTGTCAGTCCATCAATGACCTGCATCAGGTAGGCATGGGTCTTGTATTCTTCCAGACCGATTTCTGGTATCTGGTGCAAATCACGGCGAATTTTCAGATAATCAAGCATTTTTCTTTCCTTTAAAATCTTGTCAGACCTGTCAAAGTTTTGGGCCACACCCAATCAATTCAAATTTATGCTATTTTTAAAGAGTGCGCAGAGCATCTTCCAGAGCTGTCTTCTGCTGGGTCTTCTCGTCAATGGTCTTGATAACTCGTGCCGGAACGCCAGCAACCACTACATTTTCCGGAACATCCTGGGTCACAATCGCACCAGCTGCAACAACGGAACCACTGCCAATTTGTACTCCTTCAATAACAACCGCATTGGCACCAATCAGCACATTGTCTCCAACCCGAACTGGCTCAGCACTAGCCGGCTCAATGACTCCTGCCAGAACCGAACCAGCACCGATATGACTGTTTTTGCCGACAATAGCTCGACCGCCCAGAATAGCACCCATATCAATCATGGTTCCAGCACCAATTTCCGCACCGATATTGATAACCGCCCCCATCATGATGACAGCATTATCACCAATTTCGACTTGGTCACGGATAATAGCCCCTGGCTCAATACGGGCATTGATGTCGCGCTTGTCCAAAAGCGGCACCGCTGAGTTGCGGGCATCCTGCTCTACTACATAGGTCTTATTTTCCTCTAAGTTCACGAGAAGTGGCTTGATTTCTTCCCAGTCACCAAAAAGAACATTGCCTAACCTCACAACAGACCAAGGGATTGATCCGTGCAATTCTCCATTAAAGGTCACCTTGACCGGAGTTTTTTTCTTGGCATCAGCGATAAATTTGATAATTTCTTGAGCGTTCATTTTAGTAGCAGACATAGCTTTACCTCTTTGTTCTTTCCATTTCTTTGTTTAGAGAAAGATACACTCTCTCCTAGCCATCTAATATTTATCTATTATAACACAATTCAGAAGTTTAGTTTGCACTTTCTTAGGACGATATTATTATTCCCTATTCAGAGGATTGAATATTTTTCAAATGGAGTCTCCTATTCTTACCCTCAGCAAATTCCAGATGATAGTGTATTCTGTCCAATATATCATAATCCATGGATGCAGAGTAGTATCCCTTGATTCCTACTTTGTAATATGTATTTGGAAGCTCCAAATGTTTTAGGGCACCCTAGATACCCGATTGTGATAAGGCCCATTGTGATTGGTTCCATTTGTTCCTTAGACTTTTACTTCCCCAAAGTCTTTCTTATACTCTCATCAGGATTTTTCTAGTTCTATTTGCACCAACCTCTTGATTTCTAAAGAAGATTCTGGCGTTTCTGGTCTATCTTCTCAGACCGTGCTGGTCAACAAACTTTTTAGACGGTAAAGCCCATTCACTTCGTCAAAATACAAAGAAACAGTCATATTGTCTGTCGTTGAGTAACTTAGACTAATTGAATCAACTTCTCCCTTAACTGATTTAGAAGCATAAATAGTTTTAGGCATCCCCAGTTCCGCTATGGCCTGTTTCACTTCCACTCCTTCTTGCTTATCTTGAGGAATAAGAGTTCTGTAATCATCGACCGATTTCGTAACTGGCCCCCAAGCATTGCGGAATAGTCTAACGTATACTAATGAGAGCTCTGTTCGACCTCCAACATCCCTAAACCTTAAGGTAATATCTCCTTTCTCTCCTATTAAATTATATGTCAGTTCAACTAATTGGCTGCCTTTCACGCTATTATCTATACTACCGGAACTAGCTTTTCCATACTTCTCGACAATATCCTGTGGAAATACATTAGGTTCTTTCATCGTTTTTACCATCTGTAGTATATCTTCTATTTGAAAGTCTATTTGTCGATTCTCTTCAACTAGTCCAGAATAATCTTCAGCCAGCTTCTCTAAATTATCTTCAGATTCATTCTGAAAAGTACTAGCAGACTGCGCTGATGACTGATTTCGTACTTGCTTTGACCTTGGCCACGTATATAATACAAGGATTGCCAAACAAGTAATTAGCACTAGACCCGTAGAAACTACTAACAAAGATGCGTATCGAGATTGACCTAAATTTGATACAAATTTAGGATTTCGATTCTCAGCCAACTTTTTTTGCTGTTTTTCTTTAGCTGTAGCCTCAAAGACTTCCCCCTGAGGACTGCTATCAGAGAACACACTAGTTACTTTCTTATTTAATCCTGGCTTCTTTGACCACTCCCGTTGAACTTTTCGTCCTCTTCCCATGCTCTTCTCCTTAAATAAACCAAATTCCTATTTTTTCTAGCAATTATTTTTTCAAAACAAAGAATACCGTCTGTCCACTTTTTCTTAATCTGACAAATACTATCTATTCAATAAAATGAACCTTGGTCGCACAATAGCAGATATCTTCAGTTTTCCCCAATAATGAATACTCATAAGAAGCTCAGACTACTGTCTACTTATACCTTTTGCTCTCAAGATATCTAACATCAGGTGATATGTTTTTCGTAAAGAAGATAGTTACCGGCCTGAGAAACGGTGAACCAAAGACTTACATATTTCCCATTCTCTAACTTATACAAAACATTCAGCTTTTGACCACTCTCGCCACCGGAATCAATTTCTATGTATTTTGACAGACCAAACTTCTCTAAAATTTCCTGATAGCTAGTTCCATCTTCGTTTTGAAACTCTTTACCAAGGACAAGATGTTCAAAATCTTCCTCTTTTAGATCCGTTCGGCTTTGAACATACTGCGAACTAGCAAGATTATAAGAATAAATACCTGACAATTGATATTCATTATTTATTTTTTCAAAGTAGAAAGACAAACGCTGCCGCGGTTCTTCTCGAGAATAGAAAAGACTCATGCGCCCATCAGTCTGATTCAGGAAAGGAGCTAGATTACCTGACTGCGCTTTACCAAATTTCTTAACAATATCCTTGGGTGTTAGTCCAGACCCGCTTCGCTCATCAACATCACTTTTTTTCTGTAGTTGAAGCTGACTAATATCCTCATAAGTCCAATCAAAATGGTCGTTCCCCTTATCCACATATTCATCCAATACTCTCTGAGGGGATAAGAAATATTCAAGCTGTTTTACCAAATAAGGAACTGACAAAAGCAAGAGGATGGACAAGAAACCTACTGATAACCACAGCACTTGTTTATTAACAAGCTTACGTCCAAGAATTCCTTTCCCGTCTCTCTCAACCGGAGTAGAACTCTTGTTTTCCACCCTATTCTTCGCGCGATCTGCTTCAGTAATAGCTAGTTCCTGTTCCTCTTGAACTTTTCCTGCTCTCTTCTGACCCTGTTGAAATTTAGTTTGGCGCTTTTGGCGCAGACTCTCCCAGTCTTTTCTTGGCATCATTCTCTCCTTTATGACCCAACTATCATATCATCCTCAATCAAATAATCCTAAACCGTAGAACAAGAATCTTCTTATCAATAAACATACTTCCGAGTCAGTCGATAATCCCCTGTCTTTGATAAGGCAAAGTCTAAGTAAAGATAGTTTTTATTCGTTAGCTGATATTTGAGATAGACAATCGTTCTGTCTTTATAGTCTACGGACTTGTTGATAACTTGCGGCAAACCAAAACGCGACACCACATCTTGAATGTGGGCACCTTGACCAAACTCGTCTGCTTTCAAGTCCTGGAAATCTGCTTCATTCAGCGCTTCTGAGCCACTTGAGTAAAGCGTGCTGCTCAGTTGATTACCTCGAATTGTGCTCAGTCGGTACTTGCCGTCAATTTTTTTGAACAAAAGACTGGCTGTTTGTTGTCCACTCGATTCACTATAAAAAAGATAAAGTGTATCATCGCTACCGTTGTTGCTCTCTCCTCCTGAAGTTGCCTTCCCAAACCGTTCAATAATTTCCTCAGCAGTCGGGGCGTCTTGTCCATTTACTTGCTGCTCAGATGAATAGACTTGAAGAGCGAGAACATCATCAAATGTCCAAGTGAAGTTAGCTGCTTTCTTATCAACATAAGCTGTCGCTTCTTGAGAAGTCTCATCCTCGGGAACCTCCCATGAGCGAGACGATGTTTCCGAAAAAGAGTAACTCTCACTTGCCTCACTAGAAGACCAACTAGAATGATGTGGGCTACTTTTTTGAGTTTCTTTATTTGATAAAGAAGGTCCAATAACAGAAGCAACCCCCAATATCAATGAAAGAATGGACAAGCTTTTTAAGATCCACTTAGAATTTCGTCGCCACATCGCAACAAGCTCCCACTGTTTCCAATCAGTTTTTGTTTCAAGCTTCTGCTTCTTTGTCGATAACTGTCTTGATTTGTCCTTTACCTTATCAACAGCAGGGCTTATTTGAGGTTGTCGCTGCTCTTTTTTAGCTGACACCGATTTACCTCCTGTAAATTTAGCCTTGTGCTGTTGTCTCAATGACTCTAAATCTCTTTTTTTCATCTATTCTCCTACTGTATTTTTATTTAAACTCTAATCTTTTAATACCTTGACCAAAGCTAGCTTCTATGTCGAGGACTAAGTGCTTGTTTCTCCTGCTCCATCCTCTAATCCAGTACTTTTCTCTAATATATAGCCTTGGGAATCCGACACTTCAAAAGAAAGGTTAACTATGTGAGTACCAGATAAGGCGAACAGCACCTATAACTTCTCAGTTCATCCTTCCTCTAAACACTATGAAAAGGCAGTTCTTCGCTAAGACAGTCTTGTTCCAGTATATCATATTTTGAACAGGTTTAGCTCTAAATCTACAAGGAAAAAGGCACGAACTTTCGTCCGTGCCCAACAAAGCAATTCCAAACTATATACCAACGATATTATTTAATTCTTTCGTTCAAAATGTTCCCACTGTTGGCATCAATGGTCATTTTGATCTTTTGCGTACCGTTCAGAGCTTCCAGCTTATAGACTACCTGACCGCCCCAAATATCCAGCTCTTCGTCATAAACACGAGCTTGAGGATATTTTTGCTGCAAGATCTTCTCAGCATCTTCAAAAGTCAATTGCACATTAGTCTGAGTCAGTTGCATGTCCTCATTGTCATCAATTGGCTCTTCCTTGGCTTTGAGAATGCTTCCTGTTCGAGCATCAATCTTGTACTCTTTTTCTGTAAAGCCGTCCAATACTGTTACATCATAGTATACAGCACCAGCTTTATTTCCGTCTAAATCAATAGAAACGACTTTCCCTGAACCAGCTGTCTGTAAGGCAATCGCCTTAGCGTCTGAAAGAGTTACGGTTGCTGCCTGAATCCGAGTAGCTTGCTTATACGAATCCGCTGAAACAACAGTTGCTGCTCCACCTGCTAAAATTCCTACTGCCAAACCGGCTAATAAGATTCCTTTTAGTTTTTTCATGGCTCGTCCTTCCTTTCTAAAACTTGACCCTAGAAATCAAAATCAGGCGAGGAAAACACCGTTCCAGTTAATGCATCCTAGACCATTCTTTCCATTTCAAAGGGGAGAGCTATCAAATGTTATTCATTTGATACTTATATTGTACAAGGACTAAATGAATCTAAAATGAATTTTGAGGAAATTTAAAAAATAATGCGAAAAGTCTTTTATTTCTTCTCCAGCTGGAAAGTCAGGATAAAGCGACTTCCCTGGCCAAGCTCTGACACAAGCTCTATCTGAACCTGATGCAAATCAGCGATTTTCCGAACCAAGGCTAGTCCCAAGCCGCTTCCCTCTCGACTGTTTTTATTTCTGGCTTGGTCAACTTGATAAAACCGATTCCAGATTTTATCGGTCTCAGACGGAGCAATACCAGCACCATTATCCGCCACCGTCAGCTGACAAACGCCATCTAGCTTACGTAAGGAAAGCTCAATGCGGTCCTTCGTAAATTTCAAGGCATTGCTAATCAGATTATCCAAAAGCCGATGAAGCAGAAGCTCATCAGCAACAATCCAGCAATCCTCATCTATGGAAGCTTCTAAAACAAGGCCACGCTCCTGACTTAGCTTCTGGAAGTCTGTCATCTTATCCGACAGTAAGTCAGACAGAGACAGGGATTTTTTGACGAGAGCCGGCTGATTCTCAAGCCTGGACAGATCCAAGATATGGCTAATCATCTCTTTCATGCGCTTGGTCTGACGGTTTATGATTTCAAAAGATTCCTTGGATTCATCCAGATTTTCTGCATAACGAAGACCATACTCACTCTCCGATAGAACAACCGCCACCGGTGTCCGCAGCTCATGAGAGACATCATGGTTAAACTGCTTTTCCCGCTGGAAGGAAGTCTCCAGCGAATCCAGCATGAGATTAAAAGCCTTTCCCAGACGATGCAGTTCATCATCCTTATCTTTCAGAGCCAGCCGCTTGGAAAAGTCTCCGCTCTCGCGAATTTCTAATGCCGTCTGAGATAGCTGATCTACCGGCCTCAGGGCTTTTTTGAGAATCCAGCAACCACCAGCAATAATCAAGATTAATAGAAATGGGGAAATGAAGACCAGGGACGTCAAATAATCAATCCATTCATGATTGCTATGACTGCTCAGAGTTACCGCCCGTAGCCACTGACCGCCATTTTTCATCTCAATGTCAAAATAAAGATAGGTCTTTTGATCAACTGTCGCCGTCGTTACAACAGATTGGTTAAAAGGAAGAGTCTCATCAAAGCCAGATGGCAGACTTTTTCTGACAAGATTTCCCGAACTATCATAGATTGAATAAAAAATTCCATCATCCATAGCCTCGTACTCACTGGGCTGCTGGCTGATTTCCGTGGCTGACTCAATCAGCTCCCGCTTGGCTGCTGCATCTGCCAGATTGCTGGATAACAGAAAGGCCAGACCCAGCAGCACTAGAATAAAGACAAAGAGAAAACTGCTGTACCAAAGAGTAATGCGTAGAACAATGCTGCCTTTTTTCTCCTTATTCCGAGCTCCAGATAACATATCCTACTCCCCTCTTGGTGTGAATAATGGACTGCTTCTTGTCCTGATCGATCTTACGGCGAATATTTTTAATCAGAACATCAATGATATTGGATTCTCCTTCATAGTCAAAATCCCAGACATGGTCCCGAATCTGCTCCCGCGACAAAATATGATCTTGATTGCGAGCTAGGTATTCCAGCACTTCATATTCCTTAGCTGTCAGCTCCAAGACCTGGTCATCTTTCAGGACAGCCTTTTTAGTCAGATCCAGAACTATTTCACCTAGATCAATCTTCTGACTAACCAGCTCACGCTGCTGTCGCCGCAAAAGAGCCCGCAGCCGCGCCAAGAGTTCTTCAAACTCAAAAGGCTTGACCAGATAATCATCTGCCCCCAAGTCCAAGCCCCTAATCTTATCTTCCAAGCTGTCACGGGCAGTCAGGACCAAGACAATGACTTGCTTTCCAGCCTGACGGATCTTCTCCAGAAAGGCAAAGCCGTCCATACGAGGCATCATAATATCTAAAATGATTAAGTCATAGTCCAACATTTCCAAAAATTCCAGAGCTTCCTCTCCATCAAAAGCACTGTCCACACTAAAATGCTCTTTCTTGAGAAGCTTGGTCAAACTGCGATTCAGATCCGCTTCATCTTCCACCAACAATAGCTTCATCAGGACTCCTTTCCAATCTTGTCCTTTCGTTTTTCAGAGCCATCACAAGAATAGCAATCGCAACTAAAAAACCGAGCTAATTGAGTTTCTAGCAATTATATGAAAGTCTATCACAATACTGCTACATCTCCTCTGGTTGTAACATATAATCAGGGAAAGGAAAACTGCTGCTATTCAATTGTCGACAAGCAAGGATAGATTAACTGACTACGAATTTCTTGGAGTTGTAAAAAGAGCGCAGATCTACAAGCCTCAACCAGCTTGTGAGATAAGCACTCCTATTCATTTATTCTATTTAGAAAGATTACTCAATAGGTACTGTCCGTTTTCCTGACGGATAAAAGTCAAAGTTATTTCCTTATTTGAAGATGTTTCATAGTTTACAAGCATCCTCGGCTCTGATTCACCATCCCCATAAACTGAAATATGTTGATATTCTGGGTATTCCTTGATTACTTCTTTAAAGGAAGAACCGCCCTCGCCTGTTTCCGCATCACCCATCTTTAAGTTCTCTGTAATCTGGCCAGATACCTTTTTATCATAGTCGTCACTACCGGGCATAATACTCATACCCTGAAGATGGTAGCTGCCATCCTCGTGTTTCATAAAGGTCAGAGTGGTATAACTAGAGTCAGGTAACCAAGACAATGAGAGCCCTTCTTCCTGAAACGTCACACTGCTGGCCAAGCCAAAATCTTTGACTACTTGTTCAGGGGTCAATCCTTCATCATCCGCACTAACAATGCTCAGCTTTTCAAGGTCTTTCACTTCCCACTCATATACATCCTCTTTTGACGGAGCCACAAAAGAAGCAACATCGCTTTGATGTCCCTTTCGAGACAGACTTGGCACACTTCCTCCACCCATAAAATCATTTAGGAAATAGCCGCCAAGACCTCCTAGCAATAGTCCCGCTGCCAGACCTATTCCTAAAAATCCTATCAGCTTGCCCGTACTATTTTTCTTTGGCTCTGGACTTGGCTGGCCAGCGAAGTTTGCAGCTTGCTGTGGTCCAGTAAAGTTCTGACCAGCTGGATTAAATCCCTGAGGGGCCGCTTCTTGAAAAGAAGGATTTGCCCAATTACCCTGCTGGGGCATCTGCTGCTGAGAGGCATCGAAAAATGGTTGTTGAACTCCGAAACCTTGGTTTTGATTTGCCATCTCAGGATTTCCTCCTTCAGCAGGAAGAGGCTGCCCCTCAGTTGAGCTTGCTGCAAATTGTCCTGAGACTGATGGTTGGGTTTGCTGCGGATATGGAGCCAATCCTTCTAAAGATTGTTCCTGCGGTTTATTTTGTTCTGACATCGTTTCTCCTTTTATTATTTGAGTTCTGTTTTATTTATTGGCAGTAGTGGACAAAAGATAGTTTCCTTCCTCCTGCTGAACGAAGAACAACCTATAAGTACCATCATTAGGAGCGTCATAAGCCACCTCCATAATGGTTTGACTAGTATCCTCACTGAAATCTTCATCTACACGAATAGAGATACTCCTCGGACTGCCATATTCCTTAAAAACTTCCTTATAGGAAATGCCATCCTTACCAGTCTTTGCATCGCCTTTTTTCAATTTTTCAAAGTAATCAGCCGCCATCGCTTCGTCCTCAGCATTATGCTTGCTTCCTTCAAAGCGAATATTGTAGATATGAAGGGTATTCAGATAGAAACCATCTTTTTTCTTCTCGAAATGCAGAGAAGCGGTTTGATCTGTATAATAAATTGGCCACTCTTCCTCATCGTCAGAAGTTTGAAACGTTCCCCACTCCAAATCAAGACTCTTGCTAGAGATCTCCTCTTTTAAGGCCTTGCCATGCTTATCAAGAATATCTTCCACAGAAGTACCATTCGTATCTGTCTGAATAGTATTGAACCGTAACTCTGACAAACTATCAATATCCCACTTGAACTCAGTAGTATCTGGGTCAATGTACTGATCTGATTGATCTCTCTTTGATGCTCCGGCATCAGCCAAAGGATGCAGCACAGGATATTCCCCTTTGATGACATCCGCCACTCCTATACCATAGCCCCAGATTCCACCTCCGATTAGTCCAAGACCAATAGAGAGCAGGGCTGCACCTATTAGGATTCCTTTCCAAGATTTCTTCTTAGCCAAAGGCAGAGTCGGTCCCTGCGGACTTGAAACATGGCCTTGCTGAGGTTGAAAATGATGCGGGAATCCCTCTTGCGACTGAGCATTCTTTGAAGGCTCAAAAGAATGCTGTGTTTGCTGTTCTGTCAATCTTCTTTCCTCTTTCTTGTTTTTTCCAATAGTCTTATCAGTTCTCTTTTAATAACGAAATGCTTTGAAAGCAGTCAGTCACAAAAGATAAACTAAATAACTAAAACTTACATTTCCTCTGACTTTATATATAAGAAATTTCCATCTGGCTGGCCTACAAACAATAGGTATTCATAACCATCTTCTGTTTTATAAGTCACCTCAGCAATCAGACGGTTAGAGATAATTTTATTATCTACGTCACGTTCGGTTGTGATGACAATTTCTGACGGAACAGGATGCTTCTTCAGAACCTCTGATAAAGCTGTTCCTCCTTCACCGGTTTCCTTGTCTCCTTTTTTCAAACGTTCAAGGTCTTTGGGAGATAATACGCTCCAATCTGTCGTTTCCTTCCCTTTTCTATATTCTTTAAAAGAATCTCCAACTACCACTTGCCTCAGATAGTAGTTCTGGTCAACTTCATCAAATTGAAAAGAAATATTTTGCTCCTTGTCCCTGACAGAGGGGCCCCATCGGAGTAACAGACGATTGCGATCATATTCTGCTGAACTAGCCAAGCCATAGGCTTCAACGATTTGATCAGCCGTCAGGCCTAATCCGTCATCATTTGTATAGCTCAATCGTCCCAAGTCTTTCAAGGTCCAATTAAACTGAACAGACTGTTCATTTGTAGTAAAGCTATCGCCATTTTCTTTAGCTTCTTCCTGAGCTTTGCTCAAACGTTTAATTCTTTGCATATCCTTATTTGTCTGCGCTTGCTTGCCCATAAAATAAGCTGAACCGCTGCCAATCAAAAGACCAATTATGAGAGCAAAAGCTGAAAGTCCTATAATTTTTCCGATATTTCCCTTCTGTTCAGGCACTCCTTGTGGTTGCATCTGCTGGAAATTCCCTTGCATTGGCTGGCTAGTTTGATTGACTTGCCAAGCCCCTTGCGCTTGACCTTGACCGTCTTTTTCTGGCATGCTTTTCTCCTTATAAATTTTGTTGATTTGTCATATTGCGAAAACATTGAAAAACAATGACAAATTTTACAATATTATAACATAAATTATTCTTCCAATCAAAAAACCTCCCCTAAGGGAGGCTGCGTTTCGTATTACAAACGTGCATTCAATTCTTTACTCAATTCTTCAAATCCTGGTTTTCCAAGGAGGGCAAACATGTTGCGTTTGTAGGCTTCAACACCTGGTTGGTCAAATGGGTTGATGGCATTCAAGTAACCTGAGAGGGCAATGGCCAATTCGAAGAAGTAGATAGTGTAGCCAAGAGTGAAAGCATCTTGCTCTGGAAGAGTCACATACATATTTGGTACGTCACCATCTGTGTGGGCAAGAAGAACACCGTCAGTCGCTTTTTTGTTTACAAAGTCAACATCCTTTCCTTGAAGGTAACCAAGTCCGTCAAGATCTTCTTCCAAGCTAGGGATAATCACGTTCTTGCGTGGTTTGTCAACACGGACAACTGTTTCAAACATGATACGAGTTCCTTCTTGGATAAATTGACCAAGTGAGTGCAAGTCAGTTGAGAAGTTAGCTGAAGTTGGGTAGATCCCTTTTTGGTCTTTCCCTTCTGATTCACCAGCCAATTGTTTCCACCATTCTGAGAAGTACTGAAGTGATGGTTCGTAGTTTACCAAGATTTCAGTTGCATAGCCTTTACGGTAAAGGATGTTACGAACGGCTGCGTATTGGTAAGCTTCATTTTCTGAAAGTTTGTCTGAAGTGTAGTCTTTACGAGCTGCATTTGCACCTTCCATAAGGGCTTTGATGTCAGCACCTGATGCAGCGATTGGAAGCAAACCAACTGCTGTCAAGACTGAGAAACGTCCACCGATGTCATCTGGAACCACAAATGTTTCCCAACCGTTGGCATCTGCTTCAACCTTAACAGCACCTTTTTGGCGGTCAGTTGTTGCATAGATACGTTTGTTGGCTTCTTCTTGACCGTATTTCTTAACCAAGAGTTCTTTGAAGACACGGAAAGCGATAGCTGGTTCAGTTGTTGTACCTGATTTAGAAATCACGTTTACTGAGAAATCTTTGTCTGCTACATACTCTACCAGGTCAGCAAGATAAGTAGATGAAATTGAGTTTCCAGCGTAAAGGATTTGTGGCGCTTTGCGCTCTTCTTTTGTTTGCAAGTTTGCAAAGTGGTGGTTCAAAAAGTCGATAGCTGCTTTGGCACCAAGGTAAGAGCCACCGATACCGATAACAACCAAAACATCGCTGTCTGATTTGATTTGCTCAGCAGCCTTCAAGATGCGGTCGAATTCTTCACGGTCGTAGTTTTCAGGAAGGTCCAACCAACCCAAAAAGTCGCTACCAGCACCAGTTCCTTTACGGATCAATTCATCTGCTGCTGTTACTTGTGCTTGCATGTATTCCACTTCATGTGGGGCAACAAATTTATCTAAAACTTTTGAATAATCAAAATTAATATGTGACATGATATTCCTCCATTTTTTATTCCACTCTATCATATCGCTTTCATACTTATTTAGCAAGTAATTTATTGTTTTAAAGCGTTTCCAATTTATTTTTTTATAAATAGGCTAAAGCTAGCAACCATCTGAAAGCAATCGTTTGCGTAAGTCAACAAATTTTAGGCCTATTGAGCAGAATATTTTTGATTGACAAGAAAAGCAATACGCTCCTTAAGATTGGATGCCATCTGAATTCATTTCAGGTCCGTTCGAACTAGATTCACTGCTCCAATATTCATCTGCGCCTTTCAGGCTTGATTCATTCAACATTGGAACCTAGTTCTCGCTTTGCTCAAACTGCGTCAATGTCTCTAAACTCATCTTCCTCCTTCGGAGTTGATTCGTTAAGAATCTTTATAAGGTTTACAGATTTTTCCCTTATGGGAAAACTGCATCCATTGCTCTAAAATTCATCTGCGCCTTGCAGGCTTGATTCATTAAGAGCAATAGAAAAGAGCACACAGTTTACATCGCTTAGGGCTGCTGGATTCCTCCCCTGACCCGCTTCACGCAAAACTGTTGCTCCATGAATAGTATATCACATTTTTTTACTTTTGGCGACGATTTCTAAAAAAATCTTGCATGATTTGAGCACACTCTTCTTGGAGAACACCTGTTTCCACCTCTACTCGGTGGTTAAGTCGCTCATCTGTCAAAATATCATAAAGGCTTCCAGCTGCTCCAAACTTTTGATTTGCTGCGCCATAGACAACGTGAGGAATGCGTGCTAGACCGATTGCTCCGCTGCACATGACACATGGCTCAATGGTCACAAAAAGCGTTGTATCCAGCAAGCGCCAGCTATTTTCATGCCGATTCGCCTCTTCAATAGCCATTATTTCCGCATGCATAACAGCCCGCTGCAGCTCCTCACGTGCATTGTGGCCGCGGCCGATAATCTTACCTTCTTTAACCAAGACACAGCCGATGGGAATTTCATCATGAGCCAGAGCAATCTCGGCTTCCTTCAAAGCTTCTCGCATAAAATCTTCTTTTTCTTCAATCGTATAATTCATCATTGTCTTTCTAATTCTATAGTCGTCTATCTCATTATACCACAAGCCAGCCGCACTTCTCAGAAAAAGTAAAAGCCACCACTGGGGTGACTTTCAGGAGATTATTATGAAAAAAGTTTAGGATTTTTAAACAAAGTTAGGAGGTCTTTGTTTATGTCATTAGTATAAAATATATATCTTAAATGAATCTTAAGATAAAGTTTTCTTACAAAAAAGCACAAGAAGCAATTTCCTTGTGCTGACTTTTTTATAAATTAGACCAGACGCTTTCCAAGATATTGGTCTGCTCGCGGCCAGGACCAACTGAGAAGGTTGAAATGCGAACACCAACCAACTCACTCACTCGGCGAACATAGTTGCGGGCATTTTCTGGCAATTCTTCCAGACTGCGGACACCGGTGATGTCCTCTGACCAGCCTGGCAGCTCTTCGTAAATCGGCTTGCAGCGCTTGAGCTGTTCCAGACTAGCTGGGTAATGGTCAATTCGCTGCCCATCCAAGTCATAGGCTACACAGATTTTCACTGTATCCAGACCGCTCAAAACATCGATGGAGTTAAGCGAAAGATTGGTAATCCCTGATACACGGCGGCTATGGCGCATGACAACAGAGTCAAACCAGCCTACCCGACGCGGACGACCGGTGGTGGTGCCATATTCGTGGCCGATATCACGAATGCGGTCACCAACTTCATCGAAAAGCTCTGTCGGGAATGGTCCATCTCCGACCCGACTGGTGTAGGCCTTGCAGACACCGACTACCTTGTCAATTTTGCTCGGACCAACACCGGAACCGATGGTGACTCCCCCTGCAACTGGATTAGAAGAAGTTACAAATGGATAAGTCCCTTGGTCAATATCCAGCATAACCCCTTGAGCCCCTTCAAAGAGCACTCGCTTGCCTTGATCCAGCGCATCGTTTAGGATAACAGAAGTGTCAGTCACATACTGCTTGATTTGCTGTCCATATTCATAGTATTCTTCAAAAATATCATCAAAGTTGATTGCTGTACTATCGTACAATTTCTCAAAGAGGCGGTTTTTCTCAGCTAGATTTCGCTCCAAGCGCTCTCTGAAAATATCTTTATCCAAAAGGTCAGCGATGCGGATACCGACACGAGCAGCCTTGTCCATATAGGCAGGGCCGATTCCCTTGATTGTCGTCCCGATTTTATTGTCACCTTTTGCTTCTTCCTGCAGACGATCCAGCTCGATATGGTAAGGCAGGATGACATGCGCTCGATCAGAGATACGAAGGTTATCCGTCGTCACACCCTCTTCATGCAGGTAGTTCAATTCTTTGACCAGAGATTTGGGATTGACCACCATTCCATTTCCAATGACAGAGATTTTTTCTGGGAAGAAAATCCCTGACGGAATCAGGTGCAGCTTGTACTTCTTGCCGTCAATCACGATAGTGTGGCCGGCATTGTCACCGCCCTGATAGCGAGCAATCACTTCGGCATTGGCTGAAAGGAAGTCTGTAATCTTCCCTTTTCCTTCATCTCCCCACTGGGTTCCTACAACAACTACTGATGTCATAATTTTGTCTGAGCTGAAGCAGCTCTTCCTTTCTTGAAAAGCAGGCAGGAATCTCACCTGCGATTATGTTTTATACCTCATTATATGAAAAATTTAACAATTTTTCAAGATGGGATCCATTCTTGATTTGCTTTTTCCCTTTTGAAAACGAATTAAATTTTCACAAAATCTGTATTTTCTGAAATTTAGCAGTTTATTAAAAACAAAAGTTCGGAATTTTTGTAAAATCGTAGCGGAAATTTGTTTTCTTTTTCCGTTTGTAATAGACTAAAATTACTAGCATAGGACGGTGAAACGATGACGATTAATCAATTACTGCAGAAACTGGATACAGCAAGCCCCATTCTCCAAGCGACCTTTGGTCTGGAGAGAGAAAATCTGCGAGTGACAGCTGACGGGCACTTAGCTCAAACTGCTCATCCGAGTCAGCTTGGTTCCCGCAATTTCCACCCGACCATCCAAACAGACTTCAGCGAGCAACAACTGGAACTAATTACACCTATTGCTCACTCGACTAAGGAAGCGCGACGCTTACTGGGAGCTATCAGCGATGTGGCTGGCCGCTCGATTGAGCAGAGTGAACGCCTCTGGCCCCTGTCTATGCCACCGCAGCTGACTGAAGAAGAGATTATCATCGCCCGTTTGGAAAACGAATACGAACGCCACTACCGAGAGGGTTTAGCGAAAAAATATAGCAAAAAACTACAGGCCATCTCCGGCATCCACTACAACATGGAGCTAGGAAAAGATCTGGTCACTGCTCTCTTTCAAGCTAGCTCCTACCATTCACTCAAGGACTTTAAAAATGACCTCTATCTCAAGCTAGCTCAAAATTTTCTGCGTTTCCGCTGGATTTTAACCTATCTCTACGGGGCAGCCCCTTTGGCAGAAGCTGGCTTCTACAGTCAGGAAATTTCCCAGCCTATCCGCTCTTTTCGTAACAGCGACTATGGCTATGTCAATGACGAGAACATTAAAGTTTCTTACGCTTCTTTGGAGCAATATGTAACCGATATTGAAAACTACGTTCAGTCAGGCGAGCTCAGCGCTGAAAAAGAATTTTACTCAGCCGTTCGCTTCCGTGGACAGAAACATAATCGCGCCTATCTGGAGCAGGGTATCACCTATCTGGAATTTCGCTGCTTTGACCTCAATCCTTTTGACCATTTAGGCATTAGCCAAGAGACCTTAGATACTGTCCATTTCTTTTTACTGAGCCTGCTCTGGCTAGATGATGTAGAAAATGTTGATGTAGTATTAAAAGCTGCCCATGACTTGAACCAAAAAATTGCTTGCAGCCACCCGCTGACTGCCCTGCCAGATGAGGCAGACAGCTCAGCAATTCTCCAAGCCATGGAAGAGCTCATCCAGCATTTTGAACTGCCAACTTACTACCAAAACTTGCTTGAGCAGCTTAAGGAAGCACTACTAAATCCTCAGCTAACCCTATCTGGTCAGCTCCTGCCTCATATTCATCAGGATTCCTTAATAGCCTTTGGACTAGACAAAGCGGAGGAGTATCACCGCTACGCTTGGACTGCTCCTTATGCCCTCAAAGGCTATGAAAATATGGAATTATCCACTCAGATGCTGCTCTTTGATGCTATTCAGAAGGGACTGAATGTCTACATCTTAGATGAAAACGATCAATTTCTCAAGCTTTGGCATGGTCACCATGTAGAATATGTCAAGAACGGCAACATGACCTCCAAGGATAACTATGTCATCCCTCTGGCTATGGCCAATAAAACAGTCACCAAAAAGATTTTGGCAGCAGCTGACTTTCCCGTTCCAGCTGGAGCAGAATTTTCTTCCCTAGAGGATGGACTGGCCTACTATCCTTTGGTTAAGGACCAACAAATTGTCGTCAAACCCAAGTCAACCAACTTCGGACTGGGCATCTCTATCTTCCAAGAACCAGCTAGCCTGGAAGCTTATAGCAAGGCTTTGGAGATTGCTTTTTCAGAAGACGCTGCTGTCTTAGTGGAGGAATTTATCGCTGGAACGGAGTACCGCTTCTTTATCTTAGACGGTCAGTGCCAAGCAGTCCTCTTGCGAGTGGCGGCCAATGTCGTCGGAGACGGTCAGCATACCGTGAGAGAATTGGTGGCCATCAAAAATGACAATCCTCTGCGGGGCCGAGATCATCGTTCACCGCTTGAAATCATTGAACTGGGGGACATTGAACTGCTCATGCTGGACCAGCAAGGCTATGGACCAGATGATATCCTGCCTACTGGAGTCAAGGTTGACTTGCGGCGCAATTCCAACATTTCTACTGGCGGAGACTCTATCGATGTCACAGACAGCATGCACCCATCTTATAAGGAACTCGCTGCGGACATGGCAAAGGCTATGGGAGCCTGGGCCTGTGGCGTTGACCTTATCATCCCTGACAGCTCTGCTATTTCCACAGAGGAAAATCCTAACTGCACCTGCATCGAGCTCAACTTCAACCCCTCTATGTATATGCACACCTATTGTGCTGAGGGGCCAGGACAAAACATCACTCCTAAAATACTGGCCAAACTTTTCCCAGAAATGGACTGATAACATAAGAATCGTAGGGCATCCCCTGCGATTTTTGTTTGAATACTTGAGAGAAACAAAGAAACTTTCGTTCTATAAACAACACTTACTTTATTGAGAGGAATAAAATGCCTTTCTGAATTAAGCAAATATATAAAATCATTTCAATCTTTATCCTTCAAAAACCAGCTTTTATGTTAAAATAGAGATATCACATTGAGAAGAAAGAGAAACGTCCATGTCGAGGAGAAATGATGATTCCAATCAGCAACCAGAATGGTTTAGCTGGATTTGGATACTTGTATTTGTATTTGGTTCTGGAGCTGTAGCCAGCTATCTAATTCCCATAGCTATTCTGGGGGCTATTGGTTACGGAATCTATCGCCACCAAAGCCAGAAAAAAGTTCGGATTGAAGCAAAGCAAGCCAGCATTGGCCGGATTGAAGATTTGAAATCAGAAATTGGTCATGCTGACCGCCGCATTAAAGAATTGGAAGGCTACCAAGAAGATGGGGACCAAGAAAGCTATCAGAATTTAGCTCTAGAAATTCTTCCCCAGCTAACCTATATCAAAAATGCTGCTAACGACCTACGCGGAGAAATTCCTACTTCAGTCTACCAGCGAATCCAGACCAAAATTCGTACTGTCACCGATGAAATTGATGAACAGCTGAAAAAGATTGAACGAGAGAAAAAACGAAAAGAAGCCCAACCTGAGAAAACTAGTCTAGAAGAGCTAGCCCCAGAATTGGTCGCTACGGTTCGCAATATTCAGATTGACCATGAGGCCATTCTTCAAAAAATCTCTCAATCCGAAAGCAATAATAAGGAAGAGCTGACTGCCATTCATCAGTCCCAGATGGAACACTACGAAGATATTTTAGAAGGCTACCTCAAAATCAAAGCTTCTCCCAAAGATTTTTACAATGCAGAGGAGCGGCTAGCCAAGGCAAAAGCAGCTATTGAGCAGTTTGATTTGGACCTAGACGAAGCGCTGCGTCAGTTAAATGAAGCTGATTTGAGGGACTTTGACATTAGCCTGCGCATCTTAGATAAAGAAAAGCAAACAGACACCGGCCTTTAATCTATATAAACCAAAGGAGAAACTATGAGCCAAGAATTTAATTTTGATATTGATAAAATTGCCAATAATGCTATCAGCAAAAGCGACAAAACAACAGAAATCATCGAAGCCAATACGACTCAAGAAAATGGCCAGCTAACTTTTCTAGAAAAGCTGACTCCTGAGCAACAGAGTGCGATTACTGCTAAAGCCCCTCAGCTTGTGGATAATTTTGTATCGGACCAAAATGCCTTGCTGGACTTTGGCCAATCTGCTGTAGAAGAGGTCAACGGTACTGTCAATCGTATCTTAGCCGAGCAGAAAAAATTACAGATTCCCCAGGTAGATGAGCTCTTAAAAAACACCAACAAAGAACTCAATGGCTTTGTCGCAAAATACAAGGATGCTCAAGTAGCAGAACTGGACAAAAAGCCTAATTTCCTGGAAAAACTCTTCAAACAGAGCAAAAACACTCTTCAAGAATTCTATTTCGACTCACAAAATATTGAGCAGAAAATGGATGGAATGGCTGCAACAGTCGTCAAACAAGAAGATGTTCTGGCTCGCAATATTGTTTCTGCTGAAATGCTGATTGAGGACAATACCAAATCGATTGAAAACCTAGTTGGAGTTATTTCCTTTATCGAAGCTGCTCAGCAAGAATCTGGCAATCGAGCGCTCAAACTGCAGGCTGAAGTTGCTCAGTTAGATATGACAACCGTTGACTACCAAGTCAAATCGCAAGAATTAGCTCGAATGACAGAGGTGGTCAATACCCTAGAGCAGCAACACACTGAATATGTCAGCCGTCTCTATGTGGCTTGGGCGACAACGCCTCAAATGCGTAATCTAGTCAAGGTTTCCTCTGATATGCGCCAAAAACTTGGAATGCTCCGCCGCAATACTATTCCAACTATGAAGCTATCTATCGCCCAGTTAGGCATTCTCCAGCAATCCATGAAGTCTGGTCAGGTAGCTGACGCCATCTCTAATGCGAATAACGCTGCCCTGCAAATGCTCGCCGAAACGAGCAAGGAAGTCATTCCTCAGCTGGAGCGGATTTCCCAAAGCCCTACTATCGCTGTTGAGTCTGTCACTAAGCTGGCAGAAAGCCTTGTCGCACAAAACCAAGGCATTATCGAAGCTATTGATAAAGGACGGGAAAAACGCGCTCTGCTAGAAGCCACTGTTATCCAATCTGCAGAGACCATCAACAACTCTGTCAAACTGCGTGATCAAAAGATTATCCAAGCCCTGTTGGACCAAGGCAAGGAAGCCCAGAAAGAATTAACTACAGAATAAGTAAAAGAGCCTAGATGGCTCTTTTACTGTTTTACTTTTTAAATGATCAATACAGTCCTGTCTTCCGATTATCCCTTTAAAACAAGCAACTTTCCAACAGTTCTTTATTGCGCAACTGGGCTAACCAGTTGTCAGGAATCCCTTCCAAACCATAGATGATACCAGCCAATCCGCCAGCAACTGCTGCTACTGTATCAGTGTCATCGCCCAAATTAACAGCTTTCAGGACAGTTTCCGGATAAGAAGTGCTAGTTAGCAGACACCACAGTGCTGCTTCCAAGGTATCCACCACATAGCCAGTAGAACGAATGTCAGTCTCTGTCAGCTCTGCTAAAGTTTGCAAACGAGCGTAGGTTTTGCTAGTCTCTAAGTCTGATAGTATTTCCGGTAGTTGCTGGCCTTTTAAGAGCCTACGAGCAAAATCCACATAAAGAAGGCAGGCCTCTACGGAAGTCGCATGGGCATGTGTAATACTGGAAACAGCTTCAATATCAGACGGATCAGCTGCCGTAAAGGCTAGGGGCGGAATCCGCATTAAAGAACCATTTCCATTGGAATATTCATCAGATAGACCGTGTCCTCTTGTCAAAGCTTCGCGAGTCGCATTTCCTACATCAAAAGTCAGACCATCTGGTGTGTATGCTCCCTCGAATAGCCATTTTTTAAACCGCTGCTGCATATCGGCAGGGTCAATCTTACCTTTTTCCCTGATAGAATCACAGGTCGCCAAAACAAGGCTAGTATCATCTGACCAAGTTCCAGCCGGCTGCTGATGGCTGCCATAGCCTGTCATACCAACCGCTTCAAAACTGCCCCGAATTAAAAATTCATACGGAACACCTAGAGCATCTGCCACCGCCAAACCATAGACTGCCGCTTTCAAAGATTGGTTCATGCTAGCCTCCTCTGCTTTTTGTTTTATTATACTATTTTTGGTCTTAAAATTCTCCCTAACCCCAAAAACAAGCGCAGTCGCGCGCTTGTTTTTCTATTTTGTGTTAAAATAAAAGGTATGGACAAAATTATCAAAACTATCTCAGAAAATGGTTCTTTCCGAGCTTATGTGCTGGATAGCACAGAGGCGGTTCGGACCGCTCAAGAAAAACATCAAACTCAAGCAAGCTCTACCGTTGCACTTGGCCGCACACTGATTGCCAGTCAAATTTTAGCTGCAAATGAAAAAGGCCAGACCAAGATTACCGTCAAGGTCCTTGGGACCAGCTCACTAGGCGCGATTATCACAGTGGCAGATACCGAGGGCAATGTCAAAGGCTATGTGCAAAATCCCGGTGTAGATATCAAAAAGACTGCCACCGGTGAGGTTCTAGTTGGTCCTTTTGTCGGCCAAGGAGAATTCCTCGTCATCACAGACTATGGTACTGGCAATCCTTACAACTCCATGACTCCTCTCATCTCTGGAGAAATCGGCGAAGACCTAGCCTTCTACCTGACCGAAAGCCAGCAAACACCTTCCGCAGTTGGTCTCAATGTCCTCTTGGATGAGAATGATAAAGTCAAGGTTGCCGGTGGTTTCTTGGTCCAAGTTCTGCCTGGTGCCAAGGAAACCGAAATTGCCCGCTTTGAGAAGCGAATCCAAGAAATGCCTGCTATTTCCAAGCTGTTAGAATCCGATGACCACATCGAAGCTCTGCTGGCTGCCATCTATGGTGATGAGCCTTACAAACGCCTATCTGAAGAGGAAATCCGCTTCCAGTGCGACTGTAGCAAAGAGCGCTTCATGAATGCCTTGGCTACTCTGCCAAAGGCTGACTTAGAAGAGATGCGTGACCAAGACCAAGGAGCTGAAATCGTCTGCCAATTCTGCCAGACAGCCTATCACTTTGACCAAAACGACCTGGAGGAACTGATTCGTGACAAATCTTAATACCCCTTTTATGATTGGGAATGTTGAAATTCCCAACCGCACAGTTCTGGCGCCTATGGCCGGCGTAACCAACTCTGCTTTCCGAACCATTGCCAAAGAGTTAGGAGCAGGCTTGGTCGTCATGGAAATGGTCTCTGACAAGGGCATCCAGTATAACAACGAAAAAACCCTCCACATGCTCCATATTGATGAGGGAGAAAATCCCGTTTCTATCCAGCTTTTCGGTAGCGACGAGGACAGTTTGGCGCGCGCAGCGGAATTTATCCAAGAAAACACCAAAACGGATATTGTCGATATCAATATGGGCTGCCCGGTCAATAAAATTGTCAAAAACGAAGCTGGGGCTAAATGGCTCAAGGACCCTGAGAAAATCTATAAAATCATCAACAAGGTCCAATCCGTTCTGGATATTCCCCTGACAGTCAAGATGCGGACTGGCTGGTCTGACAGCTCACTGGCTGTAGAAAACGCTCTGGCTGCTGAAGCAGCTGGCGTCTCTGCCCTGGCTATGCACGGCCGCACCCGTGAGCAAATGTATACTGGTCATGCTGACCTTGAGACCCTGCACGATGTAGCCCAAGCTCTGACTAAGATTCCTTTCATCGCTAACGGTGATATCCGTAGCGTCCAAGACGCAAAACATCGGATTGAAGAAGTCGGAGCAGATGCCGTCATGGTAGGACGGGCTGCTATGGGAAATCCCTACCTCTTTAATCAAATCAACCACTACTTTGAAACCGGCGAAATTCTTCCAGACCTCAGCTTCGAGGACAAGATGAAAATCGCTCACGATCACCTTTCTCGCTTGGTAAATCTCAAAGGAGAATATGTAGCCATCCGCGAATTCCGGGGCCTAGCTCCGCATTATCTACGCGGTACTGCCGGAGCAGCCAAGCTCCGCGGTGCTATTTCGCAAGCTGAAAGTCTGGCTGAAATCGAAGAACTCCTGCAAATTCCAAAATAAAAACGAAAGGAAGCCCATTGGACTTCCTTTTTCCTTATGTTTAAGGTTGAGTTACCACAACGCTTGTTACTGAGCCATCTGCTCCTGTTGTAATCTGCAGATTGGCATTGCCTTGCCCGCTTAACTGCGCATTGTATTTCCCATCATCCAGCGTATAGGAGTAGGAAGCGATAGAATAATTATCAGTCTTTCCATCTACAGACTGGACTGTGAATTGACCATTACCTGATACAGTCACAGTATTTCCATTGGCATCCTTCCAAGTACCAGCAGCCGCTGAGAAATCCCCATCCACCATAGTCAAGACACCTTTATAGCGAGCATTGCTAGCTGCCTGCTTATTTTGAAGCTGGCGATTGCTTTCCGGTGCTTGGGCTGGTTGAGCCGGTTGAGACTGAGTATTTTGTCGACCTGAAGCTTGCTGCGGTTGCGTTTGTTGGGCTTGAGGAGCTTCGACAGTAGACTGTTGCTGATTAGCAGGAATTTCGGCTTGTCCAGGCTGGCCAACTGCTCCTTCTGAAGAAGCGCTATTGCTAGCCTTAGGAGAAGTGCTGGCCTTGCTGGATGACGCAGCTTTTGAGCTAGAGGAAGTCTGAACAGTCTTGCTAGAACTAGCTCTTGTTGTACTTTCTTCTTTCTTACCACATGCCCCTAAAAGAAAACTAGAAGCCAGAACTGCAGCTGCCATCATTTTTGTATAAGTACGTGTTTTCATCTTTCGTCTCCTTGTAATATTTAGAAATCTTTTTGTAACATTATTGTAACACCGGAAATTTACTATGTCAATCATTTATACAAGATTTTTCAAAAAAATTTTTTACTTAAGTAAAGTTCCGTTTCTCAATCTCCTTCTTCTGTCATGAGAAACACGCTCCTACTTATCTATTCGTAATTAAAAATGAAAAAACAGTTTTTTATAAAATTTTATAAAAATATTTTCAGGCACTTTAAAACTGTATCAAGGGCACAAAAAAGAACCTAATGCCCAAGCATCAGATTCTTTTTATAAAAGATTTATTGCTGATAGACTTCTTGGTAGAATTCCAGCTTGTCTCCATCCTTGACAGTGATTTGATTGGCTGCCTTAGGAGCCATTTCTCCGTTGACCTTAAACATCCAGTAGAGGCCCTTTGCTTCATCCTGAGCATGACCGTCAATAGAAGTGATAAAACCATCTTTTTCTTCGACCTTATAGGCCTTTTTCAAAGCATCCATCGCTGTCTTTCCTTCTTCGACAGCCACCGTTTTCTCGCTCTTTTCCTGACCTTCTGGCGCAATACTGATGCTGATTTTCAGTTCCTTTTTGACAGAAGAATCAGCTGAGCTAGAGCTCTTGTCAGTATTTGTCTGGCTGCTGCCGCAACCAACAAGGAGAAGGGCAAAAGCAAGTGTGAGCAAACTAAAGATTTTTTTCATGATAGAGCCTCCTTAAAATAGGGTACAAGAGTGGGTAAAAAAACAAGGTCGACAGTCCGTGCGCTATATTGAAAGTCAAAGCATTGATAATCGCATAAGACCACCAGTGATAGTTGTAAAGCAAGGCTGTCAGTGTATCGATGGCAATGCCATAGCCAAAGGATAGGAGAGCTGCTGCTATTCCCTGTCCCACTAGATTTAACCGAGAATAGAGCAGCCGCCAAAGGCAAAGAATCAGTCCAAAGGACAGCAACTGAAAGAGGACGATCGGACTCATTCCCAAAAGAAAGGCTGATGTAAACATTGTCACAGCCATCACTAGGAGTGAGGTCTGCAAATCCTCAAAGATAACTATCAGGAAAAAGATAGCTGAGATAGGCTGCACATTGGGCAAAAAGGAAAATGCATAGCGAAAGGCCACACATAGAGCCGATAGGATGGCAATTTTAGCCATTTTGCGAGCGGACAAAGGTACCTCCTTTTCTAATTGAGTGAATCAAGAGAAGTTGGACTAGGTATGCAGCTCAACAGCATCCCAGTCTTGAGCCGTATTCAGCCCCAACAGCCAGTCAAGGCCAGACCGCCTCTCCAGAACAACACTTTCATCAAGGCCTGCCGGTTCTGGCTGGTCATGAATCCGAGCATCAACACAGGCCCAGTGATAACGATAAATCAAATCATCTTCATCCAGTAACTCTTCTAAGCTGCGCGGTTGGCATTTGCCCAGAAATTCCTGAAAGTTAACCGCACTAGCGACTGCATCAATAGCAGCATCACAATCACAAATCTTATCTGGAAACGGCAAAGTATCTACTAGACCTAAGTACCAAATCAGGGACCAATAGGCCTCGTATTTCCAAACCATATTGATGATAGCTGCCGGGTCGGCACGATCTTCCAAGACCTCCTTTTCTTTGGGCGTCAGCTCTTCCTGCACCCCGTATTGCTGCAGTTTATCCTGCAGCCACTGGCGGCTCTCCTCATTATAATTATTATTTTCGATATCCAAGGCCGCCTGAATAATCAAGAGGCTGGTAATAGCCCGACGCGCAATTTCTTCTAGCGAGCGCGGCCGTACCTGCTCAGCACTTTCGATGACCGGCAAATGCTCAAGGTAAGGAATCCCCTCCTTTTTCAAGCGCTGGATACTAGCCGCTTTGCGCTCTTCTGGTTTTTTCACTCTGGCTCGCTTACCTGCAAATAAATCTTTAAAAAACGACATATCAGCCTCCAATCCTTCAATTCCCAGTTTCATTGAATGATGAAATAACTGTTGAGTATCTATCTAATCAAGGGCTAATCGCAGGCGAAAATTTTCATTGCAGACTTGGCTTTCTAAGCCACTTCGAACTTGAGTTGGCCAGTCTTAACCCCGACCTTAAGTGTTTGACCAGCCGCCAAATCACCTGTCAGGAGCAGCTCAGACAGCTTGTCCTCCACCTGGGTCTGAAGAGTGCGACGCAATGGCCGTGCACCCATTTCCACATCGTAGCCTTCCTGAGCCAGCAGCTTAAGAGCACTAGCCTGAAACTTCAGCTCAATTCCCTTCTCAGCAAGACTGGCAATGAGCGGTTTGACCATAACCTTGACCACTTCCTGCATATCTTCTGCAGATAAGCTGTGGAAGACTACCTTCTCATCTATACGGTTGATAAACTCTGGTCTATATGCTTTCTTGAGTTCTTCCAGCATCCGTTTTTCCATATTGGCGTGGTCCAAACGAATGTCACGCGCACCAAAGCCCACCGTCTTATCATCCCGCAAACTGGTTGCTCCCAGATTGCTGGTCATGATAATAATTGTGTTGGAGAAGTCCACCTTGCGGCCCTTACTGTCAGTCAGCTGACCATCATCCAAGACCTGCAGGAGAACATTGAAAATATCCGGATGCGCCTTTTCCACCTCGTCAAAGAGCAGGACAGAATAAGGTCTGTTGCGCACCTTCTCCGTCAGCTCTCCTCCCTCTTCATAGCCTACATAACCTGGAGGGGCTCCGTTGAGGCGGCTAGCCGCGAATTTCTCCATGTACTCACTCATATCAAAGCGGATGAGGGCAGATTCGTCATCAAAGAGACTTTCGGCCAAAGCCTTAGCTAGCTCTGTCTTTCCGACTCCTGTCGGACCTAGGAACATAAAGGAGCCAATTGGCCGCTTGCTGCTGCGGATGCCCGACTGATTCCGTCGGATCGCTCGGCTGATAGCTGAAATCGCCTCATCCTGCCCAATCACGCGTTTATGCAGTTCTGTTTCCAAATTGAGATATTTCTTAGCATCTGTCTGAGTCAGCTTCTGCACAGGAATACCAGACAAACCACTAAGTGTTGCCAAAACATCGTCTTCTTCCACTTTCAGTTTATAGAGCTTAGGCTGCTGCTCTTGCTCAAGCAACTTTGAGACTTTTTTGAAATCCGCTGCCATCAAGGCTTGATCCACTGGCGTCAAATCTGACTGCTCATAATTCTGCGGTCCTCTATTCTGCACTGTCGCACTGGCCTCGTCCAAAAGATCAATGGCAGAGTCTGGCAGGTGCTTGCTAGTCAGATAGCGATGGGCGTATTTGACCGCTGTCTCGATAGCCTGATCACTGATCTGCACCTTGTGATGGTCCTCATAGCTCTTTCTCAAACCTTGTAAAATAGCAATGCTGTCAGCCACATTCGGCTCTTCTATACTGACTTTGGCAAAACGCCGAGAAAGAGCAGCATCTTTTTCAATATGTTTCTGGTACTCTTCCTGCGTTGTAGCACCAACTGTCCGCAATGTTCCGCGAGCCAGAGCCGGTTTCAGGATATTGGCCGCATCCAAGGTCGAGTCAATACCGCTGCCAGAGCCCATGATAGTATGTAGCTCATCGATGAAGAGAATGACATGACCATCTTCTTCAATGTCATTGATGATGTTGTTCATCCGCTCCTCAAAGTCTCCGCGAAAGCGAGTGCCAGCGACTACATTCATCAAGTCCAGCTCCAAAACCCGCATCTTGGCAAGTTCAGCCGGAACCTGACCAGCCGCTACACGCTGAGCCAGTCCCAAGGCTAGAGCAGTCTTACCAACCCCAGCATCTCCAACCAGCACTGGATTGTTTTTAGTCTTGCGACTGAGAATCTGAACTATCCGTGAAATTTCCTGATCGCGGCCAATGACTGGCTCCAATCGGCCATCTCTAGCCAGCTCCGTCAGATCACGAGTGTAATCTTCCAGCCCCCCGCTGGTAGAAGCCGGCATCCCCATCATATTAGCCATGGTCTGCTTAGCAGCCATTACGCCCTTATTCAGACTGCGGATAGCCTTGATATCTTCCTTGCCCCAGCCAGCTCGCTGCTCCAAGACCTTACGCAAATCACTGATTTTCGGCCCCTGCTCCTTATCCTCGTAGCTAAAGCCGGTAAATTCCAGAATACGAGAGGCCAAGGTCCCCCGGTCAAATAGCATGGCCAGCAGCACATGTTCGGTACCTACATGCTTAGCGCGAACAGCTTCTGCAATCTGTCCTGCCTCCTCAAACAGCTCCTCTAAGCGATAAGAAAAAGGCAGCAGCTCGAAGTGACCGTCTTTCTGATAAGCCTGACCAGTAATCTGAAAAGCTGCTTCTTCAAATCCATCAACTTCCACAGGAAATTCATTGAGAACTGAACCAGCAACACTGTAGGGATTATTAGCCAAAGCAATCAGCAGATGCCATGATTCCAGATAATCTGTCGTAAAATGGCCGGCCAAGAGCTGGGCTGCTTCCAAGCTTTCTATTAAGGCTTTTGAGTATTTCATTTATGATTCCATTCCTTTTCTGTCTAGTTGTTGTAAAATCTTTTTTAATATCCGGGCACGAATCACCGCAGCTTCATCACCCAAAATCGAGTCCGATGCTGTTGACAAGATTAGATTGCCCTCACGTTCAGTCATAATCTTCTCGTCAAAAAGAAGCTGAATAACATCTGTAAAAACCTGCTGGCTGACACGCTCTCCCACACTGTCGTACAGGCCGCAAAGCATCTGATGCTGGTCGGAAAATTCAATCTTTCCAATTCGAATATAGCCGCCGCCACCACGCTTACTCTCGACGATATAGCCCCGACTTTCCGTGAAACGCGTCTTAATAACATAGTTAATCTGACTGGGAACCACCTGAAAAACATCAGCCAGTTCACTGCGTTTCAGTTCAACCATCCCAGCCTGAGCCAGAATAGACTTGATATATGCTTCAATACTGTCCGATGTGTTTTTTGCACCCATGACTTCCCTTTCCAGTTGAGAATTTCAGAATAAATCTCTTCTTTCCTTGCTTCTCTAACATTGACTATCTTTGACTAATATTATACCGGAAAAGTCTCTATTTTGAAAGAAAAAGGGATGACTGAAAGGTCTGATAATTCAAACTAGTGAAAAAGCTTTGCTACACTTATGTAACCGCTTGCTTTTTGCTTTTAAAGCGTTATAATATAGGTGGAAATCCACAAGGAAAAGACAGGCAGAAACTCCTGCCTGCCAACTATCATCTAAACAAGGAGGATAATCCAATGAAAATGGATTGGCTCAACTATTCTCGTCATGTACTCAAATGGCTCTTTGCAGCTCTGAGTATTTTCACCATTTTTTCTGCTGACTATGTTGATATTCCTATCGGAGCTCTCATCGCCTGTCTTTATGCTCCCCTGCTCTTCGAACAGGAGCTGGTCAGTAACCGAGTCAAATGGTATAGCTTTCTGATCATGATGGTGGTTACTCTGCCCCTTTTGTTTATTACCAAAGTCTACCAGTTTAGCCTGACTTACCCCCAAACGACAGTGCTTCTCTTCCTCTTGGCAGTATTGATTTTTACCAACGGCTTGATTGCTCATAAGGAAGAAAGAGAAAAAGCAGCTAAGTGATGCTGATCACCATTCTAAACAGGATGTTTAAAAAACCTATAAAA
>NZ_GL890993.1:393334-471290 GCF_000212855.1 Streptococcus sanguinis SK355
AAAAGGTCTGAGATTTTTTCTCAGACCTTTTTATCATTCTATTTCTAAGCTAAAAACGATTAGTTTTGACCAAGAGCAGCAGCCATTGTTGCCGCTACTTCGTTTTCAAAGTCGTTAGCAGCTTTCTCGATACCTTCACCAACTTCAAAGCGAGCGAACTCAACTACTGAAGCATTTACTGATTCAAGGTAAGCTTCAACTGTCTTGCTGTCATCCATGATGTAGACTTGTGCAAGAAGTGTGTATGCTTGGTCAACTTTAGTGTTATCAAGCATGAAGCGATCCATTTTACCTGGGATGATCTTGTCCCAGATCTTTTCTGGTTTGCCTTCAGCAGCCAATTCAGCCTTAATGTCTTCTTCAGCTTGTGCAACGACTGCATCAGTCAACTGAGCTTTAGAACCGTATTTCAAGTGTGGAAGAGCTGGTTTACCAACCATTGCACGGCTTTCGTTATCTTGATCGATGACATGGTTCAATTGAGCCAATTCATCTTTGACAAATTGCTCATCCAATTCTTTGTATGAAAGAACAGTTGGTTTCATCGCAGCGATGTGCATAGAGATTTGCTTAGCAAGAGCATCGTCTCCACCGTCAATAACTGAGATAACTCCGATACGGCCACCGTTGTGTTGGTAAGCACCAAAGTGTTGAGCATCTGTCTTTTCAATCAAAGCAAAGCGACGGAAAGAGATCTTTTCTCCGATAGTTGCAGTTGCAGATACGTATGCAGCTTCAAGAGTTTCACCTGAAGGCATTGTCAAAGCAAGTGCTTCTTCGTTGTTAGCTGGTTTGCCTTCAGCGATTACTTTCGCAGTAGCATTTACCAAGTCAACAAATTGAGCATTTTTCGCAACAAAGTCAGTTTCAGCATTTACTTCAACAACAGCGGCAACATTACCGTTTACGTAAACACCTGTCAGACCTTCAGCGGCAACACGGTCAGCTTTCTTAGCTGCTTTTGCCATACCTTTTTCGCGAAGCAATTCAATCGCTTTTTCGATGTCACCATCAGTTTCAACAAGTGCTTTCTTAGCGTCCATGACACCAGCACCAGATTTTTCACGCAATTCTTTGACAAGCTTAGCTGTAATTTCTGCCATTTTTCTTCTCCTATTTTTTAATGTAAATAAAGGAGCTGGGCTGAGCCCTGCCCCTTTAGGTTAGTTTACTGATTATTCGTTTGAACCTTCAACAACTTCAACGATTTCTTCGATAGAATCTGCTTGAGTCTCAGTTGCAGCCAATTCTGCTTCTACTGATTCAACGCTATCTTCACCTTGACGGCCTTCGATAACTGCATCAGCCATTTTCGCAGTGATTAATTTAACCGCACGGATTGCATCGTCGTTAGCTGGGATAATCACATCGATATCATCAGGATCAGTGTTAGTATCAACCATAGCAACCACTGGGATACCTAATTTCTTAGCTTCCTTAACAGCGATTTGCTCTTTATGAGGGTCAACTACGTACATCACATCTGGGATACGAGGCATATCTTCGATACCACCCAAGAATTTTTCAAGACGAGCGCGTTGTTTGTTGAGAAGAGCGACTTCTTTCTTAGGAAGAACTTCGAAAGTTCCGTCTTCTTCCATACGTTTGATTTCTTTCAAACGAGCCACACGTTTTTGGATAGTAGACCAGTTTGTAAGAGTTCCACCCAACCAACGGTGGTTGATGAAGTATTGACCTGAACGTTCTGCTTCTTCTTTGACAGCGTCAGCAGCTTGCTTCTTAGTACCAACGAAGAGGATAACTGCATCGTTAGCAGCAGCATCACGCATAAAATCGTAAGCTTGGTCAGCATACTTTACAGTTTGCTGCAAGTCGATTACGTGGATACCATTACGCTCAGTGAAGATGTACTTAGCCATCTTAGGATTCCAGCGACGAGTTTGGTGACCAAAGTGAACACCAGCCTCAAGAAGTTGTTTCATTGAAATTACTGCCATGAGTAAATTCTCCTTTTTTGTTTTTTCCTCTTTTAGATTTCAGCTCGCAGGACCACCCGAGGGCAACAGTCCCACAATTCATCTAAAATGAGTATTTCGCCATTTACACGGCACCCACTATTATAACAAAAGCGCAGCTCTTTGACAAGGTGTTTGCCAGATTTTCTGCCACTAAGTATGAATTCTACTTCTCAGCTGAACATTTGTTCCCGAAGCGTTCAGAATGGCAGCGTCTAACATTTTCTGTTTTGACTATGAAAGACTCTTGACGAAAGCAAGTATTTACGATAGAATAATAAGAGTTGTGGCGGTATAGCCAAGTGGTAAGGCACGGCTCTGCAAAAGCTTGATCGTCGGTTCAAATCCGTCTACCGCCTTCATAAATATATTTCTAGAAGCCCACCAAAGGGCTTTTTTAATTTCATCTCCTATTGTTTCTAGCAAATTTTGCTGATATAATGTTGATTGTAAAAATATCATTCATCATCAGCGAAAGGAAAAAAGATTAATTATGAAAAAAGTCAGCTTCTATGCCCTCAGCCTTCTCTCTCTGCTAGCTCTCTCAGCCTGCATGCCTGCCAAGCAGACGCAGCAAAGAAAAAAGACACCTAGCTCCCTCAAAGCTTCGAAAAGTTCATCTTCTAAGGAAACATCCAGCAAGTCATCTAGCACCTATGAAAGTAAAGATGAGGTGTTTCGAAAACGTGCTACCTTTGATCCAGATGATGCTTCTTCGCTGCAGGATGTACCAGATGCAGCTTCTATCCCTGAATTAGAAAAAATAAGAAATTTTCATATTTCCACTGGCTTTGTCATTCAGGTAAACGGAGAGGATATCAATGGTGACAAACCTAAAACGTCTTACGATGAAGTAACAGCAGCGCTAGGCCAACCTACATTCAGCACTGATGAGAATGACCCTGGCAACTCTGTCAACATCTGGCACACAGACAACGGAGACATTATGTGCTACTTTACCAATAATGTCCTAACAAATTTGAGTTTTAGGTTAAAAGACGCTCAACCAGCCAAAAGCAGCTATTCTAGCATCACCACATCCGACACTCCCAAGACAGCTTTCGACAAGCTTGGTCGTCCGGAAATGATTATGCGTTCAGAGCGCGATACAACCTTTGTCTATAAAAATTCCAATGACGAACAGTTTAGTTTCTCTACTCAGAACAATCAAATCGTTGGGGTAATGTCTACCTATCAAATGAAACAAACCAAAGACATTATTGACTCCGTCATTAAGGATAAGTAATCTTCTAATCAGTTCCAAAAACATAAAAATCCAAGATCTTTTTCAGTCTTGGATTTTTGTAGCAAAATATCATCTGTAGCGATTGACTTAGCATTAAACTGGAGAGAGAATCAGATTAGTTCTCTCTTTTTTGACGTTCAAAGCTATGAAAATCTCAGTTTTAACGCTTTTCATTATAAGTCATACGGGACTTTTTTTGCAAACAGATAAGACCTTGTTCTCAAGGTTTCTTAACATCTTTTTCTCTTCCCATTTCCTTGCCGTCAATTCCTTGCTGTAGCTTACAAAAAGGATTATAATGCAAGTGAAAGGCCTTACTTTTCTGTAGAAAGGAAGATGTTTATGAAACGTTTCAGCTTGATCCTGACCATTATTCTATCCAGCTTTTTCCTAATTTCCTGCCAATCCCAGCGTGCCAGCACTCAAGCTTCGGATCCTAGCAAAGACTTGGCTTTGATACCGGATATGGAATCGGTAGATAAGTGGGAACAATTCCAGCAAATCCGTACTCAGGGTCAGTCCAGTACTATTCAAGAACTGGATAAGCTGCTAGGAAAGCCCAGCCAGACTAAGAAAGAGAATAAGCAAACAATACTGACCTGGAAACTGGCCAAGCACCTAGAGATTCATATTCATCTCGATGAGGATCAGGTGCGAGAAAAAGAGCTAGTCTTTGAACACACGCGGGGTACCTGTATGCTCTTTCCAAGCATAGAGGATGGCACTCCCATTGCTGAAGCCTTTGAAAAAACTGGTCAGCCCTATGCCATCCGTGAGAAGCAAGGCCAAATCATTACTTCCTGGTATATGGCTGGCAAATTCCACTACCTATGCTTAGAAAACGGGAAAGTCTATCAGATTGCCGAACCCTAAAAAGTAATCTTGCAATTCGTTCCAAAAACACAAAAATCCAAGACCTTTTCAGTCTTGGATTTTATTTTTAACGAGGATAGCGAAGAGTTCATCCTCCTTCGTCAATTAAAGCTCTGCAATCTGACTAAGATTAACTTCGGCCACGGTGTCATTGCCAAACATGGAAATAATCATCTTGACCTTGTTATTATCAATTTCCGTAATCTTACCTGTATAGTCAGTAAAGGCACCATCAATGATACGAACAGTATCCCCAACCTTGACATCCAAGTCAAACTCCTGCACTGTTTGACCCATGGAGATGAGAATGTTGCGAATCTCTTCTTCCAAGAGTGGCGTTGGTTTAGAGCGGTTTCCGTGTGAACCGACAAATCCTGTTACATTCGGAGTATTCCGCACGACAAACCAGGCTTCGTCTGTCATTACCATTTCCACCAAGACATAACCAGGGAAGCGATTTTCTTCGATTTCCTTGGTCTTGCCATTTTTCTCTACTTGCACGGTCTGAGTAGGGATTTCCACGCGCAAGATATTTTCCAGCATATTATAAGTCTGAGCGCGCTGCAAAAGATTTTCTTTTACCTTATTTTCATAGCCTGAGTAGGTCTGCAGTACAAACCAGCCTTTGTCAAAACTGTCCATGAGTTCATCCTTTCCTAAATAAAAAAGCCTGCGGGCTTCTGCTTCTTTCTAGCCCTATTATACCATAATTTCCTCAAATGCAAAGGAATTTAACAACTATTTCCCAGACAAATCAAAGCCTTGTAATTCTGCTTCAAAATCCTTGACAAGGGAAAACAAAGTGGTATAATAAATCTATAATTTAATATTTTTACTTTTCAGTTGGGTATGAGGCCTGTCGGCTTCATTCTATCTTTAAGAACTGACTTTCTAATCTTTACTGAGACTTAGATTGCTTAAGAGATAGTGCCAAAATACAGAAAAACAATCTACGAAGCTAAGGGATTGGTATTTTGAAAGATTTTATGTAACAGCTTAGACATTTATGACTATCGGTAATATTATGACTTTTCGGGCTATGGCTTGAAGAACACTAAGAAAGATTTTCTCAAAACTGACTACATAGGATGTTTTGTTATTAGAATCGGTTTTTGGTGTGCTTTGAACTTGTTTGAGAGGTCTTTTTTTGCTGAACAAATGAATGTCGAATCAGAAGGTATTTCCAGTTGGAAAAAATTCTGATTTCACAGGTGTTCAACTGGCAAGCTACAAGTGTGGCTTTTTTGTTTGGACAAATTATTAACATCTTTAAGGAGGCGAGATTATGAAGAAAGAGACTGCAGACCAGCAGCCCATCAACTAATCTTCTCCTTAGAGTACAAGCAAGCCTGACAAGCCGTTAAAGAAGACATGTATTCTTTAGCAGCATTCAGGTACATCCGCATGTCCTATGAAAGGAGACGATTGACATGCTCAATACTATCACGGACGCCATCCACTCTCTCGCTCCCAATATCTCGGTTGTTATCACCGTTGTCCTGCTCTACTTGGGCAAGAAGACGGCTGATAAGCTCGTTGACGAGGTCCTCAAGGATCTCATCGCTTCGGGAAAGAAGCTCCTGAAGAAGCGCAAGCAAAAGCGTCAGCAGAGCCTGCGGAAGCAGATCAGTCTTCTTCGAAAGGAGAATGCTGAACTTCGCAAGCTCTCCAAGCTGGACGAGCGCAAGCTCGAGGAGCTTTTGCTCAGCAAGAACGAGCAGCAGCGCAAGCAAAACCGCAGCAATAAGAAGCGGGGAAAGCACAACAACAAGCGCCGGAAGAAGTAATTCCAGTGCAACCAAGAAGCCCTCATCTACGCCAATAGATGAGGGCTTCGGCTTTATTTCAATAAGATTTTCATCAAAAAACTCTCACCTACGCCAATAGATGAGAGCCCTCGATTGTACATGCATACAACCTATCACGGAATTATATTATAACTTATTTTTTATACCTTGTCAAGTGTTTTATAAAAATAGTATGTGTCATAGATTTTGAGAAGATAAAAAATCTAAACTCATTAACAACTATTTAGAAAATTATATCCTGCCAGAATTGTTCATTAAAAAACTCTCATCTACGCCAATAGATGAGAGTTCTAGATTGCACATGCATACAACCTATCCTAGGTATACTATTTTAGCCCCTTTTTTTATACTTTGTCAAGCTTCACCCAGAATAGAATAACTACATAGGCCAAAAATCCCACCTACTCACAATAGGTGGGACTTTTGAATAATATGTTTGTCCTCGTATTCTTCTCTATTTCTACTTCAGTTATTAAGAGAAAATATTCAGAATCTGGAAAAGACCGCTTGCCACTACTTTGTCAAAGATATAGATGATGACTACAAAGAATGCAGTGTATTCCATGACAGAGATAAAATCTGTCCATCTCTCTTTTCGGGTAGGCCAAGTTGTATCTTTCAATAGTTTAAAAACATCTTTAAAGAATTTCACAACAATCTCCTATCTAGTTTCTTTATGCAGCGTATATTTACTGCAATGCTTACAAAATTTATTAACTTCTAAACGCGTTGGTTTTGGAGTGCTACTGAGCTTAACCGAGTAGTTCCTAGAACCACAGACTGTACACGCTAGACTCGCTTTTTTTAATGCCATAACGCCTCCATCTTTCTTATTATAACAGGATTCTATGCTTTTGACAAGCCGTTCAGCTCTTTTAAATCCTATTGAAACCAGCTGGTAACAGTATCCCAGAGATTCTTAGCTTTCTCAGGAATACCAGTGTCATCAATGGCTTTCTTGGCTTCATCCACCAGATTTTGAGCTCGGTCCTGAACGTCCTGCAGGAAGTCTTTGTTTTCAGTTGTAGTACCCGTTTCCTCCGTACCATAGGTGTCCACAGGGGCAATACCGTTGGCAGCATAGGCATTCTTCTGCCCTTCAAAGGAAGTTCCTTCTGTATATGGCAGGATGCTATTGGCAACATTTCGGAAAACAGCCGAGGCTTCATTTGCGCTGGTTCCAGTCAGATAGTGGGTTTCGTCAGTTTTTGGAAAACCTAGCCACTGGCTGATAACCACATCCGGCGTATAGCCAATGACCCATTGGTCGCCTGATAGATCTGGGTTAAAGTCCGTTTCAGTCGTACCGGTCTTACCAGCCATAGTATAACCATACGGAGCCGCATAGATACCTGTACCGTTCGAGAAGGTCCCCAGCATCATGCTGTTCATCTTGTCAGTAGTTGAGCCATTAAGAACCCGAGTAGAGGTTTGACGGTGGGTCTTGACGACCTGACCACTGGCATTTTCAATTTTTGTAATGAGATGGGCATCATTCATCACGCCGCCGTTGGCAAAGACTGAGTAGGCCTGAGCCATCTGCATTGGATTGGTCGTGACTCCGCTTCCTAGGGCTACTCCCAAAGTCTTATCAACCTTGTCCATATTCAGACCAAACTTTTTCCCGTATTCAAAGGCCTTGTTGATTCCCAGTTCGTCCACAGTTGAAACAGCCGGAATGTTCAGAGATTCTGCCAAGGCTTGATACATAGGAACTGTAGGTGAACTTTGGATATTGCCATAGTTGTTGATGGTATAGTCGCCAAAGGTGGTTCTGGTATTATCCAGCTCCTTATCTGTCGGCCAACCAGCAGCAACGGCCGGACTGTATGCAACCAAGGGCTTGATAGTAGAGCCGGGACTACGAGAAGACTGGGTTGCATAGTTGAAGCTTCTGAAGCTCGAGCCTTCTGCACTATTGACTCGTCCAACTAATGCCCGGACACCGCCAGTTTTTGGATCCAAGGCAACACTGCCTGATTCAGCCATAGTACCATCTTCTGCTACAGGAAAGAGAGAGACATTGCTGTAAATAACCTGCATGCTGGCTTGGTAGTTCTGATCCAGTTCAGTATAAATGCGGTAGCCATTATTAACAATCTCTTCTTCTGTCAAGCCGTAGTCATTGACTGCTTCATTGATGACCGCATCGAAATAGGATGGATAGCGGTAGTCTTCTGACTTACCAGCATAAGCATCAACTAGCTGACCACCAATTCCTACAGCGGCAGCCTGGTCGGCCGTCCCCTGATCAATAAAGCCTGCAGCCACCATGTTTTGCAGCACCGTATCGCGGCGATTGGTCGCATTTTCAACCGAATACAGCGGATTATAAATCTCTGGTCCCTTGAGCATACCAGCCAGAACAGCCGACTGGTCCAGACTGAGCTGACTAGCCGAGACTCCGAAATATTTCTTAGAGGCATCTTCCACACCCCAAACACCATTCCCAAAGTAGGAGTTATTGAGGTACATGGTCAGGATTTCCTGCTTGCTGTATTTCTTATTGATTTCCAGAGCTAGGAAAAATTCCTTGGCCTTCCGCTCAATGGTCTGGTCCTGAGACAGATAGGCATTCTTGGCCAGCTGCTGGGTAATGGTCGACCCCCCACCCGAGCGACCGGCTGTCAGGATAGCTAGGATAAAACGACTGTAGTTAATCCCGCCATTCTCATAGAAAGTCCGGTCCTCTGTTGCGATGACAGCATTCTGCAGGTCTTGGCTAATCTCGGTCAGCTCGACATAAGTTCCTTTCTGACCAGACAGGCTTCCCGCTTCATTGCCATCCTTGTCAAAGATGAGCGTGGTAGCTTTGAGGGCATTCTGCAAATCCTTGACATTGGTCGTCTTAGCCACATAAAAGAGATAGCCGCCGACTACCAGACCAAAGGTCAAACCGAGAATCAGGAATATCTTGGTCAGATGAAACCTGCGCCAAAAACGGCGGATAGGGTGCTGAGAGAGAGGTTTCTTCTTGGTCTTGCCCGAACGGCTGAGACCAGACTTAGCCTGCTCTTCTGTCAGCTCTACCTCCTCTGCTGCTTCTTTTTGAGGTTTCTGTATGGTAAAATAATCTACTAATTTTTCAAATAAATCTTTTAAATTCTTCATAAACCTTATTTTATCACCTTATTTAGGTGCAGACAAGAAAGTACCCTATTTCCCGTCTGATTTTTAGTTATTTTTAAGAAAAAGAGTATATTAAATAGCCTTTTAAAAGCCTCTGCAGCAATCCTTATCCGACACTGCCTATTTCCAAAGTTCTGGCTTTCTGCTACAATAAATGTATGAAATTTACACTGACTATCCCAGATGGACTGCCCGCCATGACGATCAAAGAGCTGCTGGAAGAACAATTTCTCATTCCACGAAAGATCCGGCACTTTCTGAGGACCAAGAAGCATGTGTCCGTCAACGGCCTAGCTATCAACTGGCAAAGCTTGGTCAAAGCCGGAGACGAGATCTGCCTGATATTTGATGAAGAGGATTATCCTCAAAAGACAATCTTGCTTGGAAATGGCGAACTCGTAGAAGAGCTCTACCAAGACCAACACCTCATTATCGTCAATAAACCTGAGGGCATGAAAACCCACGCTAATGAGCCAACGGAACTAGCCCTGCTTAATCATGTTTCTGCCTATGTCGGTGAGACCTGCTATGTAGTTCACCGGCTGGATAAAGAAACCAGCGGTGTAGTCCTCTTTGCCAAGAACCCCTTTGTCCTGCCCATCCTCAATCGACTGCTGGAAAAGCGAGAAATCAGCCGCCAATATTGGGCTCTGGTCCAAGGCAAGTTCCCAGCTAAAAATCTTATCTATAAAGACAAGATTGGCCGCGACCGCCACGACCGCAGGAAACGGCTGGTCGATCCCCGGAAAGGACTCTATGCAGAAACTCATGTGACTAGGCTCAAGCAGTTTGGACAGGCTACCTTGGTCCAGTGCCAACTCAAGACTGGCCGCACCCATCAGATCCGTGTCCATCTGGCTCATCATGGCCACCCTCTGGTCGGCGACCCACTCTATCATCCGCAACCCCAAGGGCGGCTTATGCTCCATGCCCATCGGCTGACTTTCACGCACCCTTTTACGCTAGAAAAAATCACCGTCGAAGCCCACTCTGACAGTTTTGAAAAGGTCTTAAGCAGCCTGAAATCATAAAATCTCTACTCTGAGAGATAGACTGTAACCTTATCCTAGATAAACCACGAAAAGAGGCTGAGACAAAAGTCCTAGCCTCTCAATTGTCTTTGGATCGTCGAGCAAGACGCAGTGGTTGAGTGTGCTCTACTCGCTGATTTCATCAGCTTTTACAGCCCTACTCAACTGTGTGGAGGTGGGACGACGAAATCGAATTCTAACGAATTCCCGATTTCTGTCCCACTCTCTTTTGGTTTGGAGTGAATGTGAGAATAAGCTATGCTAGCTTACATCACTGAGCCGGAAGTGCACTGATAAGTCTGGGCCTGATGGCTTTCTGAAAAGCTATGCTCAGCAAGTAAGATAGTAAGAATATGATAAAAAAGCCAAAACTGTAAATGCTATTCCGAGGCATAATCGACCTGAAAATGAAGATAATGAAAGGATGAATGATATAAATCATGGTGGCGTACTTCTTAGCGATATTATTCAAAATCGGAATATCAATATCAGTCCCATTTCTTATCGCATAGAAGAAAATTGCACTGGATGAAAAAAGAGTGCTGGGATAGAGGTCATATTCCGTACCCATGAAACAGTACTCAAGTAAAATCAAGCCTGCTATTCCCAAGCCAATAGCCCATTTCCTGACAGAAGACAAGTCGTAGGCTAAAATCCGATCCCGATGCTTAGCAAACTGCATCCCTAGAATGAAAAAGGGAAGACCCATAAACAGGAAGTTGCGATAGTAAAATTCGCTATCTGTATTGAACTCGATACAAAAGGCCAGGATCAACAAGAACAATGACACACCCAAGCTAGTTAAGCGGTGAAAATGCTTATAAAAAACCAAATAAAGCGTGTAGATATAAGAAATAGCCAGCAAATACCATGTCGGTGTAGCAGCTGAGCCAATCAAGTCTCTGGGACTGTTAAAAAGGAAAAAGTCCGCAAAATCAGATAGGTCTATAGCTGCCATCTTTTCTGTTAACTCTCTGGTCAGCACTAGGTTGACAAAATGCACAATCGTGTAAAATAGGAGACTGGCAGCTGTCAAAAGGAGCATCTGCTTGAGACGATACTTAACCTTATCTCTGGAAATATTAAAGGAAAAATAGCCCGACAGCATCATGAAAAAGGGAACTGCAAAGCGGGCCACAATTTGATAAAAAACGCCAAATTGCCCCGGCAGCAGAAAGTGTAAGGAAACAATACTAAAGCAAGCTAGGGCCTTGAAAGCGTGCAAAGTTGTGTTTTCAGTCTTCATGCAGACATTATAGCATGTTTATTATTACAGCTCATCAAGACCAGATTACACGCCCATTAAAAAACATATCAATTGATGACAGTTGAGTGCATATAAAAAGCCCAGACAGGGCTTAGTATTTAGATTGTTAAACTATTTATAATTTCTCAAGCATCAACGAGTCCGCAATTGTTGGAGCAGGCCTTTCAAACTTTGGTATTTGTATATACTGTAGGTCAGATAGACAAATCCATAGGCTGCTGCAGCAAGATAAACTGATAAAAACCAATTCGAAGCAATAAATACAAGCGTCATTAGCAACTCAACCCAGATATCTTTGACGACCTCAATCTGCATCCTCTTGGCTAAGATTAGCTCTGCCAATATACTCCTAGTCGCAAGCAACAGCACGATAGACAGCACTGTAGCATTCAGATTGCGCAGAAAAACTGCAAAAATCAAGGTAGTAGCGAAACTTAAGAGCATGGCAATTACATTTACTTTAAAAATCTGCCTCTCCATTCGTAAGGCTTTTAAGTAGGTATTGATAAGCAGAGCCATTTTTCCCTCGTAGACAGACATAGGAAAGACTAGAGCCATAAATATCAAAGACTCTCTGTAAGCCGGCAGCCAGCTGTCCAAAGCTATTTTCAGGGGATAATACAACAAAAGCACTCCAAACATAAGAACCATAAGGACATTCCGCAACTGATTATAAATCTTAGGCAACTTGCTTTCGTTCGTCCGTTTCAAAATCGGAAAGATGACCAAACCGATAGCGTTGATAAAGGTCATAAGCAGATTGGAAATACTCAGAGTCAAAGATACTTTCCCAAATGTAGCAATGTTCCATACCTTTTGAATCCCCATTCGAACCGTTCCTATAATGAGCATACTGGCTACATTTGATAGCATCAGATTGATACCAACAGCAATATTGCGAACCGTTTCCTTTATATCAAGCTTAAACTGATTGAGGGGTCGCAGGGCCATATCTCGGCACAGATACATGGCATAAAAAAGAGAAACAACTCTACCAATCAAATCTGCATAGACCATAATCTTGAAATCTCGAAAACCCACGAAAATAAAGACCAGTAAAAGCAGTAAATAGAGGAGTCGGTCTCCACTAACAACATAGGAACTTTCCTTTAGTCGATTAGTCATCTGCAGAACGTAAACAAAGAGAAAACGCAGATTGGTGACCAACGTGGTATAAACCAAAAGTGTAAAAACAAACTGACTGCTCTCATCTCTAATAAAGGCAGAAATCCCTAATAAAAATAAAATTCCAATCCCTGTCAGATAGATCAAAAGCATGAGAAACTGAGAGAAAAACTTTTCTTTATCCAGATCAGCATACTCCAAACCACCGTAGCGAAGGTAAATTCCGTCCACCCAACCCAGATGAACAAAACCGGCATAAGATAAATAAAAAATATAGAGTTGCCAGTATCCATACTCCTCTACACCCATGATCTTAGGCAAAATCAAGACAACCAGAGAAGAAACTATTACTGTCAGCAAATTGGACAAGACAACATAGGAAAAATTAGCTACTATTTTTTTAAATCCACCAGACAAATTTTCCCTCCTATTTCTTCCTATCTGCTGCCATGCTCTCAATCAAACGTAAAAACATGGTTTCTAAATCAGTATGAGCATGCCAGCCTAAACTCTCAATCTTGTCCGTATTGAGACGAATCTTAACTGTCGGATTATATCCTAGCTTTTCCACATCCTCTGCCAAATCAAAGACCAACTTCGATTCATTGCTACCGCTTAGTTCAATAACCATTTCCGCCATCTCACGGATAGAAATAGCCGTCTCTTTATTGGCGACATTATATGCTTGACCTGCTTGGCCTTTCAGCAGAATGTAAAAAATAGCTTCAATGGCATCTTTGGTATAGCAGTAGTTCCGAACAGTTTCCCCTTTAGTCCGGAGAACAATATCTCTCTTTTCAAGGATAGCACGCGCAAACTGCGCAAAAACTCTGTTGTCCTCATAGCTCACACCTGGGCCAAAGGTTTGTGACAAACGAGCCATTTTCACTGGTACCTGATACTGATGACAATAGCCTACACACAAGGACTCTGCCATGCGCTTGCTTTCCGAATAACTGCTGCGGATACTGGTTGGATCCAAATAACCGTAATCTTTCTCGCTAATGCTAGAAGCATCAGGATTTGTCGTCCCATAGACTTCCAGAGAAGAGAGATAGACCATACTGTGAACCTGCTTATTTTTAGCCAGCTCCAGTAGTTTTTTCGTTCCATTTACGGCTAGATCAATTGTCTCCACAGGATGCTCAACGAAAAAAGAGGAGTCCGTCGCACTGGCTCCATGGATAATATAATCCAAATCCTCCTCTATCTGCCAATCTGACAGCAAGTCAGCATACACTAGCTTCAAATTCTCACTATGTAAAAAATCTTGAAATAGATCTTCCGCTTTTTTCTGATTTCGTGCCAAGGCCACTACTCTGACATTAGCTTGGTACAAATCATTTAAAGCCATCAAGGCGGAAATGCAGTGTCTGCCTATAAGTCCCGTTGCTCCGGTTACCAAGACTGTGACATTTCTCAGTCCTCTAAGAATAGGACTGACAGTAGCTAGATCTACCATATCCTTTTGTAAAATTGTATTATTTCCCATATCAACCAAAAATTTGTGCATTTTCACGCGCTTCGTAAATTGCTCTAAAAATATAAAAATCAGATGGAGTCGTAATTTTGATATTTTCGCTGCCCCCCATGACTGTATGCAGAGGGAGACCAAAATAACGAGCCAGTGTCGCAGAATCCGTCATATCAAACTGATTCTCTGCCTGAGCTTTTAAATGCAGGGAGTGAATCTTCGAAAGCGCGAAGGTTTGAGGGGCGACAGCTGTCTGACAAGTGGAACGCTCGATAACCTGATTAATAACATCCGCCTCATCGACCTGAATGACCGTTTCGATAACCGGCTTAACCGTAATAGCTGCCCCATACTTTTTGGCTGTTTCAATATTTTGAGAAATAATCCCCCCGTCAATCAAGGGGCGAACACCATCATGAATCAAAACATAGTCGTCATCGTTCTTGTACTTTTCCCGTAAAACAGCGAGACCATTAAAAATAGACATTTGTCCAGTCTCTCCACCAGGAACCACTTGACTGACTTTTTTAATATTGAATCTAGCTAATAAATCTCTGCAGTAGTCCAGCCAGCCGTCTACACAGACAACTACAATGTCCGATACTGCTGGATGGTCTTCAAAGTGCTCAATCGTATGAATAATAATAGGCTTACCGTGCAACTCTAAAAACTGCTTGGGCAAGGTCTTAGTATTCATGCGGCTACCTGTGCCGCCTGCGAATATCAGAGCCGATGTCGTCATACCGATACTTTCCTTCCTCTCCTTGTAAATCGTACTCTACTCAGTAAATCAGCTGCCATATAAATCACAAAAGCATAGATAATCCGATTAATATGGGTTGTCAGCAATGACAGCAACGTTTCCTGAAAGAATGAAATGACCAAAGGATACGCAAATAAAGCGAAAACAATAACCTTTAGCGGGGTGAAATAGCGTTTTTTGATAGAATAGTAGAAACTTCCGTAAAAGAAGCCATATAAAAGCTGAAAGATAAGGACTGAAAAATAGCCAAAATCCTTGATAAAGTAGTAATAAATTGTGTAAACATTGGTTTTATCGTCGTTGAAATGAACAACAGGCAAGAAAGGTGTCAGCTCATGGCTAGACAGACCGAGGGATTTCAATGTTCCATAGATAGCAATAAGAGTATTTTCTCCAAAGACTTGATTATCGCTATAAAGAGTAGGATTTTTCAGATAGTAGTCTAAAGCCTGAATGGGTGAACCCATATATTTAACCAAGTTATCCAAAATTCCAAACTCTGCTCGACTATCCACTCGATTGAGAACAAAGGTTCCAACCGCCATGAATAAGACAAGGAATACAAAGCCAATTATCAGCAAAGAGCGAAAAAGCTTCACACCATACCTACTGTCTCTCCACGAATAATACTTCGAGAAAAATAACATATACACAATAGCATATCCTGCAACCAAGCCCAGCAACTCCGTACGTCCGGTAGACAAGAGGGAAACACCTAAAGAAAGCAGACTAACCAGCAGTAACTTGCCCTTGTAAAAAATGCCATCTTTTCCCGAAAAAAGAGACTCGCAGAAAAAGTAGAAGAAAACAATTCCTAAGGAAAAGTTAACTCGCAACAAATTAAGGCTAAGACGACTAAGAGAGAAATCATAATTTGTAGTCATATGCCGAGCCAATTCAATGGTTTTAAACAATCCCCCCGGTACCTGCTTGCTCTGCGCCGCCAAATAAAGCAAATCGGAATAAATAAATCTGACCGCATAAGCCAAAAACAAGAGAACTAAAATAATGAAAAAAGTACTCACCTTTATTTGACTAGGTTTAGCATCCAACTTTTTCTCAGCAAACAAATTCGATGACAACAGGACCCCCATTAAAAAAATGGCATTCCCAACAAAGATCACCGTGACCGTTATCAGAGAAAGTCCCTCTCCCCATTTGGATGAATAAAATGCAGTAAAAATGCTTGCTATCATCCATATTGCCAGATATATAAAAGCCGGGTTAGCATAGTCTCTTCCTACCGTTTTGATTGTCAAAAACAATAGGAAGAGGCCTCCCAAAATTAGTAAAAAAACCATTATCTTCCTTCTATTAATTCAACCCAATTATCTCTCAGTCTGACATGACGTTCTGTCTGTTCTTTTCTTTCAGGCGGTGTCATGTAATCACCGTAGCGATTAGTCAGATACTTGTCCGCATCATTAGGTCCATCGAACTCATAGCCTTCAAAGGAATACTTCTTAGCTGGATAGAAACTTTCATAGTCAATAGTCTCTCCCAGATAGCCTTTTACACCATAAGCAATTGTTATTTTTGAAGTCTTCTTATTAGACTGAATGAGTTTTTCCATCAACTTATACATATTAGCTGGCCCCATGATAAAAGAAGGGAAGCCTATCAGTCTTCTGATCCAAAGATTTTGTCTGAGTTCTTTGGATTCTTTAGCCATATAGGTCAGATGCGGAGTAAACTTCGTATAGCAGCGTGAGCTATTGTGTGACAAATCCAAGGCTCTGAATAGAAGACCCTTGAGCTTGCGAAGCATGTTATTCTCTGGGACAAAGTCAATTGGCAGCATATCAAGATAAAGATGTTTCTTTTTACTGAAACCTTCTCCCAAAACATCATAGTAAGTCAGTGACTTGCTCTGCAGCTTTAGAACCTTAAAGACACTGTCTGTCGCATCCGCAGGAGAGATCAGCTCGAAGTCCTCGCTGTCCGCAAAGATTTCCTGAAGACGATTGTAGTCCTCTCGGAACATCACTAAGTCGATATCATCGTCCCAAGGGATATACCCCCCATGTCGCAAAGAACCAATCAAGGTCCCTGCAACCATATAGGAATGAATATGATGCCGACGACACTCTGCATCAAATTTTTTATACATTTGTAAATAGGCTTTTTGCAAAACCTTTAATTTATCATCCGTAATTTTCTGATACATGGGGCTGAAGCGTTCTCCCAAAGCCAACTCCCATTCAATCTTACTGGTTCCTCTCATTTTTCTTACCTCCCAAACTTTTTCAATAATCTCCTAGCAAGTCCATTCAGTGAGTAGGTGTATACCAAATCACTGATGAAATCTTTTATTGTTCGATACTCCCTTATTTGAAACATCAGGCCCAAAGCCCAAAATGGATTTCTAGACTGTAATAATTTCAGTCTAAGATTGGTCAAGGCCAAAGCCTTAGTAACCTGGCGATGGTCCCCTTCAGAAATCTGTCGCTCCTCTGCGATTTTTTTCACGGACTCATAGCGACTGATGACCTTCTGTAAATAGTTAATCCTAGATAACCTCGTTTTGTTAAAACTGAGCGACGACGCAGACTGGGTTACATTCGCCTGATGAATGCGATGCTGATCTAAAAGCTGGTCCAAGCAAACAACTTTTCCATACAATGGAGCCAGCATACCAAATAAAACATCATGATAGTCAAATCCAGGATAATCCATATACTGCTGCTGCAAAATATCCGTCAGTACCGACTTTCTAAAAGTTGTCTGATAACCTGACGGCCATTTTTTCAGAAGCCAAGCTAGATTTCTTTCTTGCCTTTCTCCTGAAACCTTGGGCTCCTTGATGACCTGACCATTTTGATCAATCAAGTAAGACCGGCCATACACCATAGCAGCGTCCGTTTCTAACAGCACTTTCTGCAAGGCAGCTGTTTTATCAGGCAGCCATTTATCATCCTGATCAGCGAAAAAAACAATATCGTGCTCAGCTAAACTCGCTAATTTTATAAAAGTTCGATAATGGCCCAAATTTTCCTGATTTTCAATCAGCTGCCAATCAGTCAGTTGATGCTTGATGATGTAGTCCTTGATTAGCGCCACTGTCTGATCTGTCGAACAGTCATCACAGATAATGACCTGATCAGGCTTCAGCTTTTGAGTGCGGATAGAGTCTAGTTGCTCCAAAATAAAATCCGCCCCATTATAGGTCGCCATCACGACAGAAATCATTTCTCCCTCCTTCCTAAACTTTTCATCCTATATCCCCCTAACTTCTAGCTTTCTCCCTGTCTAAGCTAGACTGCTCTGTCTGGAAAGAAGATTACTTCCTTCTAAGCAGATACTTATAAATAAACGCTTTTATCCAAATAGGCGTTCCCACAAAAGCGCGAATCATCAACATATTTTGATAATATTGCCCTCGGTTCAACATACCATGTGACAGCAAAAAAGTATTGACTACTTTCCAGCTGGCAATCTGCTCTGTCTGGCTTCTTCTCGTATGCATGCCATTTCCGACGCGAGCATAAACCAAGACCCGATTAAGATTGGCGAAACGACAGCCCTGAGCAGCCATTCTCGCCCAAAGATAATAGTCTTCCACTAAAGGCAAGGGCTTGTAATTGCCTGCTTTTAAAACAGATGATTTCTTGAAAAATACCGTCATGTGACAGAAAGGATTTCTCCGCTGCAACCTTTTGATAATCTCTTCATGAGAAAGCGGCATCTGTTTCTCTGCCACTATTTGATCTGGTTCCGAATCAAATTCTATGATATTTCCCCCCAGAACATCTAACTGCGGATGCTGCTCAATATAGTCCACTTGTTGCTGGAAACGGTCCGGTGTCGCAATGTCATCTGTATCCATTCTAGCAATCCAGTCATAAGAACAAGCCTCAACTCCCCGATGCAAAGCTTCTCCCAATCCGACATTCTCCTTTAAGTGTAGAACTTTCATCTCTGGAAATTTTTCCTTGAAATCTTGAATCGTCTGATACAGCTCTTCTGTCAGCGGCCCATCCTCTACAAGGACAAGCTCATCTGGCTTGCGACTCTGCTCTATAAGAACGCTATTTAGACTCTTCCTTAAGAAATCCGGATTCTCCTTCTGATAGACAGACATCAATACCGAAAATTTCACTAACAATCCCCCCATTCATCCTAAACTAGTTTCCCTTCTCCGTCTTCTCAATAGACCTCCTAAAATCTGCCACCTGATAAGACTGAGGATAGCTAGACATCTCTTTTTCATAAGTTAAGTCTGAAAATAGCTTATTCAGAGTCGAAACATGGCGAGATAGTCTTTTTAAAATCCAGTTAAATGCAGGCAGCAAGACTACTCTCTGGCCATGAGTCCTTTTTATTTCTTTGACTAGCTGAGAGGTGTTGACATAGTCCTGATTTTGAGGATAGAAAACACCGCTGTCTTGATTCTGAACAATCAGTCTGATAAACTCACAAAGGTTATCAATATAAATCATACTACGTTCATTCTGAACCAAAGGGAAGACTGGTAGCTTCTGAGCCAACTTTGACAGTCGCTTATAATTTCCCTTAGCTTGATGACCATAAACCATGGGCGGCCGTAAAACTGCTAATTTGAAATCTTCGCTCTCCAATTCCGCTAGAAGTTGCTCAGCAGCTAGTTTGCTTTTGCCATAAAAAGAATCAGGACTCTCTTGTGTCTCCTTTGTGATAACACGATCTCCCAAAATTTCGCCATAGACGCTCATGCTGCTCATAAAGATAAACTGTTTGACACCTTCGCGTTTAGCCTTTTGAGCCAATTCATAAGGTAGCTGAGTATTGACTTGCTTATATACCGATTCCATCTCTTTTGATGGGTTGGAGATATGGACAATCGCCGCCAAATGCAAAATTACATCAAAAGACGAAAAATCTTTCTCCTTCCAGGTTTCTCCGCGGACATCCAGCTCATCAACCTGAACATCCTCCCGTGAAGAAACATACCTCTTAAAGCTCCGGCCGATATAGCTACCCTCTCCCGTAATTAATATTCTTTTCATCAGCCTTTAATCTTTCTTTTCCATATTTCTCGTGCCGCCTTCAACAACACCTTCGCTCTTGACCACACTCTTAATGGTGCCAAAGAAACAGCGGACATCTAATCCAAAAGACAAATGCTGGACGTAGTAGCCGTCCAATTCAGCTTTCTTGGAGATTGGCAACTCATCTCGCCCGTGAATCTGAGCCCATCCCGTCAGACCTGGCAAAACATCATTTGCTCCATAGCGGTCTCGCTCTTCAATCAAATCATACTGATTCCAAAGAGCCGGTCTTGGACCTATGATACTCATGTCACCAACAAAAATATTCCAAATCTGAGGCAACTCATCCAGAGATGTCTTCCTTAGAAATTTCCCAACCTTTGTAATCCATTGCTCAGGATTTTCAAGTAAATGAGTTGGAGTATCCTTAGGTGTGTCAATTCGCATCGTTCTGAATTTCAAAATATAGAAGTGTTTCTTATGCAGACCGACCCGCTTCTGTTTGAACAAAACTGGTCCTTTTGAATCCAATTTAATAGCGAGTACTAGAAGCAGAAAAAATGGTGATAAGACAAGCATTCCTAAGAATGACAAGACTATATCTAATGTTCGTTTAAAAAATTTATACATGATTATCCTAAAAACTTATTGCTGTGCAAACTTTACCAGGCTGTCCTTGAGGTCATTTGCACCAAGAGTCAGAAGAGAGTCCACATAGGAATCTACCTCGGTCTTGGGCAACGACTGAACATTCCCTACAAAAATCTTTTCATAGACTTGATCATTGACCTTTTCCTTGGCAGACAAGAGCTCTTCATAAAGCTTTTCACCCGGTCGAATGCCTGCTTCCTGAATCTGAATCTCCTCTTCAGTATGGCCACTGAGCGTAATCATCTTTTTAGCTAGGTCCAAAATTTTCACAGGCTCGCCCATATCCAAGACAAAAACCTCTCCCCCTTGCATCAAGGCCCCAGCCTGAATCACCAAGCGGCTGGCTTCTGGTATCGTCATGAAATAACGTGTCATTCGAAAGTCCGTCACGGTGATAGGACCTCCCTTGGCAATCTGCTCCTTGAACAAAGGAACAACACTACCTCGGCTGCCCAAAACATTCCCAAAGCGGACAGCTGAGAAAAGAGTCTTTCCTTCTTCATTTAAACTGGTCACGACCATTTCTGCCACACGCTTAGTTGCCCCCATAACATTAGGTGGGTTGACTGCCTTATCTGTAGAGATCATGACAAATTTCGCGACACCAGCTGCCTTTGCTGCTTCTGCTACATTTCGTGTACCATAGATATTGTTTTTGACTGCTTCTGTCGGATTGTACTCCATCAAAGGGACATGCTTGTGAGCTGCTGCATGATACACTCGATCAGGACGATAGGTTTCCATAATATGGAAAATCCTCTCTCTATCTTGAATATCTGCAATGATTGGAATTAACTCAATATCATCTTTATAACGACTTGACAGCTCCTTGTGAATCAAATAAATGGAATTTTCTCCATGACCTAGAAGCAGGAGCCTAGCTGGGCAAAATTGAGCAATCTGACGGCAAAGTTCCGAGCCGATTGACCCACCTGCCCCCGTAACTAGCACTGTCTTGCATTTAATATTGGACTTCAAACTTTGCTGATCCAGCTTAACTTCTTTACGTCCCAACAGATCTGCAATATCAATTTCCTGAAGTTTGCTGACAGATAATTTCCCCGTAATCACCTGTTCATACTTAGGCATGGCATTGACCTTGACCTCCGTCTGTTGGCAGTACTCTACGATTCGTTCGTAATCATCCGGAGCCAACGAAGGAATGGCAATGACAATTTGTTCAACTTCATAATTCCCTACAATTTCAGGTATCTGCTCAGTTGTTCCTACAACTTTTACTCCATGAAGATAAGTATTTTGCTTATTCTTATCATCGTCTACAATCGCGACTATTTTTAAATCTTTTGATTTTTGCTGGGCTGTCTTGATAAAGAGACTAGCACCATCCCCTGAACCAACAACAAGTGTCTTTGTCCCATCCACTTTCTTACCCAACAAGGCTGAAGGGTGCTGCACGAATTCATGAATTTCCCGCCAAGTCAGCCTTGAAGCAATAACCAACAAAAACGATAGCAGCATAGAAAGAACAATATATCTACTGTTTGTGGATTCGTAAAAAATTTTCTCTACAATGTATACAATCGAGTAAGCTCCTAAAATTGAGCCCCCCACTCGAAACATTGTTTTGTAATCTGTATACCTTGTAATCGTAGAAAAGACATTCGACAGTGTTGCAAATGTCAAATACAGTACAATAATCCCCATTAAAATAGAGACAAAAGATAAATCCGTTATCCCGACATATTTTGCTAAGAAGAATTTTGAAATCCCCTGACTTATACTGAGCAAAATAATATCAACAATAATTAAGATGACTCTTTTTCTCGCTCTTGTCATGTTCCTAATCTCCCAATTATCCTAAAACTCTTTATTCCCTATTTCCCATAATTGCCATAGCTGCCATATCCCCCATAAGTTCCGTAGGCACCATAGCGTTCCAAATCAATGTTATATTTATTGAGGACAACACCCAAAAAAGGAGTTCCCGTTTGTTCCAACTGCTCTTTAGCTTTCATGACTGCTTTTCGTTTGATATGGCCTGCTTGTGTCACCAAGAAGCTAGCATCGCATTTCTGAGCGATGATAGCCGCATCAATGACCAGACCAATCGGTGAAGTATCTACGATGATGTAGTCATAGCGGACACGCAGGTCAGTCAAAAGCGCTTCAAACTGCTTGCTTTGCAAAAGCCCAGTCGGATTAGGTGATACTGGACCAGATAAGATCACATCTAGGTTATCCAGATCTGTATCGTTGATGACTTCATGCAGGGCAGCCTGTCCTGACAGATAGTCCGTCAGTCCTGATACTTTTCTCTGACTGCTAAACACACCGGACATGACTGAGTTGCGGATATCCGCATCGATCATCAAGGTCTTATGACCAGCTCTGGCAAAAGCGGCCGCGAGATTCACTGAGGTTGTAGACTTTCCTTCATTTGCCGTCACCGAGCTTATTTCGACCATCTTGATATTAGCGCCGCTCAGCTGTACATTAGTACTTAGAGCATTGTAGTATTCCTCGGTTAGTTTGACAAGGTTCCTTTTTTTCCTAACTAATTCTAAGGTTGCCATTTTCTCTCCCTTACATTCTGTTCATATCTGGGATAACGCCCAACAGCGTCAAGCCCATAACTTCTTCAATGTCTTCTGGCTTCTTCACCCGATCATCCAAGATTTCTACCGCGATGATAAAGATCGACATCAGGACGCTGCCCCCTAAAAATCCTAAGATAACATTACGTCGAATATTTGGTGAAGAAGGCTCTGCTGGGACTGTTGCTTCTTCCAAAGTTGTCACATCAGAAACTTTTGTCACTTCGATAATTTTCTCAGCAGCAATATTACGGAAGGCATTGGCAATGCGAGCCGCTTCCTCCGGATTGTCATCTTTAACTGTAATCGAAACGATACGAGTATCCGCCGGAACGGAAACGGTGATGTGACGCGTCAGCTCTCTTGGTGACGTTTGCAGTTTCAACTCACTAATTGCCTGTGATAGAACCGCCTGTGACAGAATGATTTCCTTAAAGTCCTTAACGAGGTAAGAACCCGCCTGCAGGTCCTGATTAGTCAAAGCTGCCTGCGTTTCGTTCTGACGGCTAACCACATAGATGCGTGTGGTACTCTGATACATTTTCTTAGCAATAAAGACGCTGTAGCCAAAAGCCAGCAAAGAAAAGAGCACAGCTCCCAATACGATGGTAAATTTCTTCAGCCATAAGGCTCTCAGCAAGGACAGAATATCGATTTCTACGATTTGCTTTTCTTGTTTTTCCATTTTTCCCCTAAATCAATTCATTTTTCAATAATAATGCTTGGTTGCCGCCAAAGAGAGCCTCAGCCCGGCGGGAACCGTATTTCTTAGCGACGATGTCAAAGGCCTCTTTCATAAAGGGCGGTCTCTGGCTTAGATTGTGCATGTCGCTGGCAACAAAGTGGACCAAGTCCTTCTCCAAAAAGAACTGAGCCCGTTTTTTCATAAATTTATGCGAGTCTCCAAGCAGCCTAGGCTTCAGAACACTGGAGCTATTAATCTGAGTATAGCAGCCCATATTAATGAGTTCCTGCACCTTCTTTTCATCATTTTCCAGGCAGTGATAGCGCTCAATATGAGCAAGGACCGGTGTTAGACCTAAGCGCAGAATCTGAGCCAAGCCTTTATGGATGTCTTTATAAGGCGTTGCCATGCTAAACTCAATCAGCACATAGCGTGTGCCAGCTAGACTGGGGAAAATCCCCTTTTCCAACTTATCCGCCACATCACTGGTGTAATAAATCTCTGCCCCATAGAGAACCGTCAAGTCAGGCGCCACAAGCTCTGCCAGTTCTTTTACCATTTTAAAGTTAGCTCTAATGGTCTCCTCAGGCGTTTCAAACATGCCCTTTCTGCGATGAGAGGTAGAGATAATAGTCCGAACTCCCTGTCGATAGCTTTCTTCCAGCAGTTTTTTGGAATCATCAAAATTCTTAGGACCATCGTCCACATCAAAGATAATATGAGAATGGATATCAATCATGGTGTTTTTCCTTCCATTACCTGCTGAATCGCTGCCTTAGCATTGTCAAGGCTTTCTGGCTGGATTTCCATCATGTAGAGATTGGAATCTGGCATAGCATAGGATGGTAGATCCATACGACCGTTTCCGCTGATGGCTTGTGACTGAACTTGATAGCTTCCACCTGACTCCAGCTGGGTATTGACCAGATTCATAAGAACTGGCAGCTCCATATTGGTCTGGATAGAGTCCTGCAAGCCGGAAATAATCTCGTTGTAGTTCTTCAAAGCACTGGTTGAGGTCAGCTTTTTAATGACTGCTTCGATAACCTTTTCTTGATTTTTCCCGCGGTCATTGTCGCCCCCCTGAAGGGAGTAACGCTCGCGAACAAAGCCTAATGCCTGATCTGAGTTCATATGGACTTTCCCTACTGGGAAATGATGATTACCATGTCGGCTGGTAAATTCTTGGTCATTTTCAACATCAATCCCTCCTAACAGGTCTACCAGCTTGAGGAAGGAAGTGAAGTTCAGACGAACATAGTAGTCAATGCGAATGCCGTAAAGATTTTCCAGCGTGTGGACAGAAGCATCTACTCCGTAAATCCCTGCATGAGTTAGCTTGTCCATCTGCCCGGCCCCTCCATCCGCAATGGCCACATAAGAATCACGAGGAGTTGTAGTCAAGAGGACTTTCTTGGTCTTGCGATTGACCGTCATGATGATATTGACATCGGAACGTGAGACAGATGAGATAGATCCATAAGTGTCAATACCGCTGACATAGATATTGAAGACATCCGCATTGGCATCGTCGCTGCGCTTGCCGGTCTCTACTTGACGGGTGATTTTATAAGTATAGATTTTCTTTATCTTTGAAGCATAGTCAGCATCGTGAGAAGCCAGCATATCTCCAAACGAACTATTGAGGGCAATGGCCTCAGTCTCTTGATTGATGAGGGCCTTGTAGGCTGCGATATAAGACGAGCTGTTTTCTACAGTGAGCTCTGTCTTTTTAGTCTTCTTGATGTGGTCAACAAGAGCCGTCACATTGTCCTTATCCCCATTTTCAGTCGGAGCCGTCAGCTTCTGCAGCTGGGTCACATCTGATTTGTCGCTGTCTGCTCGGACATAAACCGCCATTTCAATTTCAGAGTAATTTGAAGTGGAGTTCACACCTCTAGATAAGTCCATCAATTCCTTGACCCCGTACATGGCTCCTGAAGATACCAGCAAGGTCACAAGCAAAAGCACCGTGGTCAGGACTTTGAACTTATTTTTCCATATAAAGAAGGCTGCCAGTAAAATAACAGCCGCCAAAAGAGCAGACAAAATAAGGTTCAGGTGATGAAACGCCAGAACATTATTTTTAAATATAGAAAAAACCAGCAAACCTGAGACCAAGCTTACCAATGTCAGTAAAGCTACATTAAAGAGCCTAAGCTTCTTCCCCTTTTTAGAAGCAGGCACATTTCTCCTATGATGATTCATAATTCTCCCTTTTTCTCCCCTGAGATATAAATACATTTTATTATATCATAAATGCATTATGATACACTAAAATATTTTAAAATATTTTAGTTTTTTCCAAAATTTGTTGACAAAAAAGGACAGTCTGTATTAATTTTCGGTAAATTCCTTCTTCCTTCTCGAAAAACCAATATTTTATACTGTTTTTGGCAATAGAAAAAAGAGGTGAAACCTCTTTTATATCAGTATTTTGCTTGTTTTTTAAAGCATCTTATCTCTATCAACTTGCTCATAGGCTTGCAAACCATCATTCAGCTTGTCCCAGATGACTATCTGCCCTGATTGAAGGGACTTCTGCACATCTATAATGCGCTGATTGGAAGAGCCGCGGAACTGCAGCATGAGATTCTTCTTGGTAAGGTCAAAACGGCCGTCCACTAGGATATCAATCAGACTTAGCAGCTCCAGCTTATCCTCCGTTTCCAGCATCATCTCCTCCCAGGTGTAGCCCGTCCAGGACCAGATATCCTTGTCCGGTAGCTCTCTCCGAATCCGCTTGACCAAGGGCAGGAGAATGCCTGTATTGAGAAAAGGCTCGCCGCCTAGGAGGGTCAGCCCCTGCACATAGGGTTCTGCCAAGTCTTTCATAATCTGTTCCTCCAACTCTTGGGTATAAGGAATGCCAGCGTTGAAAGACCAAGTTGCGGCATTATAACAGCCCTCACAGTGAAACATACAGCCACTGACATAAAGAGAGTTGCGGACGCCTTCGCCATCCACAAAATTAAAGGCCTTATAGTCAATGATTCGCCCCTTGCTCAGCTCCTCACTTTTCCATTCTTGAGGTTTGGGATTGTTCATGACACCTCCCCATCTAACTCTATCCAGTAGCGCTGACTTCTATCGATTGTATTTTCGTAAACACCGCCAGCGGAGAGAATGGTGCGACGGCTGGCTTCGTTGTCTTCATCGCAGGTAATCAGCACTCGTTCCAATCCTTGCTTTCGAGCCTCTGCTAGTCCTAATCTCAACTGCTCCTTCCCATATCCTTTGCCTCGTTGACTGGGACGGATAGAGTATCCAATATGACCGCCTTCCACAAATAATTTGTCATTCAAGGACAAGCGCAAGGCTAAAAATCCCAAAGGAAAGCCAGTCTCATCAAAGGATAAAAATTTGATAGCGGGAACCCAGCCTACTGGCAGGTTGACAGCATCCTCCTGCTGCTCTACAATCTTTAACCAATCCTCATAATCCTTTGATTGCTTCCAAGCGGAGCCCATGTCACCGTGCATAAAGGATTTTGCAGCAGCAAACTCCGCAATCATCTCTAAAATCGCATTTTTATCCTCCAAAGTTGGTCGCCTTAGCTCCATGCTCCCTCCTTAATCGACATCAATCCAGTAGCGCTGACTTCTATCGATTGTATTTTCGTAAACACCGCCAGCAGAGAGAATCGTGCGTCGGCTGGCTTCGTTGTCTTCATCGCAGGTAATCAGCACTCGTTCCAGTCCTTGTTTTCGAGCCTCTGCTAGTCCTAGCTCTAGCTGCAACTTAGCCAAGCCCTTTCTGCGTTGACTGGGCCGGATAGAATAGCCAATATGCCCACCCTCCACAAATAATTTGTCATTTACGGACAAGCGCAGGGCTAAAAATCCTAGAGGCAGGCCAGTCTCATCAAAGGATAAAAATTGAATGGCAGGAACCCAACCTGCTGGCAAGTGAGCAACGTCTTCCTGCTGCCCTATAATTTGTAGCCAGTCTTCATAATCCTTTGCTCGCTTCCAAGTGGAGCCCATGCCACCGTGCATATAGGATTTTGCAGCGTCAAACTCCGCAATCATCTCTAAAATTGCGTCTTTATCTTCCAAAGTTGGTCGTCTTAGCTCCATAGTACCTCCTTAATCGACATCAATCCAGTAACGCTCTTTTCCGCATCGAACATCCTCTAAAGCTCCGCCATTAGCCAGAATCACTGCTCGACTGGCTTCATTGTCACTATCGCAAGTCACTAGGACTCGTTTAATATTTTTACTTTTGGCTACTTGCAAGCCTTGCCGCAGCTGCTCTTTTGCCAATCCTTTCCCACGCGCAGAGGGACGAATACTGTAACCGATATGCCCGCCTTCTTGGAGCAAATAGTCATTAAGTCGCAAGCGCAGATTGAGAAAGCCCACAGCCTGACCATCCGCAGCAAAAGAGATTAGCTGGATGTAAGGAACAAAACCTTGCGGCAAGCTTAGACCTACCTCAGCTAGCTGAATCGTCTCCAGCCAGTCCTCATAAACAAAATCCACTCCGCCAAAGAAGCCGTCCTGCCGGCTGCCAGCCGCTTCAAAATCAGCCAGCATCTCTAAAATCTTTTCTTTGTCTTCTAGTTTCGGTCGTCTCAGCTCCATAGTGCCTCCTGATACGAAGAGAGTGAGACCGCCTTGCGCCCCACTCTGACTTCTATTGTTTCTTGTTTTTTTCTAAAAATTGCTGACGCAGTTTGGCTAATCGTTCTTTTTTGCCGCTGCCGCCCTGCGAATGTTTTTCATGGAAACGCTGCACCTGAGCCTTTCCTTTGTCGTCCAATTGATACTTCCCCATCTTAATTTCCTTCGTACTTAATAGTCGAGCCATTCATGTGCTTGACCCGAGCTGATATTTCCTTGTGACGGCCATTGACCATTGGGCGGGCTTGCGGATTTCCTAAGTAGCCGCAGGTCCGCTTGACCACATCGACCGTCTTGGGATCGCTGTTGCCACAGTTTGGACAGGTGAAGCCCCGCTCGGTCGGCGTGAAATCTCCCTCAAAGTTACACTTGTAACAGCGGTCAATCGGTGTATTGGTACCCAGATAGCCGACCCGATCATAGGCATAGTCCCAAACAGCCTCCAGTGCTTTTGGATTTTGCTGCAACACAGGATATTCACAGTAGTGAATAAAGCCACCTGAGGCTCCCACTTCAGGATAAATCTTCTCAAAGTCCAGCTTTTCAAAAGGCGTTGGATTCTTGCGCACATCGTAGTGGAAAGAGTTAGTATAGTACTCCTTGTCAGTAATATCCGGAACGACCCCAAACTTCTCTGTATCCAAACGGCAGAAGCGGTCGGTCAGGCTTTCAGATGGCGTCGAGTAGACAGAGAAATGATAGTCATACTGATCTGACCACTCTTGCACCCTACGCTTCATATCTTTGACAATGGCAATCGTAAAGTCCTTGGCTTCAGGATTGGTCTCCCAATTACCGCCGTAAAAGACTGCTGCCACTTCATAGAGACCGATATAGCCAAGGGAAACCGTTGCACGACGGTGAGTAAAGAGCTGGTCCACCTGATCATACTTGCCCAAGCGTTGGCCAAAAGCCCCATACTGATAAAGAATCGGCGCATTGGCTGGACTTGCTTCCTTGGTCCGCTCCACTCGGTAGACCAAAGCATCCTCAGCGATATTCATCCGCTCGTTAAAGAGTTCCCAGAATTTATCCAAATCCCCCTCGGATTCAAGCGCAATCCGTGGCAGATTGACCGTAACGACACCTAGATTCATACGGCCGGAGTTAACTTCCTGACCATTTTCATCCTTCCAGCCTTGTAGGAAAGAACGGCAGCCCATCGGTACCTTGAACGATCCAGTCAAGTCGATAATCTTGTCATAGGAAAGCACATCTGGATACATGCGCTTAGTGGCACACTCCAGAGCCAGTTCTTTAATGTCATAGTTAGGCGTCCCTGGCTCAAGATTGAGCCCACGCTTAAGGGTGAAAATCAGCTTAGGGAAAATTGCTGTGCGGTGCTCGCTTCCCAGTCCCTTAATACGGATATTGAGAATAGCCTTCTGAATTTCTCGCTCAAAACGATTGGTGCCAAGACCAAAGCCCAGCGAGGTAAAAGGAGTTTGACCGTTTGAGGTAAAGAGAGTATTGATCTCATATTCCAGCGACTGCATGGCATCGTAGATGTCCTTCTTGGTCTTTGCCCAGGCGTACTCTTCCTGCTTATCCGGCAAAACCCACTGCTCCGCATCCTTGAGGTGCTTCTGATAATTAAGCTCAGCATAGGGCGCCAAGACTTCGTCAATTCGGTCGGCCGAGCAACCTCCATACTGGCTAGAAGCTACATTGGCAATAATCTGTGAGATTTGCGCCGTCGCAGTCTGGATAGACTTGGGACTCTCTACTTCTGCATTCCCAATCTTGAAGCCATTTTTCAGCATGCCGTCAAAGTCAATCAGACAGCAGTTAGTCATCGGTGTATAAGGGCTGTAGTCCAAATCATGGTAGTGGATATCCCCCTTCTGGTGGGCGTTGGCCACATGAGGCGGCAACATCTTAAGCCCAATGGACTTGCCGACAATCCCTGCTGTCAAATCCCGTTGGGTATTGAAAACATCACTGTCCTTATTGGCATTCTCGTTAACCACCGTACGATCTTTGTTAAGGAGCTTGTCAATAGTAAAGTTGATATCTGTCGCTTTTGAGCGCTCAAAATCCCTTTGAGTACGGTAAGTGATGTAGTTCTCCGCAATAGCGTATTCCTTGGCATTTAAAAGCTCGTGCTCAACGATGTTCTGAATCTCATAGATTTTGACATACTTAGCGAAGCGACTGCTGATTTCTGCCACAATGCGGTCTGTGATAGCTTCTAGCTTAGCTTCCAGCATCGGATTCAGCGGACCGACTTCTTGAGCTGCCCGCACCATAGCCTTATAAATCTTAGCTACATCAAAAGCCACCCTGCGACCATCCCGCTTCTCCACATAAATCGCTGGAGCAGTTTCAAACTTCTCTTCCCTTAAAATCATCATGAACACTTCCTTTTCCTGCCCTTAGGACAAATCAAGTCTCTTCAGACCAGCCACCTGCCAAGAAATTTCTAGGAAATCTCCGACAGCGGTTTATCCAAAGAACAGTATTTTTTAAATAAGTCGATACAAGTCTCATTATAGCACGTTAAAATTAAAAATCAATATGTTGTGGAAAAAAAGTTAATTTTTAACTTTAGACACAACATATTGATTTTTTACTATTTAAGTTGATAAAGCTTGAAACGGTCGAGTTTGAGGTCAGCTTCCTTGTAATTTTGGGAAATTAGCTGCTTCACATCTGACAGCAATTTGACATCATTGTTAACCAAAATATACTTGGGCTGGCTGTTTTCAAGTCCATTCTGAAGACCTAGACGATTTTCAGCCGTTCCCACATACAAAGTTGGAGACAAGAGAGAGACAGTAGATAGGCGGCCGCTCTTTTGATATAGACTAGCCGAGGTATCCCAAGCATAGATAGTATCCCCATCCTTGGTCTTTTCCTTAATATACTGAGCCGCTTCACTTCTTTCAGCAGATACAGCGCTGGAAAGGATATACTCATTCACCAAAGGATAGCCAATCAGATAAAAGATGGCTAGGAGCGGCAGAAAGAACTGGCCTGAAAGATAGGAAGTCCACATCGTAGGGCGACGGCGATCCCGGCGGTGACGCCCAGGTGTCTGCTGCTTGCCTTTATTGAACCACAAAGCAAAAAGAATCATGGCAAAAGGCAGGGCAGGAAGCAGTTGATAACTGCCCTGATCTGGCAAGATAAAAGCCGCAAAGACAGTAATGAAGAGCCCTAGCAAACCGATAAAGCGCAAGACGCGCAGGCTGGTTGCTTGCCCCTTTTCTCTTGAGAGGAGATTGGCACCCAAAGCAGAAATGAAACCTAGACCGACCGTCAGCAAGCCATAATAAACCAAATTAGAAATACTATGACTGCCAATCAAGCTGATGGAATCCCAAGCATAGGTCACCTGACTGATAGCCTGGCCAAAGGTTCGATTAGCAACAGTAAAGTAGCCGATAGGATAAAAAATCACTGAGAAGCCAAAGAGACCAGCTAAAAGCTGATAGAAGCCTCGAGCCGCACGCTTGGCTGCGATATTGTAGACCAAAAGCACCAGAGCAGTCAAAGAATAGAAGACTAGGCTGGAAACCGGATCAATCATAAAAGCAAGAGCTCCGAAAGCTCCATAGATAATGAACTTTTCATCCTTGATCGAATCCTGCAGATAGCGCACCAAAAAAGATAGATTCCAAAAAATAAAGGGCAGAACAAAAATACTAGAATAAAGACCGCCAAATCCAAGGGCAAAGACTAGCAGGTAAAAGAGCAGCAGGAGGCTGCGCGATAAATCCTGTTTAGGCTGTAAGAGCACCAAGGTCTTGTGCAGAAAAAGTCCGGCCAGCCAAAGAGCCAGCGTCTGAAAGACCATCCACAAAAGCTGGCCAAAAGCCAGGCTGCTGGTCCAAGCCATCAGATAGTAAAGCAGACCACTGGTCCCATATATTTGCGAATAAGGCACCTGCCCCTGAGTCATGGCCCAACCAGCATAGAGATTCTGACTTTGTAAATTCGTTGCTAGATTGGTCAAAAAAGGATTGACCACACTTAGCAGGCTGATAGCCAAACTGCACCAGAGCGTCAAAAAATAGGGCGTTGGCTCTGGCTTGGTAATTTTTTGCTCAGACCTTTCAGCCCTAGTTAGCTGCTCCTCTGAAACCTCTAAAACTTTTTCTTCCGTTGTATCATGCATATAAAATATTCTCCTTGATATCAGTCCCATCTAGTATATCAAATTCCTGTCATCCTGTCAGCTTTCTCTTGACCCTTCTTCTGAGCATTATAGCTTCTAGCCAGCTCCTCCAATTCCCGAAAACAGCGATATTCTCTCGTTTCATAAGCAAGCGGCTGACTGGAAATTTTCTCCATTGTCATTTTAAAAAATTCCTTTATTTTTTACATTCGTAAAAACAGAGCAAAAATCCGTCCCCCTATAAAAGCAAAAATGACAAGAACACATCTCAACACGATTAGAAAAAGCACAAGCAAAAAATCTGAGACTTCCGCCTCAGATTTTCTGTATATTGCTGCAGAACTTGCCCACCTCTAGCATTAGAGCATGGGTGCAAAGAGCTGCATGATTTCTTTGATAAAGCGACGATACCAGCTACTATCAAGATTTTCAGGAAGAATTTCCTCAGAAGACTCAAAAATGGCTTCAAAATCTTCCTTGATAGCTGGGATACTCTCCGTATGATACATCAGGACTGCATTTTCATAATGGTGCACCAGACTGCGGTAGTCAAAATTAATCGTCCCTACCACAGCAAATTCATCATCGGCCACCACGTTCTTACTGTGGATAAACCCTGGCTTGTACTCAAAGATCTTAACCCCTGCTTCCATTAGATCTGGGTAGGCTCCACGGGTAACAATCTGAATCAGCTTCTTGTCCGGAATGAAAGGAGTCACGATGCGGACATCCACTCCCCGCATAGCAGCATTCTTAATATCCTCCGTCAGGTCATAATCAATAATCAGATAAGGCGTGGTAATGTAGACATAGTCCGTAGCCTGACTGATAATATTTTGATAGACTGTTTTGCCAACCTGACCCTTATAAATGGGCTTAGGCCCGCTGCCATAGGGAATGTAAAGACCTCTGCCTTCGACAGCTTTATTTTCCAGATGGTACTTGTCAAAGTCTGTAATTTCCCCGCGGTTGATATACCAGTTCATGAGAAAGAGTCGCGTCAGAGCCTTGACCGCCCGGCCTTCCAAGCGGACACCGCCATCTTTCCAGTGGCCAAAACGGACGATATGATTGATATACTCGTCAGCCAGATTGATACCGCCAGTATAGCCAACCTGACCATCAATCACCAAAATCTTACGGTGGTCACGGTTATTATAGGATACCGTCATCCGCGGAATCACCTTGTTAAACTTATAAGCCTCGATGCCCATCTTGCGCAGCTTACGGGTATAATCGCCCGGCAAAGTAGCCATGCAGCCAATATCATCATAGAGCAGCTTGACTTCAACGCCCTGCGAGGCTTTTTCGACCAAGATATCCAGAACACTGTTCCACATCAGTCCTTCATCGATGATATAAAACTCCAGAAAAATGAATTTCTCAGCAGCCCGCAGGTCCGCCAGCATGGCCTCAAACATCTCCTCACCGATGGGAAAATAGCGAGAAGCTGTACCGTCATAGACATCCGCATTATTGTCCATACTCAGCAGCGACTTGATAATACCATAAGCCGACTTGTTTTCCTTTTTCAGCTGGACGCGAAGATCATAGCTGTTGTCCTCTCGAAATTTCATAGAGTCCATATTTTCCAGCTGAATCATTTCTTTTTTAGACAGCCGTCGCTCGCCAAACATCAGATAGAGCAGGAAGCCAAAGACCGGCACGACAGCAATTAAGAGCCAGGTCACCTTGCTCTCAGGCGGCATATTGCGGTTGACAATTGCTAAAATGGTCCCAATATACAGGAAGACAATCATCGCCACTGACAGCCAGTTGGGTGCAATTTCATTAAAATAGAAAAACGCAACAAAGACAAAGACCAGCTCCAATAGCATGATAATAATGCTGAAACCGTATTTTGACATTAATAAGCGGAATTTCCTGAAAGTCATACACTCTCCTATCTCATTGCATATATTCTAGTATATCAGTAAAACTGCCTTAAAACAACGTTTATATCAATGCAAATCGTATTTCTAGCTGATGAAAAACCAAGAGCAGCATTTAAACACCGCTATCCTTCTAATTTCACTGCAAAATTAGAACCGATAAAATGAAAAGCCCTATTCAAGACAGGGCTCTTTCATCATTGTTTCGTAAAGACCAGTGTGTCATCATCATAAGGCTCTTGGGAAAGGTCCTCAATTGTCAGCTGATTGCCCTCAATGCGATAGCGCTTGACATCATCTCCAATGACCATAGTCTGGTTGGTAGCATCAATCTGAACCTGTTCGATTTCCTGATCGCCATCAGGCTCGATCTTGGTCAACTGGCCAGTAGTTCCTGAAATCTGTAAGGTCAGCTGATCACCTTCATGACTTGTCTGATAGCTGCCATCCAGCTCGCCATTGGCTGCTTGCTCAGAAGAGGATGCAGAAGCAGATGAGCTGTTATTGGCCGCACTAGACGAGCTAGCTACCGACGAAGAGTCCGATGACTTGCTGGAAGCGACTGACTGAGACTGAGAGGAAGGTGCCGTCTGGTTCTGATTAGAACCGCAAGCTGCCAAGGCCAAAATAGCCGCAGCAGTTAGACCTGAAAAGATTAACTTTTTAGAAATTGCCATAGTATTCTCCTTTTTCTTCTGTCTTTATTGTACCAAAGCGGGACTCTGGCGGTCAATTTATATACTTGTCAAATAAGCTCTGACTTCTGCAATAAAATAGAGAGAGCCCGTAATGAAAAGCAGCTGATTATCGTTTTGCCTCTCCTTAAAATTCTGAATAAGCTGCCGATAATCCTCTATGTAGAAGAAGCCTTCCACTTCAGCTTGACCAAGGGAATCTCCATCAGAAAAGGAAGTCACCGTCAACTGAACATCTGGCAGAGCCTCTCGCAGATAAGCCAGCATAGCGCTATAGTCCTTACGCTTGAGAGCACCGAAAAGAAGCTGGCACTCTTTGTCATTCTGGCTTTGTATAAACTCTACTAACCTCTCCAGCGCAGGAAGATTATGGGCCCCATCTAGATAAATACCTGGATCGGCTTCTTCCAAACGCCCTGCCCATCGAGTCTCCTGCAAGCCTGTCCGAATCCTAGCAGAATCTATTTCCCAGCCCTGCTGCTGCATAAAGAGCAGAAAAGCCTGTAGAGCCAGCGCTGCATTTTCCTCCTGATAGCCCCCCTTGAGACCCAGTTCAAGATTGGATAGGGTCATAGTCGAATTGGAAAAAATCTGATTTGCCAGAGAAAAATCGCAACCATACTGATAGAGTTCTATTCCCAGCTCCTGAGCTCGCTGCTCACAAACCAATCGCGCTTCTTCTGGCAGCGGTCCGATGACCGCTGGCCGCCCCGGCTTGAAAATCCCTGCCTTTTGCTCCGCAATCGCCGTCAAGCTCCTTCCCAGAGTCTCTTGATGGTCCAAGCCTACGGAGCTGATGACCGCTATATCTCCCCTAATGACATTAGTCGTGTCCAAGAGTCCGCCAATCCCTACCTCAATCAAGGCCAAATCCACTTCCTGCTCCTTGAAATAGAGAAAAGCAATCAAGGTCAGAATTTCAAAATAAGACAGCTGGTCATGGCTTTTGAGCAGTTCTTGCTCCATCTTTTGCACCTGCTGACCCAGACGGATAAAGTCAGCCGAAGCAATCGGTTGACCGTTGATACAAATCCGATCATGAATACTAATCATGTGAGGCGAGGTAAAACTTCCTGTCTTGCGAACATGCCCCGCAAACAGCTGACGCATAAAAGCAATAGTAGAACCTTTGCCATTTGTACCAGTTACATGAATCGTTGGATAGCTCCGCTCAGGATTCCCTAAAAGAGTCACTGCCTGCTGCATGCGCTCTAGTCCCGAACGAAAGTTTAGACCAATTCGGCTGTTCAGCCATTCTTCAATTTCATTCATTTTCTTACCCAAAAAAGAGCAGCGAAGCAGAATTCAAATCTGAATTTCAACTCGCTCCTCTTTCTAATCTTTATGATACGAGATAGAAAATAACCGAGCCTTGGCTACTCCCTTCTTCTGTCAAGTTTAGCTAACTTTTCGCCTGCGCTTGTCCATTTCTGGAAACGAGACTAGGCCAGTCTTACTCTTCCATAAAGCTGTTGAAGACTTCCTCAATCATATCCCATTCAGCATCTGAGTCTTCTGGGATTGGCTGCAGGTCGCCTTCTGTGCCATCTTCATTTTCAGTAAAGGAATAAGCTTGAATCTCTACTTCACCGTTCTCATCTTCTTCCGCATTAGCCGGAATCAAAAGAACATAATTCTTGCCAAACTCTTCCTTACCATCAATGGTCAAAAGAATTTCAAATAAAGTTTCGTTCCCTTGCTCGTCAACCAAGGTGATTAATTCACGCTCTTCATGCTCGTGGTCATGGTTATGATCATGTGTCATACTAGTGTCTCCTTCATTTCTTTTCTAAAAATTTCGATCCAGATAATTCTGCAAAATCAGCTGCGCGGCTAGCTTATCAATGACTTTCCTACGCTTGCTGCGGCTAATGTCCGCCTGCTCCACCAACATGCGCTCAGCAGCCACCGTCGTCAGACGCTCATCCTGATAGTCAACCGGCAAACCAAACAGCTCAGCAACCCGCTGGCCATAAGCCTGACTAGCCTCCACTCGAGGCCCGCTGGTATTGTTCATATTCTTAGGCAGGCCAATAACAAACTTATCAACCTTATACTCTTTAACCAGCTCGCCCAAACGCTCTAGACCGAATTCGCCCTTATCTTCATGAATCGGAATAATCTCCAGTCCTTGAGCCGTAAAACCAAGAGGATCACTAATAGCAACCCCAACCGTTTTTGAGCCCACATCTAATCCCATAATTCTCATTAGAGATCGACGCCTTGTCCTTTCAAATAATAACGAACCAACTCCTCAACAATCTCATCGCGCTCATACTTGCGGATTTGATTGCGGGCATTGTTATAGCGAGGTACGTACGCAGGATCACCACTGAGTACGTATCCCACGATTTGATTGATTGGATTGTATCCTTTTTCATTGAGCGACTTGTAGACATCGGTCAAAGTCTCGCTAATTTCCTTTTTATTTGAATCATCGAGATTAAAACGTACTGTTTCATCTGTAAATCCCACAATTACACCCTCTTTCTTTAGAATATCCCTATTATAGCATAATTATAGGCTTTTCACAAATTTAATTCACCCGAATTCTCCTAATTTTTCAATAAGCTTTAGCTAATATTTATCCCAAGTCTGGCTCTGAAATCCAGCAAAAATCCAGCTCTCTTCAGAGAACTGGATGGAAACTTGCTAATTTGAAGACGGCACTTCCACACCGTCGCTTCCCTTAAACTTGTTAAGCAATTCTTCCGGACTCAGGGTCTCGATTTGCTCAAACAGCTGCGCGTAGTTTGGAAGCTTTTTGGCTGCTTCGTAGTCTAGATTCTCAGGATCGATAGTCATCTCCAGAGAAATCTCTTCCGCTGTCATATCTGTTTTTAAGTCAAGACCGGTGATATTCACCGCTTCTTTCAGACCCAGTGCTTCCTCGATCAAAGACAGCATTTCTTTCTTCACAGTGGAAACATCCTGCTTTGACAAAGCTTCCTTGATGTTGTCAGGAATAGCCTTACTAACATGCAGGATAACCTTATCATACTTCTGTCCGCTGTAGCTGACTGTTAAGATTCTGGTTTCTTTTCCATGTTCTAATTGCTTCTCAGTTTTATAGGACTTAGTGACAATATCTCCTTTTCCAGCACCTCCCTGTGAGGATGAACTGTTATTTGACTGCTGACTGCAAGCTGTTAAGATTGCCAAAGCTGCCAGCAAAAAGACAATTAATTTTCTCATGTCTTATCTCCTTCAATATTGAGCTGATTTTATCATATCATTATAAAAACGGCGCTGTCAAACTGATTGTCACTCTGTCATTAAAATGTAATAAAAAAGAGCAGCTTATTTCTGCTCTTCCGCTCCATTCATCAGGAGATTGTTGATGTATTCTTCTGGCGTCAGCTTAATCATTTCTTTGAGCTTGAGATTTTGAAAATAAGGCATAGCCGCCGCTTTTTCGATATCCAAACTCTCAAAATCATAGGTAGACGTCATTTTCAGCTCGTTCTCATTCAAAATTGTCACTGAACCGCTGAAGCCTTGAAGTCCACGAGCCTGCACATAGTCTGCATCCTGCTCCAGTGACTCATTGAGCGACTTCTGAGCTTCCTCCAGCCCCATTTGCTTGATGGCTTCTTTCATCTCATCATCAGTCGTAGTCAGCCTTTCAATGACCAAGCGTTTAAAATGCTCTCCCTGATAAGTCACCGTCTGACTCTGCTGGTTTCCTCGTTCATCCTTTGGAAAAACAAGCGTTCGAGTAATCACTTCCTGCTGCTTGGCATTATCAATGATAGGCAGATTATTGCTGATTTCTTTCTTGTCAGCCGCATTCGAATTCGTCTCTGTCTTTTTATGTCCACAGCCTGCTAACAGTGCTACACTCAATCCCAGTCCTAATAAAATTTTCTTCATCTTCCATCCTCCTCAGAGATATTGTATCACAGTTCTGCTCCTTGTCAATCCATCCAGTCGCTAAAGACTGCTATCAATCCGAACAAAAAGAAGAGCCGAGATTCTCTTCCCGACTCTTTCAGTTATATTCAAAGATTAGAGAGCTGCCCGCAGACGAGCTTCTGCATTTTCAACATTACGAACAGAACGTGGCAGAAAAGCACGGATATCATCTTCTTTGTAACCAACTTGGAGACGTTTATCATCCACTAAGATAGGACTTTTCAAAATACGTGGGGTCTCCATGATGATGTCAAGAACTTCGTTGACACTTAATTCCTCAATGTCAACACCCAAACCTTTAGCATAGCGGTTTTTTGATGAAACAATGCTCGCGATACCATTTTCCGTTTTGGTTAAAATATCCAGAAGTTCCTCTTTGGTGATGCCTTCTTTGCCTAAATTTTGTTCTTTATAAGTTAATTGATGAGCGTTTAGCCAGGTTTTTGCTTTTTTACAACTAGTACAACTTGAGACAGTATAGATTGTGATCATGTAAGTACTCCTTTCGCTACACGATACTAATATCGTAGTCTATTATATCACAAAAACCATCGGTCTTGCGACCTATTTTGCAAAATTACTCTTCAATTTCGATGGCATCGTCCAAATCCAGAGTCACTTCTTCCATCGTTTCCACAGGGCTGTCAGCCTTGCTGCCAACCGCTTCTGCTAGCTCACCGCCTTCAATCAAACCATAGCGGACACGAACCTGACGGTCAATTTCGTCAAAGACTTCTGGATGATCTGCCAAGTATTTCTTGGCATTTTCAGATCCTTGCCCGATTTTTTCATCATTATAGGAGTACCAAGCACCAGCTTTTTTGATGATATCCAAGTCAGTCGCAATTTTAATCAGCTCACCTGTCTTAGAAATACCTTCTCCGTACATGATTTCCACGAAAGCTTCCTTGAATGGCGGAGCCACCTTATTTTTAACGACCTTGATCTTGGTTTCTTTACCAACATTGGTATCCTTCTCATCACCAGTTCCCTTGATTTGAGTATTACCACGGACATCCAGACGGACAGAAGCATAGAACTTCAGTGCACGGCCACCTGGTGTTGTTTCAGGATTACCAAACATAACACCAACTTTTTCGCGCAGCTGGTTAATGAAAATCGCAATTGTCTTCGTTTTGTTGATAGAAGCAGACAGCTTGCGCATAGCCTGGCTCATCATCCGAGCCTGCAAGCCGACATGGCTGTCACCGATATCGCCATCGATTTCTGCACGCGGTACAAGGGCTGCAACTGAGTCTACAACCACCAAGTCCACCGCACCTGAGTCAATCAGCTTACCAGCAATTTCCAGTCCCTGTTCTCCAGAATCAGGTTGAGACAGCAGCAACTCATCAATATTGACACCCAGAGCAGCTGCGTATGACGGATCCAAAGCATGCTCAGCATCGATAAAGGCAGCGATACCACCTTCTTTTTGCGCTTGAGCAACAGCGTGAAGAGCAACGGTTGTCTTACCAGAAGACTCCGGACCATAGATTTCAATAATCCGTCCCTTAGGGTAACCACCAGCACCAAGGGCAATATCCAAGGCCAAAGAGCCAGAACTCATAACTTGAACCTTTTGCTCTGCCCGCTCGCCCAGACGCATAATGGCTCCCTTACCGAAGTCCTTTTCAATATTTTTCAGAGCATTATCCAAGGCTTTTTGGCGCTCATCGCCGAATTTCTTTGAGATTTCGTCTAATTTTTTTTGTTTCTTTGCCATTTATTTCTCCTATTTTTTCTAAAAATGTCTTTTGGCCATCTTCGTCATTATACCAAAAATCAGCTATTTAATAAAGTTTTTCGTACTAGGTTGAAGGCATGCAGAACAGCAATTTTCCGCACATCACGCCGACTGCGTCCAGCAATATTGACCTTAATAGTTTCTGTTCCTGAAGCACTAGCTAAGCCGATAAAAACAGTCCCTGCTGGATGCTCTTCCAGTGACTCTGGGCCAGCCACACCTGTCAGACTGACAGCTAAGTCGCTTTCGGTCAGCTTTCTAGCCTGCTCTGCCATTTTCCCAGCCGTAAAAGCTGAAACGACACCGTGCTTCTCCAGGTCTCCCAGCGGGATATCCAGCATCCGGCTCTTTTCCTCCATGCTGTAGGTGACAAAGCCACCTGAAAAAATAGCTGAAGCTCCAGCAAAATCTGCCAAGGTCGCTTGAAAGAGGCCTGCTGTCAGACTCTCCGCCGCCGAAATCGTCTTCCCTTGACTCTTCAGCAACTCAAAAGCCACCTGTGCCAAGGAATTGTCATCGCCATAACCGTAGAAAATCTCAGACAGGGATTGCCCCTCAAAAGTCTTATGAGACAGAATTGACTTTTCCACAGCCTCAAACTTGGTGTCGGCTTCTGCCTGACTCAGAGCCTTGGTGGACAGTCGCAGGGTAACTTCCCCTGTCTTTGCATAAGGAGCAATGGTGGGGTCACTCTGCTGCTCAATCATCTTGGACAAAATAGTCACTAGCTGACTCTCACCGATACCAAAGAAACGCAGCACCCGTGAATACAGTTTTTGACCTGTGGATAAGAGGGGAACTAGCTCGTTATTGACCATGGGCTTGAGCTCGCTTGGAGGACCTGGCAGGACCACGTAGCTTACTCCATCAACTTCTAGCAAGCCACCGACTGCTAAGCCGGTTGCATTGGGCAGCGGAGTTGAGCCTTCGACCAGCTGGGCCTGACGCTCATTATTGGGCGTTCGAGCATAATCTGCCCGGCTAGCAAAAAATCGATCCAGCTTTTCCACAGCCTGTGAGTCAAAATTGAGCTCACGTCCTAAGAACTTAGCCAAGGTCTGCTTGGTTAAATCATCCTCCGTAGGCCCCAAGCCTCCTGTTAGGATAATTAGATTACTGCGTCCTTGAGCAATTTCCAAAACAGAGAGGAGACGATTTTCATTGTCCCCTACTGCTGTCTGAAAATAGACATCAATCCCCAGACTCGCCAGTTTTTCAGATAAAAATTGGGCATTGGTATTGACAATCTGACCTGTCAGAATCTCGGTGCCCACAGCAATAATTTCTGCTTTCATAGAACCTCCTACCTTACTATTCGGAATTGGCTTTATTTTATCACAAAAAATCTTAAAAAAGTTGATTTTCATTTCAGGAAATAAAAAGAGCTGTCAAGTTCGTTGACAAACTTGTCAACATGCTGTGGAAAACTTTTAAGAATGACTTGTGTTATGCAGAATAACTAGATTGTTAGGGAAATGCTATTGGCAAATGGTTTCATTATTTTTATAATGAAGATGAAAAAGGAAATCATCTAACTATTAATATTTAAAGAAAGGGGACCATCATGAAAATTTCTCAAGTTCTCAAAGATATTCGTCAACAAAATCAACTCACTCAGGAGGCTTTGGCAGAAAGACTCAAGGTTTCCCGCTCCGCCATTGCCCGCTGGGAAAGCGAAAAAGGTATCCCTGATATTGGAAATCTCATCGCTATCAGTCGGGAATTTGATATCAGTCTGGACACACTCATCAAGGAGGATGAGCGCTTGGAAAAAAAGGTCATCGAAGACAGTAAGGCTAAGAAATGGCATTATTTAGTCATCTTCTATCTCTTCTCCGTTTTGGTTGAGATTGCGATTTTTGCCTATTTGCATCATATCTTTATGGCTGGCTTCCTCATATCTACCCTCTTTATGCTTTTCTATGAATTACGCATCTTTATCAAGGAAAAGATTTGGATGCAGAAAGGAGAGTAAGGATATAAAGAGAATAATAAAAAAACCTAGAGGTCTGGAATGTACTGACCCCCAAAAGTTGGACAAATAATTTAAGCGAAGGATTTAGTTCTGTATTGCACAGGGCTAAGTCCTTTTAGTTTGACTTTGATTCGTTTGTTGTTGTAGTAATCAATGTAGTCCACAATAGCTTGTTCAAGGTCTTCTAAAGACCTAAAGTGCTTCTCATAACCGTAAAACATCTCCGATTTCAAAATACCAAAGAAGGACTCCATCATGCCATTGTCTGGGCTATTGACCTTACGTGACATGGATGGCTGAATTCCCTTATTCTCTAGAAACCGATGATAAGAATCATGTTGGTATTGCCAGCCTTGATCGCTATGGAGAATAGTATGCTCGTAGTGTTTCTCTGTGAATGCCTGTTCCAACATTGTTTTTACTTGTTCTAAATTAGGCGAAGTAGAAAGATGATAAGCGATAATTTCGCTGTTAAAGCCATCCAGAACAGGGGATAAATAGAGTTTCTGCGTGCTATTAGGAATGGCAAACTCCGTTACATCTGTGTAGCACTTTTCCATTGGTTTTGATGCTTCAAACTGGCGTTGAATGAGGTTATCAGCCTTCTTTCCAACTTCTCCGTGATAAGAGGAATACTTACGCTTACGACGAATACGAGCGCTTAGTCCCATGCCTTTCATCAAACGCTGAACCTTCTTATGATTCACTACAAAACCACGATTTCTGAGTTCGAGAGTTACTCTACGATAGCCATAATTTCCTTTATGCTCACTATAAATTGCCTGTATTTCAGCTTTGATACCTTGATTTTTATCATCGCTCCTACCCAGCTGTTTCAAGTGGTAGTAGTAAGTTGAGCGAGGCAAGTCAGCCGTTTCAAGAAGTAAATCTAGTCGAAATCCTCCTGAGACCATCTCTCTAACTGTCTCTGCCTTTCTCGCTTCAAGGCTTCGTCCCGGTCTTCCAGCTCTTTTGACTTTTTTAGGTAAGCTACCTCGGTACGTAAGCGTTCATTCTCCTCTTGAAGTCGCTCAAGTTCAGTCATTTCTTCCCATGTTTTCTTACGTTTACGTCCCATTTTAGATGGCCTCCCTCTTGTTTTCTCAACAATAGTATACCCGTTTTTCTTGTATTGTGCCAGCCAATTAGAAAGCACTCCACGATTCGGAAGGCCAAATTCAAGAGAAACACTCAGTTGCGAACGACCTGCAATTAAAACTTCACCCATCATTTCTTGTTTTAATGCAGGAGAGTAATAGCTGTTCTTCCCTTTTTTAACAATCTCTGATCCATAACGATCCATCAATCGAATCATGTATTGAAGGTTAGAAATAGCTACCCCAAATCGATTTGAAAGCTGTTTGAAGCTTTGCCCTTGTTTTCTGAGTTCATAGATTTGAACTTTGTCCTCATATGCTAATTTCATTTAATTATGGTCAATAAGGAAATGAAGCAGATAATTCAGCCATTTTTGACCAATAAGCTGCAACCCTCTGCCTATAAATAGAATTGAATAGAGAGAGAGAAAAATAAGCTGAAATTTTCTGGTTTTCATCATTCTACTTCCAGTCACAATCATTTTCATGATCATTGATAAGACCAGCTGCTTCTAGGAATGAATAGACACAAACAGGACCGACAAACTTGAAGCCTTGCTTTTTCAGCGCCTTGGACATAGTTTCTGACAGCGCTGTCTTAGTAGGTGCTTCCTTATAGTTCAAAATTTCATTGTCAATCGTTTTAAAATCGACAAAGGACCAGATATAATTATTAAAAGAGCCAAACTGCTTTTGAACAGCCAAAAAAGCTTGGGCATTGGCTCTGGTCGCATAGATTTTCATCTTATTACGGATGATATTAGGATTATTTAAAAGACTATCCAAGTCAGCATCTGTCATCTGAGCAATTTTCTGGGCATCATAGAAATGAAATGCTTCCCGAAAAGCCTGGCGTTTATTCAGAATGGTCTCCCAAGAAAGTCCGGCCTGATAAGTCTCCATGCAGAGCAATTCAAATAATTTCTGATCATCATGGAGGGGCTGGCCCCACTCCTCATCATGGTAGGCTACATACAAGGGGTTATTCATTTTTACCCAGCCGCAGCGTTTGGTCATAACTTTCTCCTATTTCACCAACATCTTGAGAGCTGACTTGATATAGTTTTCTGCTGTGTCAGTTGTGCCTTCAAAGACTTTCTTGATTTTCTTGAGCTCAGCAGCTTTGTAGCCCAAAGCCAGCATGGCTTCCATGGCTTCTTCCAGCTCCTGATTATCCACAGTCTGGATGGGTGCCTTGCTTTCTGACGGACCATCCGCAGCCACTACCTTGCCTTCTAAGTCCAGCACCATCTGCTGGGCTGTCTTCTTGCCAATCTTAGGAAACTTGGTCAGGTAGGTGATGTTTTTCTGCTCAATGGCTTGCACTAAGCCCGCATTATCATCTGCCGCAATGATGGCTAAGGCAGACACTGGGCCAATACCTGAGACTGAAATCAAGCTGAGAAAGAGTTGCTTCTCCTCCTCGGTCGCAAAGCCGTAAAGGAGCTCCGCGTCTTCTCTCACCACCTGGTGAACATAGACCTTAGCTTCCTGATGGAGATACCCTGAATAAGCATAGGGGTTGGCCACATGAAGAATATAGCCGATAGAGTTGACTTCCAATACGATGTACTTGGCTGTAATTTTACTGATGATTCCTTTAAAATATTCGTACATAATCTTCCTTCTTTTTGTATCATTTTGCCTATCTAGTATATCATATTTTCTAACGGAAAACTGCAAACTCAAGTGCAACCGGTGGTTGACAAAATGTACAGGAAGCTGTATTCTCAAGATGACTAAAAGCTGTTAGGATAGAGTTAGCAAAGAAAAGGAGGCCGTCACGATGAAACTCGCCGATAAATTATTTGAACTAAGAAAAGAAAAAGGCTGGTCACAAGAAAAGCTAGCTGAACAAATCAATGTCTCTCGCCAGAGCATTTCCAAGTGGGAGTCTGGCCAAGCGCTACCAGAGCTAGAAAAAATTGTAGAGCTGAGTAAGATTTTCCAAGTGACGACAGATTATCTGCTTTTAGAAGACGGCGACAAGCCGGAAATAAAATCCATCCTCTCAGAAGACGAAAAAGATCGCTACTACAAGGAAGTAAAATCTTATGGCTTCTGGCAGGTTCTATATATTTTTGTATCAGCTCTGGCTATCTTTCTCTTCTTCGCAGGTTCTAGCTTTCCAGCAAAATTCAGTGCGCTGGTTTGGTTAACTTTTTTCCTCTTAATCGCATCAGCAATGGCTATTAACAAGGCGCTAAAAATTAAGAAAAAGTATCTGGACAAGGTTATAGGCCTTGATGAAGATTCTAAGAAAGAAGATGCTAAAGATGAAACTAAAAACTGACAATCTAGTTCTAGGAGACATTCCTGTATTCACTGAAGCCCAGAGCCAGCTTCTGGCTTTTTCTACCTCAGTCCTGCCTCTAACTATCATCTTTGCTTGGCTAGATTATAGAAAAGGCAGTTTTGGCAAACGTTGGGCAGGTTTACAGTTGGTTTACAAGCGTAGGAGCCTTGCCCACAGCCTTTTGCGCTCAGCTATTAAGTTTTTCCCTTGGCAGCTGGGACATATAGGAGCTATCCGTAGTGCTTATCAAGCAGATGCTCTGTCAATTTTCTTGTCAACTTCAGCAGGGATTCTCCTCCTGATCTTTCTGCTGATGGGACTGCTTCGCAAGGACAAACGCCATCCAGCTGATTTGCTTGCTGGAACACAAGTTCAGCTCAAACATCAAAAACAGCTCTAGTTCTATGACTAGGGCTGTTTGATCTTCTATAAAGTTTAGTATTTCCCCAACTCCCGCAGACTAGTGTGATTTTCCTGAATGCGGCGGAACATTTTTTCCATGTCCGACTTGGTAAAGTTGACCAAGACTGGCCGACCGTGTGGACAGTTGTAAGGATTATCACACTGGGACAGCTGAAAGAGCAAGTCGCGCGCAGAGTAGTCATCCAGACTGTGATTGGCCTTGATGGAGCGTTTGCAGCTCATCATAATAGCCAGCTCTGCTCGATATTTCTTGATGGAAACTTCCTTGGTCAGGAGAAGCATATCACACATCTCATAGATGCCGGCTTCAATCTCCTCTTCCTTGAACCAAATGGGATGTTCACGGAGGATAAACTGGTTGGCTCCGTACTCTTCTAAAAAGATGCCAGCATCTTCTAACAGCTCCATCCGCTGCTTGATTCGCAACATATCGTCCGCTGGAAATTCAAAGATATAGGGCACTAAGAGCTGTTGCTGGCTATTGTCCACATCCCCAATCTTCTCCCGATAATACTCATACTTGACCCGCTCTTGGGCAGCATGCTGGTCAATAATGTAAAGCCCACCCTTGCCCTGAGCAAAGAGATAGGTACCATGCATCTGACCGAAATATTCTAACTCTGGGAAGCTTGACTTCTCTTCCTGTTCCAACTTATCCACAACCCGCTCCAGACTAGCCTGGTCTAGCTCTGGATGGTCTAGTTGGTCATAGCTAGCAGGCTTTCTCTCTGCGAATTTGACCGAAGTCGATTGTGGCAGTTCTGCTTTTTCATCTGTCGCTTCATGACCAGGCTCCGCTGATTCTTCAAAGGATAGCTGCTGCTCGGCCACCTGTGGCTTGAGGAAAAAGTCATTCTGCTCCTTATCGTAGTAGAGGCGATTTTCTTTAAGGGGAAGGGTGATCTGTTCGGGCTTAGTCACACGCTTAACTGTTGATTTAGCTAGATTTTCCAAAGCATCTGGGATAAGGTCCTGCTCCTTGAGACTGGTCACAATGGCTTGCGAAATCAAAGCCATGAGTTCGCGTTCTTTAGAAATCCGCACCTCTTGCTTGGTCGGATGGACATTGACATCGGCCAGATAGGGATCAATTTGAATATTGATGATCGCTAGTGGAAAGCGGCCTACCATAAGCTTGCTGCCGTAGCCGTCCAAAATAGCACGATTGAGCAGGAAATTCTTGATATAGCGGCCGTTAATGAGAATCGTAATATAATTCCGATTCGCGCGAGTCAGTTCAGGCAGACTGACATAGCCGCTCACTTCAAAGTCCAGATCTGAAGCAGAGATTTCCACCATTTTCTTGGCTGTTGCCAGACCATAGATGCCTGCAATAGCCTGACGCAGATTACCACTGCCGGCAGTCCGTGTCATTTCGCGGCCGTCGCTGATAAGGGTGAAAGCCACTTCCGGATGGGCCAGACTAAGCCGATTAATCACATCAACGATATGGGACAGCTCAGCCTGCTGGCTCTTCATATACTTGAGCCGTGCGGGAGTATTGAAGAAGAGATCTTCTATCTTGATTTTCGTTCCCACCGGGCTGCTAGTAGGCTCATGCTCTTCAATCTCACCACCTTGGGCAACCAGCCGAGTTCCGTGCTGGCCGGCTTCCGTCGCTGTTTCAATGGTAAAACGCGAGACAGAAGCAATAGAAGGAATGGCTTCACCTCGGAAACCCAGCGTCCGAATCCGAAAGAGATCCGCCTGTTTCTTGATTTTACTGGTAGCATGGCGGCGAAGAGCCAGAGGGACATCTTGGTGGTCTATGCCCTCGCCATTGTCCGTCACCTGGATAGTCTTGAGTCCGGCCTCCTCAATTTCGATGGTAATTTGGCTGGCACCCGCATCAATTGAATTCTCCACCAGCTCCTTGACCACGCTGCTAGGCCGCTCAATGACTTCACCTGCCGCAATCTGATTGGCCAGAATTTCTGGAAGTTCGATAATTTTTGACATCATTTTCTCCGTATTTGTTCTGCTATCTATTATAACACATTGGGCTTTTTCTATCAGAAAGCAGCCTTTTCTCAACCACTCTGCTCGTCATTCAAACCATATAGACATAAATAGCTACCACACTTACCGCAACATTCAAAAAATTAACAGTGGTTTATCTGGAGAATCATGAGAAACAAAAAACAGTTCAAATTTGAACTGTTTTTATTCTACTGGCGGAATTGGAGGCATAAACAGCTCTTTCAAATCATCAACTGTATCTGCTCTCATCCATTCTGCCATTCCTGGTTTCCAGACTAAGGTTGAAGGGAGGAATTGCCCTGATAGAGACATTTGTGTTAGGGTATTTCTATCATAAGGTCCAGATGCTTGTCCATTGACAGCAATATGGTAGACTGTAGTTGGAATCGGAGGCGGTGAAACAACTGACTGTTGTTGGGAATTGCCTGACATCGTATTATTCATAGCTCCAGCAATATTTTGGCCTACAGCACCTCCTACTGCCATTCCTGCCATCATAGCAGCGGGGTTGAAGCCTGCATCGCCTCCCAAAGAAACTGTTCCCGAACCATTAGCGCCCATTTGGCCCAATGCATCAGCACCAGCAATACCAACTTCGGACTGCTTTTCGACTTGAAATGCACCTAGGTTTGCAGATTGTGTTTGCTTATGTTGCGCATATTGCCCTTCTTCACGTTGGATACGTATCCGTTCAACATAGTCAGTAGTTTCCGCTTGTATTTTAGCTGTGGTAACATCCTTGGTAATCAACATAAGCTGTCGATAGCCTTGACTTGATTTATCTATCTCTATTGCAGCTATATCAAGACTTGAAACAGTAACACCAAAATTCTCCTTTAATCTTTCCATGACATCATGTTCAAGAGCTTCATTAATTTGTGAAATTTTGCTTTCAAGATTAATGACAGGAATGTTATTCTCTGTAGGAGCATTTGTTACAATATGTTTAGCATATCGGGCTACAGCATCCCGAATTTGCTTTTGAAAATCATCAAGATTAAAAGTATTCAACCTGTGTAACTTGATAAATTCTTTATAATCAGTAATTTTAAAATTAATCGTACCACGAACCGCAACAGGAACACTAAAGTCTAAAAACCTTGGATCATAGACATCAAAAAACGGTACTGCAAACTTGACTTGAATAATTTGCGCAAGATTGATGAAATAGACTTCTGCCGGAAATGGTGTGCCACCTTCATAAGCCAGACCTACTATGCTTGCCAGCACAGGAAAGTTAGAAGTCTTGATAGTCTGATCATATGGACCTACAATAAAGTCCTGCAGTGTACCATCTTTTTGTTTATAGACAAAGACAGCAACCTCTCCATCTTTAACCCGCAAAGAAGATCCCCAACGAATGGCATTTTCTCTATTACCTACACCCTGTTTCACTCCTGCAGGATGCCATTTCCATATCAAATAAGACCCTTCATCGCAACGGATTTCATCCATGAAACCGCCCGCTCTATGTCTGCTAAATACGCTCATACTGCTCTCCTTTAACTCATTAAGTCTTAAATACATTAAATTATTTATCTCTTTTTTCTACAAGAAATGCATAGTAAAAAGAGCCCATAAGCGGAAAAATGCCAACTAACGCAATCATATATAGAGGAGAATCACTATCTCCTGTAAGTCCTCCTAAAACTGAACCAACTACCATCATAATTATACCAACAGCTCCCAAAAATAAACATTGCAGTATCTTGGAACCCATGATAGTCTTTGTAAAAGATTGTAACTTTTTCTGTTTTTTAGTTTTAGTATATAATTGGTTAATATATTGAAATTCCTCTGTTTTTCCAAAAGAAAGAGTTGCTTTCTGATAAGCTTGTTCTAATTTTGAATTCCACGCTTCAAAATCATAATCATATGAATTCATATTTGAGGTTGCAAGGATAACAAACTCGTAAATATCCTCTTTAGTATTAGGGATATAGAAATTTCGAATAAGATCAATTTTCTGTCCTTTATTTTTAGTAGACTCTAATTTTTTCGCTAATTTCTCAACTTTGCTAGCTCCCTTTGCTCCCCTCAGTTCATATCCACAAGTTGGACAAAAAGACTTAAACGAGTCTAGTCTTTCAGCACAATTCGGACATTTATATAATTCTCCATCATATACTGTTTTCCGTTGTAATGTCCCTGTATTTGTTTCTCCCACTGCAATGCCGCAATTACTACAAAAATGAGCTCCCTCAGCAAGAGTTTGCCCACAGTTTATACAAAATCCCATTCCCCTTTTTCTCCATTCTCCTTTTTTATATTTGAAGTTATACAACTTTATTATACAGCATTCCCACCACCATGTAAATATGAATTATCGCCTCAGTAACAAGCTTCTAAGCGATTACAAGAAAATTAATTAGAACGAAAAAGAGCTTGATTTAGTATCAGGCTCTGATTTGTCTATTTTACAACTTCTTCTTGAGCTCGGCCACTGCTGCCATGACTTCCAGGGGGGTCATATTGTAGATGTCCAAGTCTCGGAGTTCAGTCAGGACTGGATTTTCCGTTCCTTCTGCAAAAAGAGACATCTGCTCCGCCACTTGCGACTGCTTCGGTCTGGATGCAGTAGGAAGCTCTGAGCCTAGTCCTGTATCCTGACTCTCCAAATGACTCAAAATGCTATCCGCCCGCTCCAGCAATTTCTTAGGAAGTCCGGCAATCTTCGCCACATGAATTCCGTAGGACTTGTCAGCCGGACCTGGCTCAATTTTATGCAGGAAAGTCACCTGTCCGTCCTTTTCCAAGGTTGCCACATGGACATTTTCCAAATGCTCCAAGCTATTCTCTAAGGCTGTCAGCTCATGATAGTGGGTAGCAAAGAGGGTCTTGGCCCCAGTATAGTGATGAATATGCTCGATAATAGCCTGAGCCAGCGCCATCCCATCGTAAGTAGCCGTCCCACGGCCCAGCTCATCAAAGAGGATGAGCGAACGCTCGCTGGCCTGCCGAATGGCCCGATTGGCCTCCATCATCTCCACCATAAAGGTGGACTGGCCGGACACCAGATCATCCGCCGCACCGATGCGAGTGAAAATCGCATCGAATAGTGGCAGACTGGCAGACTGAGCGGGCACATAAGAGCCCATCTGTGCCATAATAACGATGATAGCCAGCTGGCGCATATAAGTTGATTTCCCGCTCATATTAGGCCCGGTAATCAGCTGGATGTCCGTTTTCTGGTCCAGCAGAATACTATTTGGAATGTAGCTTTGGGCACCCATGACCTTTTCCACAACAGCATGCCGGCCTTTTTCAATCTGCAGACGGCGCTCTGCAGTAAAGACAGGGCGCACCAAATGCTGCTGTTCAGCCACCGCAGCAAAGCTCTGCAGGACATCTACAGCTGCCAGCGTTTGTGCCAAGGCCTGCAAGCGCTGGATGTATTTGCCAGCTTCCTCGCGAATCCGCATAAAAATTTCGTATTCCAAATTAGCAGATTTTTCACGCGCCTCCAACATCTCTCCCTCAATCCGGGCCAACTCCTCTGTTCCGAAACGCTCAGAATTTTTCAGGGTCGCCTTGCGGAAGAAATGACTAGGCACATGAGCCAACTGAGAATTGGTCACATGGAAATAGTAACCATCTTTTTTATTATAATCAATCTTCAGATTGCTGATGCCGCTGTTAGCACGTTCTTTGACTTCCAGCTCCGCAATCCATCCAGTCCCCTCCCTCAGCACAAGCCGATACTGATCCAAGGTCTCATCAAAGCCTGTCCGAATGATATTGCCCTCGGTGATGATATGGGGGGCATCCGGCGAAATAGCCGAGCTAATCAAGCCCGCCAACTCTGGAATAGGATCTAAGCCCTCAATCAAACGAGCTAGATGCGGGCTGCCGATTCCTTGCAAGATAGCCTTAATCTGAGGCACATTGCCCAATGTTGCTGCCAGCTGCAGCAGATCCTTGGGATTGGTCTTGCCAAAAGAAACCCGACTAGCCAACCGCTCGATATCATAGACTCCCTTGAGGCTCTCCGTCAAATCACTCCGCTCAAAGAAATGATCCAGAAAAACCTCGACGACATTCTGCCGCTGGCTAATTCGCGCTTCATCAATCAGCGGACGCTGGATCCAAGAGCGCAGCATGCGGCCGCCCATGGCTGTCTTGGTCTCGTCCATCAGCCAATAAAGACTGCCGTGCTTCTTGCCCGAGCGAGCATTTTCTGTCAAATCCAGACTCGCCTTGGTGGCATAATCCATTTGCAGGAAGTCCTTGATTTCATAATGATGGGCCTTCTTCAAATGGCTGAGCTCCCTCATCTGGGTCCGGTGCACATACTCCAGCAATTTCCCCGCTGCCTGACGTTCCATCGGAGACAGTTCCTCTCCCAGCAGCTGGACATCATCCAAGGCTGTCTGTACATAGGACAGCAAAAGGTTCATCTGCCCAGCCAAGACCTGCTCCTCAGCTTCTGGCAAGGCATAGCCCAGCACCACTTCCCTAGCCTTCAAATTACGGATTTCCCCGCAGACCAAGGCAAAGTCCTCTAAACTAGTCACCTGAAACTCACCGGTCACCAAGTCCATATAAGCCAGACCATAGAGGCCCTCTGAGTAATCCAGAGCCACCAGAAAGTTATTCGCAGAGTCCGGCTTACTGGAGTCCACCACCGTCCCCGGTGTGATAACCTGAACGACCTCCCGCTTAACAACTCCCTTGGCTTCCTTGGGGTCTTCCATCTGCTCCGCAATCGCTACCTTATAGCCTGACTCGACCAAAACATCAATATACTGCTGAGCCGAATGATAGGGAACTCCGGCCATGGGAATGGGATTTTCTGCATTTTTATTGCGGCTGGTGAGGGAAATCTCTAAAATCTGGGCGGCATTGACCGCATCATCATAAAACAATTCATAGAAATCCCCCATCCGAAAGAGCAAGAAAGCATCTGGATAGTCCTTCTTGATATCCAAATACTGCTGCATACCTGGCGATAACTTTTCTACTGCCATCTCTATCCTTTCTAAAAACAAACGAGGTCAGGACTTCCGTCTCAAACCTCTCCATTTTTCCTGAAAAAACTGTGATTCTTACATCGCTTCCTGTATTTGCTCTTCAATCTCCTGAGCAGCCGCCTGATCCCGGCAAATCACTAAAAGAGTATTGGCACCCGCAACGGTTCCCAGAATGCGGCTATCGAACGAGCTATCCACGACATTGGCCAGCACTGTTGCCTCTCCCAGGCCCGTACGAAGAACCAGACTAAACTCTGCCCTGGCTACACTCTCCACATGCTTGGCTAAAAACTCTATAAAATCAATCTCTTCAGTCTCATGCGCCAAAACATAATAAGTCAGCCCCTTCTTCTTAACTTTAGTCAGGCCGATTTCACGAAGGTCACGCGACAGGGTAGTCTGTGTTACATAAATCCCTTGCGCTTCCAGACGATCCTGAATCTCCTTTTGCGTTCCTAGCTTTTCCTCCTTAATCATCGTTTTGACTAACTGATGACGGTCATTCTTTCTCATTTCTACCTCATTATTGAATATTTAGAAGCTGCATTCATGAAGAATACTCCATCCGATGAAAAACTGCTTCTCCATCAATCTAGGCAAAGATTTGCAGGAATACTGAGAATAAACAAAAAACTTTAACCAAGAGTGTCAGGGAAGGAGGCATTTAGATGGAAAACTCATCTATAAATACAGGTTCTTATCCCTCTTATTATATCAGAAAAATTCCTATTAGCCCAAAAATTATTCCCAAAAAAATTGAAGATTCCTTAAAAAATGTGATAAAATAATAACAAAAGACACAAAGGAGCAAATATGGATAACAAACAGTTGATTGCCGGCGAATTGGCCAAGGTTATTGACAGCCTTGATCAAGACGCTATTTTAAATTTATTGGAGCAGCCAAAGAGCTCTGAACTTGGTGATATCGCCTTCCCTGCCTTTTCTCTGGCAAAGACTGAGCGCAAAGCTCCTCAGGCTATCGCTGCTTACATCGCTGAAAATATTGACACGGCGCATTTTGATAAAGTCGTTGCGACTGGGCCTTATGTCAACTTTTTCCTCAGCAAAGCTGAAATTTCTGGCCAAGTTATCAAAGAAGTCATCAAAGACGGAGCTGATTACGGCCAGCAAAACGAAGGAAATGGGGAAAATGTCACCATTGACCTATCCAGCCCAAACATTGCCAAGCCTTTCTCAGTCGGCCACTTGCGCTCTACTGTTATCGGTGATGCTCTTTCCAACATCTTCCGCAAGATTGGCTACAACACCATCAAAATCAACCACTTGGGAGACTGGGGCAAACAGTTCGGCCTCCTGATGGTAGCTTATAAGAAGTGGGGAAGCCAGGAAGCTGTTGAAGCCAACCCTATCGACGAGCTCCTCAAACTCTACGTGCGTATCAATGCTGAGATTGAAAACGACCCATCTCTAGATGACGAAGGTCGCCTTTGGTTCAAGAAGCTAGAAGACGGTGACCCAGAAGCGACTGAGCTCTGGCAATGGTTCCGCGACGAAAGTCTGATGGAGTTCAACCGTATCTACGAACTCCTAGGTGTCGAATTTGACAGTCTAAATGGTGAAGCTTTCTACAACGACAAGATGGATGAAGGGATTCAAATCCTCGAAGAAAAAGGGCTCTTACAGGAATCAAAAGGAGCTAGCATTGTAGACTTGGAAGACTTCAACCTTCCGCCTGCTATGATTAAAAAATCAGACGGTGCTACCCTCTACATTACACGTGATATCGCAACAGCCATCTACCGGGCTCGCACTTACAACTTTGTCAAAAATGTCTATGTTGTAGGTCAAGAGCAGGCCAACCACTTCAGACAGCTTAAGGCTGTTCTGAAAAAGATGGGCTTTGACTGGAGCGATGACATGATTCACGTTGACTTCGGTCTGGTGACTAAGAACCGTCAAAAACTGTCTACACGTAAAGGAAATATCATCCTTCTCGAGCCAACTCTGCTGGAGGCTATCAGCCGGGCTAAGAGCCAGATTGAAGCTAAAAACCCAGATTTGGAAAACAAGGAAGCTGTTGCTCGTGCAGTTGGGGTTGGAGCAGTTAAGTTCTACGACCTCAAAACTGACCGCCGCAATGGTTACGACTTTGATCTGGAAGCTATGGTTTCCTTCGAGGGAGAAACAGGCCCTTACATCCAGTATGCCTATGCTCGTATCCAGTCTATCCTGCGCAAGGCGAACTTCCAGCCAGATGCAGAGGCTACATACAGCCTGAACGATCCAGAAAGCTGGGAAATTATCAAGTTGCTCCAAGACTTCGGTCGCGTTGTCAAACGTGCTGCTGATAACTATGAGCCATCTCTGATTGCCAAATATGCTATCAGTCTGGCCCAAGCCTTTAACAAATACTATGCACACACTCGGATTCTGGACGAAAGCCCTGAGCGCGACAGCCGTCTGGCTCTCAGCTACTCAACAGCTGTCGTCCTCAAAGAAGCTCTGCGTCTGCTGGGAGTAGAAGCGCCAGAAAAGATGTAAACTTAATTTAGAAACATCAAAAAACGAAAACCTCACTGGTTTTCGTTTTTTTCAATATGATAGAGCTCCTCAATAATCCCTGCAACCTTCTTAATGTCTCCCAACATGCCACGCATTTCAAAATCGGCCAAAACCGGAAATCCGAAGCGCTCTGAATATTGCTTGGCAGTCAAACAGTATTGATTGTTAAAGTTACGATTACCGCTGCCAATGACACCTAGACACTTACTGGCATTCTGACCATAGGCGATAAAGTCCCCCACATCGGTTGTCAGAATTTCTACATCGCCATTGTCGACACCATTGCCACCCTCCAGATAAGTCGGCAGAAAAGCGATAAAAGGATTGTCCATTTCAAAAAAGGGCTGCCCTTCCTTTACTAGGTCTTTGATATGAATCTTCTCTACTTCTATACTTGTATGCTGCTCCAGCAAATAGTCTGTCAGCCGACGGACAAAACTCTCTGTATTGCCGCTCAAGCTGATGTAAACCAAGGAAACCTTTGTCATTTTACTCTCCATTCTAAAAAATAACAGATATTGCTTCTTAAAATTGTAAGCACTTATCTGTTATTTGTCAAATCTTATTCATTTGCAGCTAGTTCTGCTTTTTCAGCCTCTTTTTGCTGCTGGACTAGCTTAAAGATGACGATGGAAAGGAAGATTAGACTAATGACTACTGAAAGGAGGATGGAGAAATTCAGCCCCGTCATCTGTGCCGAAAGAAGAGTTGAGTCTGAAAAAGAAGAAGCTATAATTCCCTTTGATACCACATAAGCATAGGCTGTCGAAATCAAGCCCACAAGAACATCGGCAATGTAGATAAGATTGGCCTTAAATACATCTTTCCTAAAAAGGAAGAAAAGAGCCACTATTAAGAGAATGATGTGCCCGTAAAAAAAGAAATTATTGGCTAGCGAATTCGCCACTTCAGCACTCTTGCTAAAATAAGTTGCATACTGGGATTTTGCTGGTTCTTCTATCTGCTTAAGAATGCTTTTCACTCCAGCATCAGAAGAAGTGAACTTGCTAAAAAGTCCCCACAAGGTTCCTACGGTTGACAAGCCCAGCAAAACATAAAGATAAATTGGTTTCTTTTTCATGAACGCCTCCTGTAAAGAAATATTTTCACTTATTATACACCGAAAAGAAAAAGCTGACAAGACCAAGAGGCTTTCGCCTTTTCAGAAGCCCACACAATAGCTAAGCCCCTATCCATATCTTTTATTCAAAATCAAAGCCGAAACACTGCTGTCTCGGCTTTTTTTATTCAAAGAATATTAGTTGTTCAAGTGCCATACTTCTTCTTCGTATTGAGCGATAGTACGGTCAGATGAGAAGAAGCCAGCTTTGGCGATATTGACGATGACTTTGTCCATCCAAGCATCGCGGTCTTCATAGTCCGCCAGCATGCGCTCTTTGACTTGGATATAGTCTTCCAGATCCAGCAGGGTCATGAACCAGTCCTTGCTGATTAGTTCATTGTAAAGACGTTCCAAGCGTTCAGCTTTACCAACTGCCAATACTTCATCGCTGACGATAAAGTCAACCAACGGCTTGATAGCTTCGCGCGCATAGTACTCACTAGACTTGTAAGCAGATTTTGCATAGAGGTCAATAACAGTCTCAGAATCTTCACCGAAGATGTAGATGTTGTCTTCGCCGACCAGCTCTGCAATCTCAACATTGGCTCCGTCCATAGTACCAAGAGTCAAAGCACCGTTAAGCATGAACTTCATGTTACCAGTACCAGATGCTTCCTTAGAAGCCAGGGAAATCTGCTCAGAAATATCACCAGCCGCAATCAAGAAGCTAGATGCCGTAACATTGTAGTTTTCTACCATAACTACTTGCAGGTGTGGAGCCACTTGAGGGTCATTAGCAATTACTTCTGACAAGCAAAGGATGAGGTGGATGATGTCCTGTGCAATTGTGTAAGCAGGAGCAGCCTTACCACCGAAGAAGACAGTGATTGGACGAGCAGGGATGTTACCAGCCTTGATGTCCAGATACTTGTGGATAACGTACAGAGCGTTCATTTGTTGGCGCTTGTACTCATGCAGACGCTTGATTTGGATATCAAAGATAGATTCTGGATTGATTTCCACGCCTTGTGCTTCCTTCAAGTGACGAGCCAATTTACGCTTGTTATGAGCCTTGATGCCTTCCAATTTTTCTTTAACATTTGCAGCGCCAGTGAATTCCAACAAGCCTTCGAGCTTAGTTGCATCATGGTGCCAGTCGCGGCCCAGCAACTCATCCAGATAATGAGACAGGCGTGGGTTGGCATGCATGAGCCAGCGGCGGAAAGTAATACCGTTGGTCTTGTTATTGAATTTTTCAGGGTAGATATCGTAGAAGGCTTTAAGCTCAGAGTTTTTCAGGATTTCTGTATGCAGAGCAGCAACCCCATTGACACTGTATCCGTAGTGGATATCCATGTGTGCCATGTGCACACGATCGTCCTCATCAATGATTTGCACTGCTGGATCTGCGTATTTAGCTTTAACCCGCTTGTCAAGCTCTTTGATGATAGGTACCAGATGCGGTACTACTTCTTTCAAGAATTCCAGAGGCCATTTTTCAAGAGCTTCTGCCAAAATCGTGTGGTTTGTATAAGCAGTCATCTTCTGTACGATAGCAATTGCTTCATCCAGATCCAAACCACGCTCAGTCAAAAGACGAATCATTTCTGGGATAACCAGAGATGGGTGGGTATCATTGATTTGGATGACAGCGTAGTCTGCCAAGTCGTGCAGGTTGCTACCTTTTTCAATCGCTTCGTCAATAATCAGCTGAGCACCATTTGAAACCATGAAGTATTGCTGGAAGATACGGAGCAATTCCCCTTGCTTGTCACTATCATCTGGATAGAGGAAGAGGGTCAAGTTGCGAGCGATATCTGTCTTATCAAAGTCAATACCGTCTGTAATGATATCTGCATCCACTGAGTCCAAATCAAAGAGACGAAGACGGTTCTTGGTTTCTGTCTTGTAACCAGGCACATCAATATCATAAAGAGTAGATGTCAGAGTGAAGTGAGCAAATGGCACTTGGTAGCTGCGGCTAGAGCGAACCAACCAGTTTTGCTCAGTCAGCCAGAAGTTAGGAATAGTTGTCTGTTCGTTGTTTTTCAAAACCTGTTGGAAAAGACCAAAGTGGTAGTTCAGTCCTACACCATCACCATTGAGACCAAGTGTCGCAATAGAGTCCAGGAAGCAGGCAGCCAGACGGCCCAAGCCTCCGTTACCCAGAGACGGTTCCAACTCAACTTCTTCTACTTCGATCAAGTCCTTGCCAGCATCTGCCAGTTCTTGCTTCACATCATCATAAAGTCCAAGGTTGATCAAGTTGTTAGACAAGAGTTTACCAATCAGGAATTCAGCTGAAATATAGTAGAGTTTTTTCTTACCAGTATTGACTGGCTTTTGAGCGCTGGCTAATTTAGTGTAGTTCAAAAGAGCCAGGTAGAGTTCTTCATTGCTGCAATCAGCAAGATTCTTTGAATAAGTATTTTTGATATAAGTTTGTAAGTTTGACATGATTAATCCTTTCAAGTCTAGTTAGCTATTCTTTATTTGTTAATTAAATCGGTATTCATACGACGGTAAGTCTTAGTCAAGCTGTAAAGCTCACCTTCGACAATTGGATTCAACTCTTCAGCTGTCATCCGCCAAGTCCAGTTGCCACCAATTGTGGATGGATAGTTCATCCGTGCTGCACTGTCTAATTCCAGCAAGTCTTGCATGGTCGCAATGGCCATAAAGCTGACTGAAGCAAAGATTGTGCGCAGCATTGCATGAGGTACTGTTTCGTACTCCTTGCGGTTGGTGTACTGTGCCATGTACTGGCGAGTAGCGTCGTCAATCTCATCCTTGTACCAGCCCAAAACAGTATTGTTATCATGGGTTCCTGTATACATGACTGAGTTGTTTGGCGCCAGATGCGGACTGTCGATGCTTTCATCATCAGGATTGAAGGCGAATTGCAAGATCTTCATTCCTGGGAAACCAGTGCGCTCGCGCAGCTCGATCACTTCGTCCGTCATAAAGCCTAGGTCTTCTGCGATGATATTCAAATCACCCAAAGCTTCCTTGACTGCTGCAAAGAGTTTGTAGTCTGGACCTTTGACCCACTTACCAGAAGCAGATGTTTCTGAGCCGGCAGGTACTTCCCAGTAAGACTCAAAGCCGCGGAAGTGGTCGATACGGACAATGTCGTAAATCTTGAAGCTTTCGCGCAGACGCTCAATCCACCAAGCATAGCCATCTTTGTCCATAGCTTCCCAGTCATAGATAGGATTGCCCCAAAGCTGGCCAGTTTCTGAAAATTCATCTGGCGGACAGCCTGCCACACAGGTCGGTTTGCCAACAGCATCTGTCTTAAAGAAGTGCGGCTGTGCCCACACATCAGCACTGTCAGCTGCCACATAGATTGGCATATCACCGACAATCTCAATGTGATGTTCATTAGCATAGGCTTTTAATCTTAACCACTGCTTAAAGAAGAGATACTGGGTCACACGATGGTAGGTCAGCTTATCAGCCAGCTTCTCACGATAAGAAGCGAGGCTAGCAGCCTCACGGCGACGGATCGCTTCGTCCGGCCACTCTGTCCAAGCTAGATTATCAAAATGCTCCTTGATAGCCATGTACTCAGCGAAAACTTCTAGCCAAGCTGCATTTTGCTCTACAAAGCTCTCATAGTCAGACAGATCGTCTGCTTTCAAGAAGCGAGCTACTGCTTTTTCCATGATTGGACGGCGAGCATCGAAAATCTTTGCATAATCCACTTTTCTAGGATCATCTCCGAAATCAGCTCCCTTGACATCTGCCTCGTTCAACAAACCTTCTTCTATCAGAATATCAAAATCGATAAAGTAGGTATTCCCCGCAAAAGCAGAGAAAGACTGATAAGGAGAATCACCATAACTGGTAGTTCCCAGTGGCAAAATCTGCCAATAGCGCTGCTTGGTGCGAACCAAGAAGTCTACAAAATCATAAGCACTTTGGCCAAAAGATCCGATACCGTACTTACCCGGAAGGGATGAAATGTGCATGAGCACGCCGCTTTGACGTTTTTTCATTTTGTCACCTCTTTATTTTTTCCTCTACGCCTTTTCATTTTTACTTAATGCAAACGTTTGCGTCGACTTGATTATAACCTATTTTTTTTTTTAGTGCAAGGGGTTTTGAATATTTTTTTTAATTTATTTCTTAAAGGCTCTAGGGCTTTTTTAGGACTTCCCTACTGCCCCAATTGTTTAACGTTTTTCTCTTCTTGCAAGCGTTCTCTTTTTGTGTTAAAATGTTCTTACAAACAGAAAACGTTTGCGTTTGCGGAGAAACTGCTTCATACTTGCTTTTTTGACCACAATAGTTAAGCAAAATCACTGGTTGCGATAGCTATTTTTGGCATAGGTTTGCATGACTCTTAGAAAGTAAGTGCTTCTACTAGTAGATTCAAAATAGTTGATGTTATAGAAATGATTTCCAGCAAATGCAGGCCTTTAGGAGGTTTTTATGCGAGTTACTATCAAAGAAGTCGCAAAACTAGCAGGCGTATCCCCCTCTACCGTGACCCGCGTCGTGCAAAATAAATCAACCATCAGTGAAGAAACTAAAAAACGTGTCCGTGCTGCTATGAAGGAGCTGGACTATCATCCCAATCTCAATGCCAGAAGTCTGGTCAGCCAGTCTAGCCAGGTCATCGGCTTGGTCCTGCCGGACGACTCAGATGTCTTCTATCAAAATCCTTTCTTCCCAACTGTATTGCGAGGGATTTCTCAGATTGCTTCTGACTATGACTATGCCATCCAGATCAGCACAGGGCAAGATGAAGCGCATCGCTTGGAAAATCTGAAGCAGATGATTTTAGGAAAACGAGTAGACGGACTGATTTTTCTTTATTCTAAGCAGGACGATCCTTTGGTCGACTTTGCAGTCAGAAATAACTTCCCTTTCCTTATCCTTGGGAAAGCTGTCTCACCTTTCATCTCTCTAGTGGACAACGACAATATCAAGGCTGGCTATGACGCGACCAGATACTTCCTTGACATGGGCTATCGAAAAATCGCCTTTCTGGCCGGGAATAAGGAGCTGGTCGTTTCCCAGGATCGTTACACAGGCTACAAGCAAGCCCTGAATGAAGCAGGCCTGGCTTTTGATGAACGCATTATCAAATTCGCCTTCGGTTTCCTTCTGGAAGACAACAGTTACAAGATTATGGAGGAGCTGCCGCTGGATGAGATTGAAGCTATCGTGACATCTGATACCTTGGTAGCAGAAGGAGCCCTGCACTATCTCAAAGATCAGGACTACCAGATTCCCATTATCACCTTTGACTCTCTCAAACCACGCATTGATGTGGATGCCTATATCGATATCAATGCCCTCGAGCTTGGGAAAGAGTCTTTCCGGACCCTCTTCCAAATCATCAAAGACAATAAAGAAGACAAGCAAATCTGCTATCGCCAGCTGATTCCGCATAGCATCAGCACTCGCTAATCCGAGTGCTTTTGCTCATTTATCAACGATTCACTGAACGGCCTTGTCCCACCCCAGGGCAGAGCCTAAACTCAAAACAATTACCCGATGAGAAACTGACAAAGAAAGAGGAAAAACATGGCCTTTCGTATTTTTCAAGCCTATTTAGATGACGAAAACATCATCACCATCGAACTGGAAAAGAGCTTTGATGCCTACTCCATCCACTTTACACTAGAAGACAAGCACAGCTCCAGCCCCTTAACTATCAAAAATATCAACAATCAGGAAAATCGGATTATCTACACCGTGTCGGCTAATGAGCCCATTGACCTGACGCAGTCCTACAAGGTCTATGACCAAGACCGCAACCATACCGACCTGCAGTACCGCCATATCGTGAAAAAGCCTATTTTCGATGAGATTTTTGACTATGCAGGCGACGATTTGGGAGCTCAATACAGTCCCCAAGCCACCGATTTCAAACTCTGGGCACCTATTTCCGAAAAAGTCCTCCTGCATCTGAAAGATCAGGTTCACCATCTCAAACGTCTGGATAGGGGAGTCTGGCATGCAAGGATTGAGGGAGATTTAGAAGGAGCCTCCTATTCCTATCTCCATAAGATCAATGGCAAGTGGGTAGAAGTCCATGATCCCTACGCCCTATCCTCAGATGTCAATTCGGGCAACAGCTATGTCATCGATTTAGACAAGATTAAAAAGCCTATCAAACGAGCAAAAACACAGTTGGATCCAACAGAAGCCGTTATTTATGAAATGAGCGTCCGCGATTTCTCTATGCAGAAAGAAGTTGGTTTCTCCTATCCTGGAAAGTTTGCCTCGCTGAGCGAATCTCCAGTCGTCCACGGTCAGAAGTTCGGTCTGGACTATCTGAAAGAGCTAGGTATCAGCCATGTGCAGCTTATGCCTGTCTACGATTTTGGCAGCGTTGATGAAAAGCATCCTGAGCTCGTCTACAACTGGGGCTACGACCCTGTCCAGTATAATGTACCAGACGGCAGTTTTGCCAGCGACCCACGAGATCCCCATGCCCGTATCATAGAGCTGCAGGCGGCCATTACTGCCTACCACAATGCTGATATCAGCGTCATCATGGATGTGGTCTACAATCATGTCTATGACGCCAACAGCTATGCTTTTGAAAAAATCGTGCCCGGCTATTTTTTCCGGCTCAATGACATGGGCTACCGGACCAACGGAACCTTCTGCGGCAATGATGTAGCCAGTGAGAAAGCCATGGTCCGCCGCTATATCAAGCAGTCGGTCAAGCAATGGGTTAGCCTCTATGGTTTTGACGGCTTCCGCTTTGATCTGATGGGGATTTTAGATATCCAAACCATGCAGCAGATAGCTGACGAACTCAAGGCGCTCTATCCTAACATCTATCTCTATGGTGAAGGCTGGCAGATGGATACTGGATTGGCAAATGAGCGATTGGCCCATCAGTACAATGCTTCCCAACTGCCCGATTATGGATTTTTCAGTGACCATTTCCGCGACAGTCTCAAGCAGACCATCGCCCAAGGCCGGCAAATTGAGAGCAAGACTCCTGCCAGTCAGCTTGAAAATGTCCTGACAGCCAATGTTGGTCTAAAAGGCGAGGCTCACTTCACAGCGCCCCAGCAGGCCATTAATTATGTCGAGTGCCATGATAATGCAACGGTTTTTGACTATTTTGATATCGTCAACCCTGCTATCACCCTACGGGATCGGCTGGCCAATTCGCGGCTGGCTCTCCATCTCGTCCTTTTGGCTCAAGGTGTGCCCTTTATCCACAGCGGTCAGGAATTTTTCCGGACTAAAAATCTGATTGACAACACCTACAATATGCCCGACGAAATCAATAAACTAGACTGGCTGCGCTCCCTGCATTACACAGAAGACATTGCTTTTATCAAGAAGCTGATTGCCTTCCGCAAGGCGCATCCGCTGCTGCATCTAAAGACCAGCACTGCCATCAAGCAAGCCTGTCAGGTCAACTGGCTGACAGATAGTCTATTGGAGTACAAGATTCAAGACAGCAAGGAGAGCATGACCATTGTCATCAACTTTGGCATCCAAGAGGCTGTCTACGAAAACAAAAACAAGCAAAAGCTACACCTCCAATACCCAGCCATTGATGCCCAAAAACCAATCGCACCACTAGCTGACAGTTACAGCCTAACTGGCAAGCAAGTGATTGTGTTGAAATCATAAAAAAAGAGACTAGGTCTCTTTTTTTGTGCACTATTTCACTCCTCCACAAAGAGTCCCAAGATATGGACATTGTCTGCGACGGAGACGAAAGCAGCCGGATCTGTATGCTTCATGATTTGCTTGAATTCATTAAACTCAGCTCGGGTGATAACCGTCACCAGAACAGCTTTTTGTTCATGATTGTAAGTTCCTTCTGCCCCATGGATAACTGTCGCCCCACGATGCAGCTTGTTATGAATCTTATCAATCACCCTATCCGGATGACTAGTGATAATCATAGCCTGCATGCGCTTCTGCTTGGTAAAGACCGCATCCGTCACTCGACTAGACACAAAAATAGTAATCATGGAGTACAACGCGTATTCCCAGCCAAAGGTCAAACCCGCAATCAGCATAATAATGCCATTGACAATCAAGGAAATATTCCCGACATTCCGGCCTGTTTTTTTCCGAACAGTCAGACTGACAATATCAGTCCCACCGCTGGAAATACTGGACTTAAGGGCAAAGCCAATCCCTGCTCCCATGACCACACCCCCGAAAAGGGCGTTGATAATAGGATTATCAGTCAGGGTTACTTCTGGCACAAACTGGATAAAAAGCGAGCTCATGGTAACCGTGATAAAGGTGAAAATGGTAAATTTATGCCCAATCTGGTACCAGGCCAGGATCATGAGCGGAATATTAATGGCGTAAAAGGTCACAGAAACCGGAATGGTAAAACCTAAGAAACGAGTACTGAGGGCAGTAATGACCTGCGCCAGACCAGTCGCACCGCTGGAATAAACATGCCCCGGCTGAAAGAAGAAATTGACTGCAACAGCTGACAAAAAGCCATAGACAAGCGAGGCAGAAATCTTCTCATCGTACTTCTCACGCGAGATACTCTTTAAAGACCGCAAAATCTTGAAATTATAAGCAAACCTGCGGATATAATAGCGAAAGAGTTTATAAAAATTAGTCTTCTTCATGTGCTTCCACTTGTAAACTTAATTCCTCTAATTGAGCGACCGATACTGGACTAGGTGCCTGTGTCATTGGATCAGAAGCCTTGTTATTCTTTGGAAAGGCAATGACTTCACGAATATTTTCTTCACCAGCCAAGAGCATCACAAAGCGGTCCAAGCCCAAAGCCAAGCCGCCATGCGGTGGAAAACCATAGTCCATAGCCTCCAGAAGGAAGCCAAACTGCTCAGTAGCTTCTTGATTTGAGAATCCAAGCGCCTTGAACATCCGCTCCTGCAAGTCTTTCTGGTTGATCCGAAGACTTCCGCCACCCAGCTCATAGCCATTGAGGACGATATCATAGGCCACAGCCCGTACCTTGCTCAGGTCTCCTTCTAGCTCTTGCTCAGAATCTTTCTGAGGCAGGGTGAACGGATGGTGGGCGCTCATGTAGCGACCCTCTTCTTCTGACCATTCAAACATGGGCCAATCCACTACCCAAAGGTAATTGAATGTATCTGGGTCAATCAAGTCCAACTCTTTACCCAAGCGTACACGAAGAGCTCCCAAAGCAGCATTGGCCACTTCCAAAGTATCAGCCACAAAGAGAACTAGGTCATTATTTTCAAGCTGTAAAGCTTCTGTCAACTGGCTTGTCAGGTCTGTCAAGAACTTAGCCACTGGCCCAGCCAACTCACCATCAGCCACTTTTACCCAAGCAAGCCCCTTGGCACCATGCTGTTTCGCTTGCTCTGTCAGCTTGTCGATGTCCTTACGAGAGTATTTATCTGCAGCATTTTTCACTACGATAGCCTTGACAGCTGGAGCTTCTGAAAAGACCTTGAAGTCAACTCCCTTGACAAGCTCTGTCAAGTCCTGCAGCAACATCTCAAAACGAGTATCAGGCTTATCAACACCATAAAGAGCCATAGCATCATCATACTTCATGCGAGGGAAAGGCAGCTCAACGTCAATGCCCTTAGTTTCCTTCATAACACGAGCAATCAAGCCTTCTGTAATATCCTGAATCTCCTGATCAGACAAGAAAGAAGTCTCCAAGTCCACCTGAGTAAACTCTGGCTGACGGTCACCTCGCAAGTCCTCGTCCCGGAAGCATTTAACAATCTGATAATAACGGTCAAAACCAGCGTTCATCAAGAGCTGCTTGGTAATCTGCGGACTCTGAGGCAGAGCGTAAAAGTGCCCCTGATGGACCCGGCTAGGCACCAAGTAATCACGCGCCCCTTCCGGTGTTGACTTAGATAGGAAAGGCGTTTCCACATCAAGGAACTCCAGCTCGTCCAGATAATTGCGGATAGAGTGGGTTACCTTGGCGCGGAGCTTGAAGTTTTCTAACATCTCTGGCCGGCGCAAGTCCAGATAACGGTAGCGCAAGCGCGTATCGTCATTCACCTCAATGCCGTCTTTGATTTCAAAAGGAGTCGTCTTGGCTGTATTTAAGACAATCAGGCTCTCCACATGCAGCTCCACGCTTCCTGTCGCCAGCTTGTCATTGACCTGCTCCCGCGCAGCCACCTTGCCTGTCACCTCTATCACATACTCACTGCGCAGACTTTCTGCAGTTGCCATGACCTCTGTAGCCACTGTCTCAGGATTGATGACCAGCTGCATAATGCCTTCGCGGTCGCGCAAATCAATGAAAATCAAACCGCCCAAATCCCGACGGCGGGCAACCCAGCCCTTCAAAGTGACTTCCTGACCAACATGCTCCTTGCGAACACGCCCAGCATACATAGAACGTTTCATCTTTACTCTCCAAATTTTTAATTCTGTTACTATTTTACCACAAAGAGCCTAAGAAAGCCCTTCTGTCCGTTCTTTTTCTGAAAAATATTAAAGCTCTACATGACTAATGCTGATAGTTATGGCAAAAGGCCTGAGGCAAACGACCTCAGACCCACTGTCTACTCTATAGATTATTCCTTTTTCTTGCTGTCCTCATAAAGACTAGGCGCAAACGCTTTTGTCACCATGGCCGTCACAAAGCGAAAACCTCCCGCTGCCAGACCAAAAATCGGCGCCAAAGCACGGAAGAAAAAATCCCCCCGCATAAAATAACAAAGCAGACCAGTAATCACAAAGATAGCCAAACCCTGCACCACAACCACCAATAATATTTTCTTCATTATTTCCTCGACTTTCTATAGACCATTATAGCATAATATGCAGTGCAACATCTTTTAAATCCTCTGCGACATTAAAGACGACATCATATAAATGACTGAATAAAAAAAGGCGCAAAAGCGCCAGTTGATTTAAGATTTTGTTTGACCTCTTTTTATTGTATCAATATTATCGGAAAGCCATTTTTGATAAAGCTTAACAAAGCGCTCTTCCTCTTCATCACTATAACCTTTATAAACAACTTTATCTATGTCCTCTTGATTGAAATAAAAGAGTTGCTCAGGATTTAATCCCATTGGGTAAAAGGCAGCAGAATAGTCAAACAAGACGCTTTCTCCTTCCTGTTCTATGGTAACCCCACGGTTGAGAATCATGAGTTTCTGACTTCCATCTTTTAAATAAACAATTGTTCCAATTGGCAAAATAAACATTTATTTTAATTCCTTTCAGTTTATAATTTTTCTATTTTTTCAAAAATAATATCTTGCTTTTCGTAACTTTCTCTGAGCGGTAACATACCTAAAATCAACGAAAAGAAGCCCAATAACAAGAGACAACTAATGATTAGAATGGAACCCTCTGTTCCATTATCAATGAATGTATAAAATCCAAAACATCCTAAAAACACAGCGAAAATAAAAGGGAGAAGTCTGTACAGTTTTAACTGACGCCGTGACCTTGAGCGTTTGAATGTTATTTGATACTTTGATTTTTTATTTGAAAGCTTTTGATAAACCCTATAACGAACCCCTAAAACAATGAACCAAAAAATAACATAAGCTAAAACGATAAATAGGACAAATAATCCTAATTTAAAAGGAAAATTATGACTAATGTCATAACTCATAAAAGAATTAGTCACGAGCCTATAACCAGCTCCACCTATTACAACTCCTATTGCTATACCAAGCGTTTTACTCATAGTTGGAGACAAACCCTCAAAACTCGTATCTCTTTTATCTAACTTTAACATTTTCGCAGTGATTTCATTAGGAAGAGAGCCCCAGAAATAAGTTTTAGGACTAATGGTCGTCATATCCAAAAGATATTTTTCGCCCTCTACTTCCACAATTTTATGAAAAGTTTTATTTGTTTCTTTAAATTTTAGTTCCATGTTCACCATCCAAACACTTTTTGAACTGATTTGATACCTGAATCAAAGGCTTTACCGACATCCTTAATACCTTTATCAAGATTATCCCCCATTTCGTTTGCTATATCTTTAATACCCAAAAAGTTATTTTCATATGCTACATTTGCAACTACACTAGCTACTATCCCTGCTCCAATTGCCCAACCAACAGGATTACTTAAGACTGCAGCCGCTACTGTTGTCATACCCATGGCCTCCGCTGCGACAGCTGTTCCCACAGTCAAAGTCTCTGCTATAACTGCTGTTGTCATAACATTAGTGGCAGTATGTGTAAAGGCTCTTCCTGCATTCTCATCGTTAAGGTTATTCATAAAGTCCAGGCCCATAAATACCGAACTAATCCCTGAAATTCCAACAGAAGAATTAGTTCCTGGTATAGGAACATCAAACTCTGAAATAGTAGCTCCCTTGACGAAGTTCATAACATTGGTTTTGGTTAAAGCATCAGTATATCCTTTACTATCTGCGTAATATGAAATATTTATATTACCAAGTTTATCGGTAGTAGGAAAATACTTGAAATAATCTGATATCTTTGGATTTTCAACTTTGATTTTATCAATGCCATATTTACTACCTTCTTCAAGAGAGGTACTCAATACAGTGCTCAAAAATTCGCCCCAGTTATCATTATTTACCTTGCCTTCAGTCTGATTCTGGATGTATTTTTTCGTCTTATCTGGAATTTTATCTTGTCCATGTTTCGCACCATATAGAGCTATCAGTTGAATATCTCTTTGTGTCAGCTCTTGATTATTATCAACTTTTTTAAGAACCGCTTTGTAGCCATCAGCTATTTCTTGCGCAGCCCGTTTTTCAGTTTCCATTTGAGACATGGCTTGCTTAATATTCTCTGGCAAGTCTCTAGCTGGATAGCGACTCTGATAGGCTTGGATAGCTTTGATGTCTTTCTCATCAAGTTTCTTCAGTACTTTCTGATAGTTCTTATCTATCTCGGCTTTCTTAGTCCACTCACCTTCAATATTTTTAGCCCACTTCATATCGTTCGAGTGACTCGGAAAAGTACCCCCAAAATTCGCGAACTCTGTTTGTACCTGGTTTATCCCAGTCACGATGTTCCCCAACAGACCATCTATAGATTTGATCCCATCTTCACCACCAAAAACAGCATTAGAACTGCCCGCAAAGAGATTAAGTTTTCTGAGTTGCTCCATTTTCTTATTCTTCTCAGAAGTAAGGTCGTCCATGCGCGCAGAGATACTTTGCAGACTAGATGGACTCACATCGTCATTTTTCTCCATGGCACGATAGACTCCTCGTAACCCTGCCAGACTGCTCTCTAGCCCTCTAATATCTCTTTCCAGTTCAGCAGAGTCCAGATCTTCACCACAGACTTCTGCTCGATATTGCTTGGCAGTTTTGGTACAGCTTCTCCTAGACTTTCTGCATACATCAGCGCCCCCTTAATTAAAGGGATAATTGTGCTCATTCCATAGTTTTTCCCTGAATCATAGGCTGCACCTGTAAGTTCACCCGTACCATTGAAATAGTCAGGGCACTGATTGCTTGATTGTAGGCTGTCACTCGTGCTTGAGCGACAGATGACATTGTGGAGCCTTGCTTGTCCGAACTCCCTAAAACCATTTTAACCATGTTCTTTCCTTTCTGATGTTTCAGACAGTAGTTTACTTCGAGAATCAGCTAAAAGATCCAGCTGATTCTGTAATTTCGTCTCTTTCTTTTTCAGTGCTTCTCGTCTGTTGTGTCCCCATTCTTCAATGATAGTTCCCACTCCTTCAACGTCTAGAAGCAAGTCTTGATAGATCTGGCTATCCTTAGCAGATACTGCTAAATTCTGTAGCTCACGAAGTGGTCGAAGACTAGAGAGATGTAATTCAAAAAGCTCACTTTCTGTTCTCTGCAATTTTTTCTTCTCCAAGAAAAGTCTTTCAAGAGAAACCTCCGTTTGTTTCGATTTCTTCTCAATTTCCTCAAGTGTCTGTTTTTTCATTCAGCCTCCGAAAATAAAGATGCATTTGGTTCAAATGCTATCTCGTCGCCACCTGCATAAGATCCTGAATCTGTGGCAGGAACAGCACTAGTAGCTGGCAAAACAGAAGTATTTTCTTGGATTTCAGAAGCGATTTGATTGTCCATCGCTACAAACTCTGCCGCCGTACTTTGGATTAAGCTGACGAAATCAGATAAAACAACCGAGATAGAAGATGCAGATTCGGCTTCTTTAGGAATTCTTTCGCCTGCTGTAGTATTTCCCGGATACTTACTTGAAGCATCCATAGTGACTTCACCAACTGACTTGATGCTAGATGCGGCATTCCCAATACCTGTTGCAATAGAACTAGCTAATTCTTCTGTACTTTGAAATTGTGACATATTTCTCTCCTAATAATTTCTTGTGATTTTCAGTTTGATAACTTGCTTGCGTGAGTGTAAGTAAATTTCATCTGGTTCTGGACGTACCTCTTTATTATTATATGGTTTGTCCAAGAAAGTTTGATCCATCAGACGCATACCAAAGATAACCCATTGAACATTTGTTTTGATGTATCTAGGAATTGCATCAATACTTGTCCCAATATAGGTATAATCACCACCAATAATAAATCTCATACCCACTCGATGCCCGTTTTCAAACAGAAATTGCAATTGTTTTTCACTTATATCGCTTTCAGATACTAACGCTTTCAGATTTGGTATAAAAATTAACCAATCAGACGAAAGTCCGTTTTCTAGACGACGCTCTACCTCGTATACTAGCTGACTGCCAATATCCGTTAGTTCCTTCTTACTGCCAACATAGGTTTTCACTTGCTTACTATATGACTCGTACTCTTGGAAAGCGTCAATTAACATCACATGAATATTTGGCATAATATGAAGAGCGACTTTTAATAAGTGTTGAGTAATATTATCAAAAGCATCTTCCGCATTCGATAAATAAGCTAAGTGTTTGAATCTGTTGAGAGAGAGACTAACACTCTCTACCATTTCCATTTCAAGTCCAATCGGAATTTGAGCATTTTCAACCGCTTCTTGTACACTAGGTGTTTGAGCAAATTCTGCCTCTGTCAACTCCTCAGGTACCATCGGAATGGCACTTGGCCGCTGTCCAGTCCAAGCTTCTTGGAGAGAAGCGACTTCTTGACGCAGGTTGTTGAGGACTTGCGCATCATTGGCACCTGCTACTGGCAGATCCAACTGGATAACATCAACCTCGTCACGCTTCATGAGCGCTCGGCCCTTGATGTCTTCCATCGTTTTCGCCAGTGGGGTAGACCCCACGATAGAGCGGACTTCTCCCACATCATTCTGCGGCAGACTCAGCTGGTGCTTGAAGTTAGCATAGAACTGGGCCCGTAGGTTAGACTGACGGCCCGCTGTCACCAAGAGGTGGACACCGATGCTGAGACCTTCACGGGAGATCCGTACCAAGAGCTTGAAGAGCTCCGCTTCATAGGCTTCCTCCTTCATGGACTCATAGCTATCCAGCAGGATAACGATAGCCGGCTCTTCCTGACCGCTAGCCTGACGGTAGAGCTCCAATGTCCCAACGCCGTAGTCCGATAAGAGCTTCTTACGCCGGTTGAGCTCCCGCTCCATGATTCGTACAAACTTGGCAATCTTCTCCGTCTGATCCAAAAGCAGGGTATCGGCCACCTGCGGTAATTGACCCAGTGGCGCTAGACCATTGGTCCCGAAGTCCATCAGGTAAAGCGTGACATCCTTGGGACTGAACTTGCGAGCCAAGTCCATAGCCGCACTCTGCAGGAAGGTTGTCTTCCCTGTACCAGGACTTCCGTAGAGCAGGATATGCCCATCCTTGGACAGGTTGACTGAGACCGGCTCTTGCTTCTGCGCCTGCGGGATATCCGCCATTCCCAGAAGGACGGAGACCGGCTGCTTTTGTTCCCAAGCTTCCTGCGGCTGGATAGGTTCCAGCTCCTGCAGGGTCATCCGCTCTTTGAGCGCTAGTTTAAAGCGGGAGTTGGACCAGATCTGGTCATCCACCACCCCAGAGGGCTTTTGAGTAGCCAAGATCAAGTGAACCCCAAGGGAACGCCCAACCCGAGCGATAGATACCAGCTCCTTGATAAAGTCAGGCTGGTTGACCTTGAGCTCTGCGAACTCATCCGAGATGAGGAAGAGATGGGGCAGGGGTTCAGTTGCTTCCCCGTTCTTAAATTTCTTTTGATATTGGTTGATATGATTGACTTCAAACTCTCTGAAGAGCCGCTCCCGGCGGTGAATCTCCGCATTGATGGAAGCCAGCGCCCGCATGGATTGGGCCCCGTCCAAGTTGGTAATGGTTCCCAAAAGATGGGGCAGGTTCTTGAAGAGATTGGCCATTCCCCCACCCTTGTAGTCGATGAGGAGAAAAGCTACATCGTGTGGGTGGAAGTTGACAGCCAGACTCAGGATATAGGACTGGATGGTCTCTGACTTCCCGGATCCCGTTGTCCCGGCAATCAGCCCGTGCGGTCCGTGAGCCTTTTCATGCAGGTTGAGGTAGACCAGGTCTTCCTTGCCCCGCAGGCCGATAGGCACCGCCAAACTCTTATACGGCGCATTCTGTTGCCACTTTTGCAAGACTTGCAGATCCGAGAAGGTCTCTGCCCCATACATCTCCATAAATGTCACAGTATCAGGGATTGAGCTCTTGAGATTCTGCAGGTGATTGAGCGGCGCCAAGGTTTGTCATTTTGTTTTTTTTTGAAGGAATAGCAGAGCAGGGAAACGAGTCCCAAAAATATAGAGTTTTCAAAGTACTAAAAGGAAAATGTCCTTGTTCCATTATACCATACGAGAGATAGGATGGAGAAGGGAAGATAATGAATGAGACAGGAGTAAAAAAGAGAAGAATAGAAGAAAACCACTTGAAAATGAATTCAAGTGGTGATAAACATAAAAATTCTAGCATTATATAATTACGGATACTGAACTTTTTTCTTAGATTTAGTGTTACCTTTCTGTTTGGCTTTGTTTTGCCGTTCTTTTTCTTCTGCCTGCATTTGCTTGGTTGACTTTCCATTTGAAAAAGATTCAGTTATATTGTTTTTAATTTCTTTTGCTAAATCTCCGTCCACCTTAGCAAAAGCATCCGCTATTGAATTCAGATATTTATCCAGATTTTCTACAGTATCGCTCATATCAGTAATTATTTGTTTTACTGAGCTAGTTGCTGCTGATAATTTTTCTGTTGCATCTGATTCTATTAAATCAGATGATTTCTCTGCCAAATGGCTATCTGCAACCTTGAAACTTGCTTCAACCCCCTTTATGTGGTCTGGGCTAATTCGTTTAGTATCAGTTCCCATTGTGTCTCCTTTCTATTTTTTGACTATTGAATTCCTATATCTTGTAAGAGATCGCTATCTTGAGGTATCAGGGGTGAAAGGCTATTAAGAATATCCTTCGGACTCCGACTTTTATTAAAAGTTGGATAATAGGCACTGTTCTTTTCTTGCAGAATTTGATAAGCCTTAGGATACTCTTTCTGAATTGGGAGATTATTACTTTGTTTAAAGAATTCCTTTTTGAAATTTACAGTGTTGTAGTTGAAGTCAATTCCAAATTTAAGCAATCTATCTCCCGGTAAATTTTCCCCTTGATAATCTTTATTAATTGAATAATATAAGCTCTCAATTTTTTTCCCACCTTGCTGAAAATCAATCACTTTGCCCGCTTCCAAATCAACATAATATGCTTCAACAACTCTCTCGGAATCTCGTTTACCATTTATTGTTTTTTCCACATATTTAGCGATATTTATTAGAAGCACTTCACGCCCGTCCGATGTTTTCGCTACATAAGGCCCTATATCAAGATTCCAGTCGTCACCCTTAGAATGAAGCCATTTCAGCATATCAATCTCTTTCTTTCTTAGAGTTTGATCTTTCGTATCATAAATCAATAAACGATATGTACTCTCTCCTTTTTCTCTTGACATTATTTTAATATTCTTCCTAATGATAAATCGCTCCCCCATAGTAACGACATCATCATTACTGTATTCCACTTTTCTTTTAGGATCATTTTTTATATGTTTCCGAATTTCTTTATCCTCTTCTGGATCTTTACTAATCCATTGTGCTACTAAACCCTTATCACCCAAAAAGACATGATCGCCAATTTCGAAATCACCACTATATGTATATACGCTATTGTAATAATCTTCCTTCTCTTTTTTAGTTTGCTCGTCCTGATAGTATTTCCAAACAAAGAAACCACTAACCACAATAAGCACAGAAGACAGAATTAAAAACTTTTTAAAGGTCATACTTCGTTCTCCTTAATATTCATACTTCTCATTTAAGTATAAAATATATTTTTCAACTCCATTATTTGCAGTCGAATCTTCTTGGCCAATAATACGATTCAATGCCGATGTTAGATTATCAATCTGATTTTGATTCATATCTGTAATCTTCTGATCAGATTTCCCCATAAGATAGTTCTTGGTCTCCTTATCAACTTCCACTTGATTATTTTTAATTTGTTTTTCTATCCACTGTTCAGGAGTTAAACCACTCTGGGCAGCTTCTGGAACTTTTGTCTCCACATATCCTAGCATACCTCTATCGTTCATTTCCTCTGCCCGTAGAGTCGCATTAAAATCATAGTAAATAGAAGAGTCTGTATAGGTTTTTTTGTCACCTTCAAGATACCAAGTTCCTTTTTTCAAGTACTCACCGATACTCTTTTGAGTTTGTTCTAACTTCTCTTGCTGAAGTTGGTCTACCTTGCTATTAAAAGCAAACTGTGCCTTAGCAACATTTGAGATTGCACTCAAGGCATTGCTTCCCTTTTTGCTTGGATTATAGTCGCTAAGTGATGCAAGCCCCTCAGACTTCGACTCATCATCCCCAGAAAATGATTGTAAAAGTTCTAGAACAGTTACAGAGCCAGGGAGAATAGTATTAACAATCCCTTTACTAACAGATACAGTTACATCTTCCTGAAATGCTTCTAAGGCATCTTCTCGAGCCTTCTGAAGTTCAGCAGCTTTCGCTTTGTTATAGACTAGATTAGCACCAATACCAGCCATTGTGCCACTTCGATAAGTCTCAGTGGTAGTCTCATCTTTAATAGGCTGATCTACCGCAACAGTGTCCAAAACATTCTTTCTTTCAAAAGCTTTTATGTTTGTAGAAACAGAAAATGTAACTCCACTATTTGTAATATCAATATTTTTCATTCTCTTCGTAGTGGTTGTTGACTTAAAAGTTGGTATCTTGTAAGTCTCATGTGCAAGCTCAGATATCTCTGTGCCATACCCAATATCTAAAAGATTAATAGACTTCATCAGACCGATAAACTCATTTACATTTGTTAACCGTTCCTGATCTCGCCCAATTTTAGGATCATTCGGATTTTTTGCATGATTTTGTTTCATATTTGCGATTAAAGTCCAAGCTTCCCTATCTCCAGCTTGCAACATTGAAGTCGTAAATTGATCCACCTTAGTTGTTGGCTCATCCCCCATTGCACCTACAAAATGATTTAATTTTTTCTCTGCTAGTTTATCACCTTTTTTGCCACGTATAACCCAATCAGTAACTTCTGCAGAAAGTACATTATACGCACTTTCGCTAATTTCTTCAGGACGTTGCTTCATAATATTACCTGGTGACTCGCTAAGAACATCTTTGACAACCGAAGCATCAACATCATTGGACATTGAATCCAGATAATACATTTTGTCCTTCGTCAAAACTTTGTGACTGATACTGTTCATAACAAAGTCTGCTGGCATTCTTAAAATTGATTTAGCATTATTAACATCTCTTTGGAGGCGATTTATTGTCTCAGTTGTCTCATCTAACCCTTGAACAAAAGTTCTATGCGCCCCATCAACCGCATTGTGAGTGTTCGTTCGGTTTGTTGATTCCGTTGACAATTCTTCCTCTGCTTTTGATTGAATAGGGCTTAAATTAATACTATCAATTTCTAATAATTGTGTGGCCGTATCTAGTGCAGGTTGAAGTTCAGACTTGACTTTTGAAACCGCAGTAGTCTGATCACCAGTTAATGTCTTTGTTACAGTACCTCTCCCACTTTCTGAAGTCCAAGCTTTCACTTCAAAACCAGCATTTTTGACAGTTGAACTAAACACAGTGTTAGTTTTAGAATATTTTTCTAGAGCCTCTGGAACTTTATGAAAAACTTTTTCTTGTAATAGATTTAGTTTATTGTAAAAAGCCTCCAATGCATCAAGTTCTGAATTTTGTTTTTTTAACGAAAACGTTCGCTCTGTATCACTGACAGCAGCTGAATAACTTTTTGAAAATTCTGAAATAGATTTCCCGTAGTCTTCTATACCAGGTAAATCATGCACTTTTATAATATCACTCATAAAATTATTACTCCTTTGCTGTAGCTATTAGTCCTGATAAAGTGGCCATTGAAGCATTGCATAGCGATGCTTCGACCCCCAGCACTAATATTTTTGTGCTGAGCCGTCCCGCAATATCATCTTTATGTTTTGTAAATTCATCTGATGCTGTCTTTACAGTCTTTTGCTCTGTTTCCGTTTCATTTTTGTATGCTGTACCAGCTAGATTATAAGTATGTTTGATGTTACCATGATCTTTTAAGATATAATCTATAGTAGTTGAAACTCCATTTAAAGTCTTTAATGCATCTGATAGTGCAGATATTTTAGTATTTAATGCATCATATCTAGCACTAACTTCATTATATTTTTGAATTAATTCTGCTTTATTTCCCATTGTATCTCCTATTACTTTATGGTATCAAAACCTTAATAGTTGTTAATTGATTATCAACTACATAATAATGTAGCTGCCCTTCCAATGCTGCTTCTCTTAGAGGTTTATTGACAGCACTTAATATACTCTGGTCATTAAATCTAATAGCTAAAATAGCTTGTTTATAAGATTTAACTTGCTTAGATGCCATATCAATATTTCTACTTATAGCTGGCGAAGCCATTACGACAATACCATATCCAACTTTAAGACCCTTTTCTAATAGATAAGTCAATTGGTCAATACCATCTTGTGATAATTCTTGAAGTAAATCAACCATATTGTAAATAATGATAGTAGCATCATGAGAGACAATATTCTGCTCCAGTCTTTCATTAATACGTTTATTCATATCTTCAAGTGACTCTAAAACTTCCTCAGCCGATGAAAAGACAAATAAATTATCAGAATCTGATAAATTATGATACTTCGGGGCTAGCACAATCACCTTCTGCTTGCCTCGTGCAATCTGCTC
>NZ_GL890993.1:472680-476816 GCF_000212855.1 Streptococcus sanguinis SK355
AGTTATTTTATTTTTTTGGAAATAGCGGAGCAGATAAAGGATTCAAAAAATATAGAGTTTTCAAGTACTAGAAGAAAAACTTCCTTGTTTCATTATACCATACGAGAGAAATGGAGTAGGGGAAAGAAAAACCACCTGAATATCAATTCAGGTGGTTAATGAAATTGTAACAGTTGGAACGACTTTTCATTGTTTTGCTAGGTATTTTTAGAAATATCCCATAGCTATTTTAGCTTAGACTCATCATTCTAAAATTTGCTTTTAGCCGTCTCCAAAACAATCATCAATTACTTGACTAACATTTCCCATAAGGCTTGTCATATCTCCAACTTTATATCCCAAAGCTTGTGCAGCAGTACCCGAAGCGAGACTATCTAAATCACTCTTGAAATTTGTAAACCGAATTTGCAATGATTTAATAACTGCCCCAATTGCTTTTTGAGCACGAACAATGCCTTGTAAACTTGCTGCTCCATAAAATGCATCTTCCATCCCATTTCTAAATGCCGGTTTGAATCCACCTAGCATAGATACAACTAGATTAATCGTTGTAGCCGCTGTGGTCAAGTCTATATCCACAGAATCAATATCTGTAATAGCAGTTCGAATTGTTGCAGATACAGAAATTAGAGGCTCTACTGTACCATATAATTTTTTCTTTTCCTTTTTATCAATTTTTAGCTTATAGTAAATCTCAGTAGGAAACTCATTGACGATTGTTTGGAGATCGTATTTAGTAGTAGTCATAACTTTATTAGTCTGTTCAATAGCAGCTTTTACACTGTCTAGATAACTACTAAACGATGAAGACATTTGATTAGCTAAATCCTCAGATCTAACATCTATTTGATCATCAAAAGCGCTAATAACATCGCGATCATCAAATATACCGCTTTCCTCTAAGTAGGAATTATAATCCTGTGAAACACTTGTATTAACATCTGGCACTGAACTAAAATCTAGACTATCAATATTTCTAGCCAATCCCCTGTCCGTTTCTTCTAAAGCAGTTTTAATAATCTCAGCTACTGAAATTGTATATGAGATACAAGAAATTATTGTTTGGATATTTTGTTCCAATACTCTTAGAATTTCATTAACAGCTTGTGGAATTCCATCTCCAAAATGTGAACGATTATCTAAACCAGTCGTACTTTTCTCAATCATCCCCTCAAATGAATTCACTAGCTCTGCGCCCTTGGTCCCAAAGCGAGTATACATACCTGCTTGAGGCCATAATTTACCATCAGATTTCCCTCCTGACGCCAATTTATGCAGATTGATATCCATTACGACACTCTCAGTATTTGACTTCATGCTGTTTAACTTTGAAGTAATTTTCCCATGATCAAAGTCATTACCAGCACTATCCAAATAGTCATAAAGTCCGCTTGTACCAAGCCAGTCAAATTTTCTAGAAAACTCTTGCGGATCATAAGCATTTAGTGTATCAAAAGTTCCTGTAATACCATCATAATTACTATAAGCTTTATCTATTTTTTGGACAGCATCAATCAAACTAATTGATTTCAAATGCTGGAAAACTGCATCCTTGAGGTTATTTTTACGATTTGATAACCCATTCATAACCTCTTCGTTTGCTTGAATTGCACGTTTAGCAACATCGGCCAAATCCTCCGCATGCCCTAAACTAGCTCTCAAATTTGTAATCAAAATAGTCATGGATGTTGTATCTAAGCGAATTTCTTTTGAGCCACCATACTTTGGAAATAGATCTTTAGTTGTAGAATTCTCAGGTGTTACTGCAAAATCAAAAATCCCATCTCCCTCAATATCAACACCAAATAACTGCTCTACGACAATTTGCTTCGTATATTGCAAAGCCTCTGCGCTCTTTCTGTATTCAGTCATATTGTGATGAATCGGCAAGTCAACAGCAATTACAGAACCAGGATATTTCGTTTCCATAGTTATCCCTAAAATACTCAACAAAGCAGGAGTATTTTTATCTAACAGCCATTCAGAAATTTCACCATCAAGTGTCTGCCCTTTAAACGAAATTTCTTTCCCACTTTGTGCCCAGGCAATATTAGTTAGTGCATCACGAGTTGTAGAAAAAGTAACAGAGTGACCTTTGTAATTCTTTCTCAACTCTTCAACTCGCTTAGCTTCTTCTTCGGCTGCTTTCAGTGTTTCAGGAGAAGTTTCTTTCAAATGAGAAAAGTAATCCCAGTACTGTTTAAGCACATCATCGTCTGGAAGTTTAATTAGTCTTATTCGTGAAGCATCAAATAGTCTACCACTGTAGTCTCCGCTAAATGTTTTTAAATTTTGTTTAAATTCCTCAAAATTCTTGCTACTATGAATAATTTTAAATAATGTAGAATTCCCATTCGCAATCATCTGTTGGGCTGTTGGGCCGTTTACTGACTGGGGAGCTCCTTGAAAGCCATAATTATAAAGTACTTGTCTCTCTAATGCAACTCTCCCACTCTGAAATTCCCCATAGGAGTGTCCTGTTGTTGTTGTGATATAGTGTCCTTTTGCCTCTACTCTATCATAGAAATCAATAGCAGGTTGACTCTTTTCTTTTAAATACAAAGAATCGTTTAATCCTATAGCTACATCCACAATAATATCCTTATGGCCATCAGCTTCATAGTCTGTTCCCGCATAGGAAATATAGGTTTCCCCAGTCAGTGTGTCTTCAACAGCAATAGCAGCAACACCCGACTTCTCGTCGTACATGGAGTCCACGATCTTATAACTTTTGTCATCTATACCAGAATCTTTCAAGACACCTACTGCCATCAGTTCTGGGCTTGTCCCACCATCAGTATAGGCTCTCTCGTATTCATATACTGCATCAGACAAGACAGCTGACATTTCAACTCGACGGTTACTTTTTTCAATTCCATTCATTGATTATCCTCCCTATTGTTTAAATATCATTAAATCTATTTGAACAACCATATCCTTCGATTTCATTTGGATTGAAATCCCATAGATTGTTCCACTAGAATGTTTTATTCTTATTCGACAGGTAGTATCCTCTGGCATATCATACTTGTTTTTGAGATGTTTAAAGAGTTCAGAATGATTTTCTGGCTGGTAGATAATATCACGAAGCTCTGTTTCTGCACTTTTGAAAGTCTCTTTCACATCCAAGGAAGCGAAATGATCTCTTTGAACAACCAAGTTAAGAATCTCTTCATCAAATAAAGGAGTTATCTCCGAGCTGTAAGTCAGTTTACCGTTAGAATAAGTAACAGGAACACTCTCTTCTTTATCACCGATTGTTATTGTGTAGTCGCCCTTAATGTCAGATTGTGTAATATCTAAGTCCACTGAATATTTTTTGACTTCGTCTCCATGTTTTATATAAACATGACTTATGTAACCTTTTAATCCAGTAAAATCCTTTTTCTCTTGTTCTAAAAACTTAAACATTGGTTCAAATGTGCCTTCAAAATCATACTGTTCTCTTGTTCTGTTTTTTGGAACGGTGTAATCATCCAGTCTACAACCGTTCATCGATGCTATTGTCATAAGTACTATTCCTCCTAAGATAATGTATAGTATATATTTTGTCTTTTTTTTCATGTTGCCTCATTTCTATCGTATTCAAATTTAAATTCGACAGTTACTAAAGATATGGAAGTAAATTGTTAACGCATCAACACTTTAATCTTATTAAAGTCGTTCTCTTGAACGAAATAATGAACTTGAACATCCAACAAAGGCTCTCTTAAAGGTTTTTTAGCAACTGGCACAATCGTTTGATCATTAAGTCTCATACTAACCAAAGCTTGTTTGAAGCCTTTTGCAAGGCGCAAAGGCGGCTCAATATTCCGAGAGATGCTTTGATTTGTCATGACAAGCGAAGCATAGCCAGCATATAAACCTTGTTTAAAGATAAACTCAAGTCTCTTTTGTGCCATAGGTGTTAAGTTCCCAATTATTTCTGTTACATTATAGAGAATAATTGTTGCTGTATGATCCTTTAATTCCTGTTGTATGCGTTTCTTAATCTCTATTTCAAGAATTTCCAAGCAATTTTCTATATCTTGTATATCATTCTCATAAATGACTTCCTTGCCATATATTTCTAAATTTAGAGTAGAATATCGTGGCGCCAGCACAATCACCTTCTGCTTGCCTTGTGCAATATGTCG
>NZ_GL890993.1:478210-592545 GCF_000212855.1 Streptococcus sanguinis SK355
CGTCGGATCCTCAGTAAAGAATTCCATGATGATATGGTCGAGAATCAGCTTTTCATCTGTAACCAAGACCACATAGTGAGGGCTGTAGAGGGTCGTTTCCTGCCGAGTCGCTTCTTCCTTCAGAGTCTTGCGCAGTTTCAGGATTTGGTTGAGACTGTTTAGGACCTGATCGTGCGTCCGTTGGTTATAGACAAAGCCGCGGACGTTCAGCTCTTGCAGAGTCGCATGTGGCAGCCAGCGCAGCCAATCCCATTGGTCGCGCTCCTCCTCTGGCATAATGGTAATGACCTGCACATCGTGGTAGGAGTGAAAGACTGCCAGCTGCATGACTAAGAGCTGGAGCTGTTCCAGGACTAGATTGCGTGGACCGATATAGCCGACCGGCCCATGGCTGAGATTAGCTACGATAGGAAGGTCGGGAATTTTCTTATGCCGAGTGTAGAGAGCATAGCCCTCCTCTTCCAGCGCATCTTTCTTTCCGCTCCGCTCTTCTTGACCGTAGGTCAGCTTATAGGAGGTCGGCACCTGTCCAAGTCCCAAGCGATAGTAAAGAAAGTCAAAGTGCAGCGGTGTCTTCTCGTAGATGCGGTGGCTGTAGTCTGTCACCAGACCTGTTAATTCGTTAATGTTTGGGAAATGGTAAAGCATCCCATCACGCTGCTCACGTTCCAGTTTATTCAGCTCAATAGCCTTGTCTTTTAGATAGAGGTGATAAAGATCGATGCGCTCTTTCTTGTCTTCCTTGAACTTCTTGCGGTTTTTGAAGAAACCACGAACCGAAAAGATTGCACTGGCAATCGACATGGTCACCGTAACGAGGATATAAATCCCCCGCGGCTGAACCAGTGTAATCAACACCGTCACCCCAACCATAAGGAGTGGCGGCACAATCAGTCTCAAGAGCTCATCATTAGGCTTTTGAGGCTCCTTGCTTGGCGGAGCAATCTGAATCTTGTCCTCTGAGCTCCGATAGATAATCCGCGGTGAGCGGTGATAGTCTGGATAGTCTGGATAGAAACCATGGCGAGAAGCCCCCCGCAAAGTCAGGTTAGAACTGACCGTGGCTGGACCCGTCACCCAGATTTCTTCTGGATAGACCTTGAGGCAGATACCTTCCAAGCTCAGCTCGTCGCCGGCTTCTAGCTGGATTTGATCTCCCGTCCACGCAACGTGATTGAGGTAAACTTGACCTCGCATCTTAGTCAAAAGCCAAGAATCATTCGTTCGCTTCAAGAGCAATTCCAAAGGCGCTTCCAGACTGATAGCTGCCCCCTTCTGGTCGCTGATGAGTAACTCTTTTCTGTCCAGTAGGTCATAAACAGCCGGTTCTGAATCAGATTGATACAAGGTCAGATTACCCAAGGTCAGGCCGTCAGTTACGACACCCGTTTCTTCCCCCATCTGATAAAAGACTTGCCCTTCAGCTAACTGAAGCTGGATAGGAGTCTCCTGATGAGGCAGGTAAAGCTGAGCCTTCTCACTCGCTGCTAGGAGAACTTTCTTGTCCTCTGTCAGCTGCAGCTCATAGCGCAGATGGTCTGTATAGATGATGATTGTCTTGCTCATACTTACTCCTTCGCGCTACTGCTAGACGACGCTTCACTGCTGGAGGAAGAGCTTGCTCCTGAAGAACCTTCCTCGCCAGAAGCGCTTGAGCTAGAATCACCAGTCAAAAGATCCTTGCGGCTATCCCAGTACTTCTTATACTCGCCTTCCAAGGACTCAAGCTTAGTCTCCCGATCCTTACCAGACAAACTATCGTCCTCACGCACCTTTTTCATCTCCTGCGTCAAGGCATAGATGATCAGATCTGAGTCATTAATTCGTTTGGCTGTGTCCAAAGCATCTTCAAAATCATTACGTCCAACTTGAATCCAGTAATTGAGGTACAAATCATCTGATTTTAGTGTGACATTGTTCAGGATGACCTTACGCTGATCATCAGAAAATTCCAGCCCCTGGATATAAGAGTAGGCCAGTTCATATTTTTGTGTATTCGGCAGACTCTTAGGAGAGATTCCTTCCAGCTCATCGATGACTTTACTGTAGTCCACTTTGATAAAGGCAGTATCCGCCTGTAACAGCTTTTCCTTGAAAGGATTCTGTATGAAAATCAAGTAAATCAAAGGAATAGTCAAAATCACAACAGCTGCGGTCAGCCAGATAGTCGCCAGTTTGAAAATTTTGTGCTGGCGCTTGGAAACCAATGTCTGCTTCTCTGCTTCTTCTGCAGCCTTTTCCTGATAGGATTTCTCCAAAACCGCAACCGCATCTTCCAGACTGTCGGCCTCACGCAGCTCCACTAGGAAATCCGGCAGAGTTTCTAGCTCTAACGAGCCCTTGTAAAGCTCCATAAAGTCCAAATCTGCAAAGAGAGTCACGGCAAAGCACCTGGCCTGACGCAAAAAGTCCTCCCGAGAGATAGCCTGGGGTGTCATGATACCGGGAACTCCGCGATAAGCAATCTTAGCCTGTGCATCCTTGGTAATAAAGAGATTGCTAGGATGCAGCAAAAAAGTAACCGGCAACTCTAGTGCAGCTTCTAGGGCAAACACATTGAGAGCCAGACGAATCCGCTCAGAAATCGTGCGCTTTTCAATCTCTTCCTTGGACAGCCCCAAAGGCTCAATCTGATAGGTGAAATAGACACTATCATGGTCGGCCTTAGTCTCCTGCTCCAAGAAAAGTGGATGATGCAGGTCCAAAAGCAAGAGCTCCCGCAAATCCTGCGTTGCCACATCCGAACGCTTCAGTGTTAGGCTCCAATTCTTGTCATTTTTTTCATAGATAAACTCTTGTTCAGCAAATACAAATTTTTCCTCAGTCACCTTAAATCTCCTCAATCTCTACTAAATCTCCCGTTGTGACTGGATAATCAGCCAAAACCTTGCCCTCATCCAGTATCAACCCCTTGTTAATAATCCGCAGCTGATACTTATGGCGCTTTCCTTCGATATTGAAAATCTGATCAATCTCCCGAATGAAGCGACGGACCTCAATCCGCTTAGGAATGCGAATATCCACATCCTTATCTCGCAAACGGAGGGTGATATTGATATGTCCTTCCATGTTATACTTCTCCCTTACTGATACGATAGCTGACAAAGACAGTCATACTGACCAAGAGCGTGGCTGCTGCAAAGTAGACCACTCCTGGCAGAAAGTCATCCCAACTGCTCTCCTCATCGCTCTTCAAACTCGTCTGCAGCTTGGACAATTTTTCCGTTCCCGGCTGAAAAAGCTCCTTGGAATGGTAAATATCCGTCGGCCCCTGTATAGCAGAAAACAGTTGTCCCGCTTCTGTGGCCAACTGTTTATTTTGATACTGCTTCATTTCCTGAATTTTTTCCTGATTCTCAGCAACGAAAAGAGACTTGGTGCCTTCCGATTGTGCACCAAAGTTCAGTTCTTGCTCTTTTTCAATCCGCGAATTATCTATCTGCAGACGATTATCCTTTAGCTCATCTGCGGCAACAGCCGTCACCGCAAACGAACTTAGGAGTAGGAATAAAAACAGAATTCTTTTCATACTCTTTTAAACTTCCTCAGTTTTTAATGTTCTAGTCTTGATAAAGATATTAGCTGCAACCAGTAGAGCCAGCAAGACAATCAGACCAAAGATGGCAAAGAATCCAGCGGTCTTGCCGTCAAAGTAACCTGACAGCATGCCTTCTAGCACGGACAAGGCATTCAAGCTCTTGATAAAGGCTGGGAAGCCAGTCAAGCTAGCTGTCGTACCAATAGCATTAGACAAGTAGACAAAGCTAATAATCATGAAGAAGGCTAAGGCCATACCCATCACGCGCAAGTGCTTGAGAATCAAATACTGCCCCTGAATCAAGACAAAGCTAGCAACCACAATCAGCAAGACCCAAGATGGCACATATTCTTTGCCGATGTGAAGCTGCATGCTGGAGACAATCCCAATAACTAGCCCAATCGTCAGAGACAGGAAGCCTAGAATGCCCACAGTCGTAATATCTGTATCTTGTAGTTTATTAAGCTTAAAGCGGTCTTTAACCTTGCGCACAATATTTTGCGTTGCAAAAAGATAGGCCGTAAACAGACTGACAATCTCCAACAAGAGGATCCAAGTAAATGGACGGTAAACATTGACAGTCGCTTTGACAGATGAAGAAGATTGAGCAACTGGATTAGACAGGAAGTCCAACAATACTTCATTAGGAACACCGTTCTCATAGGCATTGTTAAGAACCTTGACAAAAGATTCCACAAAGTTGCCATTATCTTCCAATTCCTTATTGAATTGTCCCATCAAGCTTTCAGCATTCGCAGACAATTTCTCTGTCGTTCCTTGTGCATTTTCCAGCTCACGATTGAAGCTGCTGAAGATCTGGTTAACACTATCAGCTGCTTGCACATTGGTCTGTGAAGAAGACTTAACGCCAGAAGTTGAAGACAGCAAGGATGAGAATTCTGAATTCAGAGATGACAAATCGGTGTCTGTCTTTTTCAGTGCATCAGTAGAAGTTTCCCGAGAAGTTGAGATGCCTTTCAATTTCTCTCGTACATCTTTGTAAAGATTAAGCTGTTTATCAATCTCAGTTGCGAGTTCTGAATTGGTCCCTTTGACGTCTTCTATCTTGTTTTTCAAGTTATTAATCGTTTCATCCAAGGTTTCTTTAACCCCTTGACTCTTACCATCGTTACTTTTAGACAAGCTATTTTGATAGCTATCTAGATTCGAATTAATAGCATTTATCAAAAGGGTAGATAAAGATTCAGACATATCTTTATTTTTTAACTCATCAAAAGAATTATAAGCTTGGATTAAAGACTCAGCTCGTTGGTAATTAGACGCAATCTCTTGAACCTTTGCTCCGTAGTCTGCAGCTGCTTTCTGCGCAGCCTGTACATTCACGGGCACGCTCGTAGCTGTAATGCCATTCAGAGAAATGTCAATGGAACTATCAACTGAGCTAGCTGCCGCAGCATTATCCACACTGAATTGAACAGTAAACTTAGCATTTTCAGCTAAAGTAATTTCCTGACCATTTGCTACTGTTTCGCCATTGTATGTAATAGTTTTAATTGTTACACCTGTTGGTGGAGTGACTGACAAAGTAGCCTTTCCAACCTGGCTATTAACTGGGCTGGCTGTAGAGCTAGCCGCTTTCTCTGCAGCTGCTGCCAGATTGTCTAACTCAGCACTTCCATTTCCTTGTGGTGTTCCAAATTGCGAAATGGTTGAATAGTCAAGAGCAGGAACAGGCAATCCGAATTTCACCTCTGTTGGTTGAGAAGCTGGCAAAGCTTTTACTGCTTCAGCTATTTGTGCCTTCAAAGAAGCATCATAGCTTGTTATAGCATCTCCTAACACTGCGCTAAGAGTAATAGGCTTGCCTTCTTCAACACCATAGTAGGTCCTTAATTTATTATCAACAAAATCCTTAATCTGTTGTTTATGGATATCTAATTGACCACGTTCTGCTTTTAAGGCAGCTTCCAACTGCTCTAGTTGCTTGCTGACATTATCAGATTGATTTTGATTTGGCTGATTATTATTATCGTCTGAATCATCACTAGATTGTTTTTTGGCAAGTTCAAGCTGTGCAGTCAATTTTTGTTGCGATTCGCTCAAACTATTATAAAGCGTCTCAGTTTCATTTGCCAAAAGCTGACGATCCATCTCAATCAGCTGGGTCATAAATTCTTCATAACTAGTTTGGTCACTAACTCGCTGTTTGAGAAGACTATCAAAATTCTTTCCATAAGTGGCCTGAGAGTTATCCAAGTCATCAAAAGCCTTCGCATAAGTTTCCAGAGTCGTCTTCAGAGAGTTATTGGCTTCAACAGATGAAGCAGACATACTAACCAACGTTGGGAAGATATTCTTAGAGCCAATGGCAGACTCCAACAAGTTAGTTCTGTAATTGCCAATATTAGTGATTTGGACCTCTGAACTAGCCTGCACATTTTGCTGGGCTGTATAAAGATTGCTCAGGATGCTAGCCATATACATATCAACCAACTGGCTATTCAAATCCGCGATAATATCCTTAGCCAGACTGTTGGCCTCATTTTCAATCTGCTGATTTCCCGCAGCATTGACCTTATAAGTGACGATTGTCCGATCTGCACTGATAGCATTGACATCTAGCACTTTTTCCGAAAAGTCACTTGGAATGGTCACGACCAGTTGATATTTGCCATTTTCCAGGCCAGCATCTGCAGCTCCACGCGTCACAATATACCAGTTTTGAGAATCATCCCGTTCTAGATTTTTGACATAGCTAGCTCCAAGATTATACTCTTTCTTGTCAACCTTAACAGCCCGATCTTCATTGACGACCGCGACATTCAGTTTAGTTTTTTGATCCGTTTTAATCTTGCTGTCTCTAGCGCTGCTTGTATTCTTCTGCACTGCAACATTCAGCGTCACTACTGCAGCAAGCAAGACAATCACTAAAACAACATTTCCTATATATTTAAATATTTTTTTATTTCCCATGGATACTTTTTCTTTTTTCTTCATTTATTTTTTACATAAGGAGCACTCAAAAAGACACAGATAGCCCTAACATTCTAATTCATATACTGATCCAGATTGTTAGAGCTTGTCTTGACATTGTAGCAGTTTTCTTATTTGATATGAAAGCAACCGCCATTTTTTCATTTTTAATCTTTACAAAAATAGGAAGGCTCTCGCCTTCCTAAAGCCGTTATAACAAAATTAGCGAATTTGTGCAGCGATATCTTGGTCAGTCTGCTCAACGATGTCAGCAACTTTAATCAACTGAGCATTGATATCTTGGAGCAATTGTGCAAATTCTTTGATTTTTGGAGACAATTCATTGAATTGTGCTTCAAAGCTATCAAATGCAGAACCATCCCAGTTATCAGCAATAATAGCTTGTTCATTAGTCAATGTAGTCAGAACTTGAGTTACATTTTCAGAACCTTCAGTGTATCTGTTTGCAGATGTACGAAGTTCTTCTGGAGTCAATTTAATTTGTGCCATAGTTGTTTCTCCTTTAGCAAATTTATACAACAAAAACATTATATCAACAATTACTTTAGGTTTCAAGTTTTTTCTAAATTTTTTTCAAAAATATATTGACACATTGTCAACCAAGTTCGTTCAAACACCTGATACTATAGCATTCCCAACTGTTAGATTCAACCCTTTAAAATCCCAATTTCTCAAAAATAAGCTGATAGTTTTCTTGGATTTGGTCTAGGCTAACAGTAATCTCCTCACGATTATGATTGTTCTTAACAGTCACCTGACCGCTCTCCACTTCGCTTTCGCCCAAGGTGATAAGAGTTTTGGCTTTAAAGATATCAGCCGACTTAAACTGAGCCTTGAGCTTGCGGTCAAGATAATCCCTCTCTGCTGCAAAACCTTGTGCGCGGAGAGCCTGCACTAACTCCAATGCTCTGCCATTGGCACCTGCTCCTAAAACAGCTACATAAACATCCAGAGCGATTTCAATCGGCAGCTTTACTCCTTGCTTGTCAAGTACCAGAAGCAAACGTTCCAAGCCCATACCAAAGCCAACACCTGGCGTTTCAGGTCCGCCAAAGTAAGCCACCAGCCCATCATAACGGCCGCCAGCACAAATAGTCAGCTGACTGCCAGCTACCTCTGTCGTAAACTCGAAAATTGTGTGATTATAGTAGTCCAAGCCACGGACCATGTTGGTATTGATAATATAAGGAATCTGCAAGGTCTCCAGCATGGAGCGAACGGCCGCAAAGTAAGTACTACTCTCCTCATCCAGATAGTCCAGAATAGACGGTGCACCTTCTACTGCCGCCTTGTCTTCGGGTTCCTTAGAATCCAGCACACGCAGCGGATTCTCCTCCAAGCGACGTTGGCTATCTGCTGAAAGGCTAGCCTTCAGCGGAGTCAGATAATCAATTAAGGCCTGACGGTAAGCAGCTCTGCTCTCAGGATTCCCCAGCGAGTTAAGCTCCAAGCTGACATTAGTAATACCAATATCCTTGAAAAATTGAGCAGCCATGGCAATCATTTCCACATCTGTAGCAGGGTTGCTAGAGCCAAAACACTCTGCTCCAATCTGGTGAAATTCCCGCAGGCGGCCAGCCTGAGGCCGCTCATAGCGGAACATAGAGCCCATATAGTAGACTTTGACAGGCTTTTGCACTTCAGGAGCAAAAAGCTTATTCTCCACATAAGAACGCACCACAGGTGCTGTCCCCTCTGGACGCAGAGTGATATGGCGGTCGCCCTTGTCATAGAAGTCATACATTTCCTTGGTCACGATGTCTGTCGTATCCCCGACCGAGCGGCTAATGACTTCATAGTGCTCAAAAATCGGTGTGCGGATTTCGCCGTAATTGTATTTTTTAAATGTCTTGCGGGCAAAGTCTTCTACATACTGCCACTTGGCTGATTCTTGAGGAAGAATGTCCTGAGTTCCTTTAGGTTTTTGTAATTTCATCTTCTGACCTCCGCCTTCTTTAGTACTTATATTCTATCATAAGTCCGCCATTTTGAGGAGCCCGAAAGGGATTTTTCGTTTGGAAGAACTAAATCCGTTTTCATGTTCCAAAATAGCTTGAAAAAAAGTCAGAATTGTGAGAAAATAAAAAACAATTCAACTGAGATAGAAGGGGATAGCCATGAGAGACGATATCAAAATCAATGACCGAGCAGCTGCAATTCAGGATAAATTGGTGGAGAAGCTCGAGCGTATTTACGATCCGGATGTAGAGCTGGATGTCTATAACTTAGGGCTGATTTATGAAATCAACTTAGACGAAAATGGCCACTGCAAGGTTGTTATGACCTTTACCGATACAGCCTGTGATTGTGCTGAGAGTCTACCCATCGCCATTATGGACTCTCTTAAAAAAATAGATGAGATTGAAAGTGCCTCTGTTGAGGTTACTTGGTCTCCTGCTTGGAAAATCACTCGTATCAGCCGCTTCGGACGTATTGCCTTGGGGATCAGTCCTAGATAAGAAAGTGTTAAGTTCTTCTATATTAAAAATATCAAACCCGCTAGAAAAACTAGCGGGTTCTTTTGTCATATATAGGCTATTTCTTCCCTGTTTCTTCTGGTTTCCAGAAGTCAGTAACAGCACCTTTAGCGGCAGAGGATACCATGTGAGCATATTTACCGAGAACACCACGGCTATAAAGCGGCGGAATAGTCGTTTCTGCCTTACGTTTCGCCAGCTCTTCATCAGAGACTGCCATAGAAATTTCCTTGGTATCTTGGTCAACCGTGACCATATCGCCTGTACGGAGATAGGCAATCGGGCCACCATCCTGAGCTTCCGGAGCAATGTGTCCGACAACCAAGCCGTAAGTACCGCCTGAGAAGCGACCATCTGTTAGAAGGGCTACCTTGTCTCCTTGGCCTTTCCCTACGATGATAGAAGAAAGTGACAGCATTTCTGGCATACCAGGGCCACCCTTTGGTCCAACGTAACGGACTACAACCACATCGCCATCGACTACTTCATCGGCCAGTACCGCATCAATAGCAGCTTCTTCTGAGTCAAAGACCTTAGCCGGTCCCACGTGACGGCGTACTTTAACACCAGAAACCTTAGCAACAGCACCATCTGGAGCCAGATTACCATGCAAGATGATAAGCGGACCGTCTGCACGTTTTGGATTTTCAAGCGGCATAATGACCTTTTGACCTGGTGTCAGATCAGCAAATTCTGCCAGATTCTCTGCCACCGTCTTACCTGTACAAGTAATGCGGTCGCCATGCAGGAAGGCGTTCGCCAATAGATACTTCATCACAGCCGGCACTCCACCAACCTCATAAAGGTCTTGGAAGACATACTGACCTGACGGTTTCAAGTCAGCCAAATGTGGCACTTTCTCTTGAATGACATTAAAGTCATCAAGCGTCAGCTCAACATTGGCCGCATGAGCCATGGCCAGCAAGTGCAGGGTAGCATTGGTAGAACCACCCAGAGCCATAGTCACTGTGATTGCATCTTCAAAGGCTTCACGTGTCAAGATATCAGAAGGCTTCAGCCCCATTTTCAGCATTTTCACAACGGCACGGCCAGCTGCTTCAATATCCTCTTGCTTGTCCTTGGACTCAGCTGGGTGAGAAGAAGATCCTGGCAGACTCATGCCCAGAACTTCAATAGCCGTCGCCATAGTATTGGCCGTGTACATACCGCCACAGCCACCAGGGCCAGGACAGGCATTACACTCAATGCGGCGCACTTCCTCAGCTGTCAAGTCACCATGGTTCCATTTCCCGATTCCTTCAAAGACAGAAACCAAGTCAATGTCCTTACCGTCCAGATTCCCCGGTGCAATCGTTCCGCCGTAGGCAAAGATAGCAGGAATATCCATGTTAGCAATGGCAATCATAGAACCAGGCATGTTCTTGTCACAGCCACCGATAGCAACAAAGGCATCCACGTTGTGACCACCCATCGCAGCCTCAATAGAGTCCGCAATGATATCACGAGATGTCAAAGAGAAGCGCATGCCCGGTGTTCCCATGGCAATCCCGTCCGCAACCGTAATAGTCCCGTACTGAACAGGCCAAGCGCCCTCTGCTTTGATGCCTTCCTTGGCCAGCTTGCCCAAGTCATGCAAATGGATGTTACAAGGTGTATTTTCCGCCCAAGTGGAAATCACCCCAACAATAGGCGTTTCAAAATCTTTATCTGTCATCCCCGTCGCGCGAAGCATGGCACGGTTAGGAGATTTAACCATACTGTCATAAATCTTACTTCTGTGACGAATATCCTTATCTGTCATAGCTTTCCCTTTCATTGCAGTAATCTTTGTGCTTTATTATACCACACTTAGGCTGTATTTTACAGAGGAAAATTTTTAAATTTTCAGAAGATTAGGAAAATATGGAGGCGAATTTGAAACTTTTTCCTCTCAAGCAAAAAGATGACAACTAGAAGCTCAGGTTTTTCTTAAAAAGAAGAAAAAATCTGTCAAGTAACTTTACTTTACAAAAAAGTTTTGTTATACTATTAAAGTTGATGAAAATCATCAAATTGAATCGAATTCACAATCTAAAAGGAGAAACAAACAATGGCAGTACCTGCACGTCGCACTTCCAAAGCGAAGAAAAACAAACGCCGCACTCACTACAAAGTGACAGCTCCAACTGTAACTTTTGATGAAACTACTGGTGATTACTCACGCTCTCACCGTGTATCCCTTAAAGGATACTACAAGGGCCGTAAGATTGCCAAAGCTGCTGCAGCAGAATAATAGAAGGGAGCTACTATGCGCGTAAATATCACACTTGAACACAAAGAATCTGGTGAACGCTTGTACCTTACTTCTAAAAACAAACGTAACACGCCAGACCGTCTTCAATTGAAGAAATACTCACCAAAACTTCGCAAGCACGTTGTGTTTACAGAAGTTAAGTAATTTATTTAACAAAAATCCTTTGAAATCAGCATTTCAAAGGATTTTTTCTTTTTGTTTCAAGCCCTAACTGAACAACAAACTTAATACTAGGTCTCGAAAAGAATTACGTCTCCTCTTTCTGTCTGAGTTCAAAGAGGTCTTCTACTTTCAGATTGAAGATTTGAGCAATTTTGAGAGCCATTTCCAGCGAAGGATTGTAGCGGTTATTTTCCAAATGCAGAATTGTCTCGCGCCGCATGCCGATGCGGTCGGCTAGCTCCTGCTGGGTCATACCCATGGATTCGCGAACGGATTTGAGATTAGTGATAATCTTGCTTTCTTTGGCCATGGTTATCCTCTCCGTTCTAAGACAAGATAAACAACTGCAAAGATGCAAATCAAGGCAGCTATGCTAATAAAAATCTGACCCATGTAAAGAGTGAAAGAACCCATGTATCCGATGATAACTGCTAGGATCATCAGTGCGCCTAGTATAAAGACAAACATCAAGCTAGCTGCCTTAGCTAGATTGGCATAGAAGCGTTCATCTGGAGTTTCCTTGACATTTTTCAAAGAGGAAAAACCAAATACAATCACTTCAATAACGAGGCCAACTCCCAAAATCCATTCTTTAATGCCGAATCTTTCGCTTGGGGTCGCAACCCAAATCCCTACTGTATAAAAAATGGTTGCTGCAAACAAAAGCATCGTGTACAGCTTAGCAGACAAGTCAAAAATAGTCTTTCCCTTACCTTTCTGACTCTTATGAGGCCATGGTTTCATATGTAGCCAGCCCCAAATAGCTACAATCTGACCTAACACTGAAATACCAACAATAATCAACTTGGGCCCCCAACTAAGATTAGAACCAAATAGAACAGTAAAATCAATAAAGAGAGCTGCGGCAGTCATTGCAATGAGGCCACCTGTTTTTTGACTTTTTTTCATGATAGACTCCTTTCTTTATGTTAGAAATATTTAACACTCTTTATGTTATAAATATATCACACAGCGATTTAGAAATCAAGTATTTATGTGCTAAGGTGTTAATTATTTGAAAAAATTCTATAATAAAAGCCCTTGCCAGATAAATAACCAGCAGGGGCTTGTGTTTCTTTTGATTATTCAAGAGTAGCAGACTCCCTTATTCCATCTCTCTGAGATAGTTCAAAGCTTCGTTGAAAGTTTTGACAGGGACGATTTTCATTTTACTCTTGATTTTAATAGAAGCACGAAGTGCCTCATGGTAGTTAGAGCGCAACTTGGGATTGTACTGGGCAATATCGGCGTCAATGGTATCATCAGGAACAAAGAAAATCTCAGCGCCTGCCTTATCGGCAGCCATGACCTTCATCTCTATCCCGCCAATCCGGCCAACATTTCCCTTGTGGTCAATCGTTCCAGTACCAGCAATAGTTTTTCCTTTGGTAATGTCTTCAGATACGAGCTGGTTGTAAAGCTCCAAACTGAACATGAGTCCACCAGAAGGACCTGCTACACCGTTGCTCTTAAACTCCGTTAGAGGATTCATGGCAACACTGGCTTTAGAACCCAATTCAATTCCCAAACCAGGCTTACCAGTTGTCTCATCCACAATCACAGGACCGCTAGCCAAACCGATTACACCATTACGACTGTACTCAATTGATACCACATCGCCGACTGGCCGCTGTTCCATCTGATCAACGATGTCGTATGGGCTAGTGTAAGTCTGATTGTCAATCTTTAAAATCACATCGCCTTTCTGCAGCTCCTTTGACAGAGGCGTCTCACTGCTGATACCACCTACGTAAATCTCTTTATGTCTAATCTCAACTGTACGACCAGCAGCCTGATAAGCCACCTGCAAGGCATTGAGATGGGAAGATCCCATAGTGCTGTTCTCTCGCTCTTCCCGTCCCTTCTCCTTATCGAAATAGTTTTCAGGAACAGAGACATACTCTGTTTCCAGCCTGTAATTAGGCAGCAGAGTCAAAAAGAGACTGAACACTCGAGCCTTGGAAACACCAACAGCCATGACATAGATTTTACCTTTTCCTTTATCAGTTCCTCCTTGAACTTGGACAAAGTCTTTGGCATTCAAAGCCGGCCTCACGGTCTCTAATTCATAAGGGAGAGGAATAAAGCCAATCCCAGTTAGCACCAAAGCTGTTATTAAGATTCTTGTTACTGATTTCATATCCTTCCTCTTGTTTCTATCAAGTATTGTCTGGTCTTTCTACTTCCTAAATTAATCACCAAAATCCACCACTTCTGCATCATTTTCCATCAGAGTATCAGCAAAAACTGTCCGAACAACCAGAACAAATACACAGTAAAAGCTACTGAAAACCAGAACAGGAATCATCTGGATCAGGCCAAGTAAATCATCCAGTTCACCCAGCAAGGGACCAATATACTGCCTTATCAGATCCATCAGGAGATGAGTACCCAAGCCAATCAACCCACCAAAAGAAGCGAGAAAAAAGCTGAGCAGAACATAACGACCCCTGCGCTCCTTCATCAGTAGGACTGACTTTCTCAAACAGCCATAAAAAGAAAGCGGCTTGGCCAGATTGTCCCTGGAGCTAGTATCCTGAATGATATAAGACAGCAAAAAGAAGTGCGAATCAACCAGATAAGTGAAGAGCAGGTAAAAAACCATGAACAAGAAAGGAAAAAGAAACTGGAAAATTACAATGGCCTCTGGACTTACTGCTCTCCGATAAAAGGCAAAGAGACTAGCCACCCCAAGATTGATGCCGATTGCCGACCAACCCATGTACAGAATCAGAACCTGGACTGCACTGACAATGAAGGAATAAAAGAGGCGAGTAAGCAAGCCATCTGAGATACTGTACCAAATCGCATAGCCAAAATAGAGCTTAACCATCTGCGGATTTCGTATCACTGTCAAGGCAAATTTATTGACGTAAGCAAAACCGAAGGCAATTATAAATGCCAAACAAGTCAAGACTAAAATGGACCGGTAAGACCAACTCGAAACCAGCGGAAAAAGAAACCAGCCCAGCACTGCAAGCGGGATTCCGACCAGCAAAAGGCCTTTCAGCCAGACAAAATAATATTCTGTAACAAAAATCCAAGCTTCTCTGAAAACCCTTGTTACTTTTACATCATTCATCGTTCATTATCCTAAATCCTAAAACCCTTTCTAATTTTTTCATAAATATTAATCTCCAAAATTAACTATTTCCCGATCATAAGACATCAGGATGTCGGCCATAACCGAACGAGCTGCCAAGGCATAAATCAGCAAAAAGCCATTTATCATACTAACAATCATTCCCACAATATTAGACACACCAGCACCAAAAAGCAAACTCAAAACTTCTATTAGACCCAATACTACAGGAATAAGCTTTAAGACAAGCTCTACCAGTAAGTAACGCCCCCTCTGACCATTCATACGAGAAAAGGACTTACCCAAGCTGCCAAAGGCTGACAGAGGACGCAAGAGATTATCAGAGGAGTTGGTATCTTGAATAATATAGGGCAATAAGAAGAAGTGAGAGACGATAAAATAGCTGTAAAACAAATGGAATACCAAGTTAAACATTGGTGCTATCAAAAAAACTAGGAAGAGCATGCTAGCTATCTTCTCTTGGTTATTTGCAACCCAAATCATCCAAGTTCCCATATTCTCTCGAAAATTTGCATCTGGCATCAAGACATTATAGAAGTATACAAAAAGAAGTAACATAGCCAAGAAAAACATGAATACGTAAATAGACACAGAAAGTAAACGCCCAAAAAAGCCATCAGAAATACTGTAGCCAACTGCCCTCCAGAAGTTTCTTCGCACCATCTGCGGATTACGAACCATGGTCAAGGAAAACTTATGGATATAAGCAATTACAAAAGAACATAGAAATCCCAGTAGAATTATTCTTGGAAGAAATGTAGAAGTCAATGGAGAAAAAAATAGAATTAACAGCCCCAGAATAAAAAACGGCAGTTGAATGATAGCAAGCCCTGCTGTCCATACAAAAAAGTAATCAACAGTCAGTCCCCAGGCTTCCTTTAACACATCGCTTACGTCAAACTTTCTTTTCATAAATCCCCTAATTAAGTCATTTTTCGCCATAAAAGACGATGTAGATGTCGCAGAAGCAAGTTTTTGATTTTTTAGTCCCGAGAGGATGATTAGGAATTTTTAGAGCCCCAGAGAGCAAGAAAAAACCCGTCAGTCGCCTCACCAAAAGAAATTCTTTCTATAATAAAGCAAGCTGAGACACGATTGTCCCAGCCTCCTTAACCTTTTTTCAAAAAATTTCGAATACGAATCATAATCTTGCTTGACCAAGTTTTGTCAGATGCGTATCTTACATTGATAGCAGCCATGCTCTTACCATTGTAGAACTGACCGCCAGGCTTGAGATAGTGCTCGCTGAGATAGCGGGCAACGGTATCTATACCATCGTCAAATGTTGCGAAATTTCCTGCACTGGAAAAAGGACTGGAGTCATAAGCCATGAAACCAAACAGGTTGTGCTTGGCCTGAGCAATCTGACTGCGGCCGTAATCCGATTCGTGAATAGCCAGCCCTACGAGAAAAATTGCATTAACTCCATGATCTTTCTCTGCTTTTTTGAAAGCTTTTCCCAATCCAGCCATCGGTGTGCCAGCCAGACGACTATCAATGAAATCGGCTGACACTGTGCTTGGCACTGTTACATCTTCTGAAAAGACGACTGCTCCTGTTTTCTTGGCCTGAAACTGATCTGACACCTGCACTAAAGAAGGATCCAGACTGGCCTTTTCATTTGCCGCTAGGCGGCTGACAGGCAGCACACTGCCTGAAAGGACAGTAGCTGTCGCTAATGCTATGATAACTTTTTTCTTCCTAAACATTTTTTCTATCCATTTCTATTGTCGCTTTTGGTTTCCTAGATTCCTCCCCAGAAATATAGGATGACCGCCATGATACTCATAGCAGGACCAAAAGGGACTTCTTCTTTCAACTTAAATTTGAATTTCTTAAAGATGGTTGCGATTAAGAGAATCGCTCCAGCTACAAAGAAAGAACCATATCCCAAAATCAGCGTATTCAAGGGGCTAAACCAACTGCTCAGGGCAGCTAAGTAAAGGATGTCTCCCATCCCGAAAGCCTCTTTCTTGTAATAAGCCTTAGCCCCAAAATAAATGAGAGAGTAGAGACCAGCGCCGACTAGCAGCGAAAGGAGCAGTTCCCAATTGAACTCATTGGTAAAAAACGTAACAGCCATGCGGCCCAGCCAGAAAACCAGCAGAACCGAGTCCGAGATGTACTGAGTATCAAAATCGATATAACCGATAATGAGACAAAGCGATACCAAAAGACAGGCTGAAACAACCATCCATGGCCCCTGATCTTGAAAGATCAGATAAGAGGCCAACCAGAGCAGACCCGTCAGGAGCTCCACAATGAGATAGCGCGGTGAAATCGGCTCCTTGCAGTGCTTGCATTTAAAGCCCTGCATGATAATCGACACAACCGGAATCAGCTCCACCGAAGTCAAGACATGGCCGCAGGACGGGCACATGGACCGACCTTTGGCAATGCTCTTTTCCAGTGGCACACGGTAGATGACGACATTGAAAAAGCTCCCAAATACGACACCTAATATAAATACTAAACTTGCAATCATAATTTTTCCCTTTTTATACTCTTTGAAAATCTTAGGTGACGATGTCAAACTTCGACTTCCCTTGAGTATCACTTAGATGCCAGAATGATGGATACTTGCCCCTCCTCCAAACTTAATGAAAACACCATATCTGTTTCTGTATTGTTTTGAATGGTCAATTCGGTCAAACCTTCTGCCGGCGTTCCGATGTTGAAATACTGTCCTCGATAGGAAATAACATTGGTCCGTGAAAAGGCGAGCTGCTGAATGGCATCTACAATCTGCTCAGCACCCTGACCGTAAACTTCTTTATTATCCTTGCCCTTGACTGGCAGATAGCCAGATTCTGCATTCAAAGCGCCCAGTAATTCTGAGATAGACTTGGTCTCACCAGGAGCCAAGTAAACATTCTGCAGCTTGTAAAAGGCTGTCTTCATGTTTTGAGCTTGGGCAGCGTTGGTCGGCAGTGGTACTTCCTTACGCTCTATAAAGTGCGTATATTGGCTCAGAAGCTCACTTTGATCTTCTGCTTCGACAGGTATACTCTCAACCTTGACATCATCAAATTTACCAGTCTTGGCAATCTCCTCAGATGCTTGGATAAAAGCAGCAGGGTCAATCTTATAGCCATTAGACTTGTCTCCCACCTTTACGTTAGACTCGCCGTCCATGACCAGATGATTGGTCGTTGGAAGCTGACTGAGAACATCAGGATGGGCAGCTAAGACATCGTTTAAAGGTCTAAGCCAAAAAAGACGGTTAGGATAGATAGAAATCTGCAGGTTTTCCTTGGTATCGAAAAACGGTGTAAACTTATCCCAGACTGTCTTGGCCGAGATATTATCCAGCCGCTTGAGCTCTTCTTCTGTGAAATAGCTCAGTCCTAAAAAGCGCATATCTACAGAGAAGTGTTGCCCAGTAGTCAGCTGAAATGTAGCCTTATAGGGCAGTTCTCTGTAAACTTCAATCTCAGCTTCGCTCCTAGAGCGTACCTTCATAGAGGGACGGCCATTGATACTCAGGTCAATCGTTGGATTAAAGACAAAAATGACATAAAATAAACTACCCAGCAGAAAGGCAGCAAGTGTCGCTGCTGGAAGTAGTTTTTGATATTTTGATGAAACCTTTCTTTTTCTTCTTGACATGAATCTCATCCCAACCTTATACTACGCATTCAGCTAAGCGGATAAGGAATTTACGGTCGATACGGCGAAGAAAATCAATGATGTCATCTGAAACAGTATCTCCGGCATTCAGGATAACTCCTCCATCTGCATTAACAAGATCTTTTTGCAGTGTTTTGCCTACCAGAAGACGTTTTTGCCGATCGATAAAGTCGTTAACAGCTTTCTTTGCTCCTGACTCTTCTTCAGCAACTGGCGCTGTGCTGATAGTTGTTTCTACTTCCTCAGCAGGTGCTGCCAATACTTCTTCCAAAGCAGCATCCAGACTCAGCGCTGCATCTGTTTCTTCAACTTCTTCTTCAGCTGGAGCTGTTGTTTCTTGTACCAAGTCTTGGACTTCTGGTTCTTCTGCTGTCTCTACGACTGCTTCAGAAAACTCCAACTCAGGAGCAGCAGATCCCAGACCTACAGCAGCCAAGGCCTCTGTCAAATCTGTCGCAGCTTCTTCTTTCACATCTGCTTTTTCATCTACAACTGGCTCAAATACAGGTGCTTCAGCAACTACTTCCTCAATTTTTTCGGCAGGTTTTGCAGCTTCAGTCTCATGGAGCAAATCTGCTGCAGCCAGACGGCCCATCTCTACATCTGCTTCAAGATGAGGAGCTGTCTTTTTTTCATCATTGAGGATGATGTACTCTTTACCAATCATCAAGATGCGTGATTTAGGAATCTGAATTTCCTCGCTAGCATCTTCAGAATTAACCACCAAGTAGCCAATTTCATTCTTTTCGTCAATATGATAGTCAACAACAGTTCCCACCTTGTTTCCATCAATTGTGATGACAATTTCGTCAAAGACACTACCCTGCTTGTCGTTTAAGACCTTCAGATCTGCCTCTTCCAGCTCTTGAAAAACTGAGCTGTTTTCTACCATGACCGCAAAGTCACCGATGCCTTGGATGTTCTTGCTAGACAGCAAGGCAAAAGGCTGTTCAGACTGCTTTGACTTAATGACAAAAGTCAGATTGACCCCCTCGTCAACAAAGACTTCATGGACTTCACCCAGTCCCATCCCTTTTTCAATCTCAATGACAACGGTCCCTGTGATTGTTTTACAACTTTTCATAATTTCCCCTAAAACCCTTCTAATTGATTACAATCAATTGTATGTTTATATAGTATTAATTTTTCACGATTTTGTCCAGCATGTTGAACGCTTCTTGACGAAGATTTTGATCTGAGCTGCCTTGGACAATTTCTTTCAGATAGCTCTCAGCTTCTTGAACTGCATTTGAAGCCAATAATTCCTGACTTTCCAGTAGGAGGAATTGGAAATAGACTTCTTTATCTCCCGCAGTTGCTGCAGCTGGTCTTGCTTCTGCCGCTTCCTCAGCTTTGAGGATGTCAGTGATTTTCTGAAGCAAATCTTCTTCTGTCTCATCCGTAGCCGGAACGACCGGAGCAGCTTTGACTTGTGCTTCCTCAGCTTTGAGGATGTCAGCAATTCCCTTGAGCAAGTCTTCTTCTGTTTCATCTGCAACTGCTTCTTGGATAGGCTCAGCCTGTGTCCAAAGTGCGTCTTCAGAAACTGATTGAACAACCGCTGGTTCAGCAGCTTCTTCAAATTCAAACGTTTCTGCAGCAGGTTCGAAGCTGCTTTCTTCCTCCCAAGCCTCTGCCACTTCAGCAGTCAAATCTTCCTCTTCAGATCCCAGCAAATCATGCTGAATCTGGCTGAGAATATCTTGATAACCCTGAATATCAGCACGATCACGGCTAACCATAGACTCTTCAGTAGCAGAAAATTCTGGCTCTGCAGCTGCTTGACTGAAGGCGGAATCCATTTTAGCTTGTGGCTCAGTGTCTGAGTCAGCAAAGAAGAGAGATTCTAAGCTGTTTGCTGCTCTCGACTCTTCTGCTCTAACTGGCTTGATATCTCCCGTAGCAGCAAAAACATCTTCTAGGCTGTTGCCTCCTACCTCTTCTGCCACTGGCTGCTGAGCATGTTCTTGCTCAGTGAAGAATTCTTCCTCATCTTGAGAAATAACACCTGTCACCTCAACCGCCTGCGGTCTGAAGTTGCCATAGCTAGACTCCGTATAGGACATCGGTCTAATCTTAGACAGAACAGCTGTCTCAAAGGCTGGATCATCAATATCTGTATAGCCTTGATTGCCGGCTGCATTTGCTTCCGTAGGCTGAATCAGAGAGTTTGCCACCTTAATCTTGGTTGCCCCCTCGCGGTGATGAAGCAGGGACTGCAAAAATTCATCATTGGCCTTTTGTGCGCTGTGGTCCATACCCACCATACCGACCTCAGCTGCCGCTAGCTGACTGTTTGGCTCGTATTCTCCAAAGGCAGGAGCTGTAGCCAAGTTATCAACAGGGTAGAGAGGTTTTACTTTCTCAAATCTTGTCATATCCTTTTTGATAGAACGGTCTGCTAGGGTGCGACCAGAAGCAGATACTCTCTGCCTTGCCGGACTTTCCTCAGCCTGAACCCTTTCTTTACTTTCCTTTCTCATCCTACCGGTTGAAGCATTGGAAAAGTTCAAATCTCTAGCAGATGACAAGCTTGCGCTCGTCGCTTCCACTTTCTTGCGTGGGCTCTTAGCATGCTTCTGGCTTCTGCTTCGCGCAGAAGCAGTTGCTCTCTTCTTGACTGGAGCTAGCTCCTGTGAAAAGAGTAGCACCATATAGACAGCCAAGGCCAAGGCACAGAGCCCAACAAAGGCTATGCCGGGAACTTGTTGAAAGAGGAATGGAGCACCAATCGCAAATAGCATGACCCATACTACGAGAAAAAGGCGCTTTATTAATGAAATCCTAGAAACAAATAAAATGCTAATCGTATGCAGTGCTATAAGCCCTGCTCCAAAAGGTAAAAAATATGCCATTTGAATATTTTCGACACCCCCCACTTTCTAAATGATATTAAACTTTTTCAATGCAAAACCAGTCTTGATTTTGTTTTTCCATAAACTCCATTAAAACCCAGAATAGACTCGGGCGTCTATTCTGAGTTTGCTTGTATTATACTTCAAATATCTCTATGTTTTAGTTTACTATAAATGCACCGTGAATACTAGTCTAATAACTTGGTTTTTAGCATTTTTTTTAGAAAAATTTACACATGCTCTTGAAATTTTAAACCATAGACTTATTTGGTATTTTTTCAAAGTATTTTAGCTAACTACCAAGTTGTTCACAGATAGGTTATCCAGCTTCATAGTCGTTTCAGGGCTTTCTCCACTTGGAGTTTCGAAGTAGTAACCTACAATAGTCATTGGATAGCTGAATCCTGGAATGTTTTCAGGATCGAAGCTAACTTCGCGCCAGCCAGTCCAGCTGTTGGGACGAATGACATGAAGATAAATCTTCTGACCGCTGGCATTCTTAACAATCAAGCCAATCTTGCCCTGCCATTGATTAGACATAGATAGAGAGAAGCTGATAGCATCCGGCTTATTGTTCAAGGATACATACGGTGCTGCAAATTCCATTTCATACATAGTAGAAGACTTGGTTGCTGGAATCTTAACTATATTGGAACCTGAACCTTCAAGGAAGTCCGTATTGTCAACCGTCACATCATACTGATTGCTGCCGCCTGACTGAATCAGCTTCAGTGGTGATTCGAAGCGGTAGATAGTTGATGAATTGTAATAAGCTGACAGACCATCGTTCCGACTAGACTGAGTGCTAAGCTGCTCCAGATAAGATGGAGCTAGATTGGTACTGCTGTTAGCATTCGCGCTGCTAGTTGTATTGGTTGTTGCGGCCCCCAAACTGCCCTTATTGCCAGTTGCATCTGTGCCGCCACCAGCTGTCGTTACAGATATAGAACCCGCCTGCCAAGTCGGAATCGCAAATGGAGACTCCCAGTTAGCAAACTGAATCGGTGTCTTATCGACATTGCTCTCTAGAGTCACATAGCGCTCGACGTCTTTAACCTGATAGAAACGTAGCTTGATTTTACCGCTGGTTAGATCAGGGTTTTTGTTTTCCTCCGTGCTAGACAGGCTTTTCTTTCCGCCTAATTCCAGCTCGCTGGAAACGATTTTTTGTTGATTGCCATCAATCAATTCCAACAATTTCAGAACCTGTGTATAAGTTCCTTCGAACTCAATGTCCGCTGTCATCTGCGTGATGTTGGTATTATTGGTCGTTCCGTTCCCTGGTGTCGCTGTATTAGCTGCAGTTGTTGTTGCAGTATTCGCATCAGATGAAGAACTGCTGCTAGATGAAGATGAAGACGAGGTACCAGACGAGCTAGAGGTCGTACTGGATGAAGAAGACGTCTCACTCGAGCTTGAACTGCTAGTCGTACCAGAAGAGTTGGAGTTTTGCCCTTTGGACGAAGTCGCAGCCAATCCCTCCTGCTGGAGTTCCAACTCTGTGCTCTCAGTGTAGTTGACAGACTTGAATTTAATACCGCTTTCGTTGACTAGCTTGTCAATCAAGAAGATAAACTCCCCTTGATTGGTCGTACCATAGTATTTCTTAGCCTGATCCAGAGTCTTAGCATTCAATGTTTGGAGCTGTTTGGTAAGAGACTTCCTCTGACTAATCTTGGCATTCTTGCCTTCCAACTCTGTCGAGATAGTTGCATGCTCTTCAGCTAACTGCGCCATCCGTGTATAAGAATTTGTTACCAGATACCCACCACCAGCAAGTACCGCTACTCCTCCAACACAGGCCAACAATTTCTTGTCACGCTCATTTAAATTACTCAGGATTTTTTTCTTTTCTTTCTCATTTTTGCTCTTCATTGAAATCTACATCCTTCGTCAAAATTTTAATGTTAAACTTGTACACTGTATTGTTATCCTTTTCCTCGCGAGTAATGTTGTCCACAAAAATATGGTTAAACTTCTCAGACTTACGAAGCTCTTCCTCAAACTTAGCGATAGAAAGATGCTCTTGAGACGAACCATTGATTTCTACATTGTCGTTATTAATCTTGATATCGTCAAAGACCAAGTTTCTTGTCACATTTTTATTAAGGAAGTCCATAAAGGCTTTGTTTACTCGGTGCAGGCGGCGGAAGTCGCCTTCTAGGCTGGTAAAGAGAAGTTCGTCATTCTTGACCGTAACAATCTTATCTTCAGTCTCAGAGACTGCCTTCAGCTCTTGAGCCATCTCTGGACTCTTGAGTGTCTGCTCCGCTCGGTCAATCTCGCCTTGGAGGTGCATAGCGCTAAACTGGAAGAAACCAATCAGCACAATCATAATCGCTACAATCCCAGCAAAAGCCGAAATAGCAGCAAGTTTCAGTGGACTAGCCTTAGCCGGTGCCACATGATATTTTGAAAAGTAGTTTAAATCTCTCCGCATTAGTTTGCTCTCCTAATCAACATGGCTGTAGCTGGAATGAACTCCGCATTAAACTCGGCAGAACCTTCCCACAGTACATTCTCATAATCTACGTTATCAATTGAGATGAATTCCCGATTCATGCTCTGCTTCAGAATAGCTGCCAACTGCCAGCAAATGTCCTGGTCACCAAAGACGTAGAAGCTGTCAATGTTGAGACCAGTTGACCCGCTAAAGAAGTTTTCAGTATTGAGAATGTGGTTCTTAGCATCAGCCACCCACTCATCCAAGGCCCTCTTCAAGAGACCCGTATCCAGATCATCTGAAGCCACTGCTGGAAGCTTCTGCAATAGACTAGCGTCGTCTGCATAGCTCAGGATGTCCTTGTAGCCACGGTTGAGATAGTTGCTGGTCACAAACTTGCCTTCTGAGTAGAGATAAACACCAATGAAGCTCTTGCTCAGATGTACCATGCCGACATTTTCCTTGGTCAGCTTCTTAGCACGATTGTTAACCGCCTGAACGCGTTCCAGCCATTTTTCAAAGGTATTAGACTGAAGGTCAAAGACATAAGGTGTCAGCTTCAAATTCTCAGCCAAGCCCAGATATTGCTCTACCACGCCTTTTGGCACAGCATAGACCATGAGTGAGCGAGTATCTTCATCAAGCGGAAAAACTGAATTAGACTCCTGCTCTTGGAATTGAATAACATAAGAAGTCGGATCGATATCCAGATATTGCTGGAGCTCGTAAGATACCAAGCCCTCAATATCCTCATCATTCTGCACACTAGCGGCTACATCAACCGAACGGGCGATGATATTGGTATTGCCCAGAGCAAAGAAAGCGTACTTAGCAGTGATTGCATGCTGCTCCATCAGGTCACTGATAATGTTTTTGAGAGTAATTGGGTCGATAATCTCACTATTCAGTACAACACCTTCTGGCAGATTGGCAGATGCCATCTTGATAATCTCCAGTTCATTGCGCTTCTGTCTAGCAACAACCAGATAGACTGATTCGTCAGTGAAGTCAATAGCCATCAGATTGCCCTTAATTGGTTTACCAAACATAGTGTAAGGTGCATGCATTCTAGTGACCGGTTGGCTCGCCGCACCACTGCCTTTCTTAGCAAAGAGCGAACGATTTCCAGACTTAGCAGGCATATCATCACTGCCACTATTCTTAGAAAAGAGCGGCTTGTTGAGCTTGGTTAAGAAGCTCCCTTTTGCCGTTGACTTTTCCTCATCGTCAAAGTCTTCTTGACGATCTGACTTGATTTGAACTCCTTGAATAGATAAGTGTTCTTTATGTTTCCCTTTTGATGAGAAGAGCGGTTTATTTAATTTTCCTAAAAATGAGCCTTTTTTCTCATTATCTTCTTCGTCCAGAGCTCTTCTGCGCCCCTTGGACGAAAACATATTTTTTGCCATAATCTCCTAATCTCCCTTATTTTTCCTAAAAACTATTTCACTATTAGCTTGCCTTATACTTATCGCGGAAGTATTCAGCAAGTTTTTGTATATTGCTGTTATTCAGACTTTCAGTATAAACTGCAAACTCATTAATGTAAGTATTGCCACCAAAGATAATCTGACCACTACTAATATTATGCGTCGTTCTGTTTCTGGTCAGCGAAACTGTTTTATTATAGACTGATTGTCCATTGATAAAAATTTCAATCCCTAAAGAGCCATTCTTCGCAGCACTGCGCACTTGTATAGAATTATCATTACTATAGTCTAACTTAACATTTTGTATATATTCCTGACCACCGTTATTAGCTGTAGTTGTATCTACTGTTTTAATAGCAATTCTACCATCGTTTTCCAGATTGATCCCCCAAGTTAGTGTATCATCTAGTTTATAGGTTAGAAGCGGTCCGGTCTGCTGACGATTCCCAATCAATACAGAAGTCGTATAGCCATTATTAAAATTATGATTACTAAACTGCATCGTACGGCCATCAAGTGCTATTAACTGTCGAGTCTGGTTAATTGCAGGCTCTTTATAATTCAGAACAGGGATAGTCGCACCATAAACAACATCATTAAAATAATCTCTTACTTCTGTATTAGTATGTAACTGATTATCCGTTGGTATAAGCGAGGTAGTATTTCCATTCTTAAGCAGAGCCAAGTCGGCATCTGTATGAAGACGCACGTTCTGTGTAACTGGCAGACCCATAATCCAGATACGGTCTGCTTCCTGATAATTTCCTACCCGTCCATAAGAGTTAATGGCTCGGGCAGCAAAAGTCAGGTACTTCCCTCTCATATCATCTGTAATATGTATCCCGGTTTCTAACTTTGATAATTGTTTAAAATCTGTCGGCATTTCTGGAAAAAGCGTCTGAGATATAGTGCCGTCACCTTTTTGGCCTATCGTTCCCACTGGGACAATGCCAGACACCCCTTGTCCTATAGCACGATCACTTAGAAACCATCCAGATTCTGTGTAAATCCTAGTTTTACTCTTTTTCTTACTATCAGCTATTTCTACTTTGCCGCCGGGAGTCGTTATCCCCATACCAGCATAATAATACCTTTTCCCACTAGGGATAGTAACCTTCATATCAGGAAGTCCCAGCGGGGTTTCGATTGCATTAGCAGCAAAAAGATGGATTTTTTTGATTCTATCATTATAAGACAGATTTGTACCTTTTACATCAATACTCTGCTTGGTTCCATTACCGATTTGGTAAGTAAAGGTTTCAATATCTGTTCCTGTACCTTCGTGTTTCTTGCTTTCAGCCAGTTGTTTCTCGAAAGACTCCTGAATATCAAAGTTGATAGCATTCTGACTTCGCTGACGGAGAATATTATTAAAACTCCCAGAAAAGAAGGTCAAGAACCCTGCCGCAATAACTCCAATCAGAATCAGAGAAACCAAGACTTCGACCAGTGTAATCCCTCTGTGTCTCTTTAATCTTTTCATCTCTGCTCCCTTCTACGGCCCTGATACAAACCACAAATCCTGTTGAATTTGCTTTTTAATGTCAGAAAAGGTCTTTTGCAAAGCTTCTTCATTCGTAGCTGATACATATTTAGTCTCCATACCACCCTCGCCAATCCTATCTGTCAAACTTTGACCATAAGCGATTTCATGGTTCACACCAGAAAAACCAATCACATTGACCCGCTTAACACCAAGGCCAAATTTTTTAGACACTTCTCCAGCATAAGCAATAGAGTTTTCACGCGTTATGGAATCTCTAGAATACAAATCATAACCCAGACGACTGTACTCATACCCTAAAGTTGGGGACAGATCATAAATAGGATTGTTAAAAGTTACACGACCAACTCCCTGGCTAAGATCCACTCTATTGCCAGCGTACAACGCCCTTGAATCTACTAAATAAGCATTAGGTATCCCGTCAGTCAATAGAACTATATATTTAAGCTGAGCTGGTTGAGACTGCAGACTAATCATCCCATAGCGAAGTCCGTCCCCTGGATTTGTAACACCATCCGGGTTTAAATTTTCACGTTTAGTTATGGTGGCTATAATAGTATTTGTACCGTTATCTAAATTAGAAAAATTTTGTTGAATATATTTTGCTGAAGTAGAGAAGCCCACTAAGTTCACACTAACATTCCCAATTTCCGCAAGGTCCTTGATCATGATTACGGATTTCTTTCGTAGAATATCCATACGACTCTCATTACCAGTTTTTTCAACATTTCTTCCCTGCAAATCCCAATTCATGGAACCAGATGTATCAAAAACAAAAGAAACAGCAATATTCATCTGCCCTTGAATAGGGTCAGTTCGATAAGCAATAGCAATCCCTTTCTTGCCTTTAGCAACTTTAGAGAAGACCTGCTTAGTATTAAGAGCTGATATAGCTGTATCAATAGACAACTTATTGTTAGTATCTGGATATTTACCAGACAGGTTATAACTAATCAAGCGATTGTCCTGATAAGCGCCCTCTGTCTTAAACTCCAAGTCCAACTTCATATTATAGAGAGATTTGGTTCCCAACTCGCTGACATCCCAGTCCTGTTTTTTCTTGTTCCAGACATAGTTCATAACCTTCTTGCCATCCGCAGATAGGCCAATGTAGCTCCATTCTCTGCTTAGTCCTTGCTTGGAACCTTTGAACTTGCTGTCATCCAAGACAAAGATTGAGGTTGCCTTACCAACGGTTCGATCCACATACTGCATGGAGGTTCGCATTTCCGCTTGAATACTGGCTTCACGCTCAATCAATTCTCGGCTGGAAAACATGGTGTTAAATATAACACCAATGATGAGTGCTATCATGCTCATCAACATAATAGCCATAACCATCTCGACTAGGGTAAAACCTTTTTGTATTTGTTTCATCATTCCTACCTAATTTATTTTTACTTCTGCGCCGATCTCAAATGTCCTTCTTCCGAGCGAATTCCTTTTGTGTCAAAGTTGAAGGTTACAATATGCTCGTAATAGTCATTACTGCCAGCTAATTTTGACTTCGATTTAATCGTGATATTATAATTTTCTGGACCAGTCAGACCATCTACAAGCTGTCCATTCATCTCGATTTCTGCTACACTGCCATCTTTGAAGGTATGGGTTGACTTAATCGGCTCTGTTGAAGGATCCATACTGCGCGCTCGTTTATCAAACTCTTCATAAACTGATGACGGATTTCCATCAACAGGGTCTAGATAGGCACCCCATGCCAACTGTGTACCAGAAGTCGCTGTATACTTAGCTTTGAGATAGTTATACATGCGTTGAGTCTGGCTTTGCCCTGTATCTACGATAGAAGCCAAAATCCCAATCATAGCTACCAACAGCACAATGGTTACAATAACCATGGGCAAAGTAGACCCTTGTCTTTTTTCCCTTTCATTGATAATATCTCCTAGTTTTCTCTTTTGATATTGCCAAAATAGTTGTCACAGTCTGACAACTACTTTGGTAATATCCGACTACAAAGGCAGTCGGATAAGAGTTAATTTTCTAATGAATATCTCAAATTAATTCAAGTTATTATTTTGAATTTGCTCCGCCTTCGGTCCAGTTGTACGTTAAAACTGTTGCCTTAGCATTGCTATCGCTTGGAGTAAAGGTTGAAGTTAGTGTGTGTTTAGCTGAATCAATGACGTGAGCCGGACCATTTTTATCTTTAGCCAGCGCCTTCTCAATACCATCTTCATTTTTGGCATTTTTAGACAAGTATGGTGCCAGCTTTGCCAAAGTGATTTCACCTGGATTGGTTGGGTCGTCCTGAGCTCCGATATAAGACTGGATAGCTGATACCAACTCACGGTGTTCAGACTGGATACGGCTCTTACGAGCGTTATCTTGGAAGGAAGTGATAGCTGGGATCGCTACAGCTGCGATGATGGCGATAATGATGATTACTACAATCAACTCAACCAAGGTAAAACCTTTACCTTTTTTCTTTAAATCCTGACGGAATTTTTGCAATTTGTTTAACATATGTATTTTCTCCTAATGTTTTTATAATATAGCAGCTTAACTGCAGCATAGTTTCTAACTTTTTTATTTTTCTCAAATGCAGGGTTTTACTACATCTTATTTAGATGATTTGACAATTAGTTTGAGTTTACACCATTAGCTGACCAGTCGTAGGTCAAAACAGTAGCTTGGCCTCCATTGCTTGGAGTAAAGGTAGAAATCAATTTATGGTTAGTAGAATCGATTTGGTGAGCAGAACCTGGTGCACTTGTGCTAGAATCTCCACTTTTATCTTTAGCCAATGAGTTTACAATACCGTCTTGATTTTTTGCATTTTTAGACATGTATGGTGCTAATTTTGCCAAAGTGATTTCGCCTGGGTTAGTTGGGTCGTCCTGAGCTCCGATATAAGACTGGATAGCTGATACCAACTCACGGTGTTCTGATTGGATACGGCTCTTACGAGCGTTATCTTGGAAAGAAGTGATAGCTGGAATAGCTACAGCTGCGATGATGGCGATAATGATAATTACCACGATCAACTCAACCAAGGTAAAACCTTTACCTTTTTTCTTCAAGTCCTGACGGAATTTTTGCAATTTGTTTAACATTTTGAATAGATCTCCTGTTTTTTCATAATTTTTACTATTTTCGCCCACAGGGGCATTTGTTTTGTTCCTAGCTGGGAGACCCTACAAACTCCCAACATCAGAACGATTTTCCTAACTTTTTGTGCAGAGCAACTACTCCGCGAATCCTAACTTTCTTGAAGCTTCTATTATTGATTTGTTTCAGCACCTGCATCCACAGCGTGAGCAAGCTCAAACATTGGCAGCATGACAGAGGCAACGATACCTCCGATGATAACCCCCATGACGATGATCATGGCTGGCTCCAAGAGTGAGAGCAGCTGCTTGATAGCTGTTTCAAGCTCTTCTTCATAATAATCTGATGTCTTGACCAGCATGGACTCCAGAGACCCAGACTCCTCACCGATCTTTACCATAGAGAGCATCATAGGGGGGAAGAGACCGGTTGAGGTAATCATCCCTGTCAGACGTTCCCCTTTTTGCAGACCTTCATTGGCGATCTTCATCTTTTCAATGACGACAGCGTTGTTGGTCGTTGCAGCAGCAGACTCAATAGCCTCGACCAGAGGGATACCCGCACTGGTCAGGATAGCCAAGGTGCTGGCAAAGCGAGCAGTGACAATCTTCTGCATTGGCCCTTTGATGACCGGCAGATTAAGCTTGAGCCGATCCAGTTGGTAGCGACCTGCTTCTGTGCTGCGATAGCGCAGGAAGAGGAAGACCAGAATCCCTGTCACACCGAAGAGGATGTACCATGAAGAGCGGACAAAGTTACTAGCTGCTAGTACGATACGCGTTGGCAGTGGCATGGCCATCCCACTCTGCTCAAAGATTCCTGAGAAGCTTGGGATAACGACATAGAGCAGGGCCAAGACTGCAGCCACAGCCAGAAAGGCTAGGACTGCGGGATAGATCATGGCTCCCTGAATCTGGCGGCTGGTCTTGAGCTCTTTAGTATAGTGCTCAGACATCTTTTCCAGCACCTCGTCCAGCTTACCAGTCTTTTCACCGGCCTGCACCATACGGATCAGGAGATCGGGAAACATCCCTTCCTGATCTAGCATGGCCTTGGACAGCTGACTACCTTCTTTTAGGCTCTTGCTGACGATTTTAAGGCTAGACTTGAGATTCTTTGAAGTAGCCTGTTGTTCTAGGATATCCACTGCGTTATTGAGGGGAATCCCTGACTCCAGCATAACCGACATCTGCTTACAGAAGAGCGATATATCCTTGAGCTTGATCTTCTTGCTTTGGAAAAGGACAATCTCCTTAGAGCCCATGACCTTTTCTTCGACACTGATTGGCTTCCCTTTGAGACGAATCCGGTTGACGGCGTCGGTCCGGTTAGGAGCATCTACCTCAAGTGTGACAACTCCTTGCCTAGTGTCTAAGTATTTACAAACATATACTGTCATGCTCTAGTACCCCACTATTCCTAGGGATTTTTCAACTTGAGCGCGGTCCACTGAGTAGGACAGCAGTGTTCTTTGGTCGATGACATTGCGACGGTAGAGTCCCATGAGCGAAGTGTCCATGGTAATCATGCCTAGCTGAGCACCTGTTTGGATTGGGGTTAGCAGCTGGTGGGTCTTTCCTTCGCGAATGAGGTTGCGAATAGCGGGTGTTCCCAGCATGATTTCAAAGGCGGCCACACGACCCTTGCCGGTCGCTGTACGCATGAGCTGCTGCGATACAACCCCCTCCATAACGGCTGAAAGCTGTACACGGATCTGCTCCTGCTGCTCGGCTGGAAATACGTCGATAATCCGGTCCATGGTGTTTACGGCACCGACCGTGTGGAGAGTTGACAGGACTAAGTGACCTGTTTCCGCCGCACGCAGCGCGATTTCAATCGTTTCCTTATCCCGCATCTCACCGACTAAGATGACATCCGGGTCCTGACGAAGGGCGCCGCGGAGGGCATTGCCGAAGCTTTGCGTATCCGCTCCCAGCTCACGTTGGTTGACCAAGCACTTATTATGCGTGTGCATGTACTCGATCGGATCTTCAATCGTAATGATGTGCTCGTCCCGCAAGCTGTTCATGTAGTTGATCATGGTTGCCAGGGTCGTTGACTTTCCGCTTCCTGTTGGCCCGGTAACCAATATCAGCCCCCGGCGTTTCTCAGCCAGTTTTTTGATAACTGGTGGCAATCCCAGAGATTCCATAGATGGAATATCCTTGGGAATGACCCGCAAGGCAATCCCGCAGTTGTTTTTCTGCTTAAATATATTGACCCGCAAGCGATAGCCATTGTCGACCTCGTAGGCACAGTCCACTTCACCGACTTCTAAAAGATGGGCAATCTGCTTATCATTTAAAATGTGCTTGGTGAAGCGAACCGTGTCTTCGTTGGTCAAAATTGTATTGTTGAGTTGTGTTAACCTCCCGTGCAGACGCATGGTTGGCTCAGCGCCAACCGTGAAGTGGATATCTGATGCACCCGCTTCAATCGCCTGCTTAATTAACTCATCCAAATTCATCCTAAACTTCCCCTTCTAGACTGAAGGCAATCTTCATTGCTTCTTCAATCGTTGTAGTCCCCTGTTTTGCGATATCAATGGCCTCCTCCGCCAAGTCTCGCATACCATTTTTCTTAGCTTCTGCTCGAAGCTGTGACGTTGTTCCACCATCATTAATTAGTGATTTAATCTCCCTTGTCACCGCCATGATTTCGTGGATGGCAATACGTCCATAGTATCCCGTGCCGCTGCAGTAGTTACAGCCGCGTCCGCGATACAAGGTGTCTCCCTTGTGAATACCGATACCTGCATGTTCATTTGTTTCTACAGTATACTCAGTCTTACACTTAGGACAGATGCGCTTAATCAAGCGCTGTGCGATAATACCGACAGTCGCTGTTGATACCAGATAAGGCTTGATGCCCATATCGACCAAACGGTTGACTGTACTAGCTGTGTCATTGGTGTGGATAGTCGAGAGAACGACGTGACCAGTGATAGCGGCACGAACCGCGATACTAGCTGTCTCTTCGTCCCGAATTTCCCCCAAGAGAACGATGTCCGGGTCCTGACGCAGGATACTTCTCAAACCACTCGCAAAGGTCAGTCCAGCTTTGTTATTTACCTGAACTTGGTTGACCCCTTCCAATCGGTACTCAACCGGATCTTCAACAGTGATGATATTTTTTCCTACATCATTGAGCTCACGGAGCGCTGTGTAGAGAGTGGTTGTCTTTCCGCTTCCCGTAGGACCAGTCAGCAAGATAATGCCTTCTGGCGCCTTAAGAATATCTTCAAAGAGCTTCTGGTTGGTTGGCGAGAATCCCAGCTCCTCTTTACTAAGGAGAGTTGCATTCCGGCTCAAAATCCGAATAACGATTTTTTCACCGAATACAGTAGGCAAGACTGAAACCCGCATATCGACTTCTTTGCCGTCGATGGTTGTCTCAATCCGTCCATCCTGAGGAATCCGCCGCTCGGCGATGTCCAGACCACTCATGATCTTAATCCGTGTCGCAATGGCTGAGTGAGCATTGGCTTTCAACTGCATGTTTTCCACCAAGGTTCCGTCAACCCGGAAACGAACACGAACAACTTTTTCAAAAGGCTCAATATGGATATCGCTGGTCCGCGTCTTGATTGCCTGACTGATAATCGAGTCAATCAAACGTACAACCGGAGCGTTTTTGATTTCGAGATCTTCTTCGACAATCTCTTCATCCACATTAAAACCTTCGATTTCGGTCGCTGCCTGTTGGGCTTCTTCTCCTTTAGAATAGTATTGATCGATATACTTCTCAATATCATCCCGAAAAGTTACATAAGGTTCTACCGCCATCTTAGAGACGATTTTAACATCGTCTAGGGCGATATAGTTGCTTGGGTCTGCCATCGCAACTATTAATTTGGGTTCTTCTCCCTCTTCCCCATCTGTGAAAGAGATCGGAATCAATCCATGACGTTTAGCAACTTTCTCTGAAACCTTCTCGACAGCTTCCTTTTCTATCACAAACTGTGATAGATTGACATGAGGTACACGGTAATAGTAACTCATGACTTTCAGCATATCTTCTTCTGTCACATAGCCCTTGCTGATTAGATATCTCTCTAACTGCATGTTTGATTGTGGCATATCTTGAAGAATTTCTTCTTTTTGAGCTGCCGTTATCAGATTGAATTGAACCAATATAGCGATTAGTGCCATTTGTTTCTCCTGTCTGTGATTTTTTTGTAAAAATCCTTCAATTCTTTCTATGCGTTAATAGATAACAGCTTTCTTAAAAAAATCTCCCTCGCTTAAAGTTTCCTTTAAGGTTTCTTTAAGCTTTTTAAGTTAGGCTAGTACATGGAAAATTTACCAATAGAACCAAACTTAATGTTTTAAGTTAGATGCTTTGAGCAGTATCTCCATTTGATAAACCTCGTAAATAGTCCTTAAACCAATCCTAGGATTGACAAGGGCGTTTTAGATTTGTCAAAAGGGGCGCAAAAAAGCAGATGCCAAAAACATTTGTTCTTGCGTTCTTAAATACTATACAAAGCAAGTTCTCTTGCAAAATTTCTCATGCTTTTAGATGCAGGTTAAACCGTGTGTGTGTGAAGTTGGTTTAACCCGAATCAGCAAGCAGCCAGTGCCATAAGATAAGAATTCTTGTCTTATGGTTTTTTCTTTTTACCGATATGCATATTTTGGTAGGAAATGCTAGGAACAAAAGCTTTATTTGCTTTAAAAAACATTTACCTATCACAGTATATGACATAATTGACATCTTGTCAACAGGTTTGCCTCGAAAAAAATGACTGCATTTAAAAAAATGTTTAATTTTGACAAAACCTTGTTATATCAAGCTTTTTGACACTTTTTTAAAGCGTTTTTTTACTTCGAGGATAAAAAAAAGCAAATTTTTTTGAGGAAATTTCCCCTTTACTGCTTCTTTTTCAACCTTCAGATGGACAGTGTGACAGCATCTGTCCTCTTCTAATCGGTAGTCGATATGCTTAGGAAAGGCGCTTCAGGACAAGGCTTAGCAAGCTTTGCCTGTTTCTTCCTACCCAATAGTATATGCTAAAGAAAATGCATTGTCAATACATTTGCATTTTATTATATGTAAAACCTATCTAAAAATGCACAATGTACTCAGCTTGTCTATTTTTTATAGAAAAACTACAAAATCAAAAAGGCTAGAATTTACAGACAAAGAAATAGAGAAATTAAATAAGAAGAAAATCATAAAAATAGAACCAGTTGAGTGATGGAAATTAGACTGCAAAACGAAAAAACAGCCCGATTATCGGACTGTAGAGATATGTTTACAGTAGTACTATTAAGTATGAGGTTTTAAATCACTCTCCCCGCCTAAACACCACTCTTCATGCTCTTCCAAGCTGCTATCCGTCTGGATAGTGATTTTGGTGATGCCATAGGCTTGCAGTTCTTGACGCAGAGTAGTCTGGGTCTCGGCCAGTAGCTCTGGATTTTCAAGACAGATATGGATCATAGCAAATTTTTCCATACCGTCTGTGGTCCAGACATTGAGTTGGGTAATAGTCTGAACGTTTTCAACTGCCAGAATTTCCTGATAAAGCTGACTCAAATCAATATCGCTAGGGATATGATCCAGAAAAATCTTGATGTTTTCCCAGAACTTAGGCAGGGCCTTGCTGAGGATGAAGCCCGCGATAAGCAGGGAGAGCAGCGGATCTAGAAAATACCAATCGGTAAAGCGCAAAACAATAGAGACCAGAATAACAGCCACCCAGCCCAAAATGTCCTCTAAGAAATGCAGACTGAGAATAGACTCATTATGACTGTGTCCATGACCATGGCCGACTACCTTGCTGGCTGCTAGATTGACTATAATGGCGAAAATACCCAGCACCAGCATGCCGTCATAATTGACCTTTTCAGGCGCAAAGACCTTGGGTACGTTTTCGATAATCACCAAGGTCGAGCCGACTAGCAAGATGACCGAGGTCAGCAAGGCTCCCAAAAGGCTGTAGCGCTTGTAGCCCAGAGTGTATTTCTTGTCTTCTTTTTTATTAGAAATTTTTTCAAAAAGGGTAGAGAGTCCGATAGCCATCGCGTCTCCTGTGTCGTGCACAGCGTCGGCTAATACAGCGCTGGAATTGAACATAAAGCCAAAGATAAACTCAAGAATGGCAAAGGAAAAGTTTAACAGAAAAGCAATGGTCATATTTTTACTAGATTTCACGGCAGCCTCCTTTCAGTTTGGCTAAATTTATAGTATAATGTAATCAAAACGGAACACCTTGTTCAGTTTTCATCTTTATTATCCCTTATTCTCAGAAAGGAAACAAGAAGCAATTGAGGAGCTTTGTCCGTTACTGAACAATCCTGCTCTTTTGTTCCGAAATGCTATGGACAGACGAGTCAAGAAATCACGCGCAGCCATTTACCAAGCTTTTATCAGCCTGCTGCATCAAAAAAGCTATGAAACCATCACGGTACAGGAAATCATCGACCTGGCAGATGTTGGCCGGTCGACTTTCTATGCCCATTTCGAGACCAAGGAAGCGCTGCTAGAGGAGGTTTGCCAAGACCTCTTTCAGCATACCTTTCTTGAGCGCGACGATGGCAAGGATCTCTTTGAAGCAACCACCCATATTTTCAAGCATTTCCAAAAGAATCAGGACAAGATTGCGACCTTGCTGCTTTCGAAAAATATCTATTTCACCAATCGCTTAAAGATTGAACTGGAAAACTATCTCTTTCCGATGATTCAGGAACAGCTCCTACAGAAAAAATCTCAGCTGCCAGAGCCCTTTCTGAGAAATTATGTGACCTCTACCTTTGTGGAGACGGTCAGCTGGTGGCTTCAGCAGAAGAAAACATTGCCAGAAACAGTTATCAGCCAGTATTTTCTGGATTTGATGGACTGATTTTATTTTGATATTTATATAGAAGGAAACTTAACTTTATGAAAAAGCAACATTCGAAATTTTTACTTCCAGGTATTCTGATGGTGGGGGTTGTCCTGCGGGCACCTTTTGCAGTGCTGCCTGTTGTGCTGGGCGATATTGCTAAGGGACTGCAAGTTCCCGTCAACTCTCTGGGACTGCTGACTAGCCTGCCCTTGATCATGTTTGCACTCTGCTCAGCCTTTTCCCCACGCCTGGCTCAAAAGGTCGGCCTAGAAAAGCTCTTTACCTTAGCTATGATTGTGCTGACTCTGGGCTCTTTTATTCGTATCTTTAACCTGCCTCTACTCTATGCAGGTACAATCATGCTAGGGGCTGCCATCGCTGTCTTAAATGTGCTCCTGCCCAATGTCATTCAGGCTAATCAGCCAGAGAAAATTGGATTTCTAACCACGCTTTACATCACTTCTATGGGACTGGCCATCTCAGTCATGTCTCCCTTGGCTGCGCCTATTGTCCGCTTAGCTGGCTGGAAAGGACTGATTCTCGTCCTGACCCTCATCTGCTTACTAGCCTGCTTGATTTGGCTGCCTAACAGTCGGCATAATCACCAACTGACTAGCAAAAGCCGCGAGCAGCAAATGGGGAGTCTGCTAACAAATCCTAGAGTATGGGCTCTGATTGTTTTCGGCGGCTTGCAGTCCTTGCTCTTTTACACAGCTATCACTTGGCTACCGACTCTTGGCCAGTTGGCAGGACTTTCCGATGATGCTACTGGATTCTTAGCCTCTATCTTTTCGATTATCAGCCTTCCTTTTGCTATGATTGTTCCTAGTCTGACAACGCGTCTATCTGCGAAACAACGCTTGGGGATGATTACTCTCTTTTCTGCAGCCGGCGTCATTGGTCTGGGTATGCTATTGATCAAGACGGATTCCTTTATCTACTGGCTCATCCTCAATCTGCTAATCGGTATGTCCGTCAGCGCCCTCTTCCCCTACCTCATGGTTACTTTCTCGCTCAAAACCAGTACCCCTGAGCAAACCGCTCAGCTATCTGGCTTAGCCCAGACTGGTGGTTATATTCTGGCCGCTTTTGGTCCTAGCCTCTTTGGCTATAGCTTTGACTTATTCCGCTCTTGGACCCCAGCCATCTTCATTCTCATTGGCTTGACTGTCATCATGGCACTAACACTCTTTTACATTGAAAAGTTTGACAAGATATAATAAAGACGAAAAAACGCTTAGAAATCCTAAGCGTTTTTGCAATATTTTAGGCATTCTTCCAGGTCCACATCTCGCTCTAAGTGTTCTGGTGTCCAAGGAATCAGGATATCCGGTTCAACTCCCTTGTCATTCATGCCCTTTCCTTGATCAATCCTAGTATCACGTGAAGTAGGAAACAGGAGCTCATAGTCACCAAAATCCTTTACGCAGCAATTGGAATAATCTAAAATTCCCATAGTCGGACGTCCTAGGACCGTAACCTTGGGCATCTTTTTCATGGTATCAACAAAATTGTCACCTGAAGACCCACAAGTAACATCTGCTAGTACAAAGACTTTTTCAGGTCGAGCTAGGCCTAGAACGTCTGGCAAAAAGTTCTGATTGCTGTCCTCATCGCCATAAAGGACATAACCTTTCCCCTGATTTTCTTCCAGCTCTTTTAGAAATTCTTTGAGGATTTGGTGAGTTTCTGCTGACAAGTTTGGATCTTCTAAGAACTTTTGCATCAGTTGCTGACGCAAATCAACATTTCTATCAGTATAGAGAATCTCCATCCCATCATCGTGTAGCAAATCTAAGTCACTGAAGGCCTTTCCCTGAGGGAGAGTATATTTGAAAAGTGGATAATAAAGCGAGTCCGTCCCACCAAAATTGACTCGAACATCAATGATTAAATACTTAGCCTGCTCAATAGCTGCTTGACTGTCTGCATATAGCTGACTGATAGCAGCCTCATTTGTAAAATCTTCTAACTTAAGATAGACGACATCCTTAGAAAGTCTGCGCCATTCAAACTGCGGTGGCTTCTTTGGGTGGGCAGTCGGCTGAACATGCAGTTGCTCTTCCTTGCCATTGCGTACCACCGTAACTTCTCCGGCATGCTCCACAAAGTAAGCCCACTCCTTGTGCTGTCGCTCTGGTGTGGCACTGACGAAATAATCCTTGTGCTCTTGATAAACCTGGGGCAAAGGTTTCCCATCCAAGGCTAGAATCTGGTCTCCACGTTTCAGCTCTGTATCGCTATTTGCCTGCAGGACGTAGAGGTAATCTTGGTAGTATCTCAGTTTAAAGCCGGGCGGTTGCGTTTCCTTAAGTCCAAACCAAACATGAGACAAAATCCCAAAACTGGCTATATAACAATGCATCTGGTAAAGAAAGGCCTCTTGGCTCATCTGGTCTGTGATACGCGCTCGATATTCTTCGGGATTTGCACCCTTGATGTCTTTCTTTGTAGAGGAATCCTCTCGCATAATTTCTACGACTTGGTCAAAAATCTCTGTTTTCTTCATCCTTTACTCCTTCTTCCATGTGGCCTCATCATCCAGCAGGGCTCGCTTGGGTATTTTTGAGACATGACGATTGCCGGCCACATAAAAGCCCAAGTGCTCCTCCCGCCAGGCATCTGTGCAGGTCACGCCAATCCGCGGACGGCTGGCAATCTGATTCGGAGTCAGGTCATAGGCTAATTGCAGACTGGAGGTCGCTAAACTTTGTCCGTCAAAACACTTATCAATCCCAGCATACTTGGTTAACTTGCCAGGGCCGTTAGCTAAAAGACGGCCATCCGGTAGCTCCAAGGCTCGAATCAGGACAGCTTCGGCCACATTTTCAGCCTTGGTCACCAGATTCAGCATCTGATGACCATGAATCTGATAGACATACCAGTGACCAGCTGGCAGATACATGGATTCATTCTTAGGGGAGCGGCGCCCTCCAGCCGAATGACAAGCACTGTCCTGACTTCCTAGATAGGCTTCAGTTTCGACAATCCGACCTAACTTCTGACCATTTAGAATCAGCTGCATACCTAGCAAAGCTCGCGCTGCTGCAACTGTGTCTGTCTCGATTAGTTTCTGGAAATTTCTTGATAACATAGGTTGATTATAGCATGATTTCTCCATTTACAGAGGAAAAGAAATGTTGCAAAAATGTTATTTTTCTCCTTCTCATGGACAAGAATTATATTACAAAACAATTACACACTAAATAAGCGGAAAATCGTAGAAAAGCTTATAAAATCTATGTATTATCTGTTTATATTACATATATTTTGTAACATTTTTATTAACAGAGTATGTTATTTATGTATCAATCCGGTTTTTCATTGCTTCAAATGAAATATTTGTTTAATATTATACTAGAAGGAGGGGTAAGATGAAAAAATTATCTAAAATTTCTTTATTTTTATTACCACTAATTGCACTTTTCTTTTTGGCAGCTTGCGGAAATTCTGCAGATAAGAAGACTGAAGAAAGCTCAAGTTCAAGCTCAAGCGTATCTTCTTCATCTAAGGCTAAGACAAGCTCTAGCAGCACATCTGAAGAAAGCGGTAGTGCCAAAGTCAACGTAAACGGCGGAGATGCTAGCGTTAATGTAAATGGCGGAGACGAAAGCGGAGATGCTTCTGTTGAAACTAACGGAGACGGTAGTGCTAATGTACAAACTGACAACGCTGGGGTTAGCGTAAATGAAGATGGCGTTCATGTTCAAGGCGGCGGTGTTGATGTTAAGGTCGGCAGCGATGGATCTGTCAATATCCAAACACCTTAATTGAAAAACATATTTCGATTATTATAAACCATGAAAACCGAGAGTTACTCGGTTTTTTTGATTTTCTCCAATGTAATTCTTAACAACTTATAAATGATTATAAATACTTTTAAAAACTTATTCGTTGTGTTATACTCTATTTAGAAAAGTAAGGAGAAACAAGCATGTACCAAGAACAACGCTTAGCTGAAATCTTAGAGCTCTTGGCTGAGAAAAAACAGCTGTCAGCCAAGGATATGATTGAGCATTTTCAGGTTTCTAAAGATACCATCCGACGAGATTTTTCGATTTTGAGCGAGCGTAGGCTTGTGCAGCGCACCCACGGAGGCATTATCCCGCTGGATACTAGCCGGCAAATCCCCTCCTTTAACGACCGTATCAACCAACTAAGTCAAGAAAAAAAGGCTATTGCTCAGAAGGCTCATGACTTTCTCAAGCCGGGGCAGATTGCTTTCTTTGATGTCTCAACAATTGTTCTCCATCTGGCTCAGCGCATCAAGAAGCCTATGACAATCTATTCTCATTCTCTGGATAATGCAATCATGCTGAGCACCCAGGACAAAGTGGACTTTCACCTCTTAGGCGGGAAATTTTATCCCAAAAACCGATTCTACTATGCGCTCAATGAAGCAGAGCTGCTGCAGCAAATTTCCTTTGACATTGCCTTTATCGGGGCAGCCAGTGTCTCTGATGGTCTAGTCAGCTTTGAAGACGAGGCTGATGCCCACCTGAAAAAACTGGCTTTGAAACACGCCAAGATTAAGATTCTGCTGGCCGAGCAAGACAAATGGCAGAAAGAGTCCAAGTACATCCTGGCTCCTGTCAGCAACTTTGACTACTGGATTACGGACCAAGAGCCCAGCCCTGAAGTCCAAAAACTGCTTGGAGACAAGGTTAAAATAATTTATTGAATTGGAGCATTAGATACAAAGGAGAAAAGCTTATGACAAACCACCCGATTCGCCTGATTATCAGCGATATTGATGGCACGATTTTGGACGATCAGCACCAAGTGGATCCTAAGCTCAAGGATATGATTCCCCTGCTAAACCGAGAAAAAATCCCTTTCGTCCTCGCTTCTGCTCGCTCTCCTCTAGGTATGGAGCCGATTGCGCGTGAGTTAGGACTGGGAGATAATCCGCTGGCCTGCTACAATGGCGCTCTGGTCATCAAGGGCGACTCACAAGCTTACGAGACCATTATCGAACACCCTCTGGATAAGGAAGAAATCCGCACTTTTCTGGAACTGGTCAAGGCTGAATTTCCTAGCGTGTCCATCAATCTCTACTCTGGTAAGGATTGGATTGCCGACCGTCTGGATAAATGGGTGCAGATAGAGGCTGCTATTACAGGGGAGCAGCCGATGATTCAGAATGTACTAATGCCAGTACTAGATGCGCAAATGCCCGTCCACAAGCTACTCCTCATTGATCAAGCGCCTGTCATCCAGAAACTTCACGACTACCTACAGACCTTGGACTTTCCCAAGACAGCCTTCTATCTCTCTAAGGAAAATTACATGGAAGTCACGGCCAAGCATGTCTCCAAGGAGCGAGCTTTGTACGAAATTGCCCAGAACTACCAAGTGCCTCTAGAGCAGGTCATGACAATCGGAGACAACTTCAATGACCTTCCTATGCTGCGACTGGCTGGACTCGGAGTCGCTATGGGCAATGCCCCTGAAGCAGTCAAAACCAAGGCAAAAGCCGTGACCAAAAGCAACAATGAGCACGGAGTCGCAGAAGCTGTCGAAAAGTATGTTTTGATATAACCTAAAAAATCTGCCCTTGAGCAGATTTTTTTATTGATGATAATCATAAGCCAGGCGAGGACTGCCATCTTCCACATAGATGATGCCGCACTCCCTAAAGTCGTAGTTCAGGACAGCAGCCTGCATAACCTGATTATCCGCATGGGTATCGATTCGCAAATAGGGAATCTGCTGGCAGCAAAAATCAAAGACCTGACGGGATAGGCCTCTGACTTGCCCATTTGAAGCGATACGGTGGATGGTGCCATAGGGCTCTGAAAAACGCCAGGCCCCCTTTTCGATGACCTGATAGGTCGGGTCTTCTCCGATGATAAAAGCAAAGGTGCCAACTAGCTGCCCATCTTCCTCGATAACAAAAGAGTGGCCAGACGCGATGTCTTCCTCAATCAAACCCGCGCTAGGATAGCCTCCATCCCACTGAGTCGGATTGCCCTGGTCTTTCATGAACTGACGGGCTACATCATAAATCGCCATAATAGCTGGGATATCTTCTGTTTGGGACAAACGAATCTTCATCTTTCCTCCTTTATAAAAATAAGGTCGGAAAGTCCCAACCCTATTTGAATTCTTCTGGTTTGCCAGTATACTGAGACCATTCCTTAGTGAAGAAACGGTCATTAATCTGGTAGTTTGGCGCCGGCTGTGGATTGGCTACAAAAGGATCAACCGCCTTGTCAAAGGCCAGCCAGCCATTCCAGCCCATGTGAATAGTGTCCTGCATGAAGTAAGGCTTGTCGCCGTCCTTAGAAAAGTCAGCAATGTTGGTAAAACCCTGACTTTCCAGCTGGTAGCGAATCTTAGCCACCGTCCGCTGGTACATTTCAGGACTGAGACCTGTATACTCCATCCACTTAGAATTGACCGGTGGAATGATGAAGATGACATTGGTCTTTGACTTGGCAAACTGGTCCAGAACCAGCTGCAAGTCGTTGTACTCAGGGGATTTTTCATAAGATTGCTTGGTCTGAAAACCTCTGAGCTTGGCAACCTTGCCGGCCAGACGGGTCTTGTAAAATTGATTGTCTATGCCGAATTGATTGTTATTGGTCTTCTTCTTGGCTTCTGCTGTGGCAATCTCTTCCAAAGCTTTATAGGAGAAGGTGTCTGGCAAATCCGCCATATAAGGCAAAATTCGCTGGTCATAATTTCCATTATTGAGGGCAGCAAAATTGCTAAAAAAAGCATCTTGGCGCTCATTAAGATGAGCCATCATCTCAATATGGCGCTCTTCAAAGCTGCTCAGCTTTTTACCTTCAGACAGCTTCTGGACGCTCTCTGCCATAGCAACATCTGGATAGAGCTGAAGGAGGCGCTGGGCTGCATATTGCGCCGCCGCATCGCCCTGCTGCTGAGACAGATAAGCCGTCAGCTGATCGCTGTTGAAGTACTGCTGAAAGGCCGAAGCATCATAGCCGGTCTTGGTAAACCACTGGGGCGATACCACATAAACCGCCGTTTGTCCCTCCAACTCAGAGGACATCTGCTGCATACCAAAGTACTGATTAAACGATGCTGCTCCGCGCTGGCCTAGAAAATAAGGACGATAGGAGCGGTCGTATTTCTCAGCCAGCACTGCCGGATGCATACTATCAAAGCGCAGCCATTCGCTAGAGCCAAAGAAGGGCACAAAGCGCATCTTCTTATCGGTCAAGGCTGTCACCTTCTTACTGCGGCTCTTGAAGTTTTCTGCTGTCAGGGTCACTGCCGAGCGCTTCTCTGCTTCTATATCATGCTTTTTATCAAGCGGATAGAAGAAAAAGAGCAGGGCAACCATGACCATAGCGCAGAAAACTGGGCCCAGAATCAGCCAGAGTCGTTTAAGCATTGCGAAGCTCCGTTACGCCTTCAACGATTTTGTTGGCTGTGTTCCAGTCATCGCGGCCAAACTCTGACACTGGCACGCGGATGTCAAAACGGTTTTCCAGCTCAACAATCAACTCGACCGTTCCCATACTGTCTAGGACACCAGCGTCAAACAAATCCTCGTCCATCATGTCTGACACATCTTCCATAAATAGTTCTTCAATAATTTCAATTACTTCTGCTTTTATATCCATTTTTCTTCCTCATTCATTTTTATTTTTTAAACCAAAGCTCATTTAAAAATCCAGAAAAGATCAAAAATGAGAACATGACTGCGTGAAAGGTCACCACAATCCCCAAAGCTTGGGTCCATTTATTGTCTGGCAGAGGCGGAAGCCCTTTGGCCTTGCGCTCTTTGTTTAGCGTTTTCTTCTTGCGCAGCCAGGCATCATTGACCACCAAGCCAGCTCCATGAAAGAGACCGTAGGCGATATAGTACCAGGTTACACCATGCCAGAAGCCCATAATCAGCATGTTGATCAGATAGGCCACACTAGAGGTCGTGTTGCGGTTTTTAAAGACCTTATTGCGCATCAGGACCATGACCAGCCGCATAAAGACAAAATCACGGAACCAAAAGGACAGACTCATGTGCCAGCGATTCCAAAATTCTTTCAAATCACGAGAGAGAAAGGGCTTATCAAAGTTGATTGGGCTCTTGATTCCCATGAGATTGGAAATAGCTAGCGCAAACATCGAATAACCGGCAAAGTCAAAGAAGAGATCCAGACCAAAGACATACATGACGCCCAGAGTTCCCAGATTAAAGAAACCGCCGGTATAGAGAGCGTAGGTCTTGACATGCCCCAGCAAGAGATGTCCAAAGATATGGGCTAGGATAAACTTATAAAGGAAGCCTAGCATGATATACTTGACAGACTGCTCCAGCATATCCAGCAGCTCATCGCGCTCGGGAATGTTCAAATAGTCTTCATTGAAACGCTTGAAACGATCAATGGGGCCACTCGAAAAGGTCGGCATGAAGAGCAGGAAACGCAGGAACTCCCAGAGCGTGAATTCTGTCAGAACTCCATCGCGCATCTCAATCATCATCCCTACCGAACGAAAGGTCAGATAGGAAATCCCCAAAAAGCCAAAGAGAGACTGATGACCGCTGATTGCGGGCTCTACCTTGACAAGCACAAGTGGCAGAACCGCCAGCAAAGTATGCAGATAAAAGATCCACTTGCTGTCCCGCGACCTGCGATAAAGCTTATATGAGTAAACCCAGACTATCTGCCAGATGACATAGCCCAGCAAAGCACAGAGCTGCGCCAGACTGGGACCTGTCAGCATCAGGACGATAAAGACCAAGCTGACCAAGGCTTCATAAAGGGGGAAGCGTTTCTTAAAGAAAAGTCCAACAAAGATTGGTAGAACTGCCAGAACGATATAGACAAAGTAAACTGGATTGCCGTAGGGTTCCAAGTGAGGCAGCTGTTTCAAGAAATCCATCATCGCTTATTGACCTCGCTAATCAGCCCCTTAATGTCAATCTTGCCATTCGGGGTCAGAGGCAGGGTCTCTCGATAGAGAAACTTGGACGGCATCATATAGGACATCATGATATCCTGCAGATCTTCCTTGATTGCCTTGGTAATATCGATTTCTCGCTCAAACTGCTCAGCCACACCGTCTTTGAGGATGACGTAGGCCAGCAGATTTTGAACCTTGTGGTCCTTATTGTAGCGGGGAACAGCTACTGCAGATTCAATGTATTTCGATTTGTTCAGGTTCTGAGACACATCCTCCAGCTCAATACGGAAACCATTAAACTTAATCTGGAAGTCCATCCGGCCGCCGTAGAGCAGCAAGCCTTCATCTGTCATCGAGCCGACATCTCCTGTATGATAGGCTGGCAGACCTTCAAATTCAAAGAAGGCCTCCGCTGTCTTCTCAGGATTATTCAGATAGCCCTTGGATACAGCTGGGCCGCAGACGATGATTTCTCCCTGCTGGCCATTCGGCACCTTCTGCCCCTCTTCATCAATGACAAAGGTAGGAGAGTCCGCCTTAGTATAGCCAATCGGCAGGCGCTTGCAATTTTGCAGCATCTCATCTGTCACCGCTACCGCAGACAGAGCCACTGTTGCCTCAGTCGGACCATAGGCATTGATAATGCGAGCTTGAGGGAAGCGATCGCGCAGTTTCTGAGCTGTCTTGACTGTCAGCTCCTCACCGTCAAAGTAGAAATGCGTCAGCTGAGGCAGCTTCTGGCTGTTAAAGTCATCCGACAGCAAGGCCATGTCCGCAAAGGAAGGCGTCGAAGTCCAGATAGCAATGGGCAGACTGAGAATCGTCTCAAACAGCTGCTTGAAATCCTGAGTCACAGCCGAAGGTAGGGCAAAAAGAGTTCCTCCCAAGGCCAAAGTCGGCGCCCAGTACATGACTGACAAGTCAAAAGAATAAGGCGGCTGAGCCAACATTTGAGGACGAGCCGGAGTCGCAAACTCCTTATCTGTAATCATCCAATTCGTAAAGCTGAGCAGATTATTGTGGGAAATCTGCACTCCCTTAGGTTTACCAGTTGTCCCTGATGTAAAAATAATATAGTAGTTGTCATCTCCCTGCACTGGATGGCTAAGCTCATAGGACGCTCCCTCTCTGAAGGCTGTCTGGACTTGCTCCGCACTGAAAATAGGAGCTTCTACATTTGCCAGCGGAAAATCATTGATGGCAATAATCAAACTTGGCTCAGCAACTTCCACAATCGCTGCCACGCGCTCCAAGGCTGAGTGGCTGTCAATAGGAATGTAGGCATGACCAGACTTGGTCAAGGCCACAAAAGTAGCCAGCATTTCGTATTCCTGACCGCCAAAGACCACAACCGGAGACTTGTCAGGAAGTCCCAAACGGTCAATCTGAGCCGCCAACGAATCGGAATCCTTCTTTAAATCGCCATAAGTATGAACTTGACCTAAAATATCATAAACTGGAAAATCCGGCTGCACCTGAGCAAAATGCTCAATCGCTTCAATCATATCATGTATCACTTTATTTGACATTATTTCCTACTCTCTCACATTAAAATTCATTATAGATAAAGCCACCCTGACCCTGACCCAGATAGCTAAAGAAATAAAGCAAGGCCAGAAAGATAACAAAATATAGTAGGGTTTGGCTCAAAAATTTATATAGGGTTTGATGTTTTTTCATAGCTCTCTCTTATATTTTTAGTTAGACTTACACCATTTTACCATTTTATGGAAGATGTTTTCAACACAAAAGCTAAGGAAGATGTAAAGTTCTTATAAGGAAGAAAGGTACTTTGATACACCTTATAAATAGCCATTAAAGAGCATTTTCAAAAAATATATAAAAATTTTATATATTTTGCTTGACTTTTTTCCCGAGAGGTTGTAGACTATATATAGAAAGATTATATATAAATATTTTACACAAGGAGGTGCTCCTATGTCTTTCCCCACATCATCGGCTTTGATTGAGTTTCTCATCTTAGCCATCCTTGAAAAAGACGATTCCTACGGTTATGAAATCAGCCAGACGATTAAGCTGATTGCCAATATCAAAGAATCAACACTTTACCCTATTCTGAAGAAGCTGGAGCAAAATGACTGCCTCACGACTTATTCACAGGAGTACCAAGGACGAAAACGAAAATACTATTCACTCACTGCCTACGGGCATGAACATCTACTCACTCTAAAAGAAGAGTGGCAAACTTATACCATGACCATCAGCGGTATCATAGAAGGGAGCATCCGTCATGACAAGAACCGAGTATCTAGCTGAGCTAGAAAAATATCTGAAAAAACTGCCACGCAAGGACTACCAGGAAGCTATGGATTACTTCACTGAGTATTTCGATGAGGTAGGCCCAGAGGGCGAGGCAGCCGCTATTGCTGAGCTAGGCAGTCCTAAGGAAGCGGCCCATGAGATTATGTTGAATCTTTTGGACAAAAAAGTCGAGGAAGATAATCAAGACAGCAGTTCATCAAAAAACACTAAGAACATCGTCCAGATTGCTATCCTATCCATTTTGGCAGCACCTTTGGCTATTCCGCTCTTTATAGTAGCAGCACTTTTGACTTTCGTTTTCTTCCTCTTAGTCTTTATCTTTGCTCTAGTCATGGCTATAGGTGCCTTTGCCTTCTTTATTTTTGGAATCAGCCTGATCTGGGACACTTTGACAGTGGGACTGACGACATCGATCCCGGCTTTCCTCTTCACTCTGGGGCTCAGTGTTCTAGCTCTGGGACTGTCCGGCATCTTCTACGCAGGCATTTCTCCTGTTACTCAGTTTGGCAAGGCTGGCTTTGTCAAACTAGCTCAACTCTTCGCAAAGAAAGGAGCACGTCATGGCTAACATCAAATTGAAAAAACCTCTTTTATCCGCAGCTATTTTAGCCTGCCTCTTTGGTGGAGCCCTGACAACTATCGGCTCCATTACAGGCGGTGTCAACGACTTGGTCAATTCTGCCAAAAGCAAGGTAAAACTAACGAAAAAAGAAGAAAGTTTCTCTGATCTTTCTTCCCTAAATATTAACTTAGCAGCTAGAAACCTCGTCATCAGCGAATCTCCTGATGACAAGGCTCACTTGACCTATTACCAAAGCGATGGTAACTATCAGATTGATGGAAGCTCGCTTGGAAAAATAACAACAAGTTCTGAAAACGGAAACTTAAACATCAAGGAAGATGGTGCAGGCTCCTTCCACATAAGCGCTGGCATCCGCTCCTTACTCAGCTTATTTGACCACGAATCTCAGGGGAAGCGTACTGTGCAGCTTTCCCTGCCCAAGGGGACCAAGCTTGAGACATTCAGCGGCAGTTCGTCATTAGGAGATGTTACGATGTCCAATCTATCAGCCAAAAATGCTGACTTCTCTCTATCCAATGGCTCGTTGACTGTGAATGATAGCCAATTCGCAGCTGGTAAATTTAAGAACTCTCTGGGAGAGATTACCTTCAATAACAGTCAGATTAGCTCTGGCAAAATCATTGATTCTTCAGGTACCATCACTCTGAGCAACAGCCAATTCGCAGCTGGCGAAATAGCAAACTCTCTGGGAGAGGTCAATCTAAACTCGAGCAAAATCTCCGACAGCACTCTGAAAATCTCAAGCGGCTCACTGAACTCTGAACAGTTGGAATTAGCTGGTACAATCTCTATCACTGACCAACTTGGCGATATTAATCTGAACTTGGTTTCCGGCAGTTTGTCGCAGCTATCCTTTGATCTGAAAACGGATCTAGGTGAAATTGACATCCCTAGTGGTATGAGTGTAGAGCACACCAAAGACGATGATGTTAGCGACTCTGCCATCCGTAAAGTCGAAAATCCGACAACTACACTTACTGCCAGCGCCCAAAGCGGCAGCATTAAGCTCAGCGAATAAATCATAGAAAAGAATATATACAATCAGGGAGTCCTCAGCGGCTCCTTTTTTGATAAAAATTCCCACAATTCTCTAAGATTGCTTTACAGGCCTTGGCCTTTGTGCTATGATATTCTATAAAAATTTATTCCAAGGAGGTCCCTATGAAAAAACTCACACCTGGTATGCACATTCGGGTCGTCAGCCCCTCGGCGTCAATTGAACACATCGGTGGCTTTGAGGCCAATCTAGCCGCCAAGGAGCGCTTGGAAAAGCTAGGATTTACCGTGTCTTTTTCGGAGCATTATCTGGAAAATGATCTGTTAGACTCTGCCTCCATCGAAAGCCGGGTGGCAGACATCCATGCTGCCTTTTCAGATGACTCCGTTGATGCCATCCTGGCCACCATCGGCGGTTTCAACTGCAATGAGCTCCTGCCCTATCTGGACTTTGAGTTAATTGCTAGAAATCCTAAGATTTTCTGCGGCTACTCAGACACAACAGCCTTGCTCAGCGCTATTTATAGCAAGACCGGCATGAAGACCTACATGGGACCCTCTTACTCTAGCTTTAAAATGGATGCTCTACAGGACTACCAGACCGAGAGCTGGCTCAAGGCCGTCAGCCAGACTTCTTATGAATTGACTCCTAGTGAAAAATGGGGCGACAACGCCTGGTACCTGCCCGATGCCCCACTGACCTTCCATGAAACGGAGTGGAAGGTCTATCATCACGGGCAAGCCCAAGCCACTGTTATCGGCGGTAATCTCTCCACCTTCTCACTTCTGCGTGGAACACCCTATGCCCCAACAGATGAAAACTATGTCCTCTTTGTTGAAGAGGCGGAGGAAGATGATTATGTAGAATTTGACCGCAATCTAGCAGCCCTCCTTCAGGCCTATCCCAACCCGCAGGCTCTTCTCATCGGCCGCTTTCCAAAAGAATGCCAGATGACAGAGGAGTTGCTCCTTTATATCGTGGATAAACATCCAATTCTAAAGACGATTCCCGTCCTCCATGACTTGGACTTTGCTCATACTCAGCCACTCTTTACCATCACCATCGGTGCTCAAGTGACGATGGATACGGAAAAGATGTTGATCAGAATTGATGAATAGCAAGAATCCTCATTCCAACTGGAATGAGGATTCTTCTCTTTCATTAGACACTATTTCATTGTTATCTTGCTGGCTTTTTTATCGTCCACCAAAACCGCCTTGGCCGCCTGGGGCACCGCCGCCACCAGGTCCACCAGCGCCAGGTCCGTCTGCTGTGATTTCTGTTCGGCTTTCACCATTGACCGTGATGGTACCGCCAGTGTAGGTAGCCGTTCCATCAAAGTCAAAGGCAGATACCGTAGAAGTAATATCCAAGTTTCCTCCTGACATGATGACATCACCGTTGGAGTCGATAGCATCGGTATCGCCTTCACCGACCTCGACCTTGATATCGCCACCAGTAATCTTGATAAAGATATCAGCGCCAGTTACGTCACTAGCTGCATTGATCCCATCATCTGTCGCATAAAGATCCAGCTTGCCGCCGTTAATGGTAACATTGGTTCCTTCCAGAGCTTCTACACTCTTGGAAACCGTAATCGTCCCACCATCAATCAAAGCGATATTGCTAGCGTGCAGACCATCATCACCTGCATTAATCGTGATGGTACCGGACTGGATATAGAGATTCCCCAGAGAAGTATCTTCATCATTGTCCGCGTGGATGGCATCTTCTGTCGCTGTGATATCGATAGTAGCGTCCTTGATATTAATGGCTGAAGCTGCTGACAGACCATGCTTAGCTGCCTTGATCGTATAGGTATCACCTGTCACCCGCAAGGTCTGCTCAGACTTAATCGCTGTTTCATACTTGCCGTCAACTGTCAGGCTTCCAGATCCGTTGAGAGTCAGGTCAGAGTTACTATAGATAGCTGCATCTGCATCCGTATTACTGTGATTTGATGAATCTGAGATGGTGTTTTGGCTGCCGTCAGCCAGAGTCAGGCTTGTTTTACCCGCATTTTCTACTAGGATAGCTGCGTCTGTCCCGCTCATGGTTACGCCATTTAGGACGATTTGAACTTTGTCGCTATCACCTGCTTTGACGACAATCTGCACATTTTCACTCGTTCCAGAAACGACATAGGTCCCAGCCTCAGAAATTGTCACGGTAGAGCCGGAGACACTAGCGCCGTCACCAGAGGTCTTAGCACTAGAGCCACTCAGGCTGATGGTCGTCGCCTTGGACTCATCATAAGAAGCATCTGAGTCCTCTGAGGCAAAATAATCAGAAGTATTAGTCTTAGTCTGACTGGTACTGGTAGCATTAGCAGTCTGGGTAGTGCTTGAAGCTGTAGAGCTGCTGGCATTTGAACTGCATGCTCCCAGCACTGCTGTCATCAAGACCAGTGGAATCATCAATTTAATTTTTTTAAGAGTTGATTTTGATTGTTTCATTTTTCTTTTCCTATCTATTTTATTTGCTGCTGATATAATTTGCTTTTTTATAAGCAAAGCCATATTTGGAGAAAGAGCTAGGAGACAGTTGGTAGCGATCCATGATTTCACTCAGCCATAGCGGGCAGGTTTCTGGAGTCTTAACTTCCATGATAACGTGATTGGCTGGCAGGAGATGATCTCCATGGCGACCAGCCAAGAGACTCAGATCATAAGGACGGTAGGTAAGGTCGTGATCAAAGGTAATCCGAATCCGCTCATCCTCAATCCCTTTCATCGAATAACGATTGTAGCCGATATACATCATAGGCTGAATATTGCCAAAACGCTGGGTTAGCCAAGCCATTTCCTTATCTATCTGAACGTCAGTCAGCTGACTGTAATCTCCGTCCAGATAGGCTTCCGCTGTCAGCAAATCTGCTGCAATTCGGCGTTTGCTGACCAGATTCTCTGTCTTTTTCTTGATTTCTAAAAAGACTTGACTATCTTCGGTCGGATGCTCTTGATAAGTCCGCAAGCGCACCTTCTCGTCAAAGCAAGGATTTTCCAAGGACTCACGAATGAGCTGATAAGACGGCGTATCGTAGTAGAGATTGTTAATGGTCGAATAAGCTCGCTCATCCTCCACCAGATAGCCTTCAAACTCTAGCAATAGATCCAGCAAGGTTTCCTTGGAAATGATGTATTTGGTTTCAAAGCGCTGAAAATGATTTTGAAAATTTTTTTCTGCCATGGGCTTCTCCCCTCTCTATCTTTCTTGAATGTAATGCAATTTTAAAGATGAAAACTTAAAAGAAAGATAAAGAAAACTTAAAGAAAACAAAACATCTCCCTTTTCAGGAGATGTTGATTAGAGAAAAAGTAAAAGAATTACAGATAGACTTTTCATCTACATTCTTACAGATTCATAAAGGCACAGACCCTAAGCTAGCTGTTTTTTATCCGTTCGATAGACCAGAGTACCAAGTGCCATGAAAAGAACTAAAACAAAAGCAAGGAAGACCACCTGACTACCTATTTGGCCATTCATGGAAATCGTTTGGCGTAAGCCCGATACAGAATAGCTCATTGGCAGCCAAGGGTTGATAACTTGGAAAATCTTACTAGTCAACTCCAGCGGATAGGTTCCTGCACTAGAAGCCAGCTGTAAAAGCAAGAGAATCAGAGAAGCAAAGGCACCGAGCTTGCTATCCCAAGTAACCAAAGCGGTTACAAGAGCCATAAAGGTCATGCTGGCTAGTACAATCAAACCAAGGGTTGCCCACTCATGGTTAGCAGATAGGCCTATCAAGTGCACAGCACCATAGACCAAAACACCCGCCACGACAGAAATGACTCCATTTACCTCTATACGGGCCTTCAGCCAATCTCGTTTCGTCCTAGGTTCTTGACCCGATGGAAGTGTACTAAAGATGATGTTGGTTGAAATAGCCGCCACAAATAAAGCTACTGAAATCATATAAGGCGCCATCCCAATGCCGTTTTTCTCTACCTTGTTCTCATCTGTCTTGCTCAGTGTCAGAGGATCTGCCAGAGTTTTTGCATTGTCTTCCTTGGTTGAAACAGCCGACAATTTATCGCCTGCATCCGCGAGTCCATTAGACAAATCGCTCGTCCCCACAGTAAGTTTAGAGAGATTATCTGTTAAAGCACTGCTGCCATCAGCTAGCTTCCCTGTTCCGCTCGCTAATTGATTGGTCCCATCCGCTAATTTCCCGAAACTAGAGGTCAATTCTGGCGATTTATCTGTTAATTGGGCTGCCCCGTTTGCTAATTTTGTTGTATTTGCTAGCAAATCAGGGTTCTTACTTGCCAAAGCTGATGTTCCCTCAGATAGCTGACCAACTGCATTGGTATAACTTATCACCCCTTGTTCCAATTGTGTCGCGCCAGTCGTTAGTTTATCATTTAGGGTATCTACACCTGTGACTAGTTGATTGGCTCCTCCGCTTGCTGAACCGAGGCCAGTACTCACCGTTGATAAGCCATTATAAAGGCCATTGATCATGCTAGCTGCCTGTGGCAGAACTTGATTTGATGCACCTTCTAACTGACTAAGTTTTGTTTGACTAGCGCCTTTTATCGTTTCAAGAGAAGCCCTCATTGTATCGATTTCTGATAAAATCGCCTGAGTAGATTGATCACTTCCTGCTTGACTAGCACTGACTGCTGCGTCAATCTCAGCCTTAGCCTCACTAGAAAGGCCTTGATAAGCGCTCGTCCCTTGGACACTTGCCAAAGCTGCGGCCTTGGCGTCTTGATTATTATTGATAATGGCCTGAGCGGATGCTGCTATGCTAGTCAGCGAAGCTTCAATGCTGTCTGTTGGCACTGCTGAGTCACTTGCTGCAGCTTGAATACTAGCATTCAACTGAGTCAAGCCAGTTGCCAAATCATTCACGTTTTGCTGATTGTTAGCTAAAGTTGTATCTACCGATGACTTTAATGTAGCCAAGCCAGTGTTCAGATTCGTTACACCTGTCGATAAGGCCTGAACTCCATCTCCTGACTGAGTAAGCTGTTGGACTCCACCCAATAAGTCTGCTGATCGACCCGACAGCTGATTTGCACCTTTGGCCACAGTACTTACACCATTTGCATAAGTGTTTATCCCGTTTGACAAACTACCCAGTCCAGACGATACTTGTGCAACACTCCCAGTATAAGTCTGTAGTCCTGTATTAAATTGAGCTGCACCGGACGATAATTTGCTCGTAGCTTGATTCAGAGTTCTTAAGTTATCTGCAATTGTCTGACTTCCTGAACCTAGTTGTTGGCTGCCAGATGTTAATTGCTGAGCACCATCAGATGCCTTAACCAATCCCGTTTTTAGATCTCCCATATTCTTAAATATGGCGCTTGTATAAGTATCCGTCACATTTTGCGCCACCGTCTGCTTCAAAGAAGCCATGGCTGAATCACTCATCTTACCAGCAATAAAACTGTGGCCGCTAGACGTTTGATAGTCAATCTTCATTTGCTGAGGATTATCGGTCAAAATACTGGCTGCACGTTCAGATAAATCACTTGGAAGCGTCACAACCATGTAGTAATCACCCTTTTCCAAACCATTTTGAGCATCTTCTTTACTGACAAAGTGAAAATCCAGATTTTTATTTTCCTTGAGGCTGGAAACAACATCCTCACCTATAGACAAGGTCTTGCCACTAGCAGTTACAGCTTTATCCTGATTGACAACCGCCACTGGCAAGTCCGATACCTTTCCATACGGATCCCACATGGAGCTCAAGAAAATAACATTATACAAGGCAGGAATCAAAGAGACTCCTAACATCACAATGATAAAAGTCGGCTTTTTTAAAATGGCTTTCCATTCTCTTAACATGTCTACCTCCTAAAAATTATACATAGTGTCCAAATTTCGATAAAATTGATTATACACCAATCGAAAATTATTACAAGTTTATTCTTTAAAAATTAGACATCGTGTCTAATTTTGTTTAAAAAGATTGTAGGGAAGTGGAATAAGTTAGCCCTAGTGTCTTTAATCCCTGAATAATCTGTAATCAAAAGGTATTCTTCCATAGGTAGGGACACAGAAAATCAGTATTATGTTAGAATGATAAGTTAGGTAAATGGAGTCAAGCATCGAGCTCTTAACTTGACGATACGGTTCCATGTGAAACACTGCTGTCAGCAGACGTCTCACACCACAGCAGCTCAAGTCAGATTGAGCACAGTAAAGAAAGGTTTTAGACAATGAAAAAAGAACACCATTTAGCTTATTTGCTCTAGTTGCAGCACTATTTCTTCTGTCAGCCTGCCGTTTCCTTGTACCATCTAACTCAGATTCTACCACTAACTCTTCTAATTCAGATAAATCAGGAAAAAAAGTTAGTTTAAAGGATTCCTCAAGCTCATCAAAGCAATCTTCCAAAAGTAAAAGCAGCTCCTCTAGCAGCAGTAGTTCTTCCAGAAGTTCTAGTAAGGATATAGAAAAAACCACAGATGGTCTTCCAGAAGATGCCGATCATGCTAAGAAAGATAAGATTTATGCGACTGGCAATGCCAAGGTTTATTACCAATCCTATGAAACAGGCGGTTTTGAAGCTCAAATTCCTGAATTTAAAGGATATACCCAAGAAAAAGTTAAAAGTATTTTGGGTGAGCCAGAAAAAGTAAGCACCGACCTCGCTTCTGAATATGAAGCCTTCCAAGACAAAGAATTAGAAAATCTGAAGAGGCTGGTTCAGGATCAAAAAATAAGCAAAGAACAGGCGCGTGCTTTCTTAGCGGGTGCAGTTGATAATGCTCAAGCATCAAGATTACAAAACACCTACATAATTTACTCTTATAAAAATGAGCAAATTTCTATTATCTTCTCGCAAGAGGGCGAGCTACTTTACGTCACTCCTGACCCCGACTATCTCTACTTTAAATAATGCTCAAAACGAAGGCCGAGACTTTACTTTAAGTCTCAGCTTCGCTATTTTTACTGCTTTTTGCCAGTCAATCAAGCCTAATTAAGATAAAATTTTAACTATCTATGCTTAATTCCGGAATTTAACTCTTTTCCACTGGAAAAACATTTGATATAATGGTACGTGGAGAAAAAGAAAAAGTAGTTTGCTATGATAGCTATTAGCTTGAAGAGCAGACTGAGGCTTAGCCTCAAAGGGAGATTTTATGTTAGAAAGCAATAAGCGCCGAAAAACCAAGGCTATTATTGAAAGAGCCATGGTTACACTACTGCATAAGCAGTCCTTCGATCATATCACTACTGTCCAGCTAGCTCAAGCTGCTGGTATCAGCCGTAGTAGTTTTTATACTCACTACAAGGACAAGTACGATATGATTGAACGTTATCAGCAAAACCTCTTTCATCAGTTGGGGTATATTTTTGAGAACAATCAAGAAGATATCAAAACTGCGATTACGGAGGTCTTTCAGTTCCTCCAGCAAGAGCCGCTCTTAGCCGCCCTTTTGACGGAAAACGGTACGAAAGAGATTCAAAATTTCTTGCGCCACAAGCTGCAGGTGATGCTGGCAGATAACCTACAGGACCGTTTTAGCAATCGCATTTACAATCATTTCGAAAAAGAATACAGCCGGGTCTTTCTTGCCAATGCCTTCTTTGGTGTCTGCCAGATGTGGATTGCTAGAGGAAAAAAAGAAAGTCCTGAACAAATAGCAGAATTTCTTTTGAAAATGCTGTAAGAAGTTGCTCGAATCCAATGGATCCTGGCTCTTCTGATATTTTGAAAAATTAAACAGGGTGTATAAAACCTCTTTTGGTTCTGTACACCCTATTTTTATTGTATTATAATTTCATAGCCAACATATTGACTGTCATACCAGCTGCTGTTCCCATCAGAGCGATGGTATCCCCTTCTCTGACTAGGTTGCGCTCCAAAGCATAACAGAGAGAAAAGGGCACTGCCACTGACACCATATTACCATAGTCTTGCACAATATTAAGGTATTTATCATCAGGTATACCCAAGCTGCGCATGACCATTGGCAGAGCACGACTCGCCTGATGCGGAATGATATAATCCAAATCAGATAGGCTGAGGCCGCTCTTTTCTTTAAATTCTTTAAACATTTCCGGAATTTTTCTGGCAGAAAGCAAGAGAATCTTCTTGCCATTCATGTCAAACATGTAGTGAGTTTTGGTAGCATCCGAATACTCCTTAGGCTGAAAAGATGTCAAACCACCGCGAATCTCTGTATCATGAGCTCCCTCAGACCAGGTCCGCTGCATGCTGGAGATGACCCCTCTTTCTTCCTCTGTTGCTTCAAAAATCAAAGCTGCTGCTCCGTCACTGAACAACTCAAAACTTTCCTTCTGATTGGGATTGAGACCCAAACTTCCAACCTCACTGGACACGATGAGGATCCTCTGATACTCACCAGCCTCCAACAAATGAGACATGAGACTTAAAGCTGAGATAAAGCTGGTGCAGGTCGTATTGATATCCATGGCTGGAATAGACAAGCCCTTAGCCACCAACTCATGAATCAGGGCAGCAGTGCAGGGAATAGGCTGAACGCCCACCGCACTGGCCGATACGATGCAGTCAATATCTTTGATTGTCAAGCCCGCTTGCTGCAGGGCTTTTTCAATCGCCTTAACCGCCATGGAAAGCTGGGTTTCTTCATTTTCCACCACTCGATAACGGGTCTGATCCTTAAAAGTCACGGTATTTCTAGGTAGATGCGTACCATAACCAACAATCTTTATATGATTCTTTACTGCAGTCATATTAAACTCCTTCTTGTCAGACTTGGGGCTGCTCGGCAGTTGGGTAAACTGCCAAAGCGCTTCAGCCTCTGATTCATATATTTTTCCACTTGGGGCATTCTTAAGTCCGATAGATACGTTTCAACTTACGACTTCTGTCCCGCTGATAATCTTCAAAAGAAATAGCCGGCATAAGAAAGCTTTTATCAGTCGCTAAGTTTTGAAACTGCTGGATAATCTCGTCTTCTCGCTGCTGACTACGATGTTCGATAGCAATGGTCAGCGAATGGTCCTGTTTCTGAGCGACTTGGTATTCTCCAATCCCATCAACTAAGAGCAGACAACGGCGGATAAAGTCTGGAAAGACCTCCACCGACTGACCTGCAGCATTTTCAAACACGAAAATATCATCCGAGCGCCCCTCAATCCTATCAATCCGTGTAAAGACCGAACCGCAGGGGCAAGGTTCAGGATTTTCCACCAAGATATCATTCAGCTCATATTGAAAAATTGGCTGAGAAGTCCGCTTGAAATCCGTAATTATTGGATAAAAGCGTCTATCATCCAAGTAGCACTTTTTTACATGGACAATATCTTCATTTAGATGAAGATTCCCGTGGATACAAGTGCAGGCTAGAAAGCCCTCGGTCGCTTGGTAGACCTGATCCACCTTTTTTAGACCAAATCCTTCTTGAATCCTCTGCCGATCTGGCTCTTCTAAAATCTCTGCCACCGATACGACTTTGCTAGGGGCAATTTTCAAATTTCCTGCCTGGACTTGTTTAGCCAGCTCCAAGAGCATTGATGCTGGCGCTACCAAAATCGTTGGCTGGTAAGCATTCAAACGCTCTACATGCTCTTCGGCTCCCTGAAAAGTATCAAAATACTCCAGAGAAATCAAGCCTGAATTGACAGTCTGATAGAGCTGGTTATCTGCCCGAAGAAAAAAGGCTATTTTGTGCCCAAAGAGTTTACCTTTAGGCAGCATCTTGGCCAAGATGGCTGCCGCCCACATGCTGCGCTCCTTTTCAGTGGTGACAAACAAGCCTCGGTGACCAGATGTCCCTGAAGACAAGCCGACAGCAATCTCTCCTATCATGGGACTAAAATCACGTGTCCGCTCGCTCTCCAGGGCAAAGGCTAGCAACTCATCTCGATTCAGTCCCTGAGTATTGAGCTCATTGAAATGCTCCATCATAAAGGCTTTATTCATCTTAAAATCTGCTGGAATACCTGATTTGAAATAAGGCGATTCCTGCTGCAGAAATTCCCGATAGATTGCTAAATCCTTGACTTGATAGCGTTCCAGAGCCTGTCGATCTTTAAATCGATGCCCCCAGCGCATGACGCTAAAGGTTTTTAGAAATGTTCCTAGTTTCATACAAAATCTGTTCCACTCTCTCAGCCGGATCATGACTGACTAGCACCTGATAACCGACAGCAAGCAACTGCCGCAGCAAGGCCACACCAGCCATGTATTCTTCCTTGTTATCCTGGATTAGTGACGGCAAGAAACGCATCTGCTCGGTATAAGGCAACAGATCCACGCCCCAGCACAAATCAGCTCCGATAAACAGATGATAATCTGGCAAAAAGAGACACGCTTGACCAGCGGCATGCCCATCAACTGAGGCCAGATATATACTGCCATCCCCAAACAAATCAACTGTCTTGCGATAGAGGAATTCTGCTTGGACCTGCTGAGGTTCCACCACTTCCAACCGACTCTCAAAATCCTGCGGAAGAAATTCCTTGAAAATCAAATCCTTAAGCTTGGCATGCTGATAAGTTTTGAAAACGGTCTTGGTCAGAATGAAGCGGGCCTTGGGAAAGAAAGCGGCTCCGCCAATGTGATCTGGATGCAAGTGCGACAAGATGACATAAGAAATATCTTCTGGCGCAATTCCTTTTTGCTCAAGCAGCCGATCTACACGCTCCTCTTCTGACATATCAACAGGCGTTCCCAGACCATAAAGCCAGTATTTGAGCTTGGGCTTCAGAATAGCTGGAGAATAGCCAGTGTCATAGAGAATATAGCCTTTCTCACGATGCTTCAAAAGGAAAACACCAGCCGGAAAAATCATTTTTTTCTTGGCAACTCCCTTAAACATCTGTTGCAAGTGACTGCTGCAGCGCCCAGGCTGAAGATACTCAATTTTCTCGATAATGTTGGACATATTTTGCAATCCCTTCACTGATTGTCAACTTGGGTTGATAGCCCAAATCTCTTACTGCTGCTGATATATCCAGCGTTTGGCTGTAACGCATTAAGTAATAGGTGTAAAGAGTCAGAGGTGGCTCTTTTTCAATGTTAAAAAAGCGATAAAAGCTTTCAAATCCTTGTGCCAGAAGACCTAGAAAAGCAGCAGGCAACTTAACATAACGTTTACGAACCTGTAAACCATCCAAAGCTTCATCCAGCATATCCCTGAAACTACGGGATTCTCCGTTGGTAATGTTGTAAACTTGTCCTTGCGCTTCTGGAATCTCTAAAGCCAGACGAACAGCCAAGGCTACATTTTCCACACAGGTCATATCCATCATTTGCTGGCCATTTCTGATAAGTGGAATCGCCAGTTTTTGACTTAAGCGCAGAATCCTAGGAAAGATACTGGTATCTCCAATACCAAAAAGCCCTCTAGGGCGCAAGATAACCGATGGAACTTGAGGGTAGCTTCGAACAATCCGCTCAGCCATGAGCTTGCTTTTTATATAGAAATTCAGCTCATTTTCCTGAGGAGCAGCCTCTTCTTTGATAGCCAATTGGTCACGCGCCGCAGCATAAACACTCGGAGAGGAAATATAGACCAGTCTTTGCACTCCAAAATGTCGGCAGGCTTCCATAACCAGCTTGGTCCCTACTACATTGGTTTGATAAAACTGCTCCCAGGGTCCCCAAATCGTTGAGAGAGCACCAGCATGTACCACTGCATCCACTCCTTCGCAGGCTGCAAAAATCTCCTCTTCTCTAGTAAAATCACCAGCAAAAAACTCTACTAAAGGACCCTCTAACTGCCGACCAGCCTTCAGATTACGGCCAAAAGCCCGCACCTGATAGCCTTGTTCAGCTAGCTCTTCAACAACATACTTTCCTAGAAAGCCAGTCGCTCCTGTCACTAGAACCTTCATTGCTACTCCTTTCATACAATTTTCTGTTTCTGTCTTGTCCCCATTATACACCATTTCAGCAAATCTTCCGTAAAAAAGCTGGAAAAAATCTTTACAGAGTGTCTCAGCTGATTGGATAGGAGCAGAAAAAATAAGATAATTCCCAAAACAGCTGTCTCAATCCATTGACATTTTTTAAGTTGGAAATAGCTCTAATTAATTCATTGAGAGTATTAAAAAAGAAGCCGGGAAACCGGCTTCTGAACAAATACAAATTAAAGCATTTTGTTGTAGAATTCAACGATAAGAGCTTCGTTGATTTCTGGGTTGATTTCATCGCGCTCTGGAAGGCGAGTCAATGAACCTTCTAATTTTTCAGCATCAAATGATACGAATGCTGGACGTCCAAGAGTTGCTTCAACAGCTTCAAGGATTGCTGGAACTTTCAATGATTTCTCACGAACTGAGATCACTTGACCTGGAGTTACGCGGTATGATGGGATATCAACGCGTTTGCCGTCAACAAGGATGTGACCGTGGTTTACGAATTGACGAGCTTGACGACGAGTAGTCGCAAGACCAAGACGGTAAACAACGTTATCCAAGCGACGCTCCAAGAGAAGCATGAAGTTGAAACCAAGGATTCCTTCTTTGATTTTTGAAGCTTGAACGAACAAGTTACGGAATTGTTTTTCACCTACACCGTAAGTGAAACGAAGTTTTTGCTTTTCAGCCAATTGCAAACCATATTCAGACAATTTGCTGCGGTTGTTTGGTCCATGTTGACCAGGTACATAGTTGCGGCGAGCCAATTCTTTCCCTGTACCAGTAAGAGAAAGACCCAAACGACGAGCTTGTTTCCAAGATGGTCCTGTATAACGTGACATAAAAATGTCCTCCCGTAAAATTTTTTTGAGGAAATAGTCACTTAGAAAGCCCTGATTCGTGCAGAACATTTTCGCCCAAACAGCTAAGGCTACTTTTATAGCTGATGTTCTGTTGACGAGCTCCATGCTTTCCTGCTGCTATTTCACACAAGGGCTATTGTACCATGAATAAAGTCAAAAGTAAAGGGACTTATGCAAAAAATCAAGCCAAAAGGCTTGATTAAAGTTATTTCTAGAAAGTAAAGGAATTCAGGCAGTTGCTTCACACTCCCAAAATCTTCAAAATCTCCTGCTTGTATCGTAGCTTCTGCAATTCCTTATCCTCGTTGTCTAACCAGACCAGCTGGAGATCTGCAACAATTTGCCCAGGCCGATTTTTCAGAATATAGATACGGTCACTGAGAGCCAGAGCTTCCTCGATGCTATGAGTGATAAGGAGAGTTGTCAGACCCAGCCTACGATGAATATCCAGATACCAAGCGTGTAGCTCCATCTTGGTCAGCTCATCCAAAGCACTAAAGGCCTCGTCTAGAAGAAATAGCTTGTGACCGAACATATAGGTTCGTAGCAGAGCCACGCGCTGCCGCATCCCCCCGCTCAGTTCATGTGGATACTTGTCTGCCACATCAAAAAGCCCGAACTCCTTCAAAATCTGACTTGCCTGCTCCGTCGCTTCCTTTTTGGATACCTTTCGGATTAAGAGAGGCAAGATGACATTCCCCAGCACCGTCTTGTGCTCCAGCAGCAAGTCCTTCTGTAGCATGTAGCTCACGCGACCCTTGGGATTTTCCTGTCCGTCTAGGACAATCCTACCCGTCTGGACCTCCAAAATCCCCGCAATCAGATTAAAGAGGGTCGTTTTCCCGACTCCACTAGGCCCCAAAATCGCTACAACCTGGCCTGCTTCTACCTCTAGGCTGATGTCTTTCAAAATCTGCTGCTCATCGTAAGCATAGCTTACATTTTCAAGTTTAATTTCTGTCATTATTTTATATAATCGTTGCTGAATCCCTTGTCCCTCAAGTCATTGTCCACGATACCTTTATCCTTGGCCCATTTGTAAAAGGCATTCCAGCGGCTAGCCTCAAACTGACCCCACTTGTCCTTATCCGATGCATATTGCTCGGACAAATATTTTTGGGAATCCAAGACAAAGTCACGCTTGCTTTTCAACTCTGGCGCATGCTTGATTAAAATATCCGCTGCTTCTTCAGGGTGCTCCATAGCATATTGATAGCCCTTCTTGATAGCCTGCAGGACTTTTTTCGCCTCTTCCGGATTCTTCTTCAGGTAGTCATTATTGGCAATGATGACTGGAGAATAGTAGTCAAACTCCTTTACATAGTCCTTCATATAAAAGAAATTTGTATCCATGCCCTGAGTTTGAGCCATGATGCCGTCCCAGCCATGATAAATCCACGCTGCATCAAACAAGCCATTTTCAATCGGCGTAATTGAGTTGGAATCGTTGTTGGGAACTTTTTCCACTTCATCAAACTGACCTCCTTGGCTTTCAACCAAGGTTTTGAGCATGCCCAGCTCCACCGGATCATTCCAGGTGCCATATTTCTTGCCAGCCAGATCCTTAGGACTTGTAATCCCTGCAGATTTTTTGGAAATAATGCCCGAAGTATTATGCTCTACAATAGCCGCGACAGCTGTGATTTCTGCGCCCTTATCCAGTTTTTTAGCCATAGAGTCCTGGAAATAAATACCAAAAGGTGCCTTGCCATTGATAATCAGATCCGAACTGCTATCTTCAGGCGGCAACTTGATATCCACATCCACGCCTGCTTCCTTGAAGTAGCCCTTTTCCTGAGCCACATAAAGGCCGGTATGGTTGGTGTTAGGTGACCAGTCTAGGATAAAATCAATCTTTTTATCCTTCTTAGCTGACTTCGAGCCTGACTGACTGCAGGCCGCTAGACTAAAGATAGATACGGCAGCCAAACCTGCCAGCAGCATTTTGTAACTTTTTTTCATTATTATCCTCTTTTCTTTCTTCGGAAAATAGCAGAGCTGAGCTCCTATTTCCACTTAATGACATATTTTTCACTGACAGCCACCAGCTTCATCCCCAGAAGACTGATAACCGAAACCAATATGATAATGGCAAACATGGTATCGTACTGGAAAAGTTTCTTAGACTGAATCATATAAACACCCAAGCCTTCAAAACCGCCCAGCCATTCGGAAACCACGGTCGTGATAAAGGCATAAGATACACTGACGCGCAAGCCCGCATAGAAATAAGGCAAGCTAGCTGGAATCTTAAAATGCCAGAGAATCTGCCAGCGATTGGCCTGCATAAGCTCAAAGAGAGTCAAGGTGTCTCTGTCACAATGCCGAAAACCATCCAGAATACTGACGATAATCGGAAAAGTCGTCGTCAGAATAATGAGCACAATCTTGGGCAAAATCCCATAACCCAGCCAGAGAACCAGAATTGGCGCCAAAGCAATGGTCGGAATAGTCTGCACCACGACCATCATGGGGTAGATCAGATCATTGAGCCAGCTCATGCTGTCCATGAGTATAGCTAGTATACAAGCCAAGATGACGCCCAAGACTAAACCCAGCAAGGCTACTTTTAAGGTCGCCCAGCTATGACTTGCTAGAAATCCGGCATCTCTGATAAAAGCCTGACCGATTTCCAGAGGTGTCGGCAGGATAAACTTGGGCAAGAGCTTGAGCCAGCCCATGACCTGCCAGATGACAAGTACACCCAGCATCCCTAAGAGACCGATTTGCTGCCGCATCAGCCTTTGTAGTGCTTTCATTGATTAGTTTTCCTCCCTTCCTGCATTTTAGCACTGCAATTCTTCAAGATATCACCATTCGATAAAGATGATAAAAGAAAAGGCCTTTTCCATATATGGAAAAGGCGCACAAATACCACATTTTTCGGTATGTTTCCTACGCTGGCATTACCCAGATCAGGTGCGGTCGAAGCTTACACTTCCTCTCAGACTGTACACAGACTCCCATATATAGGACTATGATAGCGCAATCATCAGCAAATGTCAAGGTTGGAGCTTGGGCTCACTCCTTTTCAACTATAAGCGAAGCGAACTATCATCAATCAGTCAAACTTACCTTTCGTAGCCAGCAAAGTCTCCAAAGCTTTGATATTCTCTGTCTCGCTTGTGGATAAGATGGTTTCAAAGCCCAGTTCAGCTGCCGTATCTAAGTTAGCCTGAATATCATCAATAAAGACGGACTCCACTGGATCCAAACCATACTTTTTCAAGAGCTTTTGGTAAATCTCTGCTTCCGGCTTGACGACCCCGACCTCTGAGGAAAGGATATACCCCGACAGCAGTGGGTAAATGGGCAACAAACCAGCTTTTTCAATATGATAAAAAATCTCACAAGTGGTTGACAAGATATAGATTCGATAGCCCTGGTCAGCCCATAGCCAAATTCTTTCCTGTAAATCACTGTAAACATGCACAACCTCATACCAATGATAAAAGATATTCTTAACGGCAGAATGATAGGAAACGTCCAGCTGAGCCAAGACTTCCTCACAAGCTTCTTTCAAACTCAGCTCTCCCTTGTCCGTCTGATGCCAGACACCCGACCCAAAAATGGCCTGTTTAAGGACCTGCCGCCGCTCTTTCTCAGGTTCAAAATAGGTCAAGATTTTCTCAGAATTCCATTCAATCAGAACATTGCCCAAATCAAAAACCAAATTTTTAATCATGATGACCACCTGTTTTCTTTGCTTATCATCCTCTATATAAGTCGATTTGACTGAAGAATTGCTTCAAATATAAGTAAAAAGGCCCACTGGACCTTTCTATTCATCAAAATAACGGATGAGGTTCTTTTCTGTCAAAATGTCAGAGTAGGTATAAGACTCCACATAAGTATTAGAGATTTCCCCTGGCTGACCGCCTTCATTGGAATATTCCACGATAAACAAAGACGGATAGACTTCAATCAGACGGCCTTGCTTGCTTTTTTGGCGCTTACGACCGTTTTCCAGCGTCATCTCGACGATTTGTCCTTCATGCGCCTTGATATCTTCTTTGATTTTTTTCATTTTTGCCACATCTGTAAATGCATCACTCATCTTTATTCATCCTCTCTTTTGGAAATACTTGAGAATTTATTATACTCTTTCTGGAAAATTAACTCTACTGTACCACGCGCTCCGCTCCGGTTTTTCTCAATAATGACTTCAACCTTGTTGTTGGGAATGCCTTCTTCCTCCTCACCAGCGCGATCATAATAATCATCCCGGTAAAGGAAAGCAACGATATCCGCATCCTGCTCAATGGAACCTGATTCCCGAATATCAGACAGCACTGGTCTCTTATCCTGCCGCTGTTCCACGCCACGCGAGAGCTGACTCAGCGCAATGACCGGCACCTTGAGCTCCTTCGCCAAGATTTTCAACTGCCGGGAAATTTCCGAAACCTCTTGCTGGCGATTTTCACGGCCAGTTCCTGTAATCAGCTGCAGATAGTCAATCAAGACCAGCCCTAGATTGCCCGTTTCCTGAGCCAGTTTTCGAGCCCGCGAGCGAATCTCTGTAATCCGAATCCCTGGTGTATCATCGATATAAATACTAGCGTTAGCCAGATTAGCTGTCGCAATGGTATATTTTTGCCACTCTTCATCTGTCAGTTGCCCCGTACGAATGGAATGAGAATTAATTACCCCTTCTGAAGCCAGCATCCGGTCCACCAAGCTCTCCGCCCCCATTTCCAGAGAGAAAATGGCCACAGTCTTATCCAGCTTAGTTCCGATATTCTGAGCGATATTAAGGGCAAAGGCTGTCTTTCCGACCGCTGGCCGAGCCGCCAGAATGATTAATTCTTCCTCATGCAGACCAGTCGTCATCTTGTCCAGCTCACGGTAGCCAGTCGCAATCCCAGTGATATCTGATGTCTGCAGAGACCGGGCCTCCAGATTGCTAAAGTTAAGATTCAGCACATCACGGATATTTTTAAAGCCACTGCGGTTGGCTGTTTCGCTGACATCAATCAGTGCTTTTTCAGCTCCGGCAATAATTTCCTCTGACAAACGGTCACCATCGTAGGCTTGATTGATAGACTCTGTCAGACGCGAAATCAGCCGCCTTAAAATAGCCTTTTCTGCAACGATTTTAGCATAGTATTCCGCATTGGCAGATGTTGGCACGGAATTGACCACTTCCACCAAGTAGCTGAGACCGCCGATATTCTGCAAGTCACCCTGGCTGTCCAAAATGTTACGAACAGTCGTTGCATCAATGGCATCGCCGCGGTCAGCCAAGTCAATCATAGCCTTGAAAATCAAGCGATTGGCATACTTAAAGAAATCAGCAGGCTCGATATACTCACGAACAAAGACCAGTTTGCTCTCATCAATGAAAATGGCTCCTAAAACGGACTGCTCCGCTAAAATATCCTGAGGCTGAGCTCGGAGTTCATCAATCTCTGCCATCGGTAAATCCTTCCTTCAAATCACTATTATCCTTCTTTAACCCGCAAACGAATCACTCCAGCTATATCCTGATAAATTTTCACTGGAACATCTATCAGACCAATGGAACGAATCGGTGAGTCCACCTTAATATGCCGTTTGTCAATTTTGATGCCAAACTGCTTCTGCAGTTCTTCTGCTATTTTCTTGCTGGTAATAGAGCCAAAGGTGCGGCCGTCCGGACCAACTTTTTCAGTAAATTCAACAAGAGTAGCTTCTTCTGCTAATTTAGCTTTAATAGCTTGAGCTTCTGCCACTAGTTCCGCATGGGCTTTTTCTTCAGACTTTTGCTTGCCGCGCAGTTCACCAATAGCCTGGGCTGTTGCTTCCTTGGCTAAATTTTTCTTAATCAGAAAATTTTGAGCGTAGCCAGTCGGCATTTCCTTGATTTCGCCTTTTTTGCCCTTGCCTTTTACATCTGCTAAAAAAATTACTTTCATCCTTTTTTCTCCTCGTCTATTATTACTTCCTCTTTAATGACTTGGTCCATAATTTCTTGATTCAGCGACTGAAGAACCTCAGAAACTGTTTTACCTTCAATTTGAGCTGCTGCCAGATTGAAATGACCGCCACCGCCCAACTTTTCCATAATTCGCTGAACATTGATCTTGCTGCGACTGCGAGCCGAAATAGACACATAGCCTTTGGTATTCTTGCTCACGACAAAAGTAGCTTCAATTCCTGACATGGAGAGCATGGTATCAGCTGCCTTACTGATAACAACTGTATCATAAGTGTTCTCCTCTGGACCAGCTGCTACAATGACATTTGGCAAAATCTTCTTGCCGTTTAAAATCAGTTCATTAATCGCACGATATTCCTCAAAATTCGTAGCGGAAATATCCTGAATCACAACACTGTCACTGCCCCTAGTTCGTAGATAGCTGGCCACATCAAAGGTCCGACTGGTGACCCGAGATGAAAATCCTTTGGTGTCAAGCATGATACCTGCCATGAGAAGGCTGGCTTGCATCTTACTGAGACGGTTCTTTTTAGAATTCTGGAACTGAATCAGCTCCGTTACCAATTCACTGGCACTGCTAGCCCCACTTTCGATATAGGCAATTACCGCATTTTCAGGAAAATCTTCATCACGACGATGGTGATCGACTACGATAATCTGACTGAATTGATCAAAGAAATCCTTAGACAGAGTCAGAGATATCTTGGAGTGGTCAACCATAATCAAAAGCGAACGATTGGTCACCATATTCACTGCTTCAGAAAGCGGCACCAGATAGTCAGCCCCTTCCTGCTGGAGCTTTGTAATGGATCGTTCAATGTCAGAAGCCATCTGAGACGGATCATAGACCACATAAGCTTTCTCAATGATATTACTAGCAAAGAGCTGCATTCCCAGAGCGGATCCCAAGGCATCCATATCCAAATTTCTATGTCCGACTACAAAGACCTGATCCACACTCTTAATCTTATCAGAGATCGCAGTCATCATAGCCCGAGTTCGGGTGCGCGTGCGCTTAACAGCTGACGCCGTTCCTCCACCAAAGAAGATTGGGTTCATGTTGTCATTATTTTCTTTAACGACAGCCTGGTCCCCACCGCGAACTTCAGCTAAGTTGAGGTTAAGCAGAGCGACACGGCCGATTTCATCATGATTGCCATCACCATAAGAAAAGCCCATACTGAGTGTCAGCGACAGTTCTCGATTTTTAGCTTCCGTCCGAAATTGATCAATGATAGAAAATTTATTTTCCATCAGCTGTTCCAGCACTGTGTAATCCGTAAAAAGATAGAACCGATCCATGCTAACCCGGCGGTAAAACATGTGAAACTGCTCAGAAAATTCTGCTACGAAATTGGCTACAAAGCTATTGATTTGACTGATGTCCGTATCAGAAACGACGTCTTCTAAATCATCATAATTATCCACCGAGATAATCCCGATTACTGGGCGCGTTGTCACCAGACCAACGGTGGCTTCGTATTCATTGGATGCATCAAAAAAATAAAACACACTGGATGCACGGTCCAAGTAAACCGAATATTTCTTGTCTCCAACCGTAGCATAATGACCAGAGTCTGAATAAGCAGCCTTCATGATATTCTTGAGCATATCAGCATCAAAATCACCATCTTCAGTTGTAAAAATCAGTTCTGCATAGGGATTAAACCACTCTACATCACCGTTATCTTCACTGATTTTAATGACACCAACTGGCATCTTATCCAGCAAGGAAGCGAGGCTTCCTTCTGCTTGATGATTGACATAATGAATCTGCTCAATCTCATCTAGCTCTGATACTCTCTGTTGCTGGATAAAAAGCACAATCAAAAGAGCCAGCACAAGCATGAGAGCAGCTAGCATGGCCAAACTATCACCAAAAAGCCTCAGACAGATGGCTAAGATTATAAAGGAAATTAGACCCGCCATCGCCAAGTGAATTGGGGCAAAACGAAATTTTTTCATCATAGACCTCTTATTCCGCCATTTTACCATAAATCCTAGAAAAAAGCGAATTTCTCCCAATAAGTAAAGCATTTAAGAAGGGTAAAGGAAGCGAAAAACAGCCTTTCAAAGTTTACAACGTTGTAAACCTCTTGTAAATTTACACAAAAAGGCTGCTTCCCAAAGGAAACTAAGCCTTTTACAAGAGTTACTTCGCTTGATTTTTAGAAATGCTTCTAGACTTGCCTTCTAAGTAAACCATCAAAATGGAAATATCTGCTGGATTGACACCAGAAATACGACTTGCCTGACCAATCGTTTCTGGATTGATTTTCTTAAACTTCTGTCGTGCTTCTGTCGCAATCGAGTCAATATCATCCCAGTCAATATTTGCTGGAATCCGCTTCTCTTCCATGCGCTTCATCTTTTCAACCTGATCAAGAGCTTTGGAAATATAGCCTTCGTACTTAATCTCTGTCTCAAGCAACTCGATAATCTTTTCATCAAGCTCTTCTGCAGCTGGACCAATGAACTGAACCACATCTTGATAAGACACTTCCGGTCGCCTTATAAATTCTTTGGCAGTTACTGCATCTGTCAGAGGCTTAAAACCAAGTGCTTCTACCTTGGCATTGGTTTCCTTGACAGGCTTTAGCTTGATGGATTCCAAACGCTTCATTTCATTGTCAAATTGATTCTTTTTAATCTCGAAACGAGCCCAGCGCTCATCATCTACCAGACCAATTTCTCGTCCCAGCTCTGTCAAACGCATATCGGCATTGTCATGGCGGAGAATCAAACGGTACTCAGCTCGGCTAGTCAAGAGTCGGTAAGGTTCTACAGTTCCCTTGGTCACCAAATCATCAATCATGACTCCAATGTAACCATCACTGCGCTTCAGAATCAGCTCCGGCTTACCTTGGATTTTCAAGGCCGCATTTATCCCAGCAATAATCCCTTGACCTGCAGCTTCTTCATAACCAGAAGTCCCATTGGTCTGACCTGCTGTAAACAGCCCTGAAATTTTCTTGGTTTCCAAGGTTGCCCGCAACTGGTGGGGCATAATCATATCGTACTCAATGGCATAGCCTGTCCGCATCATCTCAGCATTTTCTAGACCCTTGATAGAGTGAACCAAGTCCTTCTGCACATCTTCTGGCAAACTAGTTGACAACCCCTGCACATAAACTTCTTCTGTATCACGACCCTCAGGTTCTAAGAAAAGCTGGTGGCGTTCTTTGTCCGCAAAACGGACGATCTTATCCTCAATAGACGGGCAATAGCGTGGCCCCACTCCCTTGACTACTCCTGAAAACATAGGAGCCCGATGCAAGTTATTTTGGATAATCTCATGACTTTCCGCATTGGTATAAGTCAACCAGCAAGGAACTTGATCTTTCACATAGTCCTCATCACGAGACGTGTAAGAGAAATGATTGGCTTTTTCATCACCTGGCTGAATTTCAGTCACATCATAATTGATAGATGACGCCTTAACACGTGGAGGAGTTCCAGTTTTAAAACGACCAATTTCAAATCCTAGGTCACGCAGATTATCTGCTAAAGGAATGGCTGCTAAGCTATGGTTTGGACCAGATGAATACTTGAGATCACCAATAATAATTTCTCCCCGCAAGGCTGTTCCAGTCGTAACAATAACAGCTTTAGCTGCATACTCCTGATGGGTCGCTGTTTTAACCCCAATGACCTTACCATCTTCTACCAAGATTTCATTAATCATGGTTTGCCGCAGAGTCAGATTTTCTTGATTTTCAACAGTCTTCCGCATTTCTTTGGAGTAAACTTCCTTATCCGCCTGGGCCCGAAGAGCCCGAACAGCGGGTCCTTTACCAGTATTGAGCATCTTCATTTGGATATAGCTCTTGTCAATATTCTTGGCCATCTCCCCACCCAAAGCATCTACTTCACGAACGACAATCCCTTTAGCAGACCCTCCGATAGAAGGATTGCAGGGCATAAAAGCCAGCATCTCAATATTGATGGTTGCTAAAAGAACCTTGCAACCCATTCGACTAGCAGCCAGCGATGCCTCAACCCCAGCATGCCCTGCTCCAATCACGATAATATCATAACTTTCAGTAAAATTGTGTGACATTTCTTTTTCCTTCGTTTTTTTTCACCAAAAAAGGCCAAGTCTCCAGAAGTGCAGGACAAAAAAGCCTGCAACATCCATGAGCTTTGACCATCATGACTATTGTTAAAGCTATTTTATCAAATCAAATCGTTTTGTCAATGCAAATCACTGTTTGAGCAAGGTCTGCACACTGACGATAATCATCTGTATTCCTATCGAGAATAGTAAAAGTCCCATCATTTTCGTTATAATTTTCATCAAATTTTCTCCCAAGAAGCCTGCAATTTGTTTTGCACTTCTTAACAGGAGATAAGTGATGACACATAGTAGAGCAAAAGCAACTACGGTTATCAGTTGATTCTGCAAACCTCCATTAGCCAGACTTAAAGCAGTTGTAATTGTACCTGGTCCCGCAAAAAGTGGCATTGCAAGAGGAGAAATAGCAATAGACATTGGATCTGAATTTACTGCTTGCTGCTCCATTCCTTTATAGCTGGGTGAATGATTACCATTAATCATATGATAACCGATAACGGCCACTAATATTCCACCAGCAATTCTGAAAGAAACAATTGTAATTCCAAATACTTTAAAAATGAAATCTCCTGAAAAGATAAAAACAGTTACAATAACAAAGGCAATCAAAAGACTCCTAAAAGCAATTTTTCGTGAAATTTTTTGACTATCATCTGCTACTAAAGCCATGTAAGCAGGAAGATTTGAAATTGGGTTCATTATAGCGAAAAATGCCATAAATGCATAAAAAAATTGAGAACTCATTGTTTTTATTTAACTCCAGTTAGACATACTGACAAACCTTGCCATCACGGTAGGCATTGTCAATTAAACCGCCACCTAAACACTCTTCGCCATCGTAAAAGACAACTGCCTGTCCTGGTGTAATGGCGCGCTGTGGCTCCGCAAAGATGACCTCTGCCTTGTCTCCTTTGACATGTACTGTCACCTTAGAATCAGGCTGACGGTAGCGGAACTTAGCTGTACATTCCATAGTAAATTCTTCTGGCATTTCTTTTGTGAAATGAACCTGACTAGCGTCAAGACTGGTTGACATTAAGTTGTCATGGTAAAAGCCTTGACCCACATAAAGGATATTTTGGCTGAGGTCTTTTCCAACCACAAACCAAGGCTCATTATCTCCACCGTGCTGACCACCAATTCCAAGACCACCCCGCTGGCCAATAGTATAATACATCAACCCAGCATGCTGGCCCATATCTCGGCCTTCCAAGGTCATCATGCGACCAGGCTGGGCTGGTAAATATTGACTCAGAAATTCTTTAAAATTCTTCTCACCAATGAAGCAAATACCAGTCGAGTCTTTTTTCTTAGCTGTAGCTAAACCAGCTCTTTCAGCAATTGCTCGAACTTCTGGCTTTTCTAAATGCCCCAGAGGAAACATAGTCTTTTGCAGTTGTTCCTGTGACAGTTGGCTTAGGAAGTAAGTCTGATCCTTATTGTTGTCCTTGCCACGCAACATGTGAACCAAGCCATCTTGGTCTCTCTTTATCTGAGCATAGTGACCCGTTGCAACGTAATCTGCACCCAGTGTCAAGGCATAGTCAAGGAAGGCTTTAAACTTGATTTCCTTGTTACACATGACATCTGGATTTGGAGTCCTACCAGCTCGGTATTCCGCCAAGAAGTATTCAAAAACGCGATTCCAGTACTCTTTCTCAAAGTTGACAGAGTAGTAAGGAATGCCAATCTGATCTGCAACAGCAGCTACATCCTTGTAGTCTTCTGTGGCTGTACAGACACCAAATTCGTCTGTGTCGTCCCAGTTTTTCATGAAGATGCCAATCACATCGTAACCTTGCTCTTTCAAGAGCAAAGCAGTTACTGATGAATCGACACCTCCGCTCATACCAACAACGACACGAATCTTAGAGTTATCACTCATTGTGTTCTCCCATCTTTTCGTTATTTCACGATTGAAGGTCGTGCTGTGCTTTCAACGATTGAAGGTCGCTTGAGCAAGGCCTATTATAGCACGAAAGGACTCGGAAAACAAATCAGAAATTTAACTAAATTTATTAACTGTAAATTATGTTTACAACTTTGTAAACTTATTGATTTGCTCGTTTACTTTCCTATCAAACAAATTTTATAATATCCACTTTTAATTCATTTAAAAAATCAGCAGAAAGCCCTTAACTTTGTTATAATGAAAATAATAATAAGCTGCAAGGAGAAATCATGACTTCACTAAGATTTCAATCTGTTTTTGATATTATCGGACCTGTGATGATTGGCCCATCAAGCAGTCATACGGCAGGCGCCGTCCGTATCGGAAAAATTGTCTCCTCCATTTTTAATGACGAGCCTACGGAAGTAGAATTCCAGCTCTTTAACTCTTTTGCCAAAACTTACCGAGGTCACGGAACTGACTTGGCTCTTGTCGCAGGGATTTTAGGAATGGAGACAGATGACCCTGAGATTCCTAACAGCCTTGAAATTGCTCATAAACGTGGCATCAAGATTGTCTGGACCATTCAAAAGGATAGCAATGCTCCCCACCCCAATACAACAAAGATTACAGTAAAAAATGACCGTAAAACAATCAGTGTGACTGGAGTCTCTATCGGTGGCGGCAACATTCAAGTAACAGAGCTGAATGGCTTTTCTGTATCTCTGAGCATGAATACTCCGACCATTATTATTGTCCACCAGGATGTTCCAGGCATGATTGCCCATGTCACCGAAGCTCTTTCACGCTACAATATCAATATAGCTCAGATGAATGTTACTCGTGAGAAGGCTGGAGAAAAAGCGATTATGATTATTGAAGTTGACAGCCGCAGCTGTGAGGAAGCCATTGACGAAATTCGCAATATTCCTCATCTGCATAATGTGAATTTCTTTAAATAGGAGAAGATATGTTTTATTCCATCAAAGAATTGGTAGAGCAAGCTGACTTGGATTACCAAGGAAATGTTGCTGAATTGATGATTGCTACCGAGTATGAATTAACTGGTCGTGAAAGAGATGAAGTCCTGCGACTGATGGGTCGCAATCTGGAAGTCATGAAAGCCTCTGTCCTTCTTGGACTTGATGAGAGCAAGTCTCGCAGTGGCTTGACTGGCGGAGACGCAGCAAAACTTGACCACTATATCCAGTCAGGAAAGACTTTATCAGATTACACTGTGCTGACTGCTGCAAAAAATGCTATTGCTGTCAATGAGCATAATGCTAAAATGGGTTTAGTTTGTGCAACACCTACTGCCGGCAGCGCTGGCTGTCTGCCAGCTGTTCTTACATCTGCCATTGAAAAATTAGGACTCTCAGAAGAAGAACAGCTAAACTTTCTATTAGCTGCAGGCGCTTTTGGCCTAGTTATTGCCAATAACGCCTCAATTTCGGGTGCTGAAGGTGGCTGTCAAGCTGAGGTTGGCTCCGCTTCTGCTATGAGTGCAGCTGCTTTAGTTCTCGCTGCTGGAGGTTCACCTTTTCAAGCCAGTCAAGCTATTTGTTTTGTCATTAAAAACATGCTGGGCTTGATTTGTGATCCAGTAGCTGGTCTGGTAGAAGTGCCTTGTGTCAAGCGAAATGCTATGGGAGCCAGTTACGCATTTATTGCAGCTGATATGGCTCTTGCGGGAATCGAGTCTAAAATTCCTGTTGACGAAGTCATTGACGCCATGTATCAAGTTGGGTCAAGTCTGCCTACTGCTTTCAGAGAAACAGCTGAAGGTGGCCTAGCTACAACACCTACAGGCCGCAGACTTTCAAAAGAAATCTTTGGAGAATAACCTTGACAAATTTGTCAAGTAGATTTACTAGATAGTAAAAAAGGAGACAAGATGAGTCATTTGAAATATATCTTCTTTGATTTGGATGGAACCTTAGTTGACAGTTCAAAGGGCATCCAAGAATCCTTTGAATACAGCTTCAAACAACTTGGAAAAGAGTGCCCTGAAGAAAGTATTATAAAAAGTTTTATGGGGCCGCCTCTGGAAGTAAGCTTCGCCTCTGTTCTTGAAGAAAGCCAAGTTCCAGAAGCGATTAACTATTACCGCAGCTTCTATAAGGAAAAAGGCATCTGGGGCGTCCGCCTCTATGAGGGGATACCAGAATTGCTGACACAGTTAAAAGAAGCCAGCTATCAGATTTATGTAACAACAAGTAAAAATCAACCCACAGCACAAGATTTATTAGCAAATCTAGCCATCTCTGAGCAATTCGATGATATTTTTGGCTCACTGCCAGATTCATTTCACAAAGCAGATGTTTTGCGCCGAGCTCTGCAAACACTAGATGCAAATCCTGAAGAAACCATAATTATAGGCGATACAAAGTTTGATATAATTGGCGGTAAAGAAGTAGGAATCTCAACTCTAGGAGTCCTTTGGGGGTTTGGCAGCCAAAAAGAGTTACTAGAAAATGGAGCAGATTTCCTGGCTCATTCTCCCAAACACATTTTAAAAATATTAAACGAACACTTTTCATAACTTTACATAGCTGTCAATCTAGATAAGATTGTTATCTTTAAATCTTTATCTATACTACCATTTTCTGCTTATAAATTGTCAATTTTATGTAAACTAAAAAAACCACAGGGATTCTGTGGTTTTTTAGTTTTATCTTAGTAACCCCAAGCTGAAAGTCCTTGAGCACTATAGGCGCTATATGCTGATTGGATTTGATCATCAACAGTAGCTGTTGAACCCCAACCTGGCATTGTTTGGAAAAGACCACTAGCACCTGAAGGGTTGTAAGCATCTACTTGACCATTTGATTCACGGGCAATGATAGCTTCCCAAGTTGATGCAGGAACACCAGTCATTTCTGCCATACGTGATGCTGCATAAGAACCAGTTGCACCAGCGGTATTACCATTGCTAAGTACAAGGCCTCCTGAAGTTGCTGCTGAATTAGCTGTTGCTGCAGGTGCTGCATAATTATTTACGGGAGTTGCAGTTGCTGCTACGCTTGTTTCAGACGTTTTGGCACTATTTCCAAGTTCCAAGATTTGACCAACACGGATGTGATTCGGATCTGCAATCTTGTTTAACTCTACTAATTTCTCAAGAGTTGTATTTTTTTCGTTAGCAATAGCTGATAAAGTATCACCGGCTTCAACTGTATAGGTCTCAGCATTTGCAATACCTGAAACCAAGAAAGCCGCTGCAGCGACTGCACCTGTTAAAGTCCATTTTGCTGTTTTTTTGTTCATTAAAATGTAATTCTCCTTTCGGTGATAATACTATCTTACACATAAAATATTACCAGAAAGTTACATTACCAAGTCAAACGTTACAAGAACATTTAGTTTAGACGTTAAAAACAGACTTTTAGAGCTTTTTTGCCAAATATTTTCTTTGACGAGGCAAAAAATAGACAGGTTTAACTTATACTATTCTCTAAAAAACACTTTAAACAGTAGGTCAGTTTTTCAATATATAAAGCAGAATACCTAATATAAGTAAGCTAATAATAGCCAAGCTGTCATTTCTTTTCCATGCCAAACGGCGAAAACGTGTCCGCCCTTCACCTCCATTATAGCCACGCGCTTCCATGGCAATTGCTAGAGCATCTGCCCTTTTAAAACTAGAAGCAAACAAAGGGATTAGAATGGGAATAATAGATTTGACCTTTTGAACAAGCTTTCCCTCGCCAAAGTCAACACCACGCGCCCTCTGGGCGTTCATAATCCGAGTAGTATCATCCATTAAAGTTGGAACGAAGCGCAGGCTCATAGAGAGCATCAGGCCAATCTCATGTGCTGGCACCTTGAAGACCTTCAGAGGTTTCAGCAAAAACTCAACCGCATCGGACAAGCTTAAGGGCGTCGTTGTCAGAGTCAGAAGAGTAGAAAAGAAAATAATCAGAATAAAGCGACTAAAAATAATACCAGCCTGTGACAGTCCTGCTTCTGTAATTCTGATAAAAGCGAACTGAAAAATTGTAGCGCCTCCCGAGGTCAAAAACAGCTGGAACAAGGTGGTAAAAGCTATTATAAAAACCATGGACTGGATACCCTTTAAAAAGAACTTCAAAGGAACCTTAGACAGCAAAACCAAACTAAAAACGAAAATAAACAGCAGCAGATTGGTCACAAGATTATTGGCCCAGAAAATTAATAGAATAAAAAGAAACATCGCCAGCAACTTGCTCCGCGGATCCAAACGATGAATAATTGAATTTCCGGGAATATAGCGGCCTAAAATCAACTTATCCATGCAAGATCTCCTTGAATTCTTCAATTGTAATAGGATAGTGCGAGAAGGTCATCCCTTTCTCCGCCAATTCGTGAGCAAATTTTGTAATCTTAGGAACACCCAATTGAATACTCTCCATAAAATCAAGATCCTGAAAGACCTGAGCAGGCTGACCGCTCTTGACTACTCTGCCCTTATCTAAAACATAGACTGTATCAACAAAGTTAGCTACATCATCCATTAGGTGAGTTACCAAAACAATTGTCATACCGGCACGATGCAGCTCTTCAAAGAGCCTCATCAGTTCTTTTCGACCGGATGGATCAAGTCCTGCTGTCGGCTCATCCAAAACCAAGATATCAGGCTCCATGGCCAGTATACCTGCTATGGCCACCCTGCGCATCTGGCCACCAGAAAGTTCGAAAGGACTGCGATTGAACAAATCCTCAGAAATTCCGACTAAGTGCAATTTTTCACGCGCCAAAGCTTCGGCTTCTTCCTTAGAAACACCAAAATTCTGAGGACCAAAAGCCACATCTTTCAAAACTGTTTCATCAAAAACTTGACTTTCCGGAAATTGAAAGACTAGACCGACCTTCTTGCGCACCTGTTTAATGTCTTTATTGACGGAATCAGCCGTGATGACTGTACTGCCTACTTCAACACTGCCCTGATTAGGAACCAGCAAGCCATTTAAAAGCTGGAGAATGGTTGACTTACCGCTACCAGTATGACCGATAAGAGCGGTGTAGCTGCCGGATTTTATCTCCAAATCCACTCCAAAAAGCGCTGGTCCCTCAAAAGGGGTGCCAGCTTGATAAGTATAACTTACATTTTTGAGAGTAATGCCCATAGTTGATCCTGCAATTCTTTTTCTGTTAAGTAAGAGTCTGGCAGAGGAAGCCCTGACTGACGCAAAGCCGCCTTTACCTTATTAACAAATGGCTGATCCAATCCTAGCTCTTCCAAATCTTCTCGAGAAAAAAGTTCTCTCGGGGTAGCGGTAGACTCAACCTGACCCTCTTTCATAACCAAAACACGGTCGCTTAAGGCTATTTCATCCAGGTCATGAGTGATAGAAATGACGGTCAGCTGATTACTATCTTTAATTTTTTTCACGGTTTGGATAAGATCCAAACGTCCCTCTGGATCCAGCATGCTGGTTGCTTCATCCAAAATAATAATATCCGGTCTCAGAGCTACGACACCTGCAACAGCTACCCGCTGTTTCTGCCCTCCGGAAAGACGAGCTGGTTCACGCTCCTTAAAATCCTGCATCCCGACAAGCTCTAATGCTTGCTGGACTCGCTCTACCATCAGATCATAGTCTAGCCCTTGATTTTCCAAACCAAAGGCTACATCGTCTTCTACAGTTGCTCCAACAAACTGATTATCTGGATTTTGGAATACCATACCAATCTGTCTGCGTTTTTCCCAGACATTTTCAGCTGTCAGCTTATCGCCTGAGATAATAATATCTCCGCTTTCCGCTTCTAAAAGACCGTCAATCAAACGAACTGTGGTTGATTTTCCGCTGCCATTATGACCGACAATGGACAGCCATTCCCCTTTTTTTACTTGAAAGGAGACATCATTTAAGGTGTAATTCTCAGACTCACTATCGTATTTGTACTTAAGATTTCTTACTTCGATGATATTTTCCATATTATTTAAAGGTATCTTTAAAGAGATAGGCACTTCCCTTGAAGTAGTCATATCCAGAATAAATCGTAAAGATTAAAGCGATATACAGAAGGATTTGTCCTAATAGAGTCCAATGAATCAGGAGAAAAATTATAGCAAACATCTGCGTGAAGGTTTTGATTTTACCTGGCATAGCAGCTGCTAAAACTGTACCGCCTGTTTCCACTAAAAGCAAGCGCAGACCTGTTACTGCCAATTCCCGGCAAATAATAATAGCCACAACCCAGGCAGGAGCCATTTTCATCTCAATCAACATGATAAAAGCAGACATCACTAAAAGCTTATCAGCCATGGGATCAGCAAATTTACCAAAATTTGTTACCACTTCCCACTTTCGTGCCAAATAGCCATCTAGATAATCAGTTATACTTGCAAAAGCAAATATAAAAGCAGCTAAAATATGCATGGTGTAAGAATGACCGAATGTTAAAATCACAACAAATACAGGGATTAAAGCAATTCTAACAAGAGTTAAGGCATTTGGAATATTTTCTTTTTTCATGGTATTCCCTTCGTTTTTATCCTTTCGTAATGTTCAAACTAATGGTTCCACTATCACTAGTCAAAGCCGAAGTATCTAGTTTTTGTCCCTCTATCGTCACAGTTGCTCCTTTAACAGGTGCTAACGTAATAAGATACTTATTGCCTGGCTCAAGAGAAACCGTCTGGCTTGATTTTTCAGGAGATAAGGTGATGCCTTCGGCTAGTTCTGAATCGCTTATGCTTACCAAATTGGTTGTTTGCTCCACAGAAACGGTCACTTTAACAGGCTGACTTGCTCCGCTATACTCAGCAATCAAATTCTCTCCGCTTCCACTAACTGTCAATTTGCTAACTGAGGAAGAAACTGACTTAGAATCAGCCGAAGAAAAGGAACTCTTCTGACTGTTAGTGCTTGTAGAGGAAACCAGACTATAATTGCTGTTAGATGCTTTGAAACTTACCGAATTAGTATGAGCATAGCTCCAGATATAATAAGCTACGAAAGCAGCAATAGCTGAAGCCAACAAGAGAAAATAGAACAAGGGCAGAAAAGAGCTTTTATTTTTATTTTTTCTGCTCCTGAATTCCTCATCTGCTGCTAGTGCCACTTCATCAAAGACAATCATCTCACCAGCTTCGTAAGCCTCCAGAATAATAGACTCATCCAAATCTACAGCCCAAGCATATTTCCGCAAGAAGCTACGGGCATAGAAAGGACTAGGAAGCAAATCATAGTCATTTCGTTCCAGCGCTTCTAGCAAATCCTGCTGGATATCTGTCTTTTTTGACAATTCCTCTAAGCTCAGTCCTTGATTAGTCCGGGCAAGCTTCAACACTTCTCCTATCGTTTTTTTTCTCATACGTACTTTTCCCTTATTTCTATTCTTCACTATTTTAACAAAATTTTAAAAACGATTCTGGAATTATTTTGGAAAAATAGTAAAATCTGTCATATCACACTGATCGATAAAACGATGACCTAGTTTTATCACATCATTTAAGCTGATATCCTGTAAGATTTTTGGCAAATCAAACAGATTCTCACCCGTCAAATGCGGTTCATATTGGGTTGCAATATACTCAAGCGAGTTTAAACCGTGCAGAAAATCACCAAACATCTCACTTTTAATCGTATCCAAATGCTCTTCTGTCACATCCGGATCCTTATCAAAATTCTTGATAGCTGAGCGAAACTGATGAGAAAGTCCAACCGGCTCCTGAGTATCCATCGTCAGCATGACAAAGTGAAAATCTTTTTCTACTTCCACTTCCAGCGTTAAAGAATTATCCATTTTCCCACTTTCATAGAGGGACTGGAAACGCTTGGAAGTCCAGCCAAACATCATGGCAAATAAGAGTTTCAAAGTGATTTTATAGCGATACAACTCCGATTCATCAACAAAGTCTGTCCCTCGAATCCCAACTGCCAGTTTTGGACTAGCTACCTCCATTCGGTAGGTATCCGTTGATACCACTGGGTGAAGGCTAACAGGAATTTTTTCAATAGGTTCCGAACTCCCAGCAAAAACTAGTTTTTCCTGCTGTTCAGCAATCTCTGTAGCTATCTGTTCCAAATCGAAATTACCAATCACAAACAAAGTCATATTAGAAGGATGATAAAAGTTACTGAAATTTTCCTTCAAATTTTCGACGGTAATCTCAGAGATAGACTCTTTCGTTCCTGCAATGTCTTCTGCCAGAGGTGTTTGAGGATAGAGATTGGCCAAGGCTCCAAAAAAGAGACGATAATCTGGATTATCCTGATACATTTCAATTTCTTGGCCGATAATATCCTGTTCCCGCAAAATGGATTGTTTTGTGAAATCAGCCCGATGCACCAGTTCTTGCAAAAGCTGTAGGTTTTCTGAGATATTATCCGTTGCAGAAAATAAATAGCTGGTTCGAGTAAAGCTCGTAAAGGCATTGCTCTCAGCCCCTAGCTTAGTAAATTCCAGCAGCAAATCCTTTCCCTGCGGGCCTTCAAAAAGCTTATGTTCCAAAAAATGAGCTATTCCCGCCGGATACTGAGTGACCTGCTTGGTTTCACGTGAAACAATCTCCGTATCCACTGAACCAAAATTAGTTGAGATAATCCCATAAGTTTCATTAAAATCATTTTTAGGCAGAAGAAAAACACGCAAACCATTTGCCAAGACTGTCTGATAAACAGTTTCTCCCACTGCTGAATAATTGATTTTTTCTAGCACTTCTCCCTGCATTATTTTCCTTCCATAAAGTAAATAGCTTGTAATTTTAAGAGACCAGCTGCTTTGACAATATCATCTTTATGAACCTGTTCCAAAGCTTCCAGCCAAGCTTCAAGAGATAAGAATTTTTTGCCTAAAACAGAAGCCATATAAGCTCTCTCTAATATTGTATTCTGTCGATCCTGAGCTAAGAGGACCGAGTTTTTCAGCATTTTCTTGGTTTGATCCAATTCTTCCTGACTAAACATGCCACGCTTCAAATCACCAATCTGTCGGTTGATTAAAGCAACTGTTCTAGTCCGATTGCTGCGGTCAATACCAGCGTAAATCCGCATCATGCCTGAAAAAATATCAAAGTTGCTGGAAATCGTATAAGCCAGTCCTTCCTTTTCACGAAGATTGACAAATAATTTCGAATGGGCAAAGCCACCTAGCAAAGCATTTAAAACGACCAAAGGCAGGTGCTCACTCTCTCCGTACTGAATAGGGAAGTGATAGCCCAACTCAATAATTGACTGATGCACGTCCTTCTGCTCCAGTCCTTCTCGCAAAACATTGGAATATTCTTGCTGATAAACTAGCTGAAGTTCTTGCTGGCGAGGCGCAAAATTGAAAGATTGAATTTTCTCCCGAACAGCCACTTCATTAAAGTCCCCAATAAAGAAAAAGTCAATCTGATTTTCCTGAAGCATCTGCTGAAAAGCAGCAAAACTGCTTGCAGCGGTCTCTTTCTGGATTAATTCAATCGTCCCAACACGAGGCATCTGCATTTCCTCTTCTTCATAAAAGAGTTTATCTAATTCTCGATGAGCATGATAAAAATGATTCTCAATTTCAGCTTCCAAATCATTCAAGATATTTTTCTTCTCAATTTCAAAAACAGATTCATCAAAAGCGTCCTGACTTACCAATGGAGAAAACAAGCTGGCTTTCAAAAAATCAAGCATGGCATCTGTCAGGACATTTTTACGACTCAAAAATTTATCCCGCACAAAAGAAAGATTGATATCTAAATAATGCACCAATCCTCTCCTTGAAAGACTCGTTGAATAATCAGCGCCATACAAATTGGCCAAACGTTCTCTGAAGGCTTGCGAAGTAGGATAAACAGCATTGACAGTTTCTAGCATACTGGCTGTTAAAACCCGACCAGCTACTGTTTCTTTGGACATAGGCGCTGAAAAACGAACCCTAATTTTATTTGTTTTAAATTTTTCTGATTGAATAAAATGGAGACGAACTCCTTTAGTGATTTCCATGACGCCCCTCATACTGAATAATATAGACTACTATTATATCATGAAATGCCTCTGATTTGTTTGTTCCACCAAGCTTTTTGCTGATTAAAACGTTTTCTGATAACAGGAGAAAATTTCCGATTTTATCCAAAGCACCTCAGCACTTTTTACTAACAAATATGGTATAATGACAGGGTTGAGGTAAAATATGGAATATAAATTATTTGATGACTACATCACGCTACAAGCCCTTTTGAAAGAAACAGGAATTATCCAAAGCGGCGGAGCAATTAAAACATTTCTAAGTGAATATCCAGTTCTTTTTAACGGTGAGCCAGAAAACCGCCGGGGAAAAAAACTCCGTGTCAATGACAGGATTTCCCTTCCCGATCAAGGAATTGAAATTAATCTGACAGCTCCTAGTCAAGAAGAAATTCTGCAACACCAGAAAGAAATCGCAGAAAAAAAACGAGTTGCTGAACTTGTCAAAGCCATGAACAAGGACTTAAAAAAATCTCAGACTTCTAAAAAAGAAAAGCGTAAGAATACAGGGCTACCTAAAAAGCAGAAAACTACTAAAAGCCCTGTTCGTTTCCCTGGTATCTAATCATGTGGCTGCAATCATTAAAAATCAAGCATTTCCGAAATTATCAGGAAGCTGATATTGACTTCCATCCTGGATTAAATGTCTTTCTAGGCCAGAACGCACAAGGTAAAACCAATATTTTAGAAGCTGTTTATTTCCTAGCCTTGACAAGAAGCCACCGCACACGCTCAGATAAGGATCTGATTCATTTTACAGAAAATGAACTCCTTGTCTCTGGTATCTTAGAAAAAAAGACTGGTAAAGTTCCCCTTGACATTAACTTGACACCAAAAGGTCGTATCACAAAAGTCAACCACTTGAAGCAAAGTAAATTATCAGACTACATTGGAACTATGAATGTTGTTCTTTTTGCTCCTGAAGATTTACAGTTGATTAAAGGCTCCCCCAGTCTACGTCGTAAATTTATAGACATTGAACTCGGACAAATCAAGCCAGTCTATCTATCAGATTTATCCAATTACAACCATATCCTCAAACAACGCAATGCCTATCTGAAAGCTAATGACAAAGTTGATGAAACCTTCTTGACTGTCCTTGATGAGCAGCTGGTTGACTATGGCTGTCGTGTCATAAGGCATCGGTTAGATTTTTTGCAAAAATTAGAAAGCTTTGCTCAAGACAAGCACTGGGACATCTCTCAAAATTTGGAAGAATTGACTGTCAAGTATCTGTCATCTATTCCTTTACACCAAATTGACAATTTAGAAGAAACTTACTGCTCTTCCTTATTAAGCAGCCGTAAACGTGACCTATTCAAAAAAAATACAGGAGTTGGTCCCCATCGTGATGATATTGCTTTTTTTATCAACCAGATGGATGCCAACTTTGGTAGTCAAGGTCAGCATCGCAGTCTTGTTTTATCACTGAAACTAGCCGAAATCAAGTTAATAGAAAGCATTACGAAGGAAACGCCTATTTTGTTGCTTGACGATGTAATGAGCGAACTTGACAATAAACGTCAACTAAAATTATTAGAAACTATCTCTCAGGATATTCAAACTTTCATCACTACAACAACTTTAGAACATTTAAAAAATCTTCCACAAGATATTAAAATTTTCACCATTCAGCAAGGACAAATTATATCTCAATCCTAGCATTACATGAGATTTACGTTTTTGTAAATTTCATTTACAAGATCTTGCTTATGTTGTAAACGAATTATATCAAATTGTTGTTAGAATAGCTTTTATAGCCTTTTGAATTGTAAAAATATGTCAATTTAAATCGTAAATTTAAAAAGAGGTTGGGAAAAATTCCCGACCTCGTTTTATTTTTTATTGAACTGAATAGTTAGGGGCTTCATTTGTAATTTGCACATCATGAGGGTGGCTTTCCTTCAATCCAGCACCACTCATTTCAATAAACTGAGCATTATCGTGAAGTTCTTGCAGATTTGCAGCACCAACATAACCCATACCAGATCGGATACCACCCAGCATCTGGAAGACAATATCTGCAGCAGCTCCCTTGTATGCCACACGACCTTCAATTCCTTCTGGAACTAGCTTATTCGCTTCATTGACAGAACCTTGGAAGTAACGGTCACTAGAGCCCTTCTTCATAGCGGCGATAGATCCCATTCCACGGTAAGTCTTAAATTTCCGACCTTGGAAGATTTCTGTCTCACCTGGCGCTTCGTCTGTTCCTGCAAACATTGAACCCAGCATAACAGCATTTCCACCAGCAGCCAAGGCTTTGACAATATCTCCGGAGTACTTGATTCCACCATCAGCAATGATGGTTTTTCCATATTCACGCGCTACAGCAGCTGCATCATAAATAGCCGTTACTTGAGGAACACCAACACCAGCAATGACACGGGTTGTGCAGATAGAACCTGGGCCAATTCCGACCTTAACAACATCCACACCTGCTTCATAGAGAGCGCGTGCACCTTCAGCAGTTGCAATATTTCCAGCAATCAAGGTGCGATCAGGGAAATGAGCACGAATCTCTGCAATCTTACGCAAAACTCCAGCTGAGTGGCCATGTGCAGTATCAATAACAATCGCATCTGCACCCGCTTCAAAGAGAGCTTCCGCACGTTCGAAAGTATCTGAAGTAACACCGACAGCACCAGCTACCAAGAGACGGCCAAACTCATCTTTAGCAGCATTTGGAAACTCAATAACCTTTTCAATATCTTTAATGGTAATCAAACCTGAAAGGCAACCTTTTTCATCAACCAAAGGCAATTTTTCAATCCGGTGCTCCTGCAAAATGCGCTCTGCAGTTCCTAAATCTGTACCAACAGGAGCTGTGACAAGATTCTCACTGGTCATATGACGAGAAATAGGTTGATTGAAGTCAGAAATAAAACGTAAATCACGATTGGTTAGAATACCAACCAACTTACGATTTTCAAGAGTTTCGACAACAGGAACACCACTGATACGGTAACGTCCCATCAATTCATCTGCTTCAGCAATAGTATGCTCAGGTGTTAGGAAAAAAGGATCAATAATAACGCCATTTTCAGAACGTTTAACCTTTCGAACTTCATCAGCCTGTTGCTCGATAGACATATTTTTGTGGATGACTCCAAGACCGCCGGCACGGGCAATAGCGATGGCCATCTGACTCTCTGTAACGGTGTCCATGGCAGCAGTAATGATTGGGATATTTAAAGTCAGATTCTCAGCAAGTTTGGTACTCAAATCAGCATCATTAGGCAGTACATGGCTTTCAGCTGGAATCAGCAGCACATCATCAAAGGTAAAACCTTTTTTCAAAAATTTAGTGTCCCAGTTAGACATCCACAGTTTCCTCTTTTCCTTTTTACTGAACTAATACCCAAAGAAAAATGAAGTTCAGTTTTCTTTGAATAAGAGCTGGTTTTTTTGTTGTTAATATCATACCATTCTATAGGAAATTGTCAATCATTATTACACAAAAAATAAAAACCATCATTTTTGAAACTAAAAACGATAGTTTTTGTGATCTATAATCAATAATGTTCGTTATTTAAAATAATTAATCCCCATCGCAGACTTCACTTCTGAAAGAGTCTGAGCGGCAGTCTGACGAGCCTTATCGCATCCTTCTTGTAGCATCTGATAGACCTGTCCCATGTCTTTAGCAAACTCCACACGACGCTCACGAATCGGACCTAGCTCTCGCTCTAGAATTTCTAACAGATAGCGTTTGGTTTTGACATCTCCCAGACCACCTCTTTGATAATGCTCTTTCATTGCAGCAATATCCGCAGCATCTTCTGGACGGCCAAAAACATCCAAATAATGAAAGACCATATTTCCCTCAATTTTTCCAGGATCTTCCACTCTGATATGATTAGGATCTGTATACATGCTCATGACTTTCTTTTGCAGAATATCCATATCATCTGCCAAATAAATGCCGTTATTGAGAGACTTAGACATCTTAGCATTGCCATCCAATCCAGGCAAACGTCCAGCTGCTTCGTTTTCAGGATAAATCCCTTCCGGTTCTACCAAAACATCTGTCTGATAAGCGTGGTTAAAGGAACGAACAATCTCCCGAGTCTGCTCAATCATAGGCTTTTGATCATGTCCTACTGGTACAAAATTAGCCTTGAAAGCAGTAATATCAGCTGCCTGAGAAATTGGATAAACTAAAAATCCAGTAGGCAAACTTTCCCCAAATCCTTTTTGAGCAATCTCCGTCTTGACAGTAGGATTACGCTCAAGACGAGCCAATGACACCAAATTCATGTAATACATTGACAACTCTGCCAACTCAGGAATCTGACTTTGAATAAAAATAGTCACCTTTTCAGGATCCAATCCAGCCGCTAGATAATCCAAAGCTACATTCCCAATGGACTCAACAATTGTCTGAGGGTCCTTTGCATGATCTGTCAAAGCTTGCTGATCAGCCAAAAATACAAACATCTCATATTTACCCTGATCCTGCAAAAGCACACGGTTCCGTAAACTTCCTACATAATGACCAATATGCAATTTTCCTGTCGGACGATCTCCTGTTAAAATAATTGGTTTAGTCATTTATTACTCCTCAATTTATAATGAGTTCATTATATCATTTTCAATGAAAATGAGAAAGAAGTTTCTAGAAAAAAGCTAAAATTCCAGTTTTTACAGCTTGATTGATATCCCTTTACAATATTTGTAAACTTAATTGACAAACTATTCTATCTATAAAACCTAAAAATATTAGTTCATTCTATTCTCCTTTTTTCTTTCTGCTTTGATTTTTTCTTTTTATCTCAGAATTATTTGAAAAAAGTTCTGTTTTCTAGTAAAATGAAGAAGATTATATATATAGGAGAAAGACATTGCTTACAGTATCAGATGTATCACTGCGTTTCAGTGACCGAAAATTGTTTGATGAAGTCAACATCAAATTTACAGAAGGAAATACTTATGGATTGATTGGAGCTAACGGCGCTGGAAAATCAACCTTTTTAAAAATTTTAGCTGGCGATATTGAGCCAACAACAGGCCACATTTCTCTAGGACCAAATGAACGTCTTTCAGTCCTTCGCCAGAACCACTTTGACTATGAAGAAGAACGGGTTATTGATGTTGTAATCATGGGAAATGAGCATCTCTACAACATCATGAAAGAAAAAGATGCTATTTATATGAAGCCTGATTTTTCTGATGAAGATGGTGTACGTGCGGCCGAGCTTGAGGGAGAGTTTGCTGAACTAGGTGGCTGGGAAGCTGAAAGTGAAGCCTCTCAATTATTGCAAAATCTCAATATTCCGGAAGATCTTCACTACCAAAATATGAGCGAGCTTTCTAACGGAGACAAGGTCAAAGTACTCTTAGCCAAAGCCCTTTTTGGTAAACCTGATGTCTTACTTCTGGACGAACCAACTAACGGTTTAGATATTCAGTCTATTACTTGGTTGGAAGACTTTCTTATCGATTTTGATAATACAGTTATTGTTGTATCCCACGACCGTCACTTTTTGAATAAAGTCTGCACTCATATGGCCGACCTTGACTTTGGAAAAATCAAACTCTATGTCGGAAACTATGATTTCTGGAAAGAATCAAGCGAACTAGCGGCTAAGCTTCTAGCTGACCGAAATGCCAAAGCAGAAGAAAAAATCAAGCAACTTCAAGAATTTGTTGCTCGCTTTTCTGCCAATGCTTCAAAATCAAAACAAGCAACTTCTCGTAAAAAGATGCTTGACAAGATTGAATTAGAAGAAATTGTTCCATCTAGCCGTAAATACCCATTTATCAGCTTTAAAGCAGAACGTGAAATTGGTAATGATCTCTTGACAGTGGAAAACCTTTCTGTCAAGATAGACGGAGAAACTATTCTTGATAATATTAACTTCATTTTACGTCCTGGCGATAAAACAGCTTTGATTGGCCAAAACGATATCCAAACAACAGCTTTGATTCGTGCCTTGATGGGTGATATTGAGTATGAAGGAACTGTCAAGTGGGGTGTCACAACCAGTCAATCTTACCTGCCAAAAGATAATTCTCGTGACTTTGCTAGTGGTGAATCAATCCTTGACTGGCTGCGTCAATTTGCTAGCAAAGAAGAGGATGACAACACTTTCCTTCGAGGATTCCTTGGGCGCATGCTTTTCTCTGGAGATGAGGTTAACAAGTCTGTCAATGTCTTGTCAGGAGGAGAAAAAGTCCGGGTTATGTTATCTAAGTTGATGTTGCTTAAATCCAACGTTTTAGTCTTGGACGATCCAACCAATCACTTAGATTTGGAATCAATCTCCAGCTTAAATGATGGCTTGAAAAATTTCAAAGGATCCATTATTTTTGCCAGTCATGACCATGAATTTATTCAAACCTTGGCTAACCACATCATTGTTCTGTCTAAAAATGGTGTCATTGACCGTATTGACGAAACCTATGATGAATTCTTGGAAAATCAGGAAGTTCAGGCAAAAGTCAAAGAACTTTGGAAAGATTAATCCCTTGTCAATTTACGTTTACAAAGCTTTACAGAGGCATGAAACAACGTTTCTGCCTCTTTCTATATAAGAAATATGAATCACATTAAAGAATCTTTTAAAAAAAATTGGCCTTATTTTTGTGCCTTCTTTCTTCCATTTTTCATCATGTTCTTTGTCTACTTGATGTACGGAATTTACTGGAATAGCGAAACGTCTCCCTTGCTTGGTGACGGCTTTCATCAGTATGTCATTTTTGACACCAACCTAAGAAATATCCTTCATGGCACAGATAGTATTTTCTATACTTTCTCTAGTGGACTTGGGCAGAATTTCTATGCTTTATCCAGTTATTATTTAGGTAGCTTCTTATCTCCCTTGGTTTATTTCTTTGATTTGAAATCAATGCCAGATGCCGTCTATCTATTTACCTTAATCAAGTTTGGATTAATTGGACTCTCTACCTTTATCAGTATCAAAGGAATATTCAAAAAGATTCCAGCTTTACTCATCATCACTCTTTCAACTTCATTTTCTTTAATGAGTTTTTCGGTCAGTCAATTGGAAATTAAAACCTGGTTGGATGTGTTTATCCTTGCACCTTTGATTGTGCTAGGTTTACATAGATTGATAACTGGAAAAGGCAGAGTACTATACTTTACAACACTGTCAATCCTCTTCATCCAAAATTATTATTTTGGTTATATGATGGCGATCTTTTTGGTCTTTTGGTACCTTCTTCAATTATCTTGGGATTTCAAAAATAGAATTAAAAGTTTACTTGACTTTACAGTCGTATCTGCTTTAGCAGGTCTGACTAGCCTAATCATGATCCTGCCAACTTACCTAGACATAAGCACTCATGGTGAAACATTAACAAAAGTTTCTTCTTTGTTGACAGAAAAAAGTTGGTTCTTAGATGTATTTGCTAAAAATTTTATTGGCAGTTTTGATACAACCAAGTATGGTTCCATCCCTATGATTTATGTTGGCACCTTCCCCTTGATTCTGGCTATCTTATTTTTCACCTTAAAATCTGTTAAGTTTCACGTGAAACTTTGCTACTTTTTACTCATTTCAATTTTCATAGCTAGTTTTTATCTTCAATATTTAGACTTACTTTGGCAGGGAATGCATGCACCGAACATGTTTCTTCACCGTTATTCTTGGCTATTTTCTCTGGTAGTTATCTATATGGCTGCTGAGACTTTAAATCGTTGGAAAGACGTGAAATTAATGAATGTTGCCATTAGTTTCATTTTGCTCAGCCTTGGATTCATTCTTACTTTTATTCAGAGAAAACATTATGACTTTTTAGGTCCTGAGAATTATATTCTAACATTAGAATTTCTGCTGGCTTATCTCTTGATTAGTTTTGTCTTAGCAAAATCTTCTATTCAACCAAAAATCATTCTCCCTGTCTTGCTCTTCTTTGTTACTTTTGAACTGTCACTTAATTCCTATTATCAAGTTGGAGGAATTGCTAAAGAATGGGTATTTGCCACTCGTTCATCTTATGCTAGCCACCTTGACGAGATTGACAAGCTTGTTAATTATTCCAAAAAGGAAAATATTGATTTTTTTAGAACTGAAAGATTGAATCCACAAACAGGAAATGACAGTATGAAATTCAACTACAATGGAATTTCCCAGTTCTCATCTGTTCGAAATACTCAGGCAAGTTCTACTTTAGATAAACTTGGTTTTAAATCAGCAGGAACAAATCTGAATCTCCGTTATCAAAATAACAGTATTTTGATGGATAGTATTTTTGGTGTTCGCTACAATCTATCTGAAACAGATCCTCAAAAATTCAGTTTTCTTCCTGAGAAAACTGAAAAAGAAATGTCTCTCTACCAAAATGATGCTGCACTTGGTTTAGCTTTTCTGACCAATGATGTTTACCAGGATGTCAAGTTTACAAATTTGACTTTAGATAATCAGACAGAATTTTTGAATCAATTGACTGGCTTTGATTTTAAATATTATGATAAAGTAGATGCTATAACTACTAATGAAAATGTCAAGCAAATTGGTAACAGAGTGACTGTGAATGTTGACAGAGAACATAATACAAGCTTTGCTAGTGTAATCTATACTGTCAATGTACCTGCTAACAGTCAACTATATGTTAATGTTGCTGGGATTGATTTTAGTAATGATGATCAGACAGATATTGACATTACTGTCAATAACTTTACAGAACGTTATACAACTAATAATGTTTTTCCTTTCTTTAATGCTGGCTATTTCAGTCAAAGTCAAACAGTATCTATTCACTTTACATTCCCAGACAATTCGACAGTTTCTTTTGATACACCAGAATTTTTTGCCGTTAATACTGAGCAATATCAAAATGTCATTCAAAAATTAAAAGAGCAGCCCGTTTCCACAACTACTGATTTAAACACAGTAAAAACAAACTATAGAGCGGAAAAGGATACTTCATTATTCTTTACCATTCCTTATGATAAGGGATGGTCAGCCACTCTTAACGGGAAGCCTGTCACACTAAAACGAGCTCAAAACGGCTTTATGAAATTAGATGTGAAAAAAGGAGAAGGAAATGTTGTCCTCACTTTTATTCCTAATGGACTGAAAGAAGGTGGCATTGCCTTCATATCTGGCATAATCTTATTTGTTTGCTATAATTTTCTACGTAGGAAACGACAGAGAATATAAATATATCAAAAATCAGATCTTTACCAATATAAAAAATAAGGCTCTTCATTAAAATGCTAGTGAAGGCCTTTTCTTGAACAATAAAAAAACACCCACTAGGAGTGTCTCTAGCTCCGGCAGTAGGACTCGAACCTACGACATCATGATTAACAGTCATGCGCTACTACCAACTGAGCTATGCCGGATAATATAGTCCGTACGGGATTCGAACCCGTGTTACCGCCGTGAAAAGGCGGTGTCTTAACCCCTTGACCAACGGACCATATGGTATGCTCTCTTTCAGAACATATTCCATTATATCAGGTTTTTAAGCTTTGTCAACTCTTTTCCATTTATTTTCGAAAATATCTTTCAGATATTTCACTCTTAAACGAGTGACCGGACAGCGATGATTTTCGTAAAAAATAATTTCTCGATTTTTCTTGTCATAATCAACAATGTTGCCAATATTAACCAGATAAGATTTATGTGGTGAAAAAAATCGTTTGGATTGCTGATCCTTTTCTTGAATATCTGTTATCGTTCCATAAAACTCCTTGAGAAAATTTTTACCGACAATCCGAAGTTTATGAGAGCTCCCTGTCGTTTCGATATACAAAATATCGTTATAAGGCATTCGAACATCATTGCCACGATAACTATATTCAAAATAATCTACCATATTGGTATTTTCAATTAGTGTACTCTTAGTGTAAAGAATACTGTCTTTGATTCTATTTTTAAAAGCATCATTGTTGATATCTTTATCGATAAAATCAAGTGCTGATACTTTATATTTAAAAGTCATAGTAGCAAATTCAGATTTTGAGGTTACAAAAACTATAATGGCATAAGGATTATGATGACGGATAAATTGAGCTACTTCCAGCCCTTTTGTTTCCTCCCCCTTAATGTCAATATCCAAAAAATAAAGCTGGTTAACGTCTCCATTTTCAATATATTTTTTGAATTCTTTGATTTTTCCTGTAACCTGAACCTGGATGTCAATTCCAAGTTCCTCAGCAATTTCTGCTAATGTCGTTTCCATCCTGACTTGATGAGATACGGTATCCTCTAAAACTAACACTTTCATAAATTCTATCTCCTAATTGTTAAAATCTGTGTAAAATTGCTTGGCTCAATTTGTGTATCAAGGGTGATAAATTCATACCTATCTAAAATTTCCTTGATGTTATTCAATCCGTAGCCTCTATTTTCTCCTTTAGTTGAAAATTCGGGCTGATAGAGTTCTTCCAAATCCAATCTTCCTTCTTTACGAGAATTTTGAACAACAAAAATGGTTCTATCATCCAGTTGAACCAAAGAAACATGGACAATTTTTTCTAGGCTGTCAATAGCACTCTCAATAGCGTTATTTAATAAAATACTAGCAATTCTGACCAGATCTAACAACTTGATTGGAAGACGTTCCACTTTATCCTTAACTTCAAAAGTCAGCTGAATCTGATGTTCACGCGCTTGAAAGATTGTCTCAGTCATGACACTTCTTAAAGCTGAATCTCCTACATTATTCAAATCAAAAACTGTATATTTATCTGAACGCAGTTTCAAATTTGCATCAACCAAGACCTCTTGATAAATGTGCTCAATTTCCTTGATATCTCCAGTTTGAATAGCTACTTGCATACTTGTCAGCATGCTAGCATAATCATGACGAAATCCTTTGATTTCATAGTATAATCTCACAATTTCATCAGTATATTCTTGAAGTCGAAGCTGTTCAGATTCTTTTTGACGCAAACGCTCTTCTTTCTCGTATTTCTCACGGCTGTCCTTGAATGTCACCAAAGTAGAAAGAAAGGCCAAGAAACAAATAGTAGCAATCATACTGCTAAAACTGTTGAAATGCTTTATATTACTAATCCAGTGAGAGAGATTTAAAATCAGCCAATTCATCGCATATAAACTACTAATCATCAGAATCTGAGATTTAAAGAAACTTCTTTTAAGATAATCTATTCTGAAATCAAAAATATCAATAACCTTTACCATAAAGAACAAGGATATTAAGTTGATACATGTCAGAAACAGGCCCATGTACTGAGCTACAAAATCATCTCCTAAAACAGATGAAATAATAACTGAAAAGAAAGTAGTAGAGCTATCAATTGACAAACATAAAAAGAAGGAAAGTAAGAAAGATTGATATTTTTTAATTTTTTCAACTCTACAAAAATACCAAACTATAAATAGAGGGAGAAAAAATGACAGTGTATATGATGGAATTGTGCTAGAAAATGAAAATATGTGTCCTAAAAAAGCAATTATAAACGGAATTATAATCTCAAGACCAAAGCAAACAGCTACAAAAAAGCGAGTATGCTTAATTTTAGTAATTTTTGATAAAATTACTAAAAATGCAGCTACATTAATAAAAGGATGAACAATTAATCCGATTATTTCAAGTGACATAAATTTCCCCCCTAAACTTTAAAATTCTTATCTTCCAAAAATCCAACCCCATGGATTTGGAACACCTCTTAAATCCCAAAAGGTTTGAACAAGTGAATTGCTATTTGCAGCAATTTGAAAAGAATAGATTTTCATAACTATCTCCTATCTTTTTGTATTGTAAGTCACCTTACATTTATCATTATAGAAAAATAGAAAGAGTTAGTGACAATTTTCCCTGAAATGTCATTTTTTATCCCCAAAATGACATTATACCAAAAAAATAGAAGAAAAAAACACGAAATATTGTAAAATACTTCGCATTTTTTACCTTTCTGATCTCAGCAGGATTCGAACCTGCGACCGTTCGCTTAGAAGGCGAATGCTCTATCCAGCTGAGCTATGAGACCAATACCATCTCATTCTATCAGAAAATAGGGTTGCCGTCAAGATTACTTATGATAAGGACTCCCTTGCTGAATCATAAAAGCTCGATAGATCTGCTCTATTAAAACAAGGCGCATCAGTTGATGAGGTAAGGTTAATTTGCCAAAACTCATAAGAAGATTTGCCCGCTTTTTTACTGCAGGAGATAAACCTAAACTTCCTCCGATAACAAAAGTGATATCAGAAAATCCACGCACTGTAGTATCCATCATGAGCTGACTAAACTTTTCTGACGGAAATTGCTTTCCTTCAATTGCCAAAGCAATAACAAATTCACGCTCATTGATTTTAGCCAGAATTTTATTTCCTTCTTTTTCAAGAATCTGCTGATTTTCTAAATCACTAGCTTTATCAGGTGTTTTTTCATCCGCTAGCTCAATCATTTCCACCTTGCAGAATCGATTGAGACGCTTCATGTATTCAGCAATTCCATCCTTTAAATATTTTTCTTTCAGTTTTCCAACTGTTACAAGTTTTATTTTCATAAGTTTATTCTATCATATTCATCTATACTTCACACTTTATTAACAAGTAAAATTTATCTGGGAATCAGCTAATCTGTGTATTTTCTAATGCCTATCAACAGTTTTTCTAAGTTTTCCACAAGGTGTGGAAAACTTAGAGGATTTAAGTTATAATTAAGTTTGTCTGAATATAATTTCATCAATTGTAATTCAAGGAGGAAAACATGAAAAATTCTTCAAATGCCATCAAAAGGGCTTTATTTCTTTTTGCAGTGTTAATTGTAGGTTTTATCGGCGGAAGTTTAGGAAATTATGTTACTACATTATTAACTTCACGTGTAAAAATGAATGGAAATTCAACAACTAGTGTAACTACTTCATATAAAAACTCTACAGACATTTCAGAAGCTGTGAAAAAGGTTCAAAATGCGGTTGTTTCAGTAATTACTTATGCTGAATCTTCTAGCAGCGTTATCAATGATGAATCTTCCAACGATGAATCACAAATCTCCAGTGAAGGTTCTGGCGTAATTTATAAAAAAGATGGAAAATCAGCCTATCTGGTAACCAACACCCACGTTCTGAACGGATCAACCAATGTAGATATCTTGCTAGCTGATGGAAACAAGGTTCCAGGTGAAGTAGTCGGATCAGATGTTTATTCAGATATCTCTGTCGTTAAAATTAGCTCTGAAAAAGTAACTGATGTCGCTGAATTTGGAGATTCTGGTTCTCTGACAGTTGGTGAAACAGCAATCGCCATCGGAAGCCCTCTTGGAACAGAATACGCTAACTCTGTAACACAAGGAATTATTTCTAGTTTAGGCAGAAACGTTACGTTACAATCTGAAAATGGTGAAAATATTTCAACAACTGCACTGCAAACAGATGCTGCAATTAATCCTGGTAACTCTGGCGGCCCATTGATTAACATCCAAGGACAAGTTATTGGGATTACTTCAAGTAAAATTTCAACAAATGGCCAAACCTCTGTTGAAGGGATGGGATTTGCGATTCCATCTAATGATGTCGTAAATATTATCAATCAACTTGAGAAAAATGGAACAGTCACACGTCCTGCTTTAGGAATTCAAATGATGGATTTATCTAATTTGACAACTTCTGATTTTTCTAAATTAAATCTTCCTGCTTCAGTGAAATCAGGTATTCTTGTTCGCTCTGTTCAACAAGGAATGCCTGCTGATGGCAAGCTTCAAAAAAATGATATCATTACAAAAGTAGATAATACAGATGTGGAATCGACTAGTGACCTTCAGTCTGCTCTCTACAAGCATAGTATTGGAGATGAAGTAGAGATTACTTATTATCGAGATGGTAAATCTCAAACAGTCAAAATCAAACTCACTAAATCAACAAAAGAGCTAAGCTCAAATTAACCTATTTACAAGATTGTCAACACACCTTTACACAATCGTAAAGGTGTGTTATTCTATATACAAATGGAAAACTTTCAATATATTGCACTTAAAGATATTCGAACCAATCCTTATCAGCCTCGTAAAGAGTTCTCGCAAAAAAAGATTGAAGAATTAGCAGCATCAATCAAAGAAAATGGTCTCATTCAGCCAATCATTCTTCGGAAATCTTCACTTTTTGGTTATGAAATTTTAGCAGGAGAACGGAGATTTAGAGCTGCCTCTTTTCTTGGCCTAGAAACAATCCCAGCTGTCGTCAAAGAATTATCTGATGATGAAATGTTGAAACAGGCCATTATCGAAAATCTTCAAAGAGAAGACTTGAATCCTATAGAAGAGGCGGAGTCTTATCAAAATTTGATTGACAAAGGCTTGACACATGATGAAATTGCTAAAATTATGGGAAAATCTAGACCCTATATCAGCAATATTGTCAGACTTTTACAGCTGTCTAAAGAAGTTCGCCAAGCTATCAAGGAAGAAGAGATTTCTCAAGGACATGCTCGCCTGCTGGTTCCCTTAAAAGAAGAGGAACAATTACTATGGTTGGAAAAGATCTGTCGAGAAGATTTATCAGTTCGAGCAGTTGAAAAGCTTCTCCAGCAAAAAAAGAGTCTCAAAAAGAAACCTAATAAAGAACTGTTTGCTAAATCTGAAGAGGAAAAAATTAAAAAAATTCTCGGTCTGGAAGTTTCTATTCAGTTAAAAAGCCAGAGTAAAGGAAAGCTGATTATTCCTTTTGAAAGCGAAGAAGAATATCAAAGAATTATAAACAGTTTTAAATAAAACTGTTATTTTCTTTTTTAAAAATAACAAGATTATCCACTGTTAAATCAATTAGGAAGCCTATTAGAATAAGAAATTTTAGCTTTATTCACATTCTGTGGATAACTTCAGCTAACAATGTGAATTCTTTTCCAGTTCTTGTGGAAAACTTTGAACCTTTATGATAAAATAAGATGCGTATGAATCAGAAAATTATAGAAAAGGAGGGAAGTTATGACCAAAGAACAGGACTTTTGGAATCGTATTTTAGAATTGGCTCATGCTCAGCTAAAACAGACAACTTATGATTTCTTTGTTGCTGAAGCCAAGCTTGTCAAAGTTGAAGAAAAACAAGCTATTATTTTCCTGGATAGTCCAGTAAAACAACTATTTTGGGAGCAAAACTTAGTAGGAGTTATTCTTACTGCAGGATTTGAGATTTTTAATGATCAGATTGCTGGAAAGTATATTTTTGAAGAAGAAACTAACATTGATACACCGAAATCTGCAGTAACCAGTCCTCAAATCAGCACTGTTCAGCCAAGCTTGCCACCTATTGATACTGGCTTAAAGTCAAAATATACCTTTGACAATTTTGTTCAGGGAGACGGAAATATCTGGGCTAAAGCTGCTGCCTTAGCGGTATCTGAGAATCTAGCCACAACCTATAATCCTCTTTTTATCTATGGAGGACCTGGCTTGGGCAAAACCCATTTATTAAATGCTATTGGCAATCAGATTTTAGAAAATATTCCAGATGCGCGTGTCAAGTATATACCAGCTGAAACCTTTATTAATGACTTCCTCGAACATTTAAGATTGGGAGAGATGGATAGCTTTAAAAAAATCTATCGTAGTCTAGATCTTCTGCTGATTGATGACATTCAATCTTTGGGAGGAAAAAAAGTTTCAACTCAGGAAGAATTTTTCAACACTTTCAATGCTCTTCATGGTGAAAATAAACAGATTGTTTTAACCAGCGACCGCAGTCCTGATCATCTGGACAATTTGGAAGAACGCTTGGTAACACGTTTCAAATGGGGATTAACTCAGAATATTACACCGCCAGATTTTGAAACACGGATTGCCATTCTGCGAAACAAAATTGAAGATTTGGATTATATTTTCCCGAATGATACCTTAGAATATCTTGCAGGACAGTTCGATTCCAATGTCCGCGACTTGGAAGGTGCTTTGAATGACATCAGTCTCATCGCTAGAGTTCGTCATCTGAAGGAAATCACTATTGATATCGCTGCAGAAGCTATTCGAGCACGCAAGCAGGATTCAAGCCAGGTAACAGTTATCCCGATTGATAAGATTCAGTCTGAAGTTGGGAAATTCTATGGTGTTAGTGTCAAAGAGATGAAAGGCAGCCGTCGAGTACAAAATATCGTTTTAGCTAGACAGGTAGCTATGTATCTGACTCGTGAGCTGACTGATAACAGTCTGCCTAAAATTGGCCGTGAGTTTGGCGGCAAAGATCATACGACTGTTATCCATGCACATGGAAAAATCAAAACCATGATTGAATCAGACGACAATTTGCGTTTAGAAATTGAAAGCATCAAGAATAAAATAAAATAGCGTGTGGAAAACTACAGATTTTTTTCAAAACTTATCCACACTTTGTGAACAAGTCTCAAAACTTGTTAGAATAAGGACCAAGCTATTTTTCCACAGAATTCACATAAACTACTATTACTATTAATCTTATAATCATAAATAAATAAAAAGGAGATCCTATGATTCATTTTTCTATTAATAAAAATCTCTTCTTACAAGCGTTAAATACTACTAAAAGGGCTATCAGCCATAAAAATGCAATTCCTATTCTTTCTACTGTGAAAATTGATGTTACCAAAGAAGGAATCACTTTAATTGGTTCGAATGGCCAAGTGTCGATTGAAAACTTTATTTCTACTCAAAATGAAAATGCAGGCTTGCTTGTCAACTCAACAGGTTCAATTTTATTAGAAGCGACTTTCTTTATTAATGTTGTTTCTAGCCTGCCAGATATTATTTTGGATTTTAAAGAAATTGAACAAAAACAAATCGTTTTGACTAGCGGCAAATCAGAGATTACCCTGAAAGGAAAAGACGCTGACCAGTATCCACGAATCCAAGAAATTTCTGCCAGCAATCCCTTGGTTCTTGAAACAAAAATTCTCAAAGATGTCATTAACGAAACAGCTTTTGCAGCAAGCGTTCAGGAAAGCCGTCCAATTTTAACTGGTGTTCATTTTGTTTTGACAGATAACTGTTCTTTGAAAACAGTTGCAACAGACTCCCACAGAATGAGTCAAAAGAAAATTACTCTGGAGAAAAACGGAGATAATTTCGACGTAGTTATTCCAAGTCGCTCTTTACGGGAATTTACGGCTGTTTTTACCGATGAAATTGAAACGGTAGAGGTTTTCTTTGCTAACAATCAAATTCTTTTCAGAAGCGAAAATATCAGCTTCTACACCCGCCTATTAGAAGGGAATTATCCAGATACAGATCGTTTGATTCCGACTGAATTTACAAGTGTCCTTACTTTTAATACATCTGATTTGCGTGCAGCTATGGAACGCGCTCGTCTCTTGTCTAATGCCACACAGAATGGAACAGTTAAACTGGAGATTGCAGGCGGTATTGTCAGTGCCCATGTAAATTCACCAGAGGTCGGCCGTGTTAACGAAGAAATTGATACAGAAAGTGTAACTGGCGAAGATTTGACCATTAGCTTTAATCCAACTTATTTGATTGATGCTTTGAAGGCCATTGACAGTGAAAAAGTAACAATTAGCTTTATTTCATCCGTTCGCCCGTTCACCTTGGTACCGAGTGAAGACACAGAAAACTTTATTCAGCTGATTACACCTGTCAGAACTAATTAAGATGAAAAGCGGTGGGCCAAGTTACAGATTTTTAAATCTTGGTCCTAAGCTCTTTTTATTTACAAAGTATGATAGATGCTTAATATTTCTTCCTTGACTATGATAGTTCCTTGAAAGGAGAAAAAAATGTATGAAATTGGTTATTTTGTAGAAATGAAAAAGCCCCATGCCTGCACCATAAAAGCGACTGGTAAAAAGGCGAATCGCTGGGAAATCACCAGGGTTGGTGCAGATATCAAAATCCGTTGCACCAATTGTGAACATCTTGTGATGATGAGTCGTCACGATTTTGAAAGAAAAATGAAGAAAATAATTGATTAGACGAAAACTCATTGTAAATGCTATTGTGGAAAACTGATTTGCATTGCTGAGGATCAGATTTAGATTTTTTCTTATTTTTCAATCAAAAATGGATAGGACTTTCTAGGTCCTATCCATTTTACTTTTATTTAAGATTTTCAAATTTACCGTCTTTAACTTCTTTATAGCCTGCTTTTTCGAGTAATTTAGCAGTTTCTTTGTAACTGATATAATCTGCTTTTTGATTACCAGATGTTTGAAGAAGCTGTTTACTTTGTAGTTCTTCAATATCAGCTTTGCTAAAATCGATTGTCAGTTTTTCAGTTAAATAATCATCTTTGTACTCAATTTTATGAGTTAATCCTTTGATACCTTCAATAGATTTAGCATAGGCTTCTGTTTGCTCTTTAGCAGTGTCTTTTGTCAAGCCAACTGGTTTATAGTAGAATGTATTGTTTGTTTCGTTTTTAAGCATCTCATCACCTTTGTATTCAACAGTGATGCGACTATCTTGTTTAGTATTTTGGTCAATCAACTGGAAATAAGCTTTTTTAGGACTGCTGCAGGCAGCTAAAACAAACAAAGCGGAAACCGCAAGGAAAGAAAGAAAAAGTGTTTTGAAAGTATTCTTTTTCATTAGGGACTCCTTTAATAAGAATATTAGCTATATTATACCATTTTTTTCTTCAATTTATTTTACATTTCTGTAAAGAAAGCTAGAAAAATAACTCAAATCCGCTGTTTAGGATAAAGATTTATGGTATAATGGTTTGGATTGAAAAGATGAATGGAGAAGATAAGAATGGCTTTGACAGCAGGAATCGTTGGTTTACCCAATGTTGGTAAGTCAACTTTATTTAATGCAATTACAAAGGCAGGTGCAGAAGCAGCTAATTACCCTTTTGCGACAATTGATCCAAATGTCGGTCGGGTAGAAGTTCCGGATGCACGTTTGGATAAATTAACAGAACTCATCAAACCACAAAAGAAAGTTCCAACAACCTTCGAATTTACTGACATTGCTGGAATTGTGAAAGGTGCTTCAAAAGGAGAAGGGCTAGGGAATAAATTTTTGGCCAATATCCGTGAAGTAGATGCGATCGTCCATGTAGTACGTGCCTTTGATGATGAAAATGTCATGCGGGAACAGGGCCGCGAGTCTGAATTTGTAGATCCAATGGCAGATATTGAGACCATTAATCTAGAATTGATTTTAGCAGACTTAGAAAGTATTAACAAACGTTATGCGCGTGTAGAGAAGATGGCTCGTACCCAAAAAGATAAGGATTCAGTGGCAGAATTTAATGTTTTACAGAAAATTAAGCCTGTCCTGGAAGATGGTCTGTCAGCTCGTACAATTGAATTCACAGAAGAAGAGCAAAAAATTGTCAAAGGGCTCTTTCTCTTAACGACTAAGCCAGTTCTCTATGTGGCCAATGTCAGTGAAGATGAGGTGGCTGATCCAGATAATATTGACTATGTGAAGCAGATTCGTAAATTTGCAGCTACAGAAAATGCTGAGGTTGTTGTCATTTCAGCGCGTGCAGAGGAAGAAATTTCTGAATTGGACGATGAAGATAAGTCAGAATTTCTGGAAGCTATCGGCTTGACAGAATCAGGTGTGGATAAACTGACCAGAACAGCTTATCATCTGTTGGGACTTGGAACCTACTTTACAGCTGGTGAAAAGGAAGTGCGTGCTTGGACCTTTAAGCGTGGAATGAAAGCTCCGCAAGCAGCTGGCATTATTCACTCAGACTTTGAAAAAGGTTTTATTCGAGCAGTCACTATGTCTTATGATGACCTAGTGCACTATGGCAGCGAAAAAGCAGTTAAAGAGGCTGGACGTTTGCGCGAAGAAGGAAAAGAATATATCGTTCAAGATGGCGATATTATGGAATTTAGATTTAATGTGTAAAGTATTTGTAAAGTCTAAAAATTCTAGGTTGGAACTTTTTTTCCAGCCCTTTTGGCTTTTATAAAGGAGAAAAATGGTAAAGTTAATAGTTGGTTTGGGAAATCCAGGAGAAAAATATATTGAAACTAAACATAATGTTGGTTTTATGTTAGTTGACAAGGTTTGTAAAGATCTTGATTTAAAATTTACAGCTGATAAAATCTTTCAAGCGGATATTGCTTCTACTTTTCTGAATGGTGAAAAAGTCTATTTTGTAAAACCAACTACATTTATGAATGAGAGTGGAAAGGCCGTTCAAGCTTTACTGGCATACTATGGTTTAGATATAGAGGATTTATTGGTCATCTATGATGATTTGGATATGGAAGTTGGTAAGATTCGTTTGCGCAGCAAGGGTTCAGCTGGCGGCCATAACGGCATTAAATCTATAATCAAACACATTGGAAGTCAAGAGTTTAAACGGATAAAGATAGGTATCGGCCGTCCAAGAGAAGGCATGACAGTGGTTCACCATGTTTTAGGAAAATTCGATAAAGATGATTATATAAAGATTCTGAATACTCTTGATAAAGTTGACAATGCTGTAAATTATTATTTACAGTCAGGCAATTTTGAACAAACAATGCAGAGATACAATGGATAATAAAATGAACCTGATTGACTTATTTTGTCAAAACCAGCAAATTTCAGATTGGAAGAAAAATCTCCATAAAAGCAGCAGACAGTTGATAATGGGATTGTCTGCATCAACAAAAGCGATTACTATAGCGGCTGGATTAGAAGAAGCGGATAAAATCCTTGTGCTGACTTCTAGTCAAAATGAAGCAGATCGTTTGGCTAGTGATTTGATTTCTTTGTTGGGAGAAGACAAGGTCTATACTTTTTTAGCAGATGATACTCCTATAGCAGAATTTGTTTTTGCATCACAGGAAAAAATATTTTCGCGATTAGATGCTCTAAACTTTTTAATAGACCATCAAAAGTCTGGAATTCTAGTTACTAATATCGCAGCTAGCAAATTACTCTTGCCTGATCCCATTGATTTTAAAACAACCAACATAAATTTGAAAGTTGGACAAGAATATGACCTAAATAATCTTGTAAAGATGTTGTCAAGATCAGGATACAAGAGGGTATCTCAAGTTTTAAGTCAAGGAGAATATAGTCTAAGAGGAGATATCTTAGACATTTTTGAGCGCTCAGCAGACTCTCCCTATCGACTGGAGTTTTTTGGAGATGAAATTGACGGTATTCGGATTTTCAATCCAGAAAATCAAACTTCAATTGAGAACGTAGAAAGTATTTTGATTAAACCTGCTTCTGATATCCTGCTTTCTGAGAAAGATTATGCTAGAGGACTAGAAAATCTGGAAGTAATTTTAGAAAAAGCTGTTGATCCTGCTTTGAAATCTTACTTAGAAGAGTTACTAATCAGTGCCAAAGAGAGGTTTTATCATGCAGATATTCGTAAATTCCTTTCTTATTTTTATCAGAAAGAATGGACTATTTTAGACTATTTGCCTGTTCATAGCCCTGTGTTTTTTGATGATTTTCAAAAAATTGTGGATCGACATGCTCAATTTGAACTGGAAACAGCTGGTTTATTGACAGATGATTTACAAAATTGTAAAGCTTTATCAAGTCAGAAATATTTTGCAGATAAGTACCAAGATTATCGTCAATATAAACCAGCAACCTTCTTTTCAAGCTTTCAAAAGGGTTTGGGAAATTTGAAATTTGATGCTTTGTATCAATTCAATCAGTACCCAATGCAAGAATTTTTCAGTCAGTTTCCCTTGCTAAAAGAAGAAATTAATCGTTATAAAAAATCTGGCTATACAATAATCTTACAAGCAAATTCTTCAGCAGGTTTACAAAGTTTACATAAAAATTTACAGGAATATGATATTTATTTAGACTATATAAAAGAGACTGAGATTCACAAAAATGCAGTTCAGCTTATTGAAGGAAATCTTGTCCAAGGCTTTAATTTCGTAGATGAGAAAATTGTTCTTATTACAGAGTATGAAATTATTCATAAGAAAATAAAACGAAAAATTCGGCGTCAGAATATCTCTAATGCTGAACGACTGAAAGATTATAATGAGCTAGAAAAAGGGGATTATGTTGTCCATAATATTCATGGGATAGGACGTTATCTGGGGATAGAAACGATTGAAATATCTGGTGTCCACCGTGATTATCTGACGATTCAATATCAAAATTCTGATCGTATTTCGATTCCAGTTGATCAGATTGATCTCTTATCAAAGTATGTTGCCAGCGATGGAAAAACACCTAAGGTAAATAAGCTAAATGATGGTCGTTTCCAGAAGAGTAAGCAAAAAGTTCAGCATCAGGTTCAGGATATTGCGGATGATTTGATTAAACTATATGCTGAACGTAGCCAGCTAAAAGGCTTTGCTTTCTCAGCGGATGATTCCAATCAAGAGGAATTTGATAATGATTTTCCTTATGTTGAAACAGAGGACCAGCTAAGAAGTATTCAGGAAGTGAAGAAGGATATGGAAAGTAGTCGTCCAATGGACCGGCTCTTAGTTGGTGATGTTGGCTTTGGGAAAACAGAAGTAGCTATGCGGGCTGCTTTTAAGGCTGTCAATAATCATAAACAAGTAGCTGTATTAGTGCCAACAACGGTTTTAGCCCAACAGCACTATACTAACTTTAAAGAACGCTTTAATGATTTTGCAGTCAATGTTGAGGTACTCAGCCGTTTCAGGAGTAAGGCAGAACAAAAACAGACTCTAGAGAAGCTACAGAAGGGACAAGTTGACATTATCATTGGAACCCACCGACTCTTATCCAAAGATGTAGAATTTGCGGATTTAGGTTTGATCATCATTGATGAGGAGCAGCGTTTTGGAGTTAAGCACAAGGAAACATTAAAGGAATTGAAAAAGAAAGTTGATGTCCTGACCTTGACAGCAACTCCTATTCCTCGAACTCTTCATATGTCTATGCTGGGGATTCGCGATTTGTCAGTCATTGAGACCCCACCAACTAATCGCTATCCTGTTCAGACCTATGTTTTAGAAAGCAATCCTACAGTGATTCGAGAAGCTATCTTACGTGAAATAGACCGAGGTGGACAGGTTTACTACCTTTACAACAAGGTTGACACAATCGAACAGAAAGTTTCAGAGTTAAGAGAGTTAATCCCAGAAGCTTCTATAGGCTATGTTCATGGCCAAATGAGTGAAATTCGTTTAGAAAATACGTTACTGGATTTCATCAATGGAGAATATGATATTTTGGTGACCACTACCATTATTGAAACTGGGGTTGATATCCCCAATGCCAATACTTTGTTTGTAGAAAATGCTGATCATATGGGGCTGTCAACCTTGTATCAACTTCGTGGACGAGTTGGCCGCAGCAATCGGATTGCCTACGCTTATCTAATGTACAGACCAGATAAAATTCTGACAGAAGTTTCTGAAAAGCGTCTAGAGGCTATTAAAGGATTTACAGAGTTAGGTTCTGGATTTAAGATTGCTATGCGAGATTTGTCTATTCGAGGAGCTGGCAATATTCTAGGAAGTATGCAATCTGGCTTTATTGATTCTGTTGGTTTTGAGATGTACTCACAGCTTCTAGAAGAAGCCATTGCTAAAAAGCAGGGCAGAGAAAACAAGCGTCAAAAAAGCAATGCAGAACTTAATCTGCAGATTGATGCCTATCTACCTAGTGACTATATTTCTGATGAAAGACAGAAGATTGAAATTTACAAGAGAATTCGTGAGATTGACAGCCGTGTAAACTATGAAAATTTACAGGATGAATTGATTGATCGCTTTGGGGAGTATCCTGATGTTGTAGCCTATTTGTTGGAGATTGGACTTGCTAAGTCTTATTTAGATCAGGCATTTGTAAAGTCAGTGGAACGCCAGCAGAATGCAGTAATTATTCATTTTGAGAAGATTTCACAGCAGCTTTATCTGACGCAGGATTATTTTGAAGCACTTTCAATGACGAATTTAAAGGCTCGAATTGGCGAAAAAAATGGCTTGATTGAAGTGATTTTTGATGTGAAGAACAAAAAAGATTATGAGATTTTAGAAGGTCTGGTTAATTTTGGAGAAAAGATGCTGGAAATTAAACAGCGCAAGGCAGAATAAAGGTTACAATTCAGTGAAGTTTGGCTTTTTAAGCTCTATTTTTCTCAAAAAATGGTAGAATAATAAATTAAGAGAAAATGAGGTAATAGGATGAGATTAGATAAATATTTGAAAGTGTCACGGATTATCAAGCGACGTCCAGTGGCTAAAGAAGTAGCTGATAAGGGCCGGATAAAAGTGAATGGTATCTTGGCAAAGAGCTCAACAGATTTGAAAGTGGATGACTTGGTTGAAGTACGTTTTGGTAATAAACTCTTGACTGTAAAAGTTTTAGAGATGAAAGACAGTACTAAAAAGGAAGATGCAGCTAAGATGTATGAAATCGTCAGTGAAACAAGGATAGAAGAAGATGCCTAAAAATATCGTCCAACTCAATAATCGTTTTATTCAAGATGAAAATCAACGCCGCAGATATGTGGATCAGGAACGGCGGAAACGTAATCGTTTTATGGGCTGGGTTCTGATTTTGGTTATCCTCTTGTTTATTCTACCTACCTATAATTTATATCAGAGTTATCAAACCTTACTGCAGCGTCGTGAACAGTATTCTAAACTCCAGGAGAAATATCAGACGCTCAGCGAAGAAAAGGACTACCAATCTGATATAGCAGCAAAGTTAAAAGATGATAGCTATGCGGCTAAGTATGCACGCGCTAAATACTCTTTTTCAAAAGAGGGTGAGTACATTTATACTATCCCAGATTTATTACCACAGTAGTTATGGAAGATTTATTAAAAACAATTGAGCAGTTCTTGGCCTTTTCAGATGAGAAATTGGAAGAACTGTCTGAAAAAAATCAAACTTTGAAACTTCAAGAAAATCAAGAGGAAAGGGGAAAACATGCGTAAGTTTTTGTTACTGATATTTTTGCTGCCAGCTTTATTTAGCAGTATCACAGTTATTAGTACCGAAAAAGATTTCGTATTAGACGAGGAAGAAAAATATCATTTTACAAGCACTACGTATGGACGCTATTATGATAGCATCCCGACAAATCCTAATGTTTATGAAGAAACTCCTACATTTACAGATTCTACTCTGAGTAAGACTGCTGGAAAGCTAGTTCCAGACCAGCCAATCCAGATAACAGGATTTTATGTAAATGAAGAAGGAGTTCCGATTTTCAAGCTGAAAAATGGGCAGTTTGTGATAGCGGATAAAAATACAATTTACGAAGATACTGTCCAGTCAATCGAAGATGTTCATCAAGAAATGTGGTTAAAACTTGGCTTCATTCTTTATGATAAAGCCAATATCAACGGAGCCAAAAAAGTCAATACAACATTAGCTCCATATACAAAAGTAACCATTGTTCAAATTGTCCAGACTGTCAAAGGAACTTATGCCCAGGTTGAAGGACAGGGCTGGGTTTCTATGGAATTTCTGGATGATACTGATAATCGAATGGACAAGGTTCAAGAAATTCTGAGTAGTAAGTACAACAAGGCGGACTACTCTATCTATGTCAAACAGCTGGATACAGGCAAAGAAGCAGGTATCAATCAAGATCAAGAGATGTATTCGGCCAGTGTGACCAAACTGCCTTATCTTTACTATGTGCAGGAACAGCTGAATCAGAAAAAAATTTCCTTAGATCAGAAGTTCAAGTATGTTGGAGCAGTTAATGATTTTGCAGGTGCTTACGAACCAGAAGGAAGTGGCAGCATTGAGAAGTCAGCTGATGACAAGGAATATTCAGTTCATGATTTAATAAATCGAGTGGCCAAAGAATCAGATAATGTCGCCCACAATATCTTAGGCTATTATGCGACCAATCAATCTGATAAAAATTTTCAGCAGACGATCAACAAAATAGCTGGAAAGAAATGGGATGTGGAAGAAAGACAGGCTTCTTCACGTATGGCTGGAAATGTTTTGGAAGCTATCTATGAGCAAAATGGCATGATTATTGATGCCTTGTCTCAGACAAATTATGATAATCAACGGATTTCTAAAAATATTGATGCTAAAGTAGCTCATAAAATTGGCGACGCCTATGATTTCAAGCACGATGCTGCGATTGTCTATGCAGATTCCCCTTTTATCATTGTCATTTTTACTAATAATGCAAACTACGATAACATTTCCCAGATAGCAGACGATGTCTATGGAGTCCTGAAATGATTAAGCAAGAATTTCTTAAAAAAATGCAGGAGAAAAAGTATTTCCAAGGCCATCGAAAAGTTTTGGTTGCTGTATCAGGTGGACTGGATTCTATGACACTGCTGCAGCTGTTGATTGATTCTCAAAAAGAACTGGCTATCGAGCTTGCGATTGCTCATGTCAATCACAAACAGCGGCCAGAGTCAGATCAAGAAGAAAAGGCATTAGTAAAGATTGCGGAACAGCTTGGTGTAAAGATTTTTACATCAAGTTTTTCTGGTAAATTTTCAGAAACTGCTGCTCGGCAGTTTCGTTATGATTTTTTCGGGAAAGTGATGCAGGAGGAGCACTATACAGCTTTGGTAACTGCCCACCACGCAGATGATCAAGCTGAGACTGTTTTTATGCGGCTGCTGCGTGGAGCTAGACTTCGTCATTTGTCCGGTATGAAAGCTGTCCAGTCTTTTGCTTGCGGGGAGCTGATTCGTCCTTTGCTTACTTTTCATAAGTCAGACTTTCCAGAGATTCAGCATTTTGAAGATAGCAGTAATTTTCAAAATGACTATCTCAGAAATCGAATTCGCAATCTTTATCTGCCGAATCTAGAAAAAGAAAATCCACAATTTAAGGATTCTTTGCGGTATCTGGGCAAGGAAATTGAAGATTGGCAGGCCGCTTTGTCTTACTTGACCAGAGATTTAGATATAGAAAATGTTCAAGTCTTTCATCAGCAAATCCCTCAGGTTCAACGTTTTCTATTGCAGAACTATCTTGAAAACTTTCCTGGTCTGAATCTGAGTAAGCAGCAGTTTGAGGAGGTTTTAAACATCCTGCGGACTAAGGCTAATTATCAGCACACTTTGAAAAAAGACTATGAGCTTGTTAAAGATTACCAGCGTTTTGAAATTAGAAAAATCAGTCGTAAGCCCGATTTAAAAATGGATTCAATTTTGTTAGAATTTGAGAATCTGATTGAGTTTGGGCATTATCGATTTTCATTCGGCCTTCCTTTGAATGGTGAAAATATCCAGAAAGTTTTTGTTTCGCGTGAAACTTCGCTAACACTTCGCTTCCGAAAAGAGGGAGACAGTATTTTGCTAAATGGTCATCACAAGAAACTTCGTCGTCTTTTTATTGATAAGAAGGTTTCCTTTGAAGAACGGAATTCATCTGTAGTAGTGGAACAAAATCATCAAATTTTAGCAATCTTAAATATTGCTATCAGTGATTTGAGTAAGGCATTAAAAAGTGATATAATGAGTACTGTACTTTATATTCAGAAAATAGATGGGTAAAATTATGCTAGAACAAGATATCAAAAAAATATTGATTTCCCATGAAGAAATCGTGGATGCTGCAAAAAAACTTGGCCAGCAATTAACCAAAGACTACCAAGGTAAAAATCCAATTTTTGTTGGAATTTTAAAAGGTTCCGTCCCTTTTATGGCTGAGCTGATCAAGCATGTTGATACACATATTGAGCTTGATTTTATGTTGGTTTCCAGCTACCATGGTGGTACTACCAGCTCAGGTGTCATTAATGTTATTAAAGACATTGATCAAGACATTACAGGACGTGATATCCTATTTGTTGAGGATATCATTGATACTGGTAAGACTTTGAAAAGCCTGTGCGATTTGTTTAGAGAAAGAAATGCTGCATCAGTGAAAATTGCTACACTTTTGGATAAGCCAGAAGGGCGTATTGTTGAAATCAATGCAGATTATACATGTTTCACAATCCCAAATGAATTTGTTGTTGGATATGGGCTAGATTACAATGAGAACTATCGTAATACTCCATATATTGGTATTTTGAAAGAAGAAGTTTATACAAAATAAAGGTTTACTATTAATAGATGAAAAATAAGCAAAATAATGGTTTTATAAAAAATCCATTTCTCTATATTCTGATTATTGTTGTCCTAGTGACAGGATTTCAGTATTTCTTTTCAGGAGATACTGGCGGTCGCAGTCAGCAAATCAATTACACAGAATTAGTAAAGGAAATTAAGGAAAATAATGTCACAGAGATGAGCTACCAGCCAAATGGTAGCGTCGTTGAGATTTCAGGTACTTACAAAACACCTCAGGAATCGAAAGAAGATACAGGGATTTTATTTTTCACTCCAACCGTTTCTAAAGTAGAGAGATTTACAAGTATTATTTTACCGTCAGATATTACAATTTCTGATTTACAAAAGTTAGCTTCTGAGCATAACACTGAAATCAGCATAAAGCGCGAAAGTTCAAGCGGAATGTGGATTACAATCCTCACTTCCATCGTTCCTTTTGTGATTGTCATCTTCTTCTTTATGTCCATGATGAATCAAGGTGGCGGCGGTGGTGCCCGCGGTGCCATGAATTTTGGCCGCAATAAGGCGCGTGCTGCTAACAAAGAAGATATTAAGGTTCGTTTTTCGGATGTAGCTGGTGCCGAGGAAGAAAAGCAAGAGCTAGTAGAAGTTGTTGAGTTTCTGAAAGATCGGAAACGTTACACCAAGCTAGGTGCTCGTATTCCTGCCGGTGTCCTTCTAGAAGGACCTCCAGGAACTGGTAAAACCTTGCTTGCTAAGGCAGTTGCTGGAGAAGCAGGAGTTCCTTTCTTCAGTATCTCAGGTTCCGACTTTGTAGAAATGTTTGTTGGGGTCGGAGCAAGCCGTGTCCGTTCTTTGTTTGAGGATGCGAAAAAAGCAGCCCCTGCCATTATCTTTATCGATGAAATCGATGCAGTCGGTCGTCAGCGTGGTGTTGGCCTTGGCGGTGGTAACGATGAGCGTGAGCAAACCCTTAATCAGCTTTTGATTGAAATGGATGGTTTTGAAGGCAATGAAGGAATCATTATCATTGCGGCTACTAACCGTTCGGATGTATTAGATCCAGCCTTGCTGCGTGCTGGCCGTTTTGACAGAAAAGTCTTGGTCGGACGTCCTGATGTTAAAGGTCGGGAAGCTATTCTCCGTGTTCATGCTAAGAATAAACCGCTGGCTAAAAATGTTGATTTAAAACTAGTTGCTCAGCAGACACCAGGTTTTGTTGGTGCTGATTTGGAAAATGTCTTGAATGAAGCTGCTTTGGTTGCTGCCCGTCGTAACAAGAAAGTTATCGATGCTGATGATATTGATGAAGCAGAAGACCGGGTAATCGCAGGACCTTCTAAGAAAGACAAGACTGTTTCTGAGCGTGATCGTCAAATGGTTGCTTATCATGAAGCTGGACATACTATTGTTGGTTTGGTATTGTCAAATGCGCGTGTCGTACATAAGGTAACCATCGTACCTCGTGGCCGTGCTGGCGGCTATATGATTGCTCTGCCTAAGGAAGACCAAATGCTTCTATCTAAAGAAGACATGAAAGAGCAATTAGCTGGTCTTATGGGTGGCCGTGTGGCTGAAGAGATTATCTTTAATGTTCAAACAACAGGTGCTTCTAATGACTTTGAACAGGCAACTCAGATGGCCCGCAGTATGGTAACGGAATATGGAATGAGTGAAAAACTTGGTCCAGTTCAATACGAAGGCAATCATGCTATGTTTGGTGCAGCCAGTCCTCAAAAATCAATATCAGAACAGACTGCATATGAGATTGACGAAGAAGTAAGAGAACTTCTCAATGAAGCTCGTAACAAAGCTGCAGAGATTATCCAGTCCCATCGCGAAACTCATAAATTGATTGCTGAAGCGCTTCTTAAATATGAAACTTTGGATAGCAATCAGATTAAATCATTGTATGAAACTGGCAAAATGCCAGAAGAGTCTGAACTTGAGTTGGATAAGGAAGCACACGCACTTTCTTATGATGAAATTAAAACGAAAATGGAAGAAAAAAGTTCCGAGTAGAAGAAGTTGGAGAAACTCCAACTTTTTTCTCTTTTTCTGAAATAATTATTGACAAAGGAAGAAAAGCTGATATAATGGAATATGTTCTGCAGAAGGACAAGAAATGGTCCGTTGGTCAAGGGGTTAAGACACCGCCTTTTCACGGCGGTAACACGGGTTCGAATCCCGTACGGACTATATAATCCGCCATAGCTCAGTTGGTAGTAGCGCATGACTGTTAATCATGATGTCGTAGGTTCGAGTCCTACTGGCGGAGCTAGGTTTAAAAAATCAAATGTGTAAGCATTTGATTTTTTCTTGCTTTCATACTTCGCACAATCCTCCCAAATGACTAAATATGTGCCTGAAATGACTTAAAAATAGTTATTCGAGTCAGAAGAGTTCCTGAAAGATGCTTTTTAGAAGAAAGAGCCCACCTTGCTTTCTATTTACAGTAGAATTAAGTCAAGTAAATTTTAAGGAGGAACTATGGATTTTAGAGCTACTTATGAGAAGGTGAAATGGATAGTTTGGAAGTGTAAGAAAGATTACTATATTCATTTGTGGGAACATAGTGATTGGGAGCAAGAAGGAATGTTAGTTTTATACGAACTTCTGCTTAAAGAAAAAGGAATTGAAAACGATGAGGAAAAACTCTATCGTTATTTCAAAACAAAATTCAGAAATCATATACATGATAAAATTCGTAAACAAGAAAGCCAAAAGCGCAAATTGGACCGCCAGCCTTATGAAGAAGTGAGTGAGATTGGACATCGACTAAAATCAAAAGAGCTGTTTCTAGATGAGTTAGTTGCCTTTAGAGAAGCGATTGACAATTACAAAAGAACTCTCGATGATGTTGGATTGGATAATTATCAGAGGTTGATGAGCAACGAGCGCTTTAAAGGAAGAAGAGCTATGCTTAAAGATTTAAAAAATCACCTAAAAGATTTTCAAGACAATACGATTTTATAATGAATAAACTTGATGACTCTCAATCTGTTTTATTAGAACAGGTTCGAGCATCAAGTTTTTTATTAAATAAAAAAATAAAAAATATTA
>NZ_GL890993.1:596164-697089 GCF_000212855.1 Streptococcus sanguinis SK355
GTAATAACTTAAGTTCGGGAAGTAGCTCAGCTTGGTAGAGTACTTGGTTTGGGACCAAGGTGTCGCAGGTTCGAATCCTGTCTTCCCGATAGATGGCGGTGTAGCTCAGCTGGCTAGAGCGTCCGGTTCATACCCGGGAGGTCGGGGGTTCGATCCCCTTCGCCGCTATAATGATCTTGTCGGACCTTTAGCTCAGCTGGTTAGAGCTCTCGGCTCATAACCGAGTGGTCGTAGGTTCAAGTCCTACAAGGTCCATAGTGTTATCTTGGAGGATTACCCAAGTCCGGCTGAAGGGAACGGTCTTGAAAACCGTCAGGCGTGTAAAAGCGTGCGTGGGTTCGAATCCCACATCCTCCTTAGGGACGAATAGTAATAACGCGGGATGGAGCAGCTAGGTAGCTCGTCGGGCTCATAACCCGAAGGTCGTAGGTTCAAATCCTGCTCCCGCAATAGTTGGCTCGGTAGCTCAGTTGGTAGAGCAATGGATTGAAGCTCCATGTGTCGGCGGTTCGATTCCGTCTCGCGCCATACATCATCGTATTGGAAATGCGGGTGTAGTTTAGTGGTAAAACTACAGCCTTCCAAGCTGTTGTCGCGAGTTCGATTCTCGTCACCCGCTTTGAATGAAAGTTCATACCAAGTTTTCGAACTTGGGCGCGTAGCTCAGGTGGTTAGAGCGCACGCCTGATAAGCGTGAGGTCGGTGGTTCGAGTCCACTCGTGCCCATTAAATATTGGAGAATTACTCAAGAGGCTGAAGAGGACGGTTTGCTAAATCGTTAGGTCGGGTAACCGGCGCGGGGGTTCGAATCCCCCATTCTCCGTATGAATAAGGAGTTTAGCATTTGCTATCTCCTTTTCTTATACTTTCTTGTCCTGTTTAGTGAGGTTTTTCTGATGAATCGATTTAAAAAGTCTAAGTTTCTGATTTCTTTTTTTGTATTGGTTGTTGCAATGACGATACTCATCTTATCTACCTCTTCTAGTTGGTTTGTATCAACTACTTCAAATATTATTTCATTGGTAGATAGACTTGTCAGCTCTCCTTTTACTTTTGTAGCTGATAAAAAAGAAGAAATGTCAGATTTGATGTCTACTTACAGAGAGAATCAGCAGCTCAAGAAAAATCTTTATGAGGTTGAGGAAAAGGCTGGGAAGGCAGATTCCTTAGAAGATGAGAATGAGCAGTTGCGACAACTTCTGGAATTTAAAGAGGCCGATAAAAATCAAATACAAATTGCCAGCGAAGTGATTGCCCGTACGCCAGCATCTTGGAAAAATGAGCTGACTATTGACAAGGGAGAATCTGATAATGTGACTGATGCTATGTTAGTAGTCGCTAATGGTGGTCTTGTCGGAAGTGTTTCTGAAACTAGTAATCAGTCTAGCTTAGTATCTCTACTGACTAACGAGGAAAACTCAACTAAAATTTCTGTTAGAATTCAAACTAAGTCTGGTCCAGTTTATGGGATTATTACTGGTTATGATGAAAAAAACTCTGCTTATATCATCAGTCAGTTAAATAGTGCTGAAGATATAAAAGAGGGAGATGAGGTTGCAACCAGTGGTTTGGGTGCTTATAATGCAGAAAATATTCCTGTCGGTAAGGTACTTTCTGTGTCTGAGGCTAAGGATCAGTTAAATAAGGTTGTCCTGGTTAAGCCGGCTGCGGATTTGTCGGATATTCGTGCTGTAATGTTGGTAGGGAACTGATATGAGAGATATTAAAGAACATCTTTTGACTCCTATTATTTTATTTTTTGTTTTATTGATTGATGGGCAGATTTCGACTTTTCTGGCTAATATTCTGCCTTTACAATGGCATTTAGTCAGTCATTTTATCTTTATTTTCATGCTTTTTGTGTCCATCAACCTCTCTAGAAACTACAATATTCTCTTGTTTTGCTGTCTGGGGTTGATTTACGATGTTTACTATTTTCATACCATCGGTATTGCTCTTATTCTTTTTCCTCTTTTAAGTCTCTTGGTTTGTCAGTCTAGTTCGACTATGCTTTTAAATAAATTTACTCGCTTTTTATCTGTTTTGATTCTTGTATTTTTATTTGAATTAACTAGTTTTGCTTTTGCAGTATTTTTGAATCTTTCTAGTCTGAATTTACAAGATTTTGTCCTTAGCAGTTTAGTACCGACTATACTCCTCAATAGCTTGATATTCCTCATTTTTCAGCCTATTTTCGAAAAAATATATTTATGATAAACAAGAAATAAAAATGTAACAAATGCGTAACATATGATACGGTATTTTCTGGTATACTAGATAATGTCTTATAAGAAGGAGTGTATTATTTTTATGAAGAAAAAACTACTCACATCAATTTTATTGAGTACAGTTATCCTTTCACAAGGAGCTGCACTTGTGAGCGTTAAAGCGGAGACAACTGATGAAAAGATTGCTGCACAAGACAGCAAGATTAATAGTTTGACAGAGCAACAACAATCAGCTCAGGCACAAGTCAACGAGATTCAAGGCCAAGTATCTGCTATTCAAAAGCAACAAGAAGAGCTTAAAGCAGAAAACGAAAAATTGTCTGCTGAATCTGCAAGACTTTCTGCTGAGATTGACGAACTGTCTAAAAACATCGTAGCTCGTAATGAGTCACTTGCTAATCAAGCGCGCAGTGCCCAAACAAACGGAACTGCTACTAGCTACATCAATACAGTTGTAAATTCTAGCTCTATCACAGAAGCTATCTCTCGTGTAGCAGCTATGAGCGAAATCGTTTCAGCAAATAACAAGATGCTGGAACAACAAAAGAAAGATAAAGAAGCAATTGCTGAAAAGCAAGTTGCGAATAACGAAGCTATCAATACTGTTATTGCCAACCAAGAAAAGTTAGCTGATGATGAACAAACTTTGGCAACAAAACAAGCTGAACTGAAAGCAGCTCAGGCAAGTCTTGCAGCTGAAAAAGCGACTGCTGAAAACGAAAAGAATTCTCTTCTTGAAGAAAAAGCAGCCGCTGAAAAAGCAGCCGCTGAAGCAGCGGCCCGTGAAGCAGCTTATAAAGCAGAACAAGAAGCACAACGTCAAGCAGTTGAAGCTTCAGGAAATACTACTCTGCAAGCTCAGGTCCAAGCAGTTGTTAATTCACCTTCATCATCTGCAGCAGCAGCTCCGGCAGCACCTGCAGTGACTCAATCTGTTGCCCGTGCAAATAGACCAGTTTATAGCTCATCTGCCTCTTCTTATCCAGTAGGTCAATGTACTTGGGGTGCTAAGACATTAGCTCCTTGGGCTGGTGATTACTGGGGTAATGGTGGACAATGGTCAGCAAGCGCAGCAGCAGCAGGCTTCCGTGTTGGTTCACAGCCAGAGGTTGGAGCAATTGCATGTTGGACTGACGGTGGATATGGACACGTTGCAGTAGTAACAGCTGTTCAATCTACTACAAGCATCCAAGTATCAGAAGCAAACTACCTTGGACAACAATCAATCGGTAACTACCGTGGATGGTTTAACCCAACAACTGCACAAGGTACAGTTTCATATATCTATCCGAACTAATCAGTAAAAAGCGCCTCTGGCGTTTTTTATTTTTAATTGAAAAATCAACTGAAAAAAGTTACAATGATAGTTGGGAAAAGTTGTAATTGGACAATGAAAGACGATTTAGAATCTGGAGGGAATCATGTCTTTTTCTGATTTAAAACTCTTTGCTCTTTCTTCTAATCAAGAATTAGCGCAGCGTGTTGCTCAAGAGATTGGATTGCCACTTGGGAAATCAACTGTCCGTCAGTTCTCTGATGGAGAAATTCAAGTGAATATTGAAGAATCTATTCGCGGGAAACACGTCTTTATTTTGCAGTCTACCAGTTCGCCGGTCAATGATAATTTGATGGAAATCTTGATTATGGTAGATGCTTTGAAACGGGCTAGTGCTGAATCAATCAATGTTGTCATGCCTTACTATGGCTATGCTCGACAGGATCGCAAGGCTAGAGCTCGTGAGCCAATTACATCTAAATTAGTTGCTAATATGTTGGAAATTGCTGGTGTGGATCGGATGCTGACTATTGACTTGCACGCAGCGCAAATCCAGGGCTTCTTTGACATTCCAGTAGATCACTTGATGGGTGCACCTTTGATTGCTGACTACTTTGAGCGCCGTAATATGACAGGGGGCGACTATGTGGTAGTCAGTCCTGACCATGGCGGTGTGAGTCGGGCCCGTAAGTTGGCGGAATTTCTGAAAACTCCTATTGCGATTATTGATAAGCGTCGCAGTGTGGACAAGATGAATAGCAGCGAAGTCATGAACATTATCGGTAAGGTAGAAGGAAAAACCTGTATCCTGATTGATGATATGATTGATACAGCGGGAACAATCTGTCATGCAGCTGACGCTTTAGCTGAAGCGGGGGCTGTAGAAGTCTATGCTAGCTGTACGCATCCAGTCTTGTCTGGTCCGGCTATGGATAATATCCAAAAGTCGGCGATTAAAAAATTGGTTGTGTTGGATACGATTTATCTACCTCAAGAGCGCTTGATTGATAAGATTGATCAGATTTCCATTGCGCATCTTTTAGGGGAAGCCATTGTCCGTATTCATGAGAAACGGCCGCTGTCACCCTTATTTGAAATAGGGAAAAAATAATCTGATATGTATGGCTGGGAAGTTTGATTCCTAGCTTCTTTTTATTTCATTCCTACTTTTTTGAAAAAATCTAACATCAACTTTGGAAGACAACTCAAACTACTTGATGTTTCAAATATAAATAAATGACCATTTAAATAGTTGGTAAATTGACAATTTGTCTCATCCCTTGGTATTCTTTGATTTTAGAAATTTTTATGTAGTAAAATTCTTGACTTTTTTTAGAGTTCGAACTATACTTAATAGTAGGTAATATTAGGTAACGGGGAGTTACAATTATTTTTGAAAAGTAAAGAGGAGATGAGATAATGAAAAAGGTTTTACTTTCAAGTGCTGTAGCCCTTTCTCTTTTTGCGGCTGCTGCACCAGTATTTGCTGAGGGTACAGGCAGTCTTTGGGTTAATGACATTGATAATAATGAAGTTCCCCAAGGGAGTACGGACGCAGAATCCAGCAAAGTTATGGATGAACTGCAGGCCTATAGAGACGCACAATCAGCTCTGGATCAGCAAGTTGCTGAAGCTAAGAAAGCTCCAGTTGGTAAAAGTGCAGTGATGGAGGATCAGGCTGGTAACAAAGTTCTTGTTATTGGTGAAGGAGAGTCGGCTAATGCAGATCAGTCTTCAGCGACACCGTCTACTACAGATCCATCTACACCGGCTTATTCGGCAGCACCTTACTCCACAGCTTCTTCATCAGTTCCGACTTTTCCGGTACCGTCTCAATCTTCGGCGGCATCCTCTTCAGCAGCAGGTAAAAAGAGGACTAAAAAATCAGAAAATAAAGCAAAAAAAGCTCCGGAAGTAAAAGAAGAAAACAAGGAAAATGAGGAAAATTCTGAAGACAAGTCACTTCCTAAAACAAGTGCAGTCAAATAATTTTGTCTTTAATTTGTGCTAACGCCTAAATATCACTGAGCCTTCGTTCGGTGATATTTTTTATCAAAAATGAAAAATAAAGGATTTTTAAATTATGCAAGAAAAAGATAGGAGTCAAGCTTCGAATAAGAAACAGCTCCTTGTTGTTGGCATCTGCCTCCTGTTGATTGTTCTGGTTATTTTTTCTGTTTTTTATGCTTTCCGTTCTTCAGGAACAGGCAGTAAGCCTCGAGTTTCGCCTCCCAGCAGGATTGAAACGTCAAGCTCTTCTACAGCAGACTCCAGTCAGACAGAAAAGGATTATTTAGCGGAGCGTTTTGCTAAACTGAAGGCTGTGAATTTAGAAACGATAGGCTATGTCTATGCTCCTGGTACACAGCTGGATGAGCCAGTGGTGCAAACGAAAGATAATGCGACTTATCTGCTGAAGACTTTTGAAGGGAAGCAAGAACCCTATATGGGTGCGGTCTTCATGGATAAAGATAATCATAAAGATTTCAGCGATCGACTTACCTGGCTTTTCGGGCATGCTCGGGGCAGCAAGGCAGGAGATCATCGCATGTTTAATGATGTCAACTACTATGATCGTCAGGATTATTTTGACAAACATAGGTATGTCGTGATTGAGACTCCTGAGCGTAAGTATTATTATCAAGCTATGGGATTGGTCATCGTGCCGGAAGAGACGGCTTTTTATCGGACGGAGTTTAAGGACGACGAGGACTTTACAACTCAGCTCAGAAATATCTATGAAGCTGCTCGCACTAAGGATCCTAAGATCCAGATTAAGGCGAGCGACCGGTATTTAGTTCTCTCAACCTGCCGTGAGGAAGATGACACGATTCGTTCTAACCTTTATTTGCGGCAGATTCCTGATTCAGAACTGCCAGATTTTCTGGCTAAGCATGGCAAGGAATTGACCTATACTCCGACTCGTTGACTGGTCAGTCACGTGAGATGTGGCTATATCCATTATCTAGCAGTAAAGAATTTTAAGGCAAGGAAAAAGGGACTGAGTGCAAGCTTAGTCCTTTTTTTGCATAAGAAATCATGTAATAGCTTTTGCTATGCTTCTGCATTTATAGTATAATAGTTCTATTGAGCGGCTGGAGGTATGTATGGATTTAAGTAAGAAATTTAATAAAAACTTAGGAAAAATAGAAATTTCGCTGATTCGTCAGTTTGACCAGTCGATTTCTGCTATTCCGGGGGTCCTTCGGCTGACCTTGGGAGAGCCGGACTTTACGACACCAGAACATATTAAGGAGGCAGCCAAGGCAGCGATTGATGCCAATCAAAGTCACTACACTGGTATGAGCGGTCTCTTGGAGCTGCGCCAGGCGGCTAGCAGCTTTGTGAAAGAAAAATACAATCTGAACTATCGCCCAGAAGATGAGGTCTTGGTCACGATTGGGGCAACAGAGGCTTTGTCGGCTACACTGACAGCCATTTTAGAAGAAGGAGACAAGGTCTTGCTGCCAGCTCCTGCTTATCCAGGCTATGAGCCCATTGTCAATCTAGTGGGAGCAGAGATTGTCGAGATTGATACAACAGCAAATAATTTTGTCCTTACTCCAGAGATGCTGGAAGCAGCTATTTTAGAACAGGGCGAGCAGCTAAAAGCGGTCATTCTTAATTATCCAGCCAATCCGACCGGCGTGACTTATTCGCGGGAGCAGATAAAAGCTCTGGTGGATGTCCTAGAAAAATACCAAGTCTTTGTGGTCTGTGATGAGGTCTATTCTGAACTGACCTATACGGAGCAGGGACATGTCTCCATCGCGGAGTATCTGCCAGATCAAACCATTGTCATCAACGGCCTGTCTAAGTCTCATGCCATGACTGGCTGGCGGTTGGGCTTTATCTTTGCTCCAGCAGTTTTCACTGCTCAGCTGATTAAGAGCCATCAGTATCTCGTAACAGCGGCCAATACTATGGCTCAGTTTGCCGGCATTGAAGCTCTGACAGTTGGGAAAGATGATGCGGAACCAATGAAATCTGAGTATATCCAGCGTCGCGATTATATCATAGAGAAAATGGCAGAGCTAGGCTTTAAGATCATCAAGCCAGATGGGGCTTTTTATATTTTTGCTAAGATACCAGATGGTTATAATCAAGATTCTTTCGCCTTTCTGCAGGATTTTGCAGAGAAGAAGGCTGTGGCCTTTATCCCGGGGGCGGCTTTTGGTCAATACGGGGAAGGATATATCCGCCTGTCCTACGCGGCTAGTATGGAGACGATTCAAGAAGCCCTGAAGCGCCTCAAGGACTACATGGAGGACTATGCTTAAATCTCTAACAAGTCAAGGTCTGGTTCTCTATAACCGCAATTTCCGTGAGGATGATAAGCTGGTCAAAATCTTTACGGAACAGGCTGGTAAGCGTATGTTTTTCGTCAAGCATGCTGGGAAGTCCAAGCTAGCACCCGTCATTCAGCCTTTGACTGCGGCGAACTTGCTGATGAAAATCAATGATGATGGCCTTAGCTATATCGAGGACTATCAGGATGTAGTCGCCTACCATCGCATCAATGAGGATTTATTCATCATGGCCTATGCCAGCTATGTGGCGGCCTTGGCAGATGCCAGTCTTCAGGATAATCAGCCAGATCCGGCGCTCTTTGCCTTTCTGCAGAAAACCCTGGAGCTGATGAATAATGGTCTGGACTATGAGGTGTTGACCAATATCTTTGAGATTCAGATTTTGTCACGTTTTGGAGTTTCGCTGAACTTCCATGACTGTGCCTTTTGTCATCGGACGGGTCTGCCCTTTGACTTCTCTTTCAAATATAGCGGAGTGCTTTGCCCTGATCATTACCATCAGGATGAAAGACGATGTCATCTCAATCCCAACCTTCCTTTTCTGCTGGACCAATTTCAGGCGGTCCGCTTTAGCGAATTGGAGACCATTTCTTTGAAGCCAGATATTAAAAAGCAGCTGCGAGATTTTATCGACCTGCTCTATGATGAATATGTCGGCATTCATCTCAAATCCAAAAAATTTATAGATTCTCTGGGGGACTGGGGAAACATTTTAAAAGATAAGAACGAGGAATAAATCGAATGAAAAAAATAGCTGTTGATGCTATGGGAGGGGACAATGCCCCTCAGGCTCTGGTCGAAGGAGCCAATCGAGCGGTACAGGAGTTTTCGGATATTGAAATTCTTCTCTATGGCGACGAGGCCAAAATCAAGCCTTATCTGACTGCTGGTGAGCGGGTCCGCATCATCCACACGGAGGAAAAGATTGACTCGGATGACGAGCCGACCAAGGCCATTCGTCAAAAGAAAGAGGCTAGTATGGTGCTGGCAGCCAAGGCTGTCAAGGCAGGGGAAGCAGATGCCATGTTGTCTGCTGGAAATACTGGAGCGCTTTTGGCGGCAGGTTTCTTTATCGTAGGGCGTATCAAGAATATTGACCGACCGGGGCTCTTATCTACTATGCCAACGGTTGGCGGTCAGGGATTTGATATGCTGGATCTGGGAGCCAATGCTGAAAACACAGCCCATCATTTACACCAGTATGCGACTTTGGGTTCTTTCTATGCTGAAAATGTCCGAGGAATCAAGAAGCCGCGGGTGGGTCTCTTGAATAACGGAACAGAAAGCAGCAAGGGCGACCCTCTGCGCAAGGAAGCCTATGAGCTTTTAGCTGGTGATTCAACACTTAACTTTATCGGCAATGTGGAAGCGCGTGATTTGATGGATGATGTGGCGGATGTTGTCGTTGCAGATGGCTTTACTGGTAATGCCGTTCTGAAATCAATCGAAGGAACTGCTATCAGTATCATGGGTCAGCTGAAGAAGTCTATTTTAGGCGGTGGTTTCAAGGCTAAATTGGGAGCTTGGCTGCTCAAGGACAGCTTGCGAGGGCTCAAGAATAGTCTGGACTATTCTAGTGCAGGCGGTGCAGTTCTATTCGGCTTGAAAGCGCCAGTTGTCAAAACGCATGGCTCTAGCGATGCTAAGGCTGTTTATAGCACGATTCGTCAGATTCGGACTATGCTGGAAACGGATGTTGTTGGTAAATCGGTCATTGAATTTTCAGATGCAAAGGAGTAACTATGAGCGAAAAAGAAATTTATGCAAAAATTGTCGAAATCATTCAAGAACATGACAGCAGTAAGCTGCATATCACTCCAGAACTCAGCTTGAAAGAGGAGCTGGGAGTGGACTCTGTTGATTTGATGGAATTTATCATCAATCTGGAAGAAGCTTTTGATATTGAGATTCCTGATGAGGATATGGATAACTTCAAAACGATTTCCGATGTGGTGGCTTATATCCACGAAAAACTGAAGAAGCAACATTAAAAATCAAAGATCGGTATTTTCCGGTCTTTTTTCGTATCTTGGAAAGGAAACGATTTCTTTAACTGGATGCAGAAAGTTTATACGGAATTTCTTGTAAAATATATTTAAAGATGATAAAATGAGGGTATAAAACCACGAAAGGCGAATATTAAAATGTCTAATAAGTTGTTATATTCGGGAAAAGCTAAGGATATTTTCTCTACAGATGATGAGCAAGTCATTCTGGCACGCTACAAGGACCAGGCAACGGCCTTTAATGGAGTCAAGAAGGAGCAGATTGCTGGTAAAGGAGTGCTCAACAACCAGATTTCATCTTTCATTTTTGAGAAACTCAATGCAGCTGGTGTGGCGACACATTTCATTGAGAAGGTTTCGGATACGGACCAGCTGAATAAAAAAGTAGAGATTATTCCTTTGGAGGTGGTGTTGCGCAACTACACAGCGGGTTCTTTTTCCAAACGTTTTGGAGTAGAAGAGGGCATCGCGCTTGAAACTCCGATTGTGGAATTTTACTACAAAAATGATGATTTGGACGATCCTTTCATCAATGACGAACATGTGAAATTCTTGAAGATTGCCAGCGACAAAGAAATTGCCTTTTTGAAAGAGGAGACTCGTTGGATCAATGAGCTCTTGTCAGACTGGTTCCGCCAAATCGGACTGAAATTGATTGATTTCAAGTTAGAGTTCGGCTTTGATAAAGATGGCAAGATTATTCTGGCAGACGAATTTTCACCAGACAACTGTCGCCTCTGGGATGCGGAAGGCCATCACATGGACAAGGATGTTTTCCGGCGTGGCCTTGGTGAACTGACAGATGTCTATCAGGTTGTTTGGGAAAAATTGCAGGCGATTAAGTAAGGACAGGGTGTGAAAAATCATGGACAAGCGTATTTTTGTAGAGAAGAAGAGCAACTTCGGTGTCAAGTCACAGAGCTTGGTGAGAGAGCTGACGCATAATCTCCAGTTGAAAACATTGTCAGATCTTCGGATGATTCAAGTGTATGATGTCTTTCATCTGGCAGAAGACTTGGTAGCTCGTGCTGAAAAGCATATTTTCTCCGAGCAGGTGACAGATAGATTGCTAGCGGAAGAGGAAGTAGAGGCTGCACTTGCAGAGACAGCGTTTTTTGCCATTGAAGCGCTGCCGGGTCAGTTTGATCAGCGGGCAGCCAGCTCTCAGGAGGCCCTCTTTTTGCTCGGTGCTGGGACAGATGTCCTGGTGAGAACCGCTCAGCTTTATTTGATCAATAAAGACATCTCAGACAGCGAGTTGGCAGCAATCAAGAAATATTTGCTAAATCCAGTTGACTCACGCTTTAAAGATATTGAGCAGCCGATCCAGCTGGAGCAGTTCTCTGAGTCTGACAAGACCATTCCGGTTCTGGACTTCTTTAAGGACTATACAGAAGCGGACTTTAAAGCCTACAAACAGGAGCATGGTCTGGCTATGGAAGTAGCAGATTTGCTCTTCATTCAAGACTATTTCAAGTCAATTGGCCGTTTCCCGACAGAAACAGAGCTCAAGGTTTTAGATACTTACTGGTCCGACCACTGTCGACATACGACCTTTGAGACGGAGTTGAAGAAGATTGATTTTTCAGCTTCTAAGTTCGAAAAGCAGCTGCAGGCTACTTATGATAAATATTTGGCTATGCGCGATGAGCTGGGCCGTGGGGACAAACCGCAGACCCTCATGGATATGGCGACTATTTTTGGTCGCTATGAGCGAGCCAATGGCCGTCTGGATGACATGGAAGTGTCTGATGAAATCAATGCCTGCTCAGTAGAGATTGAAGTGGATGTGGATGGTGTCAAGGAGCCTTGGCTGCTGATGTTTAAAAATGAAACTCACAACCACCCAACAGAAATTGAGCCCTTTGGTGGGGCTGCGACCTGTATCGGAGGAGCCATTCGTGATCCGCTTTCTGGCCGTTCTTATGTTTATCAGGCTATGCGGATTTCTGGTGCAGGGGATATTACCCAACCGATTGCTGAAACGCGGGCTGGCAAGCTCCCTCAGCAGGTCATTTCCAAAACTGCAGCACATGGCTATTCTTCTTACGGAAATCAAATTGGTCTAGCAACGACCTATGTCCGTGAGTATTTCCATCCAGGCTTTGTAGCCAAGCGGATGGAGCTTGGGGCAGTTGTTGGAGCAGCTCCTAAGGAAAATGTTGTCCGTGAAAAACCAGTAGCAGGTGATGTGGTTATCTTGCTGGGAGGCAAGACGGGTCGTGATGGTGTCGGCGGTGCCACTGGCTCATCCAAGGTGCAGACAGCTGCGTCTGTGGAGACGGCTGGTGCGGAAGTCCAAAAAGGAAATGCTATTGAGGAGCGCAAGATTCAGCGCCTTTTCCGCGATGGCAATGTAACTCGCCTCATTAAGAAATCCAATGACTTTGGAGCTGGCGGTGTCTGCGTAGCTATTGGCGAATTGGCAGACGGGCTGGAAATTGACCTTGACAAGGTGCCGCTCAAATACCAAGGACTTAACGGTGCAGAAATCGCGATTTCTGAGTCGCAGGAGCGGATGGCAGTGGTGGTCCGCCCAGAAGATGTGCAACAATTTATCGCTGCAGCAGCTAAGGAAAATCTGCTGGCAGTCGTTGTTGCAAAAGTGACGGAAAAGCCAAATCTGGTCATGCACTGGAACGGGGAAACCATCGTCGATATTGAGCGGAGTTTTCTGGATACCAACGGTGTGCGCGTGGTTGTGGACGCCAAGGTTGTGGATGCTCAAGCAGCACTGCCAGGGCAGACTGTGACTTCTGAAGCAACTTTGGAGCAGGACCTCAAGAGCATGCTCAGCGATCTCAACCATACCAGTCAAAAGGGGCTGCAGACTATCTTTGACAGCTCTGTTGGCCGCTCTACTGTCAATCATCCAATTGGCGGGCGCTACCAGATTACGCCGACTGAGGCTTCTGTGCAGAAATTACCAGTTGAGCATGGCAAGACAGAGACAGTATCTGTGATGGCGCAAGGTTACAATCCTTATGTGGCAGCTTGGTCACCTTATCATGGAGCAGCTTATGCAGTGATTGAAGCGACAGCTCGCTTGGTTGCTGCTGGTTCGGACTGGTCCAAGGCTCGCTTCTCTTATCAGGAATACTTCGAGCGGATGGACAAGAAGGCTGAGCGTTTTGGACAGCCAGTCTCTGCTCTGCTTGGTTCGATTGAAGCACAGATTCAGCTCGGTTTGCCGTCTATTGGTGGCAAGGATTCCATGAGCGGAACTTTTGAAGAATTGACAGTACCGCCGACCTTGGTAGCTTTTGGAGTGACTACTTCTACTGCTGGGCGCATCCTGTCTCCAGAGTTTAAGGCTGCAGGAGAGTCCATCTACTATCTACCAGGACAGGCCCTGTCTCAGGATATTGACTTTGACTTAATCAAGAAAAACTTTGAAAATTTTGCGGATATTCAGGCTAAGTATCAGATTACAGCCGCCGCCGCTGTCAAATACGGTGGTCTAGCAGAGAGTCTGGCTTTAATGAGCTTTGGTAATCGCATTGGTGCTCAAGTGGATGTTGCTGACTTGCCTTCCATTTTGCAGGCGCAGCTGGGTGGATTTGTCTTTACCAGTCCTGAGCAGGATATTCCAGGTGCAGTGAAGATCGGTCAGACCAAGCCGGACTTTACCCTGATTGTCAATGGTGTCCAGCTTGAGGGAGCAAAGCTTTTGGCAAGCTTTGAAGGCCGACTAGAGCCTATCTATCCGACAGAATTTAAACAGGAAACAGTTATTGAAGAAGTCCCAGCACTTGTCGCTGATACAGTCATCAAAGCCAAAGAGACAGTGGCGGAGCCACTGGTTTACATCCCAGTCTTCCCTGGAACCAACTCAGAATACGACTCAGCCAAAGCCTTTGAAGCAGCAGGAGCCAAGGCCAATCTAGTTCCATTCGTTACTTTGGATGAAGCAGCCATTGTCAAGTCCGTTGACAGTATGGTTGACAACATTAACAAGGCAAATATCATCTTCTTTGCAGGTGGCTTCTCTGCTGCAGATGAGCCAGATGGCTCAGCTAAGTTTATCGTCAACATTCTGCTCAACGAGAAGGTCAAGAAAGCCATTGATACTTTCATCGCTCGCGGCGGTCTCATCATTGGTATCTGTAATGGCTTCCAAGCTCTGGTTAAATCTGGTCTTCTTCCTTACGGAAACTTTGAAGAAGCAGGAGCTAGCAGCCCAACTCTCTTTTACAATGATGCCAATCAGCACGTAGCCAAGATGGTTGAAACCCGCATTGCCAATACCAACTCGCCTTGGCTGGCTGGTGTGCAAGTGGGAGATATCCATGCCATTCCGGTTTCACATGGTGAAGGGAAATTTGTCGTGACGGCTGAGGAATTTGCTGAACTGCGTGACAATGGTCAGATTTGGAGTCAGTATGTAGACTTCGATGGTCAGCCAAGCATGGACAGTAAGTATAATCCAAACGGCTCGCTTTACGCTATTGAAGGTATTATGAGCAAGAACGGCCAAATCATCGGGAAGATGGGCCACTCAGAGCGTTATGAAGACGGACTTTTCCAAAATATTCCAGGTCAGAAAGACCAGAAATTGTTTGAAAGCGCCGTTCGTTATTTCCAAGCGAGTCACGAATAAAGTTGGCTTGCAAGAGCAAGCAATCAAAAAAGGAGTCTGCTTGGCCTGAAAGGCCAGGTTTTCTCCCTTTTACTAGACAAAAGAATTTAGGTAAAACAATGACATACGAAGTAAAGTCACTGAATGAAGAGTGCGGTATTTTTGGAATCTGGGGCCATCCACAGGCGGCTCAGGTCACCTATTTCGGACTCCATAGTCTGCAGCACCGCGGTCAGGAAGGAGCAGGCATCCTGTCAAACGACCATGGAAAGCTCAAACGCCACCGTGATTTGGGGTTGGTTGCAGAGGTTTTTAGAAACCCAGCAGATTTGGACAATTTGACAGGAGAAGCAGCTATCGGCCACGTCCGCTATGCAACGTCTGGCGGGGCCTTCATCAACAATGTCCAGCCTTTCTTCTTCAGTTTCTATGATATGCAGATGGGCTTGGCGCATAATGGCAATCTGACCAATGCCCATTCACTGAGACGGGAGTTGGAAAAGAAGGGTTCCATCTTTGCTAGCTCGTCTGATACGGAAATTCTCATGCACTTGATTCGCCATAGTAAGCAGGAAAATTTCTTAGACAAGCTCAAGGAATCCTTGAGACGAGTTCAGGGCGGCTTTGCCTATCTCATCATGAGAGAGGACAAGCTCTACGCTGCGCTGGATCCTAATGGCTTTCGTCCTTTGTCCATCGGCCGCATGAAAAATGGAGCCTGGGTCGTTTCCAGTGAAACCTGTGCTTTTGAAGTGGTGGGTGCCGAATGGGTGCGTGACCTTAAGCCAGGGGAAATCGTGATTATTGATGATGAAGGCGTGACCTATGACAGCTATACGACAGATACCCAGCTGGCTATTTGCTCAATGGAATATGTCTATTTTGCTCGGCCGGACAGCGTCATTCACGGGGTCAATGTCCATGCAGCCCGCAAACGGATGGGCCGCAGGCTGGCTCAAGAATTCCAACATGAGGCAGATATCGTTGTCGGCGTGCCTAATTCTTCCTTGTCAGCGGCCTCTGGCTTTTCTGAAGAGTCTGGCCTGCCAAATGAAATGGGTCTGATTAAAAATCAATACATCCAACGGACTTTTATCCAACCGACGCAGGAGTTGCGAGAGCAAGGAGTTCGCATGAAATTATCTGCTGTTTCCAGCATTGTCAAGGGCAAGCGCGTGGTCATGGTGGATGACTCTATCGTACGGGGAACGACCAGCCGACGCATCGTCCAGCTCCTACGAGATGCAGGTGCTGCTGAAGTCCATGTGGCTATCGGCAGCCCAGAACTTAAATATCCATGTTTCTACGGAATTGATATCCAGAATCGGCGCGAGCTCATCTCGGCCAATCATACGGTTGATGAGGTTTGTGAGATTATCGGAGCAGACAGCCTGACCTATCTGTCGCTGGAAGGTCTCATTGAATCAGTTGGTATTGAGACGAACGCTCCGAATGGCGGGCTTTGTGTAGCTTACTTTGACGGTCAGTACCCAACTCCGCTCTATGACTATGAAGAGCGATATCTGGAAAGCCTGAAGGAGAAGACAAGTTTTTATTAAAACGAGGTCAGCGGTAGTTGTCGCAATCTTTTTCAAAAATAAGAGTAAGGAAGAAAATTATGACAAATAAAAATGCATACGCTCAATCCGGTGTGGATGTTGAAGCAGGTTATGAAGTTGTTGAGCGAATCAAAAAGCATGTGGCACGTACAGAGCGGGCTGGTGTCATGGGAGCACTGGGTGGCTTTGGCGGCATGTTTGACCTGTCTCAGACTGGGGTCAAGGAGCCAGTACTGATTTCTGGTACGGATGGGGTCGGAACCAAGCTCATGCTGGCCATTCAGTATGACAAGCACGATACCATTGGGCAGGACTGTGTGGCTATGTGTGTCAATGACATCATCGCTGCAGGAGCTGAGCCCCTTTACTTCCTGGACTATATTGCCACTGGGAAAAATGAACCGGCAAAACTGGAGCAAGTTGTCGCAGGTGTGGCTGAAGGCTGCGTCCAGTCTGGATCTGCCTTGATTGGTGGAGAAACCGCTGAAATGCCTGGTATGTACGGTGAAGATGATTATGACCTAGCTGGTTTTGCGGTTGGGGTCGCTGAGAAGTCAGAGATTATTGATGGCTCTAAAGTCGCTGAGGGCGATGTCCTTCTGGGATTGGCGTCAAGTGGTATCCACTCAAATGGTTACTCGCTCGTTCGCCGGGTTTTTGCAGACTACACTGGTGAAGAAGTCTTACCAGAATTGGAAGGTAAGCAACTTAAAGAAATCCTGCTTGAGCCGACTCGTATCTATGTCAAGGCTTTGCTGCCGCTGATTAAGGAAAAGCTGGTTCATGGGATTGCCCATATTACTGGTGGTGGTTTTATCGAAAATGTGCCCCGCATGTTTGCCGATGACTTGGCTGCTGAGATTGAAGAAGACAAGATTCCAGTCTTGCCGATTTTTAAGGCCTTAGAAAAATATGGTCACATCAAGCACCAAGAAATGTTTGAAATTTTCAATATGGGGTTAGGAATGATTTTGGCCGTAGCTCCTGAAAATGTGAATCGTGTCAAAGAACTTCTTGACGAGCCTGTTTATGAAGTCGGCCGGATTGTCAAAAAAGAAAATGAAAGTGTCCTTATCAAATGAAAAAAATTGCCGTTTTTGCTTCGGGGAATGGATCAAATTTCCAAGTGATTGCTGAGCAGTTTCCTGTTGAATTTGTCTTTTCAGACCATCGCGATGCCTATGTGCTAGAGCGGGCGGATAAACTAGGTGTCAAAAGCTATGCCTTTGAGCTTAGAGAGTTTGACAGTAAGGCGGCGTACGAGCAGGCTATTGTAGACCTTCTAGAAGAGCACCAGATTGACTTGGTTTGCCTAGCAGGCTATATGAAAATCGTTGGGCCAACCTTGCTTGGCGCCTATGAAGGACGCATTATTAATATCCACCCAGCCTATTTGCCCGAATTTCCAGGAGCACATGGTATTGAGGATGCTTGGCAGGCTGGCGTCTCTGAGAGTGGCGTGACCATTCATTGGGTGGACTCGGGTGTGGACACTGGAAAAATTATCCAGCAAGTGCGCGTGCCGCGTTTAGCCGAGGACACGCTGGAAAGCTTTGAAGAACGTATTCATGAGGCGGAGTACAAGCTTTATCCCATAGTACTGGAGAGTTTAGGGGTGGGGAGAAGATAAGAAGTAAATCAAGTTTTGATTGTGCAATATTGCTAGGAGAAAAAATGATTGAGCTGAAATTAGTAGATGAGAGCAGTTTTCAGGCAGTGCTGGATTTGAAAATATCAGAAGCTGATGAACGAGCACGTTTCGTAGCTCCAAATGTGCGCTCTTTAGCTGACGCATGGCTCTACCGGAAAAATGAAGATGTGTTTCCGATGGCAATCTATTGGGATGAGCAAGTGGTTGGCTTTCTTCTGCTGGAAATAGACAAGGATGAAGCGGAATACTTTATCTGGCGGATAATGATTGGTCAGCAGTACCAAGGAAGAGGTTATGGTCGAAAGGCCTTGGAAGTTCTGATCAAAGAGGCTCAGATGAATAGAGATTGCAGTCATATTGTTGCAGATTATGTGGTTGGAAATGAAAAAATGAAGCACCTGCTAACTAGTCTGGGTTTTCAGGAAACAGGATTTATAGAAGAAAATAACGAAATCGCTATGCGCTTGGACCTAAAGAAAGAGGAATAGAATGACGAAAAAAGCTTTAATCAGCGTCTCAGACAAGACAGGTATTGTAGAATTTGCGAAAGAGCTGAAAGCTCTGGGATGGGATATCATCTCAACCGGTGGTACCAAGGTGGCCCTAGACAATGAAGGAGTGGACACGATTGCCATCGATGATGTGACTGGTTTTCCAGAGATGATGGATGGCCGTGTCAAGACCCTCCATCCAAATATTCACGGTGGGCTCCTCGCTCGTCGCGATTTGGATAGCCACCTGCAAGCGGCCAAGGACAATCAGATTGAGCTCATTGACCTGGTCGTGGTGAACCTTTATCCTTTTAAGGAAACCATTCTCAAGCCAGGTGTAGAGTATGCGGATGCGGTGGAAAATATTGACATCGGTGGGCCTTCTATGCTTCGCTCTGCAGCTAAAAATCATGCCAGCGTGACGGTTGTTGTAGATCCAGCTGATTATGCTCTTGTTTTGGAAGAGTTGGCAGCAAATGGCCAAACGACCTATGAAACGCGTCAACGTTTGGCAGCCAAGGTTTTCCGTCACACAGCGGCTTACGATGCCTTGATTTCAGAATACTTCACAGCTCAGGTGGGCGAAAGTAAGCCTGAAAAGCTGACCTTGACCTATGAACTCAAGCAGCCCATGCGCTACGGGGAAAATCCCCAGCAGGATGCGGATTTCTATCAGACTGCTTTGCCACTGGACTATTCCATAGCTTCCGCCAAGCAGCTGAATGGAAAAGAGTTATCCTTCAATAACATTCGTGATGCCGATGCGGCCATTCGGATTATTCGAGATTTTAAGGATCGACCAACTGTTGTGGCGCTAAAACATATGAATCCTTGCGGTATTGGTCAGGCGGATGATATTGAGACAGCTTGGGACTATGCTTATGAGTCTGATCCGGTTTCCATTTTTGGTGGGATTGTTGTCCTCAACCGCGAAGTAGACGCTGCGACAGCTGAGAAGATGCACGGTATTTTTCTGGAAATCATCATTGCACCGAGCTACACGGCAGAAGCGCTAGCTATTTTGACCAATAAAAAGAAAAATCTGCGGATTTTGGAGTTGGCTTTTGATGCGCAGACAGCCTCTGGATCCGAGAAGGAAGTGACTGGTGTTCTGGGCGGTCTTCTTGTGCAAAATCAAGATGTTATCGAGGAAAATCCAGCTGATTGGCAGGTCGTGACCAAGCGCCAGCCGAACGAGCAGGAGCGTGTGGCTTTGGAATTTGCCTGGAAGTCCGTCAAATATGTCAAATCCAACGGGATCATCATCACTAATGACCATCAGGTGCTGGGAGTCGGTCCTGGTCAGACCAACCGTGTGGCTTCTGTCAAGATTGCTATTGAGCAAGCTAAAGATCGCCTTGACGCTGCCGCTCTGGCTTCTGACGCTTTCTTCCCTTTTGCGGACAATATCGAAGAAATCGCAGCAGCTGGTATCAAAGCCATCATCCAACCGGGTGGATCTGTCCGTGATGAGGAGTCTATTATCGCAGCTGACAAGCATGGCTTGACTATGATTTTCACCGGTGTACGGCATTTTAGGCATTAAGAAATATAAAAAATCCTCGGGTCAACCGAGGATTTTTGAGTAGTCTTATACTCAATGAAAATCATGAACAAACTAAGCAGGAGTAGTCTGCTCAAAGCACTGGTTTGAAGTGGTTTTGAGGAGTGCGAAAGCGACTTATTTAGGGTAGATATAGGTCAGGCGACCCCAGTAGGAAGCAGTTGGGTCAAACCAGCCACGGAAGTTGCTGATGTACTGCTTGCCGAGATAGTTAGACTCTTGGATCTGGATGCGGGTATTGGATTCGACATGAGTCACAACACCGACGTGGCCGTAGCCGCCGTCATCCCAGCAGGCGATGGCGCCAACCTCAGGCGTACTGCCGGTACGGAATCCAGCTCTTCTGGCACTAGCTGCCCATTGACCGCCGTTGCCCCACCAATTTCCAGCCCAAGGAGCTAGAGCTTTAGCTCCCCAAGTGCATTGGCCGACAGGATAAGTTGTCGCATTAGCAGCGGCATAGTTAGGCTGAATATTAGCTGATTGAACGCTTGATTTCTCAACCTGATAGCTAGTTCCAGTCAGACCAGTCAGTTGTCCCGCTTTTCTACGATAGACATGGGTGTTAAATAGACCGCTCCCCTTGTGATTCTGAGTATCCACGGTGAATTTGTAAGTTCCATTGCCGACCTTATTTGCAGTATACCATTTGATATCATCTTGCCCATTGACTTCTGACCAAGTTGGCAGAACAATATCGCCATCTCCGTAGGCGTCTGTCACGGTCACCTCATAGCGATTGGCCTCAGTTTTCCTGACTGCAACCTTGGCTTGAATTTGGTCGGTAGACATTGAGACGGTATCTGCTGCGTAGTTGTGTTCGCTACCATCATTGTAAGTGACATAGACATGATTATTATAGGTCCCAGACAAAGCCTGATGATTGCGGATATCAAAGGTCGCACTGAAGGTTCCGTCTCCGTTAGGCGTTGCCTTATACCATTTAAGATTACTCTGATTACTAGTGCTCCAAATGGGAACTTGGACAGACTTTATAGGTTTAGATAAAGCTGTTTCAGCGATTTTTACAGTATAGGTTCCTTGTTTGGGGTTGATATTTTCTACAGTAAAAATCGGCTTTTGCTCCTCTTCAGAAGGCAATTTTCCACTATCAATTTGTACAGTATTCCCTGAGAGACCTGTTAAGTCAGACTTAACATAACTTTCACCGTAAAGGTGGATATTGTAAGTCCCAGTGTCGTAGTTATGCTTTCTGAGTTCCACCCGAGCGCTGTAGCTACCATCTGGATTTTTGCTTGCTTCATACCATTGTAGATCATCTTGCCCATTTTTCTCAGACCAAGTTGGAAGAACAATTCGATGCATAGTGTCAGGTACGTTTTTGACAGTAATTTCCATGATACCGGTCTGAGGGAAGCTAGTTTCAACAGTAGGATTAGGTTTTTCTAAATTGAAAGTGGTTCCGTTTAAGCCAATCATCTTACCATCTTTATTTTCATAAGTATGAATGTGATAAGTTCCATAGCCTTTGTGATTTGAAAGTTCAAATTCAGTAATATCTTGTCCTGCATTGTACCATTTGATATCATCTTGTCCATTTTCATCAGACCAAACAGCATGTAAAATATTAGAATTTATTTGGTCTTTATTGCGATTAAAGTTAATTTGAGCGGTTTTCCCTAGGATATTAGAAGTGACATTAACGGCTGGTTTATTGAGAGTAAAGGTCGTTCCATTCAGCCCAATTAATTTTCCATAGAGATCAATATAGGTATGAACATGAAAGGTTCCGTAACCGGGATGGTTACTTAGGTCAATGTCAGTGTTAGTGGTAGTTGTTGACGGTGCTTCATACCATTTGATATCATCCTGTCCGTTCTCGTCAGACCAAACAGCGTGGAGAATACGATGAGGTTCTTGAGCTTGGGAACGGGTATAACTAATAGAGGCTGTACGATCGTTCACAGTCACATCGACATTGCTGGCACGATCAGTGGGGCCTAGAATTTTGACTTCAGATTCAGGCGATTCGACCGCATGAACTGTTGAGTGGTTCGCAAAGAGACCTAGGACAGCTCCGGATAATAAAAACAGTTTTTGATATTTCTTCATAAAACTCCTTTGTGAGAATGGTTTTGGATGGGCCCACCTGTATTATTCGGAAAACTTGTTTGAAAATGATAGTAAATTTGGCAAGTCTTGATTATTTTTTTCTAAAATGGGTACAATCCACTCAAAAAGGAGAAGGCTGAAGCCAACAATAATTATGGCGATCATATAGAAGAGATATTCTTTTTCCCATTAGAATGGAATAAAACGAACGATTGTGATATAATTTAGATAAATAATTCGTAAAAATGGTGATGATTTTTACGTGATGTGTTAGCTTGGTGCGTAAGCGCCTATGATATGAACATAGAGGTATCTTGGCTATGAAGCTTTTAGTTGTTGGTTCAGGTGGTCGTGAGCATGCGATTGCCAAGAAGTTATTGGAGTCTAAGGGTGTGGAGCAGGTGTTTGTTGCACCTGGAAATGATGGCATGACCTTGGATGGGTTGGATTTAGTAAATATTGGAATTTCCGAACATTCCAAGCTAATCGAATTTGCCAAGGAGAATGATATTACTTGGTCCTTTATTGGCCCGGATGATGCCCTGGCAGCTGGAATTGTAGATGATTTTAACCAAGCTGGGCTCAAGGTTTTCGGTCCATCTCGTTTAGCAGCTGAGCTGGAGTGGTCCAAGGATTTTGCCAAGGAAATCATGGTCAAATACGGTGTTCCGACAGCAGCCTATGGCACATTTTCCGACTTTGAGGAAGCCAAATCCTACATCGAAAAGCAAGGGGCGCCTATCGTGGTCAAGGCGGACGGCCTAGCTCTGGGCAAGGGCGTGGTCGTTGCAGAGACAGTGGAGCAAGCGGTCGAAGCAGCTCACGATATGCTCTTGGACAATAAATTTGGCGACTCGGGTGCGCGCGTGGTCATCGAGGAATTTCTTGAAGGCGAGGAGTTCTCCCTCTTTGCCTTTGTCAATGGCGATAAGTTTTACATCCTGCCGACGGCCCAGGACCATAAGCGGGTCTACGATGGGGACAAGGGACCAAATACAGGCGGCATGGGAGCTTATGCGCCAGTGCCTCACCTGCCACAAAGCGTGGTGGTCCAGTCAATTGAGACGATTATCAAGCCGGTTCTCAAAGGCATGATAGCCGAGGGCCGACCTTATCTAGGCGTACTCTATGCTGGGCTGATTCTGACAGCAGATGGCCCTAAGGTCATCGAGTTCAATGCTCGCTTTGGCGATCCAGAAACCCAGATTATCCTGCCGCGCCTGACGTCTGACTTTGCGCAGAACATCACGGATATTTTGGACAAGAAAGAGCCAGCTATCACTTGGCTGGATGAGGGGGTGACACTTGGCGTGGTTGTTGCCTCAGAGGGCTACCCGCTGGACTATGAGAAAGGCGTTGAGTTGCCAGCCAAAACAGACGGCGACATTATCACCTACTATGCTGGGGCTAAGTTTGCGGAAAATAGTAGAGCACTGCTGTCAAATGGCGGTCGAGTATATATGCTGGTCACCACAGCAGATACCGTCTCAGCTGCGCAGGAAAAAATCTACAACCAACTAGAAAAACAAGACACCACAGGCCTCTTTTACCGAACAGACATCGGAAGCAAGGCTATAAAAGATTAACAGATACTATAGTTGTCATGGCGAGCGAAAGCGAGCCACGATAGCATAATCGTCGCAGTAGTGGAACTCCTAGTAGCAAAGCTACTAGGAGCGGAAAACTGGAGACTTAGGCTCCAGTTTTAGTAATGGAACGCCATAGGCGGTCGCTTACGTCCGCACTACAATAGACGATTATCAAAAAAGAAAAGGAAAAATTATGACTAAACCAATTATTTCCATCATCATGGGCTCCAAATCCGACTGGGCCACCATGCAAAAAACAGCTGAAGTTTTAGATCGCTTCGGTGTTGCCTACGAAAAGAAAGTCGTCTCTGCCCACCGCACGCCTGACCTCATGTTTCAGCATGCGGAAGAAGCCCGCAGTCGGGGTATCAAGGTCATCATAGCAGGTGCTGGTGGTGCCGCGCATTTGCCAGGAATGGTAGCGGCTAAAACCACTCTGCCTGTCATCGGTGTACCAGTCAAATCTCGTGCTCTCAGCGGTCTGGACTCACTTTATTCGATTGTGCAGATGCCAGGCGGTGTGCCTGTGGCAACTATGGCTATTGGGGAAGCGGGAGCGACCAACGCTGCCCTGACTGCCCTTCGGATCTTGGCCATTGAAGATCAAGACCTAGCAGCAGCGCTAGCGGATTTTGCAGAAGAACAAGGAAAAATCGCTGAGGAGTCTAGTAATGAGCTCATCTAAAACAATCGGAATTATCGGTGGCGGCCAGCTGGGTCAGATGATGGCCATTTCTGCTATCTATATGGGGCACAAGGTTATCGCGCTGGATCCTGCGGCGGATTGCCCGGCCTCTCGTGTGGCAGAAATCATCGTGGCACCTTATAACGATGTGGATGCCCTGCGTCAGCTGGCGGAGCGTTGCGATGTCCTGACCTATGAGTTTGAAAATGTTGATGCCGACGGTTTGGATGCCGTTATCAAGGAGGGACAACTCCCTCAAGGAACGGACCTGCTCCGCATTTCTCAAAATCGGATTTTTGAAAAGGACTTTCTCTCAAACAAGGCGCAAGTCACCGTGGCACCCTACAAGGTCGTGACTTCTAGCCAAGACTTGGCAGATATAGACCTGTCCAAAAACTATGTCCTCAAGACTGCGACAGGTGGCTATGATGGCCACGGGCAAAAGGTCATTCGCTCGGCAGAAGACTTGGAAGAAGCCTATGCGCTGGCTGATTCGGCAGACTGCGTTTTGGAAGAGTTTGTCAACTTTGATCTTGAAATTTCTGTCATCGTGTCAGGAAATGGCAAGGATGTGACAGTTTTCCCAGTTCAGGAAAATATCCACCGCAACAACATCCTCTCTAAGACCATTGTTCCAGCTCGCATTTCAGAAAGTCTAGCTGAAAAAGCCAAAGCTATGGCAGTGCGAATAGCAGAACAATTGAACCTCTCTGGTACTCTCTGCGTGGAAATGTTTGCGACAGCTGATGACATCATCGTAAATGAGATTGCCCCACGACCACACAACTCTGGGCACTACTCCATCGAAGCCTGCGACTTCTCCCAGTTTGACACCCATATTTTAGGTGTTCTTGGAACACCATTGCCAGCTATTAAACTGCATGTGCCAGCTGTTATGCTCAATGTACTCGGTCAGCACGTCGAGGCCGCTGAAAAATATGTCACAGAAAATCCAAGCGCTCACCTCCACCTGTATGGTAAAATAGAAGCAAAGTACAACCGCAAGATGGGGCATGTGACCTTGTTTAGTGATGCGCCGGATAGTGTGGTTGAGTTTGGGGAGTAAGACAGGACCCCAGTTATAAGGTCCGTCGTCTTACCCCTGCAAGGTTGACTAGGCTTGTCGTAGCTGATAAAGTCAGCAAGAGAAGCCAGTCAACTACTGCTAGAAGGGATTGATTTTTAAGAAAACCCTACGGAGGGAATGTTATATATGAAACCAATTATCCCAAAAAGTCCAGAAGTTCCGAAAGAGTTCTCTGATAAAGAAATCTCTTTTTTAACTAAGAGTGTTTTCGGGGAAATAATCGAACCTCAGCCGTGTGATGTTTTGTTTGTTTTCAGTGGAACTCACTCAGGCCATTGGGAAAAAGCTATTGAGGCTTACCAAAAAGGTTATGTAAGACGAATCATTGTGACCGGCGGCCGAAGTTTGACAGGAACGCCTCATCCAGATTGGAATGGACATACAGAGGCAGAGGTTATTATCCAGCATCTGATGGCTGGGGGCATTCCTGAAGAAGTGATTAAATTTGAAAACTCCTCTAGCAATACTTTAGAAAACGTACTGTTTGCCAAAGAAATTTTTGATTTTAACACTGTTGAGACCGTTATGTTCATTTGCAAAAGCCACGCGACTGGTAGGCAATGGCGGACCTTGGCTCAGCACTTACCGGAGCATCTTCGCTATATCCCATATACCTTCAATGCCTTTTACAAGGATGTTGAGATTGGTCGGGATAGCTGGATGAGTACAGAAATTGGCAAGTCCAGAGTTTGGGGAGAATATCTGCGGCTTCTCCATTATGGAGAGAAGGGGGATATTTTAAAGTTAGATATTGAATTGTGATATAGGAGGTTTCTATGATTCAAATCATCGTGAATGCTTTTGTGGAAGAAGGCAAAGAAACTGCCGTTGTGGAAGTGCTCTTTGCCAGTGCCGACCATGAAAAAGTAAAAGCTAAATACCAGGAATTAAAGATTCAATATCCAAATAATTATCTGGCTATCTATGATTTGCCATTGGATACAGATCTAAGTAGCTTGCCGCACTATCCGTCAGTAGCTATAAGCAAGGAGGAGTTTAATTAGTCTATGAAAACTATTGGTCTGATTGGTGGTATGAGTTGGGAAAGCACCACATCTTACTACCAAATTATTAACGAAACCATCAAAAAAGAGCTTGGTGGCCTGCATTCTGCTAAGATTCTACTTTATAGTGTTGATTTTGCAGAGATTGAGCATTATCAGGTAGTCGGAGACTGGGAGAAAAGCGGCCAACTTTTGACAGATATTGCTCAGCGCTTGGAGCAAGCAGGTGCGGATTTCATCGTTATTTGTACCAACACCATGCACAAGATTGCTCCGCAGATACAAGAAAAGATTACGATTCCAATCTTGCATATTGCGCAGGCAACCGCGCAGGCCTTGTTGGCTGACGGTATTCAAAAAGTCGGTCTCCTAGGGACCAAGTACACCATGACTCAAGATTTTTACAAGGAAAAATTAATAGAATCTGGGTTAGAAGTGCTGATTCCAGACCAAGCTGGTATTACAGAGGTCAATCGGATCATTTATGACGAGCTCTGTCTAGGAGATATCAAAGAAAACTCAAAGCAGACTTATCTTGCCGTTATAGATGATTTGAAAAAAGCAGGCGCAGAAGCTGTTATCTTGGGTTGCACCGAGATTGGTCTCCTCGTCAAGCAATCCGATACTGACTTGCCTCTCTACGACACAACGGTAATCCATGCAGAGAAAGCCGCGGAGTGGGCGGTGAATGAATGATTATAGAAAACAAGCACAACCGCAAGATGGGGCATGTGACTGTGTTTAGTGATTTGCCGGATGAGGTTGAGGAATTTGGGAAAGGGATTGATTTTTAGGATGATAGAAGAATTTGATGATGTATTTGAAGATGATATTACTACTCTAACATTTACTTATGCGGATGATGTAGTCATTCCAGAAATTCCAGATGCAGAAGGGATTCATATTGTAGAGAGAACAAATAATCAACTAATAATAGAGCATACGCGCGATGATGATGAGGTCTATGATTATATAAAGAGTTTTGGATTAACGAGCCGTCCTATAAAACTTTCGATTGAATTTTTTGCTTACGAAGATCTTGAGGAAGAAGAAAATTTTTAGAATTTAATGGAGAAAATCTATGATTTAACTCATCGTCAACGCATTTGTTGAAAAAGAGAAAACTGGAGCAGTCGTCGAAGTCTTGTATGCTAGTAGCAATCATGAAAAGGTTAAAGCTAAGTATGAAGAGCTAGTTGCACAATATCCTGAAAACTATTTAGCCATCTATGATCTACCGTTAGATACGGATTTGAATACACTGGATCATTATCCATCTGTGTGGATTGGGAAAGAGGAGTTTTGATATTGAATAATGTTACTAATGAGATGTTATTGGATGAAATTCAAAAAATAACAATTAAGACTAATTTACTTACCATATTACCGGGAGTATTAGCATTAATTGGTGTGATAATAACATTAATTATTCAGCAAAGAAATTTGAAAAAAACTAATAAAGAACAAAAAAAACAAGATGCTTTAACATGGTTGTTAAATCTGATTCGTGATTGCCGAGAATTTTATAATGAATTTACTCCTAAGAAAAAGATATTTAAATATGTGGGTAAGTATGATGAGATAGAAAACGATATAGATTTTTCGGAATTTGAATACAATCAATTAGAGTCTATGTCTTCTAAAATTAAAGATAAAGACCCATTGCTTTCAAAATCTGAGATAAAGTCTATAAGAAAGGATTTATTTGAACAGATTAAAAAGAATCCAGAAGTTTTTGATTGGTTTAAAGAGGAATTGACAAAAAGAGAAAACGATATGGATTCGGAAATAACTGTACTTGTTAAACCTAACGCACGTAGATATTTATCTGACATAGAATTTTATCTGAGGCGAGCTCAATTAATTAAAAGTATTCAAGTTGGTTTGACATATTTAAATGTAACATTGTCAAATAGCAAGCGGTTTGCAGATTTATTACCAATTATTGACTACTTAAAAAATGAAATTAGTGTTTTCGCAAATTTAAGGGATATGTCCCAAACGTTGTCGTACGATTTTATTAAAAAAGTAGATGAAATTGAAGATTTATCAAGAAGATTATAGTTAAAGGAGAAACAACAATGATCAACCGTTACTCTCGCCCCGAAATGGCGAACATTTGGACTGAGGAAAATAAGTACAAGGCTTGGCTGGAGGTAGAGATTCTGGCTGATGAGGCCTGGGCTGAGCTGGGTGAGATTCCCAAGGAAGATGTGGCCTTGATTCGTGAGAAGGCAGGCTTTGACATTGACCGCATTTTGGAGATTGAGCAGGAGACGCGCCATGATGTGGTGGCTTTCACGCGTGCGGTTTCTGAGACGTTAGGCGAGGAGCGCAAGTGGGTGCACTATGGCCTGACTTCAACCGACGTGGTAGATACGGCCTACGGTTACCTCTACAAGCAAGCCAATGACATCATCCGTGAGGATTTGCGTCGCTTCACGGACATCATTGCAGAGCGGGCGCGGGAGCACAAGTTCACCATCATGATGGGACGGACCCACGGGGTGCATGCGGAGCCGACGACCTTTGGTCTTAAGCTTGCGACTTGGTACAGCGAAATGAAGCGCAATATTGAGCGTTTCGAGATTGCGGCTGCGGGTGTGGAAGCTGGGAAAATCTCTGGTGCGGTTGGGAATTTTGCCAACATTCCACCATTTGTGGAAAGTTATGTCTGTGAGAAATTAGGCATCCGTCCGCAGGAGATTTCGACTCAAGTCCTGCCACGTGATCTCCACGCCGAATACTTCTCAACTCTAGCCTTGATTGCGACGTCTATCGAGCGCATGGCGACTGAAATCCGTGGTCTGCAAAAGTCTGAGCAGCGCGAGGTCGAAGAGTTCTTTGCTAAGGGGCAAAAGGGTTCATCTGCTATGCCTCACAAACGCAACCCTATCGGCTCTGAAAATATGACTGGTCTGGCGCGTGTTATTCGTGGTCACATGGTGACAGCCTTTGAGAATGTGTCTCTCTGGCATGAGCGCGACATTTCCCACTCATCAGCTGAGCGGATTATCGCACCGGACACGACCATTCTCATCGACTATATGCTCAACCGCTTCGGTAATATCGTCAAGAACTTGACCGTCTTCCCAGAAAATATGAAGCGGAACATGAACTCGACCTTTGGTCTTATCTTCAGCCAGCGGGCTATGTTGACCTTGATTGAAAAAGGCATGACTCGTGAGCAAGCCTATGACTTAGTGCAGCCAAAAACAGCCCACTCATGGGATAACCAAGTGGACTTCAAACCTCTGCTCGAAGCGGACCCAGAAGTCACTTCCCGTCTGACTCAGGAAGAGATTGATGAAATCTTCAACCCAGTTTACTACACCAAGCGCGTAGATGAAATCTTCAAGCGCGTGGGGCTGGATTAGACATAAAAACGAGCCTGGGCAAAAGTCCAGGCTTTTGAATCTAAATTAGAAAAAATAGATAACGCAGTGGTTGATTGGCCTCTTTCTTCGCTTTTTAAGTTCCAAACATGACCTAATCAATTGTGCGGGGGTGGGAAGACGACCTTTTTTAACTTGTTTAAAGTTCTTTCCCACTCCCGTTTTCTTTATCCTAAATTTGACTGGCTAGCTGCCCGATTTTCTTGAGCATTTCTTGGCGTTGTTGATCTGTTTTGCGTTCTACTCCATTGAGCTCTGTCAGTTTGACAGGAGAAATACCACAAAGTTTCAGGATTTGATTTTTAAGTACCTTGCCGTAGTCTTGGACAAAAGGCAGGGCAAAACCTGGTGTGTTGTGGCTGACGATAATCCAGCTGGACTTGCCTTGCAGGTGGCCTTGGAGGCCGACTTTCTTATAAGAATAGGCAAAGTCAGCAGTAAAGACGCGGTCGATAAAGCCTTTGAGAATGGCCGGCATACCGCTCCACCAGATAGGGAAAATGAAAATCAGATGGTCTGCCCAAGTAATCAGATCCCTGTATTTTGCCATTTCAGGGTCTTTGTGCAGGTCACGGCGTCTATGTTCTTGGTCAAAGCGCAAAATCGGGTCAAAATTTTCAGCATACAAGTCCAAGGTTTTCACCTCGTGCTTTTTAGAAAGATTGTTTTGAACTTCTTTGAGAATAGCAGCATTGAAGCCAGTTGGGCTGGGGTGGGTGTAAATAATCAAGGTTTTCATGATCGTTCTCCTTTGATATAAATATCAAGCATGTGCTCAATCGTGCTTTGGATGGCTTGAGGATCAAGGTCTTGTCCGATGGGACTGTTGGCTAGAACGGCTAGGCCTGTGATAAAGCTCCAAAAGTGAAAAAGACTTTCTGCTTCGCTATTGCTAAAATTTTCCTCCTTGCGAAGCGTTAAAACAAGCTCCTTAAATTTATCAAATCCAGGCAAGTCCGACTCCAAGAGAATTGTGTCCTGGGTCACCTTCATATATTTAAAAGGGAATTTGATAAAGAGAGCTTCGAAAAAATGAGGGTAGGTCTTAGCAAAAATAATGAAATTAAGTCCAAGCCGGGTCAGCTGATCACGCGCAGAACCTGTCGCATCAATATTTTCATTGATTTCCTGATTGAGAAAGAGCGAAAGCTGGGTCAAAACTACCTTAAGATAGCCTTCCTTGCTCTCAAAATGGCGGTAAGGGCTGCCGTGAGTTACACCGCAGGCCTTGGCAACAGTCCTGAGCGAAAGCTGTTCAATTCCGTGTTTTCCGATTTCGTCAATCCCTGTTTGGATGAGTTGTTCTTTCAGCTGGGCAGTATTGCGTTTCATGTATCGCCTCCAAAAGTATACACTGTCTACTTATCTATCTTTAGTATACACTGTCTACTTTATCTCGTCAACTAATTTGATGCTTTCTTCTAGTCTAAGATGTGGCAGAATTTGCTTTCGGTAAGATAAAATGTTAAAATGATATCAAAATGATAGCGCTTTCTTTTTAGGGCAAATTGCTCATTTTAGAGAAGCGCCGAGAAACGGAGGACTCCTATGAAGAAAATTATCAACGACCCAACAGCAGTTGTGGACGAGATGCTGAACGGCTTGGCCTATATCCACAGCGATTTAGTTTATCGGGTGGAGGGCTTTGATATCATTGCCCGCAAGAGTGAAAAGACAGGCAAGGTCGGCTTAATTTCTGGCGGTGGCAGTGGTCATGAGCCTTCCCACGCTGGCTTTGTCGGCGAGGGCATGCTGTCGGCTGCTATTTGCGGAGCGGTCTTTACTTCACCAACTCCTGATCAGGTCTTGCAGGCTATCAAGGAAGCAGATGAGGGAGCCGGGGTCTTCATGGTAATCAAGAATTACTCCGGTGACATCATGAACTTTGAAATGGCTCAGGAAATGGCTGAGATGGAAGGGATTGAGGTGGCTAGTGTCGTCGTAGATGACGATATCGCAGTGGAAGACAGTCTCTATACTCAAGGTCGCCGTGGAGTGGCTGGCACCATCCTTGTCCATAAGATTCTAGGGGATGCGGCGCGTGCAGGCAAATCTCTGACTGAAATCAAGGCTCTGGCTGATGAGCTGGTCAAAAATATTCACACAGTTGGCTTGGCTCTGAGCGGGGCAACCGTACCGGAAGTCGGCAAGCCTGGTTTTGTTTTGGCTGATGATGAGATAGAGTTCGGTATTGGCATCCATGGTGAGCCAGGCTATCGCAAGGAAAAGATGCAGCCGTCTAAGAACTTAGCCAAGGAATTAGTCGAAAAGCTCAGTCAGTCTGTTGAGCTCAAATCTGGTAAGAAAATTGGTATCCTCATCAATGGTATGGGTGCAACACCGCTCATGGAGCAGTATGTCTTTGCGGCCGATGTAGCAAATCTTCTGGCAGATGCTGGAGTCGAAGTCATCTATAAAAAGCTGGGTAATTACATGACCTCCATTGATATGGCAGGGATTTCTCTGACCTTTATCGAGCTGGACCAGCCAGACTGGCTGACAGCTCTCAACAGTCCTGTCATGACAGCAGCTTGGTAAGGAGGTGCTTATGGACGCAGCAAGAGCAAAAAAATGGATGCAGTTGTTCAGCGATAAGATCCAGGACCAAAAAGACTATCTGTCTGACCTTGATACTCCTATCGGCGACGGCGATCATGGTGCCAATATGGCTAGGGGAATGGCAGCAGCAGTAGAGAGTTTAGCTGCTAAAGACTTTGCCAGTGCGGCTGAGGTTTTTCAGGCTGTTTCCATGCAGCTGATTAGCAAGGTCGGCGGTGCTTCAGGCCCTCTTTATGGCTCGGCCTTCATGGGCATGGCCAAAGCCGAAAAAGACGGCAAAGACTTGTCAGAAGTCATCCAAGCTGGGCTGGACATGATTCAGAAGCGGGGCAAGGCTGTGCCTGGTGAGAAAACCATGGTGGATGTCTGGTCGGGGATTCCTGTTTCTCTGCAGTCTGGAGATTTGACCCATGAAAAGATTGGTTCCCTAGTGGAAGCGACCAAGGATCTGAAAGCGACCAAGGGGCGGGCTTCCTATGTCGGGGGGCGTTCTATCGGTCATATTGATCCCGGTTCGGCTTCATCTGGTCTCCTCTTTGAGGCTCTTCTAGAAACGGAGGCAGGCTGATGGCAGATACTGGCATTCTTATCGTTTCTCATTCCAAAAACCTGGCCCAAGGCTTGTTTGACCTCATTTCGCAGGTGGCGGCAGATGTGGCCATCAGCTATGTAGGTGGGTTGGACGACGGCAGCATCGGGACGAGCTTTGAAGGGATTCAGGCAGCTTTAGATGCCAATGACAAAGACACTATTTTGGCCTTTTTCGATCTGGGCTCAGCTCGGATGAATCTGGAAATGGTCGCTGACTTTTCTGACAAGGAAATCATTATCAATAATGTTCCCTTGGTAGAGGGAGCCTATACGGCTGCTGCCCTTCTTCAGGCTGGGGCAGATTTACCTAATGTTTTGCTTCAGGTCCGTGAATTAGAAATAAAAAAATAGCAGGTTTTCTAGAGACTTAATAAACGACTTCATTTGCAAAATAAGGAACATTTTATATCAAAAAGCTGGGATTCAATCTCAGCTTTTTTGCTTTATCATTGTACCAATTTTCAGGGAAACAGCCAGTGTTTCTTATTTTTTCTTCTTTAGGATGGTTGAAAAACAGGACAAATTAATAGGTCGTGTTTACTTTTTGAGACAATTCACTTTTTAATGAACAAAAGTTCTTAGAATGGATTGCAAATTGGTATAGATAGACTTATAATAGATATAAGCACACAAGATGAAACAAAAAACGACAGCTGATTTGAAGCCATCGTTTTCGGTCTTAATGGTCCCGATTGCAGGAAATGAACTTGATCTTGAAGAAGTCGCCGCGTTTGTAAGTTTCGCTGTACTCTAAGATCTGCCCAGTGCTTTCCAGTTGGGTAATCTTCACCTGATGAACGGTCGGGAAGTTGGTATCAACTTCCAGTACTTTCGCAACATCTTTTGGTGTTGGGAAGACAATTTCATTGGTCTCTTCAAAATGCTCATCATTCATGTGAATGTGGTAGTCAGTTTTGAAGCGGTTGTAGATAGAGCTATAGTAGTCCATATCTGGATAGTTTGGATTGATGTACTGCTCAGGGATATAGGTCTGGTGATAGATATAGACTTTATCGCCAGTCCGTCTGATCCGGTCAATCTTATAGTAGAACTGCGTTGGTGCTAGTTCTAGCTTATCCAAGATTTTCAGGTCATTCCCACGCTTGATGGAGAGAACAGTCACCTTATCTTTTTGGATAGGGAAGGTCTCAACGTCAGAAAATTCCACCAGCTTGTGCTTTCTTGCACGTGAAACGAAGGTCCCCTTGCCTTGTTGGCGGATGATGTAACCATCGTTGGCCAGTTCATTCAAAGCGCGGACAACGGTAATGGAGCTGACATTAAACATCTGAATCAGCTCAGCCTCTGTGTAAAACTTATCGCCATTTTCAAATTTGCCAGAAATGATTTGCTGCTTGAGCTCATCTTTGATTTGTTGGTATTTTGGAATAGCCATTTTGTTCACCTCTCTTTGTTTTACTTATCTTACTTAAGATTTTAACATATTTTTAAAAAAAATGTTGACATTTATGCAAAAATTTATTATATTAATATTAATAAGAGATGAAAGCGGTTTTAAACCGAAGGGAACATCAGATGGCAAGATTCAAAATTGGTCATTCCTTCTGTTTGGATGATCGGGAGTTTAAGATTTTATCGGGAGCCATTCACTATTTTCGGGTACAGCCTGAGGACTGGTATCATTCCCTTTATAATCTCAAAGCTCTGGGCTTTAACACAGTGGAGACTTATCTTCCCTGGAATATGCACGAACCTCAAAAAGGTGTCTTTAACTTCCAAGGGATTTTAGATATTGAGGCATTTTTACAGACAGCTCAGGATTTGGGACTATATGCCATTATCCGCCCTTCGCCTTTTATCTGCGCGGAGTGGGAGTTCGGTGGTCTGCCGGCCTGGCTGCTCAATGAAAATATGCGCATCCGCTCATCAGATGAGGCCTTTCTGCAGGCCGTAGCCAGCTATTATGACCAGCTGCTGCCGCGACTGACTCCAAGGCTTCTGGACAATGGGGGAAATATCCTCATGATGCAGGTGGAAAATGAGTACGGTTCTTATGGAGAAGACAAGGCCTACCTAAGAGCAATCAGACAGCTCATGGAAGAACGAGGTGTAACCTGTCCGCTCTTTACTTCAGACGGACCTTGGCGGGCTACGCTTCAAGCGGGTACATTGATTGATGATGATGTCTTTGTGACAGGAAATTTCGGCTCTAAGGCAGATTACAATTTTGCCCAGATGCAGGAATTCTTTGACGAGCATGGCAAAAAGTGGCCGCTCATGTGTATGGAGTTCTGGGATGGCTGGTTCAATCGCTGGAAAGAACCTATCATCAGGCGAGATCCAGACGAGCTGGCTCAAGCTGTCCACGAAGTGCTCCAGCAGGGCTCAATCAATCTCTATATGTTTCATGGCGGTACCAACTTTGGCTTCATGAACGGCTGTTCGGCCAGAGGTGTCATTGACCTGCCACAGGTAACTTCCTATGACTATGATGCTCTACTCGATGAGCGAGGCAATCCGACGGACAAGTACTATGCAGTCCAGAGGATGCTGAAAGAGTATTATCCAGATTATCCGCAGATGGAGCCGCTGGTGAAAGAGTCTTTTGAGCTTAGGAATATCCCGCTCAGTCAGAAAGTCAGTCTCTTTGAGACATTGCCTGACTTGGCAGAGCCTATCGAAAGTCTCTATCCGATGAAGATGGAAGAGCTGGCGCAAAATGTCGGCTACCTACTCTATCGGACTTGGGCTAGTTGGGATGCTGATCAGGAAAGGCTTCGTGTCATTGATGGCCGCGACCGTATGCAGCTCTATGTGGACGGTCAGCACATTGCAACCCAGTACCAGACAGAAATCGGTCAGGATATTATGGTGGACGGCCAGAAAAAGGCAGAGCACCAGCTTGACATTCTGATGGAAAATATGGGCCGGGTCAATTATGGCCACAAGCTCCTGGCAGAAACCCAGCAGAAGGGCATTCGTACCGGTGTCTGCAAGGACCTGCACTTCCTGCTTGACTGGCAGCATTATCCATTGCCGCTGGACCATCCAGAAAAGATCGACTTTTCAAAAGGGTGGCAGGAAAAGCAACCAGCTTTCTACGCTTTTGACTTTAAAATGAAAGCGCTTAAAGATACTTATCTGGATCTGTCCGACTTTGGCAAGGGCGTTGTCTTTGTCAACGGTGTCAGCATTGGCCGTTTCTGGAATGTCGGACCGACCCTATCGCTCTATATCCCGCACAGCCTGCTCAGAGAAGGCGACAATCGCATTATTATCTTTGAGACAGAAGGGATTTGCAGCGAAACCATTCACTTAGTTAACCAACCTACATTTAAAACAATAAAGGGGGAAAATCTATGACAATAGTAGGTGCACGTATCGATGGACGTTTAATCCATGGACAGGTAGCCAATCTTTGGACTACCAAGCTTAACATTTCACGCATTATGGTGATTGACGATGAGGTAGCTGAAAATGCTATCGAAAAGAGCGGGCTCAAGCTCGCAACGCCAGCTGGTGTGAAACTAAGTGTCTTGCCAATCGCTAAGGCAGCAGAAAATATCTTGGCCGGCAAGTATGATTCACAGCGACTCTTGATTGTCGCTCGCAAGCCAGACCGCTTCCTGCGGTTGGTCGAAGCTGGTGTTCCGCTGGAAACGCTGAACGTCGGCAATATGTCTCAGTCAGACGAAACTCGCTCCATTACCCGCTCGATCAATGTGGTGGATGCAGATGTTGAAGCTTTTTATAAGCTGCACGAAAAAGGAGTCAAGCTGACCGCGCAAATGGTTCCCAACGATCCAGTTGAGGACTTCATGAAGTTATTAAAATAAGACAAAATTTTAGGAGGACATTGTTATGATACAATGGTGGCAAATTTTACTACTCACTTTGTACTCAGCTTATCAAATCTGTGATGAGTTGACCATCGTTTCGTCAGCAGGATCACCTGTATTTGCTGGTTTTATTACTGGCTTGATTATGGGTGATTTGACAACCGGTTTGTTTATCGGTGGTAGCCTGCAATTGTTTGTTCTTGGTGTAGGGACATTTGGTGGAGCTTCTCGTATTGATGCGACATCAGGTGCCGTTTTGGCGACAGCCTTCTCCGTAGCACAAGGCATTAAGCCAGAGTTGGCTATTGCGACAATTGCAGTACCGGTAGCAACTTTGTTGACTTACTTTGATATCTTAGGCCGTATGACAACGACTTATTTCGCACACCGTGTGGATGCAGCAATTGAACGCTTCGACTATAAAGGTATTGAACGCAACTATCTCTTAGGTGCTATTCCTTGGGCCCTGTCTCGTGCCCTTCCAGTCTTTCTAGCTCTGGCATTTGGTGGAACATTTGTTCAAGCGATAGTAGATGGTGTTGCTGGTGTGAAATGGCTGGCTGCAGGTTTAACACTGGCAGGTCGTATGCTTCCAGGACTCGGGTTTGCCATCTTGCTTCGTTACCTTCCAGTTAAACGTAATCTTCACTACTTAGCTCTTGGTTTTGGCTTGACTGCTATGCTGACTGTGCTTTACTCAAACATTCAAACTTTGGGTGGGGCTGTATCTAGTATTGTTGGAACTCTTCCAAAAGATGCTGCGATCACATTTGCCAACAACTTCAAAGGCTTGTCTATGATTGGTGTAGCTATCTTTGGTATCTTCCTTGCAGTACAGCATTTCAAATACAGCCAAAGAACAGTAGCTGCTGCGCCAGCTGCTAGCACAAACTCAGAAAGTGAGGAAATTGAAGATGACGAACTCTAATTATAAATTAACAAAAGAAGATTTTAAACAGATCAACAAACGCAGCTTGTTCACTTTCCAATTAGGCTGGAACTACGAGCGGATGCAAGGTTCAGGTTATCTCTACATGCTTTTACCTCAGCTGCGTAAAATGTACGGAGACGGCACTCCAGAATTGAAAGAAATGATGAAATTGCATACGCAATTTTTCAATACCTCACCTTTCTTCCATACTATTATTGCAGGGTTTGACCTAGCTATGGAAGAAAAAGACGGTGTTAAGTCAAAAGATGCGGTCAATGGTATCAAGACAGGTCTTATGGGACCATTTGCTCCTCTTGGAGACTCTATCTTTGGCTCTCTTGTGCCAGCCATCATGGGATCTATCGCTGCTACCATGGCTATTGCAGGCCAGCCTTGGGGAATTTTCCTTTGGATTGCTGTAGCAGTTGCTTATGACATTTTCCGTTGGAAACAGTTAGAATTCGCCTACAAAGAAGGTGTCAATCTCATCACCAACATGCAAAGTACTTTGACAGCTCTTGTTGAAGCGGCTTCTGTACTGGGTATCTTCATGGTGGGTGGTTTGATTGCGACTATGATTAACTTTGAAGTATCATGGGTGCTGAAGATTGGTGAAAAAGCTATTGATTTCCAAGATATGCTCAACCTTATCTTCCCACGTTTGATTCCAGCAGTCTTTACAGGCTTTATCTTCTGGCTTTTGGGCAAGAAAGGAATGAACTCTACTAAGGCTATCTTCATTATCATTATCATGGCAGTAAGCTTCTCTGCTATCGGCTACTTCCTGCTGGGACAAGTACCAGAATAATGGAGTGATTTATGAGTAAGAAATTAGTTTTAGTCAGCCACGGTCGCTTTTGTGAAGAACTGAAAACAACTACGGAAATGATTATGGGGCCTCAGGAAGACATCCATGCAGTAGCCCTGCTTCCGGAGGAAGGTCCAGAAGATTTTGCAGCTAAATTCTTAGAAACGGTCAAAGATTTTGAGGATTACTTGGTTTTTGCGGATCTCTTGGGGGGCACTCCTTGTAATGTAGTCAGCCGCTTCATTATGGAAGGACAGGATATCGAGCTTTATGCGGGGGTCAATCTGCCCATGGTCATTGAGTTTATTAACGCTTCTTTGACAGGAGCAGAAGTCAGCTATCCATCCAAGGCAGCAGAGAATATTGTTAAGGTCAATGATGTTCTAGCTGGCCTAATGGATGATGAAGATGAATAAAAGCTTGAACAATCACTTCTAGTTGGGTGAAGTCCTTGCGCTGTCAGCAGATGGGAGACTGCTGATAGGTAAGGCCAAGCCACAGTGGATGATTCAAGCATATTGGTCTAAGAGGAATTTGGGAGATGCCTCTTGACCTAGGGAAATTTGATGGTTCAGCATTGCAAAATGCAGTCGCTGTCTGGTTTGAAAAAGCTTGTTAAAAGCATATTTCAAGTCTAGCCATCGTTGCGGGGGTGGGACAGCGAGCCGAAAATCTTAGATTTTCTGGATTTCTGTTTCGCTCCCTCTTTTTTCAAATAATGGAAAGGAATGAGAAAGAAAATGTTAGATTATTCACAGGAAGAATTGCAGCGTCTGGGGGCTGACATCACAACGAGAGAAATCTATCAGCAGCCTGAGGTTTGGCAGGAAGCCTTTGAACATTACAAGGCTCAGGCCGCAGACATCGCTGCTTTTCTGAAAAAAATCGAGGACAAACATGACTACATCAAGGTCATTTTTGCTGGAGCCGGCTCATCAGCCTACGTCGGAGATACCTTGACGCCTTATTTCAGGCAGATTTATGATGAGCGCAAATGGAATTTCAATGCCATCGCGACGACAGATATCGTGGCCAACCCCTTGGTACATCTGAAAAGAAAAGTGCCGACAGTGTTAGTTTCCTTTGCCCGCAGCGGAAATTCCCCAGAAAGTGTAGCGACTGTGGACTTGGCCAAGCAGCTGGTGGATGACTTGTACCAGATTACCATTACTTGTGCTGCCCAGGGCAAGCTGGCTCAGCAGGCCCAAGGTGATGAAAAGAATCTTTTGCTCCTGCAACCAGAAGCTTCTAATGATGCTGGCTTTGCCATGACCTCTAGCTTCAGCTCCATGATGCTGACAGCCCTTTTGGTCTTTGACCGAGCTGATCTAGCTCAGAAGGAAGCCAAGGTTGCGGCTCTGCTTCAGCTCAGTCAAGATGTTTTAGAACGCGTTGTAGATGTGCAGCAGCTGGTTGATTTGGATTTCAGTCGGGTCATTTATCTGGGAGCAGGGCCTTTCTTTGGTTTAGCACATGAAGCCCAGCTTAAGATTTTAGAGCTGACAGCCGGTCAGATTGCGACTATGTACGAAAGCCCAGTCGGTTTCCGACATGGACCTAAGTCGCTGATTAACCAAGACACAGTCGTTCTGGTCTTTGGTTCGGCAGATACCTATACCAAGGCTTATGATTTGGACTTGGTGCGGGAAGTGGCTGGTGACGGGATTGTTCGCAGACTAGTCTTGCTGACTGACCGGGAGGAGCAGTTGGAAGGAGTCGAGCAAGTAGTGCTAAGTACCCAAGAGCCTCTGGGAGATAGCTATCGCATCTTCCCTTACATCGTTTACGCTCAGCTCTTTGCCCTCTTGTCCTCGCTCAAGGTCAAGAACCGTCCAGATACACCATCTCCGACAGGCACGGTCAATCGCGTAGTACAGGGGGTTATCATTCACCCTCTTGGGCAGTAAGAAAAGGAAAAGTTATGGAGAAATTAAAAATCAGCCACAAAAAAGTGAGCCATTTGAAAAAACTATCAGACGAGCAGGGGATTATCGGGGCTTTAGCCATTGACCAGCGTGGATCGCTCAAGAAAATGCTGGCCAGCGGAGAAGATGCGCCATCTGGTGATCAAGCTCTGGTTCAGTTTAAAGAATTAATCTCTAGTCAGCTGACGCCCTATGCCAGCTCCATCCTGCTGGATCCGGAGTTCGGTCTGCCGGCAGCGGAGCTGCGGGATGCTTCCTGCGGGCTAATAGTAGCCTATGAGAAGACTGGCTATGATGCGACAGCGGAGGGCCGCTTGCCGGACTTGCTGCCAAACTGGTCAGCTAGTCGCATCCGAGACATGGGCGCAGATGCCGTCAAGGTCTTGATTTACTATGATGTGGACGACAAACCAGAAATCAACGACATCAAGCAGACCTGGGTTGAGCGCGTGGGCAGTGAATGCTTAGCTGAGGACATTCCCTATTTTCTGGAGATTTTGACCTATGATGCTAAGAGTGACAGTGTTTTGGATGCTAACTATGCCAAGCTTAAGCCGCACAAGGTCAACGAGGCAGTCAAGTTCTTTTCAGATCCCCGTTATCATGTAGATGTCTTAAAGGTTGAAGTGCCGGTCAATATGAACTTTGTCGAGGGCTTCACCAAAGAAGGAGTCGAGCCAGTCTACAGCGTGACGGAAGCCCAAGCTTTCTTTAAAGAACAGTCAGATGCGACGCACTTGCCTTTTATCTTCCTCAGCGCTGGTGTCAGTGCCAAGCTTTTCCAAGAAACGCTGCGGCTAGCCCATGAAGCGGGTTCACAGTTTAACGGAGTTCTGTGCGGACGGGCTACCTGGAAGGATACGGTTTCTGTCTTTGCCCAAGAGGGAGCTGCAGCAGCTCAAGCGTGGCTGGACGAGACAGGCCGTCAGAATATCGAGGATCTTAATCAAGTCTTGCGCCAAACAGCAGTGTCTTGGGTGGACAAGCTTGACCTGCCTTTTGAAGACAGGACTTGGCAAGTTCGTGATTTTTAATAGGATAGATAAAAGAGGTTTGGTATGAAATCTTACCGAGAATCCATTTTTGGAAAGCTGGGAAGTCAAGAGATTCTAGCTTACACTTTTGAAAACGATCGAGGTTATCGTCTAACAGTCATGAACTACGGAGCAACTGTCGTCCAGTATGTTACTCCTGATAAGGATAATCACTTTGACAATATCGTCGTCGGGTTTAATCGGTTTGAGGATTATATTGGAAACAGTCCCAAGCACGGAGCCAGTATTGGTCCAGTCGCTGGGCGTATTGCTGGTGCAACTTTTGAGCTGAATGGCCAGACCTTTAAGCTAGAGGCCAATAATGGCCTAAACTGTAACCATAGTGGATCCAGCGGCTGGGACAATGCAGTTTTTGAAGTAGAGGAAGTCAGTAATGACGGACTTATCTTTTACGCAGAGCGGACTGACGGAACTGGCGGCTTTCCTGGCAATCTGAAAATCTGGGTTTCCTATACCCTGACAGAGAAGGGCGAGCTGGAAATCTCCTATCAGGTCCAGACAGATCAGGATACCTTGGTCAATCCGACCAACCACAGCTATTTCAACCTGTCTGGTCGTTTCAATCAGCCCATCGATGACCATATCCTGCAGCTCAATACTGGTGGTGTCTATCCTATCGCAGCTGACGGCCTTCCTGAAAAAAAGGCTGATGCAGAGCGCGACTTTGTTAAGAAGCTGACCAAGGGCGCTTCCCTCAAAGAAATTTTCGATGCGACCGATGAGCAAATCCAACTGGTATCTGGCTTGGATCATCCGTTTGCTCTAAACCCAAGCCGAGATCAGGCAGGGACGCTCTATCATCCAAGATCGGGTCGCCGTCTGACCATTCAGACTCAGGCGCCCTGCCTAGTAATTTATTCAGCGAATTGCGTGGATGATTCGGTTCAATTTGACGGCCAGCCTATGATTCAGCATAATGGCTTGGCTCTGGAAGCCCAGGCTCTGCCGGATGCCATTCACAGCAGCCAGCAGTCAGATGTCATTCTCAAGGCCGTTCAGATTTTTACCAGCAGAACAGTGTATTTTGCTGATGTACCAGTAACATTATAAAGAAACAATCGCGAAAGAGCACAAAAAACGGCAGTACCTCCTTCTGCCGTTTTTCTTTGTCCAGTTTTCAGAGACTATGTTTTCATAAGTAGCTAATCTTAAGCAAGGAAAAAGCCTCCACAATCAAAAGCAAAATCTTTTTTGCTAACTGAATTTTACTTTAAGTTTTTCTTAAGCTAAGGCTGCTATACTTATTTTTATCAAATGAAGCCCCCTAACTTTGTTTGATAATCCTAAACTTTTTCATAATAATCTCCCATAAAGGCCACCCAATCCGGTGGTCTTTTTTTGCTCAAATTTTAGAATAAGACAGGAAGTTTATCGGATTGTAACTCAAATGTTAAATTTTAAAGGATACGTTATACAAAGTTAAGGTTTCTTTAAGTTAGGGACAGTATACTATGAATATCAAATGAAGACCTCCTAACTTTATTTGATAGAAATCCTAAACTTTTTCATAATAATCTCCCATAAAGGCCACCCAATCCGGTGGTCTTTTTTGTGTTCAGACGCGAATTAGATTTGCTTCCTCGGCTTTATTTTCTGCTATAATAGTTCTATGAGTAGAATTTTAGATAATGAATTAATGGGTGATGAAGAATTGGTGGAGCGCACCTTGCGTCCCCAGTATTTACAGGAGTATATCGGTCAGGACAAGGTCAAGAATCAGCTGAAGATTTTTATTGAAGCGGCTAAGCTAAGGGATGAGGCGCTGGATCACACCCTGCTTTTTGGCCCTCCAGGTCTGGGGAAGACGACCATGGCCTTTGTCATTGCCAATGAACTAGGCGTAAATCTCAAGCAAACTTCAGGTCCGGTGATTGAGAAGTCTGGTGATTTGGTTGCGATCTTAAATGACCTTGAGCCGGGTGATGTCCTCTTTATAGATGAGATTCACCGCTTGCCAATGGCAGTAGAGGAAGTGCTGTACAGCGCTATGGAAGACTTTTACATCGACATTATGATTGGCTCAGGCGAGACCAGTCGCAGTGTCCATCTGGATTTGCCGCCTTTCACTCTGATTGGGGCGACCACTCGGGCAGGTATGCTGTCCAATCCTCTGCGGGCTCGCTTTGGAATTACTGGTCACATGGAGTATTATGAAGCTGGCGACCTGACAGAAATTGTCGAGAGGACGGCAGAGATTTTTGAGATGGATATTACCCACGAGGCTGCTAAGGATCTGGCTCTGCGTAGCCGAGGCACACCGCGGATTGCCAACCGTTTGCTCAAGCGGGTTCGGGACTACGCGCAGATTGTGGGCAATGGCCTGATTGATGATAAGATAACCGACCAGGCTCTCTCTATGCTGGATGTGGACCAGGAAGGGCTGGACTATGTGGACCAGAAGATTTTGAAAACTATGATTGAGGTCTACGGTGGCGGTCCAGTGGGGCTGGGGACCCTCTCGGTCAATATTGCCGAGGAGCGCGAAACAGTGGAGGACATGTATGAGCCTTATCTGATTCAGAAAGGCTTTGTCATGCGGACACGGACTGGGCGCGTGGCGACTCGTAAAGCCTATGAGCATCTAGGATATGAGTATATGAAGGAATGATGACAGAAAAGGAGATTTTAGACCGACTAGGTCAAGATCCAGACATCCGAGCGATTTTGGAAATTATTCGCAGTCTGGAGCTCAAGGATTCTTGGTTAGCGGCTGGATGTGTGAGGAATTTTATCTGGAATATGCTGTCAGAGCGACCAGGTTTTGACTCAGAGACGGATGTAGATGTCATTTTCTTTGATCCGAGTTATGCCGAGGCAGAGACGATAGAGCTGGAAGCCAAGCTCAAGTCAGACTGGCCACAGTATCGATGGGAGCTGAGAAATCAAGCCTATATGCACCGCCATAGTCCTGGAACGGCACCTTATAAAAATGCTTGCGAAGCCATGAGTAAGTATCCTGAGCGCTGCACGGCTATCGGACTGCGCTTGCTGGCAAATGATAAACTGGAACTTTTTGCTCCCTATGGTTTGGAGGATATCTTAAACTTTCAGGTCAGACCGACTCCTCATTTTCTTGAAAATAAGGAGCGCCAGCGTGTCTATGCTGAACGCTTGGCTAAGAAGAATTGGCAGAAACGCTGGCCGCAGCTGGAATGCCACTATCCCAATAAATAAGTACAAGATAAGAGTAAAATGTTTAAGTTATTTTAAGGAAGTTTTAAGGAATGGATATTATACTATAACCAAGTTAAGAAATTAACTTAACTCCTAAAACTTTTTTCTTTTTAAAAAATAATCTCCCTACAAAAAGCCACCAAACGGTGGTTTTTTGCTATTTTCAGACATGAGAGGGGCAGGGCTTGCCAGTTTTCAACGAGAATCAGGAAACTGTAAACGATTCAGGGCTAGTTTTTGCCATTATTTTGTTATAATAGATAGCGAGGTATTGTATGAAGAAAATTGTATTTGTATGTTTGGGCAATATCTGCCGCAGTCCAATGGCAGAGTTTGTCATGAAGAGTTTAACAGACCAGCTGAAAATCGAGAGCCGAGCAACTTCAAGCTGGGAGCACGGCAATCCCATTCATCGGGGAACACAGGCTATTTTTAAGAAATATGCCATTTCTTATGATAGGAACAAGACTTCTCAGCAGATTTCGGCAGCTGATTTTGCGGATTTTGACTACGTCATCGGTATGGATGAAAGCAATGTCCGAGATTTGAAACGGATGGCGCCTGAGGATTTTCAGCATAAAATTTATCAGTTTGAAGAAGAAAGTGTGCCGGATCCTTGGTACACAGGAGATTTTGACCAAACCTATGATTTGGTCTTGGCTGGCTGCAAGAAGTGGCTAGAGCGTTTGGATGGATAGGAATATGGATAAAGTAAAAGAATTTTACGATAAATACAAGGTCTATCTGACCCGGCAGAATTTAGAACTCTTGGCTGTAACGGTCATTGTACTGTCAGCTATTCTGGTCTTTACTTCGGGGGTTCCTGGTAAGGGCGTTTTAACGCTGGATCAGGGCAAGATCAAGTATGACGGGACCTTGGTTCGCGGGAAGATGAACGGTCAGGGGACTATGACTTTTCAAAATGGGGACAGTTATAGCGGTCAATTTCGCAATGGCATCTTTGACGGCAAAGGGACCTTTACCTCGCAGGCTGGCTGGAAATATGAAGGAGACTTCAGCAAGGGTCAGGCCGATGGACAAGGAAAGCTAACGACAGAAGGCAATGTCGTTTATGAAGGAACGTTTAAACAAGGAATTTATCAAAATGCGCATTAAATGGTTTTCGCTCGTCAGGATTACGGGGCTGCTTCTAGTTCTGCTTTATCATTACTTCCAGGGCGTTTTCCCTGGCGGTTTTATTGGCGTGGATATCTTCTTTACCTTTTCTGGCTTCTTGATTACCGCTCTGCTTATTGACGAGTTTGCCAAGAAGAAAGAAATCGATATCCAAGGCTTTTTCAAACGGCGTTTTTATCGGATTGTACCGCCTCTGGTCTTTATGATTTTGGTCATTATGCCCTTTACCCTCTTGATTCGTAAGGATTTTGTGGCTGGGATTGGGACGCAGATTGCGGCTGCCTTGGGCTTTGTGACCAACTTTTATGAAATGCTGTCTGGCGGCAGTTATGAGAGTCAGTTTGTACCGCACATCTTGATCCATACTTGGAGTCTGGCTTTAGAAGTGCACTATTATGTTCTTTGGGGTTTGGCTGCTTGGGGCTTGGGCAAGGTTGCTAAGTCAACGGCCCGCTATCGCGGTATGATTGCGCTGCTTTCTGCAGGTCTCTTTTTGGTCAGCTTTGTATCAATGTTTGCTGGCGCTTTGACCACTAAGAATTACTCTGACATTTATTTTTCAAGTTTGACCCACGTCTTTCCTTTCTTTGCGGGAAGTATCTTAGCTACCTTGTCTGGAGTCGGCCATGTCAGCAGTCGCTTTAAGATGCTGGAGCAAAAGCTGGCTCTCAAGCAAGTACTAGGAATTATGGGGGGCAGTGCAGCTATTTTGCTTTTGCTCAGCTTCCTGCTCAAGTTTGACAATCTTTGGACCTATCTAGTAGGGTTCTTAACTTCGACTATCTTGGCCTGCCTGATGATTTTGGCTGCTAGGATGCTGCATGACAAGCTTCCTGATGTGAAGGAGCCTAGCCTTATCAACTTTATCGCAGATACTAGCTATGGTGTTTATCTCTTCCACTGGCCATTCTATATTATCTTTACCCAGCTGATGAGTAATGGTTTGGCTGTTCTCTTGACCACGCTGCTGTCTCTTACTTTTGCAGCCTTGTCTTTCTATATCTTGGAGCCAACTCTTGCTGGTCGTCAGCCAGTTATCATGGGAACCAAGATGGATCTGTCATCTCTCACCAGACCAATCTTTTACAGTATGATTCCGCTGACTTTGATTATGTTCTTCATCTCGGTGACAGCACCAAAGGTAGGAGCTTTTGAGGAAAGTTTGATTGTCAACGCTCTGAATCAAGCTGACACTAAGATGCAGACAACTCGCAGTCAGGTTGATCAGTCCAAGGCGACTGAGTACAATGTGGCGGACGGGATTACCATGATTGGTGACTCGGTTGCCCTACGCTCTAGCGATCAATTGCAGCAGATCTTGCCAGGAATTGAGCTAGATACTGTTGTTAGTCGCAGTCTGAGCACAGGCTTGGAGGTCTATAAGACAGATATTGCTAATAGAGTGCTGAAGAAGCAGGTTGTCTTGGCTCTTGGAACCAATTCGTCCGGTTACTCGAATGAACTTTTGGATGAGTATGTTTCCAGCCTGCCTAAGGGGCATCAGCTGATTCTCGTGACTCCTTATGACGGTCGCTCAGAGGGTGGCGTCTTGGCTCAGCAGAGGGAGTATGAGCTGGAATTAGCCAAGAAGTACGACTATGTCTTTGTAGCTGACTGGCATCAAACTGCTATCGAAAATCCGCAGATTTGGGAAGGAACAGACTATGTCCACTTTGGATCGAACTCAGAGTCCATCATTGAAGGGGGAACCCTTTATGCCAATACCATTAAGCAAGCTATAGATGAAGCCAATTCAGGTAATGTGAAACCATAAAAGATCAGCTCGGTTCATCCGAGCTTTTTTGCCCAATCAAAGGAAAGCGCTTTCATATATTATGTGAAAACAAAAGTATGTGAAATCTCTAAAAAATTAAAAAAGTTTTTCACAAAATAGATAAAAATAATCTTATAAATCAGTGCTTGTTTTATAACATTCACAAACTAATAGAGAAAAGTTTGTGAATGTTAAGTGAAAGTGTTTACAAAAATCATTAAATAGGTTATAATTAAATTGTGAAATATTTAACAAAGGTTAGTGTTCTTCGTCTAACCTAAGGCAAAACCATTGGAGGAATAGAATGGCTGAAAAGAAGAAAACGGTAGAACAAGAAGACAAAGCTTTGGCAGCGCAAAAGCATGTCGATGAATTGGTGCAAAAAGGTTTGGTTGCACTAGAGGAAATGAGAAAGCTGAATCAGGAGCAGGTGGACTACATCGTAGCCAAGGCCTCTGTAGCAGCTTTGGATGCCCACGGTGAGTTGGCTCTGCACGCTTATGAAGAAACAGGCCGCGGAGTTTTTGAAGACAAGGCAACGAAAAACCTTTTCGCCTGTGAACACGTTGTGAATAATATGCGCCATACGAAGACTGTTGGCGTTATTGAAGAAGATGATGTAACTGGTTTGACCCTGATTGCGGAGCCAGTGGGTGTTGTCTGCGGTATCACACCGACTACCAACCCGACTTCAACAGCGATTTTCAAATCTTTGATTTCCTTGAAGACTCGTAATCCGATTATCTTTGCTTTCCACCCATCAGCTCATGAATCTTCTGCTCATGCAGCACAAATCGTGCGTGATGCCGCGATTGCAGCAGGTGCGCCTGAAAACTGTGTACAGTGGATTACAGCGCCATCTATGGAAGCAACTTCTGCCCTCATGAACCACGAAGGGATTGCAACAATCCTTGCGACAGGTGGTAATGCAATGGTGAAGGCAGCTTACTCTTGTGGTAAGCCAGCTCTTGGGGTTGGTGCTGGAAACGTACCAGCTTATGTGGAAAAATCCGCTAATATCCGTCAAGCAGCGCATGATATCGTTATGTCTAAGTCCTTTGACAATGGTATGGTCTGTGCCTCTGAGCAAGCGGTTATCATTGATAAGGAAGTTTATGATGAATTTGTAGAAGAGTTCAAATCTTATCATACTTACTTTGTAAATAAGAAAGAAAAAGCTCTGTTGGAAGAATTCTGCTTCGGTGCTAAGGCAAACAGCAAGAACTGTGCTGGTGCTAAGCTCAATCCGGATATCGTTGGTAAGCCAGCTACTTGGATTGCAGAACAAGCAGGCTTCAGCGTGCCAGAAGATACGAATATCTTGGCCGCAGAGTGTAAAGAAGTTGGTGAAAAAGAGCCATTGACACGTGAAAAATTGTCACCTGTCATTGCTGTGCTCAAGTCTGAATCCCGTGAAGACGGTGTTGAAAAAGCTCGTCAAATGGTAGAATTCCATGGTCTTGGTCACTCAGCCGCTATCCATACAGCGGATGAAGAGTTGACTAAGGAATTTGGTAAGGCTGTTCGTGCTATCCGTGTTATTTGCAACTCACCTTCTACTTTCGGCGGTATCGGTGATGTTTATAATGCCTTCCTGCCATCACTGACTCTGGGATGTGGATCTTATGGCCGCAACTCAGTTGGTGATAACGTTAGTGCTGTGAATCTCTTGAACATCAAAAAAGTAGGAAGACGTAGAAATAATATGCAATGGATGAAACTCCCTTCAAAAACTTACTTCGAGCGTGACTCTATCCAATACCTGCAAAAATGTCGTGATGTGGAACGTGTCATGATCGTAACAGACCATGCTATGGTAGAGCTTGGTTTCCTAGATCGTATCATCGAACAACTTGATCTTCGTCGGAATAAGGTTGTTTACCAAATCTTTGCAGACGTAGAGCCAGATCCAGATATCACAACCGTTGAACGTGGTACAGAGATTATGCGTACCTTCAAACCTGATACAATCATCGCGCTTGGTGGTGGTTCGCCAATGGACGCAGCTAAAGTAATGTGGCTCTTCTATGAGCAACCAGAAGTGGACTTCCGTGACCTTGTGCAAAAATTCATGGATATCCGTAAACGTGCCTTCAAATTCCCATTGCTTGGTAAGAAGACTAAGTTTATCGCAATCCCTACAACATCTGGTACAGGTTCAGAAGTAACACCGTTTGCCGTTATCTCTGACAAAGCTAACAACCGCAAGTACCCAATCGCTGACTACTCTCTAACTCCAACTGTAGCCATCGTAGACCCAGCTCTGGTACTGACTGTTCCAGGATTTGTCGCAGCGGACACTGGTATGGACGTACTGACTCACGCAACAGAAGCTTATGTATCTCAGATGGCCAGCGACTTTACAGATGGTTTGGCTCTCCAAGCGATCAAACTAGTCTTTGAAAATCTGGAAAGCTCTGTTAAGAATGCTGACTTCCACTCTCGTGAAAAGATGCACAATGCCTCTACTATCGCTGGTATGGCCTTTGCCAATGCCTTCTTGGGAATTTCTCACTCTATGGCCCATAAGATTGGTGCTCAGTTCCATACAATCCACGGTCGTACAAATGCGATCTTGCTGCCATACGTAATCCGCTACAACGGTACACGTCCAGCTAAGACAGCGACATGGCCTAAGTACAACTACTACCGTGCGGATGAGAAATACCAAGATATCGCACGCATGCTTGGACTCCCAGCTTCTACTCCGGAAGAAGGGGTTGAATCTTACGCAAAAGCTGTTTACGAACTAGGTGAGCGCGTAGGTATCCAAATGAACTTCAAGGCTCAAGGTATTGACGAAAAAGAATGGAAAGAACATTCACGCGAATTGGCCTTCCTTGCCTATGAAGACCAATGTTCTCCAGCCAACCCACGCCTTCCAATGGTTGACCACATGCAGGAAATCATCGAAGACGCTTACTATGGCTACAAGGAACGCCCAGGACGCCGCAAATAAACGAGTAGCTTCCTCAATAAAAAATAAGACAGTTTGTCGGTCATCCCCTGCCATTTGGTAGGGGATATTTCTATGTGTCTTAGCTAGGCAAGACCTCTGGTCGAAGCTGAGCTTAGAGACATTGATGCTGAGGAGAGGAGTGACGTGAGCTCTAGGTCTCTTAACGAAAGGAGCTTGCTAGGGTAAAAAGATGTAAACCTTCTGACTACTTGTGATTGAGTGAGCTTTTGTGCTAAGATAAGGGGACAATGGAAAAAAGGAGAGTAATGTGATTTTTTTATCTTTATGGGCTGGGCTTTTGAGTGGTCTTTGCTGGTTATTGGGGGATATTCTGTTGGTTGGCTTTGAAGTAGACAAGGAAAGCTATGCCTCTTTTACGGAGCAGAGTCGGATTGGCAATAAGAATCTGGCTATGCTGATGCTTTCCGGATCTGTCTGTCGGCTGCGTCTGGGCGCTCTGGTAGCTAACTTCTCAATTCCTCTTATGTTAGTCTCGCTTTATGCTCTCTTTGGTTTGACAAATAAGGGCTTGTGGGCCTACCTGTCAATAGCCTTGTTAGGAATTGGATTTGCCCTGTCGCCGGTGGCACATGTGGCCTTTTACTACGTTGGGATCATCAGTAAAAAGGCTTATAAACGAAGCAACGGACAGGTCTGCTCAGACGAAGACAGCGGGCTTATCAATGAAGCAGTGCTCTTTCTAGACATAACTTGGCGGACAGCTATCGCTCTGACTGGTCTAGGATGGCTCGTTTACTCACTGCTAATAGTTGCCGGTCAGACAATATTGCCTGCTTATCTGGGGCTGCTGACGCCTTTGCCGCTCAGTCTGCTGACTATCTTACTGGTAGAAAAGCTGAGAATCGGACGCCCCTGCCTTAACGGAGCTGGCCTAAACATAGGTCTCAGTTTCTTCTATTTGCTGCTCCTGCTTCATATAGCTTCTTAGGCAGTGAATCGGTAAAATTTCAGGAAATTTATATATTAATCTATTGAAAACTTCCTCTTTCTATGGTATGATGAAAGAGGTTTCAAGAATCGTTGGGAGGATAAGACATGAAAAACCCTACTTTACTTAAAGAAATGTTACATTATCACGGAAGAGATGAAATGCCCGACGATTTTGATACCTTTTGGAATAAACAAGTGGCGGAGGTGGAAGTGCCTCAGGACTACCAGTTGCTGGAAAAAGATTTTCGAATTGCATATGCAGCTTGTTACGAGCTAACCTTCAAGACTGGAAATGGTGGACTAATCTATGCTAAGCTAGTTGTGCCTAAGTTATCAGAAAAAGTTCCGGTATTGTTTCATTTTCATGGTTATATGGGGCAGGGCTGGGATTGGGCTGATATGCTGGCCTATACGGCAGCAGGCTGGGGTGTGGTGTTAATGGATGTCCGTGGTCAGTCAGGCTATTCACTGGATGGTAATAGAGAAGTTCGCGGGAATACTGTTAAAGGACATATTATACGCGGGGCTCTAGATGGACCGGATCAGCTTTTTTTCAAGGATGTCTATCTGGATGTTTACACCTTGGTTGAGCTAGTGGCTGGTTTGGACTTTGTGGATGAAAACCGTTTGTCTAGTTTTGGAGGTTCACAGGGTGGGGCCTTGGCCTTGGTAGCGGCTGCTTTAAATTCTCGGATTAAGCAGACTGTAGCCATCTATCCCTTCCTTGCTGACTTTAGACGGGTTTTGGAGATTGGCAATACCAGTGAAGCCTATGATGAGCTCTTTCGTTATTTCAAATTCCATGATCCTTTTCATGAGACAGAAGAACAGTTGTTGCAGACACTTGCTTATATTGACGTGAAAAATCTGGCCCATCGTATTAGCTGTCCTGTTAAAATGATTATTGGTCTGGAGGATGATGTTTGCTATCCTATCACGCAGTTTGCCATTTATAACTGCTTGGCTGGACAAAAGGAGTATCATCTCCTGCCTGAGTATGGGCATGAGACTATGAATGTCCATGTCAGTGATACTGTCTTTAACTGGCTCTGCGGAACCAAAATAAAAAGACCTTGTCTCATTTCGGACTTTAAATCCGAGAGATAATATTCGTCCCCCCTTTGGGGCTAGGCAATGGCCTAGCCCTTTTTACTTGCCCGAGGGAGTATAGATAGAAATAAGAATCTTTTTTAGAAGTTCGCTTGCTCCTTAATTGGCTTTTCTACAAAACGAAATCCTAAAAGTACTTTCAGGATTTTCTGTTTTTCTGGAAAATTCGGAAACTAAAATCTAAATCTCAAACAATATTGAAAGCGCTTTAAAAATTATTTATAATAACATTATGAAATACTCGAGTTAAAAAATGGAGTCTAGGATAAGGAAGTAAAAATATTTGTTTACGGCCTTCTTCTCTACTCCGCCTGAGGTCCTAGATAGTTGTTAGACTATCTGATCAGACAGATGTCTTACGAAAGGAGATTGTATATTCATGTCACAGATTCTAAAAGATGACTTGATAGCCAAGATTAAAGACGGCATCATTGTTTCTTGTCAAGCCTTGCCCCAGGAGCCGCTTTATACTAAAGCTGGAGGAGTCATCCCTCTCTTGGTCAAGGCTGCTGAGCAGGGCGGTGCTGTCGGTATTCGAGCTAATAGCGTTCGCGATATTCGGGAGATCAAGGAAGTAACTTCTCTGCCCATCATCGGAATTATCAAACGCGACTATCCGCCACAAGAGCCTTTTATCACGGCTACCATGCGGGAAGTGGATGAGTTGGCTGCTCTGGATATTGAAGTGATAGCTTTGGACTGTACTAAGCGGGAACGCCATGATGGCTTGACAGTTGCGGATTTCATCAAGCAGGTCAAGGCCAAATATCCTCATCAGCTATTGATGGCAGATATCAGCACCTATGAGGAAGCTGCTGCTGCAGTAGAAGCTGGTGTAGATTTTGTCGGAACGACCTTATCGGGCTACACTTCCTATAGCCCCAAGGTTGACGGACCGGACATTGAGCTCATCCGCCGCTTGTGTCAAGCAGGCTTTGATGTCATCGCGGAAGGAAAGATTCACTATCCGAGTCAAGCCAAGCAGATACATGATTTGGGTGTAAGAGGCATCGTTGTCGGCGGAGCCATTACTCGGCCTAAAGAAATTACAGAGCGCTTTGTTGCAGGATTAAAATAAGTGAGGTAGATGAATGACAACCTTAACACTAAATAAACTATATAAAAAATATCCTAATAGTGATTTTTACTCTGTTGAAAATTTTGATTTGGATATTAAGGATAAGGAGTTTATCGTTTTTGTAGGACCTTCTGGTTGCGGGAAATCAACAACCTTGCGGATGATTGCAGGCCTTGAGGATATCACAGAAGGGGAGCTCTATATTGATCAAAACCTTGTCAATGACATTGCTCCTAAAGATCGGGATATCGCCATGGTTTTCCAAAATTATGCTCTTTATCCTCACATGACTGTTTATGACAATATGGCATTCGGACTCAAGCTTCGCAAGTATGACAAGGCTGATATTGACAAAAGAGTTCAGGAAGCGGCGGAAATCCTTGGGCTGAAAGAGCTGCTGGATCGTAAACCAGCCGACCTGTCGGGTGGTCAGCGCCAGCGTGTAGCTATGGGGCGGGCGATTGTCCGTGATGCCAAAGTTTTCCTCATGGATGAGCCCTTGTCTAACTTGGATGCCAAACTGCGCGTGTCCATGCGGGCAGAAATCGCAAAAATTCACCGCCGTATCGGAGCGACGACTATCTATGTAACCCACGACCAGACCGAGGCCATGACCTTGGCTGACCGCATCGTTATCATGTCAGCTACTAAGAACGAAGCAGGAACAGGTACTATCGGTCGAATCGAGCAAATCGGTACGCCGCAGGAACTTTATAACGAACCAGCCAATAAATTTGTGGCAGGTTTTATCGGCAGTCCAGCTATGAATTTCTTTGAAGTGAACTTAGAGGGCAATCAGCTTACAGATGGACAAGGGTTTGCTGTAGGACTTCCAGACGGTCAACGTAAAATCCTAGAAGAAAAAGGCTATCAAGGAAAGAAAGTGATACTGGGCATTCGACCGGAGGATATCTCGGCTGAGTTGATAGTAGAAGATACTTTTCCAGATAGTACTGTAGATGCTGAAGTTACCGTTTCTGAGTTGCTAGGCAGCGAGTCTGTTCTCTATTGTAAGGCTGGCGTACAAGAATTTTCGGCCAAAGTGGAAGCTTCTAACTATTTGGAGCCTGGCTCTAAGATTCGCTTTACCTTTAAGATGCCTAAGGCTCATATATTTGACTTTGATAGTCAAGAACGAATCGAAATTTAAGAATTTTAAACAAAAATGAAAACGCTATCTATAAAAAGAGATTTATTAAAAAGGAGTGAATTTATCGAGTTAAGATTCTAAAATAGTTATTTACTGTTCTGAAGAAGCAGTAAAACAAGAAGGGCTAACAGGTCCATGTCTATCACCAAGTCCAATTCTTGCTTGAAGCTGGAAAAACAAAGACAAATAAGTCTTTCAGTTTTTGTAAAGAAAAGGGCCATATTCAAGAGAAATTCATTTTTAAGGAGAAAAGGATATGAAATTCGGAAAATTATTCGCATCGTTATTGACAGGTGCTGCAATTGTTTCTTTAGCAGCTTGTGGAAACAATGGCGGATCAGATAAAACAGCTAGCTCTGGCAGTAATTCTGGCAAAACAGAGATTACTTGGTGGGCTTTCCCAGTCTTCACACAGGAAAATGCCAACGATGGTGTTGGAACTTATGAAAAATCAATTATCGAAGCTTTTGAAAAAGCGAACCCAGATATTCATGTCAATCTAGAAACTATTGACTTTAAATCTGGTCCTGAAAAGATTACGACAGCTATCGAAGCAGGCACAGCACCAGATGTTTTGTTTGATGCACCAGGTCGGATTATTCAGTATGGAAAAAATGGTAAATTAGCTGATTTGAACGATCTCTTTACTGATGACTTTGTCAAAGATGTCAATAATGATAACATTATCCAAGCTAGCAAGGCAGGAGACAAAGCTTACATGTATCCTATCAGCTCTGCTCCATTCTATATGGCTTTCAATAAGAAAATGTTGGAAGATGCCGGTGTAGCAAATCTTGTCAAGGAAGGCTGGACAACATCTGATTTTGAAAAAGTGCTGAAAGCTCTGAAAGATAAAGGCTACACTCCAGGTTCCCTCTTTAGTAATGGTCAAGGTGGTGACCAAGGAACTCGTGCCTTCATCGCTAATCTTTACGGCGGATCTATTACAGATGAAAAAGTTACCAAATACACAACTGATGATCCTAAGTTTGTCAAAGGACTGGAAAAAGCAGTTGGCTGGATTAATGACGGTTTGATGATGAACGGCTCTCAATATGATGGTGGAGCAGATATTCAAAACTTTGCTAACGGCCAAACATCCTACACTCTTCTTTGGGCTCCTTCTCAAAACGGTATTCAAGCACAACTTTTAGAAGCCAGCAAAGTCGATGTAGTGGAAGTACCGTTCCCATCAGAATCTGGCAAACCAGCTCTTGAATATCTTGTAAATGGATTTGCAGTCTTTAACAATAAAGATGAAAAGAAAGTAGCAGCTTCTAAGAAATTCGTCCAATTTATCGCTGATGACAAGGAGTGGGGACCTAAGAATGTAGTTCGTACAGGTGCTTTCCCAGTTCGTACTTCGTTTGGAAAACTCTATGATGATAAACGTATGGAAACCATCAGTGGATGGACTCAGTACTATTCACCATATTACAACACTATTGATGGCTTTGCGGAAATGAGAACACTTTGGTTCCCAATGCTCCAATCTGTATCCAATGGCGATGAAAAGGTTGAACCTGCTTTGAAGACATTTACAGAAAAAGCAAACGAAACAATTACTAAAAAATAAGCAAATGTGAAATCCTCCCCTTTTTCTGTTGACAGTTTCTAGAAGTAGAAAAAGGGGGATTTTGTTAGAAAATCTTGAAAGAGGGGTACCTCATTGTGAAAGTCAATAAAATCAGAATGAAAGAAACCCTAGTATCATACGCGTTTTTAGCTCCAATTCTGATATTTTTCACGGTATTTGTCTTGGCACCTATGATTATGGGTTTTGTTACTAGTTTTTTTAACTATACGATGACCTCCTTTACTTTTGTCGGATTTGATAATTATATTCGGATGTTTAAAGATCCGGTCTTTATGAAATCTCTGATTAATACGGTCATTATCGTGGTCGGCTCTGTGCCGATTGTAGTTCTTTTCTCTTTGTTTGTGGCTTCGCAGACTTATGAGATGAATGCTGTCTCTCGTTCCTTTTACCGTTTTGTATTCTTCCTGCCAGTTGTTACAGGGAGCGTAGCTGTGACGGTTGTATGGAAATGGATCTACGATCCGCTGTCTGGTATTTTGAACTTTGTTTTGAAGTCAGGTCATGTCATCAATCAAAATATTTCTTGGCTTGGCGATAAACATTGGGCATTGCTAGCGATTATCATTATTCTCTTAACAACTTCTGTGGGTCAACCTATCATTCTCTATATCGCAGCTATGGGAAATATTGACAATTCTCTAGTTGAGGCTGCGCGAGTGGATGGTGCAACAGAAATGCAAGTCTTCTGGAAGATCAAATGGCCTAGCCTGCTTCCAACAACCCTTTACATTGCTATCATTACTACAATTAACTCATTCCAGTGTTTTGCCTTGATTCAGCTCTTGACATCAGGCGGACCTAATTACTCAACCAGTACGCTCATGTACTATCTGTATGAAAAAGCCTTCAAGTTATCTGAATACGGCTACGCTAATACCATGGGAGTCTTTTTAGCAGTCATGATTGCCATCATCAGCTTCGCCCAATTCAAGATTCTTGGAAACGATGTAGAATACTAGAGAAAGGAGAAAGAAGATGCAAACTAAAAAAATGAATGTTTTTAAGGTGGTATCAGGCTTTGTTCTGGCCATACTAACCATCCTCTTTGTCTTTCCTTTCTATTGGATTTTGACAGGAGCTTTCAAATCTCAACCAGCAACGATTGTCATTCCGCCAGAATGGTGGCCAAAAATGCCAACAGTTGAAAACTTTCAGCAATTGATGGTGCAAAATCCAGCCATGCAATGGATGTGGAATAGTGTTTTCATTTCGCTTGCGACCATGTTTCTGGTCTGCGCCACTTCTTCTTTGGCAGGATATGTTTTGGCCAAGAAGCGGTTCTATGGTCAACGGATTCTTTTTGCAATCTTCATTGCGGCCATGGCTTTGCCTAAGCAAGTAGTGCTGGTACCACTAGTGCGTATTGTGAATTTCATGGGAATTCACGATACCTTGGCTGCGGTAATCTTACCGTTAGTTGGCTGGCCTTTCGGAGTTTTTCTAATGAAGCAGTTCAGTGAAAACATTCCGACAGAACTTCTTGAGTCTGCTAAAATCGACGGTTGTGGCGAAATTCGGACTTTCTGGAGTGTTGCTTTCCCGATTGTCAAACCGGGCTTTGCGGCTCTAGCTATTTTTACCTTTATCAATACTTGGAACGACTACTTTATGCAGTTGGTTATGTTGACATCTAGACAGAATCTGACAATATCTCTCGGGGTTGCGACCATGCAGGCTGAAATGGCAACCAACTATGGTCTAATTATGGCTGGAGCTGCTTTGGCTGCAGTGCCAATTGTGGCAGTCTTCCTCATCTTCCAAAAATCCTTCACACAAGGAATCACTATGGGAGCTGTTAAAGGATAGAAATATGATTTTTGATCAATTAGAGAATCTCGTTCGCTATCGAGGGATTCACAAAAATATCGATACAGCCATTGATTATCTCCTGAGTCACGATGTATCTAATCTAAACTCAGGGCGCTATGAAGTAGATGGTGATAGGGTCTTCTTCTTTTTGCAGGAAAATACTCTCAGTCAGCAGCAAGAGGAAAGCTTTGAATTTCACCAGAAATACTTGGACTTGCACTTTCTTTTGGAAGGGCATGAACTAATCCAATATGGCTGTCAGATTAGAGAAGTTCAGGAAGCCTATGATGAAGGTCGAGATATTGGTTTTGTTGTTTGCGAACAGACTTATCCGCTCTTATTAGACGGTTTCAATTTTGCTGCTTTTTTGCCAGAAGAAGCCCACCAGCCTAATCAATTTGCTGGCAGAGAAGAGACAGTTAAAAAGTGTGTATTTAAAGTTTTGTTGGATTAATATTTGAAAAGGAGGCTAGCAATGGATAAAAGAGGTACCCGATTGATAGAGACTATTTTTGATACGGATAATTTCTTTATGCAGATTTGTGAGAAAATCCTTGATTTAGCGACAGTAAACTTGCTTTTTCTGCTGACATCTCTGCCTCTTCTAACCATCGGTATTGCTAAGCTAAGCCTCTATCAAACTCTTTTTGAGATCAAAGGCGGTCGTCGTGTAAAAGTAACGGCTGTCTATATCAAGGCCTTCCGAGAAAATTGGCAGTTGGGTTTCAAACTTGGCCTGTTGGAGCTGATGCTGTCTGCTATCAGTATTTTTGACCTTCTTCTTATCTGGGGTCAGGAGGCTCTGCCTTTTCAAATACTGAAAGTTGCCTGCTTTGCTCTTCTTATCTTTACAACAGCGCTCTTTCTGTGTGTTTATCCACTGGCTGGCCGATTTGAGCAGTCTCTTATAGGTGGGTTACAGACTAGTCTAGTTTTGCTCAGTCTTAACTTTCCCTGGTTTTTCCTGATGATAGCCATTCTAGTAGCAATTTTGACAGTGCTTCTTAGTTCAGGACTTCTACTTTTACTAGGGTTATCGCTCTTTGTTTTAATCGGTTTTGCTGGATTGGCCTTCACGCAGATTACTGTTTTAGAGAAGATTTTTGCCAAATACGAAAAGCCTTAATTTATAGAAATTCTAGATTTGGAGATAAAAGAAAATGAAAAATATGACCAAATACCAAGGTGTCATTCCTGCTTTCTATGCCTGCTATGACGAGGGAGGTGAAATCAGCCCGGAGCGGACTCGCGCTTTAGTGGAATATTTCATCGCCAAGGGCGTGCAAGGTCTTTATGTCAACGGTTCTTCGGGCGAGTGTATCTATCTGAGCGTGGAAGATCGAAAACGGGTTCTAGAAGAAGTGATGAAAGTTGCTAAGGGGCGTCTGACCATCATTGCCCATGTGGCTTGCAACAATACTAAAGACAGCGTGGAGCTGGCTCGTCATGCGGAAAGTTTGGGAGTCGATGCTATTGCAGCTATTCCGCCGATTTATTTCCGTTTGCCAGAGTATTCGGTTGCCCAGTATTGGAATGACATCAGTGCGGCGGCGCCTAATACTGATTTCGTGATTTACAATATTCCTCAGCTGGCTGGTGTAGCATTAACTCCTGGCCTTTATAAGGAAATGCTCAAGAATGAACGTGTGATCGGTGTGAAGAACTCTTCAATGCCAGTGCAGGATATTCAGACCTTTGTAGCTCTTGGGGGAGAAGATCATGTAGTCTTTAATGGTCCAGATGAGCAATTCTTAGGTGGCCGTATTATGGGTGCTGCAGCCGGTATCGGTGGTACATACGGAGCTATGCCAGAGCTCTTCCTCAAACTCAATCAACTGATTGCTGACAAGGAATTGGAACGTGCTAAAGAGTTGCAATATGCGATTAATGAGATTATCGGAAAATTAACTAGTGCGCATGGCAATATGTACGCTGTTATTAAAGGTGTTTTGGAAATTAACGAAGGCTTGACCATCGGATCTGTCCGCTCTCCTCTGACACCGCTGCAGGAAAGTGATCGGCCGATTGTGGAAGAAGCAGCTCAGTTGATTAGACAAACCAAGGAGCAATTTTTATAAGCAACAGGATAAACACTAGAGAGAAGGTGTGCTATGAAACACTATGTTGCTATTGATATTGGCGGTACCAATATCAAGTATGGCTTAATCAACGAGGCGGAAACCTTGGTGGAAGCACATGAAATGCCGACAGAGGCCCACAAAGGCGGCCCGGGAATTATGCAAAAGGTTAAAAGCATTGTTGCAAGCTATTTAGAAAAAGGACCTCTGGCTGGAATTTGTATTTCTTCGGCTGGTATGGTGGATCCAGACAAGGGTGAAATTTTCTATGCTGGGCCGCAGATTCCTAATTACGCCGGGACCCAGTTCAAAAAAGTGTTGGAAGAAAAATTTTCCTTACCTTGTGAGATTGAAAATGATGTCAACTGTGCTGGTCTGGCGGAGGCTATGTCGGGCAGTGGCAAGGGAGCGAAGATCGCCCTTTGTTTGACGATTGGTACAGGTATTGGAGGCTGTCTGGTAGTAGATGGTCAAGTCTTCCATGGCTTTAGTAACTCCGCCTGTGAAGTTGGCTACCTGCATCTACCGGATGGAGCTTTCCAAGATGTGGCATCGACAACTGCTCTGGTCAATTATGTGGCTGAGCTACACGGAGAAGACGCTGAGCATTGGAATGGCCGTCGGATTTTCAAAGAAGCAACTGAGGGCAATAAGCTCTGTATCGAGGGCATCGATCGCATGGTTGGCTATCTGGGTCAAGGAATTGCCAATATCTGCTATGTCGTTAATCCGGAAGTTGTTATTCTAGGAGGCGGTATCATGGGACAAGAAGCAATTCTTAGACCGCGTATTCAGGCGGCTTTGCAGGACGCCTTGGTTCCAAGTATTGCTGATAAAACCAAACTAGCCTTTGCTCATCATCAAAATACTGCGGGTATGTTTGGAGCCTATTATCATTTCAAAAATAGACAAGTTTAACCTGAGATTTTTCTCAGGTTCCTTGTCTTTCAAGAGGAAAATCAAATGACAGAAAGAAGTTTCATTCAGGACGCCGCTCAGCTTCTAGGTTCTTTGATGGAAGATTTTCAAAAGAAGGCAATTCGGTCAAGAGATGAAATCCGCTTTTACGAGTGCTTAGAAGAAGTTTTGAGGAGTTTGGAGAAAACCAAAGTCCTGGATAATCGTCTATTAATTGCTCTTGAAAGCTTCCATAAAAGCGCTAGTTTTTTAATTGGTCTTAGTAGCCTCAAACTGGAGCAGACTACGTATCAAAAGTGGCGTGCCTACGATACCTTTCATATGGAAAAAGTTCAGCCCCAATTAGAAATCTACGGGCCAATCCTTCCCTTGTGAAAGAAAAAGGAAAAAGTTAGACCAAAAAAGAAAACGAGTCAGAAAATCCTGATTCGTTTTTATCTTTTGTGGGTATTGCGACGGTAGTAGCCATTTAGTTTCTGATTCTCCCAATAGCTGTTAAAGATTCTTTCTTTCTTCTCGCGGTTAATCTCGAGGAAAAAGGCATAGATGAGGTCAATCATAAGAAGCATGGGGAATTGTGCGGAAATCCGCAAGATAAACTCAGGCTTGCTTTGAAGAGCAACAGGAACGACTTCAGTGAAGTCTTCTTGAATCTTTTCGGGCTGTCCTGTCACCAAGATGGTTTTTGCTCCCATATTTTTAGCGTCAATCAAGCTGTCAATGATGGACTGGGTCTGTCCGGATAGAGAAAATCCGATAACGAGGCAGTTCTTGTCCAGAATACTAGTTGTCCAAGCGAAGCCATCTTGGTCAGTTAGGGCTTCACAAACGACTCCCAGTCTCATGAAGCGTAGCTTCATATCACGTGCTACTAAGCCTGAGCTCCCTGTTCCAAAGAAATAAACACGGTCTGCCTCTTCTATGATTTGAGCTACTCGCTCCAGCTTTTCCTCATCTATCAGTTCTTTCGTCTGTTGGTGGATTTGGTTGTAGTTGTACAAGACATGACGGGATAAGCTGCTTTGCATATTATCCGCCTCGGTTTGCGCCTTTTGTAGATCCTGTAAATATTGAAAGCTAAATTCCCGATAACCTTTAAAGCCGCATTTTTTGGCGAAACGGGTCAAGGCTGCTTGAGAAATGTGCAAGGTTTGAGCGACTTGCAAAGAGGATAAATCCTCTTGAATACTATTTGGATCCAAAAAATAGTGACCAATCCTCTGTTCCAAGTCGGTCATCTTGTCAAGATGGCTCTCAATGATGGCCAAGATATTCTGCTGACTCATAAAATCACTTTCTTCATGGGATAATGTTTAGTAAAAGTTTAAGGGCTGTTCTGGCTGGAAAGTACATTTGAAGCCACTTTTACTTTTCTGCTATTCTATATTTGTCTTAGAATTTGTTTATATTATAACATAGTTATAGACAAATAAACCGTTTGCAAGACTGAAACTTATCAAGAGTGTACAGCTGAGACTGATTTGTAAGTATTGAAATGAATCAAATCTATATCGGCTTTTCCTATCAGTTTGAGATAGATGTTTAGCAATCTCTGACTGTTTTTCTGAAAATATGTTATAATTTATGCAAGTACGAAGCTGTACTCCAGAAGATGACTTGCCAGAAGGTTGGCTAGTTAGCTAGGAATGCAGATTTTAAAATCCGTTTTCGAAGGTTTTTGAAAACGAGGGGGTGAATAGATGGCCAATGAAACACTTGAAAAAATGCAGGAAATTGAAACTGCTGCAGAAGAAGTTTTGATGGGCTACAGGACGCAGGCTCAGGAGCTGCGGCAGCAGGTAGATGAAAATCTCAGGCAGCTAGGTCTGACTTATGACGATGAAACGCAGAAGCTGGCAGAGGAATTAACCTCGACTTCCCAGCAAAAGTTGGTGCACCTGCAGCAAGGCTTGGAGCAGACAACCCAGCAAAATGAGGACAAGGTTGCGGCTGCGCTGACGGACAAAAAAGCAGACTTGGCGCGAGCCATTGTAGAGAAGGTGGTAGAAGCCTATGGCCATTAGTCAAATGCGGCAGCTGTCTATGCTTCTGCCCAAGGAACTGCTGGATCAGCTTCTCTTTTACCTACAGGGTTTAGAGTCGGTTCAGATTCATGACTTGCGGCAGGAAGAGGACTGGCAGGCAGCCTTTGAGCAGGCTTTAGTCGGCCGGCCAGATCAGCAGCTATCTCAGCAAGATTTGCTCAGTCGTCAAGAAAAGCTTGAGAAACTGATTGCAGATCTAGAGCCTTTTATGCCCAAAAAGAAACTGCTGGAAGCCTTAAAAGAAGAGCCTTTGGAGTTGTCCTTTACTGCTTTGGAGCAGGCGGGGAAAGCCCGAGATGAGATTGCGCTCTTAGAAGGAATCAGCAAGCAGCTCAAGGTCTTGCAAGAGGCCAAGGATCAGATAGAAGACGACCGCTTGGAAGTGGCTGCGCTGGAGAAGTGGGAGCCGCTGGAGCTAACACCGCAATCGGCTGCGACTTTCAGTCATCTGGGAGCGTTGATTGGGACGATTCCCAATACAGACGACGATGCTCTGCGCCTGACTCTGGGAGCACATCCTGACCTGAAGTTTCAGGAAGTCTTTACCGATGATACCGAGCATGGGGTTCTTATTTTTTACAAGGCAGGCTCTCTGGAAGAAGTCCGCAAAATCTTGAAAGAGTACGGCTTTAAGCCTTTTGAGTATGACCATGAGGAACTGCCTGCTGATCGGGTAGCCCAGCTCAAGGCCAATATTCGACAGCAGGAGGCTGTGGCAGAAGCTATGACAAAGAGTCTGGCAGCTTCTAAGAATGAATTGGACCAGCTCAAGGTTCAGCTGGACTATCTCTGCAATCTCTCCTCCCGCCAAGAAAGTAAAAATCAGTTAGCCAGCACGCAAAATCTGGCAGCTTTGGAAGGTTGGATCGAAAGCAATCAGGTTCAAGATCTTGAAGCTTGCTTGAAGGAGCAGTTTGGCCAGAGCATTCTCATCCAGACCAGAGAGATTAGAAAGGACGAGGAAGATAAGGTTCCGACCAAGCTAAAAAACAATGCCTTGGTGGAGCCTTTCGAGCTAGTGACGGAGATGTATTCCTTGCCTAAGTACGGTGATAAGGATCCAACCCCTGTCGTTTCCCTCTTCTATTTTGTATTCTTTGGCATGATGGTTGCCGACATTGGTTACGGCCTCTTACTCTTTGTGGGCACCAGTCTGGCGCTGCACTTCTTGCATGTCAAGCCAGGATTGGCTAAGAATCTGCGATTCTTCCGCTTGCTGGGTGTGGCAGTCATCATCTGGGGACTGGTTTATGGTTCTTTCTTTGGCTTTGAACTGCCCATCGCTCTGATTAGCACCAGCTCCGACGCCATGACGATTCTGGTTATTTCGGTCGTCTTTGGCTTTGTTACAGTGCTGGCGGGCCTCTTCCTCAGCGGTCTGAAAAATATCCGCCTCAAGGATTATGCAGAAGCTTATAATGCAGGCTTTGCTTGGGTGCTGATTTTGCTGGGGCTGCTACTCTTGGCCTTGGGAAATTTCTTCCCATCCTTGGCCTTTGCAGCAACGATTGGTCAGTGGCTGGCCATCATCAATGCTCTAGGCATACTGGCAGTGTCTATTGTCAGTGCTAAGAGCTTGGCAGGATTGGGGTCAGGTCTCTTTAATCTCTACAATGTTAGCGGCTATGTAGGAGACCTTGTCAGCTTTACACGGCTGATGGCTCTGGGACTTTCTGGGGCCAGCATTGGCTCGGCTTTTAACTTGATTGTCAGCCTCTTTCCACCTGTCGCTCGCTTTAGCATTGGCATTCTGCTCTTTATTGCCCTGCATTTGGTCAATATGTTTCTATCTTTTCTGTCCGGTTATGTGCACGGAGCGCGTTTGATTTTTGTGGAATTCTTCGGAAAATTCTACGACGGCGGCGGCAAGCCTTTCACTCCGCTCAAGCCTAGTGAAAAATACGTTCAGCAAAGCAAGAAATAAAGATTAGGAAGCTGTGTTTAACGAGCAGAAATTCATCTTTTAAGATACAGTTTCTACAACATCAGAACAAGCAACATTCATTAAACTAGCTGTTGGTTTTACGACGATTACAGCATTTTCATAGGAGTAAATCATGGAACATTTAGCATCATATTTTGGAACTTATGGCGGCGCCTTTTTTGCAGGTCTGGGAGTAGCTTTGGCGGTCTTTCTCAGCGGAATGGGCTCAGCTCTGGGTGTCGGAAGCACGGGTCAGGCAGCGGCAGCCCTTTTGAAAGAGCAGCCGGAAAAATTCGCTCAAGCATTGATTTTACAGCTTTTGCCAGGTACCCAAGGTCTCTACGGCTTTGTTATCGGGATTACCGTCTTCTTTAATATCAAGCCAGAATTGGCTCTGCAATCAGGCGTGGCTTATTTCCTAGCAGCTTTGCCAGTTGCGATTGTTGGTTACTTTTCAGCCAAGCATCAAGGACGAGTTGCGACAGCTGGTATTCAGATTTTGGCCAAGCGCCCGGAAGAGGTCATGAAAGGGGTTATCCTAGCGGCCATGGTTGAAACCTACGCCATTTTGGCCTTCGTTGTTTCCTTCATCATGGTTCTGAATGTGAAGTAAGGAGGCTTTTATGTCTGACATATCAGATCTCAAAGCTTCTGTCTTGGAGCAGGCTCACGAGAAGGGGCGTTTGCTTTTGGCCGAGGCTACTGAGAAAATAGAACAGGAAGCCAAGGAACGTGAGACCCAGCTGGTTCGGCAAAAGCTTGGACAGCGGGAGCAGCAGCTGAAAGAAATCAGCCGGCGCAGTCAGCGTGAAATCCAGCAATTGGAAAATCAAAAACGTCAATCTACCTTGGTCATCAAGCAGCGGGTTCTCAGAGAGCTTTTTGAGGAAGCCTATGCTCAGATGGCGGCTTGGTCACAGATTGAGGAAGAGCATTTTCTGAAGAGTGTCCTGGCTAAATACCCAGAGGAAGAGATGACACTGGTTTTCGGTGCTCTATCAGCTGAGAAATTCAGCTCCAGCCAGTTAGAAGGCTTGAAAAAGGCCTTTCCAAAAGTGTCTTTTTCAGACCAGTCCATAGCCGGTCAGGCAGGTTTTGTACTAAGCCAGGGACGGGTGGATGACAGTTATCTCTATCGTGACTTGCTGGACTCTGTCTGGCAAGAGGAAAGCTACCGTCTGGCTCAGGATATTTTCAAAGACCAGGCAGAATAGGAGGCGGACCATGGGTGAAACAAGCTTCTCTCAAGTCAATACAGCCATTAGTGTACAGGAGGCTTCCTTTTTGACGCCCCAGCAATATGAACAGTTGCTGCAGGCTGACAATCCTGCCAGCCGCTCTGCAATCTTGCAGGGAACGGTCTATGCCATGGATGCTGAAGCTATCAAGGATCTCAATGCCATTGAGCAAGTACTGATGAAGCATTTGTATTCCGTTTATAATTGGGCGCTTGAGATTAGTCCAAGTAAGGAGCTGGTGGAGATTTTCACGCTCCGCTACACCTACCACAATCTCAAAGTTTTTCTCAAGGGTCGGGCGACAGCTCAGTCCTTGGAGCATTTGCTGATGCCGGTGGGGACTTATTCGCTGGAGGTTTTGGAGCACTTGGTCATGGCCTTTTCGGCTGAGTATTGTCCAGATTTCATGCTGGACGAGGTGCTTGCGACTTGGCAGGAATACCAGGATTATCAGGATGTGCGCGTGCTGGAGATTGGCATGGACATGGCTTACTTCCAGCATCTCAAGCGTCTGACACAGGAGTTGGAAGATGAGAGCCTGCTGCAGCTGGTGAATCTGACTATTGATTTTTATAATGCCATCACCGTCAAGCGGGCTGTTGGTTTGGGCAAACCGCGCAGCTTTATGAGGCAACTCTTGTCTGATGAAGGAAGTCTTTCTGCTGCCAACTGGATTGCCATGGCAGAGCAGGGAGATTTCTTGACTTGGTTTAGCCAGATCAATCCCTGTGGTTACGATCTGGAACTGCGCTCCTATGAGGAAAAAATGCGGAACCAGACCTTGACGACAGTAGAGTTAGAATATCTAGCGGACCTCTTGCAGGCTAAGTTGCTGGCGGCTGGTCAGTTTGAGACAGATGGCCCGCTTCCTCTCGCCCGCTATCTGCTGGGTAAGGAGCTGGAAGTCAAGAATCTGCGGTTGATTTTGACCGGAATGGACAATCAGCTGCCCGTAGAGCTTATCAGAGAAAGGATGCGACCGATTTATGGACAAGACTAGCTACAAGATTGCGGTCGTGGGGAATCGCGATACCATTCTCCCTTTTAAGCTGATTGGTTTTCAGACCTTTCCAGTGAAGGAAGCTCAGGAGACAATCAATACTCTGCGTCGGCTCGCCCGCGAAGATTTCGGCATTATCTATCTGACGGAGGATATGGCTGCGGATATTCCAGAAACCCTGGCCTACTATGACCAGCTGGAGATTCCTGCTCTTGTGCTCATTCCTACTCATAAGGGGAGCACGGGACTGGCTCTTTCGCGGATTCATGAAAATGTCGAAAAGGCTGTCGGACAAGATATATTGTGAGGTTTTTATGCGAATCAATCAACTAGGTCAGCCCATTGGGGATGCTCTGTCGGATTTTCAACCGGGAGACTTTCCCAACTTGGAGCGAATCGAAGGCCAGTATGTTATTATCGAGCCTTTGTCCAAGGACAAGCATGGAGCGGATTTGTATGAAGTGTATGGCCCGGAATCTCCTGCGGATATGTGGACCTATCTTTTTCAAAATCCTGCCCAAAGTCAAGAGGAATGGTCCCAGAAGCTAGATCAGATGCTGGCGGCTCAGGATCGTTTTCACTATGCGATTGTGGACAAGGAGAGCGGTAAGGCTCTAGGAACTTTTGCCTTGATGAGAATAGATCGGGGCAACCGTGTCATCGAAGTGGGAGCTGTGACCTATTCGCCCAAGCTGAAGCGCACCAGACTGGCTACGGAAGCCCAGTACTTGCTGGCACGCTATGTCTTTGAAGAGCTGGAGTATCGCCGCTATGAATGGAAATGCGATGCACTCAATCAGCCGTCAAGGCGGGCAGCAGAGCGGCTTGGTTTCACCTATGAAGGCAGATTTCGTCAGGTCCTTGTCTATAAGGGGCGCAACCGAGATACTGACTGGCTATCTATGATTGACAAGGATTGGCCGGCCGTCAAGAGCCGTCTAGAAAAATGGCTCAGCCCAGATAATTTCGACGAAAAGGGCCAGCAAATAAAATCCTTATCTGATTTTTAAAATAAAAAGAAACAATCCTTGCCCTAGAGTTAGCTAAGAAGGATTTCAAACTCGCGGCAAGGATCAAAAAATACTCTTTGGAAATGAAATTCAAACTACTACTTGGTTTGAGCTTTGATTTTCATTGAGAAACAACAAAAATCTCCCAAGAATGGAGGAAGATTGTGAGTCAAGGAAAGATTGTCAAAGTTTCTGGTCCTCTGGTGTTGGCATCGGGGATGCAGGAAGCGAATATTCAGGATATCTGCCGGGTTGGCGATTTGGGGTTGATCGGTGAAATTATTGAAATGCGGCGGGACCAAGCCTCTATTCAGGTTTATGAAGAAACTTCTGGCTTGGGGCCAGGAGAGCCGGTCATCACGACTGGAAGCCCTCTGTCTGTTGAACTGGGACCAGGTCTGATTTCTCAGATGTTTGACGGGATTCAGCGGCCTTTGGAGCGTTTCCAGACCATCACGGCGAGTGATTTCCTCGTCCGCGGTGTCCAATTGCCAAATCTAGACCGTGAGATAAAGTGGGATTTTGTTCCAGGTCTGTCTGTCGGAGATGCGGTTGAGGCTGGCGATATTCTGGGAACGGTCCAGGAGACCAATCTGGTGGAGCACCGCATCATGGTGCCAGTCGGCGTCAGTGGACGCTTGGCCAATATCTCAGCTGGCAGTTTCACTGTTGAAGAGACTGTTTACGAGATTGAGCAGGCGGATGGGTCTATTTTTAAAGGGACTCTGATGCAAAAATGGCCGGTCCGTCGTGGGCGTCCTTTTGCTCAGAAGCTGATTCCGGTTGAGCCTTTGGTGACAGGTCAGCGGGTCATTGATACCTTCTTCCCAGTGACCAAGGGTGGAGCAGCTGCCGTACCAGGACCATTCGGGGCTGGTAAGACTGTGGTTCAGCACCAGGTGGCCAAGTTTGCCAATGTTGACATCGTTATCTATGTTGGCTGTGGTGAGCGTGGCAATGAGATGACTGACGTACTCAATGAATTCCCAGAACTAATTGACCCTGCTACTGGCCAATCCATCATGCAGCGGACGGTGCTGATTGCCAACACCTCCAATATGCCGGTGGCGGCCAGAGAAGCATCAATTTACACAGGGATTACGATCGCCGAATACTTCCGTGACATGGGCTACTCCGTGGCTATCATGGCAGATTCTACCTCTCGCTGGGCAGAAGCATTGCGGGAAATGTCCGGCCGTCTGGAAGAAATGCCGGGTGATGAAGGCTATCCAGCCTATCTTGGCAGCCGGATTGCGGAGTATTACGAGCGGGCGGGTCGGGTCAAGACGCTCGGTTCGACTGCGCGAGAAGGATCTATTACTGCTATCGGGGCCGTATCACCTCCGGGTGGAGATATTTCTGAGCCGGTGACGCAAAACACCCTGCGGATTGTCAAGGTCTTCTGGGGCTTGGATGCCCAGTTGGCTCAACGCCGGCATTTCCCAGCTATCAACTGGCTGAGTTCTTACTCTCTCTACCTAGACGAAGTGGGAGCCTATATTGACCAGCATGAGAAGATTGCTTGGGCAGAAAAGGTGACTAAGGCCATGAATATCCTGCAAAAGGAAAGCGAACTACAGGAAATCGTTCGTTTGGTGGGCTTGGATTCCTTGTCTGAGAAGGACCGGCTGACCATGAATGCGGCTAAGATGATCCGCGAGGACTATCTGCAGCAGAATGCCTTTGATGATGTGGACACCTATACTTCTTTCAAAAAGCAGGTGGCTTTATTGAGCAATATCCTGACCTTCGATGCGGAGGCCAATCGTGCCTTGGAGCTGGGGGCTTATTTCCGAGAAATCATGGAAGGAACGGTGGAGCTGCGTGACCGAATTGCCCGCAGCAAGTTTATCCATGAAGACCAGTTGGAAAAAATTCAGGATCTCAGTCAGACCATTGAGGAAACCCTGCATCAGATTCTTGCCCAAGGAGGACTAGACAATGAGCGTCATTAAAGAATACCGCACCGTCAGTGAAGTTGTCGGCCCTCTGATGATTGTCGACCAAGTTGCTGGCGTGCATTTCAATGAATTGGTAGAAATCCAGCTGCATGACGGCAGCAAGCGTCAGGGCCAGGTTCTGGAAGTCCAAGAAGACAAGGCTATGGTCCAGCTTTTTGAAGGCTCCAGTGGGATCAATCTGGAAAAAGCCAAGGTTCGCTTTACTGGGCGTCCGCTAGAGTTGCCAGTGTCAGAAGACATGGTGGGACGGATTTTCAATGGAATGGGCAAGCCAATTGATGGCGGCCCAGCTATCTTGCCAGAAAAATATCTGGATATTGACGGTCAAGCTATCAATCCAGTTGCTCGCGACTATCCGGATGAGTTTATTCAGACTGGAATTTCAGCCATTGACCACCTCAATACCTTGGTTCGGGGACAAAAACTGCCAGTATTTTCTGGCTCTGGTCTGCCCCACAAGGAATTAGCTGCTCAAATCGCCCGTCAGGCCACAGTGCTTAACTCTGATGAAAACTTCGCCGTGGTCTTTGCGGCCATGGGGATTACCTTTGAAGAAGCCGAATTCTTCATGAATGACTTGAGAGAAACAGGCGCTATTGACCGCTCGGTGCTCTTTATCAATCTAGCCAATGACCCAGCCATCGAGCGGATTGCGACGCCTCGGATTGCCCTGACAGCAGCCGAGTATCTAGCTTATGAAAAGGACATGCACGTTCTGGTCATCATGACCGACATGACCAACTACTGTGAAGCCCTGCGGGAAGTTTCCGCAGCTCGTCGTGAAGTGCCGGGCCGTCGCGGGTATCCGGGCTATCTATATACTAACCTGTCCACCCTTTATGAGCGGGCTGGACGTCTGGTTGGCAAGAAAGGCTCGGTGACGCAGATTCCGATCCTGTCCATGCCAGAGGATGATATCACCCATCCGATTCCGGATTTGACGGGTTATATTACGGAGGGGCAGATTATCCTTTCGCGTGACCTTTATAACAGCGGCTATCGTCCGCCCATCAATGTCCTGCCATCTCTGTCTCGTCTCAAGGACAAGGGCTCAGGTGAGGGCAAGACTAGAGGAGACCATGCCGCCACCATGAACCAGCTATTTGCCGCCTATGCCCAAGGCAAGCAGGCCAAGGAGCTGGCTGTCGTTCTGGGGGAATCCGCCCTGTCCGAAACGGACAAGCTCTATGTGCGCTTTACTGACCGCTTTGAGCAGGAATACATCAATCAAGGTTTCCAGACCAATCGAACCATCGAGGAAAGCTTAGATCTAGGCTGGGAACTCCTATCCATTTTACCTAGAACAGAGCTTAAGCGGATCAAGGACGATATGATTGACCAATACCTGCCGCAGACCAAGGAGGAAGAAAGATGACACGACTCAATGTCAAGCCGACTCGGATGGAGCTGAATAACTTAAAAGCCCGTCTCAAAACGGCTGTTCGTGGGCATAAGCTGCTCAAGGACAAGCGGGATGAGCTGATGCGGCGCTTCATTGAGTCGGTCCGTGAGAATAATCAGCTCCGCCAAAAGGTCGAAGCAGCTCTAGTCGGTCACCTACAGGATTTTGTCATGGCCAAGGCATTGGAGAGTGATCTCATGGTCCAGGAAATCTTTGCTGTGCCCATGCGGGAAGTCAATCTGCATGTGGAGACGGAGAATATCATGAGTGTGCGCGTGCCCAAGATGCATGCCCATATTGACAATCCCTACGGTGATGACGAGGGAGACGTAGTTTATAGCTATGTGGCGTCTAACAGTCAGATGGATGAAACCATTGAAAGCATGAGCGATCTGCTTCCTGACCTGCTGAGATTGGCTGAGATTGAAAAAAGCTGCCAGCTCATGGCGGATGAAATCGAGAAAACCCGCCGTCGGGTCAACGGACTAGAGTATGCTACCATCCCTGACCTCAAAGAAACCATCTACTATATCGAAATGAAGCTGGAAGAAGCCGAACGGGCTAGCCTCGTCCGAATGATGAAGGTGAAATAAGATGCGTAGGCGTTAAAAAAACGACTGAAAAATAGGAACTGGACGATGGATTCGATGAATCCAAGTCCAGTTCTCTTTTTTCCGAGTTTTTAGCCGTAGCTCGATTTAGCTAGACTAACCCAGAGTGAATAGATATATTCACAGCAAAAATAGATGAAGAAGCAACAACAACTTCTAGGAGATCTTATCTTTTTTGCCCAGAGCTTAGGTCGGGTTTAGTTCACCAGAGTAGAAAAAATTCAAATAAGTCCAAAAGAAAAAATAGAACCTCTCTAAATGGGGTTCTTTTGCTTGCTACCAGTTTTTATATGTTACAAACAAATCTCCATATTACAGGGGGCAGACAGTTCTGTTAAATAGGTCGAAAAAGGCTTTTTTCTTAGAAAATTTATGGTAAGATGGATTTCGTATCATGAATGATTAGGAAGGTGCATTTTGCATATGAAAATGAATAAGAAATTACTTTTGGCTTCAACTGTTGCTTTGTCAGCATTGCCTTTGTTTACAACAAAAGCTGAGGAGCAGCCACAAAACTGGACTGCCAGAACAGTTGAGCAAATTAAAGCAGATATTACTAGTAATGAAAACCAACAAACATACACTGTTCAATATGGAGATACTTTAGGAAATATCGCTCAAGCGATGAATATTGACCTTGTTGAATTGGCTAAAATTAATCAAATTGCCAATGCAGACTTGATTTTCCCAGGTACTGTTTTGACCGTTACAACAAATGGACAAAATGAAATTGCCTCTGTAGAAATCCAAAGCTACCAAGCAGGAAATAACGCAGGATATGTAACAGAAAGTTATACAGCTGACGAGATTTTTGGTACTGAGCAAGCCGCTCCAGCGGCACCGGCTCAAGCAGCAGAAACTCCAGCTCCAGCTGTTGAGGAAGCTGTTGCAGCTCCAGCAGACCAAGCACCAGCGCCTGCTGAAGAAGCTCCTGCCCCAGCAGCAGAAGTTGCAAGTGAAGCAGCCCCAGCTGCGGAAGAAAATGCAGCAGCTCCTGTAGAAGCAGCGCCACAGCCAGCAGTAGCTGCAAGTCCAGAAGCGCCAGCAGAGGCAGCTCCAGTTGCAGCTGAATTAGGCCAAGACCAGGTCAGTCAAGCAACTGCCGCTGTTGAGCCAACAACTTACAATGCTCCAGCTGTAACAGATGCTGCTAGCGTGGCAACCAACAACTCTGCTAATGCTGGTCTTCAGCCACAGACTGCAGCTCTGAAAGAAGAAATAGCAGCTAAATATGGCATTACAGAATTCAGTCTCTATCGTCCAGGCGATAGCGGAGATCATGGTAAGGGCTTGGCAGCTGACTTTATCGTTGGTGAGAATACTGAATTAGGAAACCAGGTCGCAGCCGATGTTACTTCTAACATGACTGAAAGAGGAATCTCTTACGTTATCTGGCAGCAACAGTTCTATGCACCATTTGAAAGCATTTATGGACCAGCTAATACTTGGAACCAAATGCCAGACCGTGGCAGCGTAACTGAAAACCATTACGACCACGTTCACGTATCAATGAATGAATAATATGAAAACAAGCCCAGAAATGGGCTTTTTCTGATATTCTCTGTGAAAAAGCGAGAATTTTCTGATAAATTTTGGTATAATAAAGCGAACTACAGATAAAGGATGAGAGAGAATGACCTTAGTTTATCAATCAACACGCGACGAAAAGAATAGAGTAACAGCTAGCCAGGCGATTCTGCAAGGCTTGGCAACAGACGGCGGTCTCTTTACGCCCATTACCTATCCGCAGGTCGATTTGGACTTTGCCAAGCTCAAAGACGCTTCCTATCAGGAAGTAGCCAAGCTGGTTTTGTCTGCATTTTTGGATGATTTTTCTGAAGCAGAGCTGGACCACTGTATCAACCATGCCTATGACAGCAAGTTTGATGATGCGGCGATTGCTCCCTTGGTCAAGCTGGATGGTCAGTACAATCTAGAGCTCTTCCACGGAGCGACCATTGCCTTCAAGGATATGGCTTTGTCTATCCTGCCTCACCTGATGACAACCGCAGCCAAAAAGCATGGCTTGGAAAACAAAATTGTCATTTTGACGGCGACTTCTGGCGACACAGGAAAGGCGGCTATGGCAGGCTTTGCGGATGTTCCTGGGACTGAGATTATCGTCTTTTACCCGAAAGACGGTGTCAGCAAGGTCCAAGAATTGCAAATGACGACACAGACAGGTGCCAATACGCATGTTGTTGCCATTGATGGCAACTTTGACGATGCCCAGACCAATGTCAAGCACATGTTCAATGACACAGACCTAAGAGCTCGTCTCTTGGAGCACAAACTGCAGTTTTCATCAGCTAATTCCATGAATATCGGTCGTTTGGTGCCTCAGATTGTCTACTATGTCTATGCTTATGCTCAGCTGGTGAAGACGGGAGAAATCACAGCAGGAGACAAGGTCAACTTTACAGTTCCGACAGGGAACTTTGGTAATATCCTAGCAGCCTATTATGCTAAGCAAATCGGTCTGCCGGTTGGCAAGCTGATCTGTGCATCGAATGAAAACAATGTCCTGACCGACTTCTTCAAAACTCAGGTTTATGACAAGAAGCGGAGCTTCAAGGTGACGTCTAGTCCGTCCATGGATATTCTGGTTTCCTCTAACTTGGAGCGTTTGATTTTCCATCTGTCTGGTAACAGCGCTGAGAAAACAGCTGCTTTGATGGCGGCTCTGAATGAGCATGGACAGTATGAACTGACGGACTTTGACGCTGAGATTTTGGAGCTCTTTGCAGCTGACTATGCGACAGAAGAAGAAACAGCAGCTGAAATCAAGCGGGTCTATCAAGCGTCTAACTACATCGAAGACCCTCATACAGCTGTTGCGTCTGCTGTCTATCAAAAATACGTGGCAGAAACAGCTGATCAGCGCAAGACTGTTATCGCATCTACTGCTAGTCCTTATAAATTCCCAGTTGTGGCCGTTGAGGCTGTGACTGGTCAAACAGGACTCAGTGACTTCGAGGCTTTGAACCAACTGCACGAACTTTCTGGTGTAGCCCTTCCACCAGCCGTGGATGGCTTAGAAACAGCCCCAGTGCGTCATAAAACGACAGTCGCTGCAGATCAAATGCAGGCAGCAGTTGAGGATTACTTAGGATTATAAAGTTTGCTTAGAAAGCCTAAAATCAGCTGGATATCTGGCTGATTTTTTCTTAGGACATCCAATGAAAGAAAGAGAAGTAGCTGATGCTTAAAAGGAAGAAATTTCTCTATGACGACTTATAAAAAAATCATGAATATCGCCTTGCCGGCTATGGCGGAGAATTTTTTGCAGATGCTCATGGGAATGGTCGACAGCTATCTGGTGGCCAGTCTTGGGCTGATTGCCATCTCTGGTGTCTCGGTGGCCGGCAACATCATTACTATTTATCAGGCAATCTTTATCGCTCTGGGGGCTGCTATTTCCAGTCTTATCTCCAAGACTCTGGCTCAGGGAGACAAGGAGCGTCTGGCCTATCATACAGCCGAGGCTATCAAGCTGACCTTGCTTCTGAGCCTTCTGTTGGGGCTGATTTCTCTGCTCTTTGGCAGGCAGATGCTGGATCTTCTAGGGACAGAAAAGGCGGTGGCTGAAGCAGGCGGTCTTTATCTGGCTCTGGTTGGTGGAACTATTGTTCTGCTAGGCTTGATGACTTCTTTTGGAGCTTTATTGCGGGTCACGCGCAATCCTAGATTTCCCATGTATATCAGTCTTCTGACTAATGTCCTCAATGCCCTCTTTTCCGGTCTGGGGATTTACGTCTTTCAGCTGGGTATTGTCGGTGTAGCGCTGGGGGCGGTGCTGGCTCGTTTGGTCGGTGTGCTGATTCTCTGGCGGGAGCTGGATTTGTCCACAATCCGCTGGCGCTGGGGCTTAGATGGAGAGCTCTTGCGCCTGTCTCTGCCGGCTGCTGGAGAGCGGCTCATGATGCGGGCCGGTGATGTAGTTATTATCGCCATTGTGGTCGTCTTTGGGACGGACGCAGTAGCGGGGAATGCTATCGGTGAAGTTCTGACGCAGTTTAATTATATGCCAATCTTCGGGGTCGCAACAGCAACAGTCATGCTGGTAGGACATGCCGTAGGTGAGGGAGATATGCAAGAGGTCGTTCTGATTCGCAAGCGGGTCTTCTGGCTGTCTTTTGCTTGCATATTGCCCGTGGCTCTAGGAATTTTCGTTTTTGGTCGGCCACTGACCTTGCTCTATACGGATAATAGCGGAGCTATCACAGCCAGTCTTTCAGTCATGCTTTTCTCCCTGCTGGGAACTCCCATGGCAGTCGGAACCGTGATTTACACAGCTATCTGGCAGGGGCTGGGCAATGCCAGACTTCCCTTTTATGCCACAACTGTTGGCATGTGGCTGATTCGCATCATTGCCGGTTACTTGCTGGGTGTGACTTTTGGCTTGGGTCTGCCAGGAGTCTGGACTGGGATGCTCTTGGACAATGGCTTCCGCTGGCTGTTTTTAAAGGTTTTATTTGACAGAAAAATGAGGGAAATCACATGACAAAAGCGTTTATTTGGGATTTGGACGGCACCTTGCTGGACTCCTACGATGCTATTTTGGCGGGGATTGAGGAAACCTACGCTCACTATGGTCTGGACTTTGACAGGGCTAGTATTCACAGCTATATCCTAAAGCACTCTGTGCAGAAGCTCTTGGAAAAAGTGGCATCTGAGAAAGGTCTGGACGCTGCCGAGATGAATGTCTTTCGTGGAGCAAGTCTAAAGGAAAAGAATGCTCAGGTCCATCTGATGAAAGGAGCTGCAGAGATTCTGGCCTGGGCTGAAGAGCAGGGCATTGTCCAGTTCGTCTATACTCACAAAGGACTCAATGCCCATCAAATCTTGCAAGACTTGGGAATTCATGACTATTTTACAGAAATCATCACAACAGCCAACGGCTTTGAGCGTAAGCCTCACCCAGAAGGTGTCGACTATCTGCTTGAGAAATACGGTTTGGACAAGCAGGAAACCTACTATATCGGCGACCGGACGCTGGATGTGGATGTCGCCGTCAACAGTGGCATCCAGAGCATTAACTTCTGTGACTACCGGCCAGAAATTAATCAGAAAATAGAGAAGCTGATGGATATCAAGCAATTATTTACAAGATAAAAAGCAGACTAGAACTGATCTACTTTCAGTCTAGCCTGCTTTTTTTACATATGCTCAATGTGAAGTTCCAGCAAGAACTCAAGAGCCTCGGGAGAACAGTTCTTTTTTTCAATAGGGAAGCCGACATTTGGCCCCAACATGATATAAAAATCTTCCTTAGTATGAAAAACTTTGACGATGTCATCATAGCTATAAAGGAACTCTCCTCGTTTGCTTTTCACAGAAAATTTATCTTTCTCAAATATAAGGGTTTGCTCCATATCCTTCCAGAAAGGAGTTTTTTGATAGGCTTTCTTTATCTGAAAGTCCGTACCAAAGTACATTACTGGGAATATAATCAAAGATGTAAATAGCACGGTAAAGAAAGAAAAACGCCTCAGGTTTTCAGGTAGGAAGATTAGATAGAGAGACAGGATTCCTATCAAAATGAACATATTTAGCAAGAATCTTTTCCCACGTAAGAAAACAGACCATGCAAATCGTTGATAGACTTCCTCAGTCACAAGAGTTGGAATACGGATTGGAAACATCTTTTACCTCCAGTTTCTATATTATAACATAGAGGGGTTATTAAAATCACTTTTTATTTTCCACACCGCCTTTTCTGTCTTTGTCTGCCTTTCGTGTTATAATAAACCTATGGAAAAAAAGAATAAGTTATTATTAATCGACGGTTCGTCCGTTGCTTTTCGCGCTTTTTTTGCGCTTTATAATCAAATCGACCGTTTCAAGAGTCCATCTGGTCTGCATACTAATGCTATTTATGGCTTTCACCTCATGCTCAATCATCTCTTGGAGCGCGTGCAGCCGACCCATGTCCTGGTAGCTTTTGATGCTGGTAAGACGACCTTCCGGACTGAGATGTACGCCGACTATAAGGCTGGTCGAGCCAAGACACCGGATGAATTTCGTGAGCAGCTGCCCTTTATCCGAGAAATGCTGCAGCACTTAGGCATTCACTTCTACGATTTAGCCCAGTATGAGGCAGATGACATCATCGGGACCTTGGACAAGATGGCTGAAAAGACAGTTGTTCCTTACGATGTGACCATTGTCAGCGGCGATAAAGACTTGATTCAGCTGACGGATGACAATACCGTGGTGGAAATTTCCAAGAAAGGCGTGGCCGAGTTTGAGGAATTTACCCCTGCCTACCTCATGGAAAAGATGGGTATCACGCCAGAGCAGTTTATTGACCTCAAGGCGCTGATGGGCGATCAGTCAGATAATATCCCTGGCGTGACCAAGATTGGTGAGAAGACTGGTCTCAAGCTCCTCTTAGAGTATGGTTCTTTGGAAAATCTCTATGAAAATATTGATCAGCTCAAGGCTTCCAAGATGAAGGAAAATCTGATCAATGACAAGGACAAGGCTTTCTTATCAAAAACCCTAGCTACCATCAATACTCAGGCTCCGATTGAAATCGGACTGGATGATTTGGTTTATAAGGGTCCGCAGGTAGAGAATCTGAGCAAGTTCTATGACGAGATGGGTTTCAAGCAACTCAAGGCTCAACTAGGAACGGCTCAGGATCCTGTAGAAGTCAAACCAATTGAATTTACCAAAGTGACTGAGGTCACAGAGGATATGCTTGCACCAGAGCAATTCTTCTATTTTGAAATCTTGGGTGACAACTACCACAAGGAAGAGATTGTTAGTCTTGCCTGGGGTGATAGCCGTCAGATTTATGTCGGCACCAGCGATTTACTGCAGCAACCTCTCTTTCAGGAGTTTTTAACAAAAACAGCTCTGAAAACCTACGACCTCAAGCGGACCAAGGTACTGCTCAGTCATTATGGTATCGAACTACCAGCAGCAGCCTTTGATGCGCGCCTAGCCAAGTATCTGCTTTCGACGGTCGAGGACAATGAGCTGGCGACTATTGCTCGCCTCTACGGTCAAACGATTTTGCCGACGGATGACGAGGTTTATGGCAAGGGAGCCAAGCGCGCTCTGCCAGAGCAAGAGCGGCTCTTTGAGCATCTAGCTCGTAAGGTCCAAGTACTGCTGGAAACAGAAGAGCCGATGCTGGAACAGCTCCGCGCTCACGATCAGCTGAATTTGTTGCTTGAAATGGAGCAGCCATTGGCCTTTGTCCTAGCCAAGATGGAGATTGCGGGGATCAAGGTTGAGCGGGAAACCCTGCAGGGCATGCAGGCAGAAAATGAAAAGACGCTGGAAAGTCTAACGCAGGAGATTTATGACCTGGCTGGTCAGGAGTTCAATATTAACTCGCCGAAACAGCTGGGAACTATTCTCTTTGAGGATATGGGGCTGCCGCTGGAGTACACCAAAAAGACCAAGACAGGCTACTCGACAGCAGTTGATGTGCTGGAGCGTTTAGCACCGATAGCACCGATTGTGTCTAAGATTCTGGAATACCGTCAAATCAGCAAGCTTCAGTCCACTTATATCATCGGACTGCAGGAGGCGATTGCGGCTGACAGTAAGATTCACACTCGCTATGTTCAGGATTTGACTCAGACGGGCCGCCTGTCCTCGGTTGACCCTAATCTGCAGAATATCCCCGTTCGTTTGGAGCAGGGGCGCCTTATTCGTAAGGCCTTTGTGCCAGAGTGGGCAGACAGTGTGCTACTCAGCTCGGATTATTCTCAGATTGAGCTGCGGGTGTTGGCTCACATTTCGCAGGATGAGCATCTGATTGCTGCCTTTCAGCATGGGGAAGACATCCACACGGCAACAGCTATGCGGGTCTTTGGCATCGAGAAGGCAGAGGATGTAACGCCAAATGATCGCCGCAATGCCAAGGCCGTTAACTTCGGAGTCGTCTATGGCATTTCTGACTTTGGACTGGCCAATAATCTAGGCATTTCTCGCAAGGCTGCTAAAGATTATATTCAAACTTATTTTGAGCGTTTCCCTGGTATCAAGAATTATATGGAAACCATCGTCCGCGAAGCACGTGATAAAGGCTATGTAGAGACTATTTACCATCGCCGTCGCTCCTTGCCGGACATCAATTCCCGCAACTTTAATATCCGAAATTTTGCGGAGCGCACAGCTATTAACAGCCCAATCCAAGGATCGGCCGCAGACATTCTCAAAGTCGCTATGATTAATCTGGACCGAGCTCTGACAGAGAAGAATTTCAAATCTCGCATGCTCTTGCAGGTGCACGATGAAATCGTGCTGGAAGTGCCAAATGACGAGCTAACAGCCGTCCGCAAGCTGGTCAAAGCCACGATGGAAGCCGCAATAGAACTGGCTGTTCCCCTAGTCGCAGATGAAAATGCCGGCCAAACTTGGTACGAGGCGAAATAAAACAAGATACAAAGAGCGTCAAAACCGACTGAAAATTAGGCAGCCGGACGAAGGACTCATGCTCCTAGAACGGATTATCTATTTTCTAAGGTTTTAGCTCGGATTCAGTTAAGAAGCAAATACTGCAAAACTATCTAGCTTTATTATGAATGAGGAGGAATCCTATGACTTATCATTTTCAAAATCCCAGTGATGCCATTGTCAAGCATTATCTGGGAAACAGCAAGGTGATTGCTGTTGTTGGCTTGTCTGACCGCGAAGAAACGACCAGCAACCGTGTGTCCAAGGAGATGCAGGAGCGGGGCTATCGCATTATCCCAGTCAATCCTCGTGCAGCGGGCGGTCAGATTTTTGGCGAGACTGTTTATGCCAGTCTCAAAGACATTCCTTTCCCAGTGGATATTGTCGATGTATATCGCCGCAGTGAGTTTTTGCCGGATGTGGCACTGGATTTTCTGCAGACGGATGCCAAGATCTTCTGGGCTCAGTTGGGCTTGGAGAATGAGGAAGCTGAGCAGATTTTGCGGGCAGCTGGTCGGGATGACATTGTCATGGACCGCTGCATTAAACGCGAGCACACTCGCTTGATTCTGGGCGAATAAGATGGCTAAGTTAGTCATCATTCGTGGCAACTCGGGCTCTGGCAAGTCTAGCCTAGCCAGGAAACTGCAGACTCACTATGGCCAAGGGACTCTCCTGATAGCGCAGGATACGGTTAGACGGGATATGCTCAAGGAAAAAGTTGAGCTGGGAAATTTGTCTATTGACCTGACGGAAACATTGGCACGATTCGGTTACGAACATGATTTGTTGGTTCTGGTAGAAGGATTTTATGAGACAGACATTTACGGACAGATGCTAGAGCGGTTGAAAAAACTCTTCGCTCCGCAGGTCTTTGCTTACTACTATGACCTATCCTTTGAAGAAACAGTCCGCCGCCATCAGACCAGAGTTAAACAAGAAGAATTTACTCCAGCCGACATGAAGCGCTGGTGGAATGACCGAGACTTCTTAGGCTGGGAAGAGGAATCCTTCTTCACAGATGAGGATTCACTAGAGGCAGCCTATGATAAAATCTGCTCTGCCCTTGAAAGAACAGACTATAATAGTAAATAAAAAAACAACTCACAAGCTTAGGACAAGGAGTTCTATGCCTGTGGGTTGTTTTCGTTTAGAATAGCTTTTTCTTTTTTCAACTCTTCGTAGAAGAGAATGTAAGCAGTCGCAGTATAAGGGAGAACCATAATATTGAGTATACCATAAGTCATTTTGGCCAATAAATTCCAGCCGATGAAGCTCAGGTCCAGCAGAAATAGCTTTCCTTTATAGCCCTTCATTAGTTTCCGACTTTGACGGATAGCAGAGAAAGCTCCCTGGTAGATATCAGTTTCAAGCTGGTCGTAGAGGATGAGCTTTGCTTGAGAATATGCGTAGTACTGAGGAACGGTGATGCCTAGACCAACCAATATCAAGAGGCTTCCCAGTAACATACCAGGGGTGTATTGAAGAATCTGCTGTCCTGCCTCGCTTTGAGCTGTCACCACTGTATGGGCAGGAATTTTTTCCGAAATGTTGAGAATCTTATAAGCATTGAAGACGGACAGAAGACTCCCGCAAAATATAGGAAGATTCCAAAGGAAAAGCAAGAGCTGCTTGAGCAAAACGGTTTTGAAAACAGGTGTGAAGTTCTTGCTCGTAAACAGATGCCCAATATCTGAAAAGCGGACCTCATTCTTTTTCTTACGGATGACGGTTATCATGGTGTAGCTGGCAGAAAGCAGCAGGAGAGACGTGATAAACTGAATGGTCGTCGGAAAAAGAGTCCGGCTAATCAGAAAATATATGAACTGGCTGAAGGTCAGGTCGGAAACGGAGTCTCTTAAATTCCCAATAAGGGAAAGTAAGATGTTTAAGATACCGGCAAGAGTAGGGGCCGCAAACAAAAGAAAAATCCCCCTCGTTTGACTGCGGACGGTACGAGCCTGAGCTCTAATGTTACTTAGATTCATAATTCCTCCATTTGGATTTGTCTGTTACATTATATCATACCCCGTGACAGATAGAAGTTTTTTTGGTAAAATCATACGGTATCTTGTGAGCCCTTGCTGCTCATTATATAGACGAAAAATCGCTGGGACTGTTTTTCCCAGCAGGAGGAAACATGTCAACATCACCGATTCAGTATCGTTTGATTAAAAAAGAAAAGCACACAGGTGCTCGTTTGGGAGAGATTATCACGCCTCACGGGACTTTTCCGACGCCTATGTTTATGCCGGTTGGGACCCAGGCGACGGTTAAGACCCAGTCACCTGAAGAGCTCAAGCAAATGGGTTCAGGTATCATCTTGTCCAATACTTATCACCTCTGGTTGCGGCCAGGCGATGAGCTGATTGCCCGTGCAGGTGGCCTGCATAAGTTTATGAACTGGGACCAGCCTATTCTGACGGATAGCGGCGGTTTTCAGGTTTATTCTCTAGCTGACAGCCGCAATATCACAGAAGAAGGAGTAACTTTCAAGAATCACCTCAATGGTTCCAAAATGTTCCTGTCGCCAGAAAAGGCCATCTCCATCCAGAACAATCTAGGCAGTGACATCATGATGTCCTTTGACGAGTGTCCGCAGTTCTACCAACCTTATGACTATGTTAAGAAGTCCATTGAGCGGACTAGCCGTTGGGCAGAGCGTGGCCTCAAGGCCCACAGCCGTCCGCACGACCAAGGTCTCTTTGGGATTGTTCAGGGTGCTGGGTTTGAAGATTTACGCCGCCAGTCTGCTCAAGACTTGGTCAGCATGGATTTCCCAGGCTATTCGATTGGCGGCTTGGCTGTCGGAGAGTCTCACGAAGAGATGAATGCAGTTCTGGACTTCACAACGCCTATGCTGCCTGAAAGCAAGCCCCGCTATCTCATGGGAGTGGGAGCGCCAGACAGCTTGATTGATGGGGTTATCCGTGGTGTGGATATGTTTGACTGCGTCCTGCCGACTCGCATTGCCCGAAACGGCACCTGTATGACCAGCGAAGGACGTCTGGTGGTTAAAAATGCTCAGTTTGAGGAAGATTTCACGCCGCTGGACCATGACTGTGACTGCTACACTTGCAGCAACTACACGCGGGCTTATATCCGCCACTTGCTCAAAGCGGACGAAACCTTTGGCATCCGCCTGACCAGCTATCACAACCTCTACTTCTTGGTAAACCTTATGAAGAAGGTTCGCCAAGCTATCATGGATGACAACCTGCTGGAATTCCGTGAAGACTTTATTGAGCGCTACGGCTACAATAAATCCAGCCGAAATTTCTAAGAAGCTCCATTTGAAAGGGGAAGCTATGTCTGATGAAGAGAAATTGCTGAAAAGATTGACAGCGTATCTGTCAGACGACCCAAAACATACTATACGTATATATGGTCATGGTGCTTCAGGCAAGTCAACTTTTGCTCGAAAACTCCAGCTAACCTTGGGTGAGGAACGAGCCAATCTGCTAGCAACAGATCCTTACGTAATTGCTGGAGGGTATCGAGATTTGCTCAGTTCCAAAGATTTTCCTCATCAAAAAGTAACAGCCTGTCTCCCAGCTGTTCATGAACTAAGCAGTCTGGAGCGAGATATTTGTGCCTTGCAGTCTGGTCTGGATATTCTGACCATTGGCACAGCTTGGTCGCCTAGCTTGCGTTTATCGGCCCGAAAGCCGGTTTTAATAGTAGAAGGCATGTCGGCTGCCTTTTTGCCTGAAAGTTTATTTGATTTGTCGATTTGTTTTTACACGGATGATCAGACTGAGTTAGAGCGCCGCTTGGCTCGGGACGTGGCTGTGCGAGAGCGCATGTCAGAGTGGATAAAGCAGACACATCTGGCTCGACGAGAGCAATATAGGCACTTCTATCAGCCCTATCTAGCGGCTGCAGACCTTGTCATCTGCCAGTCAGGAAACAGCTTTCGTATCGAAAAGGACAGCACCTTGTTATAAGACAAAGTAGCCAAGAGTAAATTTTCATTTTTGATCTCACTGATGCTCATGTCAGTGAGATTTTGTATTTTCTGAATACAAACTCGAATAAATAGGTGGAAAAGTCTAAATTTTCTTCTAGATAATGACTTACAAGACTTATAAATTGTTTAGAAAACACTTTCATAAAAAATTATCCTAAAAATCTTTAAAAAATTACTCAAATCCCTTGCAATGACTGGTTCTTTGTGTTAAGATACTATGGTGCTGTAAAAATACAGCGTGTAGCTTTGATGCAAGAGGTTGCGACACGCTCGGTTGCATTGCCACGCAATCCCCTGTCGGTTTTCTTGTGGAGCTAGCCTATTATCTTAAATAGACGAAAAGGAGAAAAAGATGGCAAACAAAAAAATCCGCATCCGTTTGAAAGCTTACGAACATCGTACACTTGATACAGCGGCTGCAAAAATCGTAGAAACTGCTACTCGTACTGGTGCTGAAGTTGCGGGTCCAATCCCACTTCCAACTGAGCGCAGCCTCTACACAATCATTCGTGCGACTCACAAATACAAAGACTCTCGCGAACAATTTGAAATGCGTACTCACAAACGCTTGATTGATATCATCAACCCAACTCAAAAAACAGTTGACGCTTTGATGAAATTGGATCTTCCAAGTGGTGTGAACGTAGAGATTAAACTTTAATCTAAAGCTTGATCTAAACCAGAGCATGAAAAACGCTCGTTAAAAACTTTTTGAAAAAAATTATAGAAAAGGAAACATTTTCTCATGACAAAAGGAATCTTAGGGAAAAAAGTGGGAATGACTCAAATCTTCACTGAAGCTGGCGAATTAATCCCTGTAACTGTTGTTGAAGCAGCTCCAAACGTTGTTCTTCAAGTTAAAACAGTTGAAACAGATGGTTACAACGCAGTTCAAGTTGGTTTTGATGACCTTCGTGACGTATTGAGCAACAAACCTGCCAAAGGCCATGTAGCGAAAGCTAACACAGCTCCTAAGCGCTTCATTCGTGAATTCAAAAACATTGAAGGCTTGGAAGTAGGAGCAGAAATCACTGTCGATACATTCGAAGCTGGTGATGTTGTTGATGTAACAGGAACTTCAAAAGGTAAAGGTTTCCAAGGTGTTATCAAACGCCACGGACAATCACGTGGACCTATGGCTCACGGTTCTCGTTACCACCGTCGTCCAGGTTCTATGGGACCTGTTGCACCTAACCGCGTATTCAAAGGTAAAAACCTTGCAGGACGTATGGGTGGTGACCGTGTAACAATTCAAAACCTTGAAGTTGTACAAGTTGTTCCAGAAAAGAACGTTATCCTTATCAAAGGTAACGTACCAGGTGCTAAGAAATCTCTTATCACTATCAAGTCAGCAGTTAAAGCTGGTAAATAATAAGGAAAGGGGAATACAGTCAAAATGGCAAATGTAACATTATTCGACCAAACTGGTAAACAAGCGGGCGAAGTTGTTCTTAACGATGCAATCTTTGGTATCGAACCAAACCAATCTGTTGTGTTTGATGTGATCATCAGCCAACGTGCTAGCCTTCGTCAAGGAACTCACGCAGTTAAAAACCGCTCAGCTGTTTCAGGTGGCGGACGCAAACCATGGCGTCAAAAAGGAACTGGACGTGCTCGTCAAGGTTCTATCCGCTCTCCACAATGGCGTGGTGGTGGAATCGTCTTCGGACCAACTCCACGTAGCTATGCGTACAAACTTCCTCAAAAAGTTCGTCGCCTTGCGCTTAAATCTGTTTACTCAGAAAAAGTTGCTGAAAACAAATTTGTAGCCGTTGATTCTCTTGAATTTACAGCTCCAAAAACTGCTGAATTTGCAAAAGTTCTTGCAGCTTTGAGCATCGATTCTAAAGTCCTTGTTATTCTTGAAGAAGGAAACGAATTCGCAGCTCTCTCAGCTCGTAACCTTCCAAACGTGAAAGTTGCGACTGCTACAACTGCAAGTGTTCTTGACATCGCAAATAGTGACAAACTTCTTGTTACTCAAGCAGCTATCTCTAAAATCGAGGAGGTTCTTGCATAATGAATTTGTATGATGTTATCAAAAAACCTGTTATCACTGAAAGCTCAATGGCTCAACTTGAAGCAGGGAAATATGTATTTGAAGTTGACACTCGTGCACACAAACTTTTGATCAAGCAAGCTGTTGAAGCTGCTTTCGAAGGTGTTAAAGTTGCAAATGTTAACACAATCAACGTAAAACCTAAAGCTAAACGTGTTGGACGTTACACTGGTTTTACTAACAAAACTAAAAAAGCTATCATCACTCTTACAGCTGATTCAAAAGCAATCGAGTTGTTTGCAGCTGAAGCTGAATAATCTAAGGAGGAAATATCGTGGGAATTCGTGTTTATAAACCAACAACAAACGGTCGCCGTAATATGACTTCTTTGGATTTCGCTGAAATCACAACAAGCACTCCTGAAAAATCATTGCTTGTTGCATTGAAGAGCAAGGCTGGTCGTAACAACAACGGTCGTATCACAGTTCGTCACCAAGGTGGTGGACACAAACGTTTCTACCGTTTGGTTGACTTTAAACGTAACAAAGACAACGTTGAAGCGGTTGTTAAAACTATCGAGTACGATCCAAACCGTTCTGCAAACATCGCTCTTGTACACTACACTGATGGTGTGAAAGCATACATCATTGCTCCAAAAGGTCTTGAAGTAGGTCAACGTATCGTTTCAGGTCCAGAAGCAGATATCAAAGTCGGAAACGCTCTTCCACTTGCTAACATCCCAGTTGGTACTTTGATCCACAACATCGAATTGAAACCAGGTCGTGGTGGAGAATTGGTACGTGCTGCTGGAGCTTCTGCTCAAGTATTGGGTCAAGAAGGTAAATACGTTCTTGTTCGTCTTCAATCAGGTGAAGTTCGTATGATTCTTGGAACTTGTCGTGCAACAGTTGGTGTTGTCGGAAACGAACAACATGGACTTGTAAACCTTGGTAAAGCAGGACGTAGCCGTTGGAAAGGTATCCGCCCAACAGTTCGTGGTTCTGTAATGAACCCTAACGATCACCCACACGGTGGTGGTGAAGGTAAAGCACCAGTTGGTCGTAAAGCACCATCAACTCCATGGGGCAAACCTGCTCTTGGTCTTAAAACTCGTAACAAGAAAGCGAAATCTGACAAACTTATCGTTCGTCGTCGCAACGAGAAATAACTTAAAACTAGTCGCTTAAGCGCTAGATAATCCGCCAGCTCGGTAGCGCTCGTTGAGAGCGCAAGCCGCTGTGGTACTATATTTAAAGGAGAAAATATAAAAATGGGACGCAGTCTTAAAAAAGGACCTTTCGTCGATGAGCATTTGATGAAAAAAGTTGAAGCTCAAGCTAACGACGAAAAGAAAAAAGTTATCAAAACTTGGTCACGTCGTTCAACGATCTTCCCAAGTTTCATTGGTTACACTATCGCAGTTTATGATGGACGTAAACACGTACCTGTTTACATCCAAGAAGACATGGTAGGTCACAAGCTTGGTGAATTCGCACCAACTCGTACTTACAAAGGTCACGCCGCAGACGACAAGAAGACACGTAGAAAATAAGGAGAACATAAATGGCAGAAATTACTTCAGCTAAAGCAATGGCTCGCACAGTACGTGTTTCACCTCGTAAATCACGTCTTGTTCTTGACAACATCCGTGGTAAAAGCGTAGCCGATGCAATCGCAATTTTGACATTCACTCCAAACAAAGCTGCTGAAATCATCTTGAAAGTTTTGAACTCAGCTGTAGCTAACGCTGAAAACAACTTTGGTTTGGATAAAGCTAACTTGGTAGTATCTGAAGCATTCGCAAACGAAGGACCAACTATGAAACGTTTCCGTCCACGTGCAAAAGGTTCAGCTTCACCAATCAACAAACGTACAGCTCACATCACTGTAGCTGTTGCAGAAAAATAAGGAGGTAAAATCGTGGGTCAAAAAGTACATCCAATTGGTATGCGTGTCGGCATCATCCGTGATTGGGATGCCAAATGGTATGCTGAAAAAGAATACGCGGATTACCTTCATGAAGATCTTGCAATCCGTAAATTCGTTCAAAAAGAACTTGCTGACGCAGCAGTTTCAACTATTGAAATTGAACGCGCAGTAAACAAAGTTAACGTTTCACTTCACACTGCTAAACCAGGTATGGTTATCGGTAAAGGTGGTGCTAACGTTGATGCACTCCGTGCAAAACTTAACAAATTGACTGGTAAACAAGTACACATCAACATCATCGAAATCAAACAACCTGATTTGGATGCTCACCTTGTTGGTGAAGGTATTGCTCGTCAATTGGAGCAACGTGTTGCTTTCCGTCGTGCACAAAAACAAGCAATCCAACGTGCAATGCGTGCTGGAGCTAAAGGAATTAAAACTCAAGTATCAGGTCGTTTGAACGGTGCAGATATCGCCCGTGCTGAAGGATACTCTGAAGGGACTGTTCCACTTCACACACTTCGTGCAGATATCGATTACGCTTGGGAAGAAGCAGACACTACATACGGTAAACTTGGTGTTAAAGTATGGATCTACCGTGGTGAAGTTCTTCCAGCTCGTAAAAACACTAAAGGAGGTAAATAACCAATGTTAGTACCTAAACGTGTTAAACACCGTCGTGAATTCCGTGGTAAAATGCGCGGTGAAGCTAAAGGTGGGAAAGAAGTAGCATTCGGTGAATACGGTCTTCAAGCTACAACTAGCCACTGGATCACTAACCGCCAAATCGAAGCTGCTCGTATCGCCATGACTCGTTACATGAAACGTGGTGGTAAAGTTTGGATTAAAATCTTCCCACACAAATCTTACACAGCTAAAGCTATCGGGGTTCGTATGGGATCTGGTAAAGGGGCACCTGAAGGTTGGGTAGCACCAGTTAAACGTGGTAAAGTAATGTTTGAAGTTGCTGGTGTATCTGAAGAAGTTGCTCGCGAAGCGCTTCGTCTTGCAAGCCACAAATTGCCAGTTAAATGTAAATTCGTAAAACGTGAAGCAGAATAAGGAGAAGGCATGAAACTTAATGAAGTAAAAGAATTTGTTAAAGAACTTCGTGGTCTTTCTCAAGAAGAACTCGCGAAGCGCGAAAACGAATTGAAAAAAGAATTGTTCGAACTTCGTTTCCAAGCTGCTACTGGTCAATTAGAACAAACAGCTCGCTTGAAAGAAGTTAAAAAACAAATCGCTCGTATCAAAACAGTTCAATCTGAAGCGAAATAATAGACTAGGGAAGGAGAAATTTCAATGGAACGCAATAATCGTAAAGTTCTTGTTGGACGTGTTGTATCTGACAAAATGGACAAGACAATCACAGTTGTAGTTGAAACAAAACGTAACCACCCAGTCTATGGTAAACGTATTAACTACTCTAAAAAATACAAAGCACATGATGAAAACAATGTTGCCAAAGAAGGCGATATCGTACGTATCATGGAAACTCGCCCGCTTTCAGCTACAAAACGTTTCCGTCTTGTAGAAGTTGTTGAAGAAGCGGTCATCATCTAATCAAACCTGAAAGGAGAAAACTGAAATGATTCAAACAGAAACTCGTTTGAAAGTCGCAGACAACAGCGGTGCTCGCGAAATCTTGACTATCAAAGTTCTTGGTGGTTCAGGACGTAAATTTGCAAACATCGGTGATGTTATTGTGGCATCTGTAAAACAAGCTACTCCTGGTGGTGCGGTTAAAAAAGGTGACGTTGTTAAAGCAGTTATCGTTCGTACTAAATCAGGTGCTCGTCGTGCTGATGGTTCATACATCAAATTTGACGAAAACGCAGCAGTTATCATCCGTGACGACAAAACTCCTCGCGGAACACGTATCTTTGGCCCAGTTGCACGTGAATTGCGTGAAGGTGGCTTCATGAAGATCGTGTCACTTGCTCCAGAAGTACTTTAATCAATAAAAACAAACACAGTCCCCTGGCTTAGCCAGGGTGCCCATTGGGCGTAAGAATAAAAGGAGAAAAAAATGTTTGTAAAAAAAGGCGACAAAGTTCGCGTAATCGCTGGTAAAGATAAGGGAACAGAAGCTGTTGTCCTTACTGCCCTTCCAAAAGTAAACAAAGTTATCGTTGAAGGTGTTAACATCGTTAAGAAACACCAACGTCCAACTAATGAACTTCCTCAAGGTGGTATCATCGAGAAGGAAGCAGCTATCCACGTATCAAACGTTCAAGTTTTGGACAAAAATGGAGTAGCTGGTCGTGTTGGTTACAAATTTGTAGACGGTAAAAAAGTTCGCTACAACAAAAAATCAGGCGAAGTGCTTGATTAATCACGAAGGAAAGGAGAAGTATAATGGCAAATCGTTTAAAAGAAAAATATCTTAATGAAGTAGTTCCTGCTTTGACAGAACAATTTAACTACTCATCAGTGATGGCTGTTCCTAAAGTGGATAAGATCGTTTTGAACATGGGTGTTGGTGAAGCAGTATCAAACGCTAAAAGCCTTGAAAAAGCTGCTGAAGAATTGGCGCTTATCTCAGGTCAAAAACCACTTATCACTAAAGCTAAAAAATCTATCGCCGGCTTCCGTCTTCGTGAAGGTGTTGCGATCGGTGCAAAAGTTACCCTTCGTGGTGAACGTATGTACGAATTCTTGGATAAATTGGTTTCAGTATCACTTCCACGTGTACGTGACTTCCACGGTGTTCCAACAAAATCATTTGACGGACGCGGAAACTACACACTTGGTGTGAAAGAGCAATTGATTTTCCCAGAAATCAACTTTGATGACGTTGACAAAACTCGTGGTCTTGACATCGTTATCGTTACTACTGCTAACACTGACGAAGAGTCACGTGCATTGCTTACAGGCCTTGGAATGCCTTTTGCAAAATAATATAGGAGGTATAACTAATGGCTAAAAAATCTATGATTGCTAAGAACAAACGCCCAGCGAAGTTCTCTACTCAAGCATACACTCGCTGTGAACGTTGTGGACGTCCACACTCAGTTTACCGCAAGTTTAAACTTTGCCGTGTTTGCTTCCGTGAATTGGCATATAAAGGTCAAATCCCTGGTGTAACAAAAGCATCTTGGTAATATCGTGATACAAAGAGTGTAACAACCCTAGCAAAAATACGAGATTTGGTGCAGGAGCGGTGCTCCAAGACAAATCTATCTTTTTTGCCCAGGTTGTAGCTCGTGTTCAAATGGGATTATCTTGTTTGAATGTGTCAATACTATCTGAGCCCAGCTCAATCATTAACTAGCAAGTGCAACTTGCAAACTACTAGTAAGAGGAGAAAAATAAAATGGTTATGACTGACCCAATCGCAGACTTCCTAACTCGTATTCGTAACGCTAACCAAGCAAAACACGAAGTACTTGAAGTACCTGCATCAAACATCAAAAAAGGGATTGCTGAAATCCTGAAGCGTGAAGGTTTTGTAAAAAACGTTGAAATCATTGAAGATGACAAACAAGGCATCATCCGTGTATTCCTTAAATACGGACAAAATGGTGAAAAAGTTATCACTGGTTTGAAACGTATTTCAAAACCAGGTCTGCGTGTTTACAAGAAGCGCGAAGATCTTCCAAAAGTTCTGAACGGACTTGGAATTGCTATCCTTTCAACATCTGAAGGTTTGCTGACTGACAAAGAAGCACGCCAAAAGAATGTTGGTGGAGAAGTTATCGCTTACGTTTGGTAATATTTAGCTCCCAATTTCTGTGTGACTCTTCGTTATCGTCCCTTGCCTAACCCAGAGTTATGCCCGCAAGACGATGCCTTGATTCACTTTGAAATTGAGACCTAAATTTCCCTTTAAATTGAGAAATCGATTTAACCCCCGTGAAAACTGGTCGCTTGCGACCTGACAATCTAACAGGAGAATATATACATGTCACGTATTGGTAATAAAGTTATCGTGTTGCCTGCTGGTGTTGAAATCAGCAACAAAGACAACGTTGTAACTGTAAAAGGACCTAAAGGAGAACTGACTCGTGAGTTCTCAAAAGATATTGAAATCCGTGTGGAAGGAACTGAAGTAACTCTTCACCGTCCAAACGATTCAAAAGAAATGAAAACAATCCACGGAACTACTCGTGCCCTTTTGAACAACATGGTTGTTGGTGTATCAGAAGGATTCAAGAAAGAACTTGAAATGCGTGGGGTTGGTTACCGTGCTCAACTTCAAGGCAAAAAGCTTGTACTTTCAGTTGGTAAATCTCATCCAGACGAAGTAGAAGCACCAGAAGGCATCACTTTTGAACTTCCAAACCCAACGACTATCGTTATCAGCGGAATTTCAAAAGAAGTAGTTGGACAAACTGCAGCTTACGTACGTAGCCTGCGTGCTCCAGAGCCATACAAAGGTAAAGGTATCCGCTACGTTGGTGAATTCGTTCGCCGTAAAGAAGGTAAAACTGGTAAATAATCTTGTCTGGCTGATTTTTTCAGCCAAGCAAGCTGTTTTCCAAGGTTGTGCATAAGCACAAGATTAAAATTAAGAGGTGAAAATTGTGATTACGAAACCAGATAAAAATAAAATCCGCCAAAAACGCCACCGTCGCGTTCGCGGAAAACTCTCTGGAACTGCTGATCGCCCACGTTTGAACGTATTCCGTTCTAATACAGGCATCTACGCTCAAGTGATTGATGACGTAGCGGGTGTAACGCTCGCAAGCGCTTCAACTCTTGACAAAGAAGTTTCAAAAGGAACTAAAACAGAACAAGCCGTTGTTGTTGGTAAGCTCGTTGCTGAACGTGCAGTTGCTAAAGGTATTTCTGAAGTCGTCTTCGACCGCGGTGGATATCTCTATCACGGACGTGTAAAAGCTTTGGCTGATGCAGCTCGTGAAAACGGATTGAAATTCTAAGAGGAGGACACTAGAAAATGGCATTTAAAGACAACGCAGTTGAACTTGAAGAACGTTTAGTTGCCATCAACCGTGTTACAAAAGTTGTTAAAGGTGGACGCCGTCTTCGCTTTGCAGCTCTTGTAGTTGTTGGTGACCGCAATGGTCGTGTTGGCTTCGGTACTGGTAAAGCTCAAGAAGTACCAGAAGCAATCCGCAAAGCAGTTGAAGATGCGAAGAAGAATTTGATTGAAGTACCAATGGTTGGCACAACAATTCCTCACGAAGTTCTTTCAGAATTTGGCGGAGCTAAAGTATTGCTTAAGCCAGCTGTTGAGGGTTCTGGAGTTGCTGCTGGTGGTGCGGTTCGTGCCGTCATCGAGTTGGCAGGTGTAGCAGATGTTACGTCTAAATCTCTTGGCTCTAACACTCCAATCAACATCGTTCGCGCAACTGTTGAAGGTTTGAAACAATTAAAACGCGCTGAAGAAGTTGCTGCCCTTCGTGGTATTTCAGTTTCTGACTTGGCATAAGAAAGGGGATAACATGGCTCAAATTAAAATTACTTTGACTAAGTCTCCAATCGGACGCATCCCGTCACAACGTAAAACTGTTGTAGCACTTGGACTTGGCAAATTGAACAGCTCAGTTATCAAAGAAGATAATCCAGCAGTACGCGGTATGATTACTGCAGTATCACACTTGGTAACTGTTGAAGAAGTTAAATAAGCTTTGCTGGTTTAACAACTTTAAATTAAAATACGTTAGGGGATGGGATTTTCTCAGCCCCTAAAACTAAATATATGTATAGGCGAGTTTATATAGGAGACACCTTTTCTCCTATATGAGCGCTAGCATTTTACAAAAGAGGAGAAATAATATAATGAAACTTCATGAATTACAACCTGCTGCAGGTTCTCGTAAAGTCCGCAACCGTGTTGGTCGTGGTACATCATCTGGTAACGGTAAAACATCTGGCCGTGGTCAAAAAGGTCAAAAAGCTCGTAGCGGTGGCGGCGTTCGCCTTGGTTTTGAAGGTGGACAAACTCCATTGTTCCGTCGTCTTCCAAAACGTGGTTTCCTGAACATCAACCGCAAAGAATATGCGATTGTTAACCTTGACCAACTGAACGCCTTTGAAGATGGCGCTGAAGTAACACCAGTTGTTCTCATCGAAGCAGGTATTGTAAAAGCTGAAAAATCAGGTATCAAGATTCTTGGTAACGGAGAATTGACAAAGAAATTGACTGTTAAGGCAGCTAAATTCTCTAAATCAGCTGAAGAAGCTATCACTGCTAAAGGTGGTTCAGTGGAAGTCATCTAAGCGAGGTGACCTATGTTTTTCAAACTATTAAAAGACGCATTTAAAATCAAACAGGTACGGTCTAAGATACTGTTCACGATTTTTATCATCTTAGTTTTCCGTATCGGTACAACCATAACGGTTCCAGGAATTAATGCCAAAGCTTTGAGCAACTTGAATGATTTGCCATTCTTGAATATGCTGAGCTTGGTCTCTGGTAATGCCATGCGCAACTTCTCTGTCTTTGCACTTGGAGTCAGTCCATACATCACAGCATCTATCGTTGTTCAGCTGCTACAAATGGACTTGCTTCCGAAGTTTGTAGAGTGGGGTAAGCAAGGTGAGGTAGGACGCAGGAAGCTGAATCAAGCGACTCGTTATATTGCCCTATTTTTGGCCTTTGTGCAGGCGATTGGGATTACCGCTGGTTTCGATACTCTCTCAAGAGCTAATCTGGTCGCCAATCCTAATGTGCAGACCTACGCTTTGATTTGTGTTCTTCTAGCAACGGGTTCTATGATTGTGACCTGGCTGGGCGAGCAAATCACGGATAAGGGTTATGGGAATGGCGTTTCCATGATCATCTTTGCTGGTATCGTTTCAGCTATCCCTGATATGATTAAAGGTATCTATGAAGATTACTTTGTCAATATCCCTAGTGATCGTTTGACTTCATCCTTCATTTTTGTAGGGATTCTGATTGTGGCAGTCCTGCTTATCATTTACTTTACAACCTTTGTACAGCAGGCTGAATATAAAATTCCAATTCAGTATACGAAAGTAGCTAAGGGTGCACCTTCTAGCTCCTATCTGCCACTGAAAGTCAATCCAGCTGGGGTTATTCCAGTAATCTTTGCCAGCTCCATTACAGCTGCACCGGCGGCGATTTTCCAAGTTGTCAGTGCCATGGGCTATGACGCAGATTGGGTTAAGACAGCTCAGTCACTTTTGGCAACAACGACCATTAGTGGTATGTTCATGTACGCCTTCCTGATTGTCCTCTTTACATTCTTCTATACTTTTGTACAGATTAATCCAGAGAAGACAGCAGAAAATCTGCAAAAGAGCGGAGCCTACATTCCAGGTGTTCGTCCAGGTAAAGGAACAGAAGACTACATGTCTAAGCTGTTGCGTCGTTTGGCAACAGTGGGTTCTCTCTTCCTAGGTTTCATTTCTATCCTTCCTATCTTGGCTAAAGATGTATTTGGATTGACAGATGCCGTTGCTCTTGGAGGAACCAGTCTCTTGATCATCATCTCAACTGGTATTGAGGGAATGAAACAGCTAGAAGGCTACCTGCTGAAGAGAAAGTATGTCGGCTTTATGAATACTTCAGAGTAAGGGAACTTTTGAATTGCTTTTCTAATGAGAAGCTTGTTCAGATAACCTTTCTTGAACCGAAAATAAACAAAATAAAAGGGGACAGAGTAGACTCACCCCCTTCTATTTTGTTTTTAAACGAGTTTATTAATCGGTTTAATAGATTGCTTTAAAAACAAAAAAGGAGACCAATCATGAATCTTTTGATTATGGGCTTACCAGGTGCTGGTAAAGGAACTCAAGCTGCTAAAATCGTTGAGCGCTTCAATGTTGCACATATTTCAACTGGAGATATGTTCCGTGCGGCGATTGCTAACCAAACAGAGATGGGCATTTTAGCCAAGTCTTATATTGACAAGGGCGAGTTGGTGCCAGATGAAGTCACAAACGGAATCGTTAAAGAACGCCTTTCACAGGACGACATCAAAGAAACAGGTTTCTTGTTGGATGGTTACCCACGTACGATTGAACAAGCCCATGCCTTGGACAAAACATTGGCTGAACTTGGTATCGAACTTGAAGGTGTAATCAATATCGAAGTGAACCCAGACTGTCTCTTGGAGCGTTTGAGCGGCCGGATTATCCATCGTGAAACAGGTGAAACCTTCCATAAGGTTTTTAATCCACCAGCAGACTACAAGGAAGAGGATTATTACCAGCGTGAAGATGATAAGCCTGAGACAGTTAAACGTCGTTTGGATGTCAATATCGCTCAGGGTCAGCCGATTATTGATCACTATCGCAGCAAAGGTCTGGTCCATGATATTCAAGGAAATCAAGATATTAATGATGTCTTCTCAGCTATCGAAAAAGTCTTGACAAATTTGAAATAAAAGCGTTTTTCCTGCTTGCAATATTTGACAAGTAGTGATACAATGAATTAGTCTGACTTATAATTGTTACCTCTGTGCTCAGAGGGATCAAATCGAAATTTATGGAGGTACTTTTGCGTGGCAAAAGACGATGTGATTGAGGTTGAAGGCAAGGTAGTTGATACAATGCCTAATGCAATGTTTACGGTTGAACTTGAAAATGGACATCAGATTTTAGCAACAGTTTCTGGTAAAATTCGTAAAAACTATATTCGTATTTTAGCGGGAGACCGTGTGACTGTAGAAATGAGTCCCTATGATTTGACACGTGGACGGATCACATACCGCTTTAAATAATCGAAAAACTTGGAGGGAAAAAATGAAAGTAAGACCATCGGTCAAACCAATTTGCGAATACTGCAAAGTAATTCGTCGTAATGGTCGTGTTATGGTAATTTGCCCAGCAAATCCAAAACACAAACAACGTCAAGGATAAGATAGAAAGGAGAAAAAATGGCTCGTATTGCTGGAGTTGACATTCCAAATGACAAACGTGTAGTCGTTTCGCTGACTTATGTGTACGGTATCGGACTTCCAACTTCTAAGAAAATCTTGGCAGCTGCTGGAGTTTCAGAAGATATTCGTGTAAAAGATCTTACAATCGAACAAGAAGACGCTATCCGTCGTGAAGTAGATGCGATTAAAGTTGAAGGTGACCTTCGTCGTGAAGTAAACTTGAACATCAAACGTTTGATGGAAATCGGTTCATACCGTGGAATCCGTCACCGTCGTGGACTTCCTGTCCGTGGACAAAACACTAAAAATAACGCCCGCACTCGTAAAGGTAAAGCTGTTGCGATTGCAGGTAAGAAAAAATAATATAAGGAGGTAAAAAGTTTTGGCTAAACCAACACGTAAACGTCGTGTGAAGAAAAATATCGAATCCGGTATTGCTCATATTCACGCTACATTTAATAACACTATTGTTATGATTACTGATGTGCATGGTAACGCGATTGCTTGGTCATCTGCTGGAGCTCTTGGATTTAAAGGTTCTCGTAAATCCACACCATTTGCTGCCCAAATGGCATCTGAAGCAGCTGCTAAATCTGCACAGGAACACGGTCTGAAATCAGTTGAAGTTACTGTAAAAGGTCCAGGTTCTGGTCGTGAGTCTGCTATTCGTGCTCTTGCTGCCGCTGGTCTTGAAGTAACAGCTATTCGTGATGTGACTCCTGTACCACACAATGGTGCTCGTCCTCCAAAACGTCGCCGTGTATAATCACCAACCGTTACACTGCTTTTCGTTTAAGAGGGAGTATAGCAAATGATTGAGTTTGAAAAACCAAATATAACAAAAATTGATGAAAATAAAGATTATGGCAAGTTTGTAGTAGAGCCGCTTGAGCGTGGCTATGGTACAACACTGGGAAATTCTCTTCGCCGTGTGCTTTTGGCTTCACTTCCAGGTGCTGCTGTTACTTCAATTAATATTGAAGGTGTTTTGCACGAGTTTGATACGATTTCCGGTGTCCGTGAAGACGTGATGCAAATTATTCTGAACGTCAAAGGGATTGCTGTAAAATCTTACGTCCAAGACGAAAAGATTATTGAACTGGATGTTGAAGGGCCAGCAGAAGTAACTGCCGGAGATATTTTGACAGACAGTGACATTGAAATTATAAACCCTGATCATTATCTCTTTACAATCGGAGAAGGTGCAAGCTTTAAAGCAACAATGACTGTCAACAGCGGTCGTGGTTATGTGCCTGCAGATGAAAATAAGAAAGATGATGCACCAGTGGGAACACTTGCGGTGGATTCTATCTATACGCCAGTGACAAAAGTTAATTACCAGGTTGAGCCAGCTCGTGTTGGTAGCAACGATGGTTTTGACAAACTAACCCTTGAAATTTTAACGAATGGAACAATTATTCCAGAAGATGCTTTGGGACTTTCAGCCCGCATCCTTACGGAACATTTGAATCTCTTCACTAACCTGACAGAAGTAGCTATCGCTGCAGACGTTATGAAGGAAGCAGAAAAGACTTCTGATGACCGCATTTTGGAACGGACCATCGAAGAATTAGATTTGTCAGTTCGCTCATACAACTGTTTGAAACGTGCAGGTATCAATACTGTATTTGATTTGACAGAAAAATCTGAGCCAGAAATGATGAAAGTTCGTAACTTGGGACGCAAGAGTCTGGAAGAAGTAAAAGTTAAACTTGCTGATCTCGGTCTGGGGTTAAAAAACGATAAATAAAGGAGGAATACATGGCTTACCGTAAACTAGGACGCACTAGCTCACAACGTAAAGCAATGCTTCGCGATTTGACTACTGATTTGCTGATCAACGAATCAATCGTGACAACTGAAGCTCGTGCTAAAGAAATCCGTAAAACAGTTGAAAAAATGATTACATTGGGCAAACGTGGAGACTTGCACGCTCGTCGTCAAGCAGCAGCTTTTGTACGCAATGAAATCGCATCAGAAAACTATGATGAAGAAACAGAAAAGTATACTACAACTACTGCTCTTCAAAAATTGTTCTCTGAGATTGCACCACGCTATGCAGAGCGCAACGGTGGATATACTCGTATCCTGAAAACTGAACCGCGCCGCGGAGATGCTGCGCCAATGGCAATCATCGAATTAGTATAAGATCATCAATCTTTGTTGAGTGTTATGATGATGGAATAGAACTTCTATTCTTAGTCTAGCTCTGGTCTACCGCTAGGATTTTTTCCTAGCGGGAACACTCATCATATAGTTGATAATAGGTAGACGCTTGTTTACGAAATTGCTTTTAAGACAAAAACAATTTCGTAAGCAGGCGTTTTTGTATGAAGCTAGGAAAATATCTAAAATTTTGTTATAATACTCTAACACTATCAAAAATTTATAGGAAATGGAAATGATTGATTCAATCCAAATTTTAAAAGAACGCTATTTAAAGAATATTAAAGAAAATCCAACTGTCTACGTTGGCATTGAGTTAGAATTTCCTATTGTCAATAGCCAGTGCGGAGCGACTGATACAAATGTTGCAAAAAATCTCTTGAAACGTCTGTTGGAAGAGTATGATTTTGAGGCAGAACGATTCGATAGAGATGGGAATCCTATCCAACTGAAATCTACTAAAAACGAAGACAGAATTCTTTTTGAGGTCTCTTACAATACTTTGGAATTCGCTTTTGCCAAGGCTAGCAGAATTCAAGAAGTTGAAGAGCGTTTTAAGAACTATCTGAACATTATTCAACCAATTCTTCGCGAAGAAAACCATGAAATTCAAGGAGAAGGTATTCATCCTTTCTGGGCTGAAAATGATAATAGTCCAGTTAAATATCCAAGATATGAAATGTTGATGCAGTATTTAGCTATGGGAAAAAACATGGAAGGTCTGCACAATTATCCGGAATATGGTGCTTTTATTTGTGGGAGTCAAGTGCAGTTGGATGTTTCAAGAGAAAATTATTTAACTGTTATCAATGTCTTCAATCAAATTGAAGCTGCTAAGGCATATCTCTTTGCAAATTCAGAGTTTTCAGATTCTTCTTGGGATACAAAAATAGCTCGGGATATTTTCTGGGAGCAATCGATGCATGGCATTTTACAGGAAAATGCAGGCGTTAATCAGAAAGATTTTCAAACTGAAGATGAATTTTTTGCATATCTTGATAGATCAGCACTTTTTACTGCCGAACGTGAAGGTACATCCTACTATTTCTATCCGATAGCTGCTAATGAATACTTGAGTCAGAAAACTATCGAAGCTTACAGCCTTTCAGGTGAAAAAGTAAACTTGACTCCAAGGGAAGCTGACTTCAGGAATCACAGAAGTTACCAGTATCAAGATTTGACGACACGGGGGACAGTAGAGTTTCGGAGCGTCTGCACCCAGCCTTTTGAAAAAACCTTTGCTTCTGCCGCTTTCCATCTTGGTATTTTAGAAAACTTGGAAAATGTAAAAGCCTGTTTACAAGACGCTCCCTTCTTTCAAGAGGAAGGTCGAGATTACAAAGCTTTAAGAAGAAAGTTTTCCCAAAAAGAGTTGTCTGCAAGTGAAACAGAGCATATTTATGAATTCACAAAGACTTTGCTTCAGTTGGCAAGAGCTGGTTTATTAGCTCGTCAACTAGGAGAGGAAGTATATCTTCCTACACTCTAATAGATGGAAAGACTTTAATGAATAAAAAAACTTCAAAAAAATGTAA
>NZ_GL890993.1:700682-939426 GCF_000212855.1 Streptococcus sanguinis SK355
CAAGCGGGTGTAGTTTAGTGGTAAAACTACAGCCTTCCAAGCTGTTGTCGCGAGTTCGATTCTCGTCACCCGCTTTGAACGAAAGTTCATACCAAGTTTTCGAACTTGGGCGCGTAGCTCAGGTGGTTAGAGCGCACGCCTGATAAGCGTGAGGTCGGTGGTTCGAGTCCACTCGTGCCCATTTCAATAGTATTATGGTCCGTTGGTCAAGGGGTTAAGACACCGCCTTTTCACGGCGGTAACACGGGTTCGAATCCCGTACGGACTATATATTCGGAGGATTACCCAAGTCCGGCTGAAGGGAACGGTCTTGAAAACCGTCAGGCGTGTAAAAGCGTGCGTGGGTTCGAATCCCACATCCTCCTTAGGGACGAATAGTAATAACGCGGGATGGAGCAGCTAGGTAGCTCGTCGGGCTCATAACCCGAAGGTCGTAGGTTCAAATCCTGCTCCCGCAATAGTTGGCTCGGTAGCTCAGTTGGTAGAGCAATGGATTGAAGCTCCATGTGTCGGCGGTTCGATTCCGTCTCGCGCCATAATTTTATAATCGGAAGGGTAGCGAAGAGGCTAAACGCGGCGGACTGTAAATCCGCTCCTTCGGGTTCGGGGGTTCGAATCCCTCCCCTTCCATAACCTTTACGGGCATAGTTTAAAGGTAGAACTAAGGTCTCCAAAACCTTCAGTGTGGGTTCAATTCCTACTGCCCGTGTTTAAATATGGCGGGTGTGGTGAAGTGGTTAACACACCAGATTGTGGCTCTGGCATGCGTGGGTTCGATCCCCATCACTCGCCTATTTAATAGTATTGGGGTATAGCCAAGCGGTAAGGCAAGGGACTTTGACTCCCTCATGCGTTGGTTCGAATCCAGCTACCCCAGTTAAAAACTTGAGCCGGCGTGGCGGAATTGGCAGACGCGCTGGACTCAAAATCCAGTGTCCTCACGGACGTGCCGGTTCGACCCCGGCCGCCGGTATAGCTTAAGTTTAGCGAAGCATTTTAGCTTCGTTTTTTTGTTGTCTCTTTAGTATTTATTTTCAAGCTAAAGCGGAAGGTTGAATCGTGATTTTGCTTGTAAATTTATACTCAACTAGTGTAGTGGATATGGAAGAATTTCACTATTAAATGGCTTATAAGATTTAGAATGCTAATAAGAGGCAGCTTGGTTTGTTCCTTTTATTCTCTGATTGAGTTTTATTTAGGGCTTAAGAATCTAATTGTATAATTAAATATTTTTTGTGAAAAGCATCTTACTTTTACTGAAAATTCTTGACTCTTTTCTGTTTTGTGGTATAATTAACCAGTAAAGCTTTAACTGGTTAAGAGAAGGAGGAAAGAAATGACTAATTTAGCGCAGAAGATCGATCAATTTTTAAATGAAGTTATTTTGAAAGCAGAAAATCAGCATGAGATTCTAATTGGTTCTTGCACGAGTGATGTGCCTTTAACCAATACGCAGGAGCATATTTTGATGCTTTTGTCTGAGGAATCTTTGACAAATTCTGATTTGGCAAAAAAACTGAATGTGAGTCAAGCTGCTGTGACTAAGGCTGTGAAATCTTTGGTTCGGCAAGAGATGCTGCAAGCTTTTAAAGATAAGAGAGATGCACGGGTTACCTTTTACCGTTTGACTGAGTTAGCTCAGCCGATTGCAAAGGAACATCAGCATCATCACGCACATACTTTGGAGACGTATCAAAAATTGGCAGAGCAGTTTTCTGCTAGTGAACAGGCGACAATCGCGAAGTTTTTGGAAGCCTTGGTGGGAGAAATCGGCAAATGAGATATATCACAGTGGATAATCTTTCCTTTTACTATGACAAGGAGCCTGTGCTGGAGCATATTCATTATTTTCTAGACAGTGGTGAGTTTGTAACTTTGACGGGGGAAAATGGAGCTGCTAAGACGACGCTTATCAAGGCTAGTTTGGGTATTTTGCAGCCTAAGCATGGGGAAGTGAAGATTTCCAAGACCAATGTGCGAGGCAAGAAATTGCGGATTGCCTACCTTCCTCAGCAGATTGCTAGTTTTAATGCAGGTTTTCCTAGTACGGTATATGAGTTTGTCAAGTCGGGACGTTATCCGCGCAAGGGTTGGTTTCGTCATTTGAATGAGCATGATGAGGAGCATATCAAAGTGAGTCTGGAGTCGGTTGGAATGTGGGAACATCGAGATAAGCGGATTGGTTCTCTCTCTGGCGGGCAAAAGCAGAGAGCTGTGATTGCTCGGATGTTTGCTTCGGATCCGGATATTTTTGTCCTAGATGAGCCGACAACAGGTATGGATGCAGGCAGCAAGGATGAGTTTTACAAGCTCATGCACCATAGTGCTCATCAGCATGGAAAAGCTGTCTTGATGATCACACACGATCCGGAGGAAGTCCGCAAATATGCTGATCGCAACATCCACCTAGTGCGTAATCAGGACTCACCTTGGCGCTGTTTCAATGTGCATGAAAGCGACAATGGACAGGAGGTGAGCCATGCTTAATCTATTTTCCTATGATTTTATGCAGCGAGCCTTCTTGGCAGTTATTGCCATGAGCCTCTTCTCACCGATTCTGGGGACTTTTCTGATTTTACGTCGGCAGAGCCTCATGAGTGACACCCTCAGTCACGTTTCATTGGCAGGTGTAGCTTTTGGTTTGGTTCTTGGGCTGTCACCGACTCTCACAACGGTGCTTGTCGTCATTGCCGCAGCAGTCTTCTTAGAGTATCTGCGGACTATCTATAAGAATTTCATGGAAATCGGGACAGCCATTCTTATGTCAACCGGCTTAGCCATTTCCTTGATTGTTATGAGTAAGGGCAAGAGTTCTAGCTCAATGAGTCTGGACCAGTATCTGTTTGGTTCCATTGTGACTATTAGTACGGAGCAGGTGATTTCTCTCTTTGTCATTGCTGCTGTGGTGCTCGTCTTGACCTTCCTCTTCATTCGCCCCATGTACATCTTGACCTTTGACGAGGATACGGCCTTTGTGGATGGGCTGCCTGTGCGGACCATGTCTATCCTCTTTAATATTGTGACGGGTGTTGCGATTGCCCTCATGATTCCAGCTGCGGGAGCCTTGCTAGTTTCGACCATTATGGTCTTGCCGGCCAGTATTGCTCTGCGGATTGGGAAAAATTTCAAGTCGGTTATTTTGCTGGCAAATGCCATTGGTTTCTTTGGTATGATTGCCGGACTTTATATTTCTTACTATGCAGAGACGCCAGCTAGTGCCAGCATTACGATTATCTTCGTCGGCTTGTTCTTGCTGGTCAATCTGGTCAAAAAATTTATGAAATAGGAGCAGAAAATGAAAAAAATTAGCTTACTATTAGCAGGTTTACTGAGTATTTTCTTAGTAGCTTGTTCTAATCAAAAAAATGCAGATGGCAAGCTCAATATTGTCACGACTTTTTATCCTGTTTATGAGTTTACCAAGCAGGTGGCTGGAGATGAGGCCAATGTTGAACTTCTAATCGGGGCAGGTACAGAGCCGCATGATTATGAGCCTTCAGCTAAGGCAGTTGCGACGATTCAGGATGCAGATGCCTTTGTCTATGAAAATGAAAACATGGAGACTTGGGTTCCAGATACGCTAAAAACTTTGAAAAATAAGGAAGAAACGGTTATCAAGGCGACAGGAGACATGCTCTTGCTGCCTGGCGGTGAAGAGGAAGAAGACCACGACCATGGGGAAGAGGGACATCATCATGCCTATGATCCCCATGTTTGGTTATCTCCGAAGCGGGCTATTAAAATGGTGGAGCACATCCGTGATAGCCTGAGCAAGTCTTATCCTGACAAGAAAGCTGCTTTTGAGAAAAATGCAGCGGCTTATATCAAGAAGCTGGAAGCCTTGGATAAGGAATATGAAGATGGATTGGCCAACGCCAAGCAAAAGAGCTTTGTCACTCAGCATGCAGCCTTTAACTATCTAGCATTGGACTATGGTTTGAAGCAAGTTCCAATTTCTGGCCTTTCACCAGACAGTGAGCCATCCGCTTCACGCTTGGCTGAATTGACCGAGTATATCAAGAAAAATAAGATCAAGTATATCTACTTTGAAGAGAATGCTTCCCAGGCATTGGCTTCCACTTTAGCTAAGGAAACAGGAGTAGAACTTGATGTCTTGAATCCGCTGGAAAGCTTGACCGAAGAACAGACCAAGGACGGAGCAGACTATGTTTCTATCATGCAGGCCAATCTAAAGGCTCTCAAGAAGACAACTGACCAAGAGGGAGCGGAGATTGCAGCTGAGAAAGAAGGAGACGATAAGACAGTCCAAAACGGCTACTTTGAAGACAGTGCCGTCAAGGATCGGACCTTGTCTGACTATGCTGGTGAGTGGCAGTCTGTTTACCCTTATCTGAAAGACGGGACCTTGGATCAAGTCTTTGACTACAAGGCTAAGCTGACTGGAAAAATGACGGCAGCTGAATACAAGGACTACTATGACAAGGGCTACAAGACAGATATTTCCAATATCAATATCACAGACAAGACCATGGAATTTGTGGTAGATGGAAAATCTAAGAAATATACTTATAAATACGTTGGCAAGCACACTCTGACTTACTCTAAGGGAAATCGAGGGGTACGCTTCATGTTTGAAGCGACAGACGAGGATGCTGGTGAGTACAAGTATGTTCAGTTTAGCGATCACAACATTGCACCGACCAAGGCAGCTCATTTCCACATCTTCTATGGCGGCGAGAGCCAGGAAGCACTCTTTGATGAGCTGGAAAACTGGCCAACCTACTATCCAAGTAAGTTGACAGGTCAAGAAATTGCCCAAGAGATGTTGGCGCACTAATATAAAAAAGTAAGAAGACGGGACTATCCCGCCTTCTTTTTTACATTTTTAAAATTAGCGATAAAAATACTTGACAAATTATGATTACAAATGTAAACTAATAAAGAGTTAGATTACATTTGTAAATGATAAGGGAGTGTTAAACAATGGAACAGCAAAATATTAGCCAAGCAGAATGGCAAGTGATGCGTGTGTTATGGGCTTATCCACATAGCCGTAGTACAGAGATTATAGCGCGGTTGGAAGCAGACTTCTCATGGAAGCCCGCAACCATCAAGACCCTTTTGAATCGTCTGAAGACCAAAGAATTTATCGCTATGGAAAAAATAGAGGGTAAGTTTTACTATGATGCTCGGATTTTAGAATCGGATCATCTGGAAAGTACTTTGCAGGCTCTCTTTGATAATATCTGCAACACCAAGCATGGAGAACTGTTGATTTCGATGATTGAGAGAAGTCAGTTCAGCCAAGGGGACTTGGAGCGGCTCAGCCAAGTCATTGATAAGAAAAGGGCTTCAGCTCCGTTAGAAATCAAATGTCACTGTCCGCAAGGTCAGTGTCGGTGCGGGCACGGAAAGGAGGAGCATTGATGAGCGAGAAGAAAGAATACAAACTCTCAGGAATGACCTGTGCATCTTGTGCTATGACAGTTGAGATGGCGGTCAAAGATTTAGAAACGGTTGAGGATGTCAGTGTCAATCTGGCGACAGAACGTCTCAGTTTGCTTCCTAAGGCGGGATTTGACAGCCAGCAAGTGCTGGCTGCTGTAGCCGAGGCTGGTTATCAGGCAGAAGAAAAAGGAAAAGACCGACCGTCCGATGTGAGCGAAGAGGCTGCAATGAAAGCGCAGGAATTGCGAAGGAAGAAGCAAGAATTACTAATTCTTTTGGTTACAGCTCTGCCTTTGCTTTATATCTCTATGGGCAGTATGGTCGGTCTTCCTCTACCTAGCTTTTTGGACCATATGGCGCATCCCTTGGTCTTCGTTCTGTCACAACTTCTTTTGACTCTGCCTGCTGTGTGGATTGGGCGCGGCTTCTATCAGAGAGGATTTCGCAATCTTATCAAGCGACATCCCAATATGGATAGTCTGATTGCAGTGGGAACCAGCGCAGCATTTTTCTACAGTCTCTACTCGGTCAGTCAGGTTTTTCTAGGTTATCATGCCTTTGTTCATCAACTCTATTTTGAGTCGGTTGCAGTGATTATTGCCTTGGTTCTTCTGGGTAAATATCTGGAAAGTTCAGCTAAGGGGAGAACGTCTCAGGCAATTCAGTCTCTGCTTGAGCTAGTGCCTAGTCAGGCGACAGTGATTCGCTATGGAGAGGCTGTGACCATTGATACGGAGGATATCCGAGTTGGAGACATTATCCGTATCAAGCCAGGGGAGCGTATGCCTGTAGATGGCCTTGTGACAGAGGGCCAGACCTTTGTGGATGAGTCCATGATGACTGGTGAAAGTGTCCCGATTGAAAAGAAAGTTGGCGACACTATTACTAGTGCAACAATCAATCAAAATGGTAGTATTGACTACCAAGCAACTAGGGTGGGTTCGGATACGACCTTAGCTCAGATTGTCAGATTGGTGGAGGAAGCGCAGGGTTCTAAGGCGCCGATAGCGGCTTTAGCAGATAAGATTTCGCTTTATTTTGTTCCAATCGTGCTGAGCTTGGCTGCTTTGTCTGCGCTGGGCTGGTATTTTCTAGCTGGTGAGAGTCTTAGCTTTTCTCTGTCAATCTTTATCGCAGTTCTGGTCATTGCCTGCCCTTGTGCGCTGGGATTAGCCACTCCGACAGCCATTATGGTTGGGACTGGTAAAGGGGCTGAAAATGGAATTCTGATTAAGTCTGGACAAGCTTTGGAAGCAGCTTATCAACTGGATACTATTGTTCTTGATAAGACGGGGACGATTACAGTTGGTAAGCCCAGTCTGACGGATCTGCTGCCCTTGAGTGATTTGAATCGGTCTGACTTGTTGCAGCTAATAGCTAGCGCTGAGCAGCATTCTGAGCACCCTTTGGCTCAGGCTATCTTGGAAGCAGCTGAAGAGGAGGAACTTGACTTGCTGCCTGTCATTCATTTTGAGGCCATTGTTGGTCGAGGATTGGCTGCTCAGGTTGAGGACAGACAGCTTCTGGTGGGAAATGAGTCTTTGATGAAAGAAAAGAACATTGACAGCAGTGCTTTTCAAGAACAGTTGTTGGAGCTATCCCAGGAAGGAAAAACAGCCATGTTTGTCGCAATAGATGGACAGCTGGCTGGTATTCTAGCGGTAGCAGATGAGATGAAATCTAGTAGCCTGTCGGCTGTGCAGGAGCTTCAGTCTATGGGGCTAGAAGTCATCATGCTGACAGGAGATCGTGAAGAAACAGCGACAGCTATTGCCCAGAAAGCTGGAATCCAAAAAGTCATCGCAGGTGTATTGCCAGATGGTAAGGTCGCTGCTATCAAGAACTTACAGGAAGCTGGAAAAAAACTAGCCATGGTCGGAGACGGTATCAATGATGCGCCGGCTCTGGTTCAGGCAGATGTGGGAATTGCCATCGGTTCAGGCGCTGATGTAGCTATTGAGTCGGCAGATGTAGTGCTCATGCATAGTGATTTGCAGGATGTAGTCAAGGCTATCAAGCTCAGTCAGGCAACCATCCGTAATATCAAGGAAAATCTCTTCTGGGCTTTTGCCTACAATACACTAGGCATCCCGATTGCTATGGGTCTACTGCATCTTTTCGGCGGTCCCTTGCTCAATCCTATGCTGGCTGGTCTGGCCATGAGCTTGAGCTCAGTGTCAGTAGTGGCCAATGCTCTGCGTCTAGGACGCTTTAAAATGAACTAAATATACGGAGGAATGAATCTATGAAACAAACAGTTCAATTAGAAAACTTATCTTGTCAAAACTGTGTTAAACATGTCACCCAGCACTTCCTATCTATGGAGGGAGTGTCAGATGTGGCGGTAGATCTAGAACAGCAGACAGCCCACGTCACGACTGATAAGCCTTATGGGACAGCTGATTATGAAGTTGCTCTGGCAAAGACAATCTACAGGGTTCTGGATGTGGCAGAAGCTGAATGAATAAAGTCAGTAGCTTTGCGCCTGCCCAGTTGCTAGAATTCTTCTTGTAAAAAGCGATAAAATAATCTATAATGTTACTAATCACATGATTTATCTTACCGTGAGAAAGAGGAGAAAAATGAAGAAAAAAGCTTTACCTTTTTTACTAGCAGGAGCTGCTTTATTAGCTATGACAGCTTGCTCAAAGGGCAGTGCTACGAATCAATCAGAGACGTCTACTAGCAGTACTGGCTCGGTAACAAGTTCTGTGGAGCAGGTATCCAGTCAATCAACTGCAGCAGCAACTTCAGCGGCTAGCAGCACTAGCTCAGAGAGTGCAAGCACAGAAAAAAACAAGGAAAAGAAGGAAGCGATGGACATTTCAGCACTTGCAAATGGCAATTATGCCAGCGTTAAAGGAACCTGGCAGGATGCTTCTGGCAACCAGCTTGTTTTTGATGACAAGGGCTTGGTTTCAAGTGTTTATGAATTGTACGGAGCTTCACTGACAGACTATGGGACTGCTGCTGGCGGTGTCTACGGCGGAGAAAGCGGAGGTTTTCTGATTGAGTTTCTTCCTAAGGGAGTTAAGGTCGCTGACAAGGAAAACTTTACAGACAACTCAGATGCTGGCCAAGATAGAATCTGGACAGGTGTTGGCATGAATAGCTTTGACGAGCAAGGCAGCTTCTATTATCGAGTAGATTAAACGTAGCTTGGCTTTTAGTTTTATAACTTATATATTGAGGAGAGCAGAAAAACATCTGCTCTTTTTTCTTTGGTAGAGTAAGAAATTTTACAGATAAAAAAGCCTGCCTAAATTAGGCGGGCTTCATAATTTTGAGTTGAATTAGGACTCACTATGAGGCATTATAAATTGATCCATAGGGGTTGAAATTACATTCAGGAACAATTTGGCGAAATCCTCTGCAGGCATAGGGTCTTCTTTGATGATCCAAATCTCAATGAGGGAATTAATCCATCTGACGACAATTTCAGTAGCCATCTCTTTCGAAATCCCCAATTTCTTAGAGTCAATTTCTAAATTTTGTACGACCCACTGAGTGAAGAAGGTAGATAGATAGTCACTCCAGAAAGGATCGATAGCTGTAGTGTAGAGCACCTTCATCCATTTCCTATGTTCATAGAGGGTAGGAATCATATGCTTGGCAAAGAAGCAGAATGGATTTTCTCCATTTCCTTCTTCGTAGCTTTCATACAGGGGCAAAAACGGAGCCATAATTGTCTGGCGGATGTATTGGATAATGTCTTCAACATTACTAAAATGCTTTTTATAGATGGCCTGGCGCGATAGACCGGCTTGTTTAGCAATCTCTGAAAAAGTAAAATAAGACTTTTCAGGATTTTGCTCTGCCAGCTCAATTAAGGCATTGACGACTTTGTCTCGAGTATCTTGGGGCATAAGTACCTTCCTTCTTTTATATTAAGTTCTTGCTGGTATGTCTAAAAAAATAGAGCAGACTCCAACAAACTAGTTTACCGTTTGTCAACTAAAATGATAACACTTTATAGAGAAAATGTCCAATTATTTTTAAAATTTAATATAAAAAACCAGTCTTCCCTTACAAGGACTGGTTCTGCCATTTCTCTGCTTTTCTTCTAGTTGGTTATGCGATAACAATTTTGTTTGAAGAACCAGCTGGACTATCATAAGCAGCAAAGCTGGTTAGGGGTGAAGATACAAGGTTGAGAAATGTCTTAGAAAACTGCTTGCAAGGAACGGGGTCATCCTGAGTGATCCAATTCTCGATAAGAGAACTAATCCAGCCGGCCAGCAGTTGATTGGCCAGGTCTTCAGGAATACCTAATTTTTGGTGGTCAAGATTTAGATTCTGCTCGATCCAGTCCTTGTAACTGGCAGTAATAAAATCGCTCCACAGGGGATCGACAGAACTAGTATATAATATTTTAATGCGTTGGCGTTGCTCATAAATAGCGGGAAGAATCGTTTGAGCCAAAAAGGCGAAAGGATCTAAGCCCGCTTCAGAATTGTTGCTATTCCAATTGGGAGCAAAGGCTTGCTTTACCATATCTTGGCGAATGTATTCGATAATTTCAGTAGTGTTATTAAAGTGTCGTTTGTAAATGGCCTGTCTTGACAAACCGGCTTTTTTAGCGATTTCTGTAAAGGTAAAACGCAGCCTGTCTGGCTGTTTATCTGCTAATTCAAAAAATGCATCCAAAATCCTATCTCGTGTATTAAGAGCCATAATTTTATCCCTCCTATACCATTTTACTTTTTCTGTCTGAAATAATCTAGAAAATAGCCCAGAATTTTTACTAAAAAAGTTTACACATTGTTAAATGGAATAATTTATAGATTGCTCTAAGCGCAGCTGGATTGTCACTCCGTAGTAGAAAAAAAGAAGAATAAATTTTAAAGCGGCCTATTGGTCTCTTTTTTGATGGAGAAAATTTTTAAAAATTATGCAAACGTTTTACTAAAAGTGCTTGAAAAAGTAAAAAAAAAACGATATAATGGACAATGTGAAAGCGCTTTGCAAACGAGAGCTTAAAAGAAAATATTTTTAATCAAAAGAAGGGGCTTATTATGGTCGAATTAAATCTGAAAAATATCTATAAAAAATATCCCAACAGCGACCACTACTCAGTGGAAGACTTTAATCTAGATATCAAGGACAAGGAATTTATCGTATTTGTTGGTCCGTCTGGTTGCGGAAAATCAACTACGCTGCGTATGATTGCAGGCTTGGAGGATATTACAGAAGGAACTGCCTCTATTGACGGTACAGTGGTCAATGATGTGGCACCCAAAGACCGTGACATCGCCATGGTCTTCCAGAACTATGCCCTTTATCCGCACATGACTGTCTACGACAACATGGCTTTTGGTCTCAAGCTGCGCAAGTACGGCAAGGAAGATATTGACAAACGGGTCAACGAAGCAGCAGAAATCCTGGGCTTGAAGGAATTCTTGCAGCGTAAGCCAGCTGATTTATCTGGTGGTCAGCGTCAGCGGGTAGCAATGGGACGCGCTATTGTTCGGGATGCAAAGGTTTTCCTGATGGACGAGCCTTTGTCTAACTTGGATGCTAAGTTGCGTGTTTCTATGCGGGCGGAGATTGCTAAGATTCACCGCCGTATCGGGGCAACAACTATTTATGTTACCCACGACCAGACTGAAGCTATGACCTTGGCGGATCGTATCGTTATCATGTCAGCGACCAAGAATCCTGCTGGAACTGGAACGATTGGACGAGTGGAACAGATTGGTACGCCGCAGGAAGTCTACAACAACCCAGTTAACAAGTTCGTTGCCGGCTTCATCGGCAGCCCAGCTATGAACTTCATCCCAGTTAAGCTTGAAGGGAATGAGATTGTAGCAGAAGGGCTGCGCTTGACAGTTCCAGAAGGAGCTCTCAAGGTTCTGCGGGAGAAAGGTTACGAGGGCAAGGAGCTGATCTTCGGTATTCGTCCAGAGGATGTTAATGCAGAAGCTGCTTTCTTGGAAACTTTCCCGAATTCAGTTGTGCATGCCAAGATTTCTGTTTCAGAATTGCTGGGAGCAGAGTCTCATCTCTACTGCCAAGTGGGTTCTAGTGAGTTTGTAGCGCGTGTGGATTCACGGGATTACCTAGAAACTGGTGCAGGTATTGACCTAGGCTTTGACCTCAATAAAGCGCACTTCTTTGATCCAGAGACAGAGAAGACAGTCTATTAATCAGTTGATAAACAAACAACGCAGACAGGCTTGTCTGCGTTGTTTACTGCTTGATGCGTATTGATCATAGATGGGCATAGAGTTGAGAATATGCTATAATTTTAGCAGGAATTGCTTTCAACTACAGGACAAAGCTACTGAATTAGACCTGAAAGTGAAAATACTGTAAGAAATAGGAGGAGCTACATGGGAAGCTCTTGGTATCATTTACTGGGCAATGATTATGTTCGTTTGTTGATTTTGGATCTTGTTTTTACTTTTTATGTGCTGCTTGGCATTCGAAAAAAGCACTTTCCCTATTGGGCATTGCTAGTGCCGAGTCTGACACTTTTTCTAGGCTATCAGATCTGGCGGTTTTTGTGGTAATGTTGTCACTTACTGTTAGATTCAAATAGATGTATAATAGTTTTCTCTAAAGGTTGAGGCAAGCTGTCTCAGCTTTTTTGCTGCAGCAAGATGTCTCTTTTTATCATAAACATTAATAGCTGGATTTTTCTATATAATAGATACTAGTATAAACTCTCATTCTTTGGTATAGAAAGGCTGTTATGAAAAGAATTAAGGAAATTGAACGGACTCACCCTGATGTCAAAAAGGTTGTTAAAAATGGCCTTACGATTGATTCGAAATATGTGGCTAGTCTCTTAGAGACCGATAAAGACTGGCTGGAGACGGCTGATAGGATTCCTCGTAGTCTGGAAGGCTATGCTAATGCAGTTGGACGGAATTTCAATCGCCATGACATTGGCAACAAGGCCAAGGAAACGGCGGCTCTTTCATCTATCATTTCTTGTCGCGCAGTAGGAATCATAGACTCTGCGAAGCATGTGTCAGAAAGTCAGGGACAGGTCTTTTTTGAAGATATTGTCATCTGTCGGCCAACCAAGAAAGAATATCAGGGGCTGACGATTTATGTGCCTCAGCATATCGCTGGCTTCTACCAACCTGCCGATCTGAGACGGATGGTTGGTCAGGTTTTTCCAGTTAAGATTATTGACTTGAAGCAGGTTGTTTTTGCTAAACGTTACGATGTCTTTAAAAAACAGGAAGAGCAACCGCTTGAAAATAAATATGTGGCTCTGGGTGACATTAATATCGCAGAGTACCTGCTCAACAGTCAAGTGTTACAGGAATTGGAAGAAGGTGGAGATCACTCGCCTATCCATGATGTGCAAAAGGGCATGATTAACTATATTTCTGACAATGGTGTTTTTGTGCTGACCGCCAATCTGGAACGGGTTTTTATTCCCAACAAACTTTTTAGCTATCGTTATCATTCGCGCATTTTGAAGACAGAAGATTATGCAGCTATCGGAGAGTTGGTGGATTTCAAATTTTTGCGCGGCCGTTATGAACAGGCGGACGACAAACGACAACGCCTAGGAATTGAGGGGAACTCCCCCAACTTAGTTGGAGAGCGACTTTCTTTGGAAAAAGATCCGGAAGCGGTTGTCAGAGATTTTATTGATGCTGGCCCGGGAACAGTTGCTTCGGGCTATATCACAGACTTCAACGAAATCAAGGGGCATTATTTTGAAATGGACGGAGCTTATGGTTACCCAGTTCGGTTGGTAGCCAATGAACGTTTGACACCTCAACTTTTTCAGAGAAAGCAGAAAATATCAGTGGTTCTGCGTCAAGGCAGTTATGAGACGGTCACAGACAAAGCGGGGAAATCTTATCTGAAAATTCGAGCTACTGTTGTTTATAACTCAACGTTTAGTGAGCATGCTGGCTTGGAGGATTTCTTTGACAGGTAGAATGGCGGCGGAACGAGATGAAATGATAAATATTTCGTTCCTCTCGCTTTTTCATCTCGGCTTGTATCTACAAGCAATCCTCTGCTATTGAGCAAGTGGTTGGGATGGCAGGAAGCTTTTGCTATAACAAGGTGAGGCTGAAACATGATTTTCTCAGCCTCTTTTAGAAAAGGAGCAGCAAGTTGGACTCAACTTTTTTAAATCATATTATGTACTATGTGATTATTGTTGCTGAAATTATTATCGGACTAGCCATTATCATATCCGGAATTGGTTGGGTAGTTGGCGATCAGACCAACAATGTCGAACGAAAACGGAAGTCTGGGCTGGCCTTCCTGATTTCGGTGTCATTGTTTTATATTTTTCGCTTTGGCTCTATCGCAGTTCTAGCTCTGCTCTTTTCAAAGGGGAGTTTGCCTGGAATGGAGGAAAAGAGTTTGGTTTATTTGCTGCGTATTCTGCAGGTTTTGGTTCTAGCTCTGGTACCGACTTTTTCCATTATTCAGCACTATATCTATCGTTATCAATATTTGATTATTGAGCGGGAAGAGAGCCGACAGCGTCAGCGTCTGTATTTTTACGTCGCTTTTGCAATGACGGCCGGTATTGTTGGCTTATTAGAGATTATGATTGGGTTGGTGAAGTGAGGTTTTCATGCTATTTTTACTTTCAAAATTACCTTATAAACTAAAAGGGCATCGAAGTGTTGATTATGTGATCTTTTTGCTGAGAAAGGTGATTTGGGCACTTTTCCTTTTTGGTGCTGCTAGTCTTACAGGAGTCATGCTGCTGGCTGTCATGAGAAAGCAAGTTAGTTTTGGCTTGTTTCTATTTCTGTTTATTATTCTCTTTTTGTCCGTCTTCCTGTCTCTTTATCTAGGGCTGTGGCACACGAATCTGACTAGCCGCCAACGCTACCTGCTGTTTAAAGAAAGGAAAGATTTCAAAGAAAATGATCGCAGTCAGACTATGCGACGTTATATTTTTCTATCCTTTCTATCAGCTCTGATATCCAGCATAGATATTATTGTTTTGACTTTGAATAATTATATCATTGCCATGCTCAATCAGATGTATGTGGCTGCCAGCGACTTTCTCAAAGAAGGGAATACCTATTTTGACTATAAAACTCTATCGCCACTGATTGGTAATCAATTTTGGAATACTTTGCTTTTGATTGCACCAGTTTTTCTCTTTGTCTATCTGCTCTATAACTCCTACAGCAGTGAGATTGTTGTCTATGATGATATGATGAAGCGGTGGTTGAAAAAACGCTTCTTTAAGCATAAGAAAGTGACTCATTTATTTAACGATTTGGACAGAGACGGCGATGCCTATATCCGTTTGGGACGCAATTCGGACATTGGTGATGATGTTATTCTCAAAACGGATGTCAGACGCTTGCACACAGCAGGGTTTGGTCCGATAGGCTCTGGTAAGTCTGTTGCCATTGCTAAGCCGACCATTGTTCAGGACGCCCGCAATGTGACTGTTTATCTGCGAGAATATGCCAAGTTTATCCAGGAGCAGGATCAGCAGATTGCAGCTTTGGGTATTTCTGACGAGCAAACTTTGTTGGAGACTAAGCGAGATTTCTATGAAAAATGGTATGAGAAAGGTTTGGGCAAGCAGTTAATCAACGGTTTCTATGTCAATGAGCCTTCAGGTGACTTGATTCATGATGCGGAGGATATTATCAAGCGAACCGGATTTCCGGAAGAGATGATCTGGCTGGTTGATCCGACTAAGGAAGACACTGATGGAATTAATATCTTTGATGCAGAGACAAATACAGCCGCAGGTCTGACTTCGGATTTGATACGTAATTTCGCGGATGAAGGTGGTAGCAGCGGTGGAAATACTTTCTTTAAAAATGCAGAGCAAGCCTATGTCCGCAATCTGGTCTTCATGCTGAAATCTACATCTCGGATTGAAAATAGCTATCTGGATGTGAATCTTAATGGCGGATCCCCAACCCTCAGCGAGTTTTATGATTTGCTGGAAATTCCTTCTCTGGTCATCAAGCGCTTAAAGCTCTTTAAAGTGTATCGAGATGCCAGTGAGCGAGAGTTCCAACGACTCTATGAAAGACCTTATCAGGAGCTCTACAATCTTGAAAAGGAAGAATTTGTCAAACAAGGTGGTCTCCCATCTCGCTTTGATTCCCATATGTCTCCTAAGTTGCGCAAGGCGTTTAATCAAAAACGAGATGCTGAGTCTAAAAATAAAATCATCAATACGACCTACCATTACTTTGCGGATGCTTATAAAGAAGACCCGCGGACGGGTGTTGAGTACATCACCCACGATGCTAATATTGAAGGTATGAAAAATACCATTCGTAAACTGGCTTCTTCTGACTTGGTGCGACGGATTTTCTTCTCCCAGTCTACCAAGGATATTGATATTCTTCTGAAAACGGGGGGCTTTCTATTGGTCAATACAGCCCGTGGTCCTGTAGACGATGACAGCTCCCGTATGATTGGTCAGATTACGGATATGATTGTGCAGAAAGGGGTTCTCAGACGGAATTCTAGCACGTTGGATCCATTCTTTTCCATTATCGAAGATGAGTACGGCTGGGTGACAACACCCAATACCGAGCGCTTCCTCAATCAATGCCGCAAGTATAATACGGCAGTGCTGGGTCTTTACCAGAATTATGAGCAGATTGAGGCTAGCTTGGGAGCTTCAGATACGGCTGCTCTGCTCAACTCTTATCGGAATATTTTTGTTTTCCAAGGTAGTTCCAATAAGTCAACAGAAACTATCGTAGAGCGGGCCGGAACGGAAAAGAAGGTCAGTCGGATGACCAATAAAGGCAGCGTAGATATGTTGGCAGGCAATGACAACAATGCTTCATCTTACCGAGAGGAAATTGCAGAGGAAGATGTGACTAATAGCTCTGAGCTCTTCCGCTTGGAAAAATTCCAGTTTGCTGGAGTTCATGTCATTGATGATGAAGAGAGCGAGCTAGTCAAGGTTACGCCGACACCATCCTTTGAGCTTCCGATTTTCAAGGATCCTAACTACAAGGCGCCATTTAATATAGAGGAAAATGAAGAAGATCGCCGTGCTTACGAAATTTGGAAAGAGCAGGTCGAGCGCTATTATGTTGAGCGCCATTCGGAAGGTGTCATTCCTTTTGACCGCTTTACACCAGAAGAGCAGCGTATTATTCTTGGATTAGATGAGGAACATAAGTCTCTAGAAAAACCTAGAAAAAACAAAGCTAAGCGCTCGTCTGAAGGAGGAAAACAATCAGCTGCGTCCAAGAGCAGTGACCATAAAGGGAAGTCCCGGTCAGCAGTTCAGAAAAGCAGTCAAGAAAGCGGTTTATCCGACCGACCAGTTGAGCCTGCTTCGGCTCAGCCGTCTAGTTCAGAGTCGGCTGCTAATTCTACATCAGATGCTCAGAGCAAGGATGATGCTCCAAGTATTGAGGCATTCTCTGAGGCTGCAAAACCACATGTTTCCAAAAAGTATAATCCGATGATGGACGATTAAATATTCATAATAGAAGGAGCCTCTTATGACAACTGAACCCCAGTCAAGCTTAACTAAGAAAGAGGATATTGCTGTTCTAGGTGGCTTTATTCTTACCCTTTGCTTTGCCTGGTTTTTATGGCAATATCGAATCAATATCGGTCACAGACTTATTTGGTCGTCCGTTCTCTCCCTTTCCTTTCCTTTTTTCTATCTGATTTTTGCCTACCATTACCTCGTTTCTAGGACTTCTGCAAGGCTGCCTCTTCTTTTTGGGAAGAAATATAGCCAGGCCAGTGATATGAAACTTTCTCTTGCTTGTCTGTGTTTTGTCTTTTTACTCTTGCTTTTAGGTGGTGTGGTAAGTAGCTTCTTTTCCAATCAGTTTAGTTTTGATAAGACCATCTTCATCCATAAAGATAGCCAGCAAGCCAAGCAGATTTTTAGTATGGAAGCTGGAAGCTATTCCGAGTTGCTTGAGAAGATAGAGAGTAAAGATAAGCGGGTTATTCTGTTTTATAAGCTTGCCTGCAGAAAGTGTCAGCGCGCTGTTCCTGAACTTTTAGCGCAAGTTCAAGACCAGGATAAGATTCTTTTTATTGATATATCCTCAGAGGCAGGGGGAAAGGCAGCACAGCGTTATGGTGTAGATCAGGCCGCGACGGCCATGGTCTGGGGAGATAGGGGTTACAAGCTCTATAGTCTGGCGACTAAGGAAGACGATGAGCGAATCACTCTTAATCAAGCTGAGTTAGACTATGTGGTTCAGATTCTTAATATAGACAACAAGTAGAAGTACGTTTTCTTTTCTGCAGGAAGTTCAGCCCTTTCAGAAACGAGTGTTTTGCTAAGTGCAGACTAGGTTACCTACTTTTTATCATAAACTAGAAGAAGGTAGAGTTATGATATACTGATGATACCGGCAAGCAACAATTCCTTTTTTAACTTTTTTCTAATTGGGAGCAGTGTTGATGACTGCTGTTTGTTGGTATCTCCTAAATAAGGTTTTACGACACCTTATTTACTTTAAATCTTTTTATTTGGAGGAGCTGGGGGAAGCCTTATTCTCAGCTCTTCTAGTTTTTTGTTTTGTAAGATGAAACAAAAAGTAACTTGCTTGAAGAATAGAGACGGTCAGCTTTTGCGGCTGTCTTTTTCTTTTTATCATAAACATTTATCTTGTTTTTTTGGGCTATAATACAGACATGGACAATAAAAAGAATAATAACGATGCTTTGGATGTATTTATTGAGAAATATATCGTTGGAAATGCAGTCGTTCAGACCTTGAAACGTAGGGCTATCCTAAGGAAATTTTTAACTTTTTTAGTTCTGATATCAATGTGGCTCTTTTTGCTAATCAATGCTTATTTGTCTCCTCAGCGGATTGAGTATACAGAGGCGCAGCTAGCTACGAGCCGAGACTTTGAAAATGATTCTGGGCGTATTATGCTGACTAAGCAGGTCTATTCAGAAAAAAATGGCATCCTGCTCCTGGAATTTGAGACATCGGATTATACTTCTTCTATTGCTAAAGGTATCAATGCCAAGAACTTAGAGTGGATGCTCTATGCCAAAAAGCAGGGTGAGGATACTAAGATGGAGGTTATTCCTCTAGCTAACCATAAAATTGATGTCATTGTCAGAAATGTTCCAGAGGATTTTGAAGCCATCGCCCTTAATATTACCAATAAGACAATGGCTAACAAAGATGTAGATGTTGATATTGAAGAGTATAACGATATCACTTCCAGCGAAACACGCTATTCATCTAAAAAGAAAAAGAAAAAAACGGATACGGCAGAGCTGAGCAATGAAGTGCAGTTCATGGTGGCTGCTCAGAGTGATAAACTTAAACATGCCTATCTGCAGGATTTGTCTCGGGAAAAGTTTGCTCTCAATGCTTTTGAAGAGGAAAAGAAATTCCAGATGAAGCAAATTGAGAAACTCCAGAAAGCCATTGAAAAGTTGGAAGCTTCCATTGAGGAAAATAGGACGACACTGGAAGATTTAGAGCGGTCAGGCCAGTATCTGGTTGGCAGTAATTTGACCGAAAATCAAGAGAAGATTGAAAATGTTGAAAAAGAAATCAACGGGAAGCAGATGAAGATTAATCAGGCTAAGGATAATATTTCTACCCTGCAGAATGCTGTTGATGCGCTGGATCGCTCCATGCAAGAAGTCCATGACGGGACTTATCAGTTTAATGCACCAATTACTTCAGTTGAGATGGATTTTTAAGAAAAAGGGAACTAGGACTAGCTGCTTCTGGCTAGCCTAGTCTCTGTTTATGCTAGCTCAACTGCAAGGAAAAAGTTAAAGGAGAATCTTATGTCAGAAGAAAACAACTATGAGAACCGTCCCTATGGTTTTCCGCGAGATCTTTTTGCGTCTGTCAAACTTTACGGCATCCGCCTTTTCAGTTTGCTCTTTGTATTTGGGGCTCCAATTCTTGCTATGCAGTTCACAGGCAGTGGGAAAGTCTTTCCTAAGCAACAAGCGGTTGAATACATCAGTTTCGTTGTGCTGACTTTTATCATTGCTCTTTATCTGATGTTCCCTTTTAACGGCGGAAAAAACAATCTTCATGCGATTAGGATTTTCTTAACGCGTCGACGTAAAAGATACCAATCCATTGACCGTATGAGGAGCAAGGAAGTCGCTAAAACAGAAAAGAGAGGGATAGGTAGAAGATAATGTTACAGACTGAAAAACTGCAGCAAAAAGAAGAATACCAAGAAAAAATCATGCCCGATACCTTGAAATTCCAAGACTCAGTGTCAATTGAGGAAGAGGAGAGCTTAACACCTTATCTGGATAAATACACAGAGAATGTTACTGAAAAGATTCGCAAGAAGATTGACAATTTTACAGTTTTTGGCCGGGATAAAGAGGTAGAGCAAGTCATTGTATCTCTTCTGCGGCAGACTAAAAACTCCCCTATCTTAGTCGGAGAAGCCGGGACCGGTAAAACAGCGATTGTGGACGGATTGGTGGTAGAAATTCTAAAAGGCAATGTCCCAGATGAGTTTAAGCATGTAACAGTTCGTTCCTTGGAGTTGTCTAATATCTCCAGCAAGTCAGATGGAGAGGACATGGTTTCGCGGCTCAAGCGGATTATTGAGGAGTTAAAGGTAACCAAGGGTGAAAATATCCTCTTTATTGATGAGGTCCATACCATTGTTGGAGCCGGTGGTGCCGGCAGTATGTTGGATGCCGGAAATGTTATCAAGCCGCCTTTGGCGCGTGGGGAAATTCAGATGATTTCTGCGACGACCTACGAAGAATACCAAAGTTCCATCGAAACCGATAAGGCTTTGGAGCGGCGGGTCCAGATGGTACCAGTCGAGGAGCCTACTGAAGACCAAGCTATTTTTATCCTTGGGAACATTCGTCGGCGTTTTGAAAAAGAAAGGAATATCACCATCACGGACGATGCAGTAGAGCAGGCTGTTCGGTTGGCTGTCCGTTACATTCCTGAGCGTTTTCTGCCTGATAAGGCTATTGACCTGCTGGATGATGCGACCGCTCAGGCTTATTTTGAGAAGCGCAAGGTAGTTGATATTGAAGATATTGCCCGCGTTATCCAGAAAATGAAGAAGATTCCAGTTACAACCATTCTGAAGGATGACTCAGAGAGGCTGATGAACTTCACTGATGAGCTGAAGAAGTATGTAAAAGGTCAGGATTTTGCAGTTTCACAGGTGGCTAATACCATTTATATCTCAAAAGAAGGTTTTCAACGGCCTAATAAACCTCTGGGAAGCTTTCTCTTTCTAGGAACAACTGGAGTTGGGAAAACAGAGTTGGCTAAAGCCCTAGCCAAGATTCTTTTTGACAATGTTGATGCTATGATACGGATTGACTGTTCCGAGTATTCCTCTAAAGGTGACAAGGATAAGCTGATTGGTAAAAACATTGTTGGCTCTAAAGGTCTCCTAACGGAGCCGGTAAAAAACAATCCTTATTCCGTAGTTCTTCTGGATGAGTTGGAGAAGGCCCACCCAGACATCTACGATATTCTCCTACAGGTGTTGGATGAAGGTCACTTGACGACAGGGACAGGGCGCAAGATTAACTTTAAAAATACTATCGTGATTGCGACAACCAACTCAGGTGCTGATGAAATCAAAAAGACCTACGCTAACGAGGGTAACTTCGGAGAGATGACTGACCTAGCTTATGAAGGTTTTATGAATCGGATTGTAGAAGAACTAAGTCTGACCTTCCGGCCTGAGTTCATCAACCGTTTTGGGAACAAGGTAGTCTTCAATATGTTGACAGCTGATATCATTGAGGCTATCGTAGATTTGGCTTGGAAGAAAGAAGAAAAACGGTTGGCTGAGCAAAAGGTCTATCTTCAATATGAAGACAAGGCGGAATTTTATGATTTTCTGCGTTCCAAGGGAACCAGTGTAGAAAATGGTGCTCGTCCTTTGGAGCGTCTGATTCAGGATCGGGTGACCGGTCCCATCGCTGAGAAGCTTTTTCTGTTGCAACGTCGAGGTGCCAAGTACAATGTTCTAATCAAAGTCATTGGAGAGGCACCGGATGGTATTTTTCACCATATTGACAAGCGGACACTGGATTTTGAAGCTACGAAAGTGGAGTAATCAGTTATCCCAAGCAGACTTTAATCTTTTGATTGGCTGATTAAGAGGTTCGTTGCTTTAGGTTGAATTGCAGATAAAAATCTATTTTGCTTTTGCATGAGCTTGTATTTTCTAAAAGAGAATCAGATAAATCTTTTGGGAAAATCTTCATTTCTCTTTATGATACAGCGAAACCGATATGCAACTAGGCTATAATAAAGCATGATAAATAAGAAAAGGAGATACTACCTTGAAAAATCTTAAAGTTAAACAAAAATGGCTAGCAGTGATGACTGCCCTCGCTACATTTCTGACTTCTAGTCCAGTTTTTGCAGGCGGGAAGAACCCGTTTGATTCAGTCAATCAGGGAGCAGATAAGGCGACGCAAAATTTTACTGCCCTTGGTTTTACTATTGCCGTTGCTATGTTGGTTGTAGCTGGTATTGGTCTGATGTTATCACAAAAGATGCGTGAATGGGCTAAAGGGCATATTGTTTATGTAATCATCGGTGTTGTTGTCATTGTCCTTGCCAGTCAAGCCGTTCCATTTATTCAGCAAATGTTTGGTGGTTAATCTATGGCAGGATTTGGTTTAGGAAAAGGAGGAGTTATCAAAGACTCCTCATTTGTTTATATTGAATGGGAAGGCAAAGACTCTCCCAAGCACAATGCAGCGATTAAGGATTTAATTGAAGATCTTGACGAAGAGCATTTTCTAGACACTGGAACCATGGAGGACAGTCTGCCTTATCTGACTTTTCTTCAGGCGGAGGTTCTTTTTCGTGCCTTGCGGGATCAATTTGGGGATTTTACTTTTGCTAAGGTCTCTCTGGCTAATAACGAAAGCGGCAAGCCCTCTATTGAAGATGAACCCAGTATCAGCCCTTTTCTGATTGATCATACTTATGATAATCTGATGACCAAGCTGATGGAAGCTTCCTTGCGCGATCCCCGTTTCAAAGAATACACTTATGATGACTTGGCTCTTTATTTTACGGATAAAGAAAATGGGATTTTAAGAACATATGCGGAAAGTCTGGGCTTATCTCAGGCAGATCTCCCTTATTTTCCTATTGAGTCGGACGTGCAGGGAGCCCTGCAAAGAGCTAGTTCTAAAAAGATTAGAAATAAAGGAGTATCTGAAATGGGAGAACAAAATCCGCTCTTGAGCAAGATTGCTCTGGGGCTTGGGATAGCAGGTTTGTTGATTGGCCTTGTAGGTGTCGTTATTGGTATCATGGGTAATAACAAGCGAGCAGAGCTAGAGGCTCAGACCGCTTATCTTTATCAAGAGCAGCAAAACATCCAAAAACTTCAAGCAAAAGAGCATGCAGCGGATGTGTTTGGACGTTTCTTTATTCCAAATTACTATTCTGGAAATAAGGAAGCGCTCAACCCTTTCCTCTCTTCTGGCGATGCCAAATATACTCAGCCAGAGCAGGCTCAGGTTATCAGTAATCTACTGGAAAGTGTCAAATTGGAAAAAGATGGTTCTTTTACCTTGACTTATGTGATTACTTTTTCGACAGCTGAAGGAGTCAATAAAATCAAACGCCTTTCATTTGGTATTAAAGAAGATAGCAAGGCTGAATATGGTTTCTTGATTACTTCTGAACCTGTCACCAGTATCTATATCAGTGAGAAAAAAGCTGATGAAGAAAATTCAGAGAAGCAGTCGGAAGAAGGCGATAAAAAACCTGAAACAGAAGGCAGCTCAGAGCAATCCCAGCCGTCTGAATCCAGTCAAGCCTCTTCCTCCGAAGAAGGGAAGTGATATGAGTGCCGGCTTATGAAAGTCTTTCAGATTTAATCAGTAAAGCTAATAATTTTAAAGATGATGTGAGTCCTGATTGGCCCTACAACGAATCTCCTACGATTGAGACAGCTAAATTTTATGAGCAATGGTCTAATTATCTATCATCTATTCCACAAACTTTTGCTTATTTTTTGAACTTGCCAGGGTGGATTACCAAAGCACTATATTCAATTAGTATCGCTTTGGAAAATGTTTATAACAACTTATTCAAGCTTTTTGGTTTCTTTGAATACTTGGATAAAAACGACACTTTTGTCGGACAGATTTTCGATGGTCTGCAAAAACTTGGAATAGTTGTTTTTGTCCTACTCTTGGTAATGTTCCTAGCAGCTAGTTTTGTGACTGGTTTAATGAAGTACAAGGATGTCATTGCTCATTTTCTCTTGGTTACAGCAGTTGTAGGCTTGCTGCCCCAAGCAATTAAAGAATTCTCTAAAACTCTTGCTCTAGATGGAAAAACTGTCCGGACCATGTCTGATGATGGGAAGTCCAGCTTTTCATCATTGTCACTTAAACCTTATGAAAGCAATGTCGTTGACTTATATGTACTCATGCAGAATAATTTTAACGTCAAAACATTGGGAATGGATGAAAGAGGATTCTTAAATCCTAGTGATAAAAGCGTAAAATTGAATAAACTGGATGATGGGAATGTTATGCAGACGGACTATAGTGCGTGGTATGGAGGTACAGATAAAGAAGTATTAGAGCAGTTTGAGAAAGATGGGGACAATGGCAATAGTAATTTCAAAGGAGTAGCTCCTATCTTAAGTTCAGTTCTGCGATCGAATGAACAGGGGAATGTCCGGATTGATGAGGTGAAGCCGGGGACTTGGAGTGAATTGGAAAATGTCTTTTCAGCAGTTTATCCTCGCTATAGTGTCAATTGGATTGGCTTAATTGTTCAGCAGGTTATTTTGATAGCCTTACTGATTAGTATGAGTATTCGGTTCGTCCAATCGGTTTTTCAGGTTCTGGTAGCAGGCATGATTGCTCCAATCGTTGGCTATACTTCTGTTGAAAACTCAGAGAAGTTTAAAGAATTGCTTCAGACAATTTTTGGAACTATTACAGGTATTTTCTTTGAGGTTATCCTGCTTCGAGTTGCTATGAGCATCTTGAGAGATTTCCCAGGCATTGTCGTTAGTGGTTTATCAGGAGGCGGTTTTGCTTCAGGCCTCAATTATTGGGAAAGCATCATGGCCTCCATTATCGTTTATGTAGGTGTCTATTTCGCTTTGGTAAGTGGTAATAGTGCTGTTGAGCGTTGGCTAGGTGTTTCTCCATCTCAAGGCGGAGGAAGCAAACTGGCCGGTATGGCCGGCGCTGGTATGGCTGCGGGTGCAGCAGCTTCCCGCTCTGGCATGAAAATGGCTAAAGCCGCCCCTGGTGTGGCTAAGAAGTCTGCTCGTGGCGTTGGAACTGCAGCTCGGAAAGCGGTTGGCGGCGCTAAAGGTGCTGCTCGAGGTGCTGGTGCAGCAGTCAAAGGAATTGGAGCTGGAGCTGCTCGAACTGTTGGCGGTGCTAAGGGTGCTATGGAAGGCATTAAGCAGGCTGGCGGGGTTGGTAAGGCAGCAGCGAATCTAGGTTCTCATGCTAAAGCAGGTATTGATAGTGCTTATGATAGCGCGAAGAACTCTGTTAAAGGCACGGCAGAAGGAGTTAAGAATTCTGTTAAAAATGTTGGCAGTGCTGCTAGAGAAAACTATAATGCTGGAAGAACAGCGGTTTCTAATACTTTAGCTTCTGGAGCCAACTCGAAGGCAGGAACTAAAAGTGAAGCATCAGGTGTCGGAAATGCTGCGACAAATGCGAATAAGCCGAATCAAGCTAAGCAGGGAATTGGTGGAGCATCTGGCTCGCAGATTTCTAATAATACTAATAATAAACCGTCCAGTTCTTCAAACAACGGCGGTATCAATAGGAAAGATTCTGGTAAAAAATAATGTAAAAACGGAAAGAAATTTATCTTTCCGTTTTTACTGTCTTGACAATCATTTGAGATGTAGTATAATGAACATGTATAAATTATTTATTGCTTTTCAGTTGAGTATGAGGCCTGTCGGTTTCATTCTATCTTTAAGAACTGACTTTCTAATCTTTACTGAGACTTAGACTGCTTAAGAGATAGTGCCAAAATACAGAAAAACAATCTACGAAGCTATGGGATTGGTATTTTGAAAGATTTTATGTAACAGCTTAGACATTTATTATGACTATCGGTAATATTATGACTTTTCGGGCTATAGCTTGAAGAACACTAAGGAAGATTTTTTCAGAACTGACTACATAGGATGTTTTGTTATTAGAATCGGTTTTTGGTGTGCTTTGAACTTGTTTGAGAGGTCTTTTTTTGCTGAACAAATGAATGTCGAATCAGAAGGTATTTCCAGTTGGAAAAAATTCTGATTTCACAGGTGTTCAAATGGCAAGCTACAAGTGTGGCTTTTTTGTTTGGACAGACTTATGAACGCATCAATAAAGGAGGTGATCTTATGTATCGAAAAGATTGTGAGCTCAATCTAAAACAAGCTCCCTTTCGAGTGTTGATTTAGTGTCTAATAGACTAGAAGTCAATGCATCTTAACGAAAGGGGGTAGTGTAATGGTAAGTCAATTCTGGGATATCATTCTTTATGTTGTCAAATCAGTCCTAGCATATATTTGTTATAAATGTATTGACTGCTGGTTTGAGACTATTAGAGGTCGTAAGAACAGCGCGAAGAAACCACGCCGGTTCCCGACACGCCGCAGAAAGAAATAGTTCTGCCGCCCCTGTGTTCCATTCATAGAGAACGTAAAAAAGCCCTTATCTATTGCAGTAGATAAGGGCTTTGGGGTAATAAGCAATGGCTTAAAACCAATTCTGGAGCCCTCATTATATCCTATTTTTTTTATTTTGTCAACCTATTTTTTATACCTGAGATGGACTAGTTCTGAAGTTTAGGAGAACTTTTTATCATACATTGTTTTTTCCGAAATTTCGTTATAATATAGTAAATAAAGAAAGTAAAGGTGTCATATGATGAAGAAAAAATATCTCCCTCTGCTTTTAGCAGTTTCCTCAATTTTCCTTCTGTTTTTATCAGCCTGCAGTTCCAATAAAGGAGGCAATACTAATGGTTCCAGCTCTGAAGTACAAAAAACGGAAGAGGGAATTTATGAGCATCTGAAAAATGCTAAAAATAAAATTTGGTATGTGGCAGATGAAGTATCTAAGGAGAGTCATCCTTTTGCTGTCTATGTTTTTAATAAAGGAAAAGTAAAAGGTTATACAACTTTCAATAGGGATGAAGGTAAATCCTTTGGCGAGCTGTCTAAAATGACTGATGAAGAAATCATGGAGTATTATGAAAGTCAGGAAGGGACTTTTTTGAAACATATCTATGATGTGACTGCCAGCAATGCAGAACAATTTCCAGACGAGACTCAATATAAGGAATTAGCAGAAGCGCTGAAACCTTATGGAGATGGTAAGGGCAAGTTACCAACGGCTGATTTTCAGGTTAAGCTTGTAACAGATGATACAGGTAAAAATATTGCTACTGAAAATATTGAAATTGATTTTTTAGATGTTAGTAAGCCGGACCGGAATTTTGGGAATTTTTGGAATTATACCTTGAAATTAAAACATGTTACGAGCACAACCAAGGTTTATAATAGTACTTATAATGGTTTTGAAACAGAGGATGATCACAAGCCGCTCTTTGTCACTCGTAGTAAGAATGAATTCAAACTGGATACCTTAAAAACTAAAGGGATTGACGTTGAATAAAGATGGAACTGGAAAGAAACTTATCTTTCCAGTTTTTTTTGTCTTTCAGAATGGACATTCTTATGCTGGATCCCCAAGAGTCAGTGTCAGAATGCGAGATAAAATCTGCGAAGCTTATAGATGAGTGTTTTGAAAAGAATTTATAGAGAGCCCCGAACATCTATGTTGATGAATTGATTTCTTGAAGAAAGATTTTTCAATGCGATTTAACCCACTTTAAAAGTTTTTTTGCTGGTTTGATACTATCAGAAGTCGTAAGAACAATGCGAAAAAACCACGCCGGTTCCCGACACGCCGCAGAAAGAAATAGTTCTGCCGCCCCTGTGTTCAATATATAGAGAACGTAAAAAAGCCCTTATCTATTGCAGTAGATAAGGGCTTTGGGGTAATAAGCAAATGCTTAGAACCAGTTTTGGAACATTCATTATACCCTATTTTTTCAATTTTGTCAATGGGGATCAACTTAAAGAAAGGTCTTTTTCAGTGTTCTTTATCTTGCTTTGAAAGTTTTTTGCTGGTTTGAGACTATCAAAAGTCGCAAGAACAGCGCGAAAAAACCACGCCGGTTCCCGACACGCCGCAGAAAGAAATAGTTCTGCCGCCCCTGTGTTCAATATATAGAGAACGTAAAAAAGCCCTTATCTATCGCCGTAGATAAGGGCTTTGGGGTAATAAGCAAATGCCTAGAACCTATTCGGAACTTTAGTATACCCTATTTTTTCAATTTTGTCAATGGGGATCAACTTAAAGAAAGGTCTTTTTCAGTGTTCTTTATCTTGCTTTGAAAGTTTTTTGCTGGTTTGATACTATCAGAAGTCGTAAGAACAGCGCGAAAAAATCGCGCCGATTCCCGACACGCCGCAGAAAGAAATAGTTCTGCCGCCCCTGTGTTCAATATATAGAGAACGTAAAAAAGCCCTTATCTATTGCCGTAGATAAGGGCTTTGAGGGTAATAAGCAAATGCTTAGACCCAATTCAAGAGCCTTTATTATACTCTAATTTTTCTATTTTGTCAACCTGTTTTTTTATACCAAATACAGAAATTTTTAGGATGTTTGGATTATGTTCCCGCTAGAAAAGGCAGAAACTTTGATAACCAATTGAGCAAGATATAGCCGAACAGTAGTCCCGAGGTGATGAAACCTAGGAAAATTGCAAAAGTGTAGGAGGCTAGCTGAAAGCGAGGATTCTTTAAATCGTTCCAAGCGACTCCAAAACTTCCACCAAGACCGCCGCAGATGGATGTCAGTGTGAGAATGAGAGTACGTTTAAGTTTGGAGTGAGCTAGACTAGAATAGCTGAAAGCAACAGGAATTTGCCAAAGCAGCCAGACTAGTAAAGTTAGAAAGGGATGTTGTTGGATAAAACTGGAAATCAATAAACTGCCTCTTAGGTTATATTTCTTCTTATTTTATCCCAAGAAAGGGCAAAAATCAATCTAAAACAAGGTCTTCTGCTTTATCATAAAGCCTTATGAGATTTTGATAAAGTATAATGTTTTTATAATATAAAATAGAGAAAAGGATAGGATTTATGGCTCTAAAAAAACCAAGTTCTTCCAAAAAAATGGGAAAAAAGAAAAAACAAGAAACAACTGGAAACGGTAATAGTCGGCTTGGGAAGATTGCGGAAAATCAATTTTCTTATGATACAAAGGAGTTTGAAAATCGCGATTTTCTTTCTACGGTCGAATTGCTGGACACTAAGGCAATCTTAAACAATGTCAAGGGACAGCCGATTGCTTTGGAAAATGGCTACTCAGGCTATCTGCAAATCATGGAAGTGAGAGGGAAAGATTTGAACTCTCTTTCGGACAATGAGCGGCAGCGAACCATTCAAAACTTCAGGAAATGGAACTCTGAGATCACCTTTGACTATATGTTTGAGTCTACAACCTTACCGACAGATACTTCCGAACAGATTATTGAGTCTAGACGGATTTTAAATGAAGTTCGGCGAGAAATGAGCAAGACTGGAATCAGTGAGAACCGAATGGAGCAGCTGAAAGATCGGGAAAGTATTCTCATGCAGAATATTCTGTCAGAAGAAGCTGTCGAGCAGGAGTTATACAATGCAGAATTTTTAATCTGGCTTTACGGAGACACTATTGAAGATTTGCATAGGCAGGTGCGTAAGGCCCAGACTAGCGGAAATGGGGATTTTGTTCCAGTTATTGTTTCGGCTAGCAAAAAAGAGCAGATTCTCAAGCAGTACAACAATCAAAATGAAAAGGTGTAGTAGAGATGTTTTTAAAGAAACGAAAAGTTAAAAAGTTGATAGCTAGAGGCTATGACTTGCCCTTTATCAGCCGGATTCAGCCTCAAGGGAATATTGACTTTAAATCGGATGACCGCTATTGGAAGTCAGGGGATGGTTATCATGCAGCCTTGTTTGTAACGGGGTATCCGACTGGTGGCTTGAATGACTACTGGGGTACTGAACTGATGCAGGTTCAGGGAACCAGAGCATTTATGCATGTCACTCACTTAGATAATAAGCTGGTGCAGGAAAAGGCCTCCAAGGCTGTCGAAGAAAAGAGTTCGCGGATTGATGAAAATCAAAAAGCAACTAAGAATCAGGCCGAACTGGATGAAGTGCAGGATTTGATGTTGCTGGAACAGGATATTCGCCACAATAACTCGGGCGTTAAGGGTATTTGGACTCGTATCTATGCTTCGGGGAATACTGAAAAAGAGCTGTTTGAAAAAATGTCTGAGATTAAAAATGGGGCGCCTAAATTTTCCATGACGTCCTTTATCGGCGAGCAGGACATTGAGTATCATTCACCTTTTGTTCCGCCTTTGCGTCAGAAGGATTTGCCTAATCACCGTCAACCTCAGCCGGTGCCGGTACGGGATTTGTCTGGTGGTTATTGGTTTAACCACACCAAGCTGGCAGATCCGCATGGGACTTACTTTGGCTACACGCCAACCAGCGGTGCAGTCAACCTAGACTTCCTACAGAATGATGATATTCGGACTCGGCCTTTTATGTTTGTAGCCGGTGCTCCTAAAATGTATCAAAAGAAGTTCGTCCTTAAGCACACGGATTCCCTCTATGCCCGAGGACACAAGATTATCAATATTGACTTGGATGGGACTTTTCATGATTTGACAAAGTTTCAATACGGGAAAGTGCTTAGTATGTCTGGTGGTGCTAATAAAATCAATATCATGCAGGTTCTCCCAACCATGACCAAGGAAAATGGAGTTGAAGTCGATGAAATCGGCTCCTTCCGTCTACATGTGGCTAAGCTAAAAAGTATTGCTCAGGTGCTGAACCAGGAGATTACTTCTGACGATCTGTTGCGCTTAGAAGATTTGATTACAGATTTTTATGTATCTATTGGCTTATGGCAGCACAATGCAGAGAAGAATGCCGAAAAGATTCATATCACAACGATTGTTAATGATGAGCATCCTCGTCTGTCTCAGTTTTGTTCGTTTTTGGAACAGCGTTATCGGGCAGCAGGAAAGGCCGGAAATGATCATGATACGAGATCAGTAGGGCGTATTTCCAAAACTTTCAGCTCTCTCAATAAAAACTACGGTCCAATCTTTGATGTCTACACCAACTTTGAAGATTTGTCAGAGGAGCAAGTGGTGACGATTGATCTGTCGGAGCTGACTAAGACACCTATGCTACTTAATCTTCAGCTGACCCAGGTTTTGTCTCTGATTTCTTCTTATGTGGTCAATAACGGGAAAATTCAGCGGCAGAAGCGCAAGCAAAATCTGTCCCTGACTCATGATCAGTTGACTCACTATGTGATTAATATTTCTTCAGCACAGATGGTTTTGGATATTCGCTATTCTCAGTCAGTAACTTTCCTGGCTGATATGATTGAGGAAATGGGGACGAACTATGCAGGAGTTGTACTGGAAATGTCCTCCCTGCAGAATGTTTTGGTTGCCAGCGGAAATACAACCCTAGATATTTATGCATCATCCATCAGGCGGATTTTCTCCTTGATGCAGTATCGTGTCTTTGCTAATACAGATGAGACTACAGTCCACCTACTGGCAGACGCTCTGAGAGAGTCCATGACAGAGTCTGAGCTGGAAACTTTGCCTAACCTAGTTCAGGGGCAGCTCTTTCTCAATATCGCTGGGCATGGGAATGTTGTCTTTAACCAGGAATTTTTAGGGAACGAACTAGAAAGATATGCCAGTGTAGATTAGGAGATGATATGCTTGTTTTACGGTTTAACAACTGGTTTTACTCAACCAAAACCTTAAAAACCTTCTTTTGGCTGCGTTGGATTGCAACAGTAGCTTTTGGTGCTGCTTTTCTGCTCGGCTTTGGTCTGAACTTAGCCTATTTAATGGCGCTATCTGGAGGTCGATTGGTGACGATGACTTTTTCTGTCTCCTTAATTGTTGGAGCAGTTGTTCTTTGCTTTCTCCTTGCTCAGGGAAAGTATCAGGCCATTGTTCCAGTTTTGCTGCTGACTTTTCTCCCTTCTACGCTCTTGACAGAGTTTGGGGTGACAGCGGATTTATATTTGGTTTTGTTGCTGTTTATCTGCTATTTAGAGTCTGTTCATCGCCGGTTTGTGGTTAGTGTAATAGCTAAGCTGAGTAAAGAATTTTCTCCTCTATATAGCAAACGTCTGAATAATAAGAAGCAATATCGGGCTTATCGTCATGCCTATATGGTGCTGGAACTGTTGAATCCTGATGATTTTCGGCTGACCAAGGAAGTGACTAAGACAGTATCAGACAAAGTCACAGGGCTGAATGAAAAAGAAATCACCAGAACTTTCAAAATCAAGGGTTTATGGGGCTCGACAACTATTACTGATGAGCTCTACACTAGTCCCCAAAAAGGCCGTTTTTCTGTCAGACGAAAAATTTAATGCGTAAAATCAATATAGAAAGGACTTCAGGCGGAAAGGGGACTCCCTCTGCCTGAGGAAAATGTAAATGGTAAAGTACAGACTTGTCCGGCCAGATGTAAAAAAAGCTGAAATGCATGAGGAGAGGGAGGCGGAGTCTTCGCATTCTACAAAAAGACGTATCCGAGGCCCCATTTCCCTCTATAAGGATACCGTGGAATCCTATCGTGCCAAAAAGGAATCTGTCAGCAACTATTACCAAAACATGGTAGATGAGCAAAAAACCTACTATGATCATGGTGATGACTGGCAGATTCAGGAGCAGTACAAAAGAGACCGTGAATTTATCAAAAAGCTCTTAAAATACGGTCTGGTTGTAGCTGTCCTCGTTGTATTGTACTGGCTTTTACGAACTTTTTTTTGAGAGGTGTAGAGAAGTATGGTATCAGAAACAGCCAAGAAAGCAGCTAAGAAAGCAGTGAAGGGTGCGGTTAAAAAGGCTATCTTTTTAAAAGTCTTTCTTTGGATTGGAATTCCTGTTCTGCTTATCTTGCTGATTATGTTTCTATTGGCAGCTATCCTGATGGGAGGAGGAGCTGAAAGTAGCGGCGGATCCAGTGATTGTAATCCAAGTGGTCAAACCTCTCCCAATACAACAGAAGAAACAACATCGGCCAATAGCTCTATAGAAGAATTTGTCAAACAGCACGAGAAAGCCTATTTAGACTCCTGGAAAGTAGGTGGCTTTTTGCCGTCTGCCTCTATCGTACAGACCCAGATTGAGACCTCTTTTGATCAGAGTGTCCCATCTTTTGGTCAGGCTCATAATATGGGTGGGGTCAAATGGAATAAAAGGTCAGATTTTACTCAGACTATTTCTTTATATGGAAATAGCTCCGTAGCTGAGAGCGGACCAGGTACAAAAGTTGGAGATGGGACTGGAGGAGAATATGCATTCTTCTCAACCTTTGATTCTGGTATTGTCGGCAAGGCAGAGTTTATGAAAAATCAGACTCTCTATAAGGGGGCTATTAACAATACGGACGGAATCAGTACGCTTAGTGCCATTGCAGATGGTGGTTGGGCAACGGATCCATCCTACAAGACTAAGTTGCACGACCTTTACAACAGCTTGGGCTCTAAGTTTAAGTGGCTAGATGAGAAGGCCATCTCCCAGTATGGCTCTAGCCCTGTAACATTAACTTCTTCTGGCGGTGATTCTTCGGGCAGTGAAACGGATAGCGGTTCCCCTTCATCCAGCGGACCTAAGAAAAAAGGTTGTAAAGATGGCAGTTCGACTGGGACCAATGGTGATGCTGTTGATGGTTCAGGCAAGGTGCCAGAGGATATAACTGCTGCAATCTATACTCCAAGTACTCTTCCAGCTAGCTTAAATCCTTATCTTTTAGATCCAAGAGCTTTTGGTATGGAATATGGTGGCAGTGGAGCTAACTGGGAACACCCTGATGAGTTCTATCTGGCTGGTCAGTGTGTTAATCTGACTATCAGCTTTGGGAATATTCTGTGGGGCCACAAGGGAGTTGTCATTGGGAACGGAATTGACCAAGCAGATGCCTGGGCAAGAATCTTTGGGAATTCTACAAAGAAAGCACCCAAAAAAGGAGCTATCTTTTCCTGTCTAAGTGACAGCGGGAATCCTGCAGGGCATACTGGGATTGTCTGTCATGTCTTTGAAGACGGCAGTATCCTGACCTGTGAGCAGAATAGTTCAGTTAGTGGTACAAATGCAGGTAAACCTTTTACTTGGCACTACTGTGTGATTAGGCCGGCTGAGCAGGCAGAAAAACATTATGAGTTTGCTTATCCAGATGATAGAGAGCCTAATCTAGGCGGTAATAAAACGGGAGCGAGTAACTAGCCAGACGAAAAGAGGTAATGATGAATCCGAGAAAGAAAAGAAAATTAATGATCACCCTAATTTGCTTAGGTACGGTGCTCTTCATAGCCATGCTTGTAACAGTGTTTTTAAATAGGCAGGCTAGGAAGAAGGCAAGAGAAGCGGAGATTTCTCAGACGAGCTCTATAGATGGGTCTTCTGAAAGCTATTCATCTCAGTCGTACCGTGAACCAACACCTAACGAGAAAAATTATCAGCATGCGCGTGCAACCCTAGAGAGACCAGAGAGCGTGGTGACTGAAGAGAAAAAAAATAAAGTGGCTGAAGCTTTAAAAATAGCGGTCGAGGATATCAAAAAGCATCCTGATACAGCAAATATCTCCGGGAATATGGATAATCATTTAGCCTCTACTTCTAGCCCCATGGTCCTAACGTTTGCTATGGCCATAAATTTAGCTGGTTATAACATAGATGAAAGTAAAACAGAGGTTTTTAAGTCCTACAGTGATGATGTGCTTCAGTTCCTCTGTGTCATGACCAAGGAAGGGAAGGAAAATTCCTATTTTGTCGGTAACTACAATGACTATACCGGCCAGCTTCAGATTGCTTCCTACCACGGTGGCAATATCAGAGTTCGGGGAGACTGACTTTATTCATTAACTATTGCTGTATATTCTCACTGCAACTGGTGAAATAAATCGGTTTAGATTATACTAGAAGACAGAAAAGCAAAAGGAGAGGTTGTATGCATAGTCATTTAAATGCAATAGAATTGGATCATCTAATTGAGCAATGCCAAAGTGGCGAGCTGAATGCAGCGGATTTGGATCCTCTCCTGGTCTACGAGATGGAACTCAGAATTAATGAACGCTTAGCAGAAGATCAGGAGCCTTTGATGTTTACTTTTCACGAAGTTGCCTATAACGGCTTTGTTCCGAAGGCCCACTCTGTTTGGGTTCGCGACCGTGATTATGTTAGGTTGTTTGGCTTTCTCTTTTTCACAGTAGCTTTGATTCTTTTATTGCTTTGGATTTTTTCTGGTGGAAGCTTATTCAGTGGTAAAAATTTTCAATCTATCTTAAACTTACTCTTCCTTTCTATTGTAACTTTTCTCATGCTTCTCTTAGTTTCCAACAAACCAGAGGATGATTTAGAAAAAGAAAACAAGTAAGCACTGCTAATTTTAGCGGTGCTTTTATAATTATTCGCATCTTATTTTATTGCTTGGTTCCAACAATCCAGAGTGAAAGTGGTTGCGAAAGGTCACAGAAAAATAGTAAAACTATTTACGATAAACAGAAAAACGCTTACTCCTGAGCTATAATGGGAATAGCAAATAATTGAAAGGACATTCTGTTATGAAAAAGAATAAAATAATCCTTCTATCAGCCTCTGTTCTACTTGCAGCATCTATTGGTGTTAATCTTGTCCATGCTGATGATCCGAATCCAGTGACCCCACCGAGCGATGAACGCCCAGTTCAGCCGACTCCGCCGGTAGATAACAACGGCAATAACAACCAACCAACCCCACCGCCAGCTGATAATAATGGCGGTAATGATAACGGTGGCAACAATGGCGGCAATGGTAATGGTGGTAATAACAACGGCGGCGGTAATAATCAGCCAACCCCGCCAAGCGATGATGGGAACCCAGTCCAACCCACTCCACCTGTAGATAACAACGGCAATAATAACCAACCAACCCCACCACCTTCTGGTAATAATGGCGGTAATGATAACGGTGGCAACAATGGCGGCAATGGTAATGGTGGTAATAACAACGGCGGCGGTAATAATCAGCCAACCCCGCCAAGCGATGATGGGAACCCAGTCCAACCCACTCCACCTGTAGATAACAACGGCAATAATAACCAACCAACCCCACCACCTTCTGATAATAATGGCGGTAATGATAACGGTGGCAACAATGGCGGCAATGGTAATGGTGGTAATAACAACGGCGGCGGTAATAATCAGCCAACCCCGCCAAGCGATGATGGGAACCCAGTCCAACCCACTCCACCTGTAGATAACAACGGCAATAATAACCAACCGACCCCACCGCCTGCTGATAACGGCGGCAACAATGGCGGCGGTAACGGCGGTGGAAATGGTAATGGCGGTAATGATAATGGTGGCAATAACAACGGCGGCGGCAATAATCAGCCGACCCCACCAAGTGATGATGGGGATCCTATCCAGCCGAACCGTCCTGGTCAGCCGAACCAACCAGATCCCAAGCCAGCGGTACCAGATCCATCTGACCAGCAACCTGCGCCGAAAGCTCCTTCCAAACCGAAAGCTAGCCAGAAGTCGGCTGATCAGGTGGCGAAAGGAAATGGAGCAGGGCCAAATGCTGCGGATCCAACCATTTCTGTGCAAGGTTCAGCGGAGAATTTGAAGAATAAGGCGAAGGAGAACAAGCCTGTTGCTACTCCAACTGCCCCAGTCCTTCCTGCCACTGGAACGAACCAAAGTTTTCTTGCTTTAATAGGTACGGCCATGCTATCTGTATTAGCTCTTGTTGGGTTTAAACGTAAAAAAACTGAGTGATTTCTCAACATAACCTTCTAAGTTTAAAAGTCTGATTTGTATTCAGACTTTTTCTTTTTTCTCTCTTTATGATAAAGCTCTATAGGTAATCTTTCCTGTATAATTTTAAGTAAGAAATATTATAAAAAGGAGGTGAAAAAGGATTGTCCAATATCCTAAGTAAACATAGAATCAAACAAACCGAAACCGGAAAGTATGTGGCCATTGTTCCGTCCTGTTTTAGTAAAGATTATTACCAAAGCTTTTATATGAGACGACTCCACCCTAGCCGTTCCTTTCCTTTTCGCTTAAACGGTCTGTATGAAATTAGTTACCAGAATGAAGCGGATTTTCTTTTGGTAGGACGAGAACTGTCCCAACTGGAGAAAGACATTCTAGTCTTTATTGCTCGTTTTCGCAATGTCCAGAAACTTCATATTCAAAAAGAGATGGGAAGCAATGTCTCGGGGAAGCGTATTGAAAAGGCGGTTCAAAAACTATGCCAGTATTTTTTGATTGAGACTTGGGAATTTCCGCGACAGGACAAGCCTGAAGTTAGTGCAGCTGCTTATTCTATCAGCCAAAATGGCTATCGCTTGCTGCGCTATTTTCAATTAATCGAGCAGCAGGAGTACTATAAGCAGGAAAATTTATTTGAAGATGATCTTTATCAGCCTCTTCGCTTTTGGAAAATCGTAGACACCTATCAGATTTTCAAATTATCAGCTCATTACAAAGGTTTCTTGCCTCAGAAAATGTTGGTACCCCAGCCCTATACCATTAAACAGACCAAAAAGAAAATGAATTCGTTGGGAGAAGAGAAGAAGACCCAGACAGAAAGACAGATTTTTTTGCGTCAGGCTCTTTTGCAAGGAGAGTTGCTCTTTGAAAATCCTAGATTGCAATATGTCTTTGACCTCTACCCTCTCGTGACGGAAGCAGACTTGGAGGAACTTCTGCTGATTTTACAACATTGGTCTGTTTTAGAGGATCCCTATCGCTATTTGGTTTTGATTGTGGATTCTTGGGATCGTGTAGAGGAAGTTAGTCACAAGTATGACTTATCTGCTTATGAAGCTAATATCCTATTTTTTGATTTGGACAGCGCACAGCATGAGGATTTACAGAGCTCCCTCTATCAGTTTGATGCAGATAGTAGCAGTTATTCTCTTCTGCCCTTTAAATTACGCATCCAGTAAAGTGCTGGACAGCATTAGGCAATGACTTTTTAGAGCTATGTTGTAAGACTGGACTGAATAAAATTTAACAAAAAAGTTTTTGGTTAAATTTATAGAATTTTTTAAGAATTGTGGTATACTCTTAAAGTAGAAATTCCACCTTTTTTGACGACAATTCTTGCACCTTAAAACTCTTACCGAGGTATGATTCGAGACTCAATAAGCGGTTTCGGATAAATGGACGCAAGAAGATAAATTGGTGTTCTGACAGGCAGAGTACAAGACCTAGACGAGATGATAGAAATAAAAGAGGAGTCAAAATGAATGAAGCAAAAACCCGATGATAAAAAATATTTAGTCATCCATGGAGAAAAACTAATACAGGAAATAGCTCAAGACTTCCCAGTTGTAATCCAAGAGTATGACGGGACCGAGGTTGGTTTGGTGAAAATTGATAATCCAGAACAGCTTCCAGAAAAACTAAAGGCATTATTTGAAGACGGTATTGAAATATTATAAAATCAGGCACTGAAATGAATCAGTGCCTGATTTTATATATCTAAAACGAAAGGAAATCACGGGTAAGATGAGGCGATCAAGTCGGCTAAACTACAAAGGTCAGTCGAGCATAAAGCAGGACTGACACAGTCTTGTCAAAATCTTACTCGTAGACAAAAGTTAGGGGCTCTTGAGTTTTCATATCAATGTATTGCCCTTTGTAGTACATGACATTGGCTTTTCTCAGCCAAGAGGTAATCTTGTCACGGACATTGAACTCAATGCCCAACTCAGCTTCAACTTTTTTAATTTGTTTCTGTTGCATCTCTCTTGAGAAGAATCGGGCTAAGATATCTGTATCGATGAGATGCTCAGCAATGATGATAGCAGGATCCTTCAAGTAATTAATAAAATTTTGATAAGTCAAACTTTTTAAGAAGTCATTACATTTATCAATAAAGCGCTTGGTCATTAAACCCTCTTCGAATTGAAGTAGAGGGAAGTAAAGAAGGCGATAGTAGGTTTCAAAGATTTCGTCAACTTCTTCTTCACTGAATTCTTTGGATAGGGACTTGCTAATGGGACGCTGTCCACCATAGACATTGATGCCGATTTCTAGGCACATGTTATAGGGGCTATAGCCCAGTAACATGCAGTTGATAATTTCTTGATTTTGCTCATCTTTGCTCTGTTTCCTAAAGTATTTCAGCTTATCTTCCAAAAATATAATCTTAATTTCCATGAAACGTTGCTCCTCTGTAAATCAGTTAACGGTCCTAAAATAAAGTTGATTTAAAATCAATCGATTTTCAAGAGCTCGTCTGTGTTTACGTTAAAAATTTTCGCAAGTTTGATTAGTTTATCGCCTCTGATGTTCAGTTGATTGCGCTCCATATGAGAAACAGTCATTTGAGAAACACCTAGTAATTTTGCTAGTTGAGCTTGTGTCATTTTATTATTGCGCGCCCGCAATTCTGCTATCGTTACCATAGAAGACTCCTCAAATTTTATGACTAAAATTATATACTCTTTTTTTTATTTTATCAATAGAATTGTTGATTTAAAATCAATTCTTTTAAAATATAGCTTTTTTAAATAAGCTATAAAGGCGGTTTCATGGGCTTTGTAGATATTATTACATTTTCTTTACATTTTCGTTGATTTATTCTCTTCTTGCTGATATAATCTATTTGGAAAAGATAGATTTTTTAGGAGACTAATCAATGGCGACGGTAGGGGAAAGAATAAGAAAGCTGCGGATTGCTCAAGGATTTACTCGAGCGCCTAGCAGAGATTTTACATGTTAGTAAGGCAGCAGTCTGCAAGTGGGAAAGCAATACTAATCTTCCTAAGGTTATGGAGCTCAAGAATATGAGTAGTCTTTTTCATGTTTCAGCGGATTATCTTTTAGGACTTGCGAATCGTTCGGCGATAGAGCAGCTAGGCAGCGAAAAAAAGCTTGAAGCTATGGCAGGCTATTTTCATCAATTAGAATCTCCAGAAAGGCAACAGGCCTGCATAGATTTTGTTATCAGTCAGTTCAATGAACAGGAAGCTGTAAAAATAGAGGCTGAAAAAATTCAGCGGGCCTTGGATGAGCCTGCTGAAGCGGTTCTTGATATGAATATTATTGTGGATTCCAGCTTAGATTTTCAGGGTGTGGATAAAAGTTGACAGTAAATTATAGCGTTTGGGTCTAAAAATAGAGAATTCGGTAGAGATAGGAATTACACTCTTCTTTTAGCGAGGAGAACTTTGGCGGCGATAGTAACTTGATTGAGATTCGACCAGTCTATTTTGTTCTGATGGACATGAAAGAGCAAAGGAGTCATTTTGAGAATGGCTTCTTTTGTTTTAGGGGTTAAGGAGACGAGAGCTTGTACATCCTGTTCATGGATAATCTGGAACTTCTCCTCCAGATGTTGGATGACCTGCTGATTAGAATAATCTTTTTGACGGAGCCGGTCAGCTACTTTAGCTCTAATTTCCTGGAGATGATTTTCTGTTGGGATGACTTTAATGATAAGCCCCTCTTTTTTCAATACTCGCTGAAATTCATGGTAGTTAGCTGGTGAGAAGATGTCCAGCAAGACATCTATGCTTTGATCCTGAACGGGCAAGTGTGCCAAATCACCTACGAACCATTTTACAGCAAAGCTCTGATCACTTTTTGCAGCTAACTGGATAGAATCTTTGGATAAATCAAAAGTGTAAATCTCTTTGTTGGGAAATACTTCCTGAATTTTTCGAGCATAATATCCCTCTCCGCAAGCGACGTCTAGAATGGTCTGTTCTTCAGGAAGAGCCTGCAGCAGATCCAGCAACTCGTCTAGGATATGCTGATAAAAGCCGGCTTCCAAGATGACTTGCCTATTTTGAAAATTCGTTTTGTCATAGTCTTTAGCTTGTTTGGCCTGGGGAGCTAGATTGACATAACCGAATTTGGCGATGTCGTAGGAATGGCGATTGGCGCACTTGAGGCTGTTTTCTTCCATAGCCAAGCTTTGCTGGCAGAGTGGGCATGCCAGAGCTGGAGCTTGGGCAAAGCGGGCAAGTTTTGGTTTCATAGTCGCTCTCTTTCTATTGTTTTTATATAGCTGAATGACTTCTTTTTGGTAAGACATAGAAAAATCCGATTTAGGTAATCGGATTTGTATCTTTAGTAGGTCAGGACAAAGTATTTCTTCTTACCGCGGCGGATAACTGTCAGCTCGTCTTCCAGTTTATCTGAGGCGCTAAGGACATAGTCTAAATCTTGGATGCGCTCGCCATTGAGGTAGATAGCACCGTTTTGGACATCCTCGCGGGCTTGACGTTTTGAGTTTACCACGCCGGCTGTCACAAGCAGTTCTACAATATTGAGGTTGTCTTCTGCTTGGACCTGATAGTTAGGCACACCGCGCAAACCTTGTTTGAGTTCCTTGACGGACAAATTTTTGATATTTCCAGCAAAGAGCTGCTCAGTGATGTTGAGGGCATCCTGATATGCTTCTTGACCGTGAACCAGACTGACCACTTCGCGAGCTAGGACTTTCTGCGCCAAGCGTTCGTGGGGTGCTGATTCAAACTGCTGGCGAATCTCCTCGATCTCATCCAAAGACAGGAAAGTGAAGATTTTCAGGAAGCGGATAGCGTCTGCGTCCATGACATTCATCCAGAATTGATACATTTCGTAAGGAGAAGTCTTGTCAGGATTGAGCCAGACAGCATTGCCTTCTGATTTGCCGAATTTTTTGCCAGTAGCGTCTGTAATGAGCGGAACAGTCATCACATGGCCAGTCTTGTCAGCCTTGCGGCGCAGGAGCTCTGTACCTGCTGTCATATTCCCCCACTGGTCAGAACCACCGATTTGCAGGGTCACGCCGTGGTTTTGATTGAGGACGTAGAAGTCATATCCTTGCATGATCTGGTAGGCGAATTCTGTATAGGAAATCCCTGTCTCAATCCGGCTCTTTACGGAATCTTTACTCATCATGTAGTTGACAGTGAAGTATTTACCGACATCGCGCAGAAAATCGATAAAGCTGATGCTGCTGAACCAGTCATAATTGTTGACCATTTCAGCTTTATTATCGCCCTTTTCAAAGTCCAGAAAGCGAGAAAGCTGATTTTGGATAGATTTCACCCAGCCTTCCACGGTTTCCTTGGTTTGGAGACTGCGCTCTGCATCCTTAAAAGATGGATCGCCAATCAATCCAGTTGCTCCTCCGACCAGAGCGTAGGGTTTATGGCCAGCTAGTTGCAGGCGGCGGCTGGTCAGAATGGCTACCAAGTGGCCTAGGTGCAGGCTGTCAGCGGTTGGATCGTATCCGGTATAATAAGAGACTTGTCCTTCTTCTAAGGCCTTGCGTAAAGCTTCTTCATCAGTGGTTTGGAATACCAAGCCACGTTCTTTTAGCTCATCAAAAATGTGCATCATGTCTCTCCTATTCTAAAAGCCAAGAAATTGGCTTATCTATATTTTAAATTTATGTTACTCTATTGTATCATAAAGCTTTTAAATAGCAATGTTTCCTTGAAATAAATCATAGATATTTGGTATAATGGGAAGATAACAAGGAGAATCAAACTTGGAACAATTAATAGAGAAATTAAAAGAGTTCTGGGGAAAAGCCCAGCAGTTTATCAAAAAAATACATCTTCCAGAATGGAGCAAGAAGATCGGCAGTGGCAACAATGGCTGGTCTATCGGTGATGTTTTTGCTGTTTTCTTGCGGACTTTTAAACTTCTGATGAATATGGCTTTTGTGTTTATCTTCTTCGGTGGCGTAATCGGTGCTGGGATTGGGATAGGCTATGCAGCTAGTCTTTTCAGTAAGGTGGAAGTGCCCAAGCAGGAAGAGCTGGTCAAGCAGGTGAATAATATCTCCGGTATCTCTAAGCTAACCTATGCTGATGGCAGCTTGATTGCAGAAGTGGACAATGATTTGCTCCGCATCCCAGTTAAGAGTGACGCCATCTCTGAAAATGTAAAAAAAGCTGTTATCGCTACAGAGGATGAGAATTTTGAAACGCATAAGGGAGTCGTTCCCAAGGCTGTGCTTCGGGCTACGCTCGGTTCAGTTGTTGGAGTTGGCTCGTCCAGCGGGGGGTCAACCATTACCCAGCAGTTGATCAAGCAGCAGGTGGTGGGCGATGCGCCGACCTTCAAGCGGAAAGCGACCGAGATTGTCGATGCGCTGGCTTTGGAGCGCTACATGTCCAAGGATGATATTCTGACGACCTACTTGAACGTTTCGCCTTTCGGGCGCAATAATAAGGGACAGAATATCGCTGGTGTCGAGGAAGCTGCTCAAGGGATTTTTGGTGTTTCTGCCAAGGATTTGACGGTGCCCCAGTCTGCTTTTATTGCCGGCTTGCCACAGAGTCCGATTGTCTATTCGCCTTATGCAGCGGATGGCAGTCTCAAGAGTGAAGGGGATATGGCTCTGGGCTTGGAACGTGCCAAGGATGTGCTCTATAATATGTATCGGACGGGCCATTTAAGCGAGAAAGAGTACAAGGAGTACAAGGACTACGACTTGACCAAGGATTTCAAGCCTTCTGAAAGCTCGGAAAAATCTTCGCATGGTTACCTTTATTACACAGCGGTCGAAGAAGCTCAGCAGACCATGTACGAATACTTGATTCAGCGGGACAATGTTTCCCAGCAAGAGCTGAAAAACAACGACACTGTCAAGGCCTACAAGGAATTGGCTGCTAAAGAACTGAGCGATGGCGGCTATACTGTTACGACCACGATTAACAAGAACATCCATACTGCTATGCAAAATGCAGTAGCCAACTATGGGGGTGTCTTGGATGACGGAACTGGCGCAGTTGAAGTGGGAAATGTCCTCATGGATAATAAAACCGGTGCTGTGATTGGCTTTGTTGGTGGCAGAGACTATGCTTCCAATCAGAATAATCACGCCTTTGATACGGAACGGTCACCGGGTTCGACTATTAAGCCGATTCTGGCTTATGGGATTGCTATTGACCAAGGTCTGATGGGCAGCGCCAGCGTTCTTTCTAACTATCCGACTAACTTTTCAAGCGGCGACCCAATCATGCACGTGGACAGCCGTGGTACAGCTATGATGGACCTGCAAGAAGCTCTCAATACTTCTTGGAATATCCCGGCTTATTGGACTTACCGCGGATTACGCGAAAAAGGTGTCAATGTCCGTGGCTATATGGAAAAAATGGGTTATTACATCGATGACTACAGCATTGAGAGTCTCCCAATGGGTGGCGGAATCGAAGTATCTGTAGCTCAGCACACCAATGGTTTCCAAACCTTGGCTAATAATGGAACCTACCAGAAAAAATACATGGTTGAAAAAATCACTGACCGAGATGGGAAGGTGATATACCAGCATAAGGCCAACCCGGTTCAGATATACAGCCCAGCTGCAGCGACGATTATGCAGGAGCTCATGCGGGGGGTTATCAATTCTGGAGCTACTACGACCTACAAATCCAGAATCAGTCAGGTCAACGGAACCTTGGCTGGAGCCGACTGGATTGGTAAGACTGGAACGACCAACACCAACGGCGATATGTGGCTGATGCTTTCTACTCCTAAGATGACTTTGGGAGGATGGATTGGTCATGATGATAATAGCTCTATGGCAGCGTTGACTGGTTATAACAATAACGCTTCCTACATGGCTTATATGGTAGATGCCATCTATCAAGCAGATCCGAATGCCTGGGGCGTTGGTGATAAGTTCACTCTTGATCCGAGTGTGATTAAGTCTGATGTACTCAAGTCCACAGGGGAAAAACCAGGTACAGTAACGGTAAACGGCCGCTCTGTTAATCTCAGTGGTCCGACAGTGCCTAGCTATTGGGCTAAAAACGGCGCTCCGACCACGACCTACCGCTTTGGTATCGGGGCATCAGATGCGGATTATCAGAAGGCTTGGTCAGCTATTCTGGGCGGTTCTACCTCTAATTCTAATTCCAGCTCCAATTCCAACAATAACCGGCAGGGGAACTAGCGCATCAAGAACAGTTTTAACTTTTCAGAAAGCGGATGAAATCCTTGCAATTTCTAGCTAAATAAGGTATAATGATAACAATAATTTGTCGTGTGCTTTATTTGAAATATTGTCCAAATAGAAGCTTACAGCAGTTAAATCAAACTTGAATAAGTCAGATTTAGCTGCTCTTTTTGTGCCTATTTTTAGGAAAAAGGAATTATGTAACCATAATTTAATTTTTCTGAAAATTAAACAAAAGGGACTGATTGTGGCTGTTTTGCAGCATTGTAAATGACAGAGGATTTTCCTCTGAAAACATTTCACAGAACTCGCCCTCAAAGCATTGAGAAAAAGATACCTTTCTTCTCGCTTTATCAAGGGCTCAGTATCTTATCATAAAGGAGTAAAAACTTGGCAGGACATGAAGTTCGATACGGTAAACACCGTACCCGTCGTAGTTTCTCAAGAATTAAGGAAGTTCTTGATTTACCAAATTTGATTGAAATCCAAACGGATTCGTTCCAAGATTTCTTGGATCATGGTCTGAAGGAAGTCTTTGAAGATGTACTTCCTATTTCAAACTTTACCAACACCATGGAATTGGAATTTGTCGGCTATGAAATCCGTGAGCCTAAATATACGCTGGAAGAAGCACGCATTCACGATGCCAGCTATTCAGCGCCAATCTTTGTGACTTTCCGTCTGATTAACAAGGAAACTGGTGAAATCAAGACCCAGGAAGTCTTCTTTGGTGATTTCCCAATCATGACTGAAATGGGAACCTTCATCATCAATGGTGGTGAGCGGATTATCGTATCCCAGTTGGTGCGTTCTCCAGGGGTTTACTTCAACGATAAAGTCGATAAAAATGGCAAAATCGGCTATGGGTCAACTGTTATTCCTAACCGCGGTGCTTGGTTAGAGTTGGAAACAGACTCAAAAGACATTGCCTATACTCGTATTGACCGGACACGGAAGATTCCATTTACCACTCTGGTACGTGCGCTTGGTTTCTCAGGTGATGATGAGATCTTGGACATCTTTGGTGACAGCGACTTGGTGCGCAATACCATTGAAAAAGATATCCATAAGAATCCAATGGACTCTCGTACAGATGAAGCCCTGAAAGAAATCTATGAGCGTCTTCGTCCAGGTGAGCCTAAGACGGCTGAAAGCTCTCGCTCTCTCCTTGATGCGCGTTTCTTTGATCCGCATCGTTATGACCTGGCAGCAGTTGGTCGGTACAAAATCAATAAGAAACTCAGCGTCAAGACTCGCTTGCTGAACCAAACCATTGCAGAGCCATTGGTAGATGCTGAAACAGGAGAAATCTTGGTTGAAGCTGGTACAGTTATGACCCGTAGTGTGATTGACAGCATTGCAGAGCAGCTGGACAATGGTTTGAATAAAATCACTTATATTCCAAACGACTCAGCTGTCTTGACAGACCCTGTAGAATTGCAGAAGTTCAAGGTAGTGGCACCAACTGATCCAGACCGCGTTGTGACTATCATCGGTAACGCAAATCCATCTGACAAGGTTCGGATTGTGACACCAGCTGACATCTTGGCTGAGATGAGCTACTTCCTCAACTTGGCTGAAGGTATCGGTCGTGTAGATGATATTGACCACTTAGGGAACCGTCGTATTCGTGCAGTTGGTGAGCTTTTGGCCAACCAAGTTCGTCTGGGACTTTCTCGGATGGAGCGTAATGTTCGTGAACGGATGTCTGTTCAGGATAATGAAGTTCTCACACCGCAACAAATCATCAACATCCGTCCAGTGACTGCAGCCATTAAAGAATTCTTTGGTTCATCACAGTTGTCACAGTTCATGGACCAACACAATCCGCTGTCTGAGCTTTCTCACAAGCGTCGTCTGTCTGCCTTAGGACCTGGTGGTTTGACCCGTGACCGTGCTGGCTATGAAGTGCGGGACGTGCACTATACTCACTACGGCCGTATGTGTCCGATTGAAACGCCTGAAGGGCCAAACATTGGTTTGATTAATAACTTGTCTTCTTATGGACACCTTAATAAATACGGATTTATCCAAACGCCTTACCGTAAGGTAGACCGTGAAGCCGGCGTGGTAACCAACGAAATCGTTTGGTTGACTGCTGATGAGGAAGATGAATTTATCGTAGCGCAGGCCAACTCTAAGCTTAATGAAAAAGGCGGCTTTGCGGAGCCTATTGTTATGGGACGCCACCAAGGTAATAACCAAGAATTCCCATCGGACCAAGTAGATTACATGGATGTATCGCCTAAGCAGGTAGTTGCCGTAGCGACAGCATGTATTCCTTTCTTGGAAAATGACGACTCCAACCGTGCCCTCATGGGTGCCAACATGCAGCGTCAGGCTGTGCCTTTGATTGATCCAAAAGCACCTTATGTCGGTACTGGTATGGAATACCAAGCTGCCCACGACTCTGGTGCAGCGGTTATTGCCCAGCATGATGGTAAGGTTACCTATGCGGATGCAGACAAGGTTGAAGTCCGTCGCGAAGATGGTTCTCTTGATGTTTACCAAATTCAAAAATTCCGCCGTTCTAACTCAGGAACTGCTTATAACCAACGCACCCTTGTAAAAGTTGGCGATGTCGTTGAAAAAGGTGACTTTATCGCTGACGGACCTTCTATGGAAAATGGAGAAATGGCCCTGGGACAAAACCCAATCGTTGCCTACATGACATGGGAAGGTTACAACTTCGAGGATGCGGTTATCATGAGTGAGCGTCTGGTGAAAGACGATGTCTACACCTCTGTTCACTTGGAAGAATACGAATCAGAAACTCGTGACACCAAGCTTGGTCCTGAAGAGATTACCCGCGAAATTCCAAACGTAGGGGAAGACGCCCTGCGCAACCTGGATGAAATGGGGATTATCCGCATCGGGGCGGAAGTCAAAGAAGGCGATATTCTTGTGGGTAAAGTGACTCCTAAGGGTGAAAAAGACCTTTCTGCTGAGGAACGTCTCTTGCACGCTATCTTCGGAGACAAGTCTCGTGAAGTTCGTGACACTTCTCTTCGTGTACCTCACGGTGCTGATGGTGTCGTTCGTGACGTGAAGATCTTTACCCGTGCTAATGGTGATGAGCTGCAATCTGGCGTAAATATGCTGGTTCGCGTCTACATCGCTCAAAAACGTAAGATCAAGGTCGGAGATAAGATGGCCGGTCGTCACGGAAACAAAGGGGTTGTATCCCGTATCGTTCCTGTGGAAGACATGCCCTATTTGCCAGATGGAACACCAGTTGATATCATGTTGAACCCACTCGGGGTACCATCTCGTATGAACATTGGTCAGGTTATGGAGCTTCACCTTGGTATGGCAGCACGTAACTTGGGCATCCATATTGCAACACCAGTCTTTGATGGAGCAAGCTCAGAAGACCTCTGGGATACAGTACGCGAAGCTGGTATGGACAGCGATGCCAAGACTATTCTTTATGACGGACGTACCGGTGAGCCGTTTGACAACCGTGTATCTGTCGGTGTCATGTACATGATTAAGCTCCACCACATGGTAGATGACAAACTCCATGCCCGCTCAGTAGGTCCTTACTCAATGGTTACCCAACAGCCGCTCGGAGGTAAAGCTCAGTTTGGTGGACAACGTTTTGGTGAGATGGAAGTTTGGGCCTTGGAAGCTTACGGTGCTTCTAACGTTCTGCAAGAAATCCTGACCTATAAGTCAGATGATGTCAACGGACGTTTGAAGGCTTATGAAGCTATTACCAAAGGAAAACCAATTCCAAAACCAGGTGTGCCAGAATCCTTCCGCGTTCTTGTCAAAGAATTGCAATCTCTTGGTCTGGACATGCGCGTTCTTGATGAAGACGACAATGAAGTAGAACTGCGTGACTTAGACGAAGGTGAAGATGATGATGTGATCCACGTTGACGATCTTGAAAAAGCGCGTGAAAAAGCAGCTCAAGAAGCGAAAGCAGCTTTTGAGGCTGAAGGAAAAGAATAAGAATACACACTGATTAGAAAATGAAGAAAGGTATGAAATAGTGGTTGATGTAAATCGTTTTAAAAGTATGCAAATCACCCTAGCTTCTCCAAATAAGGTCCGTTCATGGTCTTATGGAGAAGTGAAGAAACCTGAAACAATCAATTACCGAACCCTGAAACCAGAACGCGAAGGCCTTTTTGACGAAGTGATCTTCGGTCCAACCAAGGACTGGGAATGTGCTTGCGGTAAGTACAAACGGATTCGTTACAAAGGAATCGTCTGTGACCGCTGTGGTGTTGAAGTAACTCGTGCTAAGGTTCGCCGTGAGCGCATGGGCCACATCGAATTGAAGGCTCCTGTTTCACATATTTGGTACTTTAAAGGAATTCCAAGCCGCATGGGACTCACTTTGGATATGAGTCCACGTGCTCTGGAAGAAGTCATTTACTTTGCGGCTTATGTAGTGATTGATCCTAAGGATACACCGCTAGAGCACAAGTCAATCATGACGGAACGTGAGTATCGTGAACGTTTACGCGAGTACGGTGCAGGCTCATTTGTGGCCAAAATGGGAGCAGAAGCTATTCAAGACCTCTTGAAACAAGTGGACTTGGAAGCTGAAATTGCTGTCCTCAAAGAAGAATTGAAAACTGCTTCAGGTCAAAAACGGATCAAGGCTGTCCGTCGCTTGGATGTTTTGGACGCCTTCTACAAGTCTGGCAATAAGCCAGAATGGATGGTCCTCAATATCCTGCCGGTTATTCCACCAGATTTGCGTCCGATGGTTCAGCTGGATGGTGGTCGTTTTGCGGCTTCTGACCTCAATGATCTCTACCGCCGGGTTATCAACCGGAACAACCGTTTGGCTCGTTTGCTGGAACTCAATGCACCTGGTATCATCGTTCAAAATGAGAAGCGGATGCTTCAAGAAGCGGTTGATGCTTTGATTGATAACGGTCGCCGAGGCCGTCCGATTACTGGACCAGGCAGCCGTCCGCTTAAGTCTTTGAGCCACATGCTTAAAGGGAAACAAGGCCGTTTCCGTCAAAACTTGCTGGGTAAACGGGTTGACTTCTCAGGTCGTTCCGTTATCGCCGTTGGTCCTACATTGAAAATGTATCAATGTGGGGTGCCGCGTGAAATGGCGATTGAGCTCTTCAAGCCGTTTGTCATGCGGGAAATCGTTGCCCGTGATATTGTGCAGAACGTGAAAGCTGCTAAACGCTTGGTAGAACGTGGAGATGAGCGTATCTGGGATATTCTGGAAGAAGTGATCAAGGAGCACCCAGTGCTTCTTAACCGCGCACCGACCCTTCACCGTTTGGGAATTCAGGCTTTCGAGCCAGTTCTGATTGACGGTAAAGCTTTACGTTTGCATCCGCTGGTTTGTGAAGCCTACAATGCCGACTTTGACGGTGACCAAATGGCTATCCACGTACCGTTGTCAGAGGAAGCGCAAGCTGAAGCACGTATCCTCATGCTGGCTGCTGAGCACATCTTGAATCCGAAAGATGGTAAGCCAGTTGTAACACCATCTCAGGATATGGTCTTGGGGAACTACTATTTGACCATGGAAGAGGCTGGCCGCGAAGGCGAAGGCATGATTTTCAAAGATATGGATGAGGCGGTCATGGCCTTCCGCAACGGCTATGTTCACTTGCATACTCGTGTTGGTATCGCAACAGACAGTCTTAATAAGCCTTGGACAGAAGACCAGAAGCATAAGATTTTGATTACTACTGTCGGTAAAATTCTCTTTAACGCGATTATGCCAGAGGAATTGCCTTATCTGCAAGAGCCAACCAATGCTAACTTGACAGAAGGTGTGCCAGCTAAGTACTTCTTGGAGTCAGGGCAAGATATCAAGGAAGTTATTGAACAGCTTGAGATCAATGTTCCGTTTAAGAAGAAGAATCTTGGAAATATCATTGCGGAAATCTTTAAACGCTTCCGTACAACAGAAACATCTGCTCTTCTTGACCGCTTGAAGAACTTGGGTTATCACCATTCTACTTTGGCTGGTCTGACAGTGGGTATCGCTGATATTCCAGTTGTTAAAGACAAGGCTGAGATTATTGAAGAATCCCACAAGCGAGTGGACCAAATTACTAAGCAATTCCGTCGCGGTATGATTACTGATGACGAACGCTACAATGCAGTTACTGCTGAGTGGCGGGCAGCTCGTGAGAAATTGGAAAAACGGCTAGTTGCCAACCAAGATCCGAAGAACCCTATCGTTATGATGATGGACTCTGGAGCTCGGGGTAACATCTCTAACTTCTCCCAGTTGGCCGGTATGCGTGGTCTGATGGCTGCGCCAAATGGACGTATCATGGAATTGCCAATCTTGTCTAACTTCCGTGAAGGTCTGTCCGTTCTGGAAATGTTCTTCTCAACCCACGGTGCTCGTAAGGGTATGACCGATACGGCCCTTAAGACTGCCGACTCAGGTTACCTGACTCGTCGTCTGGTTGACGTTGCCCAAGATGTGATTATCCGTGAAGATGACTGTGGTACAGACCGCGGCTTGCTCATCACTTCTATCACAGAAGGCAAGGAAATGATCGAGTCTCTGGAAGAGCGTCTAAATGGTCGTTACACTAAGAAAACAGTTAAACATCCAGAAACTGGTGCTGTCATCATTGGTCCAAATGAATTGATCACAGAAGACAAGGCGCGCGAGATTGTTAACGCTGGTGTTGACGAAGTGACGATTCGCTCCGTCTTTACATGTAACACCCGCCACGGTGTCTGCCGTCATTGTTACGGTATTAACTTAGCAACTGGCGATGCAGTTGAAGTCGGTGAAGCAGTCGGAACCATCGCTGCCCAATCTATCGGGGAGCCTGGTACACAGCTGACCATGCGGACCTTCCACACGGGTGGTGTTGCCTCTAATACCGATATCACGCAAGGTCTTCCTCGTGTCCAAGAAATCTTTGAAGCCCGCAATCCAAAAGGGGAAGCGGTCATCACTGAAGTCAAGGGTGAAGTTACTGCCATCGAAGAAGATGCATCTACTCGTACCAAGAAGGTCTTTGTTACAGGTGCAACTGGCGAAGGTGAATACGTGGTGCCATTTACAGCCCGCATGAAGGTTGAAGTGGGCGACCAAGTTTCTCGTGGCGCTGCTTTGACTGAAGGTTCTATCCAGCCGAAGCACTTGCTGGCTGTCCGCGATGTCTTGTCTGTTGAAACTTATCTGCTTGCTGAGGTACAAAAAGTTTACCGCAGCCAAGGGGTAGAAATTGGCGACAAACACATCGAAGTAATGGTTCGCCAGATGATTCGCAAGGTGCGCGTCATGGATCCAGGTGATACAGATCTTCTTATGGGAACTCTCATGGATATTACAGACTTTACAGATGCTAACCGTGATGTGGTTATCTCAGGCGGAGTGCCTGCGACAGCCCGTCCAGTCCTCATGGGAATCACCAAAGCTTCCCTTGAGACAAATAGCTTCCTGTCTGCAGCTTCCTTCCAGGAAACAACTCGTGTCCTGACAGATGCAGCTATCCGTGGTAAGAAAGACCATCTGCTCGGACTCAAGGAAAATGTTATCATCGGTAAGATTATTCCAGCTGGTACTGGCATGGCTCGCTACCGCAATCTGGAACCTCAGGCTGTCAATGAAGTTGAAATTATCAACGAAGTGACAGAACTGCCAGATGGATTTGAAACTGAAGAAAATATTGTTCTTAAATAAAGAACTTTCCCTCCCGATTTTCGGGAGGTTTTTTTGTTGCAGCCTATAATTTCTTGCCCGCCACTAAATATTATCCTATAATATAATTAGGAACAGTGCTTTTTAAGTTCCCCTTTATGATTGAACGATTATAGAAGAATCACTCAAGATTTCGTGTTTCAGCTTTTTTAGGATAGGAGATGCCAAATCTATTTATAATCAGAAAGATCAATGGTTTCTTGTGGTATGATAGCGCTAGGTTATACTATTTTAAAATTCCTGAAATAGTAGGAGGGGTAGGTTTGAAATTTTTAAAAAGAGGAGGTTGGTTTTAATGGTAGTTGTCGGAGATTGTAAAGATCAGTAGCTGGTATTTATCTAGCCGTTTCATTCATGAAGGGAGTTTTTTTGGAAGATAAAGAATAGAAAACAATTAGATTACAAATAGGATAATATTTTATTGCAATGAATAAAAATTAAAAAAACAGGTAAAAAACACAAGAACCTGCATAAAATATAGATTGAATCCCATAAATTCTTTCCTTTTTATTTATTATTTTGGGAAAACCGAAAAATTTCAGCAACTTTAAGTTACAGTTAAGTTAAGAAAATTAAAATAATCTTAAATAAGTTACCAATGTGTAAATTACTATTAAGAAAGTATAAAATAATAGTTCATGCTTTGATTATTGAAACGCTTGATGGTAAAATAACTAAGGTTACTTAAAACAAACATTTTTTAGTAAAAAGTTAATATAACAATGTTGATTTTTGGTGAGGAAAAATGAAGAAAATTAAGGTAATGGTTGTTTTTGGAACTCGTCCAGAAGCAATTAAGATGGCTCCGCTAGTTATTGAACTGAAGAAGCAGGCAGCCCTGTTTGAAACAACAACAGTTGTGACTGCTCAGCATCGTCAGATGTTGGATCAGGTGCTTGAAATTTTTAAGATTAAGCCTGATTATGATTTGGACATTATGGGGAAGAATCAAACCCTGACAGATATTACTGTCAAGATCCTGCATAAGTTGGATGATATCTTAAAGGAAAACAAGCCAGACATTATGCTGGTGCACGGTGATACGACAACGACCTTTGCAGCTAGTCTCGCAGCATTTTATAATCAAGTTCGTATCGGCCATGTGGAAGCTGGTTTGCGGACTTGGAACAAATACTCTCCTTTCCCAGAAGAGATGAATCGTCAGATGACAGACTCTTTGACGGACTTGTATTTTGCGCCAACAGATCAGAGCAAGGCTAACTTGCTCAAGGAAAACCATCCAGCAGAAACGGTTTTTGTGACAGGAAATACAGCTATCGACGCTCTTAAGCTGACAGTCCAAGCTGATTATCAGCACGAGGTGCTTGATCGTATTGATCCAGCTCGCAAGATGATTTTGGTGACGATGCATCGTCGGGAAAATCAAGGCGAGCCAATGAGAAGGGTCTTTCGAACTCTACGGCAGATTGTAGATGCCCATGATGATGTGGAAATTGTCTATCCCGTTCACCTGAGTCCAGCGGTTCAGGAGGCGGCCAGAGAAATTCTGAGTGACAATGAGAAGATTCATCTGATTGAGCCTTTGGATGTGTTGGATTTCCACAATATCGCAGCTAAAAGCTACTTTATCATGTCAGACTCAGGTGGAGTACAGGAAGAAGCGCCTTCCTTAGGTAAGCCTGTACTGGTACTTCGTGATACAACAGAGAGACCAGAAGGAGTTGAAGCCGGCACATTGAAGCTGGTTGGTACAGAAACTCAAGCAGTAGCAGAGGCGATGGAAGCCCTGCTGACAGATGAGTCACTCTATCAGGAAATGGCCCAAGCCAGCAATCCATATGGTGACGGTCAGGCTTCGGAGCGGATTGCTCAAGCAATAGCTCACTATTTTAAGCAGACGGCTAGGCCGGAAGAATTTAAGACAGGAGTAAAGAATGTTTAGGAAAAAAGGACTAGAAAAATCATTAGCAGTCTTTGTACTGGCAATTGGACTAATTCTTTTCTACAGTTGGAATTTTGCAGCTAACATATTTTATATCGGAATCGCACTGATTTTATTAGGTATTTTTAGTGTCTTTGTCCTATCCGATCTCTTGGTGACCTGGGCTATGATTTTGGGTGTGGTTATCGCAACACTGATTTTGCTCTTTGATGTAACTTATCTGCCGGACAATCAGATTCTCTTCTTGCTTTACGTCTTCCCTGTCAGCGCTTGGCTGACCAGCCGTGTTAATTTCTATCTCCATCAGCGCTTGGGATTAGTACAGGATGACAGTGAAGATGCTGCTGAGGCCTATGGTGAGCTAGTTAAGAAGGTGCATCTGGAAGAAGCTCCAGCCTTTCAGGCTTTGTTGGTCCATTGGGCGCACAATCACCATTTTTATCAAATTCACTCTCGGGAGTACAAGCGGATGCTCAAGAGAATTTTACGACTGCTCAACTGGGACTTCCAGAATGTAGAGACAGTTTACTATGTATCCAATGGTAACTTTCTCGTTCTGGTAGAAGATCTGGATCAGGAAGTCAAGGAATATTTCCAAGAGAAAGTGCGTGCCGATTTGACGACAATGCGCTTTGAAAATAAGAAAACTGACCAAGAAATTCAGTTTCAGTCTGGCAGCTTAAAACTGAATGCTCAAAACATTGATAAATTCCATAATTTTGACGACGCTTTGAGCAATCTGGAGCGTCAGCTTGAAACCGACATTATCGTAGAATATTAGGAGGTAAACACATGTCTTTAACTGAAGTATTTTTTATCGTATCTATGGTGCTAAGTATCTTTTTTGCTATTAGTTTTTTTGTCCTCTTCATCTATTATCTGGTTATCTACAATCGGGTCAATAAAAATTTTAGGGCGGTGACTCGTCATGATTAGTCAGCTTATTATGATTATCACCCTGTTCTCCATCTGGATGTCTCTGGCTTGGGCTTTGGTTATCCTATGTTCTTCCGTGCATTTCTGGATGAAGCGCAGTGACTTCAACGTGGATACCAGTCCCTTGGAGCATTATCCTATGGTTACAGTCGTTGTTCCTGCCCACAATGAAGATGTGGTTATCGCTCAGACGACCAAGGCTATTCTGGACTTGGATTACCCTCATGACCGAGTGGAAGTTCTGCTATTTGCAGACAACTGCTCGGATGATACTTATCAGGAAATGCTGAAAGTACAGGCTATGCCTGAGTATGCTGGACGCAATGTTACAATTACAGACCGTACAGGTACGGGAGGTAAGGCTGGGGTGCTGAATGATGCCCTGAAGATGGCTAAGGGCGAATATATCTGTGTCTACGATGCGGATGCTATGCCAGAAAAGAATGCCCTCTACTTCCTAGTCAAGAAAGTCTTAGAAGATCCAGAACGTCACGTTGCTTCCTTTGGACGCAATAAGACCCGTAATGCCAACCAGAACTTCCTGACCCGTTGTATCAACCAAGAAATCGTTGTAACTCAGCGTGTTTACCACGTAGGTATGTGGCATCTCTTCAAGATTGGACGGATTCCAGGTACGAACTTCTTGATTAACACGGAGTTTGTTAAGAGTATTGGTGGTTGGAAAAATGGTGCCTTGACAGAGGACACGGAAATTTCCTTTAAGATCATGCAGAGCGGCAAGCTGATTGCCTTGGCTTATAACTCCGAGGCTTTCCAGCAAGAACCTGAGACCCTCAAGTCCTATTACTTGCAGCGTAAGCGCTGGGCTAAGGGGAATTACGAGGTGGTTATTGACAACTTCAAGCATCTTTTTAGCGGCGGTAACTGGCGCGTGAAGTTAGAAGTTTTCAATTATTCTTGTATCTTCTTCTGGTTCAATTTGGCGATTGTCTTATCTGACTTGGTTTTCTTTGCCAATGTAGCGGCGATGATTACCCAGCTCTTTATACCGGATGTGCGGATTCCTTTCGCTTTTGATGCTCAGAATATCTATATCGTCCAGCTGATGCTCTTTAACTGGCTTCTGATGATTTTGCTTTATCTTTTGCAGATCAATATTGCCCTGGCTTCTCAGTTTGGACAGGCGACTACCAAACAGATTTGGCTGGCCCTTGTGTCCTATTTGACATACTCTCAGCTCTTTATAGTTGTCTCTTTAGATGCAGTAGGATCTGTTATCTTGGACAAGATTTTGAAGCGGAAAGAAACCAAGTGGGTTAAAACAAAACGATTTGCAGGTTAGGAGAAAGTGTGAAAAGAACAAGATTAAGATTTATTTGGTTTGTGATAATTCTGGCTGTCTTGGCTAGTATCCTGTTGTACACCCGCATGGGCAGCACTCCGAATATCAAAAAGAAAATATACAGCCAATGGTCTAAAGAATATGTCGTAACCAAGGACAAATTGTCTTATATCAGGACGACAAACAGTAAGACGGAAGATGTTGTGCTGTCTGAAGCACAGGGTTATGGCATGGTGATTGCTGTGGATGCAGCTAAGCAAGGCCAGGCAAGTTCGTCTGATTTTGAAAAGCTCTACCAATATTATCTAGCTCATCGTCTGAAAGATACCCAACTCATGTCTTGGAAACAGACGATTAAGGACGGAAAGAGTAATCATGAAGACGAAAACAATGCTACAGACGGTGATCTCTACATTGCCTATGCTTTGATTCAGGCGGCTAAACAGTGGCCGGACAAGGCTAAAGAATATCAAGCTCAGGCTCAGGCTATTCTGAAAGATGTATTGGCATATAACTATAATGAAAGCAATGGTGTTTTGACAGTTGGGAACTGGGCAAATACAGAATCGAAATTTTATAATCTCATGCGGACTTCTGATACATTGCCGCAGCAGTTCCAAGCTTTCTATGAGTTGACCAAAGATAAGCAGTGGCTGACAATCCGAGATAACATGCTCAGCAAACTTGAAGCAATCAGCGCTGATAACAAGACTGGTTTGATACCAGATTTTATCTGGGTTGACGGTGACAAAGTTCGGGCTGCTGAGCCTGATACGGTTGAGTCTGCAAATGATGGCTATTATTCTTATAATGCCTGCCGACTTCCTTACAACTTGGCTCAAAGCAAGGATGAAAAAAGTCAAAAACTGCTGAAGAAGATGTTGAACTTCTTCCTCAATCAAGAAAAGATTTATGCGGGCTACAACCTGAAAGGCAAGGCTCTCAATAGCAATCAGGCTGGTAGCTTTACCGCACCAGTATTCTATGCGGCTAACAACAATATAGAATTCCGCAAATTAGTACAGCAGAATAAATATCTCTTCATGCAAGGTTTGCCGTCAGACAATTACTATGACGCAGCTGTGACAACGATGGTTGCTTTAGAAACGTTATAATGCAGAAACAAGCAGAATAAAAATTTTGCTTAAGATAATACAGACAATAGGGTGGGACAAAACGGTGTTTGTCCCACTTTTTTTGGAGGAAAAACCTTGCGATTTTTTTCACAAACTGTTAGAATAAAATAGAAAACATTCATCATAACATAACAATAGAAAGGATAGCCTATGAAAGCCTATACTTATGTTAAGCCGGGATTTGCCCAGTTTATAGATGTTGATAAACCTGTCGTACGCAAGCCAACAGACGCTATTGTCCGTATGGTTAAGACCACTATCTGCGGGACTGATCTTCATATTATTAAAGGAGACGTACCTGCCTGCAAGAGCGGTACTATTCTGGGACATGAAGGCATCGGTATTGTTGAAGAAGTTGGTGACAGTGTAACCAATTTCAAGAAGGGCGATAAAGTTCTGATTTCCTGTGTTTGTGCCTGTGGCAAGTGCTACTATTGCAAGAAGGGCATTTACGCCCATTGTGAAGATGAAGGTGGATGGATTTTCGGGCATTTGATTGACGGAACTCAAGCTGAGTATCTGCGCGTGCCCCATGCGGATAATACTCTCTATTATACTCCAAAAGATTTGTCAGATGAGGCCTTGGTCATGCTGTCAGACATCTTGCCAACAGCTTATGAAATAGGAGTTTTAAAAGGCAAAGTAGAGCCTGGATGTACAGTAGCTATCGTTGGCTCTGGGCCAATCGGTCTCGCGTCTTTACTGACAGCTCAGTTTTATTCTCCGTCAAAGATTATCATGGTTGACATCGATGAGAATCGTTTAGATACGGCCATAGCCTTTGGGGCAACAGATAAGGTAAATTCAGCGGATGCTGAAAAAGCTGTGCAGGCTATCTTTGACTTGACAGATGGACGTGGAGTTGATGTAGCCATTGAAGCAGTAGGAATTCCAGACAGTTTTGATCTTTGTCAGAAAGTCATTGCCGTTGATGGAACCATTGCTAACTGTGGAGTTCATGGCAAACCTGTAGAGTTTGAGTTAGACCGGCTCTGGATTCGAAATATCAATGTGACGACCGGGCTGGTATCTACCAATACTACTCCACAGCTGCTAAAGGCTCTGGAAAGTCATAAGATTGAGCCAGAAAAGCTAGTGACTCATTACTTTAAGTTGAGTGAAATCGAAGAAGCTTTCAAGGTCTTTGGCCAAGCTGCTGACCATCACGCTATTAAGGTCATTATTGAAAACGATCTTTCTCCAGCCCAATAAAAATGTGTATTATTCTTTTGCCTATCCCTTTTAATCTTTGGTTACAAGGGGTTTTTATATTGTTTTCTGATTCTGAGCAAAATAGTTTTGTTCGCCAAAGAATTTATATATAATATACGGTACAAAGAGAGGACGAGTATGTATTGTGTAATTGAGATGTACGGGGACTATGAACCGTGGTGGTTCCTGGATGGCTGGGAAGAAGATGTCGTTGCAAAGAAGCACTTCGATGATTATTATGAAGCCCTTAAATATTATAAAAACCGCTGGCTGCAGATGGAAGAGCAGTCACCTTTGTATAAGAGCCGTAGTGATTTAATGACTATTTTTTGGGATCCGGAGGATCAGCGCTGGTGCGAGGAATGTGATGAAAATGTTCAGCAGTATCACTCGCTGTTTTTGCTGGAGAATGAGTGCAAGATTCCTAAGAGCAAGTACCGGCCAGGCTATACTAAGCAGAACGGTCTTGAAAAGCACCGAGCTTGCTCAGTCAAACTAAAATCCGCTAAGCCTCTTTAAATCGATAGAATATATTTTGCAAATCAGATAATAGAGCAGCAGAAGAGACCTAACTTGTTAAAAGTTAAGTTCCTTCCGCTGTTTTTTCTTTTTCTGGATTTTTTGCGAATAGTAAGATGAGGAGGATATATGGTTCAAGAAATTGCAAAAGAAATGATCAGGCAAGCTCGGCAAGAAGGGGCGCAGGATATTTACCTCATTCCTAAGAGCACTTGCTATGAGCTTTATATGAGAATTGGTGATGAACGTCGCTTTATAAAGACTTATGATTTTGAGCTTCTGTCAGCTGTTATCAGCCACTTTAAGTTTGTCGCAGGTATGAATGTTGGAGAGAAGCGCCGCAGTCAGCTTGGGTCTTGCGATTATGACTGTGAGGAAGCCAAGGTTTCAATCCGGCTGTCAACAGTTGGTGATTATCGTGGTTTTGAAAGTCTGGTCATCCGGCTCTTGCATGATGAAGACAGGGAGCTGCGCTTTTGGTTTGAGCAATTGCCGGAGCTGCGCAAGAAAATTCAGGCTCGCGGCCTCTATCTATTCTCAGGCCCAGTCGGCAGTGGCAAGACGACCTTGATGTACCATTTGGCTCAGCTTAAATTTTCTGGTCAGCAGGTTATGTCGATTGAAGATCCGGTTGAGATTAAGCAAGAGGCTATGCTGCAGCTGCAGCTGAACGAAACCATTGGCATGACTTATGATAGTCTGATTAAGCTGTCTCTGCGACATCGACCGGATCTCTTGATTATCGGGGAAATCCGTGATCGAGAGACAGCTAGGGCAGTGGTTCGGGCAAGTTTGACTGGAGCTACGGTCTTTTCAACGATTCATGCTAAGAGTGTTCGAGGTGTCTATGAGCGGCTTTTGGAATTGGGTGTTAGCGAGGATGAGCTAAGAATGGTGCTGCAAGGTGTTTGTTACCAGCGTTTAATTGGGGGAGGAGGTGTCGTTGATTTTGTCAGTCAAAACTATCAAGAGCACGAAGCCGCAGTCTGGAATCAGCAGATTGATCAGCTTTTTGCAGAAGGACATATCAGTGCTGAGCAAAAGCAGACCGAAAAAATTATCTACGCCTAAGCAGAAAAAGATTATTGAGCTCTTTCATAATCTCTTCAGCAGTGGTTTTCACCTAGCAGAGATTGTAGACTTTCTGAGGCGAAGTGCCTTGCTGGAGGAGGCTTATGTGGCAGAAATGCGGGCAGGATTGTCAGCTGGTCAGTCCTTTTCAGAGATTGTCAGTCGACTGGGATTTTCCGACAGTGTTGTAACCCAGCTGTCCTTATCTGAGCTGCATGGCAATCTGACTCTAAGTCTGGGCAAAATTGAGGCCTATCTGGAAAATCTGTCCAAGGTTAAGAAAAAATTGATAGAGGTAGGAACCTATCCTCTCATGCTGCTGGGCTTTTTGGTTCTTATCATGCTGGGCTTGCGCAACTATCTTCTGCCTCAATTGGACAGCCAGAATCTAGCTACTCGGCTGATTAATCACCTGCCTCAGATCTTTTTGTGGAGCAGCCTTGCTTTAGCTGTCTTGGTTTCAGTGGCTCTCTTTTACTATCGAAAGTCATCCAAGATTCGTTTTTTCAGTAAACTAGCAGCTCTGCCCTTTTTTGGACATTTGGTACAGGCTTACTTGACCGCTTATTATGCTCGTGAATGGGGAAATATGATTGGTCAGGGCTTGGAACTGAGTCAGATTTTTGCGATTATGCAGGAGCAGCCTTCCCAGCTCTTTAAAGAAATCGGAGAAGATATGGCTGCTGCATTACAAGGTGGTCAGGGCTATGCGGACAAGGCAGCAAGTTACCCTTTCTTTAAGAAAGAATTGTCCCTGATGATCGAGTATGGTGAGGTTAAGTCCAAGCTAGGCAGTGAGCTGGAAGTCTATGCTGAAAAGACTTGGGAGGAATTTTTCCTACGTATCAACCGGGCCATGAATTTCATTCAGCCCCTAGTATTTATTTTTGTTGCCTTAGTGATTGTTTTACTTTATGCGGCAATGCTCTTGCCCATTTATCAGAATATGGAGGTTCATTTGTAATGAAAAAACTTAATACCTTAAAAGTTCAAGCATTCACCCTTGTGGAAATGCTGATTGTCTTGCTGGTTATCAGCGTACTCTTGCTGCTCTTTGTGCCTAATCTGACCAAGCAAAAAGATGCTGTTTCAGATACAGGAACTGCAGCGGTGGTCAAGGTGGTAGAAAGCCAGGCGGAGCTGTATGAACTGAAGAATACCAATGAAAAGGCTAGCCTGAGCAAGCTAGTCAGTGCAGGAAATATCAGCCAGAAACAGGCAGATTCTTATAAGGCTTACTATGGAAAACACAGTGGCGAAACTCAAGCGGTTGCCAATTAAGGCTTTTACACTGCTGGAAAGTCTCCTCGTTCTTTTTGTCGTTAGTTTTCTACTACTAGGCTTATCTGGCTCGGTCAGGGCTGGCTTCAATCAGGTTCAAGAGCAACTCTTCTTTTTAGAGTTTGAGAGGCTCTATCAGGAGACGCAGAGCCTAAGCTTGGCTGGGCATGAGAAGATTTCTCTGGAGATTTCAGGACGGCAGATTTCCAATGGCTATCAAGAGCTGGATTTTTCGCAAACTTTGCAGGAACATGAGCAGCAGGTCATTCTGTTTGACCGGGCTGGTGGGAATTCATCACTCAGCAAGATTATTTTTCAGACGGAGGACAGGACAGTTGTTTACCAGCTTTATATGGGCAATGGAAAGTTTAAAAAGACGACAGCTTCAGGCTAGCATTCTGCTGGAAGCTCTGGTGGCTATGGCAGTTTTTGCGGCTATTGCCAGTCTGCTTCTGGGACAGATTAGCCGGTCTCGTAAAGAGCAGCAGATCCTTCTGCAGCAGGAAGAGGTGCTTCGGGTAGCTCGTATGGCCCTGCAAACAGGACAAGAAGAGCTTCATATCAATGGAATTGCTGTGCGTCAGCTTAAGACAGATAAGCAGCTGCTGGTCTATCACGAAGGGGAGGTAGTTATCCGTGTCCAAAAACCTTAAAGTCAAGGCTTTTACCCTCTTGGAGGCCTTAGTAGCCTTGCTGGTTCTCAGTGGCGGGGTGTTAGTCTTTCAGGCCATGACCCAGCTCATATCTTCAGAACTGCATCAGCAGGAGAACAATCAACAGCAAGAGTGGCTTTTGTTTGCCGACCAACTGGAGACGGAGCTTTCGCGAAGTCAATTTGACAAGGTAGAAGACAATAAAATCTACATCAGACAAGATGGCAGGGACTTGGCCTTTGGTAAATCTAAGGGCGATGATTTCCGTAAAACAGATAAGAGCGGTCGCGGCTACCAGCCGATGATTTATGGTTTAGAAGCAGCTGACGTCCGTCAGGACGGTAAGCTTGTCCATCTTCATTTTCGCTTTGAAAAAGGCTTAGAGAGGGAGTTCGTCTATCGTGTGGAAGAAGAAAGTTGAGGCTGGTATTTTACTGTATGCGCTGCTGATGGCTGCAGTCTTTAGCCTGCTCCTGCAGTTTTATCTCAATCGTCAAGTCAGCAGTCAGCGCTTGCGACTTTTCAACAGGGAAAGGACGGAAGCCTATGCAATGGCAGTTCTGACAAAAGCTACAGCCAAGGATGATAGCGGTGAGATGGAGTTTGAGCAAGGAAAGGCGATCTACCGTAAGAAAGGGAAGGAACTGGAAATCAGCAGTCAGTTCAGCAGCGGGCATTCCTATTCTTTTACTTTTAGTACTTCTAAGAAAGATGAGGATAAAGCAAAGGAAGACAAGAAAGCAACTGACAAAAAAGAGAAAGCGATTTCGGACGAAGCTGGTAAGTCGGACTAATATAACTGTAAAATCTTTGTAATTTTATATATCTTGGAATGGGGCCTTATTTTTGGTATGATAGGATAAACGGAGGATTCCATGAATTTTGAAAAGATAGAACAAGCTTATACTCTGATTCTCGAAAACGTCCAGAATATCCAAAACGCTCTGGCGACCAATTTTTACGATGCTCTGATTGAGCAGAACGGCATTTACCTAGATGGGGATACTGATTTACAAGAAGTTCTGACCAACGATGAAAAAATCCGTGCTCTGCATTTGACCAAAGAAGAATGGCGGAGAGCCTATCAGTTTATTCTGATGAAGGCTGCCCAGACGGAGCCCATGCAGGTCAATCATCAGTTCACTCCTGATACAATTGGTTTTCTGATTACTTTCTTATTGGATCAGCTAGCTCACGGAGAGGAAGCTGATGTATTAGAAATCGGCAGTGGAACTGGAAATTTGGCTGAGACTATTCTCAATCATACCCAAAAGAAGATTGACTATCTGGGTCTGGAACTAGATGATTTATTAATTGACCTTTCTGCCAGTATTGCGGAGGTTACGAACTCTAAGGCTCACTTTGCTCAGGGGGATGCAGTTCGGCCTCAGGTTCTGAAAGAGAGTGATATCATTATCAGTGATTTACCGGTCGGTTATTATCCAGACGATAGTATCGCCTCCCGCTATGAGGTGGCTAGTCCGGATGAGCACACTTATGCCCATCATCTTCTAATGGAGCAGTCGCTCAAATATCTGAAGCCAGGTGGTTATGCTATTTTTCTGGCGCCGAATGACCTCTTGACTAGCGCTCAAGCTCCTCTTCTGAAAAAATGGCTCTTGGCCAAGGCTCAGTTTATTGCGATGATAACCTTGCCAGAGTCGATTTTCTCAAGCAGCAAGCATGCCAAAACTCTTTTTGTCTTGAGGAAGCAAGAAGCTAACAACGTTCAGCCTTTTATCTATCCTCTGCGGGATTTGCAGGATCATGATGAAATGTTTAAATTCCGCCAAAGTTTTCAAAACTGGTACAAAGATAGTGAAATTCAAACAAAATTTTGATATAATGATTTTGAAAACGCTTAAAGAGGTGAAGAAATGTCGAAAACAATTTCTATTAATGCAGGAAGCTCAAGCTTAAAATGGCAACTCTATTTGATGCCGGAAGAAAAAGTATTGGCTAAGGGCTTGCTGGAACGGATTGGTCTCAAAGATTCTATTTCAACAGTGAAGTTTGACGGTCGGTCAGAGAAGCAGGTTCTTGATATTGAAGATCACACGCAGGCCGTAAAAATTTTGCTGGATGATTTGAAACGCTTTAATATCATTGAGTCTTATGATGAGATTACCGGTGTGGGCCATCGTGTTGTGGCTGGCGGTGAATACTTTAAGGATTCAGCTCTCGTTGATGAAGAAGTGATTCAAAAGGTAGAGGAGCTGTCTCTTTTAGCTCCATTGCATAATCCGGCTAATGCTGCAGGTATCCGTGCTTTTAGAGAAATTCTGCCAGACATCACCAGCGTGGTAGTCTTTGACACCTCTTTCCATACAACTATGCCGGAAAAAGCTTATCGCTATCCGATTCCTACTAAATACTACACTGAAAATAAGGTTCGCAAGTACGGAGCTCACGGGACCAGCCATGAGTATGTAGCCAAGGAAGCTGCTAAAGTTTTGGGACGTCCGATTGAAGAACTCAAGCTTATCACTTGCCATATCGGTAACGGAGCTTCCATCACAGCAGTTGACAAGGGCGTTTCTGTAGATACCTCTATGGGATTCACACCACTTGGCGGTGTCATGATGGGAACGCGTACAGGGGATATTGACCCAGCTATTATTCCTTACTTGATGCAATACACGGATGACTTTAATACTCCAGAAGATATTAGTCGCGTCTTGAACCGTGAATCTGGCTTGCTTGGCGTTTCTGAGAAGTCTAGTGATATGCGCGATATTCATGAAGCGATGCGGGCAGGTGATGCCAAGGCTCAATTAGCTAACGACATTTTTGTAGACCGGATTCAGAAATATATTGGTCAGTATCTTGCTGTTTTGAATGGAGCTGATGCTATCATCTTTACCGCAGGAATCGGTGAAAATTCTGTAACCATTCGTAGATTGGTTGTTGAAGGTATCTCGTGGTTTGGCTGTAACGTGGATCCAGAAAAGAATGTGTATGGTGCAGAAGGGGTGATTTCCAGTCCTGATGCCAAGGTCAAAGTCTTGGTTATTCCGACTGACGAAGAGTTGGTCATTGCGCGTGATGTTGAACGTTTCAAAAATCAATAAATTAAGAAAATCTAAAAGCTCAGTTTGACTGGGCTTTTTGTATGCGTTAAAAAAGAATTTTCTTGGTTGTTGGCCCTGAAAACATTGAGCGATTCTATCTCATAGTCATTATCTGTATTAGTTCCCACCCCTTGATATTCAAGATGCCTGCAGTTAAGAATTGTCTATACAAAATGAGTAAATTGAGCTATACTAGGAAGGAAAAGGAGGAAGATATGAAAGCAATTCTAAAAAAATTAGAGTACATCCTACTGACTCTGTTTGTCTTATTTCTCAGCCAGATACCATTTATATTTATCCGACAGATGACTGCTTCTGAGAAGAGTTTTTCAGCTGGCCAGACTATCTTTGTGCTGGTGGTATATCTTTTGATTATCTTTTTTGTTTTGCGAATGGCGAAGCAAGAAGAACTGCTGAGCCTTGACTTTAGCTTCTTCAAATGGTCTTCGTTGGGTTGGTTAGCCGTTTCTAATGTTGTCATGATTGGTGTCAACATGTTGGGAGCAATTATTATGCTGCTGGAAGGTCAGGCCATATCCACTGCCAATCAGGATGCCTTGAATGCTTTATTTCAGCATGTACCCAAAATTTTATTAGTGGTAGGAGCTGTGATTCAGGCCCCTATCTTGGAGGAAGTGGTCTTTCGCGGCTTGATTCCTCAGAAGATTTTTACCAAGCATTATGTTTGGGGATTGGTTGTAGGAGTGATTCTTTTCGGTCTTTTTCATAGTCCGACCAACATCGGCAGTTTTGTTATATATGCAGGTATGGGTGCTGTTTTAGCTGCAGTTGCTTACATATTTAAGCGTTTGGAAATGTCTATTTTGGCACACATGCTGAGAAATGGAGTTGCAGTACTCATCATGATACTGACAGGTTTGGTGAACAAGTAAGAAAGCAGAGAATATCTGCTTTTTTTGTCATTTGAGGCACAAATTAGAACATTTGAGGGGATTTCTCCCAGCTTGCTCTTACTTCTTCTATAATGATAAGAGAAGAATGGAGAGAATATGCTGAAATTAGAAAAAATCATTCAATTGTTATTGCTAGCTATGTTGACTCAGACGGGACTGCTCCTCATGATTCATCCAATTCCTCATCGCTTGGTCTTTAGTCAGGCTAATCTGCTTTTTATGGTGGGCTTGCTGGGGTTGCTTTTTTGTTGTGCCTTTTATTTTTCCAGAGAACTGCAGGAAATCAAAGGTTCTCTGCGTCAGTCAAGCAACTATCGACACTTGCTTTTCTTGTATTTTTTGATGATTTTGGTCAATGCTGCGGGGGTTCTTCTGCTGTGTGGCAAGGAGGTACAGTCAGGACAGGCGGTAGAGCAGATGCTGACGGAGAGTTTTCTGTCATCTTCTCTTTTGCTTCTGGGGATTGACATCGCCGTTTTATCCCCTGTAGCACCGAAATTTGTTGGTAGGGACTTCCCTCTTCGCTATCGGAAGAGCTGGGGGATTGCACTAGGTTTGCTCTGCTTTTCTCTTGCGAAAAATCCTCAGGAAACTCTGTGTTTTCTGTCTTATCTGGTTTTTGGACTGGTCTTTGCTCATTTACTCAGGCCTTATTTTCGGCGTTTGGAGCTGTCTATGCTGGCCCATATTCTCCGAAATATGATTATTCTCAGCCTTTTACCCTTTTGCTTTTAGAAAGTGTTTTGTCAAATAGAAGAATTATGGTAAAATGGTAAATGAAACAAGGGGCTAAATAGGGTCTTCTTGTGAAGTCGAGTGCAGTTCATAGGACTGGATGCTGCATCTGCTGAGAGCTTTGCGGTACACTAGATGAGTGTGCCTTTTTTGTTGAAGAGCAGGGCAGCAAATAGAAATGAGATGAAAGTCAAATGGTGAATCTAAAAGCAATTGCTCCAGATGGCCGAACGGGCCTCTGTGGCATTATCAATGCGACGCCGGATTCCTTTTCGGACGGCGGACGCTACAACACGGTTGAGACGGCATTGGCTCAGGCTAGAAAGCTAATTGCTGAGGGAGCTCATATGCTGGATATTGGTGGTGAGTCTACTCGGCCAGGCAGTTATTTTGTAGCTATTCAAGAAGAGATAGAGCGGGTGGTGCCAGTCATTGAAGCTATTCGTCGGGAAAGTGATATTCTGATTTCTGTGGATACTTGGAAGTCGGAAGTGGCTGCAGCGGCTTTGGCTGCGGGTGCAGATATCATCAACGATATTACAGGTCTTTTGGGTGATCAAAAGATGGCAGAGACTGCTGCGAAATATGGTGCGCCAGTCATTGTCATGTTTAATCCAGTGATGGCTCGTCCTCAACATGCCAGTGCAAGGATTTTCCCAGAATTTGGCTTTGCCCCTGCTTTTAGCAAGGAAGAATTGTCTCTTTTTGCAGAGCTGCCGATTGCAGAACTCATGTGGAAGTGTTTTGAGAAATCTTTGAAGGTGGCCGAAAACGCTGGCCTTTCGCGTGAGAATATCATGCTGGATCCAGGGATTGGTTTCGGTTTGACAAAGCGTGAGAATCTTCTCCTTTTGCAGGAGCTGGAAAGTCTCCATCAGGCTGGTTTCCCTATTTTTCTTGGGGTTTCTCGTAAGCGATTTCTCGTTAGTATCTTAGAAGAAAACGGCTTTGAGGTCAATCCTGAGACTCAGGAAGGCTTCGAAAACCGTGATACAGCTTCAGCCCATCTGACTACCCTTGCGGCTAGCAGAGGCGTTGAAGTTGTCAGAGTGCACGAAGTGGCTAAGCACCGGATGGCTGCTGCCGTTGGCGATGCTATTCGTCTAGCACAGCAGACAGAAGATCTCAATCTAGGTCAGTACAAGTAAGATGAAAAAACAAGAATTACCTGATTTAAGCTGGCTGGAAGCCTATCGGACAGCCAGTCCCAATTTTGGCTTGGAGCGGATGGAGCGTTTGCTGGAGCTGCGGGGGAATCCGCATTTGCAGCTACCAGTCATTCATATTGCAGGAACTAATGGCAAGGGTTCAACCATTGCCCATCTGCGCCAACTTTTGGAGGTGCGAGGTCTGTGCGTCGGAACCTTTACCTCTCCTTATCTAGTCAGCTACAATGAGCAGATTGCCATTAATGGCAATGCGATTTCCGACCAAAACCTTCAGCGATTGCTTTCTATTTACCAAGAGCTTTTGGCCCAGCATGCGGCTGACTCTAGTTTACAGGGAGTGACTGAGTTTGAGATTGTAACTGCTCTAGCTTATGATTATTTTGTCCAGCAGCAGGTGGATGTGGCTATTATCGAGGTCGGCATGGGTGGGCTTTTGGACAGTACCAATGTCTGTCAGCCTTTGCTGACTGCAATCACGACAGTCGGTCTGGATCATGTGGCCCTGCTGGGTGACAGTCTAGAGGCTATTGCCCAGCAAAAAGCAGGCATTATCAAGCCTGGAGTTCCCCTTGTGACCGGTAGGTTGGAGCCGGAGGCTCTGGCAGTAGTCGAGCAAAAGGCTGCTGAAAAAGATGCTCCTCACTTTTCTTGGTCTCAAGACTATCAAGTGGAACATCAAGAGTCAGAGGAGGGGGAGTGCTTTTCCTTTTCGAATGCCTATCGGGTCAAAGACTCCTATCAAACAGCTCTGATGGGACTGCATCAGGCGGACAATGCTGGATTGGCTCTGCACTTGTGTGACCTATACTGTCAGCTGCAGTCGCTGCCCTTTTTAACAAAAGAAGAGGTTGAGAGGGCCTTGCTTGCTGCTGTGTGGCCAGGGCGTTTGGAAAGGATATCGGATCAGCCGCTCATCCTTCTGGATGGAGCCCATAATCCCCATGCCCTTCGGCCGCTAGCAGCGACATTGGACCAGCATTATCCGACGTATAGAAAGCACATTTTATTTGCTTGTATCCAAACCAAGGCCTTGGATGATATGGTGGAGCTGTTGCAAAAGATTCCCAAAGCTGCTATAAGCTTGACAGCCTTTGCTGATCCGCGGAGTTTTTCTAAAGAGAGCATGCAAGCCTTGGCTGAGCAGCAAGGTCTGTCTTACAAAGAATGGCCGGATTATTTGGCAGATTATTTTGCTGTAGAGCATGAGTCAGATGAGCTTTTGCTGATTACGGGTTCTCTTTATTTTCTGGCTCAGGTTAGAAAATCAATCCTTGAGAATCGCAAGTTAGATTTGGCCGAGCGTCCTTCTCAGTCAAGTCAATTATCAAAAAATAAAAATGAACATAGGAGCATATATGGACACGAAGAAAATTGAAGCAGCTGTAGCCCAGATTATTGAGGCGGTTGGAGAAGACGGAAGCCGCGAAGGTTTGCAGGAGACGCCACAGCGCATTGCCAAGATGTACCAGGAAATCTTTGCTGGGCTGGGTGAGACGGCTGAGGAGCATCTGGCCAAGTCTTTTGAAATCATTGACAATAATATGGTAGTGGAGAAGGATATTTTCTTTCATTCCATGTGTGAGCATCACTTCCTGCCATTTTACGGGAAGGTTCATATCGCCTATGTGCCTAATGGTCGGGTAGCAGGCTTGTCCAAGCTGGCCCGAACAGTAGAGGTTTATGCCAAGAAACCACAGATTCAAGAGCGATTGACCGTAGAGATTGCTGAAGCCTTGATGGACTATCTGGGTGCTCAGGGGGCCTTGGTCTGGGTGGAAGCTGAGCATATGTGTATGAATATGCGAGGAGTCAGAAAGCCTGGCACTGCAACAGTTACTACAGCGGCGCGTGGCGTTTTAGCGACGGATAAGGACCTAAAAAATGAAGCTTACAAGCTGATGGGACATTGATCTTATCAGTGGTGGAGCGTGTTAGGAAAGGCCAAGTAGTTTTATTAAGGATGAAATGCAGAAACTTGAATCAGAAAGGATAAGAAAATGGATCAACTGCGCATTAAGGATTTGGAAGTGTATGCCTATCACGGTCTGTTTGGAGCAGAGAAGGAGTTGGGCCAGCGTTTTGTGCTGGATCTGATTTTGGACTATGATATGACTCGGGCTGCCAAAACAGGCGACCTAACAGCTTCTATCCACTATGGAGAATTAGCTCAGGATTTGACCCACTGGTGTCAGGAAAGCAAGGAGGACTTGATTGAGACGCTGGCTTACAAGTTGATTGATCGGATTTTTCTGACTCATCCTTTGGTGCAGAAGGTCAGTTTGGAGGTCAAAAAACCTTGGGCACCGGTGCCGCTGCCTTTAGAGACTTGCTCAGTCAAGTTAGTACGTCGAAAGTTGAAAGCCTTTATCGCTCTGGGCAGCAATCAAGGCAACCCAGCTGCCAATTTGGATGCGGCTTTGGAAAAAATGGCAGAACAAAATATAAGAGTTTTGCAAGCATCAAGCCGTATCGAGACAGAGCCTTGGGGTGGCGTTGAGCAGGATCGGTTCCTCAATCAAGTTGTTGAAGTTGAGACTTGGCTCAATCCTGAGGAGTTAATGCAGACGCTCTTGGCCATCGAAGCTGATTTAGGGCGCGTGCGGGAGATCAAATGGGGACCGCGTGTGATTGATCTGGATATTCTTTACATAGGACAAGAAGAGTTTTATAGTCCGGACTTGATTGTTCCTCATCCTTATGTGGCTGAACGAGCTTTTGTCTTGCAATCTCTGGTGGAAATCGCGCCACACTTTGTCGATCCAGTACAGAAAAAAAGCATCCGCCAACTCTGGGATGAGGTTGAAAAATGAGAAAAGAAGCTTGTCGTAAGGCAAGTTTTTTTATTGTCTGAAGTTTCTCTGAACTTACCCCTGTATACTAAAGAAAAATCAAAAGGAGTTCAGTATGGAACATACAGTGAAAATAGAAGGAGTCTGCAAAAAGCATGGCAGCAAGCAGATTTTAGAAGATATTTCTTTTACAGCTAGAAGCGGTCGGATTACAGCCTTTCTGGGTCCAAATGGTGCTGGTAAAAGCTCGACCTTGAGGATTCTCTTGGGGTTAGATCGAGCAACAGTAGGGACTGCAACTTTTGATGGGCGAACTTATCAGTTAATGACTTATCCGCTCAGAACGGTAGGTGCAGCCTTTGACGGCATTGGCGGTCTGCCAAATCGAAAGGTCTATGACCACTTGAGAATTATTGCGGCGAGTAATGCTATTCCCAAGTCTCGGATTGATGAGGTTTTGGAGATGACTGGAATCGCTCATAAGAGGAAGGACTTCTTGTCAAGCCTGTCTCTGGGGGAAGGTCAACGGTTGGGTTTAGCAGCAGCTTTGCTGGGTGATCCTCAGTTTCTTATATTAGATGAGCCGACTAATGGACTAGATCCAAGTGGGATTAAGTGGTTTAGAAAGTTCATCCGTCGGCAGGCTGATTTAGGGAAAACGGTACTTCTATCTTCTCATATCCTATCAGAGGTACAAATGGTGACAGATGATGTAGTCTTGATTCATCATGGGCGAATTATTGAGCAGGGACGATTGGAAGAGGTGCTGCAAGATTCAGACAGTCTAGAAGATCTCTTCTTTGATTTGACAGAGGAGGTTTAAGATGAAAGAAACGATGTCCTTATTGTATTCAGAATGGTTGAAAATCCGCTCAACCAAGGCTTTCAAAGTGAGTCTGGCCTTTATGTTGCTATTGGTGCCTGTCGTATCCTGGCTGGAGGGCCGACAGTATTTGTCTATTGGCTTGGATGCCACACCTGAGACGGTTCCCGGTCTGGCAGAAGCCATTGACCCGCTGGAATATCTGGGTCTCAACGGAGCCTCTATGGCGGGCATGGTTTTGGTCATCTTAGCTGGAATTTTGGGAGCTATGGAATTTCAGTCTCATAGCTTGAGAACTAGCCTCTTGACCTGTAATAACCGCCTGAAGTTGCTTGTGGGTAAACTCATGACCTTTACTTGCTTTTCTCTTGCCACTAGCTTTTTATCAATTTACTTTAGTTATATGGCCATGCATCTGGCTTTAGGAAAGGAGGGGCTTGATCCGATTCTGCTCAATCAGGCGGCTTGGAGTCTGATTTTGTGGAAAACCTTATCTCTGACCTTATTGGGAATCCTTTCGTTTTTGTTAGGTTTATTGGCTCGGACCATGCTAGTACCTCTGCTTTTTCTCGTACCCCAAATCTATAATCTGGGAAACTACCTGGCAGCTCACACGAGTTGGGGAGCTTATTTGCCACAGCCAGCAGGAGAGTTGTTTACTGCAACGCCAACTTCCCAATATGCCAACAATCCCTTGCAAGGGCTGTTGATACTAGGCGCATGGTTACTAGTCATCGGCGGTATGACCTCTCTGCGCTTTTTGAAGACGGATTTAGGAGGGCGCTACTGATGATCAAAGCTCTGCTTAGAAGTGAATGGATTAAGTTCCGTTCTTACTATCTCGCTCTTGGTGCAGCCTTGGTGGCTCTGGGAGTCGTTCCATTTTTTCTGATGAATCTTGACTACAGTCAAACAGCAGTTGGCCAAACAAAGGCTCTGAGTGAGGCTTTGCATGCCCTCTATCTGGCACAGCCTGTCATCGTCATCTTTACTTCCCTCTATTTTGCCCAGGAGTTTGTCAAATCAGGGATGCGAACGAATTTTCTAACCGTATCAAATAGAAAGGCTTGGTTGGCTGGGAAATTCCTTTTTCTGGCCTTGCTGCTCTTGGTTCTCTATAGTGTCATTATAAGTAGCTGTTTCTTTGTTATGCTGGCTCGATTTGACCTAAGCTTTAGTTGGTCCTTACTGGGGAAATTCCTCTATTACAGCTCTTTTGGTCTTCTCAGCAATATTTTTCTGGCTTTTTTAACTGCTGGCCTCGCTTTGCTATTTCAATCTTGGGTTGTGCCGGTGTCGGTGCTCTTTCCTCTCTTGATTGGCCTCAGCCGTTTATTGGCAACTTTTATCAAGGAAGCAAAATACCTGCCCGATCTGGCTACGCTAAATCTTTTTGAGTATGAAGGATTTCAGCATTCAATAGATCTCTCAGGGCTGGGAATACAGCTTTTATGGTTAGCTTTGGTTTGGAGCTCTGCTATATTCTTAACCTTGAAACGAGATGTTCGCTAGAGGTATGCTATAATGGAAATTATGAGACAGTATCGTATTTTGGTGGTTGATGACGACCGGAGCATTTTGAAGTTGGTGAAAAACGTCCTAGAGCTCGATGCTTATGATGTGACGACGCTTGATCGGATAGAAGACCTAGAGCTGACGCATTTTGTCGGATATGACTTGATTCTGCTGGATGTGATGATGGAGCCTGTTAATGGTTTTGAGCTGTGTTCCTACATTCGTCCTCATCTTTCGTGTCCAATCATCTTTCTGACGGCTAAGGAATTGGAGGCGGACAAGGTGGAAGGGCTCTTTCGCGGAGCAGATGACTATATTGTCAAGCCTTTTGGAACCAAAGAATTGCTGGCGCGTGTCAGAGCTCATCTTAGGCGGGAGGAAAGACGTGAGGAGCGATATTCTGAAATTGCTTCTTGTCAATTTTATCCAGAGCGCTATGAAGTTGCCTGTTTTGGTAAAGTCTTGAAATTTTCAGAGCGAGAGTTTAAGTTGCTACATTTACTAGCTAGCAATCCCAAGCAGACCTTTTCAGTTGAACGCCTGCATACCTTGCTTTACCCAGAAAGCTCAGAAACACAGCTTCGCTCCATCTCAGAATACGTATATCAGATTCGCCAAAAATGCAAACAAGAAGGGCTGCAATCAATCGCAACAGTGAGAGGAGTAGGCTATAGATGGCAATTAGAACCCGAAATTTCAAAAGCCTAGTCTGGACAACCAGTTTAAAAATCGTCTTTTTCCATGTTTTGATTTTTGTGCTTATAGGCTACGAATTTACGCAAGGAAGTAATCACGTTCTTTTCACCTTGTTCTTTTGGGCAGGGAGCTTGCTGCTGATTACTTTTTATCATATTTTGAAATTGCTCCGAAAAATCGATAGGGAAATAAAAATGCTAAAGAGCGAGAAGCTTTTAGAAGAAAATCAAAGTCAGCTTTTTCGGATTGAGGAAATGCTAGAAGTCTACAGCGATTTACGGAGCAGCCACCAAGAAAATGCTCGTCTTTTAGAAAGAGAGCTGCAGCATAATCAGGAGTTGATTTTACAGCTATCAGCGACATCGCACGATTTGAAGACGCCCCTAACTGTGATTAAGGGGAATGCTGAGCTCTTGGAATTGGCGCAGTTGGGTCAGCCACAGGCAGACTATGCTACTGAGATTTTGCAGGCTAGTCACAAAATGGAAGAGTATTGTGGCTCTTTGATTGATTATGCTAAGACCTTTCAGATTGATTTTAATCAGTTCAGTCAGCTTTCCTTAGAGGACTTTTTGGCTTATCTCCAGGACGATTGGGCACTGTTCAGCAAACAGGAAAGCTATCGTTTTTATCTCCAAGAAGATTGTGCTCTTAGTCTGATTTTGTCGATTCATTTGGACTATCTCAAACGGGCTTTGCTCAATATTTTACTGAATGCGCTTGAACATGCTGACCAGGATCAAAAGGAAGTCAAGCTGACGGTATCAGTTCAGCAGGACCAGTTGGTTTTTGCTATCTGGAACAACGGCCCTTCATTTTCAGAGGAGATGCTGCTGGGAGCGGAACGGCTCTTTTACCAGAGTGACCAAAGCCGCAATTCAGCTAATCCCCATCATGGTATCGGCTTAGCCTTTTCTAAGCAGGTAGCTCTCTTGCACGGTGGTCGTCTGACCCTGCTCAATCCAGACCAAGGAGGAGCCTGTGTCGAGTTGACTGTAGCTTTAAAAGGCAAATAACAAAGGAAATCAATAAAGATGATAAAAGAGAGTGGGACAGAAATCGGTAATTCGTTAGAATTCGATTTCGTCGTCCCGCCTCCGCACAGTTGAGTAGGGCTGTAAAAGCTGATGAAATCAGCGTAATAGAGCCCACTCAACCACTGCGTCTTGCTCGACAATCCAAAGACAATTGAGAGGCTAGGACTTTTGTCCCAGCCTCTTTTTTGCCGCTTTCTTCTTGACAAAAGATGTAAAGGAGACTATACTATATTTGAAAAGTAAAGTTTGTTTTACATTATGAAAAGGAGGCAGCCTTGGAAAATCGAATTCAAGAATTACGAAAAAGAAAAAAGCTCAGCCAGGAGGAGTTGGCTGAGAAGCTAGAGGTCACGAGACAAACGATTATTTCTTTGGAAAAGGGGCGCTACAATGCTTCGCTGCTTTTGGCTCATAAGATTGCATCCTTTTTCAATTTAAGGATTGAAGAAGTTTTTCTCTTTGAGGAGGATGAATCATGAAATGGACTTATTTGTGTAAATGGCTATTGGCTATTTTGGTGGTGGTTGGCTTATCTTATTTCCATTTCACCACCAATTTTATCCCTAAGGAAATCCTGCCTTTTGTGGGAATTATTCTAATTGTAGTGATCTTGAAAATTTTTCAAGCGTATGAAAAATAGGAGGCTGATATGGAAACACTAACGAAACAAGAATTTCGGAAAAAACTTCAAAGGAAAGTTATCGTGGGGCGTATCTTAATCTTTATCATCTTGCTAGGACTGGCCTGGAGCCATTTTCATTCTCTGGATGATCAGCAGGAAGGAGTCATGGTCGGCATACTGCTGGGGCTTTCTTTGATGACCATTCGGTATAATCTGGCCTTAAGACGGGAAGAAAATTTTGATAAGCTCTACATTCAGGTGACTGATGAGCGCAATCGCATGATTGACGAAAAGACTCGTACTTTGCTTTTCAATATCCTTTTGCTGCTGGCAGCGTGCTTGAGTGTCCTGTCCATGATTTTCCCAATCATCTTAAGTCTCAATCAGTTTCTGACCTTGAACATTATTCTGGTTTTGGGGCTTTACTATCTTTTGCGCTTTCTCTTGTCTAAGCGTTATTAACAAAAAAAGCTGGCAGAGCCAGCTTCCTCAACAAGCTTTTAACAGAGCTTGTTTTTATTTTCTATAGAGTCGATCATACTGGTAAACGGGGTCCATGGTTACATGGATGCCCAACTTACGCAGGACGTTTTTGTCTTCATCTGTCAGAGTGACAGTGGAGTGGGCCTCGCTGCCCTTGAGATTGCCGAGTTGTTGCATGGCATTTGCCGCATCTTGATTTTCCATGGCCGTGATAGCTAGAGCAATCAAGATTTCATTGGAGTGAAGACGCGGATTGCGGCTGCCCAGATGATTGATTTTCAGGCCTTGGATTGGCTTGACATACTCAGGCTCAATCAGCTTGGTCTCTTTGGCAATATTGGCTAATTTCTTAATGGCATTAATCAATACAGCTGCCGTAGGACCAAATAGTTCAGAGGTTTTACCGGTTACGATTTCACCGCTTGGCAATTCCAAGGCCAGAGCTGGCTCGCCAGTGCTTTCAGCCTTGGCCCGCGCAGCAACTGTTACCTTACGATCCAGCGGTGTAATGCCCAAGTCGTTCATCAAGAGTTCGATTTTCTTGACAGCAGATTCAGAAACGCGCTCTGCCTTGAAGTCCAGAATAGTCTGGTAGTAGCGGCGGATGATTTCCTGTTGAGATGCCTCGATAGCTGCATCGTTATCTACAATGGCAAAACCGACCATGTTAACGCCCATGTCCGTTGGGGATGCATAAGGTGATTTTCCAAGGATGCGCTCTAGCATACGTTTGAGTACTGGGAAAATTTCAATATCACGGTTGTAGTTGACTGTGGTTTTTCCGTAGGTTTGCAGGTGGAAAGGATCAATCATGTTGACATCGTCGAGGTCTGCCGTCGCTGCCTCATAGGCTAAATTGACCGGATGGTGCAAGGGCAGATTCCAAACTGGGAAGGTTTCAAACTTGGCGTAGCCTGATTTGATGCCATTGATTTGGTCGTGATACATATTGGATAGGCAAGTAGCCAATTTACCAGAACCAGGACCAGGTGCGGTAACAACGACTAGATTACGGCTGGTTTTGATGTAGTCGTTTTTCCCCATACCTTCAGGTGAGATGATATGGTCCATGTCGGTCGGATAGCCCTTGATCGGGTAGTGGATGTAGGAGGCGATGCCATTCTTTTCCAGCTGGCTGCGGAAAAGGTCAGCTGCTGGCTGGCCGGAATACTGGGTGATGACCACTGATCCCACGTAAATATCCAGTTCATTAAAGGTATCAATCAGCCGCAGAACTTCCTGGTCATAGGAAATACCCAAATCGCCACGTGCCTTAGAGTGCTCAATGTTGTTGGCGTTGATAGCAATGACAATCTCAACTTGGTCTTTGAGCTCTTTAAGCAGTCTGATTTTATTGTCCGGCTCATAACCTGGCAGGACACGGGCAGCATGGAAGTCTTCCAGCATTTTACCACCGAATTCCATGTAAAGTTTGCCCTCAAATTGATTGATGCGCTCCAAGATATGGTCGCGCTGCAGGTTTAAGTATTGTTCTGAATCAAAAGCAATTTTTTTCATGTATATTTTCACCTCTGCTAAGCATTATAACAAAATTTTCTTCAAATTGGAAAGTTGAAAGGGAAAGCATCAGACAAAAGAGATAGCAGCCCGAATGAAGAACGGACTGCCTTTTGAAATTAATAGTTGGTAATCGTGTCCACCGTTGAGCGATCCAGCTTTTTGACCAAAGCTTGCAGGAAAGCTTGGGCTTGCAAGAAATCGTCCATGGCATAGAGAGTTTGGTGAGAATGAATGTAGCGGGCGCAGACACCAATGGTAGTAGATGGTACGCCGCCGCTTTGGAGATGGGCAGCCCCAGCATCCGTTCCTCCCTTGCCGCAGTAGTATTGGTACTTGATGCCAGCTTCCTCAGCAGTTGTCAAGAGGAAGTCCTTCATAGCTGGCAGCATGAGATGACCAGGATCAAAGAAGCGAATCAACGTTCCGTCGCCGATGGCCCCTTGACCGCCGTAGATGTCGCCCGCTGGGGAGCAGTCCACAGCCAGAAAGACCTCGGGAGCAAATTTTGTCGTTGAAGCATGGGCACCACGCAGGCCAACCTCTTCTTGAACATTAGCACCGACATAGAGTTGGTTGCCTAGTTGTTGACCAGACAAGGCTTGAGCCAATTCGCTGACCATAAGGACGCCGTAGCGGTTGTCCCAGGCTTTGGAGATGATATTTTTACCGTTAGCTGTGAGAATAGCAGAGCTGTCTGGCACGATTGTGTCTCCTGGACGGATACCGTAGCTTTCAGCTTCGGCCTTGTCCGCAAAGCCACCGTCAAAGACAATGTCCGCAATCTGCGGCATGACCGGTCCGCCAGATCCGCGCGTCAGATGAGGAGGGACAGAGCCTGAGATAAGAGGGATTTCCCGACCTTCACGGGTGAAGAGTTTGAAGCGTTGGCTGCTAACGACCAGAGGATTCCAGCCACCGATTTCCACCACGCGGAAGGTCCCGTCAGCTTTGATCTCGCTGACCATAAAGCCAACCTCGTCCATGTGGGCCGCTACCAATACACGGGGAGCATTTTCAGCTTCTGCATGGCGTACCCCAAAGATGCCGCCTAGACCGTCGGTGACGACCTCATCGACATGGGGAGTGATCTTTTCCCGCAGGTAGCTGCGAACAGGTGCCTCGTGACCCGAAATAGCAGAAAGCTCTGTTACTTCCTTGATTTTTGAAAATAATGTTGTCATAAACTTACCTTCTTTCTGCCCCCTATTTTATCACTTTTTGCGGTAAATGAGTAGGGAAATCTTATAGCTTGCCTGAATCAACAGGAACGCCCATTCAAGAATCCAGCTTATCCAAGGAAAATCTGGAATATTGTTTGTCGCCTCTGCTCTTTTGTGTTAAAATATTCTACATGAAAGCTAAAAAAATCATTTTAACCACAACCGCCCTTTTGGGGGCTGGAGCGCTGGCTTTTGGGGCAGCCAAAGTCGTACAGGAACAGAAAAGACTGCGTAATCGGGAGGAAATCGTCGAGCTTGTGCGAGATTTCTTTTCCAGTCAGGGTACTATTTCCTGTCTCTATGTCAAGCTCTACGAGTCCACGGATGACCGCTTGGTTGGCGGTCTGGTTTTAGAGGACGACCGTCATTTTGCTTTTGTCTATGAAAATGGTCAGCTAAGCTACGAGGAAGAAGCATGATTTTTCCTGTAAATATAGAGGAATTGGCTTCTTATGTCAATGATGGGGAGAAGACTGTCTTCTTTTTCACGGCTGACTGGTGCGGAGATTGCCGCTTTATCAAGCCTTTTCTGCCAGAGATAGAAGCGGAAAATCCTGACTATCGCTTTATCCAAGTGGACCGTGATGCCTATCTGGAACTGGCCAAAGAGTGGGACGTTTACGGGATTCCCAGCTTAGTAGTGCTGGAAAAGGGACAGGAGATTGGCCGGCTGGTCAATCGTGAACGCAAGACCAAGGGTCAACTCAATGAATTTTTAGCTAGTATAAGAGAAAAAGGGAGCGTAAAATGATTTTTACCTATAATAAAGAATATGTCGGTGATGTGCTGATGATTATTGTTGCGGACAATCAAGGAGCTAAACTGGCGGCTGAGCGCAAGGGACGGCTAGCGCGTGTTTACCGTGAAGACAATGGCCAGATAGTAGCTTGGAATATTTTTGAGCAGTCAGACCTTTTTGAAATTGCAGAGCGCGGACAGGTCTTTTTGACAGATGAGCAAGTGGCCATTCTCAATCAGGAGTTGAGCAAGGCAGGCTTCCCAGCGGACTTGGTTAATGACAGCCAACCGAAGTTTGTGGTTGGAGAAATCGTTGATATGGTAGCTCATCCAGACAGTGACCACCTTAATATCTGCCAAGTTGCAGTCGCAAGTGATAAGACTGTTCAAATCGTGGCCGGTGCTCCTAATGCCAAAGTCGGCCTCAAAACGATTGTGGCTCTGCCAGGTGCCATGATGCCTAAAGGAAATTTGATTTTTCCTGGAGAACTTCGAGGCGAAAAGAGTTTTGGCATGATGTGCAGCCCACGGGAACTTCAGCTGCCTAATGCGCCTCAAAAACGTGGGGTTATTGAATTATCAGATGACCAGGTTGTTGGAACTCCATTCGACCCAGCTAAACACTGGACTGCCTAGGAAGTTGTCAGTATCTTATACACCAGATAGGAGGGAATAAGATGGCGAAAAATGTTGTGATTACAGGAGCGACATCAGGAATTGGTGAAGCGATTGCGCGTGCTTATATGGAAATGGGTGAGAATGTCGTTCTAACAGGGAGACGGACAGACAGACTAGAAGCCCTCAAGTCGGAGTTTGCAGAAACTTTTCCAAATCAAACGGTTTGGACTTTCCCACTGGATGTGACGGATATGGCCATGGTGAAGACCGTCTGTTCCGATATTCTAGAAACGATTGCTCAGATAGATATCTTGGTCAATAACGCTGGACTGGCTTTAGGACTGGCTCCCTATCAGGACTATGATGAGTTGGATATGCTGACTATGCTAGATACCAATGTCAAGGGTTTGATGGCGGTTACTCGCTGTTTCTTGCCTTCCATGGTAGCAGTCAATCAAGGTCATATTATCAATATGGGATCAACAGCAGGAATCTACGCCTATGCGGGTGCAGCGGTCTATTCAGCCACCAAGGCTGCCGTCAAGACTTTTTCAGATGGGCTTCGAATCGATACCATCGCAACAGACATCAAGGTGACAACCATTCAACCGGGGATTGTTGAAACAGATTTTTCTGCAGTACGTTTTCATGGTGACAAAGAGCGGGCTGCGACGGTTTATCAGGGAATCGAAGCCTTGCAAGCTCAAGATATCGCAGATGCAGTGGTCTATGTGACCGGTCAACCTCCTCGTGTGCAGATTACAGATATGACCATTATGGCCAATCAACAGGCGACAGGATTTATGGTTCATAAAAAGTAAAAAATTTTCATCGAAAAGTTACAAATTTCTGTAACTTTTTTTGATTTCCTGCGAATAAATAGATAGGAGGAAAGAATATGTATAATAAAGTAATTGTAATCGGCCGGCTGACGGCTACGCCTGAACTTCACAAGACTGCGAATGAAAAATCTGTGGCCCGCGCAACGGTCGCGGTTAATCGCCCTTATAAATCTCAGAGCGGTGAGCGTGAGGCGGATTTTGTAAACGTGGTTGTCTGGGGGCGTCTAGCTGAGACTTTAGCCAGCTATGCAAGCAAGGGCAGCTTGATTTCTCTAGATGGTGAGTTGCGGACTCGTCGCTATGAAAAGGAGGGGGCCACTCATTATGTGACAGAGGTGCTTTGTCATAGCTTCCAGCTGCTGGAAAGTCGGGCTCAGCGCGCTCTGCGTGAAAATAACAGCGGAGCTGATTTGGCAGATTTAGTATTGGAAGAAGAGGAACTTCCCTTTTAAGCAAGAAGCAAAGAGTGGGAAATGACCCAGCTCTAAAAAAATCATTATTCAGTTTTGCAGGATGCAAGCTCTGTTTGACTGAAAGTCTCTTTCTATCAAGCTTTTAAAAGTTTAATTATGATTGTCGAGGTGGGACCAAGAATCAAAAATCAATGATTTTTTAGATTCTCTTTCGCCTCTTTTATTATAGCCATTTCTGGAAAGATTTTGCTTTTTGCCGGCTTTGTAATATAATAATCCTATATGTTTCATAAAGGTGCTTGCGGCATAGGGGGTGAAAAATGGTATCAGCTAAAGTCAAAAAACGGATACAGCATTATCAGAAAAAGGCTCTCTGGCCGCTTTTCATTCTGCTTATCTTGGGTTTGCTTTTTGTTTATTTCAAGGGCGTTCTGCCAGATGAGAAGCAGGTCAAGATTGGGGTGACCTACATGACCATGAACAATGACTTTTACAAGACCTTAAATGCGGAACTGGAGAAGAAAACCAACCAGCAGGGCAGCCGACTTTACGTTCGGGATCCTGAGCTGGATGAGGGCAAGCAGAGCCAGCAGATTGACTTTTTTGTCCGAGAAAAGGTTGATGTCATTGTTATCAATCCAGTGAAAAGCAATAGTCCCAGTATCATTTCCTCTCTTCAAAAGGCCAAGAAAGCTGGGATTAAAATCATCGTAGTGGATGCGCCTATCAGTCAGGATGTAAAAGTGGATACGACCATTGTGTCTGATAACTACCAAGCAGGCGTCCTGATTGCCCAGGACATGATGAAGCGCCGGCCTTCTGCTAATATTCTCCTTCTAGAGCACCGCAATGCCGTCTCTGCCATGGACCGGATTCAGGGATTTATTGATACGATTGAAAAACAGCCTAGCTACAAGATTATTTCCCAGAAAGAAACACTAGGCCAGACAGAGGAAACCATGCCACAGGTCAAAGGGGCTCTAGACGAGGGTCTGGACTTTAATGTAGTTATGGCGCTCAATGATCGAGCAGCCATCGGGGCCTTGGCTGCTATTAAAAATCAGGGTCTTGATAAGAAAATCTCAATCTATGGCGTGGATGGTTCACCAGATATCAAAAACTTTCTGGCTACGACTAGCGATATTGAGGGAACCGTGGCCCAATCCCCCATTCAGATGGGACGCAAGGTGGCGCAGGTAATTGAGCTGATGCAGGAGGGGAAATCCTACGACAGACAATACCTGATTCCAGTTCACTTAGTCAACAGAGATAATATCAGTCAATACACAGTTACAGGGTGGCAATAATGAGACCTCAAAAAAGTATATTTTACAGCAAAATAGCCCTGATGGTCATCAATCTGGTTGCCATTGTCTATAATGCATCCATCTATCTCTTTGCGACCAACTATGTAGCGGCTAAGGGCTTCAGTCACTCGCTTTTGGAGCGTTTGGATGCTATTCCGGGATCTCCCAGCTTGATTTTCTGGGTATCAATTAGCCTCTATGGCAGTCTGCTTTTGGTCATGTACTATCGCGAGCGCCATCCCAATCAGCTGTCCGTCTATGACAAGGCGACTATTATTGAAATCCTGCTCATGCTGGTCATCTTTTCCGTCTTGCATTCGTCCTACAATGGCTTGATTCTCTTGGTGTTTGCGGATATTTTCTATGGCTCTAAGGAGTTCAATGCTTCCAAGGACAAGAAGTACTGGTTTTCTTTCATTATTTTGAGCTTTGGCATGCTGCTCTTGTCCAACTATGACCTCATGTCGCTCTTTATCAAGCTGCCTTCTCTAGATACCTATATTCGGTTTTACCCAGAGTCTGTCCGGCTGTTACTGCTTTTTGGTAAGAATTTCCTCTATTCTTTAAATATCGTCGTTTTTATGATTTCCTTGCTCTTCTATATCTTGTCGGCTATTACGGAGCGTCATCGGATTGAGGAAGAGCTGCGCATGGCTTCTCAGGCCAATCGCGAGTTGAACTCTTACCTTGCTTTGTCTGAGAAAATAGCAGAAGACCGAGAACGGAAGCGTATTGCCAGAGAGATTCACGATACATTGGGCCATGCCCTGACAGGAATTTCAGCGGGTATTGATGCGGTCAAGGTCTTGGTTGATATTGATACCAATCGGGCTAAGGAGCAGCTCAATAATGTCTCAGTCGTCGTTCGAGATGGTATCCGTGACGTCCGAGGCTCGCTCAATAAGATGCGGCCGGGAGCTCTGGAAAATAACACTTTGAAGGAAGCACTGATTAAGATTATCCGTGAGTATGAAGCCATCTCCAATTTGGAGATTCATCTCCGCTACGAATGGGATAATATTGACTTGGATATTGCCAAGGAAGACATTGTCTTCCGGGTGATTCAGGAGTCTATTACCAACTCTGTCCGCCATGGGCATGCCAAGACTATCTGGATTGAGCTGCTGGAGGAAGAGTCCTATGTAATGACCATTCAGGATGATGGTGTTGGCTTTGATGAACTCCACTATGGCTATGGCCTCAAGCAGATGCAGGAGCGCCTAATGATTATTGGTGGAAGCGTCCGCTTTGAAAATCGGGACGGTTTCTACACGCATATCGAAATCCCAAAAATAGGAGGAAGACATGATTAAGGTTTTAATAGCAGACGATCAGGCCTTGATTCGCGAGTCTCTGCAAATCATTCTGTCTGCCCACGCAGATATTGAGGTAGTCGGGACAGTCGGAGACGGCAAGGAAGTGCTGGAAAAGCTTCATCGGGTACGTCCAGATGTGATTTTGATGGATATTCGCATGCCAGTCATGGACGGTGTTCTCTGTACTAAGGCTGTCAAAGAGCAGTATCCAGATGTTAAGATTATCATTCTGACGACCTTTGATGACGATGAATTTATCTTCTCTGCTCTCAAATACGGTGCGTCTGGTTATATTCTCAAAGGGGTTTCGACAGAAGAGCTTCACGAAGCCATTCAGACAGTCTATCGGGGCGGAGCCATGATCAATCCCAATATTGCCACCAAGGTCTTCAAAATCTTTTCACAGATGGCCCAGTCCAACTTTGCTATCACAGTGACGGAGGAAAATATAGAGGACATGAGCCGGACGGAGTGGAAGATTATCCAGCAGATTGGCTTTGGGATTTCTAATAAAGAAATTGCAGCCAAGCTTTTTCTATCAGAAGGGACAGTCCGAAATTACCTGTCAGGTATCCTAGCCAAGCTCAACTTGCGCGACCGAACCCAGCTGGCTATCTGGGCTGTGCAGACCGGAGTCACCCAGAGAGATTTTAGTAAGGAAAGCGACAAATGAAGTGGAGACTAAGACATTTGGCCCTACTGGTTGTCCTAATCATATCTGTTGCTCTGGCTTTTGTATTTTGGGCTTCAGCTCAGGAAAAAGTCCTTCGTATCGGTGTCTATGCTGGCTCTAGCTGGGATGTACCTAACAGCCGTGAAAACAAGGTCTTGGACAGCCTGATTAAAAAATTTGAAAAGACGCATCCTCATGTCAAGGTCGTCTACGAAAGCGGTATTCCCAAGGATGATTATGCTGACTGGCTGGCAGAGCAAGTCTTGAAAGGTGAGCAGCCAGATCTCTTTATGGTACCGGAAAACGACTTTAGCATGTTGGCTTCGACTGGCGCGCTTAAATCCTTGGATACCCTCCTAACGGATGATGAACGGACAGCCTTTTATCCGGTGGCTTATGAAGCTGGGCAATATCAGGGAGTCAGCTACGCTCTCCCAGTTGAGAGCAATCCCATCATGATGTGTGTCAATAAAGACTTGCTTGAAAAAGAAGGAATTAGCATTCCTGAGTCAGGCTGGACCCTGGCGGATTTCTATGAGATTTGCAAGAAAGTAACCAAGGATACCAATGGCGATGGTGTGGTGGATCAGTACGGTATTACGGATTACACTTGGCAGCAGGCTCTGGTAGCTTACGGCGGCCATCTTACCGATAAATCCGGTATCAATGTAGACAGCTCAGAGATGCACCAAGCCTTGGCCTTTATGAGCAAGCTAGACATGCTCAGCCAGCACTATAAGGTGACTTCTAATGACTTTGATGAGGGACGGGTGGCCTTCTATCCTATGAGTCTGGCCCAGTATCGAACCTACAAGCCTTACCCTTACCATGTTGCCAAGTATTCTAGCTTTTCTTGGACCTGTATCCCCATGCCAACAGCCAATAGCCAGGTGATGGGAACACAGGTCAAGACGTCGCTCTTTGCCATGTCTTCCAATAGTAAGCAAGAGAAGCTGGCTTGGGAATTTATGCTCTTGCTGTCACAGGATAAAGAAAGCCAGCAGGCCTTGTTTGAAAAATCACAGGGGACCTCAGTCTTACCATCTGTGGTGAAAAGTCAACAGGCTAGAGAAATCTTACAGGCAGATGATTTTGGCTTGGATTCCTTGACTTCTGAGAGGTTAGACCACATGATGAATCGCTCCATCATTGACATCAGTCTTGAAGTAGACCGTCATACAATGGACCGGATGGACTATCTGATTCAAAATGCTATGCAGAATCAAGAGATTGACAGTGCCTTGCCAAGCATTCAAAGAGAAATAGAAAGCGGAAAATAATCTGCTTTCTTTTTTTGTTGCTAATTAAGTCAGAAAAAAGTACAGCTGCCTAGACCAATATGACAATTGTCATATTTTTCCTAACAAATGTCATCTGGGCAAAGTGACATTTGACAATATGAAATCGGTTACAAACCTTGTACAATGAAATCATCAATAAATCCTTCGTCATCTAAAGCCTGACTTGGCTAAGAAGTCGAAGGATAAAGGAGGCAGGAAAGATGAAATACCTTGTACTGGTCAGCCATGGGGGACTGGCTGCAGGCGTGCAGAGTTCCTTGAAGATGTTTGCCGGAGACAAGACGGACCAGGTGATTGCGGTTGGTCTTCAGGAAGGCAAGTCAGTTGATGATTTTGCAGTTGATTTTACTCAGGCCTTGGCTGGCTTAAGCGCTGATGACAGTGTCTTAGTTCTGGCTGATATTGTAGGAGGCAGTCCTCTGACAACAGCAGCTAGCGTCTTAGCTGACATGGGTAAGCTCGACTCAGCAGTTATCTTGGGCGGTTTGAACTTGACCATGGGACTGACTGGCTTGGTTATGAAAGATATCTTAGACGGAAAAGAGCTGGCTCAGGCTATCCTTTCCGAGGCTACAGCTGCTTTGCAGGAATTTGAAGTCGTAAGTGATGCAGCTGACGAAGATGAAGACGACATTTAGTGCTTCCACTACACATTATAAAAGATAAAAGGAGATTTTAAAGATGACAGTATCATTTGTACGGATTGACGACCGCATGATCCACGGTCAAACAGTCACTCGCTGGGCTAAGGAATACCCTTGTGATGGCCTGATTGCAGTTAATAATGCTGCGGCGGGAAACAAGGTTTTGATTCAGGCCTACAAGGGAGCTTCTGATAAGAAGACTTTTGTTTGGACCAAGGAAGCCTTCAAGGAAAAATCAGGCAAGGTCACAGAGTCAGACAGCCGCTATTTCCTCATTACGAAAAATCCCGTGGACATGAAGGAAATCTTAGTGGACCAAGGTTTTGTACCTGGGGATGTTAAGGAAATTATCGTAGGTCCTGCTAATGACCGTCCGGGAGCTGTTAAGCTGGGCAACAACCAGTCCATCACCCAGGAAGAGGCAGAAGCGATTGAAGCGATCGAAAAAGCAGGCTACAAAGTCAAATTCCAGCTCTTACCAGATGTTTCTATCGGTTATTGGAGCGATTTCAAGTCTAAATTTGGTTTTTAATTACAATAATGAAAAGGAGAGTCTATTATGACAATTTCTTGGCTGCAAGCCGCTTTACTGGGTCTTTTCGCTAGTTTAGCTTCTATGCCTGGTATGGGTGGTTCTAGTATTGGTAACTACACTTTGGGACGTCCTCTGGTTGGAGGCTTGATTAGTGGGCTGATTCTCGGAGATTTAAAAACAGGGATTATGGTTGGGGTAGCCCTTCAGGTCCTCTATATCGCTCTGGTAACACCAGGTGGCACAGTTTCCGCTGACGTGCGGGCGATCTCTTACATTGGGATTCCTCTCGCAATCTTGTTTGTTCACTCTAAAGGAATCACGTCTGAATCTGCTATCGCTGCAGCAGCTGCCCCAATCGGAGCAGCCGTTGGTACCATCGGTACAGTTCTCTTCTATGGAACAGCCACTACAAACTTGCTTTGGCAGCACATTGGCTGGAAAGCTGTTGAAAAAGGCGAATTCAAAAAGCTTTACGCTGTTGACTGGGTCTATCCTTGGATTTCCCACTTTGTCTTCTCTTTCCTTCCAACCATGATCATCACGAAGTTTGGTCCCAATATGGTTGAACTGATGAAAACCCACCTGCCAATGGATGGCTTCATCATGAAATCCCTCTTTACAGTCGGAGCTCTTCTCCCATGTGTCGGTATTGCCATTCTCTTGAAGCAAATCGTTACCAAGGCTGCTGACTTTATTCCATTCTTTGTGGGCTTCACCTTGGCTAAATCACTTGGTCTTAATTTGGTTGCCAGTGCGGTTGTTTCATTGATTTTTGCAGTAATTTATTATGAATTGGAAGTAATCAAATCAGCTCGTGTGACTGCGCCAGCTGGTGGGGCTGACTTTGATGACGATGAGGAGGATATCTAAGATGGCTGAAAGAAAGAAAATAACTAAAAAGACTTTAGCGAAATCATTCCACCATTGGTACTATGGTCATTTGACTTGCTTCTCCCAAGAGCACATGCAGACTTTCGGCTACTTGACCTCTATGCTGCCAATCGTGGAAGAACTCTACAAAGACAAGGCAGAGCAGAAAGAAGCTATGCAGACCTATACGGCTTTCTTCAATACAGAACCTCAGCTTGGAGCTTTGGTAGTGGGGATTACAGCTGGTTTGGAAGAAGCGCGTGCCAATGGTGACGCTGTTGATGGCGAAACTATCAATGGTATGCGTGCCGGTCTCATGGGACCTATTGCGGGTATCGGTGACTCTTTGGTGGTTGGAACTTTGATTCCGGTTCTGCTAGGGATTGCCCTTGGTCTCTCGAAAGGTGGAAATCCTATCGGGGCTCTCTTTTACATCCTTGTCTGGAATGTTCTCATCTATGGCGGTATGCGCTTTGCCTACTTCAAAGGCTATGAATTAGGGGACAAGGCGGTAGAGTTCCTTGTAGGACCTAAAGGACAGGCGCTTCGTAAGGCAATCAGTGTCATTGGTGGTATGGTTATCGGGGCAGTTGCTGCAACTTGGGTCTCTGTAACGACTTCATTAGAGCTGAAAAATGCTGATGGCGAAGCCTTCCTGAAGCTGCAAGAAAAGATTGACGGTGTTTATCCAGGGCTCTTAACAGCTGGCTTTATCACTCTTTGCTGGTGGCTGATGGCTAAGAAAAAAGTATCACCAAACCTTGTTATGCTCCTCTTGGTTGTCATTGCTTTGATTGGTGTAGCGCTTGGCATCTTTGACCCTCAACTTAAATACTAATTCTCGCTCAATTTTAGGCTGGCAGTAAGTCCGATTTGCAGCTAGTCTAATACAAATTTGTTTGAGCAGAGTAAAAGAAAGAACGGAGAAGATCATGACAGAACAAGAATTGATTCAAGGCTATGAAACAGAAATTCACTACCAGAAGCATATGATTGAAAATCTAGGACGCTGGTTCAGTCTCTTCTTTGCCATTGCCAGCATCGGTCTTGTTCTGATTTATCTCTTTCATGAGACCAATCTCCTAGCGCTGATTGCAGGAATCGTCCTAGCTCTACTAGGGATCTTATCTATGCTCGTATTTGGCTATGGCATCTATAGAGGGCGCCTAAATCTGCAAAAAGTGATTGATGATTTTGAAGCAAAACTAAAACTTGCAAGATAGACATTCCCCCTAAAGACAAGTCTGAGAGGATTTTAGCTCGGACTTGTTTTTTTGAGTTTAGGACCAAGCGAAGAAAAAATAAAATTTTTCTTTCATCTAGCTGGTTTTTTTCTTGACTATTTCTGACCAAGTGATAAAATAATAACTATAGATTAGCACTCGATAGTTTAGAGTGCTAAAAATTCAATCTTTGGAGGAAAACTATGTTAAAACCATTAGGAGACCGTGTGGTCTTAAAAGTAGAAGAAAAAGAGCAGAAAGTCGGCGGATTTGTCATTGCAGGCAATGGCCAAGCAGCGACTAAGACAGCAGAAGTTGTCGCAGTCGGTCAAGGCATTCGTACTTTGAACGGTGAGCTGGTAGCCCTGAGCGTTAAGGAAGGGGACAAGGTTCTCGTAGAAAGCCATGCAGGCGTGGAAGTCAAGGACGGAGATGAAGCTTATCTCTTAGTCAGTGAAGCCAATATTCTAGCAGTTGTCGAGTAAGATTAGAAGAGAGGAATGATAAAATGGCAAAAGATATTAAATTTTCAGCAGATGCAAGAAGCAGTATGGTTCGTGGAGTTGACATCTTGGCGAATACTGTCAAGGTAACTTTGGGTCCTAAAGGCCGCAATGTCGTTTTGGAAAAATCCTTTGGCTCACCCCTTATTACCAATGACGGTGTAACCATTGCCAAGGAAATCGAACTAGAAGACCATTTTGAAAATATGGGCGCTAAGCTGGTGTCAGAAGTAGCTTCAAAAACCAACGATATCGCTGGTGACGGAACAACAACAGCAACTGTTTTGACACAGGCTATTGTTCGCGAAGGGATTAAAAATGTTACAGCTGGTGCTAATCCAATTGGTATCCGCCGCGGGATTGAAGCAGCCGTTGCAACAGCTGTTGAAGCCCTGAAATCTAACTCAGTACCAGTTTCTAACAAGGAAGCTATTGCTCAGGTTGCTGCCGTATCTTCTCGCAGCGAGAAAGTCGGTGAATATATCTCTGAAGCTATGGAAAAAGTTGGAAATGACGGTGTCATTACTATCGAAGAGTCCAAAGGAATGGAAACTGAGCTGGATGTAGTTGAGGGAATGCAGTTTGACCGCGGCTACCTGTCTCAATATATGGTAACTGACAATGAAAAAATGGTAGCCGAACTGGACAATCCTTACATCCTGATTACAGACAAGAAAATTTCTAACATTCAGGAAATCCTGCCACTACTGGAAAATATTTTGAAAACCAATCGTCCGCTTTTGATTGTTGCAGATGATGTAGACGGAGAAGCTCTGCCAACGCTAGTTCTTAACAAGATTCGCGGAACCTTTAATGTCGTGGCTGTCAAGGCACCAGGCTTTGGCGATCGTCGTAAGGCTATGTTGGAAGACATTGCTATCTTGACGGGAGGTACAGTGATTACAGATGATCTTGGCCTAGAGCTCAAAGATGCTACGATTGAAGCGCTTGGACAAGCTTCTAAAGTCACTGTTGATAAGGATAGCACTGTGATTGTGGAAGGTTCTGGCAATCCAGAAGCCATTGCTAACCGTGTGGCAGTTATTAAGTCACAGATTGAAAGCAGCACTTCTGAGTTTGACCGTGAAAAACTGCAAGAGCGCCTGGCTAAATTGTCCGGTGGTGTAGCTGTGATTAAGGTTGGAGCTGCAACTGAAACAGAACTCAAAGAAATGAAACTCCGCATCGAAGATGCCCTTAATGCAACTCGTGCAGCGGTAGAAGAAGGAATCGTATCCGGTGGTGGTACGGCCTATATCAACGTACTGGACGCTGTCGCAGGTCTTGAGTTGGCAGGGGATGAAGCGACAGGCCGCAATATTGTTCTCCGTGCTCTGGAAGAGCCAGTTCGTCAAATTGCCCTGAATGCAGGTTTTGAAGGCTCAATCGTCATTGACCGTCTGAAAAACTCTGAAGCTGGTACAGGCTTTAATGCAGCAACTGGTGAATGGGTTAATATGATTGAGGCTGGAATCATTGACCCAGTTAAGGTAACCCGTTCAGCCTTGCAAAATGCCGCTTCTGTTGCTAGTCTTATCTTGACAACTGAAGCAGTAGTGGCTAATCAACCAGAACCAGCAAGCCCAGCTCCAGCTATGGATCCAGGCATGATGGGCGGTATGATGTAGACCACAGTCACAAAACGCTAAATGATAAAAATAGAAAATTGCCCCAGTCTGATGGTGACTGGGGCAATTTTTTGTTAATCTTTCTATATCGTCTAGATACGTTTGAAGGATTTGCTCTTAGCTTTTTAAATTATCTTTATAAATATACTTTGAAATTTCAGCAAAACCCGGAAATAATTGTAGTTTTCATATATAAAAATAGGCAAAAACTTAAATATATTAGAAGAAGTTGACAATTTGTATACTAATTCCGAACTTTGTACAAAAATACGGTCTAATATTTGACTTATATAAAATCCTATGATAGGCTAATATATGTAGTACACCAGAAAAGTAAGCTGGATTTAATCTAATTTCAACATTTCTGGTAAAAAAGTAATATTGGAGGGATTGTTTATGAAAAAAATATCTCATACTATTGCACGCTTTTTCTCAGTGGCCTTTGTGCTCCTCTTTAGCCTGTTTTCTAGCAGTCAATCTGCCAGAGCTAACACGGTAGATGATGTTATCACATCAATCAATGTCTACAATCAGAAGGGTGAAGAGCTGACTGACGGCCTTTCCCCTTGGGAAAAATTTCAAATTGACGCAAACTTTGCCTTCAATTACGGCAAGGTTCAGCCAGGAGATACTACTACCATTGGACTTCCTGTTGAGTTTGCCTTGGAGGGAGCTGATTTTGAAGTCAAAGATGATGACGGCAATCTCGTAGCGACAGCTGTGGTTGATGCAAGCTCTAAGCAGCTTACACTGACTTATACAGACTATGTCCTGACTCGCTCTCATATTGAAGGAAAAGTTCACCTGTTAGCACGCGTTGATCATACAGTAGTCAGAGATAAAGGCTCAATTCCTCTGAAACTTATCGTTGGCAAGAAGATTATCGAGTATGGGAAAATTGACTACAAAGGTCTTCCTGGCCAAGCAACTCCTTATACTTTCATAAAATACGGCTGGAATAATGCGGATAATATCAAGAGCATTACTTACAGCCTGAATATCAACCAACAAAATCAAGAACTGGATAATGTTGTTGTTTCGGATACTCTGGGCTTTAATACCGGAGAAATTGATCTCAACAGCTTCCAAATCCTTAAAGGCTCATGGGTTGTTGACCCAGCTGATAACTCTTACCGACTAAGTCAGCAGCGCGAGGATGTGACAGGAAACTACACGATTAATCTTGCGGCTGACAAGCGCTCCTTTACCATTAACATGGGACATATCGGTGCTAATGAAGGCTTCTATGTCCGCTACCGTGTTAATTTCCCAACAATTCCGGCTGACGGAACAGTCTTCCCGAATGATGCTATCTTGCGAGCAGATAATATTGAAGAGCAAAAATCTTCGGTTGCTGTCCGCTACCAACGTGCAAACGGCTATGCACATGGGGATATCTATGGTGTACAGGTGACTAAGAAAGATGAAGCTGGTAAACCTTTGGCAGGTGCTGAATTTACATTGTACGATGAGGACGGTGTAACAATTGTTCAAAAAGCAACTAGCGATGCTAACGGGATTGCTTCTTTCAGCAACTTGATTAAAGAGCATTATCTGATTAAGGAAACCAAGGCACCAGCAGGCTACCAACTGTCAGATGAAGAGATTCAGGTCAATGCTGCTCAGCTCAAGAATTATGGTTCTGGTATTATTTACAAAGACTTTACCAACCGTCAGGCCTTGATTACCGCTTCAGGTACCAAGACTTGGAATGACGACAATGATAAAGATGGCAAACGTCCAGACAAGATTACGGTTCGTCTCTATGCTAATGGTGTTGAAGTCGCTTCTAAGGAAGTCGGTCCAAATGCGCAGGGCGAGTGGAAGTATGACTTTACTGACTTGCCAGCGACCGGCGCAGATGGAAAAGATATTGTCTACTCCGTTACTGAAGACCGTGTTTATGGTTATACAGCTACTGTTGATGGTATGAACATTACCAATACACCAGTTCCAGGAGTTCCGCAACCGCCGAAACCTAGCTCGGACAATAGCTCTAAGAGCAGCAGCAGTAGTTCTTCTAGCTCAAGTAGTAGTAGCACGACTTCTAGCTCAAGCAGCAGTACAGGAAGCACTGATGTGATTATCGAATCAGATAATGGTAGTGGCGGAGGAAATGCCTATAATGTTGTAACTAAGAAGGGTCTTCCTAAGACTGGTGAGAATGCCAGCTGGATCATGATTGCTGCTGGAGTAGCTCTAGTAGGCTTGGTAGGCTTCATTGCCTTCCGTGCGAAGAAGAAATAAATTTCATCTCTGTTCCCTTAAGGGACAGAGATTTTTTATCGGCAAAATCTAGACCAGCAACAGTCTTTTTTAGAAAGTAGGAACAAGCAAGCTTTGTTTTACAATCGGTCATTATCTTGTATTCTTTTATTAATCAATCCTATGATATTCCGTAATATAGTTGTTTTAAAATAAAAAGCAACTAAGATGTTTCCTAGAACAGATTAGTTGCTCAGAACTACGGGGAAGGTCGCTTGGATTTGTAAGCGTGAAGCACATCAAAACTTGATATATATAATCTTTCCTAATTCCTAAACCAAAAAAATTATAAGACATCCTTAGGAATATGCTCGGTGTGTGATCATCTTTATCAAGTTTTCGTCAAACTTATTTTACTTCAGTCTTCTCTCGTAGTTTTTGCTATGCAATGCCCCCTCCTTTCTTGTGTCAAAAGGAAGGGGATTTTTTTGTGTGGAAATGATATAGAGGATTATATGTATGCGTTTTCATTTATCTTCTTTTCTGTTATACTTGTACTAGAAACCTGAGGAAAAGATTCACTCAATTTGAGGAACAATCATTTGGAATAAGGAGATATAAAAAATGTCAGAGGAGCTATTGAAAGAGACTGTTATTGAACTAAGTATTGCGGATAATTGGGAAGAGGCAAAAATGGAGTGGACAAAAGCAGAACTTGTAAAAATTGATGCTGATAGAAAGCAAAGTTGTTTATGCGGTCATAAAAGCCTCAAGAAAGTATTTTCTATTACTAGGAATGATGGCTCTGGGATAGAGCTTTCTCCAATCGGTTCTTCCTGTATTGAAAAGTTTGAAAATGAAGAACTAACTAAAAGTATAAAGAGGGCAGAAAAAACTTATAAATTAAAGAAGAATCTAAAGTTTGAAGATCTTCGTGAAGTGATGGATGAAGAGATGTTGGAAGATTTTTATAGTAGGGGGTATTTTAAAGAGGATAAAGAAAATGAGTTTAATCCATGGAACGATTATATTCTTTTTAAAATGGCTTTAAGCAGAAAAAATGAGGAACGTCAGTTGGCTTATAATAAGATTGAGCGTATCATTTATGTCATAAATGATTATCTTCATCCAGAACTCAATGAAATATTTGATATTGAAAGTTACAAAGAAAAACTGAAACAGTGGAGAGAGGAGGCGAAGCAAGAGAAGCTGGAAGCTGAGAAGGCGAATAGAATTGCTAGACAGAAAGAAGAAGAGAGGCTTGCTCGGTTGCAGGAAAAAGAGGAAATTGAACGGCAAAATAAGTTAGAAGAGGAAAGGAAATTAGAGGAGGAGCTAAAACAGCTAAAACGGAAGAACCTTTATGAAAGATATGAAGAATTGAAGAACTGGCTACAAGAACAAGGGGACAGTATAAGAAGCGAATATGGAGAAAAGCTGAGTAATTTAACAGATCTTGCTGAAAAAGTAAAGGTATTAAAGGATCTAAAACAATCAGAATTGAAGCAATCCCAAGAAGAAGCAAAGAAAGATGCCGCTTTATTACCAGAAGTGATGGAGATGAGGAAAAAAGTAAGTGCTCTATATTCAGTCACTCCCAGAGCTAGGAGATGCTTGGAATATCTAGATGCTAATGTACATACAAATAAAGGACACTTGATCTATATGACAAGATTTTTAAAAGAGATAGAGGAAGGGAAGCTGTGATGTACATTTTAAAATCGAGAAAGATTCAAATAAACAATAAAAGTACAAACAAAAAAGCCTGAGCTATCAGGCTTTTTCCTCTATATTTCTATGCCCCCTGCAGGGATCGAACCTGCGACCCACGGATTAAGAGTCCGCTGCTCTGCCAGCTGAGCTAAGGAGGCAATAGAAAAAGCTGTATTGGTGCCGGACCTTCACGATTTGTATTGAACCCGCGCAATTAAGCAGGTGGGCAACTCGCTCTAACTGAAGCTGCTTCCGCGTGACACGGCTTGCATGCTGTTAGAAGTCTTTTGTTTCCCTAATAATACAAAAAATAGTCGGTCAACACTTAAGTGTGAAGTCGTACACCACAGCGTTTCTATAATTATAATACCATAAATTTTGAAAAATTCAAGAGAAAAATGTGATTTTTTGCAAACGATGTCATCATTTTTTTAAGTCATCAATCTTATCCTTGGTCATTCCAAGGGCTCGCTCGTATTTGCCATTCTCATTAGGAGTGAAATAATTGGCGTCTTTTATCTTGTCGGGCAGATAGTCCTGCTTGACCCAATTGCCAGGATAGGAGTGAGGGTAGAGATAGTCCTGTGCGTTGCCCAATTCCTTGCTGCCGGCATAGTGACCGTCTCGTAAGTGTCGAGGGATAGGCAGATTTCCATTCTTTCGCAGGTCAGCTAAGGCCTTGTCCATAGCCAGATAGGCTGAGTTGGACTTGGGCGATAGGGCCAAGTCAATGACAATATTGGCAATGAGGATCCGGGCTTCAGGAAAACCAATCCGCTGGGCAGCCTCCAGAGCTGTGACAGTGTGGACTTGGGCGTCAGGATTTGCCAGACCAATATCTTCGTAAGCGATAACGGTCAAGCGTCGAGCTAGGCTAGGCAGGTCTCTTGCCTCAACGAGACGAGCTGCGTAGTGAAGACTGGCATTGACATCGGAGCCACGGATGGACTTCTGCAGGGCAGAGAGGACATCGTAATGGCCGTCCCCGTCCTTATCCATGGTGATGTAGCTCTTTTGCAGGCTGTTCTCCATCACATCGAGCGTGATATGGCGGATGCCCTTGTCATCTTCAGGGGTAGAGAGTACGGCTAGGTCCAGCGAGTTATAGGCGGAGCGCAGGTCTCCGTTGGTAGAGATGGCAATGAAGTCTAGAGCTTCATCATCTAGCTCCACTGGGAAATCAAATCCTCGTTCCTTATCCGTCAAGGCTAGCTGAATGGCTATCCGGATGTCGTCGTTGCTGAGGGGCTCAAGCTCAAATATCTGAACCCGGCTTCGAATAGCAGGGGTGACAGAAAAGAAAGGATTTTCTGTCGTTGCTCCAATCATGATGACCAGACCGCTTTCTAATAGGGGCAGTAGGAAGTCTTGCTTGGTCTTGTCCAAACGGTGAATTTCATCTAGCAGGAGCACCAGTCCGCCGGAAAATTTAGCCTCCTCAGCGATCTCCTGCAGGCGCTTCTTGCTATCTACGGTGGCGTTAAAGGTCCGAAAGGCAAACTTAGTTGTGCCGGCAATAGCCGAGGCGATAGAGGTCTTGCCGATGCCGGGTGGTCCGTAGAGGATCATCGAGGACAGGCGGTTAGCTTCAACCATGCGACGTATGATTTTTCCGGATCCGACCAGATGTTGCTGGCCGATAATCTGATCAATGTCAGTAGGCCGCATGCGCAGGGCGAGGTTTTCTGGCATAAGATTTCCTTTCTGCAAGTGTTTTTCTTGGCTTTTTGTGTTACTATTGTAGATAGTAATATTTTATCACAATGAAAAGAGGAAATCATGGCTAAGTACGGTTTTTTGGAGATATTGGACGAGGAAATGGGGAAGAGCTTTCCTTTTGACTATGAGATAAACTGGGATAAGAAAAATCACGCAGTGGAAGTAGCCTTTCTCCTTGAGGTTCAAAATCCAGGCGGGATTGAGACCGTTGATGCTGAGGGCAATGCCTCGGCTGAGGATATTTACTTTGAGGAAGCCGTGCTTTTCTATAATCCAATTAAGTCTCGTTTTGAGGCTGAGGACTATCTGGCAGCCCTGCCCTATGAGCCTAAAAAGGGGCTGTCACGGGAGTTTCTTGCTTATTTCGTGGATTTTCTAACCCAAACAGCTGAGTCTGGTCTCGATGCACTCATGGACTTCTTAGCGGATCCAGAGGCAGCAGAGTTTGAGATGGCTTGGAATGCTGAGGCTTTTGAAAATGGCAGAGTAGATGTGATTGAGACGGATTTCTATTCATATCCGAGGTATTAGGAGGCGCTTATGGCAAATGCAGAAGGACTAGATTTACTGCACAAACAGATGGAATTTTCTGGCTGCAAGATTGCCTTGCTCTGTGATGACAAGTTGCTGACTATCTTGCGAGATGATATTTCAACCATTCCTTGGCCCAATATGTGGGAGTTGCCGGGCGGTGGCCGCGAGGCCGAGGAAACACCTTTCGAATGTGTTCAAAGAGAGGTTTTCGAAGAGCTTGGTTTGAAGCTTGAAGAAGCTGCTATTGTCTGGGTTAAGGAATATCAAGGAATGCTTGATTCAGACAAAACCTCTATTTTTATGGCGGGAACCATCACTCAGGAAGATTTTGCCAGTATTGCCTTTGGTGATGAGGGTCAGACTTATCAGATGATGGATGTGAGCCAGTTCTTATCAGATAAAAAGGTTATTCCGCAGTTGCAGGCCAGGTTGAGAGATTATTTGGAGGTGCGAGCATGATTCATATTGAGCGAGCAGGAGCAGAGGATTTAGAGACCATTATTGCCATTCAGCGAGCGAGTTTTAAGGCTGTTTATGAGAAATATCAGGATCAATACGACCCCTATCTGGAGGAGCGAGAGCGGATTCGCTGGAAGCTAGTTGAGCGGCCCAATAGTTTTTATTATTTTGTTAAAGACGCCGAGAAGATTCTTGGTTTTATACGCTTGAATACAAATGACGAACAGACAGCAGGCTGGATTGGGACAGTGGCGATTTTGCCGCAGTACCAGAACAAAGGATATGGCTCTGAGGGGCTTGGTCTGATAGAGGAGAAATTCTCCACCGTTATGCAATGGGATTTGTGCACGGTTTTCCAAGATAAAGGTATGGTAGCTTTTTATGAGAAAAACGGCTATCATCAGACCCATACGGAGCCTGAAAAAGAGGGCATGGATATGGTTTACATGACGAAGACAATGAAATAAACAAAGAAAGGATTGTTCAGTTAAATTTCTAAACTGAACCCGCCCTAAACACTGTGCTAAAAAGATAAGGTTCTCTTAGACGCAAGCGTCGTCAGAGAATTTCCTATTTTGGCTTTGTGTTATACGGGCTTGGTATTTTAAACATGGACACTTGGCAGGAATTAACGATTGAAGTGAAGCGTGAGGCGGAGGAAGCGGCCTCAAATATTCTGATTGAGCTGGGCAGTCAGGGTGTGGCTATTGATGACAGCGCAGATTATCTGGGACAGGCCGACCAGTACGGTGAGCTTTTTCCAGAAGTTGAGCAGAATGAGCGGGTCCGGATTATCGGCTATTATCCGAATTCGGTGGATATAGAGGCTGTTGCAGCCCAGGCCAATGAGCGTCTGGCTGAGCTGGATGGCTTCGGCTTGGAGACGGGAGATATTCAGCTGACTCGGCAGGAACTGGCTGAGGAAGATTGGGCGGACAATTGGAAGAAGTACTTTGAGCCGGCTCGTATCACCCATGACTTGACCATTGTGCCCTCATGGACGGACTATGAGGCGACAGCTGGTGAGAAGATTATCAAGCTGGATCCTGGCATGGCCTTTGGTACGGGCACTCACCCGACGACCAAGATGAGCCTCTTTGCGTTGGAGCAGGTCTTGCGGGGCGGTGAAACGGTGCTGGATGTAGGCACAGGAAGTGGCGTTCTCTCCATTGCCAGCTCTCTCTTGGGAGCCAAGGATATCTATGCCTATGACTTGGACGAGGTAGCTGTTCGCGTGGCGCAGGAAAATATTGAGCTCAATCCAGGTATGGAGAACATTCATGTAGCGCCAGGAGATCTTCTCCGAGGCGTAGAAATCGAGGCGGATGTTATTGTTGCAAATATCTTGGCCGATATTCTCATCCATCTGACTGAGGATGCCTATCGTTTGGTCAAGGATGAGGGCTATCTGATTATGAGTGGGATTATTTCTGAGAAGTGGGAAATGGTGCGCGAGTCTGCGGAAGCGGCAGGATTTTTCCTAGAAACGCATATGATTCAGGGCGAATGGAATGCCTGTGTCTTTAAGAAAACGCAGGACATTTCAGGCGTGATAGGTGGTTAGATGCAGCAGTATTTTATAAAAGGAAGTCCTCAGTCCCCTCTGGTGGTCACGGATAAGGACACGGCCAAACACATGTTTTCAGTCATGCGGCTCAAAGCGGGCGACCAAGTCACATTAGTCTTTGATGATGGCGTGAAACGGCTGGTTCAGGTATTGGACCCCAGCCAGCAGAGTTTGGAAATCTTGGAGGAGCTAGCAGACAATACCGAGCTGCCGGTTCAAGTGACCATTGCATCGGGTTTTCCCAAGGGCGATAAGTTAGAGTTTATCACCCAGAAGGTAACGGAGCTAGGTGCTTGTGCTCTCTGGGCTTTCCCAGCGGACTGGTCGGTGGCCAAGTGGGATGGCAAAAAGCTGGCTAAAAAGAGTGAAAAACTGGAAAAAATTGCCCAGGGAGCAGCAGAGCAGAGCAAGCGCAATCTAATTCCAGAGGTGCGGCTCTTTGATAAAAAGGCAGATTTTCTAGCGGCCTTGGCAGACTTTGACCGCATCATCGTGGCCTATGAAGAATCAGCCAAAGAAGGAGAAACTGCAGCTCTAGTTCGGGCTCTGTCAGGCTTGGAATCCGGCGCAAAAGTACTCTTTATCTTCGGACCGGAGGGAGGTCTATCGCCAGATGAAATAGTAGCCTTTGGCCAAGCAGGGGCTGTATCAGCAGGTCTAGGCCCACGTATTCTGCGTGCTGAAACAGCTCCGCTCTATGCCTTGACAGCAGTCAGCGTTTTGTTGGAGTTGGGAAATGATAGTCTTTGAAAAATAAAATCAGCAGCCAAAGTGGCTGCTGATTTTTTAATTATTGTCTTTCTCGTTTTTTGAAGGCGAAGATTCCTGCAAGTCCAGTCATGACAAGTCCCAAGAGTCCGAGCGATGACGTCTTTTCTCCGGTTGCTGGGAGGCTTTGTACTCCTGTCTGTCTGTGAGACGCTTGCTTGTTTGTGCTAGGGTCAACAGCAGTCAAGACAGGGAAGTCTACTCTGCTATGCTGCAGGTTGGCTGCTTCGACTGAGATAGTCGGAGAGCTTGGCTGCTCGATAGGCACCGCTTCTGTTTTCGGAGCGACGTAGACGAATTTGTATTCGCCGAATCCTTCTTGGGTAGAAGCTGCTAGATAGACGATGTCTCCGTCAGTACCAATCAAGTTCTTGGCCTTATCAGCTGTCAGGAAGCGCAGGTCCAGTCCCTTAATGGTATCAGCGAAATGCCAGTTTTGATCTGCACTTGGATTGATATTTTTGACAGCCAAGATATAGTTGATGATGGCTTGGCGGTTTTCCAGATTGAGCAGACGGTTGAGGCTGGCTTCTCGAACACCAGGGAAGTTACCGTTAGACCGGTAGTTGTTGGTCACGACGATAAATTCCTGATTAGGGTCAATCTCCTTGCCTTGGTATTTCAGATTACGGACCCGGCTGGCATTTGGGTTTGCTAGTTTGCCTTCGCGGTCGTATTTGTTAGGCTGGGTGATGTCAAACTCATAGGTAACACCGTCGATAACATCAAAGTTATAAGTCCGGTAGTCAGTATTGACCAGATTTTGCGGTTGGCTATTGTTTGGGTCAATGGTATTGAATTGGCCAGCTGACATTTCCAACCATTCTTTGAGCTGGGCACCGTTGACCTTGAGGATAGCAGTCACATTGTCATAGAGATAGAGATCTGCTACATTCTTGATGGCAATAGGACCAGCTGGAATGTCTGTATAGGCCGTTGCATCCCCACGGGTTCCTGCCTTGAAAGGCGCTGCTGCAGACAGAATAGGAAGGTTGGCTTCAGGCGTGCCAGCCAGCTCTTGCTTAGCATACCAAAGCTGGGCATTGTTGACGATCTGAACGGATGGATCGTCCTTGACCAGAGCGAAGTAGCTGGTAATCGGTGCAGTCGTGGTGCCGACTTGCTGGCGGACGTAGTTGATAGTACCTTCGTGAGATTCTTTGGCAATGTCAATGACGCGCTGATCTGCTACATTAGACTTGGTCTCCACCTTGCGGATGGAGCCTTTGCTGTCAGTGACTTTCCATTTGCCGTCGGTATAGTTTAGCTTGAGGTCGATGACGCCCAGATGGTCGCCGTATTTTCCAGCCATAGTTACTGGAGTGCCATTGATTTTCCCGTTGACACCGTCTACGCCAGGATATTTTTCGTAGAAGCCAGTTCCGTTTCCGCTTGGAAATTCTGCGTGGGAGTGGCCGGTTACAACAGCATCCACACCTGGCAAGCTAGCGATTTGATAGCCTTCATTTTCCTCGCCTTTTTCATACTTGTCATCTCCGATACCAGAGTGAGAAAGCACTAAAGTGATATCTGCACCTGCCTTGCGCATCTCAGGAATAATATCTCGAATAGCCTCAACAGAATCGCGAACGACTACTTTTCCTTCTAGGTTTGCCTTATCCCAGTTGAGGATTTGTGGCGGGACAATACCAGTGACACCAATCTTGACAGTCGTCAAGCGGCCCTGAGTATCCGTAAAGGTTTTTTCGATGATTTTGTAAGGCTGATAAATGAATTTACCAGTCGCTGGATCTAGCACATTGGCATTGACAAGAGGCATGCCTGCTGTCTCAATTACGCGGTTCAGATAGTCCAGACCGTAGTTGAACTCATGGTTGCCTAGCGTACCAGCTTCAAAGCCCAGAGCTTGCAGGGCAGCGTACATAGGGTGCTGCTCGCCTTTCTCCACAGGATCCACAATGGCCTTGTAAGTTCCAAGCGGCGTTCCTTGGATGGTGTCGCCATTATCTACCAAGAGGACGTTTGGATTTTCTTTCTTGGCCTTTTCAATCAGAACTGCTGTTTTAGCCAGTCCCAAGGTCTCCACTGGCTTGTCCTGATAGTAGTCGTAGTTGACCAAGTTGGTATGGAGGTCGGTCGTTGCCAAGATACGCACATCAACAGTCTGTCCCTCCACGGGCTTAGTATCCTCAGTAGCCGCTACATTTCGAGCCATAGCCATCAGAGCATCAGTATTTCCACTGGCATTTTCTGGGGAAATAGCAGAGCTAGGATCCGTGCTCTCTTTTGTCGCAGTAGCTTCAGTAGGACTTGCAGCAGTCGTTGGTTTTGTTTCCGCTGCGCTGCTTTCTACTGGAGCAGGATTAGCAGTGACTGCTGGAGTATTCTCATCAGCCTGAACAGCATTTACAGTTGCCGCAAGTGCAGCTGCGCTCAAAAGCGCAACCGTTTTTTGAAGGGATGATTTGGACATAATATCTCCTTTGTTAAAATGAATTTCGGACTTATATTATACTATATTAAAACGCTCTCATCAAGAAGAAATTTCCAGTTTAGAGCTTTCATAATTTCTAATATTGGTTTGAAAATGCTGAATGAAGACATCAGCGGATAAGTGAATAATCGGATGGAGGTAGAATAAAATAGAGTTTTAAAAAATTATGGTACACTATACAGTGACTGAAATAAGTACTTTATTAAGTATAATAAACAAGGAGAATATCATGAAAAAGCGGATTTTTCTCAAAATATTACTTTTAGGGGGAGTGATGATAGGATTAATAGGATGTGGAGAAAAGAGGAGCAGCCGAGATTGGATTGAGAATCAGGTAGCTGAAGTGAGTCGCGTCTATCCCACTGAAAATCTATTTGATTTGTTTAAGCAATTTCCGGATGGGTTTAAAGTAGAGCAAGTGTATATCAAACGTGGGACTTATCTTATCGAAATAACTTTACAAGGGGATAGTAGCAATCACACAATTTCTGGAGTGCTAACCAAGACACGGGCTTCTGATGATATTACTGAAAAACCAGAAGAAACAATAAGAGTTGATTATATAGATGGGAAATTTATCTTTTCTGATGAGGTCAAAGCGAAAGAATTATGGCCTTTTAATGGATTTTTATTTCAAAAGTTTACGATTAATCAGTCTTTTCTATCTTCTTTATCTATGAAATCCAAAAATTATAATGGCAACAACGGGGCGTTTGATATTGATTATTCGGTTCAAAATCAAACTATCAATCAGTATTTTCACAAAAACGAAAGAGAACAAGCAACTTTAGGTTTTGGAAGCTCAAACCGAAACGACGATTATTACTATTATTCAGTAACTGTCAACTACGACAATGTTTATTCATTTAGAGAAACCGTGTCAAATTAAGAGGAGATAAAATGGTGGAAAAATTTGCTAACATTGGTATTTCTACTTTTGATACTTCAAATTTAGCATGTTATCTACTTTGATAAAATCATTATTTAGAGCCACTGCTTCACTGTCTTGTATCCGTTTTCGTATTTTGGTATAATAGTGATGAGCTCACTTGGGTAAGTCGGAAAGGAAAATAAAACGGAAAAAATCAGACTGCCTAAGCTGGGAAGCGTATCTGCATTTTGCCTGATAAGGAGAGGAGGTTCGCCATGACTATGTCTGCCTTATTTGAGTTGTTTGTCGCCCTTTTAGGTGTGACATCTACTTGCTACCTTGTCTACGCTTATTGTCAATTTATCAAAGAAGAAGTTCATCACTTTCTTCACCACAACCCGCCCGTTTAAGGCGGGTTTTTATATGAACCGTCTTCTAGGTTTTCATATTGGGTTAAAAGTGATAAAATAGTAGGCAGGAATTGGAGAGACGAGATGCCAAAAGAAGTGAATTTGACGGGCGATCAGGTATTGGCCCTTACGAGAAAATATCTGGCTGCGGAGGATGTGGCCTTTATACAGAAAGCTTTGATCTATGCGATTGACTGTCACAGTGGGCAGTTTCGCAGGTCAGGTGAGCCTTATATTGTGCATCCTATTCAGGTGGCAGGGATTTTGGCCACGCTCAAGCTAGATGCAGTAACGGTTGCCTGCGGTTTTCTCCATGATGTGGTAGAGGATACCCGTGCGACGCTGGATGATTTGGAAAGAGAGTTTGGGACGGATGTGCGCGTGATTGTTGATGGCGTTACCAAGCTGGGTAAGGTCAAGTACAAATCCCACGAGGAGCAGCTGGCGGAAAACCATCGCAAGATGCTCATGGCCATGTCGGAGGATATCCGGGTTATTTTGGTCAAGCTGGCAGACCGTCTCCACAATATGCGGACGCTCAAGCACCTGCGCAAGGATAAGCAGGAGCGGATTTCCCGAGAAACAATGGAAATCTACGCACCCTTGGCTCACCGCCTGGGGATTTCCAGTGTCAAGTGGGAACTGGAGGATTTGTCTTTCCGTTATCTTAATGAAGTGGAATTTTACAAAATTTCCCACATGATGAAGGAGAAGCGTCGGGAGCGTGAAGCTCTGGTAGAAGAGGTAGTTCAGAAGATTGAGACCTATGCTGGCGAGCGCAATCTGCACGGTAAGATTTATGGCCGGCCCAAGCATATCTACTCGATCTATCGCAAGATGCAGGACAAGAAGAAGCGTTTTGATGAGATTTATGATCTGATTGCTATTCGCTGTATCTTGGATACTCAAAGTGATGTTTATGCCATGCTGGGCTATATTCATGAGCTTTGGCGTCCTATGCCAGGGCGGTTCAAGGATTATATTGCCAACCGCAAGGCCAATGGCTACCAGTCTATCCATACGACCGTTTATGGACCCAAGGGTCCGATTGAGTTTCAGATTCGGACCAAGGAAATGCATGAGGTCGCTGAGTATGGGGTTGCGGCTCACTGGGCTTATAAAAAAGGTGTTAAAGGACAGGTAGACAGCAAAGAATCAGCCATCGGGATGAACTGGATCAAGGAGCTGATGGAGCTGCAGGACCAGTCTAACGATGCCAAGGACTTCGTTGACTCGGTCAAGGAGAGCTATCTGGCTGAGGAAATCTACGTCTTCACACCAGATGGAGCAGTGCGCTCTCTGCCTAAGGACTCGGGCCCGATTGACTTTGCCTATGAGATCCACACCAAGGTCGGTGAGAAAGCCACAGGAGCCAAGGTCAATGGCCGCATGGTGCCTCTGACAACCAAGCTTAGGACAGGTGATCAGGTGGAAATCATCACCAACGCTAACTCCTTCGGACCGAGCCGCGACTGGCTCAATATTGTCAAGACCAGCAAGGCCAGAAATAAAATCCGTCAATTCTTTAAAAATCAAGACAAGGAGCTGTCTATCTCAAAAGGGCGGGAGCTCTTGCAGGCTCAATTCCAGGAGCATGGCTATGTAGCTAATAAGTACATGGACAAGAAGCACATGGAAGAAGTGCTGCAGAAGACCAGTTATAAGACTGAAGAGGCGCTTTTTGCGGCGATTGGCTTCGGTGAGATTGGTGCCATTAGTATTTTCAACCGTTTGACAGAAAAAGAGCGCCGTGAGGAAGAACGGGCCAAGGCCAGAGCAGAAGCGGAGGAATTGGTCAAGGGCGGCGAAGTCAAGGTCGAAAACAAAAAAGACACTCTCAAGGTCAAGCACGAAGGCGGTGTAGTCATTCAGGGGGCGTCTGGTCTCCTCATCCGGATTGCCAAATGCTGTAACCCTGTACCGGGTGATGATATTGTTGGCTATATTACCAAAGGACGTGGTGTAGCCATTCACCGGCAGGACTGCATGAATCTCAAGGCCCAGGAAAATTACGAGCAGCGGCTTATTGATGTGGAATGGGAAGACAACAACACGACCAAAGAGTATACGGCCCACATCGATATTTACGGTCTCAACCGCTCTGGCCTCCTCAATGATGTGTTGCAAGTTCTGTCTAATACCACCAAGAATATCTCAACAGTCAACGCCCAGCCGACCAAGGATATGAAATTTGCTAATATCCACGTTTCTTTTGGCATTGCGAATCTGTCCATGCTGACGACGGTGGTGGATAAGATCAAGAGCGTGCCAGAGGTCTACTCGGTCAAGCGGACCAATGGTTGATCTATTTCGGAAATCATTATCTAGCTATAAGTTACCGTTAAATCAAAGGAAAAGATATGAAAATAGTGATTCAGCGCGTAAAACGTGCTCAGGTCAGCATTGACCAGCAGCTGCACAGCAGTATTGGACAAGGTCTCCTGCTCCTAGTAGGCGTAGGCCCTGACGATAGTCAGGAGGATATGGATTATGCAGTCAGAAAGATTGTCAATATGCGGATTTTTTCCGATGTTGAGCGCAAGATGAACCTGTCTATCAAGGACATTGCTGGAGAGATTTTGTCAATTTCCCAGTTCACTCTGCATGCAGATACCAAAAAGGGTAATCGGCCAGCCTTTGTCAAGGCTGCTCCGCCAGAGATGGCTAGCAATTTTTATGATGCCTTTAATCTTGCCTTGCAGCAGGAGGTGCCGACTCGGATGGGGATTTTTGGGGCAGACATGCAGGTGGAACTAGTTAATGATGGTCCAGTGACCATTATCTTGGATACGAAGAATCGGTGAGAAGACAAGAAGCATGAAAAGAGGCTGGGACAAAATTCCTAGCCTCTCAATTGTCTTTGGATTGTCGAGCAAGACGCAGTGGTTGAGTGGGCTCTACTACGCTGATTTCATCAGCTTTTACAGCCCTACTCAACTGTGCGGAGGTGGGACGACGAAATCGAATTCTAACGAATTACCGATTTCTGTCCCACTCTCTATTTTTTTTGAGCTTCTGCAGCAATGAGGCTGAGGCCTCAGGTTGCATTTCTAAAAACTATCAATAATTTCTTGAGGAATGGCTTCTTTGATGGTCGCCACTAGCTGATTGATAATCATTCTCGCTTCAGCGGGCTCTGTGTAGAGTTTTTGAAAATAGGTCTGTATATTTTCTTCAAAATGTTGAGGCAATAGCGTGCAGTTGGTTTTTGCAAACTCCAGTATTCTCTTTTCTCCAGGGTGAGTCTGTTCGTTTAGGGCGAAGAGCAAGTCAAAATAGGAAGCAAAAAATTCACTGCTACGGTGATTGATACTGAGCAAGTCCTGACGCTTGAGCGCTTTTTCTATTTGTTTGGAGAAAGCTGGCATGGCTTGATCGAGTAGGAGGAGCTGCTTCTTAATAATATTCTTTTTCAGCTTAGCTGGATAAGGACGTCTGTACTTGTTCTGAAGTGCTTCATAGCGACCATTTCGGTCGTAGATGATTTTGCTGTGGAGCAGATTGTGCCACATACAGGTGGTATAGGCATTCTGGGCTTGGTGGTCTAGGACTACAGTCTGTAGGTCTTTATCAAAGCTGTCCAGTGTACGGTAAATGAGCTCAATTTCGATTTTGCTCTTCAGCACACAGTCATCCTCTAGTTCCCAAAACTGATTGCCGATTTCCATGTAGGAGCAGTACTTGCTGAGGATATCGCGTCGGGTCGTGGGAGCAATGGAATCTGTCAAGTAGATATAAACATCATAGTCTGAGTCTTTGTCAAAATGCTGTCCAGCACGAGAGCCACCGAGAACAATAGCTTCCACTTGATCTAGCTGGGCAAATTCTTTAAAAAGTTGTTGTGGCATAATTTTTCCTTACTAATTTTTGACATTATTTTAGCAAAATGTAAGCGGGTTGGCAAGAAGGAAAAAAGCTTTTGGCATGGTTTCGAGCCTGTAAAATTAAGACCCCGAGGGGTAGGAAGTGGATGAGCAGGAGTTGGGAGTATTGGACTAAAAAGAAAATCATCTAGGATAGATAGGCTGAAAATTTGACTTTGTGTGATAAAATTTTAGGACTTTTTTCTTTCTTTAACTCATTGTCAGTTTTCTATTTTTTTAAACTCATGGCCTTATTTTTATCTGCAACTTTTCTTAGATTTTGAGATAAGTTTTTAAAGATTTTTTTGACATCATTTAGTCCAAAAATGAGAAGTATATCAAGCAAGTGAAAGTGGCAATAATAGTTGATTTGTTTATGTTTATGATTTCTTTCATTCTTTAGAAATATTTTAGAATTACTTTATAAATTCTTGAAGTTTGTCTTGTATAATCATATTAAAGAAAAGAAAGGAGTCTCTTACCATGGGATATCTAGTTCAACAGATACTGAATGCTCTGATTCAAATTGCTTTGTTTGCGTTTCTTCCTTTTGTTTGGTGGTTGATAAGGGCTAGAAGAAAAAGTCCATTTTTAGAATGGCTTGGCTTAAAACCGCTAAAAGATACTGGCAGCCGGAAGATCTGGCTGTGGATTTTGTTGGGTTCGCTATTTTTCCTGTCCCTTTCGTTTTTGCTACTATATACGACTGTAAAAAGTCTTAAGACAGCGACTTCAAACTTTTCAGGCCTCGGCTTTCAAGCCTTGCCAGCTATTCTGATTTATGGTCTGTTTCAAACTGCTCTGCCAGAAGAACTGCTATTCAGAGGTTTTCTTTTAAAGAGATTGGCTAGCCGCTTACCCTTTGTAGTGGCCAATAGCATACAAGCTACTCTTTTTGGTCTGATCCATGGCCTGATGTTTATAACAATACTCTCTTGGCATCAAATCCTGCTCATCATTTTGTGTACGGGTGGCATCGCGGCTTATCTGGGCTTTGTCAATGAAAAGAAATCCGATGGCTCCATTTTAGCCAGCTGGATCATGCATGCCCTAGCAAATGTAGTTGTGGGTAGTTTATCGGCATTTATGCTGATTTAATAAATTGAGATTTTTACTGCAAATCAAAAAGTTCCGTTTTTCCTTGAGAATCGGAACTTTAGATTTGATGACAGGTGGGCAAAGAGTTCGGTGTAAGTCAAACAAAGCTGTTTCTACTGATTTGCAGGGCTGTCCAGTTTCATTTGCTCAAAAACATAAAGGAAGAAGTCTTTCGAAACTTCAAAATGTCCGTATCTTATCTGAGAAGCATATTGGCGCCACTGAGGATGTTGTCGGACTTGCTCAATGGGGCAGTCTCTGACAGGTTGGTAGTAGCTGACGTCTCGCCGAAATGGGACAAAGCCTTCAAACATCTCTACTTGGTAGGCAGTGTCATCTAGAATCTTGCCAACTGTTGTAAAGGCTTGCAGCTTTTCTTGACTATTTAACCGATACTTGGGGCTGTAGTAGAGAAGATAGTCCCCCTTTTTCATTCGGTTCAATGGTGCTTTCTTTCCATGGCAGACTTGGCAAAATCCACCTTCTACACCTCTTAGTACATGTTCTTTTGATACGACACCAATCCAAAATCTAGTCATTTTCTGCCTCCAGTTTGATTAAGAGTTTATTTAATATTTCTGTTTTATCTTCTAATTTTCCAAAGAATGCCTGATCAATGCCTTCTACCAGAGGAAGGGCTTGGTTGACCTTTTGCAGCCCCGTATCCGTTAGAAGTATGATGTTGGCGCGGCTGTCCTTGGGATGGACTTCCCGCATTATCAAACCTTTCTTGACCAAGAGGCGGATGATTTGGGATACGGTCATAACATCCATGTCAGAAAATCGGGCAATATCGGTCTGACTCACCCAATCTTGCTGACGCAGAATCGCTGCAAGAGTGGTCAGAACGACAAATTGGGGATGGGTCAAATCAATCGTTCTCAGTTTGTTTTTTATCAGCCCATGCCACTTGTGGTAGGTACGGATAAAGAGCAGACCGGTTGATTTTTTGTATTCATCCTTATAGATGGAGTTAAACTGCGATTTTTCCATTAGCTTTCCCTTTAGATGTTTTGTAAGCATACTTATTATAATCTGACATCTTATTTTTGTCAATAAAAACCCAGTTTAGACTAAAAAGTCCGAACTGGGTTCTGTTTATAGTTTTTCTACATAAATCTGCTGGGCAATCATAGGATTGATTTGGATTTCTTGGGTTTCTGTCTTGAGAAGATAGACCTGAGCGAAAGAATCGTATTGGATGAAGGTGATGGTTTGGCCGATTTGCAGATTGTATTTTTCCAAGTATTTGAGCAAGTCAAAGTCGTCATGCACCCGTTTGATGATATAGTCGCCAGGGGCAGAAGCCTCTTCCAGAGTCAGTTGGTTTTCTTCGTCCAGAAGCTCTCCCTTGGCTGGGATGGTGCCTCCGTGAGGACAGGTCTTGGGGTACTGGAGCATGGCATCTAGACGCTCAACGAAGCGCTCAGAAACAGTATGCTCTAGGACTTCGGCTTCCTCATGGATTTCATCAGTCGAGTAGCCGAGATGGTTGACCAGAAAGACCTCGATCAGTCGGTGCTTACGGTAGAGGTCAGAAACTAGCCTTAGCCCCAAATCAGTCAGCAGGTAGCCGGCTTTTTTATCCTTAACCAGAAGTTCTTCCGCCAGCATTTTTTTCATCATTTCCGTCACAGCCGGAGGTGAAACCTGCATGAGCTGGGCGATTTCTTTATTGGTGATTTTTTTGTGGCGGCTGCCAATCTCATAGATACACTTGAGATAGTCTTCTTTATTTGGGGTCATCTTGCATCCTCGCTGAACTTTCTATCATTAGTATAACAAAAATCGCTGCAAGAATACAGTGTAGAAGCCCTTCATTGGCCTTTGGATTTTCTTGATTTACTTGTAATCGTTTTACGATTATTATATAATCAAATCGTACGATTTAAAAAATAAAAAAGTAAAAAATTTTTAGCTGGTTTGCAAAAATTTGGCTTGCTTTTTACTTTTTGCAAAAGGAGAATTCTATTATGAAAAAAAGGCGAATGATGGCGTCTCGAGCAGAGAAGTTTACTCGTTTTGGTATTCGCAAATGCAGTCTGGGAGCAGTCTCAGTAGCGATTGCGACTGGTCTGGCCTTTCTTGGAAGTGGAGCAGTGCAGGCAGATCAGCTAGCATCTAGTCAGACAGCTGACAGTGTCGCTGTCAGCCAGGCTGTGGAGAACCAAGCTAGCACAGCTGCAACTCCAACTGTGACAGAAACCAGTCTGTCAAGCATGGATAAGGCTGCACCAGCACCGGAGGCTGTTAGTCCTGACGCTAGTCAGGTACCTGCGTCTTCCGATACCAGTGCTCAGTCTACTTCTTCTGATCCTGTAGAAAATGCTCGGCCGAAAAGTGATACTGCAGCTTCGACAGAAAATCAACCTGCTGTGGTTGAGAACTCAGAAAAAAATGATGCTTCTAATCAGCCAGCACAACCAGCTTCTGATACAGAGCGCCCCTTGGCGGCAGCAGAGGTCAAAAAGCCACAGGGAAAAATCACCATTCAGAATAACAACCCGCAGACAGGTGAATTTGATATTGTCGTGTCCGATATTGTCGCCCCAGACGGTCTGAAGTCTGTTAGTCTTCCAACCTGGTCCACCGCTAACGACCAAGACGATGTGCAGTGGTACACGGCCGAAAGACGCGCTGATGGGACCTATTTCAAGCATGTCAGCTACCGCAATCATAAGAACTCTCTTGGTGAGTATAATGTTCACCTCTATTTTGTGAATGATGCAGGCCAACTGCAGGGTGCAGGCTCAGCTAAGACGGTGGTTACTCGCGCGCAGCCTCAAGGCAAGATCGCCATTCAGAACAACAATCCACAGACAGGTGAATTTGATATTGTCGTGTCCGATATTGTCGCCCCAGACGGTCTGAAGTCTGTTTATCTGCCGACTTGGTCCAGCAAGGATGACCAAGACGATGTGCAGTGGTATATCGCTGAGCGCCAAGCTGACGGTACCTATAAAAAGCATGTCCGAGCTCAGGATCATAAGTTTTCAGTAGGTGAGTACAAGGTTCATCTTTACTATTTGAACGAGGATGGCCAGATGCAAGGTGCAGGTGGCGAGAAGCTGATGGTTTCTGTAGCACCTGAAAACATCCGTGCGACTGGAAAAATCAATATCCAAAACAATAATGCTCGAACAGGAACTTTTGATGTGGTTGTGACAAATGTCTCCAATCCAGGCGGAATTCAAGCAGTCTATCTGCCAACTTGGTCCACAGATAAGGATCAGGATGATGTCAAGTGGTATTTAGCTCAAAGGCAGGCGAATGGCACCTATAAGATCACAGTCCGAGCTAGTGACCATAAGCTTTCTACCGGCGAGTACAAGATTCATCTTTACTATAAGCAGGACAATGGTCAGCTCATCGCTGTAGATGCTGCGACCACTCAGGTCTCTAAAGCTGTTTACAATACTCCTTATTACTCCCAGCGCGATGGCCGTTGGGGTGGCAGGAAGTATGGTCCTTACAGCATGGATGCGACAGGATGCGTGCCGACAACGCTAGCCATGGTTATTTCTGGTATTACTGGTACAGAAGTGCTTCCGACAACCGTTGCGGATTACCTATATAATAATACCAATGAATTTAATAAAGATGGATTTGGTACTAGCAGCCGTGGTATTGTCCGAGCTGCCCAGCACTGGGATCTGACGACTGAGACCCTGTTTACAGCTTCTGCAGTCAAAGAAGTACTTTCGCAGGGGCATCATGTCCTAGGTGCCGTTGGTACCAGCATCTTTGCCCATTATCCAGTCACTCATGAGCTGGTTCTTAAAGGCTATGACAATGGAAAAACCTATGTCCGTGACCCTTATAATGCAGCTAATAATGGCTGGTACCCCGTAGACTATCTCTTTGGAGTCAAGAGTGTAGATCCGACGGATAATACAGAAGGATCACCCTTTATTGCCATCAAAGGATAAGAAATTCGTGAATAAGAAGACCGCTCGTTGCTTGACGAGCGGTTTTCTATGTAGGTATAATAGAAAAAAGAAAGGAGGGGAGCCATGTATCCAAAAGAAGGGAAAGAAGAGCTCTTTCAGCAATTGCAATCAATCGGTTGGTCTCAGTCAGCGCTGGAACAAGTTTTTGCAGGGTTCAATAACGGGCAAGGAAAAACAGTGTCAGAAGAAAGAAATTACCTGCAGGAGGCTCAGCTTTTTGGCAGTCCCTTCTTTCAAGAGCTTTGGCTGGCTGAGGATGCTCAGAACAGCAGGTTAGGAGCTCAGGAGCTGCTGGTTTTGGCTATGAATCTTGTTAATATGCCTGAGGAGTTGAGCGGGGACAAGGCAGAGACAGATTTTTTGCTGGCTCGGATTGCTCCAAACCTAACACCGCATGATTGCTTTTGGAAGATTTTTTCAAGCACCTTGCGCCAGGCTTTCCCGGCAGATGATTTTAGCCAAAGGGATGGCAATCAAAAGCTTAAGAGACAGCTACATCAGTTTCGCTATATCATTTCCTGCCAGCAGGCCCAGTGGGTCAGAGATCACTATCGTCAGACTGGTATGACAGATGCAGAAGCCTTTACCTCCTATCTAAAGGCTTTTCCAGCGCTGCCTTATAGCTTTCAAGAATCCTCTCGCTTGCACAATAAAGCCTATATTCATAAAAAGTCAGAGCAAGCTATCTATCCGGATGATCAAGTTAGTCAGGCCAATATAAAAATCCTGATTGATTTTCATACAGAGTTTATTCTGGATCAGACAGGTCGTTTTCTCAATATTATCGATCCAGAGGGGACTAGCCAAAATGGTATTGTGAATGGCGCCAGCTTTAACTACGGTGAGCGCAATCGTCCGGTCAATCAAGCTTCTCATACTCGCTACGATGTCAAAACGCCAGCAGTCTGGGATCCTCGCTTTCGCAAGCTTGCCATAGAAAATGGCGGCCGCAAGTTCAAATCACCTCAGAATAATCGTGGTCCGCTGGGCTATCGTTCGGCTAAGAGCCCTTATGCTCGAAAGGGGCAGAGTGCTTATAAACAGGTAAAGGCAGAGATTGCTCGATTCAAGAAATTGCTGAATCGACCATCCTTTCTCTTGCGTTCCTGGGCTTGGTTCCGTCAGTTTTGGAAGAAGTTTTTCGCACAAAAAAATACGGACTAGCAGGTCCGTATTTTTATCTCTTATAAACTCTTAACTGCAGCAATCGCTGCTTCAAAGTCTGGCTCGGTGTTGATATTGTCGACATATTCAGCATAGGTCACAGTGTTATTTTCATCCAGAACTAGAACTGCGCGGGCTAAAAGGTGCCATTCATTGATGAGGACAGCATAGTCACGGCCGAAAGAATGGTCGAAGTAGTCAGAGAGCATGACAGCATTTTCAATGCCTTCAGCAGCACACCACTTGCCTTGAGCAAAAGGCAAGTCAACTGAAACCGTGATAACAACGGTATTGTCCAAGTCAGAGAGCTCTTGGTTGAAACGGCGAGTCTGAGTCGAGCATACACCAGTATCGATAGATGGGATGATGCTCAGGACTTTCTTTTTGCCAGCAAAATCAGCCAGAGTTTTCTTTGAAAGGTCAGTGGTTGTCAAGCTAAAATCGTGGGCTGTGTCGCCGACTTGCAGTTGCTTTCCAGTAAAAGTTACAGGATTTCCGAGAAAAGTTGTCATAGGAAGTCTCCATTCATGTTTGATAGCTTCATTGTACAGCGAATAGTGATTTTTTTCGAATAATTTGACCGGAAATTTGAGAGCGACTCCATGTGGAGCTCCTTCTCCAAAAATAAAGAGGTTAGGATTTTGTCTTCCTAACCTTTTATCGTTATTTGGCCAATCCTTCAGAAATTTTATCCAGATTGTATTTCATCATGCTGTAGTAGCTGTCGCCTTCTTCTCCTTCATCAGCGATTGAGTCAGTAAAGATTTTAGCGTGGATTGGGATCTTGGTGTCTTTAGAAACAGTCTTCATCGGACGGTCGTCCACACTTGATTCGACAAAGAGAGATGGCACTTTGGTCTTGCGTAGTTTTTCAACTAAGCTTTTGATTTGATCTGGAGTTCCTTCTTCCTCGGTGTTGATTTCCCAAATGTAGGCTGATGGCACGTTGTAGGCCTTAGAGAAGTACTTGAAGCAGCCTTCGCTTGTCACAATCATTTTCTTTTCTTCTGGAATATTGTTAAATTTCTCCTTGGCTTCCTTGTCCAAAGCAGTCAATTTTTCCACATAAGCTTTGAGATTTTTCTCGTAAGTGGCCTTATTGTCAGGGTCTTTTTCGATCAAACGTTTGGCAATGTTTTGCGCATAGATAATGCCGTTTTCCAAGTTGAGCCAAGCATGGGGGTCTTCCTTGCCTTTTTCACTTTGCCCTTCTAGGTAAATGACGTCAACGCCATCGCTGACAGCATAGTAGTCCTTGTTTTCTTCCTTATTGGCATTTTTGACCAACTTGGTAAACCAAGCATTGCCGCCGGTTTCTAGGTTGATACCATTGTAGAAGATGAGGTCTGCTTGAGAAGTCTTTTTTACATCTTCAGGCAGGGGCTCGTATTCGTGGGGGTCTTTGCCGACTGGTACAATGCTGTGCAGGTCAATCTTATCGCCAGCTATATTTTTGGTAATATCAGCGATAATTGAGTTGGTCGCAACAACCTTGAGCTTGGACGAGTCACTGGACGCGTTCTTCTGACCGGAGCAGGCAAAGAGAGTGCAGACTGCTAGCAAAAGCAGGGATAAAAAACCTAATTTTTTCATGGGATTCCTCCATTGATTTTTATTTTAGTTTAGGTCGGTTTTTAAGTTTTAAATAGCGTTGCTTAGGGGCAATAAAGAAAGAGGTGAGAAAGATGAGGGCTGAGGTCAGGACAATGCTGGATCCTGCAGCAACATTAAAACTATAGCCAATAAAGAGTCCCAGCACAGAAGCCAGAGCTCCTAAACCCGAGGACAGCAGAATCATAGTTTTCAGACTGTTGGCATAGAGGTAGGCCGTTGCTGCCGGCGTTATCAAGAGAGCGACAATCAGAATGGTTCCCACGCTCTGCATAGCTGTCACAGAGACCAAGGTCAAGAGAATCATCAGTAAATAGTGATAGAAATTCACCTTCATCCCCATAGCCTGAGCTAGCAGCGGATCAAATGATGTAATTAGGAGCTGTTTAAAGAAAATGGCGATAACTAGTAGAACTAGAAGGGCTACTCCGATACTAATCCACATATCAATATCCTGTACAGCCAAGATATTCCCAAAGAGGATATGGAAGAGGTCGGTAGAACTTTTAGCAACACCAATCAAAATGACTCCCAAAGCCAAGAAAGAAGAAAAAGTTATCCCGATGGCTGTGTCACTCTTGATAATAGAATTTCCCTTGATGTAGGTGATAATAATTGAGGCCAAAAGTCCAAATGTGATGGCTCCAATGAAAAAATTAATCCCTAGAATATAGGACAGAGCCACACCGGGCAGAACCGCATGAGAGATAGCATCCCCCATGAGTGACATCCCCCGCAGTATAATAAAGCAGCCGACAGCCCCAGCAACAACTCCAATAACGATAGATGTAATCAAAGCGTTTTGTAGAAAGTGGAAGTCATGCAATCCTTGAATAAATTCTTGAATCATCTTAGGCACCTCCATTCATAAAGAGCTGGGCACCATAAGTTTTTTGCATATTCTCTTTAGTGAAAGTAGCCTCGGTTGGTCCAAAGGCAATGACCCTCTTATTGAGCAGGAGCACCTGATCGAAATAAGCCGTCACCTTGCTTAAATCATGGTGCACAATCAAAATGGTCTTCCCTTCTTCTTTTAGACGTCGCAAAGTCCCCATGATAATTTCTTCGCTGACAGAATCAATGCCAACAAAGGGTTCATCAAGGAAAATATATTCCGCCTCTTGTACTAGGCAGCGCGCAATCAAAACCCGTTGGAATTGACCACCGGATAGCTGACTGATTTGACGTTCAGCAAAATCTTCCAATCCAACAATTTTCAAGGCCTGCTTGACCTTGCCCCAGTCAGAAGTTTTTAATCTTTGGAAGAGTTTAATCTTAGGGTAAAGCCCAAGAGAAACACACTCTTTTACCTTGATAGGAAAGTTATAGTCAATATTAATTTTTTGTTCTACATAGGCAATTCGTTTTAGTTCTTTGTCTAAAGGCTGACCATCCAGTAAAGCTTGGCCTTGGTGGTCGACAATTCCCAATAAACCTTTAATAAGGGTGGATTTTCCAGCCCCGTTTGGACCGATAATTCCCGTAATAGTAGGGCCATTTATATTTAAGTTTGCCTTGTCTAATGCCAGCTGGCCCTGATAGCTGACAGTCAAATCTTTAATCGTAATCATCTCATACACCTCTATGATTTTAATATACATTAAAACAAAAATTAAGTCAAGTTAATTTTTAATAAATCTCTAAAATTAATATAAGAAATGTTTGAAAAAACAAGTAGATTTTGATAAGGTTATATCAAAAGCATGAAAGCGAGAAAAAGATGACAAGACTGCAAGATGATTTTTATGATGCGATAAATGGCGAATGGGCTAAGACAGCTGTTATTCCCGATGATAAGCCAGTTACAGGTGGCTTTATGGACTTAGCTGAGGAAATTGAAGACCTCATGCTCTCTACGACCGACAAATGGCTGGCTGGAGATAGAGTGCCAGAAGATGCCATTCTGCAGAACTTTGTTGCCTACCATCGCTTAGCAGCGGATTATGACAAGCGGGAAGCGGCAGGGATTGAGCCTGCGCGTGCTTACATTGATGAAATTCGCAACCTAACATCTTTTGAAGACTATGCTTCTAAGATTGCAGATTTTGAGCTGGCTGGTAAGCCGACTTATTTCCCCTTTGGTGTGGCGCCTGACTTTATGGACGCCCGAATCAATGTCCTCTGGGCAGATGGACCGGGAACGATTTTGCCAGACACGACTTACTATGCTGAGGACCATCCACAGAAGGAAGACCTGCTTGCAAAATGGCGCAAGGCTCAGGAAGATTTGCTGGCAAAATTTGACTTTGCTGAAGAGGCAATCAAGGATCTTTTGGATAAGGTTTTGGAGTTGGATGCTGTTTTTGCCCAGTATGTTCTGTCTAGTGAAGAAAGCTCTGAGTATGCAAAACTCTACCATCCTTATAAGTGGGAAGATTTCAAAGCCTTGGTACCGGAGTTGCCTCTGGCGGATATTTTCACCAAGTTGATCGGTCAAGAACCCGACCAAGTCATTGTGCCGGAAGAGCGTTTTTGGCAGGCAGCTAAGGATATCTATACAGCCACTAACTGGGACAAGCTCCATGCTCTGCTGATTCTGTCTGCGGTCCGCAATACGACACCTTATCTAACGGATGACATCCGTGTCTTGGCAGGAGCTTATCATCGTGCTCTATCAGGGACTCCTCAGGCTCAGGACAAGAAAAAAGCGGCATTTTACCTGGCCCAAGGTCCCTTTAATCAAGCTGTTGGTCTCTGGTATGCCGGTCAGAAGTTCTCTCCAGAAGCCAAGGCTGATGTGGAGCAGAAAGTGGCGACGATGATTGAAGTTTATAAAAATCGCCTGGCTCAGAATGACTGGCTGACACCAGAAACTCGGGACAAGGCTATTGTCAAACTCAATGTCATCAAGCCTTATATTGGTTATCCTGACGAGCTTCCTGAGCGCTATTCTCGCAAGGTCGTGGATGAAAAGCTGACTCTCTTTGAAAATGCTCAGAAGCTGAGCCAGATTGATATTGCTTACAGCTGGAGCAAGTGGAATCAACCAGTGGATTACAAGGAATGGGGAATGCCAGCCCACATGGTCAATGCCTACTACAATCCGCAGAAAAACCTGATTGTCTTTCCAGCGGCTATCCTGCAGGCGCCTTTCTATGATCTGCACCAGTCCTCGTCAGCAAATTACGGTGGTATCGGAGCGGTCATCGCCCATGAGATTTCCCATGCTTTTGATACTAATGGTGCTTCCTTTGATGAAAATGGCAGCCTCAACAACTGGTGGACGGAGCATGACTACCAAGCCTTTACCGAACGGACTCAAAAGGTCATTGACCAGTTCGAAGGGCAAGATTCTTATGGTGCTAAGGTCAATGGCAAGCTGACCGTTTCAGAAAATGTGGCAGATCTGGGCGGTATTGCAGCAGCCCTAGAAGCAGCCAAGAAAGAAGCGGATTTCTCTGCTGAGGAATTCTTTACCAACTTTGCCCGCATCTGGCGAATGAAGGGCCGGGAGGAATATATGAAGCTCTTGGCAAGCGTCGATGTCCATGCGCCAGCCAAGCTTCGGACCAATGTGCAGCTGCCTAACTTTGACGATTTCTTTACAACCTTTGATGTCCAAGAGGGAGATGGCATGTGGCGGAGCCCAGAAGAGCGGGTGGTCATCTGGTGATGTCGAGATAAGACGCTTATCGAATCTTGCTCAAATCAAAAATAATCGAGTTTATTTCAAGAGTCTGCTTTTGTTTGTGAAAGCAGACTATTTTGTTAAAGAAAATTAAAGCGTTTACATTTTTCTAGACTTGTGCTATACTGTAGTTGATAACAAAAAATAAACAAAATATCCAAATAGAATAGATTTCAAAGTGTTTATTAATGAATAATAAAGAAAAGAGATGTTCTTATGGTAAAACGATTCATTAGTTCAAATGCTTCAGAAATTTTAAGTATGACTGCGCCGGAGCTGAAACAGAGCATCAAGGCCAGTGAGGGCCGCGTTATCCTGTCTGAAAACGTAGCTTTCAAAGAATCTTATATCGGTGATGTGACCAATGCAGAGATTGCTCGGTCTTTTGGTGCTGACTTGATTCTGCTGAATGGGATTGATATCTTCCAGCCTTTTGTGGCTGGTCTGGATGCCAAGGAAGATTTTGTTGAGGAGCTGCACCGCTTGGTTGGTCGTCCTATCGGTATCAATCTAGAGCCGGTGGATAGTCAGGCCCAGATGGCGGGAGAGCGCCTGATCATCGATGAGGGGCGTCAGGCTAGTCTAGCAACCATTCAGAGAGCAGAAGAGCTGGGCGTTGACTTTATCTGTCTGACGGGTAATCCGGGGACTGGTGTCACCAATCAGGCTATTATCGACACCATTCGAGTGGTCAAGGAGAATTTTTCAGGCCTCCTGATTGCAGGTAAAATGCATGCTTCAGGTGTGGACGAGCCGGTAGCAGACCTAGAAGCAATCGCTCAATTTATCGAGGCTGGTGTTGATATTGTCCTAGCACCGGCAGTCGGCAGTGTGCCTGGCTTTGACGAGCAGGACTTGAAGCAGATTGTCCGACTGGCCCATCAAAAGGGGGCTCTGGTTATGAGTGCTATCGGTACCAGCCAGGAGAGTGCTGATGAGGATATCGTCAAGCAAATGGCCATCCGTAACAAAATCTGCGGTGTAGATATCCAGCATATCGGGGATTCTGGTTACGGCTGTCTGGCTCCGGTGGAAAATATCTTTGCCATGAGTAAGGCTCTCAGAGGACAGCGCCACACCATTTCCATGATTTCACGTTCGATTAATAGATAGTAAAATGAGACAGACTTTTAGGGGGTAAGCTCCTAGAAAGCCTGTCTCTTTTTTTGTGAAAGAAAGACCGAGATGGATTTCTCGGCCTTTATAGGTTTCCTTTTTTATCTAAAAATTCATGATAAACACAGAGGCTGACTGCAGAGCGGGCAATGCTGTATTTAGAGTAGGGGATAATGACAATCTCTGCTTGTTTTTGCTTGGGAAAGAGAGGTGCTTTCTGCTCTAACTGAGCCAGAACCTGCTCGGCAATCACCGGGTAGGAGAATATTTGGCCGTCCAGATAAATCCTTTCGCTATCAATAAGCTGGCAGAGGTTGGAAATAGAAATGGCCAGATAGCGGCAGGCAGTATGAATCAACTCAATGCTGCCCAAATCTCCTAAGCGATAGGCGGTCATCAGACTTGTTAAATCAATGTCATTGACGTCCTCTACAAGGGTCTTTAAGAGCGAGGTCTGGGAAGCCCGATACAGGATAGCTGCTTTATCAATCAGAGCACTCTCGCTGGCATAAACCTGCAGGCAGCCGTGCTTGCCACAAGGACAGCGCTCGCCTTCAGGATTGATGACGGTATGCCCCACCTCCCCGATAAGATAATTATCCTGACTGTAAATGCTGCCCTTGTACATGTAAGAGCAATGAATACCTCTGGCGACATGATAGACGATAAAATTACTGTCTGTAGGATGATAGCTAAAGAGGCGTTCAGCCAGTGTCAGGCAGTGGGACTTATTGGCAAAGTAGACAGGGAGGTCAAAGGCTTCTTGAATAGTCCGCAGGTTAATCTGTCCCCAGTGGGGATTTTTAGAAATGATAAAATCACTCTCAGAGAGATTCACATGCCCCGGCAGCCCGAGGGCAATCGCTGAGATAGAGTATTGGCTGTTCTTTTTCAGAAAATCTTGAATGAGTCGGATGATTTCCTGGTCAGACGGGCCGCCGGTCACCTCGACCTGATAAGTCCGAATACTGCTTTCTGCAATCTCACCGGTATTGTCAGCAATGACGATGGCTAGCTGTTTTTCAGAAATCTCAAAGCCCAGATAGTAGCGGCTATGAGGCGCAATGTCTAGCAGGGTTTTCTTGCGGCCTACGCTCTCGTCATTGAGCTCGCCCAGCTCCAGTACCAAGCCTTCCTTGATCAGTTCATTGATGATGCTGCCGGTCGTGGCTGGTGTAATTTGAGTTTCTTTTGAAATATCAATCCGGGAAATCGGTCGTTTGGCATAGAGCCGATCCAGGACAGTTGCCCTTAGCTCATTTTGTTTTCTAGTTCGTGTCATCTTATTTCCTCTGCTGCTATACTATCAAAAAAAGCTAGAAATCTCAAATGTAAGCGTTGACATAATACAGAAAAATAGTTATAATCTTTATAGAATATTAATAACATGGTTGAAAATATTCTTTTTTTGGATTTTTGTTTATATATTGAAAATAAATAGCAAGCGTCGTTGCAGGCTAGGTCAGATTCATAAAGGAGGATGCCGATGGAAACAAAACAGATTATGTTAGTCTGTGCGGCTGGGATGAGCACCAGTCTCATGGTCAATAAAATGCAGAAAGCTGCAGAGGAGCGAGGTTTAGCTGCGACGATATTTGCGGTGCCAGTATCAGAAGCAGAAGACTATCTAAGCGAGAAAAAGGTTGATGTCCTTTTGCTGGGGCCTCAGGTCCGCTATCTATTGGAGGATTTACAGGAAAAACTAGCTTCAAAAGGCATTCCGGTGGATGTTATCCCTATGACGGACTACGGAATGATGAAGGGGGATAAGGTCCTGGATCTGGCAGAGTCGCTCATGAAGTAGGTATTCTTATGGAAAATAAAGATTCCTTAGAGGTCGCTATGACCCTCATTATGTATGGCGGAGAGGCTAAGTCTTGTGCTATCGAAGCCATTGCTGCAGCTAAAAAGCAGGACTTTAATCGAGCTCAGGAGAGGCTGAGTCAGGCTCAAAAGGCCCTGCTGCAAGCCCATCACGCTCAGGCTGAAATGCTGAGCAAGGAGGCACAAGGAGAAAAGACAGAACTTAGTTTATTTATGGTGCATGGGCAGGATCATCTCATGACCAGTATCGCCTTTGTTGATTTGGCAAAGGAGATTGTTGATTTGCATAAAAAATTTGATGAATAGGAGAAATGCAGATGAGTAGTTTGGTTGATAAATGGCAAGCACGTCTCATGCCTATTGCCAATAAAATCGGCAACCAAAAATTTCTGGTTGCCCTGCGGGATTCCTTTATCGGGACCATGCCTGTGATTATGACGGGCTCTTTCGCCCTCATGGTCAACGCTTTTCTATCTGACTTGCCAGGACAGTTTGGCTGGACCTGGATTTCCTCTACCTTCCAGTGGCTGATTGATATTAACTGGCTGGTATTTAAGGGCAGTATTCCTATTGTTACCCTCTTGTTCCTCTTTACCTTCGGGGTCAATATTGCTAAGATTTACAATACTGATAAGGTATCTGCCGGTCTGGTAGCTGTTGCTTCCTACATCATTACCATTGGTGGATCAGTTACTAAAACCTTTGAGTTGGCTGGCAAAACACCAGGGCTGAGCAAGGCAATTTCAAAACTTCCAGAGCTAAAACTTGACGGCAGTGACCTGTCTGTGACGATTAACAGTGTCATTCCAGGTGACCAGATCAGTGCGCGTGGTTATTTTACTGCCATTCTGATTGGTTTTGTGTCTGTCATTATCTTCTGTAAGGTTATGAATCGTAACTGGACGATCAAGCTTCCAGATTCTGTTCCGCCAGCTATCATGAAGCCGTTCCTGTCTATCATTCCAGCTGCGATTGCCATGTATGTCGTGGGAATTGCGACCTATCTCTTTAATCTGGTGACAGGCGAGCTCTTGATTGACTGGATTTACAAGATTCTTCAGGCGCCGCTTCTCAGTTTGTCTCAAAGCTTCTGGGCTGTGCTGCTCATTGTCTTTCTCAATAAGATTTTCTGGTTCTTCGGACTGCACGGCGGTAATGTGCTAGCGCCAGTTATGGCCAGTCTCTTTGGTGTGACCATGCTGGCCAATCTGGAAGCTTATCAGGCTGGGCATGCGATTCCTTACATGTGGACGGATAATTCTTTTGGTGCTTTTGTCTGGTTTGATGCGATTGGGGTTGCCATTGCCATTCTCTGGCAATCTCGAAACAAGCACTACCGCGAAGTGGCCAAGTTGGGAATTTTCCCAATGGTCTTCAACATCGGTGAGCCGGTCATGTACGGTCTGCCAATCGTTTTGAATCCAATTATGTTTATTCCATACGTCCTGACGCCAATGGTCATGGTGACAGTAGCCTACTTTGCAACCTCTATGGGCTTAGTTGCGCCGGTTACTCAAAACGTCACCTGGGTAATGCCGCCGGTTCTCTACGGTTTCTTTGCGACAGCCTTCGACTGGCGGGCAATTATTCTTTCGCTGGTTAATATCGCTATTTCAACCGCTATATATCTGCCCTTTGTCAAGATGGCAGATAAACAGGAGGAGCTTGGATAGATGGCAAAATTTGAAATTAAAGAAGAATTTTACCTGGATGGCAAGCCTTTTAAGATTTTATCGGGAGCTATTCAGTATTTCCGGCTTCATCCAGACCAGTGGCGAGATACCCTTTACAATCTTAAAGCTTTAGGCTTTAATACGGTAGAAACCTATATTCCTTGGGCATTGCATGAACCTCAGGAAGGTCAGTTTCAGGCAGAGGGCATGCTGGATTTTGAAGCATACTTCAAGTTGGTTGAGGAGATGGGGCTTTATCTCATTGTCCGTCCGACGCCTTACATCTGTGCAGAGTTTGACTTTGGCGGCCTGCCGGCTTGGCTCTTGAGATATCCTTCAATGCGCCTGCGGGTCAATCATCCGCTTTTTCTGGAAAAGGTCAGTCATTTCTATGACTGGCTCTTTCCCAAGCTTCTGCCCTATCAGAGTGATCAAGACGGACCTATCCTCATGATGCAGGTGGAAAATGAATACGGTTCTTACGCCGAGGACAAGGCCTACATGCGTAGCATTGCGCAGATGATGAAGGTACGTGGAGTTACGGTTCCCCTCTTTACCTCTGATGGGACTTGGATTGAGGCCCTGGAGTCTGGCACCTTGATTGAAGACGATATTTTTGTGACGGGGAATTTCGGCTCTCAGCCCAAGGAAAACACGGATAATCTGCGAGCTTTCATGGAGCGGTACGGCAAGAAATGGCCGCTTATGTGTACAGAGTTCTGGGATGGCTGGTTCAGCCGCTGGAGCGAGGAAATCGTTCGGCGAGAGGCAGAAGATTTGGCTCAGGATGTCAAAGAAATGCTGCAGCTAGGCAGCATGAACCTCTTCCTATTGAGAGGTGGGACAAACTTTGGCTTTATCAGCGGCTGTTCGGCCCGCAAGACCAAGGATTTGCCGCAGATTACCTCCTATGATTTTGACGCACCCATTACTGAGTGGGGGCAGCCAACAGAGAAATACTACGCTGTTCAGCGGGTGACCCACGAGGTCTTTCCAGAGCTTGAGCAGATGGAGCCTATTAGCCGACAGGCTAAGGCCTATGGCAGTTTTCCGCTGCTTGGGACTGCAAATCTGCTGGATGTTGTAGCGGACATCACAGAGGAAATTCAGCTGGATTATCCGCAGCCTATGGAGCAGATTGGGCAGAATCATGGCTATATTCTCTACCGTTCCGATATCAAAAATCAATACCATGAGGAAAGGCTCAAGGCATTGGAGACTCATGATCGCTGCCATTTCTATGTCAATCAGGAGCACCTAGCTACCCAGTATCGGGAAGAAATCGGTGATGAAATGCTCTTCTCAGCTGACACCGAACGGATTCAGATTGATGTGTTGGTGGAAAATATGGGGCGGGTCAACTATGGTTACAAGCTGGGTGCACCCAGTCAATCCAAGGGAGTCAAGGGTGGTATCATGATTAACCACCAGTTCCGCAAGGGTTGGAAGCATTATGCGCTCAAGTTTGACCAGGAAATGCTGGCCAAGCTAGACTGCTACTCAGCTCCACCTGAAAGAGTTAAAGCACCGACCTTCTATCGCTTTGAAGCAGAGTTAGATGATATCGCTGATACTTTCATTGACTGCTCTAAGTATGGGAAGGGCTGTATTTCGGTCAACGGCTTCAACCTTGGCCGCTACTGGAATGAAGGACCAATTCACTATCTCTATGTGCCGTCTGGCCTACTTAAGGAAAAGAATGAATTTATCGTCTTTGAAACTGAAAATGTCAAGATTGAAGAGTTGACCTTGCTTGATCATCCGGTCTATAAGAAATGAGGTGTTGCGATGAAATATATGACAGTCGGGAATGAACTGAAAGAAGCCAGTCAGCTGATTTTGGGCTGCATGCGATTGGCAGAGCACGATCCTAAAGAGGTCGTTTCCGTTCTTGAAACAGCATTAGAAGTGGGAATTAATTTCTTTGACCACTCAGATGTTTATGCTGGTGGGCAATCTGAAGCCAAGTTTGCGCAGGCTCTTCGCTCAGCTAAAATTCCCCGAGACCGAGTTCTCATCCAGTCCAAGTGCGGACTGCGGGATGTTCACACCAACTACCATTTTGACTTTTCTAAGGATTATATCATCAGCTCGGTTGAAGGCAGCTTGGAGCGTTTGCAGACAGACTATCTGGATGTGCTCCTCCTACACCGGCCAGATGCTCTTGTGGAGCCGGAAGAGGTGGCTGAAGCTTTCTCACAGCTGCACCAAGCTGGGAAGGTCCGCTATTTCGGAGTCAGTAATCAAAATCCTTATCAAATCGAGCTGCTGCAGAAAAGTGTGGAGCAGCCTTTGATTGCCAACCAACTGCAGTTTGGTCCTGCCCATACTCCGATGCTGGATGCTGGGCTGAATGCCAATATGCTCAATCCTTTGGCAATCGTCCGGGATGGTAGTGTATTGGACTATTGTCGATTGCATCATATCACGATTCAGCCTTGGTCACCATTTCAGGTTGACTTGAACCAGGGACTTTTTATGGAGCATCCTAAATATGCTCCGCTTACAGAAACTCTGCATGCCTTTGCGTCAGACTATCAAGTTTCCTTTGAAGCCTTAGTTCTGGCCTGGATTTTGCGTCATCCGGCTCAGATGCAGCCAATTGTTGGCTCCATGAATCCACAGCGAATTCGCTCAATGGTGGCTGCTTTTGATATTGAGCTCTCTCGGGCTGACTGGTATAAGATATACAAGAGCGCAGGGAATCCTCTGCCCTAAGCTTGTTTTTGCAGGGAGATTATTTGTTATTCAGAATCAATGAAGGCTAAGAGCAGTGAATCGGTCTGCTTGTTTCATTGATTAAGCTAGATTCTGTGTCTTATGAAAGGAGAATGATATGAATAATAAGTTTTCTTGGCAAGGCCTAGCAAAATCTGCTTCTGCTGCCAAGTATGGAAGCGGCTTGCTGCTATGTGCTTCCCTCTTGTCCTTAGCAGCTTTGACGTGCGTCTCAAGAGTTAAAGCAGAAGATGTTGCGCCTGCCCCTGCCGCAGTAGCTGAAACGCCGGCTTCTCCAGCAGCCCAAGCAAGTCCTGAGGCTGAAAATCCAGCTGTGGTTGAACCCCAAGCAGCTCCTGCAAGTCAGGCCGAATCAGCTGCTAGTGAGTTGCCAGCTAGTCAGGTTATGTCCGATGAGCAGAAGCAGCGCGCCATTGCTCAGATGGGAGCCAATCAAGGGGATGTCTGGGTTTGGTCGGAGGAAAATGTCGTTGAAGAAAATGGGGAGCGTCAAAAGCGCGGTCCTAATGGCGGCCCCGGCCAATTTAATGGCGGAGCCGTCGTGTTAGGCGGTCGTCCGACTTATGACCCCGCAGCTGATTGGTACTACCTAGCTTATAAAGGCGAAGGGATGACCGACGAAGAAGCACAGGCTGTCTTTGACAAGGAACGCGGCAAATGGATGAATGAATTTGATCCTTGGGGTGTTGTGATGGAAATGACGGACAATAAGGCCAGCAATGCTTGGGCAGATGTTCGTAACATGCAGGCTTTCGTCCTTCGGAAGGACTCCAATGTCTGGGAGAAAATTGTGGATCACCCTCAAGGGGTTCAATGGGTTGCTCAGTTCAAGGGGAATATGTCCAGCTACGTAGGAGATGCGCGGCAGGAAGCCTTGGCTGGCGGGGGAACAGCTATTGAGGTATTACCTAAGCAGGATAGGGTTGCCCACTGGGGTTCTGATCAGGCTCGTGATATTCCGAATCCTCAGACCATTCGGGCTGTTCTGGTTTCTGTCGAAGCGCGTATTTCTGAAAAATCTGACCCAGATGCCAAGCTTGGTATTCAAGTTGGCGGTGACTGGAAATTTGCTGAAGAAGTGAGTAAGCCGCTCTGGTATCCAGGAGCTGGTTTGGCTGGTATTCAGCGACTGACCAAGGATTGGGCTCGTTACTATTTTGTTAGCCTCACTGGTATTCAAGATGCAGTCGAAGAAAGGGCCATTTCACAAGATGAGTTTATGAAGAGTATCGTGCCGCTGGCCGATATGGAGCAGGATCCCCAAAATCAAGCCCAGCAGCCAACTCCTGCAAGACCTGATCCAAAGGGGAGCCAAGTGGAAAATCTGACCTACAAAACAAGCGGCCAGACGGACCCTCAAGCAGCGTCTCAAGAGCCAACTCTTGAGCAAGCTTCTTCCAAACAATTGCCTAAGACCGGCAGTCAAAGCAGTCTATTGACCAATCTGCTTGGGCTCGGACTCTTAGGGCTGGGTGCTGGCTTCCTTGGCTTGAAGAAAAAATCTTAGGTTTTGCAAGCTAGAGGGGAAAATAATCTACAAAAAAGCAACAGCAGATTCTAGCTGTTGCTTTGTGTTTGATTTAGGTTTTGCACGACAGGCTGTCCAAAATTAGGTGCTTGCGCAGCAGGCGGACTGCAGACAGGTTTCTGGTATTTTTGAGTAAAGCGGCATCTTGGGAAGTTGGAGCAGCCCCAAAATTTCTGACCGGCCTTAGAACCTTTGGATGCTGTACGGAGCACCAATCCATGCTGGCAGCGAGGGCAGATCTTTTCTGCGTCTCTTCGTTGCTTATTCTGAGCAATACTGTTAATATGGCGCTCTTTGATGACCTGCTTTCGCTTGGTCAAAGGCAGGAGCATACGATAAAGGTCGTCAATCTGCTCGGGCGACAAGCAGACTGGACTTTGGCAGGCCTGTCGGTCAATTGCCCCAATCACTTGCCAGGTCTGAATAACCTTATGCCTGTCACTGTTTAGATGGATTTCCTTGAGCTGACAGTCATTGCCAAAGACGATATAGGAATACAGGTTTGGCGTGTATTGGTTGAGATAGTAGCTGAGCCATTTGAGATGGACTTTATTTTGAATAATGGGATTGAAAAAAGAATGCTTGTAAGATTTTCCGCGGCCACCGGAAAGAACCTGAGTCCAGTATTGCTGGCTTTCTGAGCCGAAAATCCAGCCCTTGTAGTTTTTGGACTCAAAAATGTAAATTCCAGATGGATGAATCAGCAAGGCATCAATCTCAGTGGTAGTGCCATCTTCTTTGAAGATGTAGAGATTGTATAAAATCTTTTTATAGCCATAGAGCTGGTTCAAGACCTGACCAAGCTGGTACTCTCCCTGTTTTCCCTTGTTGTATTTGAGTTCCCAAGGGGCAGTCTGGGTTTGCTGGAAATAGTCAGGCTCTGGGCTTTGGCTGGATGACCAATCCGAGTCCGTATCTTCCCTGTCTTCAAGTAGCTTATAACTGATAAAAAAGACGATGCCAAAGACAGCCACAAATGCGACGAAAAAGAATCCAAACATTTCCTAATCTCCCTTAAAATCCCTAATTCGAGTATAGCACAAAATAAAGAACGAAAGATTTTTATAAGTGTAAAAACACAGCAATTGAACAACTAACAAAAATGTGTCTAAAAAACGGAAACTATCCTTTAAAAACTTATTTTCTAAAAATACCTCACAAACCTAAAAAATCATGTATAATAAAAAGACAGGAAAAGAATAGGAGTTATTATGCCTCAGGAATTAATCAGTGTTATCATCCCTGTTTACAATGTTGAGCAGTATTTAGCAGAATGTGTGAACAGCGTCTGTCGTCAGACCTATCAAAATCTGGAAATTATTCTAGTCAATGATGGTTCAACAGATGCTTCTGGTCAGATTTGCCAAGAACTGGCAGACCAGGATGCGAGGATTCGTCTCATTCATCAGGACAATCAAGGCTTGTCCGGTGCCCGCAACACAGGGATTGAGCACTCTAGTGCAGACTATTTGATTTTTGTGGATTCGGATGACTGGCTGCCTGAGCAACATGTTGCCCGTCTTTATGAAAAGCTGAAAGAGTACGATGCAGATATTGCCATTGGTCACCACTGTAGCTTCCGTGCAGAGGATTCAGCTTTCCTCTACTATTCGACAGAGCATTTTGAAACCCTCTATACGCGAGAAGAGATAATCGAGGAGTACCCTAGACGGCGCATGGTAGATGGTGTCTTTCTCTGCGCTTGGGCCAAACTCTATAAGCGTAAGCTCTTTGATACAGTGCGCTATCCAGTCGGCCGAGTGGCCGAAGATGCCTTTACGACTTATAAGCTGTACCTTCAGTCAGAAAAGATTATCTACCTTAATGAACCGCTCTATTACTATCGCTTGCGGCCAAATAGCATCTCCATGACTTGGAATGAGCAGTGGTTCCGAGACTTGATTGTAGGTTTTGAGGAGCAGCTAGCCATTTTGGGTAAGCTGGGCTATGATCTCAGCTTCTACTACAAGTACTACACCTTCCTGCTCCAGTATTGTCGCGACAGCGCTGCAGCCGTCGGTATGCAGTCCAGTCGGGTCTATCAGGAAATTGAAAGTAAACTCAAACTATTTGGAGAATAAATAAAACAAGCTACCTTTCAATCATAGGACTGAAAGAGTAGCTTGTTTTTTAGTGTTTTAAAAATTAAAGACTAAAAATAACAATTAATGCCATGCTTCAAAAAGACATCTTGGTATTCAAATAAGTCTTCAGGGTGCAAGGCCTTGACATCTTCCATGGCATACTTTCGGCCGAGTAATTTGTATTTATTTTCGCCAAATTGATGGAAAGGCAACAGTTGGACTTGATTGATGGATAGTTCATTAAACAAAGTCGCAAACCGCTCTGCATCTTCTAAGGAGTCGTTAAAATCTGGAATGACAGGAATGCGGAGAACAATCGTCTTTTGATGAGTAAAGGCGTAGTGGATATTCTGAACAATTAATTCGTTTTTTACTCCAGTCACCTTGCGGTGGTTGACAGAGTTATAATGTTTCAGGTCTGTATAGATAAAATCAACGTACTGGATGAGATCCACGAATTTTTCATGTTCTACAAAGGCAGTTGTTTCAATAGCGGTATGAATCCCTTTTTCCTTAGCCGCTTTGAGAATGGCCTTGGCAAATTCAAACTGGGCGAAAATCTCTCCGCCAGATAAGGTTAGGCCACCGCCAGATTCTTCATAAAAATCTCTGTCCTTTAGGACTTCGTTGATAATCTCCTCGACACTTCTTTCCTCCCCCATAGTGATGCTTTTTTTGGTAGTGGCATCCAGCATAGGCTCGGGTCTGAATTGCTGTGATTCTGGGTTAGAGCACCAAGGGCAGCGCAGAGGACAGCCCTTGAGGAAAACCGTTGTACGAATCCCTGGTCCATCATGAATACTGAAATGTTGGATGTTGAAAATAATTCCTTTTGTTGCTTCCATACTCAGGCCTCCTTTGGATACAATCATTATAACTTATTTTAGAAAGAAAAACAATTACGAATGAAAGTTATTTTTATTTTATTTTTAAGGCGTCTTTTGTTACAATAATAGCAGAGGTGATAGAATGGAACGTTTAGATGAAATTGTTAAATTAGTATCTGAATTTGAACGAATCGATGTCAATACTTTATCTGACCGCTTAAAAGTGTCCAAAGTAACGATTCGCAAGGACTTGGATAAGCTGGAAACCAAAGGTCTGCTGCGCAGAGAGCATGGCTATGCTGTTTTAAATAGCGGCGATGATCTGAATGTCAGACTTTCCTTTCATTATGATACCAAACGTCGGATTGCCCAGGAAGCAGCAAAAATCGTTCAGGATAATGAAACCATTATGATTGAATCTGGTTCGACCTGTGCCTTGCTAGCTGAGGAAATCTGCCTAACGAAGAAGAATGTCAAGATTATTACCAATTCTTATTTTATTGCGGATTATATAAAACAAACTGATTCTTGTAAAATTATCTTACTGGGCGGAGAATTTCAGAAAGATTCGCAGGTGACAGTGGGGCCTCTTCTCAAGGAAATGATCCGCTTTTTCCACGTAGAACATGCTTTTGTCGGAACAGATGGCTATGATGAAAATCTAGGCTTTACAGGCAAGGATCTGATGCGGAGTGAGGTTGTGCAGTATATGTCAGATGCATCTGACCAGATGATTGTCTTGACGGACTCAAGTAAGTTTACCAGAAAAGGTACGGTAAAGAGATTTGGCTTCAAACAGATTGCCCAAGTGGTGACTGACAAGGCGATTCCGAAAGAGGCTGTTGAGCGCTTGAAAGCTGCCGATATCAAGCTGACTCTGATCTAGCAGAGAAGGAGATAAGATGAAAAATGAAAGAAAAAAACTATTGGCAAAAATTGCTTATCTCTACTACATAGAAGAAAGAAGCCAGTCTGACATTGCGGCTGAGACAGGGATTTATCGCACCACTATCAGCCGAATGCTGGCAGAAGCTAAAAAAGAAGGCATTGTGAAGATTGAGATTGAAGATTTCGATACCCGCTTGTTCCATTTGGAAAACTATGTAAAAGAAAAATACGGGCTCAAGGGAATAGAAATTGTCAGTAACTTAGTAGATGAATCTCCAGCAGACCTGGAAGAGAGGTTGGCTCAAGCTGCTGCAGGTATGCTGCGCGGCCTGATTAAAGACAATGATAAAGTGGGATTTTCTTGGGGAAAGAGCTTGAGCCTTTTAGTAGAGCACTCCAGCAGCAAGCATTTGACAAATGTTCATTTCTTTCCTTTGGCAGGTGGTCCCAGTCATATCCATGCACGCTACCATGTGAACACCCTCATCTATAGCATGGCTGGAAAATACCATGGGGACTGCCGTTTTATGAATTCCACGATTATTCAGGAGAACGAGCAACTGACAAATGGAATATTGGCTTCTAAATATTTTGAAGATCTGAAAAGTAGCTGGCAGGAGCTGGATGTGGCTGTGGTTGGTATTGGTGGGCAGGTTGACACGAGAAATCGTCAATGGCTGGACATGCTGACCTCAGAGGATTTTCTTGCTCTAGAGAGTCAGGATGCTGTCGGAGAAATCTGCTGTCGCTTCTTTAATAAAAAAGGGGGCATAGTCTACCAGCATTTGCAAAATCGAACGATTGCCATCTCTTTGGAAAATTTGAAAAAAGTGCCGCTTAGTCTAGCCTTTGCTTATGGCAGTCAAAAGTCTGCTGCTATATTAGCGGTGTTGCGAGCTGGCTATGTTAATCATTTGATCACAGATGAAGCGACTATTTTGAAAATGCTAGACTTGGACGGAGATAGGAGTTTCTTCACTTCTTGATGGCAGTAGAATCTCAGGTGAAATAAGACTTCCAAGACGGGATTCAGGGATCCTATTTTTTATAGTAAACTAGCACTTATATATGGAGGTGGATTGTTGACTTGAAAAAGCTTATGAAACAAAAATTGACTAGTTTAGCCACAGGAGAGCTAGTCGCTGTGCTAGTATTTTGGATGAATTTTTTCCTGCTCAAAAAATGGATTCTTACTACTGGAGCTTTGATTTCTATTTCTTTCTCCTTGTTTGTACTTAGTTTTATTCTGATACAGGGCTCTGTTTTCTGGTGGATTTTGATAAAAAGGATTTCCAATCCAGGATTTGCTGAAAGATATACAGGCAAGATTTACAGGATACTAAAGATTTTAGACCTTATTTTACTGGGTGTGGGAGCCCTGATAATTATTTTAAATTCCAGCGAATTTTCCACAGGCATAATCTCTTTAGCAATTTGGTTTTTTGCTGTCATCGAGTGGATTAATTATTTTAAATTGCAATTATCCTACAGTCTGAATCCTGCTGTTTTATTGAAATACATCTTCCAGAGGAAATTGCGGAAAAGTAAAATAGCAAAGGAAATTGAGAAAGCCGTTTAAAAAGATAAGTTTCGGTTTCTTAAAATAGCATATATGAGGAAGTAGAAGCAAATAGCTGCTGCTTCTTTTTTTGTGTCGAATCTGCTTATCGTTCGTATCTAATAGAGTGCCTTAGGTTCGCAGATGAATACAGCTGTATAGGAGTTGTTTTTTGTGGAGGCTCCTTTTTGCACAAATGTGCGAAAAAATATAAAAAAGCTAATTTGTTCTATAATATATTGACGGACTGAGCTAAAGGTGATACATTCTAATTACAAACAAAAATAAATCACTTTCAAACAAAAGAACAAGTTTTTGTTAATTATAAAGATAGGAGCGGTTGTAACATATGGAAATGATTGTAGCAGATCAAATTATCATGGGCCTTATCTTAGACGCTGGTGATGCCAAGCAGCATATTTATCAAGCTTTATCACTAGCTAAAGATGGTAAGTTTTCAGAATGCGATGAGCAGATTGAGCTTGCAGATAAGGCGCTGTTAGAGGCCCATAACTTGCAGACCAAGTTCCTAGCTCAGGAAGCTGGAGGAACGAAAACAGAGATCACAGCGCTGTTTGTTCATTCTCAGGATCATTTGATGACCAGCATTACAGAGATTAATCTCATCAAGGAAATCATCGACTTGAGAAGAGAATTACAAGGGAAAAAATAAATCATCAGGAGGATGAAAAGATGGTTAAGATTGGTTTGTTCTGCGCGGCAGGTTTTTCAACAGGGATGTTGGTCAACAATATGAAGATAGCTGCAGCTGAAAAAGGGGTAGAAGCTGAGATTGAAGCCTACTCTCAGGCTAAGCTGGCTGATTATGCAGCGGATCTGGATGTCGCTTTATTGGGCCCGCAGGTAGCCTATACACTAGACAAATCTACAGCTATTTGCGACAGCTGCCATACTCCGATTGCAGTTATTCCAATGGCTGATTACGGTATGCTAGATGGTAAAAAAGTGCTAAACCTCGCTTTGAGTTTGTTGGATAAACATTAAAATCAAGGAGCTTCGTTATGTCTAAAGTAGATACTCAAAAAATCATTGCGCCGATTATGAAGTTTGTCAATATGCGCGGGATTATCGCCTTAAAAGACGGTATGTTGGCAATTTTGCCTCTTACAGTTGTGGGAAGTCTATTCTTGATTGTAGGGCAATTGCCGTTTGAAGGTCTAAATCAAGCCATTGCTGGTGTATTTGGAGCAGACTGGACTGAACCGTTTATGCAGGTTTATTCAGGAACCTTTGCCATTATGGGGCTGATTTCCTGTTTTTCAATTGGTTATTCTTATGCTAAGAACAGCGGTGTGGAGCCTCTGCCAGCAGGGGTGCTGTCTCTTTCTTCCTTCTTTATCCTTTTGAAATCCTCCTACATACCAGAAAAGGGTGAAGCGATTGGAGATGCGATTGCCAAGGTCTGGTTTGGCGGTCAAGGAATCATTGGGGCCATTCTTATTGGTTTGGCAGTTGGTAGTATCTATACGATTTTCATTCAAAAGCATATTGTCATCAAAATGCCAGAGCAAGTCCCTCAAGCGATTGCCAAGCAGTTTGAAGCCATGATTCCAGCTTTCGTTATTTTCTTGCTGTCGATGGTTGTTTATATTATTGCCAAGATAGCGACTGGTGGCGGTACCTTTATTGAAATGATTTACGATGTCATTCAGGTGCCTCTGCAAGGTCTGACGGGCTCTCTGTATGGAGCGATCGGTATTGCTTTCTTCATTTCTTTCCTGTGGTGGTTCGGCGTCCACGGCCAGTCTGTTGTCAATGGTGTCGTAACAGCCTTGCTGCTGTCAAACTTAGATGCCAATAAGGCCCTGCTTGCTGCAGATAAGCTGTCTGTTAGTCAAGGCGCTCATATTGTGACCCAGCAATTTTTGGATAGTTTTCTTATCTTGTCGGGCTCTGGTATTACTTTCGGAGTGGTCGTAGCCATGCTCTTTGCTGCCAAGTCCAAGCAGTATAAGGCTCTAGGAAAAGTTGCTGCTTTCCCAGCAATCTTTAATGTCAATGAGCCAGTTGTCTTTGGTTTTCCAATTGTGATGAATCCGGTCATGTTCCTGCCCTTCGTTTTGGTACCGGTTCTGGCTGCTTTGATTGTCTACATGGCGATTGCGGTTGGCTTTATGCAGCCATTCGCAGGAGTGACTTTGCCTTGGAGTACACCGGCTATCATTTCTGGCTTTATGGTCGCTGGCTGGCAAGGGGCAGTCATTCAAATTGTCATCCTAGCCATGTCCGCCTTTCTCTATTTCCCATTTGTGAAGTTTCAGGATAAGATTGCCTACAATAACGAATTGGAAAATGAAGAATAATCTGGCTTTGATGAATAAAAACACAAAAGTTTCTTGGCTCAGTTGGCACAAATGTGCAAAAAATCTTTAATTCTGTAATCGCCTATAAATGATTGAATTCTAAGATTTTGCATGTTACAATAGTTACGAAAGAAATAAATTAAATTTCATAAGAAAGGTTGTGGCCAAATGATCCAAGTAAAAGAAGTAGAAAGAACAACAATAAAAACAGACTATTTTGGCAGCTTAACAGAGCGGATGAATAAGTATCGGGAAGATGTTTTAAATAAAAAGCCCTATATTGACGCAGAGCGTGCTGTCCTAGCTACTAAGGCCTATGATGAGCATAAGGAAAAACCAAATGTGTTGAAACGTGCTTACATGCTCAAAGAGATTTTGGAAAATATGACGCTTTATATCGAAGATGAAACGATGATTGTTGGTAATCAGGCTTCATCTAATAAAGACGCGCCTATCTTCCCAGAGTATACTTTAGAGTTTGTACTCAATGAACTAGATCTTTTTGAGAAACGGGACGGAGACGTCTTCTACATTACAGAAGAAACCAAAGAGCAGCTCCGCAGCATCGCTCCTTTCTGGGAAAACAATAACCTCCGTGCTCGAGCAGGGGCTCTACTTCCAGAAGAAGTTCAGGTTTATATGGAAACTGGCTTCTTTGGTATGGAAGGAAAGATGAACTCTGGGGACGCCCACTTGGCGGTCAACTATCAAAAACTCTTGGCCTATGGGCTGAAAGGTTTTGAAGAAAAAGCTCGTGCAGCTAAGGAAGCTTTGGATTTGACCGATCCAGCTAGTATTGACAAATACCACTTCTATGATTCCATTTTCATCGTTGTGGATGCTGTGAAAGCTTATGCGGAGCGTTTTGTGGCCTTGGCAAATCAGCTGGCTGAAAAAGCAGAGCCTAAGCGCCGTCAGGAGCTCTTAGAAATCGCTAGAATTTGTTCTAAAGTACCGTACGAGCCAGCATCAACCTTTGCTGAAGCTGTTCAGTCTGTTTGGTTTATCCAGTGTATCCTTCAGATCGAGTCTAACGGACATTCACTCTCTTATGGACGCTTTGACCAGTACATGTATCCTTATGTCAAGGCAGATTTGGAAGCTGGACGTGAGACAGAGGCTAGCATTGTAGAACGCTTAACCAATCTCTGGATTAAGACGATTACCATTAATAAAGTCCGCAGCCAGGCCCACACATTCTCATCTGCGGGCAGTCCCCTTTATCAAAATGTGACAATCGGGGGCCAAACGAGAGATAAGAGAGATGCAGTTAACCCACTTTCCTACCTTGTGTTGAAATCTGTAGCTCAAACTCATCTTCCTCAGCCGAATCTGACTGTTCGCTATCATGCAGGCCTAGATGCTCGCTTTATGAATGAGTGTATTGAAGTCATGAAGCTTGGCTTCGGTATGCCGGCCTTCAATAATGATGAAATCATCATCCCGTCCTTTATCGCCAAAGGCGTTTTAGAAGAAGATGCATATGACTACAGTGCTATCGGCTGTGTGGAAACTGCTGTGCCTGGTAAATGGGGCTACCGTTGTACAGGCATGAGCTATATGAACTTCCCTAAGGTACTCCTTATCACTATGAACGATGGAATTGATCCAGTATCTGGCAAGCGCTTTGCGCCAAGCTTCGGTCACTTTAAAGATATGAAGAGCTTTGCAGAGCTGCAAAGGGCTTGGGACAAGACCTTGCGCCACTTGACCCGCATGAGTGTCATCGTGGAAAATTCTATCGACCTGTCTCTCGAAAGAGAAGTACCGGATATCCTCTGCTCAGCTTTGACAGATGATTGTATCGGACGCGGTAAGCATTTGAAAGAGGGTGGAGCTGTCTATGACTATATTTCCGGTCTTCAAGTCGGTATTGCCAATCTATCAGACTCACTAGCGGCCATCAAGAAGCTGGTCTTTGAGGAAGGCAGGCTGACTCCGGCTGAACTCTGGCATGCACTTGAAACAGACTATGCAGGTGAGCGTGGTAAAGAAATTCAAGAGATGCTGATTCATGATGCACCAAAATATGGTAATGATGATGATTACGCAGATAAGCTAGTGACAGATGCTTACGATATTTATGTGGATGAAATCGCTAAATATCCAAATACCCGCTATGGACGTGGTCCAATTGGCGGTATTCGATACTCAGGAACATCTTCTATTTCAGCCAATGTTGGACAAGGTCGTGGTACCTTGGCGACACCAGATGGCCGTAATGCCGGAACACCGCTTGCTGAAGGCTGCTCTCCATCCCACAATATGGACAAGAACGGCCCGACCTCTGTATTAAAATCTGTTTCCAAATTGCCGACAGATGAAATCGTAGGAGGCGTTCTGCTCAATCAAAAAGTCAATCCTCAGACCCTGTCTAAGGAAGAAGATAAAGTGAAACTTATTGCCTTGCTTCGTACATTCTTTAACCGTCTGCATGGCTATCATATCCAATACAATGTCGTTTCTAGGGAAACCTTGATTGATGCTCAGAAGCATCCTGAAAAACACCGCGATTTGATTGTTCGCGTTGCAGGCTACTCTGCTTTCTTCAATGTGCTTTCCAAGGCGACGCAAGATGATATTATCGGACGTACGGAGCACACATTGTAAAAGAGGTCCAATTTATGGAATTCATGCTTGATACCTTAAATTTAGAGGAGATAAAAAAATGGTCGGAAGTCCTCCCCTTGGCGGGAGTGACCTCCAATCCGACCATCGCAAAAAAAGAAGGAGAAATAGATTTCTTTGAACGGATTCGCGCTGTTCGGGAAATCATAGGAGAAGGTCCATCTATCCATGTGCAGGTTGTTGCCAAGGATTATGAGGGAATCTTGAAAGATGCTGCTGAAATTCGAAAAAAATGCGGCGATGCTGTCTATATTAAAGTTCCAGTCACACCGGCTGGGCTGGCAGCTATCAAAACTCTCAAAGCAGAAGGCTACAAGATTACAGCGACAGCCATTTATACAACTTTTCAAGGGCTATTAGCTATTGAAGCGGGGGCGGACTACCTTGCTCCTTACTATAACCGCATGGAAAATCTCAATATTGATTCAGATGCTGTAATTAGCCAGCTGGCTCAAGCGATTGAGCGGGAACATTCCGTCAGCAAAATATTGGCAGCGTCCTTTAAGAATGTTAGCCAAATTAATCGTGCTTTTGCTGATGGGGCCCAAGCCATTACAGCCGGACCAGATATCTTTGCAGCAGCCTTTGCCATGCCGTCTATCGCTAAGGCAGTAGATGACTTTGCCGCAGACTGGTCAGCAATTCACAATCAGGAATACATTTAAAAGGCATGTATAATGCTCTATCTATAAAAAGGAAAGAGGTGCTCTATGAAAATTTTTGCAAGTCCGTCTCGTTATATTCAGGGAGAAAATGCTCTGTTTGAGAATGCAAAACAGATTCTTCAGTTAGGCAACCATCCAGTCTTGCTTTGTGATGATGTGGTTTACCAGATTGTTGGGGAAAAATTCAATGACTACCTTACCCGTTATGGCTTTCATGTGCTGCATGTCGCTTTCAATGGAGAAGCTTCTGACGCTGAAATAGATCGGGTCGTTGCTTTGGCTGAAAAAGACGGAGCGGATTTAGTTATTGGCCTAGGCGGTGGAAAAACGATTGACAGTGCGAAGGCGATTGCAGACATACTAGGACGTCCTGTGGTCATTGCGCCAACCATTGCCTCTACAGATGCCCCAACCTCAGCACTTTCTGTTATCTATACAGAAGATGGAGCCTTTGAAAAATACATTTTCTATAGTAAAAATCCTGAACTCGTCTTGGTGGATACGAAAGTGATTGCTGGAGCGCCAAAACGACTTCTGGCTTCTGGGATTGCAGATGGTTTAGCGACTTGGGTAGAAGCGCGTGCTGTCCAGCAAAAAAATGGCACTACCATGCTGGGACAAAGACAGAGCCTAGCTGGTGTAGCGATTGCGAAGAAGTGTGAAGAAACACTATTTGCAGATGGCCTGCAGGCTATCGCAGCCTGTGAAGCGAAAGTCGTGACCCCAGCTCTGGAAAATATCATTGAAGCCAATACCCTTCTCAGCGGTGTGGGATTTGAGAGCGGCGGTTTAGCGGCAGCCCATGCTATCCACAACGGCTTTACAGCTCTCACAGGCGATATTCACCACCTGACCCACGGCGAAAAAGTTGCCTATGGGACCTTGACCCAACTCTTCTTAGAAAACCGACCTAAAGAAGAATTGGAAAAATATATTCGCTTCTATCAAAAGATTGGTATGCCGACAACTCTGAAAGAAATGCATTTAGAAAATGCCAGCTATGAAGATTTGTTCAAAGTTGGTCAGCAAGCGACAATTGAGGGCGAAACCATCCATCAGATGCCATTTGAGATTTCAGCTTCTGACATTGCAGGTGCTATCCTAGCAGTCGACCAATATGTCAGGGATTTGGATAAATAAAAGCAAAATACAAAACAAGCCACCTTTCAACCGTAAGGCTGACAATGTGGCTTGTTTTTTGATGGAGAGCTTCCTTGTCTGATGTGTCTGGCAGTCATGAAATTCCGTCTTTCAAAATCCCTTGAAAATGGTATAATAGAAACAGTACAAAAAATGGAGAAAAGAATGGCTTATTATAATCACAAAGAAATTGAGCCCAAGTGGCAGAAATATTGGGCGGAGCACCATACATTTAAGACAGGTACGGACAAGGACAAGCCTAACTTTTATGCGCTGGACATGTTTCCTTACCCATCAGGAGCGGGGCTCCATGTAGGGCATCCGGAGGGCTACACGGCGACAGATATCCTCAGCCGCTACAAGCGAGCTCAGGGCTATAACGTCCTTCATCCTATGGGCTGGGATGCCTTTGGCCTGCCGGCTGAGCAATACGCCATGGATACAGGAAATGATCCGGCTGACTTTACAGCGGAAAACATTGCCAACTTTAAGCGTCAAATCAACGCTCTTGGCTTTTCCTATGACTGGGACCGGGAGGTCAATACAACTGACCCTAACTACTACAAGTGGACCCAGTGGATTTTTACCAAGCTTTACGAAAAAGGCCTGGCTTATGAAGCTGAAGTGCCAGTAAACTGGGTTGAAGAGCTGGGAACGGCTATTGCCAATGAGGAAGTCCTGCCAGACGGAACATCTGAGCGCGGTGGCTATCCAGTCGTCCGCAAGCCCATGCGTCAGTGGATGTTGAAAATCACAGCCTATGCAGAACGTTTGCTCAATGACTTAGAGGAGCTGGACTGGCCAGAGTCTATCAAGGATATGCAGCGCAACTGGATCGGCAAGTCAACCGGTGCCAATGTAACCTTCAAGATTAAGGATACAGACAAGGACTTCACCGTCTTTACGACTCGTCCGGACACCCTTTTTGGTGCGACCTATGCTGTTTTGGCTCCAGAGCATGCTCTCGTTGATGCCATTACAAGTGCAGAACAAGCCCAAGCAGTTGCAGACTACAAACATGCAGCTAGCCTCAAATCCGACCTAGCTCGGACTGATTTGGCTAAGGAGAAGACCGGTGTCTGGACAGGAGCTTATGCTATCAATCCTGTCAATGGCAAGGAAATCCCAATCTGGATTGCCGACTATGTACTTGCAAGCTACGGAACAGGGGCTATCATGGCCGTTCCTGCGCACGATGAGCGCGACTGGGAGTTTGCTAAGCAGTTTGATTTAGAGATTATTCCGGTTCTAGAGGGTGGCAATGTTGCTGAAGCTGCTTATACAGAAGACGGTCCGCATATTAACTCCGGCTTCCTAGATGGCTTGGACAAGGCTGCCGCGATTGACAAGATGGTTGCTTGGCTGGAAGCAGAAGGTGTCGGAAATGAAAAAGTCACCTATCGCTTGCGCGACTGGCTCTTTAGCCGTCAACGCTACTGGGGTGAGCCGATTCCCATCATTCATTGGGAAGACGGGACTTCAACAGCAGTTCCTGAAAATGAATTGCCGCTAGTCTTGCCTGTAACCAAGGATATCCGTCCTTCTGGTACCGGTGAAAGCCCTCTGGCTAATCTGACTGACTGGCTGGAAGTGACTCGGGAAGATGGTGTCAAAGGACGCCGCGAAACCAACACCATGCCTCAATGGGCTGGTTCTAGCTGGTATTACCTGCGTTACATTGACCCACACAACAATGAGAAATTAGCAGACGAAGAGCTGCTCAAGGCTTGGCTGCCAGTTGACATTTATATCGGTGGCGCAGAGCACGCTGTGCTCCATCTCCTCTATGCTCGCTTCTGGCACAAATTCCTCTATGATATCGGAGTGGTTCCGACCAAAGAGCCTTTCCAAAAACTCTTTAACCAAGGAATGATTCTGGGGACTAGCTACCGTGACAGCCGTGGTGCTCTTGTGGCGACAGATAAAGTAGAGAAACGCAACGGTTCTTTCTTCAACATCGAAACGGGAGAAGAACTGGAGCAAGCACCAGCCAAGATGTCTAAATCTCTGAAGAATGTGGTCAACCCTGACGATGTAGTAGAGCAGTATGGTGCCGATACACTGCGTGTCTATGAAATGTTCATGGGGCCGCTGGATGCTTCCATCGCTTGGAGCGAGGAAGGTCTGGAAGGCAGCCGTAAGTTCCTGGATCGGGTCTATCGTCTCCTTAACTCTAAGGAGCTGGTCTCTGAAAATAGCGGAGCTTTGGACAAGGTCTACCATGAAACAGTCAAGTCTGTCACAGAGCAGATTGAGGAGCTCAAGTTTAACACAGCCATTGCCCAGCTCATGATCTTTGTTAACGCAGCCAACAAGGAAGAAAAACTCTATGTCGAATATGCTAAAGGTTTCATTCAATTGCTTGCGCCTTTTGCACCGCACTTGGCTGAAGAACTCTGGCAGGCAGTAGCTCAAACTGGCAAGAGCATTTCCTACGTAGCTTGGCCAACTTATGACGAAAGCAAGTTGGTTGAGGCAGAGGTCGAAATCGTAGTGCAAATCAAGGGTAAAGTCCGTGCTAAGCTAGTTGTAGCTAAGGACTTGAGCCGTGAGGAATTGCAGGAAATCGCTCTGGCAGATGAGAAAATCAAGTCAGAAATTGCCGGCAAAGAAGTTGTTAAAGTGATTAGTGTGCCGAATAAACTAGTTAATATCGTGGTGAAATAATTAGTTTGTTTATTGCATTTGCAGGAGATTTCAATCAAGTCCTCATTAGACAACAAAATGCTATTGCTATCAACTACAAAGAAGACCTTGAGAAAATTTTCTCAAGGTCTTTTGTTAGAACAATTCCCAATTAGGTGTTGAGAATTTCTTGGTTTGGGTCATATAAAAATATGTGAAATGGATTTCCATTGCCAAGGTCATCAGGGTTGCGATAGCAATGACGATGGTTGGGTTGTCTGAGAACAGAAGGGAAAGAAGCAGTCCGATAAGGAAGAATGTAGCTTGTAAGCCATAATAGATTTTGTCATACTTGAGGTAACTCTTGTTGAAGCGACCATTTGACAAGACCGTAGCTTGGAAGAGCCCGATACCAGCATAGAAGAAGCTAGTCGCAAAGAGGTGGTGAGCTTCAGGATTGACCAAGAAACTCATAGAAACAGTGACCATAATCAAACCAATGAAAATCGGATAGTGGCTGTAAATCAAGAAGATTCCTTTATTCTCCCCTTCCTCATCAATAGCATGGTCAAACTGACCGAAATAGTTCATAAAGAGGTTGATCATGATGATGAAGTAAAGGATAGAATGAATGGAGAAATGTTCAAGGGTAAAGAAATCAGCTAGTCCCATAATCATCTCACCAAAAGTGATGATAACTAAAAGCGAAATGCGTTCAATCAGGTGGGGCAGGTTGATTTGATTCGGACGGGAACAGGCGAAGCGATTGTCCCAGTGCATGTCGGGACTCCTTATACTTATGAAGAAGCCGGCGCTAGTATTTTTGGATGCCAAGTGGAAGTAATGGAAGGGAATGAACTGGTCTTTAAAAAAGCTGACTTAGAGAAGCCTTTCCTCATGGCCAATAATGTCATGTTAGACTACCTAGAACCTCAACTCAAGGAACGCTTAGCAGAAGCAATGACCAGTGAAAGTTTCACAGGTATCGTCCAGCAGAAACTTTACCAGGCTATTCCAAGTGGTTCCTTTACCATCGAAGATATAGCAGCATCATTAGGTATTAGCAGTCGTACCTTACAACGGAACCTGACTGCAGAAGGAACCAAATTTAATCAAGAATTGCAAAATGTTCAAAAAATCCTAGCCTTTGGTTATTTCAAAAATCCTGACATGACAACGGATGATGTAGCCTATTTGCTTGGTTATTCGGAAGTATCTTCCTTCTCACGAGCCTTTAAAAAGTGGACAGGAAAGACGATATCGGAGTATCGAGAAGAGATTCAGAAGCAATCCTAAAATCAGAAATATTTTTAATAAGCATAAGATAATACCATCTGGTGTTTTTATTTTTTTAAAGAATTTCAACCTTTTTGCTTGACAAGTGAGTAATCACTCACTATAATAGGTTCATATTTAGTAAGTGAGTAATCACTCACAAAGGAGGAAGTAAATGAAAACATTACTACATTTACAAGATTTAGTAAAATCTTTTGACCATCAAATAGTTCTGAATCATGTCAGCTTTGAATTGCAGACAGGAGAAATTATAGGCTTAATTGGTCCGTCTGGTGCTGGTAAATCAACTATGATTAAGACCACGTTAGGAATGGAAAAGGCTGATGGAGGCGTAGCTTTAGTGTTAAATCACACTATGCCCAATCGCTATATTTTAGGAGATATTGGCTATATGGCCCAATCAGATGCCTTATATGAGGCTTTGTCAGGTCAAGAAAATCTGGAATTTTTTGGTCAGCTAAAAGGGCTATCCAAAAGAGATCTGACAGCTGAAATTGCCCATGTGGCTCAAGTTGTGGATCTGACAGAGCATTTGAATAAAACTGTATCCGGTTATTCTGGAGGGATGAAACGACGCTTGTCTTTAGCCATCGCGCTTCTGGGAAATCCTCAGCTCTTGATTTTGGACGAACCGACAGTTGGAATTGACCCTTCTCTTCGGAAGAAAATCTGGAAAGAATTATTCGCGCTTAGAGACAATGGGGTTGGGGTATTAGTTACTACCCATGTTATGGATGAAGCAGAGTTAACGGATAAGGTCGGCTTATTATTAGGTGGAAAAATCATTGCTTTTGATACACCGCAACACTTAAAAGAAAGTTATCAAGTTTCAAGTATTGAAGAAGTATTTTTGAAAGCAGAAGGAGAGTAAGATGAGAACCATTGCTATTGCTAAAAAAGTTATCAAAGAATTGCTTCGTGATAAACGAACCTTGGCTATGATGTTTGTAGCGCCGGTATTTATTATGTGGCTGATGAACCTCATGTTTTCAGCTAGTACAACCGTGAATGTCAAGTTAGCGACACAAGATCTACCAACTGGTTTGGTAACGAAAATGGATGAGCTCGATCATGTGGACATCGAGACTTATCAAGACTTATATCAGGCCAAAGAAGCGCTAGCAAATGAAAAAGTCGATGCTGTGATTTCTTATAAAGATGGTGAGTATCAGGTCGACTACGCAAATACAGATGCCTCCAAGACATCTATGATACGACAAGTGTTACGAACAAGTATCGCCAGTGAAGGCACCGATCAGTTACTATCTCGTGTCAAACAAGCTCTTCCACAATTGAAATTAGATGCAAAGGCGCCTGAAATCAAAGAATCTTACCAATATGGAGATAAAAATACTGGATTCTTTGCACGTATGATTCCAATTTTAATTGGCTTTGTGGTCTTCTTCTTTGTCTTTTTGATTTCTGGTATGGCACTTTTGAAAGAGCGCACAAGTGGAACCTTGGATCGCTTGTTAGCAACCCCAGTGAAACGTTCTGAAATCGTCTATGGCTATATGTTGTCTTATGGTATTATTGCGATTTTTCAAACGGCAGTTGTCGTCTTAGCAGCAATTTGGCTACTAGATGTAGAAGTTGTAGGAAATATTTTAAATGTTATAATAGTTAATGTGGTACTGGCTCTTGTAGCACTAGCTTTTGGGATTCTCTTGTCTACTCTAGCAAAATCAGAATTCCAAATGATGCAATTTATTCCTCTCGTGATTATGCCTCAACTCTTTTTCTCAGGGATTATTCCATTGTCATCCATGGGAGAATGGGCTCTAACTGTGGGAAGATTTTTGCCATTAACCTATTCTGGTGATGCAATAAGCCAGATTATTCTTTACGGACACAATCTTGGTGATATTTTGTCAAATCTTGGTGCTTTAATGATTTTCCTGATCATTTTAACAATTCTCAATATTGTTGGATTGCGTCGTTATCGTAAAGTATAATAAGTGATAGATAAGAACAAAAGAGGAAGACGTGAGGGAACGAAATGACTGAAAATATTTTTGACTCTTTTGAGGATTACTTAGAGGGAGCTGCCTACCCCAAGGGAAAAAAGAAAATCATGCAAGCAGCAGTTGATCTCATATCAACAAAGGGCTACAATGGAACTTCCACTCTGCAAATTGCGGAGTATGCTGGACTCAGTCAGGCGACTCTGTTCAAGTATTTTAAAACTAAGGAAGACCTTTTAACAGCTATTTTGCATCCTGTCCTTCCTAGTCTGTTTGGAAGTTTTTTAGACCAGCTGTTGATTTTACAGACAACCGAGGAGAAAATTCACTATTTAGTCCATGATCGAATGGCTTACCTCAAAACAAATCAAGCCTTGTTGAAAATAATTTTGCAGGAGATGTTATCAAATAATAAATTGAAGCAAGAACAGACACTTATTTGGAATCTTCTTCAGGATAAAATTATAGAGCTTCGTACTCAATTAGGGATCGATGCACGTGTCAATCCAGAAATCTCAATTGAACAAATGATTCGGATCTTTACAGGTCCTTTAATAGCTTACTTTGCTCAATTATATATCATTGGGGACAATGGCGAAATAAGGGAAGAAGACTTAGATTTGTTAGAAAAACAGATCTTAGGTGGCTTGTGGAGATGATACTTGCATTATATTAATGAAGTTTAAGATTTATCTTTGAGAAATATTTTTATTAATCTATTCTTTCTCTTAAATAGTAGAACTTTTCTCATTTTTCTATTTTCTCTTGTATTAGTTCTAGACTTTATTTATAATCATTATAAATAAAAAGAAAGAGAAAATTTAAATAGTGGAAGAACATAAAATTGATACGAACTTTAGTGGTCGGTTGAATATATTGCGGGCCGGGGTTTTAGGAGCTAATGACGGCATTATTTCCATAGCAGGTGTGGTTATTGGGGTGGCTAGTGCGACGGACGATGTCTGGATTATCTTTCTGTCTGGTTTAGCGGCAGTCTTTGCGGGTGCCTTTTCTATGGCTGGAGGAGAGTATGTTTCTGTTTCTACTCAAAAGGATACAGAGGAAGCTGCTGTTGCCAGAGAGCGGGAGCTTTTAGAGAAAAATCCAGATATTGCTAGGCAGTCTCTCTATGCTGCCTATGTTCAAAATGGCGAGTGTGAGACTTCTGCCCAGCTCATGACTAATCGGGCTTTTCTCCAAGATCCGTTGGAGGCTTTGGTAGAGGAAAAATATGGAATCGAGATTGAGGAGTTCACTAATCCCTGGCATGCTGCCGTATCAAGCTTTTTAGCCTTTGCTGTTGGTGCGCTTTTTCCTATGATTACCATTATCATGCTTCCAGCCAGCATTCGTATCTGGGCAACCGTACTAATCGTGGCCTTGGCCCTTTTGGGAACAGGTTATACCAGCGCTAGATTGGGCAAAGCACCACTCAAAAATGCTATGATTCGCAACCTCGTTATTGGTCTTTTAACCATGGCGGTCACCTATGCAGTAGGGCAGGTGTTTGCAATTTAGATAGTAGAAAAAATTGAAATCAGTAGTTTTACTGGCTTTTTGCATTATCGAATCTAGAGAAAAATCGAGCTTTAACTATTATCTGAATGAGTTTAGCGCCCTTTTTCCTATTCTCTAATTCCCAAGTTCGAGAGAAAGAAGTGCGTGGCACTTCTTTTTTGTGAAAATTTTCTTTATATCAAGAAAACTTTTGGAAAATATGATATAATAGGTGCGTATAAAATATGAAAAGGAGTTTTTGTAACATGGCAAAACTTACTGTTAAAGACGTTGATTTGAAAGGTAAAAAAGTCCTCGTTCGTGTAGACTTTAACGTACCATTGAAAGACGGAGTGATTACAAATGACAACCGTATCACTGCTGCTCTTCCAACTATTAAATACATCATTGAGCAAGGCGGTCGTGCAATTCTCTTCTCTCACCTTGGACGTGTCAAAGAAGAAGCAGACAAAGAAGGTAAATCACTTGCACCAGTTGCTGCAGACTTGGCTGCTAAACTTGGTCAAGACGTTGTTTTCCCAGGTGTCACTCGTGGTGCTGAATTGGAAACAGCTATCAATGCTCTTGAAGATGGACAAGTTCTTTTGGTTGAAAACACTCGTTTTGAAGATGTGGACGGCAAGAAAGAATCTAAAAACGATCCTGAACTTGGTAAATACTGGGCATCACTTGGAGATGGTATCTTCGTAAATGATGCATTTGGTACAGCTCACCGTGCACACGCATCTAACGTTGGTATCTCGGCAAACGTTGAAAAAGCTGTTGCTGGATTCCTTCTTGAAAACGAAATTGCCTACATCCAAGAAGCTGTTGAAACTCCAGAACGTCCATTCGTAGCCATTCTTGGTGGTTCAAAAGTATCTGACAAGATCGGTGTTATCGAAAACTTGCTTGAAAAAGCTGATAAAGTCCTTATCGGTGGTGGTATGACTTACACATTCTACAAAGCACAAGGTATCGAAATCGGTAACTCACTTGTAGAAGAAGACAAATTGGATGTTGCGAAAGCTCTTCTTGAAAAAGCAAACGGCAAATTGATCTTGCCAGTTGACTCTAAAGAAGCAAATGCTTTTGCGGACTACACTGAAGTACGTGATACTGAAGGTGAAGCAGTGGATCCAGGCTTCCTTGGCCTTGATATCGGTCCTAAATCTATCGCTAAATTTGATGAAGCCTTGACTGGTGCGAAGACTGTTGTTTGGAATGGACCTATGGGTGTATTTGAAAACCCTGACTTCCAAGCTGGTACAATCGGTGTTATGGACGCTATCGTGAAACAACCTGGCGTAAAATCAATCATCGGTGGTGGTGACTCAGCTGCCGCAGCCATCAACCTTGGCCGTGCAGACAAGTTCTCATGGATTTCTACTGGTGGTGGTGCATCAATGGAACTCCTTGAAGGTAAAGTATTACCAGGACTTGCAGCATTGACAGAGAAATAAGCAACAAGCTTAGAAACTTTGATTTTGTAGATAACAAGTACAAAACTGTAATAAGGAAAGACTAGTGAAAGCTGGTCTTTTTCTTGTATTCTCATTGTCCTGCTGTAGGGAAAAATCCTACAATAAAAATACGTTTTTCCTTGGATGTCTAAATCTGCATAAAGGTAAATAAAACGAGCATAAAATGCTTGCAAAACTGAGAAAAACTTGTTAGGATATAAGATATATATATTTATTCTGATGCTTAAAGAGGGTCAAAATGAGAAAGAAACTTCTGATTGGTGGTTTCCATTACTTTTTGATTTTCTGAAGGCATGAGAAAACTGCAGACTGTAAAAGTTAGCAGAGGGAGGAGAAAAATGAAGAAAAAAGAAGTTTTTGGTTTTCGGAAAAACAAGGCTGTTAAAACTTTATGCGGTGCTGTTCTAGGTGCGGCTTTTTTAACGTCAACGATGCAAGTAAGAGCAGATGAAGTGGTATCTGATACCAATAGTCCTGTCAATACTGAAATGGTGGGCACTGGAAATGCAGCGACTAATCTGCCTCAAGCTCAAGGGCCAGCCAGTCAGGCATCTAAAGAGAGTCAGGCGCGAGCAGGTCAGGCAGATGGCGGTGTGACAGTGACTGTTCCAACAGCTGGTTTAGATGAAAGCGTCAAAAAGGCTCAAGAAGCTGGACTGACAGTGGTCAAAGACCCAGCTGTTGACAAAGGAGTAGCTCAGACTGCTCAAGAAACTGCAGACAAAAAAGCGGAGATTGCAGAAGATTATCAAGCGCAAGTAACCGATATTGATGCCAAGGTCAAGGAGTACAAAGAAAAAGTATCAGCCTACGAGGCGGAAGTGGCTCGGATTACAGCAGAAAACAAAGCGGCTGCAGACCAATACGCTAAAGATTTGGCTGCTCATCAAGCAGAAGTGGCTCGGATTACAGCAGAAAATGCTCAGCTGAAAGCAGATTATGAAGCAGCACTGAGCAAGTACAAAACAGATTTAGCAGCGGTTCAAAAGACGAATGCGGATAATGCGGTAGCCTATCAAGCAGCTAAAGCGGCTTATGATGCAGAATTAGCTCGTGTTCAAAAACTGAATGCGGAAACAAAGGCTAATTATGATGCGGCTCTGGCGGCTTATGCTAGTGAGCTTGATCGTGTTCAGAAGGCGAATGCGGCGGCTCAGGCACGGTATGAAAAAGCTTTAGCGGATACTCAAACTGCAAATGCTAAGATTGCTGCTGATAATGAAGCTATTAAACAGAGAAATGCGGCTGCAAAAGCGGCCTACGAGGCAGCACTTGCCCAATATCAAACAGATTTAGCTACTGTCCGAAAGACCAATGCTGATAATGAAGCGGCATATCAAGCGGCTCAGGCGAATTATCAGGCAGAATTGGCCCGTATCCAAAAGGAAAATCAAGATAAAAAAGCTCAATATGAAGCAGATTTAGCAGCTTATGAAGCTAAAAAGACTCAAATTGAAGCTGAAAATGCGGCAGCTCAAAAAGAATATGAGCAAAAGCTGGCAGAGAACCAAGCTAAGAATGCCACTATAGCAGCTGAAAATGAAGAAATCAAGAAGCGTAATGCTCAAGCCCAAGCAAATTATCAAGCTCAGTTGGCCCAGTATAATGCTGATTTGGCTGTCTATAATACAAAATTAGCCAAGTATCAGCAAGATAAGGCTAAGTATGATGCTGAACAGGCCAAGATTAAGGCTGGACTGGCTATCGCAGAAGCAAAGAAGACTGAAGACGGGCATCTGAGCCGTCCAATTGCGCAAAGTCTGGTTTTCAAATCAGAACCTAATGCTGATCTGTCACTGACTACAACTGGTGAGTTTGTCAGCTATGCTGGCATGGAAGCCGCTGTGAAGAACACTGCAGAGTTTTCTAAGAAACTCTTCCAGTTGGACAACTTCAAAGTAACAGATATTCAAAATGCTAACTATCAGACCAATCAGCAGGAAAGCTTTGGTACGGTTGGCAAGTATGCAGACTATAGTTCTAACGTAACAAGTGGTAAAGGGCCGACTGAATGGTCTTCTGTTTTGCTGAGCCGCGGTCAGTCTGCTACAGCAACCTATACAAATCTTCAGGGAACTTATTATCGAGGGAAAAAAGTTTCTAAAATCGTTTATACTTATACTCTTGATCCAAGCTCCCAATTCCGCAATGATAAGGCTTGGTTAGGTATTTTTAAAGATCCAACCATGGGAGTGTTTGCTTCAGCTTATACAGGAAATTTTGAAGATGCAACCTCTCTCTTTGTGAAGACGGAATTTGTCTTTTATGATGATAAAGGCCAACCGATTAATTTTGACCAGGCCTTGATGTCCGTGGCTTCCCTCAACCGTGAAGCTAACTCTATCGAAATGGCCAAAGATTATACCGGAACTTTCAACAAGATTTCAGGTTCATCTATTGATGAAAAGAACGGCCAAATTTATGCGACTGAGTCTGAAAACTTCAAAAAAGGAGTTGGCGGATCTCGCTTTACCATGTATAAGAATGCTCAGCCGGACTCAGGCTGGGACACTACAGATGCTCCTAACTCATGGTATGGAGCAGGAGCGGTAGAAATTTCTGGCACAACCAACAGTATGACGATTGGAACAATTTCCTCTTCTGAAGTGTTAGGCCAGCCAGAGGCTACTGATCCACGTAGGGCTGACAAACTAGCTCCTAAGAAACCAAATATTTGGTTTGCGATTAATGGTGATGTTCGAGCGAATGATCTGCCAATCATCACAGTAGAAGAACCGGAAGCGCCGGTAGCTCCTACAGCTCCTGCAGTGCCAAGTGAAGAAGCTCTTAAGCCTTTGGATCCGGCTCCAACTACACCAACACCGAAGGCTCTTCCAACACCTCCGGCAGCACCGACTTATGAAAAAGATCCGACGCCACCGTCGCGTACACCGGATACACCAGAGCCTAGTAAGCCATCTGAGCCAAGCTATGAAGTGGAAAAAGCTGTCCGGCCAGCAGTGGTAGAACCGACCTATGAAAAGGAGCCAACACCTCCGGCAGCACCGACTTATGAGAAGGAGCCGGCAGCGCCAACTCCTACACCAGATACACCAGAGCCTAATAAGCCGGTAGCACCAACTTATAGCCCGCTTCCAACTACACCAGCGGAGCCTGTTTATCAAAAAGAGCCAGCAGCGCCCGTAGCTCCGACTGTGCACTATCATTATGCTCTTTTACAATCTCAGCCGCAAATTAACAAAGAGATTCAAAATGACCAAGGCACCAATATTGATAAGACTCTGGTGGCTAAGCAGTCCGTCGTTCAGTTTGCTCTAAAGACAGAAGCTCTTCCAGCTGGACGCAGTGAGACGACATCTTTTGTCATTGCTGATCCGTTGCCAAGTGGTTATGAAGTTGACTTAGAAGCAACAAAAGCTGCTAGTGCAGGTTTTGACGTCAGCTATGATAAGGCTAGTCACACAGTAACATTCAAGGCAACTGCAGCAACGCTAGCTACTTATAACGCTGATAGGACCAAAGAAGTTGCTACGCTCTTTCCAACAGTAGTTGGCCGAGTGCTCAATGATGGCGCAACCTATACTAATAATTTCACCCTGACAGTCAATGATGCCTATGGTGTCCGCTCAAATGTTGTACGTGTCACCACGCCAGGCAAGCCAGACGATTCAGACAATCCTAGCAATAATTACATCAAGCCAACCAAGGTCAATAAAAATAAGGAAGGATTGGTGATTGATGGCAAGGAAGTCTTGGCTGGTTCGACCAATTATTACGAGCTGACTTGGGATTTGGATCAGTATAAGGGTAACAAGTCATCTAAGAGCACGATTCAAAAAGGTTTCTACTATGTAGATGACTATCCGGAAGAAGCACTTGAACTTCGTCCGGAATTAGTCAAGCTAGTAGATGCGGATGGCAAGGCTGTGGCAGGTGTGACAGTGACCCACTACGAGAGCCTTGAAACAGCCCCTGCAGCAGTTCGAGAGCTCCTTCAAAAGGCGAATATCACTGTTAAAGGTTCTTTCCAACTCTTTGCAGCAGACGATGCCCAAGTCTTTTATGACCAATATGTCGTAACAGGTAAGTCTTTGACGATAACAAGCCCTATGGCTGTCAAAGAAGGAATGGGTCGCACAGGGGGCAAGTTTGAGAACCGGGCTTATCAAATTGACTTTGGAAATGGTTATGCGACAGACGTAGTCGTGAACAATGTTCCTAAAATCAGTCCTGAAAAAGATATTACCCTGAGCCTTGATCCGACAAGTGCAGAGAACTTGGATGGCAAGGAACTGACTTTGGGACAGCACTTTAACTACCGTCTCATCGGCGGCTTGATCCCTGCTAACCACTCTGAAGATTTGACAGACTATAGCTTTGTGGATGATTATGATCAACGAGGTGATGAGTACACGGGGGCTTACAAAACCTTTGCCAAAGTAGACATCACGCTCAAAGATGGTAAGGTGATAAAGGCTGGTACAGATTTGACTGAGTATACAGCAGCGAATATTGATCTTAAGAAAGGCTTGATTTCTATTCGTTTCAAGGAAGAATTCTTAGAGACTATTTCTCTGGATTCAGCTTTTCAGGCTGAAACCTATCTACAGATGAAGCGGATTGCTGCGGGTACTTTTGAAAATACCTACATCAATACTGTCAATCATGTAGTCTATGCTTCAAATACAGTTATAACAGTCACTCCTAAGGCACAGCATCTGCTTGTTTCGGATGTAAACGATCCAAGAAGAACCAATCCAACTCCAGTGGCTAAAAAGATTCCTGTTTCTCTTCTGCCAGAAACGGGAGCCAAAGATGCAGTCTATCTGCCATATCTAGGTTTAGCAGCCATTATTGGTGCTTTAGGTCTAGGAAAATTGAAAGGTAAAGAAGACTGATAATAGATGGAGGCTGGGACAAAAGTCCTAGCCTCTCAATTGTCTTTGGATTGTCGAGCAAGACGCAGTGGTTGAGTGGGCTCTACTACGCTGATTTCATCAGCTTTTACAGCCCTACTCAACTGTGCGGAGGTGGGACGACGAAATCGAATTCTAACGAATTACCGATTTCTGTCCCACTCTCTTTTATCTTTAAAAATACTGCAAAATCTCATGTAGCAAAAGTCTAAATCATTTGTAACATGACAAAAACATAACTCTAAAAAAACTGACATGTAAATGAGGTATGATTTTTTTATCATCAAATTATACGGAGAAAAACATTTATGAAAAAAACATTTGCTAAAGCAACTCTTGGTTTAACTTCTACAGCTTTTTTGGCGACAATCGGCGCTCAAGCTGTTCATGCAGATTCTTATGTTGTCCAGCAGGGGGACTCTTTTTTTGCCATTGCTAGCGCCAATGGGATGAATCCTTACGAACTTGCTGCCAATAATGGAAAATCAATTTTTGATACGATTAACCCAGGAGATGTGCTGCAAGTAAATGGTACAGCTTTGGCACAGACTTACAATCCATACAGTGCTCCAGCTTATGAAGCGACAAGCGATGCTGCTTTGGTATCTGATACCGAAGATGTTGTCTTAAATACACCAACTGACTATGGCAATTCTTACCCAATCGGTCAATGTACCTGGGGTGTGAAAGAAATGGCTCCTTGGGCAAGCAACTGGTGGGGCAATGCGAATACTTGGGCAATCAATGCTGGTGCTCAGGGTTATGCAACAGGAAATGTCCCAGTAGCAGGGGCTATTGCAGTTTGGGATGGCGGTGAATACGGACATGTTGCTTATGTGACAGATGTGCAAAGCGACAGCTCTATCCAAGTATTGGAAGCAAACTACAATCGCCAAAAGCAGATTAACAACTATCGTGGCTACTTTAACCCAAATGAATTTATGGGTGGCGTTACCTATATCTATCCAAACTAAAGATAATAAAAACGAGGCTGGGGCTGATAATGTCTCAGTTTTTAAATAGTCGATAGCTCTTGATGCGGTAGCTGATAGGGCTTTTTCTTTGTGCGGGAAAAGTCCTGAGCAGAAAGAGTTTTTTTGAGGCGAAATATGTTAAAATGAAGAGAGGGAGGATTTCCTGGAAGGAGACTAATGAGTTATTTCAATAAGTACAAGTTTGATAAATCGAAATTTCGTCTGGGCATGCGTACCTTTAAAACAGGTCTGGCTGTCTTCATCATTCTATTGCTCTTTGGCCTTTTTGGTTGGAAAGGGCTGCAAATCGGTGCTTTGACGGCTGTCTTTAGTCTTCGTGAGGATTTTGATAAGAGTGTCCACTTCGGAACATCGCGAATCTTGGGAAACAGCATCGGTGGTTTTTACGCTCTGCTATTTTTCATTGCCAATAGTGTTTTTAAGGAGCAGTATTGGGTCACCCTCCTTTTGGTGCCGGTTTGTACCATGCTGACAATCATGACCAATGTCGCTATGAACAACAAGGCGGGAGTCATTGGCGGAGTATCTGCCATGCTGATTATTACCCTGTCCATTCGGCCGGAAGATACCATCTTGTATGTCTTTGCCAGAATCTTTGAAACCTTCATGGGAGTCTTTGTTGCGATTCTGGTAAACTCTGATATAGATCGGCTGCGAGCCATCTTTGAAAAGAAAAAATAAAATCCGTGTAAGAAAATCTGACATTATTTCTTGACATAAGATTTATTTCGTCCTATAATAGTGCGTAGAGAGGAATTTGAATGAAGGAAAAAGAGTTTCGCCGAAACATGGCAGTCTTTCCCATCGGCAGTGTTATGAAACTGACGGACCTATCTGCCCGTCAGATCCGTTATTATGAAGACCAGAATCTGATTACCCCTGCTCGGAATGAGGGCAATCGTCGGATGTATTCTCTGAATGACATGGACCGCCTTTTAGAAATTAAGGATTATATTTCAGAAGGTTATAATATCGCTGCGATTAAGAGGAAATATGCCGAGCGTGAAGCCAAGTCCCGCAAGACTATTAGTGACAAAGATGTCCGCCGTGCCCTGCATCATGACATCTTGCAGCAAGGCCGTTTTGCTTCTTCTCTGCCAACCTTTGGTCAGATGCGTCGACCATAGCTATTTTGTTTGAATTACAAGGAGAAATTTAATGTCTATTACAGCAGCTGATATCCTTCGCGAAGTAAAGGAGAAAAATGTTACCTTTATTCGTCTTATGTTCTCTGATATTTTAGGGACTATGAAGAATGTGGAAATTCCTGCCACGGATGAACAGCTTGACAAGGTCTTATCCAATAAAGCCATGTTTGATGGTTCTTCCATCGAAGGTTTTGTTCGTATCAATGAATCAGATATGTATCTTTATCCTGATCTAGATACTTGGACAGTCTTTCCCTGGGGAGATGAAAACGGTAGTGTAGCGGGTCTGATTTGCGATGTTTATACGACAGATCATGTACCGTTTCTAGGGGATCCACGGAGCAACCTCAAGCGTGCCCTCAAGCATATGGAAGAGCTGGGATTTAAGTCCTTTAACCTCGGACCAGAGCCAGAATTTTTCCTCTTTAAGCTGGATGAAAATGGTGATCCGACGCTGGAAGTAAATGACAAGGGCGGTTATTTTGACTTGGCGCCGACAGATTTGGCAGACAATACTCGTCGGGAAATCGTCAATGTCCTGACCAAGATGGGCTTTGAAGTAGAAGCTAGTCACCATGAGGTAGCAGTCGGCCAGCACGAGATTGACTTTAAGTATGACGAAGTGCTTCGGGCTTGTGACAAGATTCAGATTTTCAAGCTGGTTGTGAAAACTATTGCTCGTAAGCACGGTTTGTATGCAACCTTTATGGCCAAGCCTAAGTTTGGCATTGCAGGATCTGGTATGCACTGTAATATGTCTCTCTTTGATCAAGACGGCAATAATGCCTTCTTCGATCCAGAAGATCCAAAAGGTATGCAGCTGTCAGAAACAGCCTACCATTTCTTGGGTGGTTTGATTAACCATGCTTATAACTACACAGCTATCATGAATCCAACGGTCAACTCATATAAACGTCTGGTTCCTGGATATGAAGCACCAGTTTATATTGCTTGGGCAGGACGTAATCGTTCACCGTTGGTGCGCGTGCCAGCCTCTCGTGGTATGGGTACTCGCTTGGAGCTGCGTTCGGTTGATCCGATGGCCAATCCATATATTGCTATGGCAGTTCTCTTGGAAGTTGGCCTGCACGGTGTTGAGAATAAAATCGAAGCTCCAGCCCCAATCGAAGAGAATATCTATATCATGACTCCAGAGGAGCGTAAGGAAGCTGGAATTACAGACCTACCATCAACTCTTCACAATGCCTTGAAGGCATTGACAGAAGACGAAGTCGTTAAAGCGGCTCTTGGCGAGCATATCTATACAAGCTTCTTAGAAGCTAAGCGCATCGAGTGGGCAAGCTATGCAACCTTTGTCTCCCAATGGGAAGTGGATAATTATCTGGATTTATACTAAACTTAGAGCAGGAGGATTGGCATATCCCCTGCTTTTTCGTGGAGGAGGAGAAAGATGGGAAAATTTCATGATTTTATTAAGCGTGTTTTTGATGAGCAATATGAAGCCTATTTTGGTCCAGATATGCTTGAAAAACTTGGACCTCAAGATTATTATTTAAGGCGGGAGGAAGATGGCCAGTTAATTGCCTTGCTCCATGCCCGGCAGGTGTTGGAAAATATTCATGTCAAGGCTTTGGTGGTGGATAAAGAACATCAGAAAAAAGGTTTGGGAGCCAGTCTGCTGGCAGAATTAGAAGAAAAGGCTGTAGAAGCTGGAGTAACTAGCATTACCTTGTCCACTAAATCTTATCAGGCCAGGGATTTTTACATCAAGTAAGGCTATGAAATCTACGCCAGTCTAACAGATGTCCCACAAAAGGGCATTACCAAATATCATTTTATCAAGCGATTTAAGTGAGCCATTCTCAAATAGATGGAAGTCAATTTTGCTTCTGTTTTTTAACATTTATTTGCATACATTCAGTATGTATGTTAAAATTAAACTTAAGAAAAGGAGAACAAATGATTACCAGTTTATACCCCGTTTTAATGAGCGAAGCTATCCATCAAGCGGCACAATTTTTCATTGAGCATTTCCAATTTCAGGAAACCTTCCGTTCAGATTGGTATATTAGTTTAAAGAATATTGAGAGTGGTTTTGAGCTTGCTTTTATTGATAGTAAGCATGGGACAGTACCACAAGCCTACCAGTCTAAGGCGAGTGGCCTAATCATCAATATCGAAGTTGACAATGTGGATTGTTTTTATGAAGAATTGCGTCAGCAAGAAGAAATGGAGTTCCTTCTTCCTATTAAGAGTGAAGATTTTGGTCAGCGCCATTTCATTGTGGAAGCGCCGGGTTCTGTTTTGGTTGATGTAATTCAAGTAATTCCACCTAGCGCTGAGTTTGCGGCAAATTATTTGGAGAGTGAAGATGAATAAAAAGCAGCAGGCTTCTCTAGAGACAAGTAAGAAAATATTAGCTATCGCCCGGAAACATTTTTCTTTAAAGGGTTATGCAGAAACTTCCTTGGAAGAAATTGTAGATGAATTGGGAATGACAAGAGGCGCACTTTATCATCATTTCGGGAATAAGAAAACTTTATTTACCGCCGTACTGGCACAAATTCAGTCCGAACTGGGGTCTTATGTAGAAAAAAATGCCCTGGAAGCACATGATTCTTGGGAGCAGTTGGTGGAAGGCTGTGTTGCTTTTGTTCGTTTTGCGACCTTGACCGAAAATAAACGTATTCTCCTGCTTGATGGTCCCAATGTCGTTGAGTGGAAAGAGTGGCGTCGTCAGGACGAGGCTAATTCTTTCTTTCATTTGAGAGAACAATTAGACATTTTATCTAAAGAAGGGAAACTTATCTCTATTGATTTGGATATGGCAGCTCATATGATTTCAGGCGCCTTGAACGAGTTGTCTCTTTTTCTGGCTGAGAAAGAGGAAGAAGCAGAAGTCAGAGGAGCAATGAGAAGTCTGTTAAGGGGATTTAAAAATCATGGCGAAAAAGGTTAAAGATTATTATGATATGGTTTATGCGGAGGACTTGAGCCGTCGCTTGCAAGAAGTCACAGATAAATTTGATGCTCAGCATTTTATGTCTCTAGTTGAAAGCGACTTAGAGGCTTTGGAATTTACTCAGCGTCAGGAGCTGCTGGCAAAGAGTATCAAAGAATGCTTGCCGCTTTCTTATGCTGATTCTCTGAAGGTTTTTGAGCAGATACTTGGTCCGGAGTTAGAGGGCGGCTTGGGGATGTTCTCAGAAGGTTACTGGTTGTGGCCGATTGGCAAATACGTAGAACGTTATGGAGGTCAGGAATTCGAGCTGAGTGCAGCCTTCAGTAAGGAATTAACCAAGCGATTTACTGGAGAATTTTCCATGCGGCCCTTGCTGGCTAATTATCCTAAAGTTACGATGGATTTACTATTAGAGTGGAGCCGAGATGAGAATATGCGCGTCCGCAGGTTAGCTAGCGAGTGTATGCGTATCCGACTGCCCTGGGCTAAGAAGCAGACTGTGGTTTTAGATTATTTTGATGAGTTTACCGCTATTCTAAAGAATCTAAAGGATGATGCGGATAAATCAATCCAAAAAAGTGTCGCTAATAATCTGAATGATTTATATAAAGAAGATCCTGAAAAATTCGAGAGGGTGATTAGGACTTGGCAAGAGGAAAAACTGAGTCCGAGTTGCGCTTGGATTATCAAGCATGCTTCGCGAACAAAAAATAAAGCAATAAAATAAGCTTTGCTAGACTAGCAAAGCTTATTTTTTAGTTGTCTTCGTCTGGTGTAAGCACCATCGGAATAATAATAGGTTCGCGCTCGGTACTTTCGTAGAGGAAAGGACGCAAGGCGTTGACGATAGCGCCGCTAACAGATTGGACGCTGGCATCTTTATTCTTAAGGGCAATGCGAATGGCATTGAAGAGGATGCGCTGGCTTTGGCGAATGAGGTCGCCTGATTCGCGCATGTAGATAAAGCCGCGGCTGAGAATATCTGGACCGGCTAAGATCATCTTGGATTCAAAGTCAACCGTCGCGACAGCCAGGACAACACCGTCCTCTGACAGGTCTTTACGGTCGCGCAGGACTGCAGCTCCGATTTCACCAATGCGGTTCCCATCAACATAGATATCTTGAGCGTTGAAGCTACCGGCAATACGAGCTGAGTCAGCTGTCAGAGCCAGCACGTCACCATTGCTCATGATGAAGATATTGTCTTTTGGTACTCCAGTATCAACGGCTAGACCTGCATGGACTTTCTGCATACGGTATTCACCATGGACTGGCATGAAATATTTTGGCTTAATCAAGCGGAGCATGAGTTTCTGCTCTTGTTGGCCACCGTGTCCAGAGGTGTGGATGTTGTTAATCTTACCGTGGATAACCTCTACACCGGCCTCGGAAATGATGTTAATCAATTTGTTAACGCTGGTCGTATTACCAGGGATAGGACTAGATGAGAAGATGACCGTATCTCCAGGCTGCAGCTGAACTTGACGGTGGGTACCATTGGCAATCCGAGACAGGGCTGCCATCGGCTCACCCTGACTTCCAGTACACATAATCAGCACTTCGCCAGCTGGATAGTCCTTGAGTTCATTTGGCTCGATGAAGGTATCTTTGGGAACCTTGATATAGCCCAGCTCAATCCCATTGACAATAGCCTTTTCCATGGATCGGCCAAAGACCGCAATCTTACGGCCAGTCTTAACAGCAGCATCTGCGGCTTGCTGAAGACGGAAGATATTAGAGGCAAAGGAAGCGAAAATAATCCGTCCATTAATGCCTTCAATAATCTTCATGATAGATTGCCCAACAACTTTTTCGGAATTGGTAAAGGTCGGAACTTCAGCATTGGTCGAGTCAGATAGGAGACAGAGCACACCTTCTTCGCCCAGAGCAGCCATGCGGTGCAAGTCTGCCGGCTCACCGACTGGTGTAAAGTCAAACTTGAAGTCACCTGTACAGACAATCTTACCCTGCGGCGTATGAATGACAATTCCCAAGGGCTCAGGAATAGAGTGGGTTGTCCGGAAGAAAGTAGCTTTCAGATGCTTGAACTGCAGTTCTGTGTTTTGATTGATTTCATAGAGCTTGGCATCGCGCAAAAGGCCATGCTCTTCTAGCTTGCCGCGAATGAGTGCCAGCGCCAAAGGACCAGCATAGATAGGAACATTGGCTTGCTTGAGCAGGAAAGGAATACCGCCGATATGGTCCTCGTGCCCGTGGGTGATGAGGACAGCTTTTACGCGGTCGATATTTTCAACGATATAAGAGTAGTCGGGAATGACATAGTCAATTCCTAGTAGGTCGTCTTCTGGGAACTTGATACCGGCATCCACGATGATGATTTCATTTTGGTATTCAATCCCGTAGGTGTTTTTACCGATTTCGCCTAACCCACCAATCGCAAAAACGCCAACTTCTTTGGGTTTTAAGGTATATGCCATGGGTTAGAACTCCGTCAATTCAAAAGTGCCTGACTCTTTTTCGTATTCGAGGTGTTTGTCAGACAAGAGCTCAATAAATTCAATATTGTAAGGGGTATTTTCTTCGACTAACTTACGAGCCTGAATGCGGCCTTCCAATTCATTAGCTGCTTCGACATCTAAATAAAGGGCACGTGTCTTTTCACGGCGCGGACTGCGCTCTTTTGTTTCTTGATAAAAAACTTTGTAAATCATTACATTTCCTTTCATATTTTCATGATTAACCTGCAGAAAACAACAGCTGATTAGCTGTTTTCTTTTATTCAATTCTGAGTAGTAGATTAATCCTGATTCGTTACAATTATAATGATTATAACATAAAATAAGGGAATAGTAAAAGGTGGAGATAAGAAAATGTAAGAGTGATTTAGTCTGAAAGCATTCGGATTCCATATTCCTGAAATGCCTGTTCTGGATACTTTTAATCTTATGATAGGTAGCCGTGCTCTTTGTACCAAGCTAGGACATCTTTGAGAGTTTCTTCAAAGGGACGGAAATGGGCTCCCAACTCATTTTGAGATTTTGCAGAATTGAAATGTGTTCGGAGATATTCCTCTTCAGTAGAGGTCACAGCAGCCTTACTCAACAGAATAGGACGTTTTGTTAGACGATGATATAGTTCATTGTATTGAGCAATTATCTTTAGAAGAAAAAGAGGAATCCGTCTAGTTGGAGCGGCAACTCCGCTGACCGCTTCTAGGTTCTTCAATAATTCTTCCATCGTCATATGCCTACCAGCTGCTAAATATCGTTCTCCTTGTCGGCCATACTGCATAGCTAGGATTTCGCAGTCTGCGACGTCTCGGGCATCTACGACGCTGTAGCTGCCGGGAATGATTCCAGGCAGTTTTTTATGAACGAAGTCGAAAATCAACTGTCCCGCAGAGGTAGGACCGATATCGCCTGGGCCAAACATAAATCCAGGCAGGACAAAACTAACAAAAAAATCAGGATGTTTTTTTGAAAAATCTAAGAGAACCTCTTCGCTTAATATCTTACTGCGGTAGTAGTCATTGCTTGTATTCCTGCTGCGTAACATGCTTTCATCAATCAGTTGATTTTGCTCACCATAGAGAACTGCAATCGATGAGGTATGGACCGCCTGACGAATGCCAGCTTTATAAGCGGCTTCAAAAAGTTCCAAACTACCCTTCACATTGGTATTATACAGTTCTTGCCAGTGCTGACCGCCTTTCAAACTATCTCGAAAGAAAGCAGCTGTGTGAAAAAGACTATCACAATCTTGCATATGATTTTGATAGCTGTCTGGCTGGCAAATATCTCCTTCAATGAAATGGATCGGCAGATTGCCAAACTGCTCTAAGGCTTTCTGTCGAGAGCGTACTAAAGCAGTCACCTGAATTCCTTTTTTTAGAAGGGATCGCACCAGATTATTTCCTAGTAAACCTGTTGCGCCAGTAACGAAGGCGTGGTGAATACTTCGGCTTTGGTGTTTTGGGGGCATGGCTCTTCTCCTTAAATTATATTTAGATGACATGTCATCTATTCTCTTATTTTATATTTTGCAAGATTAATTGTCAACAATTAAGGGAATTAGTGTAAAATAGATACAGAAGAAATTTGCAAAGGACGGGAATAGAATGTCATCTTTAGGAGACCGTTTTAGATATTTATTCAGAAGTGCGGAAAATCAAGCGATGAACATTTGGTCACTTGATTTTGAGGGCTGCTTATTTGGCGAAATAGCCGTGCTTGCGGTACCAATCTACCACGTCAGCTAAGCTTTCTTCGAGAGGGCGATGCTGTCCGCCTAGCTCGCTCTCGGTTTTGGCAAAGCTAAAATTACTTTTGAGATATTCTTCGGCCATGAGATGAGCGAGCTCATTGGTAACCAAAATTGGTTTTTTGGTGAGCCGGTGGTAGAGCTCACTTGCTTGGGCATAGATTTTGACGAAAAGAGGGGAGATCTTGCGCTTGGGGGCGGGAACGCCAGTGATTTTTTCCAGTATTTGGTACAATTCTGTCATGGTCACTTGCCGTCCAACTGCCAGATAGCGCTCCTTTGAGCGTCCGTATTTCATGGCGCGGAGATGAATATCTGCTACATCTCTAGCATCCACCATATTATAGCTAGCCTTTAAGATACCTGGAAGTTTTTGCTCTACAAAATTGATAATCAGCTGCCCACTGGAGGTCGGACCAAGGTCTCTAGGACCCAACATTACACTCGGCAAGATAAAGCAACCGAAAACATCTGAATGCTTGTCCAAGAAATCACGAACGGCCTCTTCACTCAAAATCTTGCTGCGATAGTAATCAAAAGGAGTATCTTTTGAGCGAGACATGCTTTCATCGATTAGCTGATTGGCCTCACCTTCCAGTACGACACAGGAGGAAGTATGGACAAATTGGCGGATACCAGCCTCGTAAGCAGCTTCTAGGAGGTTATTTGTGCCTATAATATTAGTGTCGTAGAGCTCCTGCCAGTGCTTGCCGCCTTTATAATTATCGCGGAAAAAAGCAGCGGTATGAAAGAGGCTGTCGCAGCCTGCTAGATAGTCACGATAGCTTTCGGGCTCTAAAATATCCCCCTTGACAATCTGGATAGGCAGGTCGGCAAATTGTTTGCGCGCTTTTTCCTCGGAGCGAACGAGAGCGGTCACTTGAATGTTTTCTTTTAGCAGAGCACGCACGAGATTATTTCCTAAAAGACCGGTCGCACCAGTCACAAAAGCGTGGGTCATTGTTCTAGCTGGTTTTTGATTTGTAGGGTTTGGGGTCATCCGTTTTTCCTCCTTTTGCAAATAGATGATATATCATCTATTTAAGATTTTATATTTTTAAACTAAAATTGTCAACAATTTACCTAATCTAGTGTAAAATAGTATAGAAGTGATTTTTGAAAGGAGAGCAGCGTGGTAGCAGAAGGAATTCGATTTGGCTATTTGTTTAGAAGTGCAGAGAGCTTAGCGACGAGAGAATATGGGAAGTTGCTAGAGCCTTTGGGAATTACGCCCAATCAAAGCGAGGTCTTGCTCGTTTTGGGGGAACATGCTCCGCTGTCTCTCAAGGGCTTGGGGGAATCCCTGATTTGTGAGGAAAAAAGCCCTAGTCGCTTGGTGCAGGCTTTGATTAAAAAAGGCTTGGTCAAGAAGGAAATTTCTAGCAAGGACAAGCGCAGTTCTCGCTTGAGCTTGACTGCTGCTGGAGCGGATTTGCTGCCCAAGATTGCTGAGCAAGAAGCGATTTTTGGAAAACACTTGGCGCAGCAAGTGCCTAATTTGGAGGCTTTTAGCCAGATTTTAGAGGAATTTTTGGTAGATAGTTTCTACGAAGACAAATTAAAACGCCGCTCACTTTGGTACAGTGAAGAATGAGAGGATTTTTATGAACATTTTAGCGATGGATACGTCCAACAAAGCCTTGTCCTTGACCCTTTTGCAGGATAAGGAGGTCTTGGGGCAGGTGACGCTCAATATCAAGAAAAATCATAGTATTACCCTTATGCCGGCTATTGATTTTCTCATGAATAGTCTGGATATGAAGCCGACGGATTTGGATCGTATCGCGGTGGCGCAGGGGCCAGGCAGCTACACAGGTCTGAGAATTGCGGTGGCGACAGCCAAGGCCCTGGCGCATACCCTCAAGATTGAGCTGGTCGGTGTGTCTAGTCTGCTGGCTTTAGTCCCAGAGCAGGTGGAAGGTTTGGTCATTCCTGTCATGGATGCCCGCCGAAATAATGTCTATGCTGGTTTTTATCAGTCTGGTCAGACTGTGCAGCCGGAAGCTCATCTGCCTTTGGCAGAGGTTTTAGAAATAGCTGGCGCTGCTAATCAGCCAGTCACTTTTGTCGGAGAGACAGCAGCTTTTGCGGAGCAGATTGGAGCTGCTCTTCCTCAGGCTGCCATTCAGCCAAGCTTGCCAGATGCGGCAGCTATTGGTCGTCTCGGTTTAGACCTGCCAGCCCAGTCCATTCATGACTTTGTTCCTAACTATCTCAAGCGGGTAGAAGCCGAGGAAAATTGGCTCAAGAATCACAAGGAATCCAGCGATTCTTACATTCAGCGCCTATGATTAAGTTGAGAAAATGGAGCGACAGCTCGGATGTGGACGCGGCCGCTCTCGCCAAAGAGCTGGAACAGCTCTTACTTGCAGTCTATGAGGTCAGCCCTTGGACAGCTATACAGGTGGAAGAGGTCCTGCGTTCGGATGTGAACAGTTGTGCACTAGCAGCAGATGAGAGTCAGCTTGTCGGCTTTTTAGTCTGGCAGGAGACAGACTTTGAAGCAGAAGTCCTGCAGATTGCTGTATTGCCTGGTTATCAGGGACAGAAAATCGCGACAGCCTTGTTCGACTTTTTGCCTGCCGACAAGGAGATTTTCCTCGAAGTTAGGGAATCGAACAGGTCAGCTCTGCTATTTTACAAAAAAGAAAAATTTGAAGAAATCGCGCGGCGGAAGGCCTACTACCATGCGCCGGTGGAAGACGCGATAGTCATGAAAAGAGAGATCCATGAAAGATAGATATATTTTAGCTTTTGAGACGTCTTGTGACGAAACCAGTGTGGCGGTTCTAAAGAATGAAATCGAGCTTTTGAGCAATGTCATTGCCAGCCAGATTGAGAGCCACAAGCGTTTTGGCGGAGTGGTACCAGAAGTGGCCAGCCGTCACCATGTGGAGGTCATTACGGTTTGCATTGAGGAGGCCTTGGCAGAAGCAGGCATTAGCGAGGAGCAGGTCACAGCGGTGGCCGTCACCTATGGTCCTGGTCTGGTTGGGGCGCTTTTGGTCGGCTTGGCAGCGGCCAAGTCCTTTGCTTGGGCTCACGATATTCCCTTGATTCCGGTCAATCATATGGCTGGGCACCTGATGGCAGCCCAGAGCGTGGAGTCTTTGGAGTTTCCCTTGCTAGCTCTTTTGGTCAGTGGCGGCCATACTGAGCTGGTCTATGTTAGTCAGGCTGGTGACTATAAGATTGTGGGGGAAACTCGCGATGACGCAGTCGGTGAAGCCTATGACAAGGTTGGTCGAGTCATGGGCCTGACCTATCCAGCAGGCCGAGAGATTGATCAGCTGGCTCATGAGGGACAGGATATTTATGATTTCCCTCGTGCCATGATCAAGGAAGACAATCTGGAGTTTTCATTCTCAGGTTTGAAGTCTGCCTTTATCAATCTTCACCACAATGCTGAGCAAAAGGGAGAAAGCTTGTCTACAGAGGATTTGTGTGCTTCCTTCCAAGCAGCTGTTATGGATATTCTCATGGCTAAAACCAAGAAAGCCCTAGATAAATACCCTGTTAAAACCCTTGTTGTGGCAGGTGGTGTGGCGGCCAATCAAGGCCTGAGAGAACGCTTGGCAGCTGAGATTCAGGATGTTAAGGTGATCATTCCGCCTCTGCGCCTTTGTGGTGACAATGCTGGTATGATTGCCTATGCCAGTGTCAGTGAGTGGAATAAGGAGAATTTTGCCAGTTTGGACCTCAATGCTAAGCCAAGTCTGGCTTTTGAAACGATGGAGTAAAGGAGAAGAATGCGCGGACAGACATTTAAACAGGGAGCACAAGCGGCAGTGCCAACGGCTCTTGGTTATATTGGGATTGGCCTAGCCTGTGGCATCATGGCGGCGCCTTATATGAATCCCTTGGAGATGGGGCTGATGAGTATTCTGGTTTATGCTGGCAGTGCCCAGTTTGCTATGATTGGTTTATTTGCCCAGCAGGCGCCGGTCTTGGCTATCGCACTGACCGTTTTTCTCATCAATATCCGCCATCTCTTGCTCTGTCTGCATGCATCGACCCTTTTTCGTAAGGCTAGCTTGATGCAGAATATTGTTATTGGCTCTTTTTTGACGGACGAATCCTATGGGGTCTTGATGGGAGAGCAGGTGCATACAGAAGAGATTGCGGCTAGCTGGATGATGGGTAACAATTTCATGAGTTATACTTCTTGGATTTTGGGTACTATTTTAGGAACTGCACTCGGCGCCCTTCTGCCCAATCCTGAGAGCTTTGGCCTAGACTTTGCCCTAGTCGCCATGTTTATTGGTATTTTCTCCTCTCAATTTACAATCATGCTGCGACGTGTTAAGCTAAAGAAGCTCTTTTTCGTCTTGGGCGTGGTGGGCCTTGCCTACTTAGTCCTAACTATGCTACTTCAAAATTCGCTGGCGGTGCTTTTTGCAACCTTGCTAGGCTGTATGGTGGGGGTGATCTTGGATGATAAGTAAGTATATTTTGCTGGCCATTCTTTTGTCAGCCCTGGTCACTTGGATTCCGCGGATTTTGCCCTTTATCCTAGTTAAATACAAGGGGCTTCCGCCCATGGTAGAGCGTTTTCTCAAATATCTGCCAGTTTCCATTATCTTTGCCCTTATCCTGTCTAGTGTTACCAATGCTAAAACAGGTCAGCTGCCGAGCTTTAAATGGCTGGATTTAATAGCCGTTTTTCCGACTAGCTATGTAGCTTTTAAGTATAAAAACTTAATTGCAACTGTTGTATTTGGTGTAGTCTTGGTGGCCTTGCTGCGCTATCTGGCTGGATTTCTTGGGCTGTAAAGAGATACAAGACAGATTGAATCGGTCTGTTTTTTTGTTAAATTCTAAGAATTATCTGAAAATATAATATTTTATGCTATAATGGAAGCAATAAAAATCATGGAGGTTCGGAAATGGCAGAAGCAGGTCATAAATTTTTAGCAAAATTAGGAAAGAAACGCCTTCGTCCCGGTGGCAAGCTGGCAACGGACTGGCTGATTGAGCAGGGGCATTTTTCCAGCGATAAGAAAGTTCTAGAGGTTGCCTGCAATATGGGGACCACAACAATCGAGCTAGCTAAAAAATATGGCTGCCAAATTACTGCAGTTGATTTGGATAAGGCTGCGCTGGCTCAGGCTAAGCTTAATGGAGACAAGGCTGGTGTGAGTGAACTCGTCACATTTGAGCAGGCTAATGCTATGAAGCTGCCTTATGATGACAATTCTTTTGATATTGTTATCAATGAAGCCATGCTGACCATGCAGACGGATAAGGGGAAGGCCAAATGTATGGATGAGTACTACCGGGTGCTGAAGCCAGATGGAGTGCTCCTCACCCACGACGTCATGCTCAAGCAAAAAGATGAGAATGTCCGAGAAGAGCTATCTCGTGCGATTAATGTCAATGTGGGGCCTCTAACCGAGGGCTCTTGGATTCAGCTGGCACGTTCTCATGCTTTTGACCGTGTGGACACCTTTGTCGGTGAAATGACCTTGATGAGCCTTCAAGGGATGATATATGACGAAGGGCTGGGTGGCACTCTGAAAATCTGCTTCAATGCCCTTAAAAAAGAGAACTACGGCCAGTTTATGAAGATGTTTAAGATGTTCCAAAAAAATCAGGAAAAACTGGGCTTTATTGCCATGGTTTCTCGCAAATAAATACTAGCCGCTTTGGAAACTCTAAGGCGGTTAAAAAAATTTCTAAAAAAGCTTGACCCTGACCTTTGGTCAGGGCTTATACTATAGTGGTAAGGAGGTCTATCATGTACCATATCAAAGAAGCTGCGCAGCTTTCGGGAGTCTCTGTCAAAACCCTGCATCATTACGACAAAATCGGACTTTTAGTACCCGCCAAATCAGAAAATGGCTATCGGACATACAGCCAAGATGATTTGGAGCGGCTACAGGTCATCCTTTACTATAAGTATCTGGGCTTTTCCTTAGAGAAAATAGCAGAGCTGCTGAGTCAGGACGATCAGGCCTTATTGCCGCATCTGGTTAGGCAGTTAGAGTATTTGCAGCAAGAAAGAGATCGCTTGGATACCTTGATTTCTACCTTACAAAAAACCATCCAAGAAGAAAAAGGAGAAAGAAAGATGACAATGAAAGAAAAATTCGCAGGCTTTACCTACGAAGATAATCACAAATACCATCAAGAAGCGGTAGAAAAATACGGTCAAGAAGTTATGGCGGAAGCATTGACGCGTCAAAATGGACGGGAAGAAGAAGCTGCCGCAGCCTTCAATCAAGTTTTTCAAAGTCTGGCAGAGAATATGGGACAAGGCTTGCCGGTTGAAGCAGCAGAAAATCAAGAGCAGGCAGCGCGTCTCTTACAAGCCATTCGCACTTACGGCTTTGACTGCTCACTGCAAGTCTTTGCTTACATCGGTCAGGGCTATGTCCACAATCCAGAGTTTAAGAAGAATATTGACAAGTTCGGATCAGGGACTGCCCAGTACACAGCAGATGTGATTGCGGCTTATGTGCGGACAAATGCGAAATAAATAGGCTAGGAATTTCCTAGCCTATTTATTTCTACTTCAAGTCATAAAGCCAGTCGTCATCGTCTTTATAGTAAAAGAATTCACTTAAATCGTCTTCTAAAAAAACACGCAGCATATCAGACATGTCACTGGTTGCCAGCTTTAAATGGGACAGATTTTTAAAATCTTCCCACCAGACCTTTCCTTCATTTGAGGATTGCAGTACACCAGAATAGTGCCTTGTCTTATAGAGCAGGACGACATAACGAAAATCTTTATCATCATACCAATCCTTTATGCCGCAAAGTTGAGGCTTGGATATGGTTAATCCAGTTTCTTCTTTGACTTCTCTGATAACTGCATCGGTAAAAGATTCTCCACGCTCTACATGCCCGCCAGGAAAAGTGATGCCTGGCCAGTCAGACTTCACTCGTTCTTGGACGAGAACTTTTTCTCCGTCATAAATCATGCACATATTGACGAATTCTACATTTTCCAGTCGATTCATTTGTTTCTTCCTTTTGTTTTAGATGAATGGTGGAATCTAAACAATCACTCATACTGCAAGCTTCCTGCTACCCAGCCGGTGCAGAGGGCAGATGTGATGTTGAAGCCACCCGTGTGGGCATTGATGTCTAGGACCTCTCCAGCAAAGTGGAGGCCGGGAACGAGCTTGCTTTCTAAGGTTTTAGGATTTATTTCTTTGAGGCTGACGCCGCCCTTGGTAACAAAGGACTTGGCCAGGGACATTTTGCCAGTGACAGGGATTGCTAGTTCTTTGATTTGCTTGATGAGCGCATCTTTTTCGCTGATATGAAGTTGTTTGCCTTTCTCGGGAAAGGGCTGGGCAAAAAAGTCTGCCATTCGCTCGGGTAGGAGGATTTTCAGGCAGTTCTTCAGCGATTTTTCCCGATGTTCTTCTAAAAAGTCTGTCAAATCCTGCTGACTCATCTGAGGAAGGATATCCAGATAAATGATTTCGCCGCCCTTGACAAAGCTAGACAAGCGCAGGGCTGCTGGCCCTGACAGACCAAAGTGGGTAAAGAGCAGGTCGTGGGTAATGATATGCTTGCCGTAGCTTAGGGTCACATCATCCAGCGAAATCCCCTGAAGCGCTTTGTGAGGAAAGTCAGTCAAAAGAGGACTTTCAGCAGCTTCCAGGTCAGTCACCGTGTGCTTGAAGTGTCGGGCAATATCATGACCGAAGCCAGTCGAGCCAGTTGAAGGGTAGGACTTGCCACCAGTCGTCACAATTAATTTCTGGCAGGTCCAAGTCTGGTCGCTGGATCTGACAGTAAAAAGATCATCAGTTTTTTTGACGGAGACGATTTCAGTATTGGTGATGACAGTGCCGCCCAGCTCTGCAATTTTCTTTTCCAAAGCTTCGATAATGGTGCGGGACTTGTCTGTCGCTGGGAAAACACGGCCGTGGTCTTCGACCTTGAGTTTGACGCCGTTCTCTGTAAAAAAGTTGATGATATCATGGTTGTCAAATTGGGAAAAAACGCTGTAAAGAAAGCGCCCGTTGCCAGGAATGCCAGCCATGAGGTCATCCAGGTTTCCGTTGTTGGTCACATTGCAGCGACCACCACCCGTTCCGGCTAGTTTCTTGCCTAGTCGTTTATTTTTCTCGAGGAGCAGGGTCTTCTGTCCGTAGAAAGAACTGGAAATGGCAGCCATCATGCCAGCCGGTCCTCCGCCGATGATGATTGTGTCGAAATGGTTCATTGGTCTTTTCCTTTCGTAGGGAGTGGTTTCTATCAGTTAGTCAGAAATCTTGTGCTTCCTTGGTGAGCCGGCTTTTGCTGTCTTGTAGACGTTCTTGGAAGCCTTTAGCTCAACATCTCTAGCTTCTAAATTCATTCGATTTTTTCATTTCTCTTACTAGACTAATCTGTCTCATTGTATCATAAAAAAGGGCTAAAAAGATAGGAGTCAGGCTCAAAAAATATTGTGAAATTTGACAGTTAAGGCTTGATATGATAAGATTTAGGTATCTACAAACTAGAAAAAGTTTTTGAGGAAATTATGGCAATTGAAAAGACAGTCAGCGAGTTAGCCGAGATTCTTGGAGTTAGCCGCCAGGCGATTAACAATCGTGTCAAGGCACTGCCGCCAGAAGATACGGAAAAGAATGAAAAAGGAGTCACGGTGGTGACCCGCAGCGGCTTGATTAAGCTGGAAGAGATTTATAAGAAAACTATTTTTGAAGATGAACCTGTCAGCGAAGATGTGAAGCAACGCGAGTTGATGGAAATCTTAGTGGACGAAAAAAATGCTGAGATTGTGCGTCTCTATGAGCAGCTTAAGGCCAAGGACAGCCAGCTAGCTAAGAAAGATGAGCAGCTGCGCATTAAGGATGTCCAGATTGCTGAAAAGGACAAGCAGTTGGACCAGCAGCAGCAGCTAACAGCTAAGGCTATGAATGAGCGTGAAACCTTGCTGTTGGAGTTGGATGAAGCCAAGGAAAAGGTGCAGGAGCAGGAAAGCAAGGGCTTCTGGGCACGTTTATTTGGAAAATAACAATAAGGTTGGGACATCTGTCTCAACCTTGTTTTAAATAAGAATCGCTTTTTAGCAAGTTTTGTATTATTCACAACATAAAGGAAGAAAATGAAATCACAAAGACTAGGGCTTTTACGTCTCTATCGTAATCTTGATAAAATTTTGTTGCTCTTTTTCACGGTCTTTATGCTCATGGAGCTGGCTTGGGTGCCTTTCAACTCCTTTGCAGCAGAGACTCTGCTCAAGCAGACAGGCTACCTCTTCTTATCTTATACGAATGCCCTGAAGGTTCTGACTTCAAATGTCTGGGTTGGCTTGGCCTTTCTAGCGCTTTTTGCAGCCAATCTCTTTGTCGCTTATTTTCAGATTGGACTGATATTTATGGGGCTCCGCAATCTTTTAGATGAGGAAGAGCGAAGCGCTTTTCAGTTTATCAAGAAAAGTTTCAAAGACAGCGGCTCGCTGATTCGCTACGCCCGACCCAGCAAGGTCCTCTTCATTGCACTGTATATGGGCTTTATCTTTCCCTTTTTGCGGCAAATTCTTAAAATCTACTACTTGAATAAAATTCTGATTCCAGAATTTATCGTGACCTATCTCAAGACGGCCTTATGGATGAAATTATCAATCTATGCTTTAGGTTTTCTGCTTTTTTTGATAGCGGTTCGCCTGATGTTTGCCCTGCCCAAGCTCTTTTTTGAGCATTTCCGCCTACGAGATGCGATTAGGTATAGTTTGGAGAAGACCAAGGGGCACTTGATTCGCTATACTTGGCAGCTCTTTTGGATATTGGCTAAGAGCTTTCTCTTCTTTCTTTTAAGCAGCATTCCGATTTTAGTGTTGCAGCAGTATGCGGATGGCCAGTCCAATCAGATAGCCTTGATAGCAGCGGTTGTTAATTACTGCCTCATCAAGCTGGCTTATTACTTTATGGTAGCCTACTTTCTGATTAAGTTTGTGGCTTTTCTGACAGATAGCAAGCTGTCTGAATACCGCTACAGAAAAGGCCTGCCTCTCATGCGCTGGTTTATCCTTTTGGTCACTAGCTCTGTCTTTGCCCTTGAAGGCTTTGTCTATCTCAATCTGCCCTTGGAAAACGTCCCTCTGACCATCTCCCACCGCGGAGTTTCGCAGGGAAATGGGGTCCAGAATACGGTTGAGTCGCTAGAGAAAACTGCCCTGCTCAAGCCAGATTATATCGAAATGGATGTACAGGAGACCAAGGACGGACAGTTTGTCATGATGCACGATGCCAATCTAAAAGCCTTGGCTGGCCTTGATGCTAAACCGCAAGAGTTGACTCTGCAAGAGCTGACGGCTTTAGATATTTCGGAAAATGGACACACTGCCAAAATTTCCAGCTTTGATGCTTATCTCAAACGAGCCAATCAGATGGGCCAGAGACTCTTGATAGAAATCAAGACCAGCAACTTGGACTCAGCTGATATGATGGACCGTTTCCTGAGCCAATACGGAGCCAACATCAAGGTTTATGGCCACCAGATTCAGTCCTTGGACTACCAGGTTATTGACAAGACAGTCCAGTATGATGAGAGCATACCGACCTTCTTTATCCTGCCCTACAATACTATTTTTCCACGGACACAGGCTTCTGGCTATACGATGGAGTACTCAACCCTCGATGAAAACTTTGTCGATAAGCTATGGACGACAGATAAGCAGCTCTATGACTGGACCATCAATGATGCAGACAGCATTGGCAAATCCTTCCGCTTAGGTGTTGACGGCATGATTACCGACGATTTAGAGCTGGTTCAGAGCTCTATCAAGGAACTGCAGAATAATCCTGACTATGCCCTGCTTTTGATGAGCAAGGCAGCGGATTTGCTTAATTTTGTCTAGTGGGCTAGTGAGGAAACGACTATAAATCAAAAAGACTGAGATTCTTCAGTCTTTTTTTGCTGGTTCGAGTATCTCTTGACTTATGTTTAGTCAAGAGATAAGGTTATTTATCTTGCTTAAAATGGCAATTTGCCTGCGAAAGCGCCCATTTTCTTCTGAGTGGCCTCATCAATCTGAGCCAGCGCGTGATTCAGGGCTTGTGCAGTCATCTCTGACAGAGTTTCCAAATCTTCAGGATCCACAACGGCTGGATTGAAGTCAATGCTGACTACTTTTTTATCACCAGTCAGTTTAGCAACGACTAAATCTTGGGCTGATTTGCCGGTGAATTCTGTTGCAGCCAGTTCTGCTTGGCCTTTTTCCATTTGTTTTTGAAGCTTTTGTGCTTGCTTCATCATGCTTTGCATGTTCATCATAAGATTTTCTTTCCTTTCTCTCGCAAGGGCTAAGCCCTCGGTAATCTTCACTCTTCAAATTATATCATTTTTTGAAAAAGTGGCAAGAAGCAGAGCCAGAGTTTTTCCATAATGAAAAGCAGGCTATGCTCTTATAAGAGGAATGTGTATCGTATTGAGAATTTTTGATGAAACATAGTTGACGCGAGCCGTGCTCTTTTAATCGCTTGTCTCGTCCAAATCTTCGTTCATATTAAAGTTCATGGTCGGCAAATCCAGACTAGATTGCTCCAAATCTACCGTCAGCTGATAGTCAGTCTTATCACGAACGGTATGCTCAAAGTCTGTAGTGTAGAGGACCAGGCGCAGTTGGTCGCCTTTTTTCATTTTATAGATGGTTGGTTGCAGTTCAAAGGAAAATTCCAGCCATTGGTCAGGAGTGACTTCTTCGACAGTCAGTAGGTTGGTCCGGTTTTGCAGGTTGATGAAGCCTTTGGTGATGACGCGATGAGGCGTTTCGGCAAAGGGCAGTTCAACCAGATTGTCCAGCATATAGTAGCGGCCGTTGTCCATGACTCTAGGCTCAATAGGCGTAGGAATTGGTGTGAGGCGCTTAGCTGGTCCGAAGTCCAGCAATTGGGCAGAAATCAATCCCTTATCGGTGCTGGATTTGAGTCGAAGATTGAGCTGGCTTGCTCCGTTGAGAAAGAGGTCCTTTTCCAAGGTCCAGTCCAGAGTAATCTGGTTGACCTTACCTTCAAAAAGCTCAGTTTTAAAGCTTTGGTAGTTTTTGGCAAAACGATTATAGTCTTCTTCTGGGTATTGATTTTTGATAGATTGGTAGTCTTGGCCTAGTTGGAGATGAAGTTTCTGTTCTTGTCCACCGAAGTTTTCCAAGGTAAGCCAGTTTTGAGCTTGGCTGTTGTCCTGCCAGATGACTGCTGGCAGTTCGAAGTCTGATTCACATCCCAGCAGTTTTTTGCTCAGCAGAGCATTGATAGACTCACGGAAGTCGATGGATTGCCAGTTGTTCATGTAAACATGGGCGCCGTTATGGAAGAAAAGATGCTTTTTGATGTAGGGCGGTAAGGCCCGAAACATATTATAGACATGGAGAGGCTTGACATTCCAGTCTTGAGAGCCGTGGGTGAAGACGACTTCGGCCTTGACCTTATCTACGTGGAGCAGGTAGTTGCGATCATGCCAAAATTGATTGTAATCTCCGGTTTGCCGGTCTAGATCTTTGCGCTGTTGCTCTAAGCTTCGCTGATAAGTATCATTATGACGCAGGTAGTCACCAGCCCTCAGATTGCGGGAGTAGGTCAGTTCGGTCAGAGATTCAAAGTCCTCTCCTGGATAGCCGCCAGGGCTTGTGACAAGTCCGTTTTCGCGGTAGTAGTTGTACCAAGAAGAAATCCCAGCTTCAGCGATAATGACTTCCAACCCATCTACGCCAGTCGTAGCCAGCCCGTTGGACATGGTGCCCAGATAGGAGAGACCGGTCGTAGCCACTTTTCCGTTGGACCAAGTGGCCTTGATTTCCCACTGGCGAGTGTGGTCGGTGAAGGCTTGGCAGCGGCCGTTGAGCCAATCAATAACGTTCTTATAGGCTTCGATCTGCTGATAGTCACCACTGGTCATCAGGCCTTCAGAGTCTTTAGTTCCTACGCCAGAAACATAGAGATTGGCAAAGCCGCGGGGCAGCAAGTAATCATTGAGTGTGTAGGTATTGATATGGCCTAATTTTTCCTCGGCTTCAGAGACTTCTTGGGCAGGAGCTGGCGAATCCAGTTGGAACAATTTGAGCTCAGGATCTTGTACTATGATTTGATGAGGTTCTTTTTTTACTAAGTCCACATTCATATCATGGAGAGCTTTGTCGCTGGCGGGGTCATTGGTTCCTTGATGATAAGGAGAAGCGGTCATAACTGCAGGAATTTGTCCTTGATAGCGGGGCCGGATAATGCTGACCTTGATGAGGTCTGGACGGCCGTCTCGATCAGTATCCACACGTGATTCCACATAGACTACCTCACGGATAGCATCATGGCTGGAAAAGGTTGCCAGGCTCTTGCCGTTGAAGTAGTGGTGGGTATTGTCCTCAGGAATCAGACCCTCGCTGACTAGCTTATCAACTAAGAGGTTGCCATTTTTTGTTCGAGTGTTGAGCAGCTGGTAGAGATTTTCCAACAAGTCTCCAAATGTAATGGGAAAGTCTGTCTCTTTGCGAAAGGCCTCAACATCTGTAAAATCAATAAAGGGGGAGAATTCAAGCAGCTGAAAAGCCACATTGTAAAAGACAGACGCCGTCAGTTCTCTGTCAGACTGGAAAAAGCTCAGCAGGTCGGTTTGGCTGTCAGCAGCCCAGGATTTTAAGGGATAATCTGTATTTTTATAAGTGAAAAAGCTGGTGCGGAGAAAATCTTCAAGATTTTCCTTATCAGAGCGATTGCTGTCATAAAAAAAGCCTAATTCAGCTAATTCTATCAACATATTTTCCCGTTTCGTTCTTGCATAACTATACTGATTAAAACGCATATTCTTCCCTCATTTTCTTATTTTTATTAAAAATGACCTTTACATTATCCATTATACTTGATAAAATAGACTTTGTCTAAAAAATATTTAAGGAGTATCATTAAATGGATTTCGAATGGGTCGTTAAATACGCCACAGAATTTTTAGGAACAGCTATCCTCATTGTCTTGGGGAACGGAGCTGTTGCCAACGTTGAATTAAAAGGAACTAAGGGACACCAGAGCGGTTGGTTGGTCATCGCTGTCGGTTACGGTATGGGGGTCATGATTCCAGCTTTGATGTTTGGTAATGTGTCCGGTAACCATATCAACCCTGCCTTTACTTTGGGACTTGCTGTCAGCGGGTATTTCCCTTGGGCACAGGTTGCGCCATACATTGCAGCACAGATTTTGGGAGCTATCTTCGGACAGGCCTTGGTCGTTGCGACCCACCGTCCTTACTATCTGAAAACAGAAAATCCTAACAATATCTTAGGTACTTTCTCTACTATCTCTAGCCTAGACCATGGCACACCTGAATCACGTAAAGCTGCCTTGTTCAATGGTTTTATCAATGAATTTGTTGGTTCTTTTGTTCTTTTCTTTGCTGCTCTAGGCTTGACTAAGAACTTCTTTGGAGCAGAAGCGTTACAATATTTGAAACCATTTATTGAGCAATCTGGTCAGCAGTTGACAGATGCAGCAGTGAAAGCACAAGTGGCTCCGCATACTGCAGCTGGTCTTTCAGTCGCTCACTTGGCACTTGGTTTCTTGGTAATGGCTTTGGTAACCTCACTGGGAGGCCCTACTGGACCAGGACTGAACCCAGCTCGTGACCTTGGACCTCGTATCCTCCACTTCATCCTGCCAGAAGCTGTTTTGGGTAAACACAAGGGTGATTCAAAATGGTGGTATTCTTGGGTTCCAGTTGTGGCACCGATTCTTGCAGGTATCACAGCAGTCCTCTTGTTTAAAACAATCTACGGATAAGCACATAAGATCAGAGTTGGGGGATTTCCCCAGCTCTTTTTTCGAACGATAGAGGAGGCAAAGATGGAGATGCAAGTGTCAAAATTTCATAAGATCAGTGGCCGTAGAACCTTACTCTTTGGTCTTTTAGCCCTTGTTTTCGGCCTGATTATCATTGTCAACGGCTTCAGTTTTACCCAGCTGGGCTTCGATTTTATTTCGCTTTATCTGACGGTTGTTGGCTTGGTAAATATTGTTCTTCATGTTTTTACGCGCAAGAAAGAAGGGACTGTCTGGCCTAGTCTGCTTCAGATTACAGTCGCTATGGGTATCAGCTGGCTCAACCGAATCAGTGATGTGCCTGTCAATATTGTGATTATCAGTTTGGGTAGCTACCAGCTCTTGACTGCCGGTATTTACGGAGTGACCTATCTCCTTTATCGGCAAAATCATGTCAAGGGCGGCTTGCGCTATCTATTTGATACCGTTCTCTATGGTGGAATTGGGCTGACCAGTATTCTTTCGCCTGCGACTGACGGACATTTGCAGTTTTTGATTTTGGGAATCTATTTGATGATGCTGGGAATGTCCAATATTCGGGATGGCCTCTTTTTTGATAATGACCGGGAAAAACATCGGCTGCGTAGGCAAATTCGTATTAACCTACCTATTATTTTTGCAGCCTTTATTCCGGTAGAAAATCTGAAGCACTTTAATCGACTGATTCAGGGAGAAGTAGCTTCTGATTGTAAAAATGTTTATAGTCTTGTTAAGGATGGAGAGAAAAAGACGGACTTAGAGGTCTTGGTTCATACTTCAAAGACAAGTTTATTAGGAGCCATTGGTCATGTAGATATTTGCTATCAGGGACAAGTGATTTCTTATGGTAGCTATGATGTTTTTTCTGAGCGATGCAAAGGTATGATTGGAGACGGTGTTCTCTTCAAGGTTCCTAAAGACGCCTATATTGAGCTTTGCAAAAAAGAAAGTAAGAAAACACTCTTTGGTTATTCTTTGGCTTTGACGGATAAGGAGAAGGAGTCGGTTGAAAAGCGCTTGGCTGAAATCGATCAGCTGTTGGTGGAATGGGAGCCACCAGCAGAACTGAAAAATGGTCAGCCAACATACTCCTACAAGTTGAAGCATGAACTAGGAGCGCAGCTATATAAGTTTAAAACGAGTCGTTTCAAGACTTATTTTGTCCTGTCGACCAACTGTTGCCTGCTAGCAGATTCGATTATTGGGCAGGCTGGGACAGATATTCTGGATATTCGCGGGATTATTGCGCCCGGTACCTACCAGTCCTATCTGCAGTATGAGTTTGAGTCCGCTAGAGGTTTGGTCATTGCTCAGACCATTTACCAATAAATCCAAGGCCTTCTTGTTTTAAAAATTGTTTATTTGCGCATAATTTCTTGTCAAAAAGATGAAAATCCATTACAATAAAATGGTTTGGAGGAATTATGAGCGCGAATCATATTATTAGAATTATCCCTGTATTAAAGATAAATAATCGTCATTTAAATCAAGAGTTTTTTGTAAATCAGCTAGGCATGAAGGCCCTTTTAGAGGAAGCTGCTTTTCTGTCTTTAGGAGATCAGACTAAGACTGAGAAACTGCAGCTGGAAGAATCACCCAGTATGCGGTCTCGGCGAGTAAAAGGTCCTAAAAAATTAGCCAGAATCGTTGTCAAGGTTGCAGATGCTAAAGAAATCGAGTCTCTATTGGCTCGAAAGCCTGCTTGGACTAGGCTGTATCAGGGAGAGAAAGGCTATGCTTTTGAAGCCCTGTCGCCAGAAGGAGACCTAGTTCTCCTGCATGCAGAAGAGAATAGAGCAAGTCTGCAAGAAGTGGCGGAGGCTCCTGCCTTTGAAAAGCAAGAGGACTTCATCGGTCTTAGCCAATTTGAGATAGAGACGGTAGAAATTCGTGTGCCTAACGCCAATGCAGCCCAAGAATTTTACAGCAAGATTGAAAATGCGCTGGATTTTCTGACCTTTACAGAAGCAGAGGGACAAGACTTGCAGGCAGACAATGCCCTAACTTGGGACTTGACCATGCTCAAAGCTCAGGTCAATCGTTTAGAAACCGCTGCGCTGCGTCCTATCTTTGAAGGACGCGAGGTCTTTGTATCCAAGTCAGATAAGTTCTTGCTGAGTCAGGATTCTAGCAAGATTGAATTGTGGTTTGAAGCATGACTCTAGAAAAAATCATCAGTAAAATCAAAGAACAGCTGAAAGCTGGTATCTATCCCGGTGCTAGTCTGGCCTTGTACCAAGCTGGCAAGTGGCAAGAATTCTACTTTGGTCTAGCTGATCCGCAAGAAAAAAAGCCCACTCAAGCCGGTTTAGTCTATGACTTGGCTAGCGTCAGTAAGGTGGTCGGAGTTGGTACTCTGGCAGCCTTTTTGTATGAACAGGACAAGCTGGAGCTGGATTTGCCCTTGCAGCATTACTATCCGGCCTTCCATCGAGAAGATGTGACCTTGCGTCAGCTCTTGACCCACACATCAGGGTTGGATCCTTTTATTCCCAATCGTGATGAGCTGACAGCTCCTGAGTTAAAAGCAGCGCTCAATCATTTGATGGTTCTTGAAGATAAGACCTTCCGCTATACGGATGTGAATTTTCTGCTCTTGGGCTTTATGCTGGAAGAGATCTACGGTCAGTCTTTGGATCAGGTTTTTCAAAGTCAGATTTTCCGGCCTTGGGGCTTGGCTGAGACAGGTTTTGGACCAGTTCCAGGAGCTGTGCCGACCGTTCGCGGTGTCCAGGATGGGCAAGTCCATGATCCCAAAGCGCGTGTTCTAGGCATCCATGCTGGCAGTGCTGGCTTATTTTCGACTCTCAGAGATTTGGAAATATTTCTGGAACATTATCTGCAGGATGACTTTGCGGATCATCTGACTCAGAATTTTTCTAAAGAGCCGGGTAAAAGGCGTAGTCTAGCCTGGAATCTGGAGGGCAGCTGGCTGGATCACACTGGCTACACGGGAACCTTTATCATGTATAATCGCAAGGAGCAAAAGGCGGCTATTTTCCTGTCCAACCGGACCTATGAAAAAGACGAGCGGGCTCAATGGATCTTGGATCGGAACCAGCTGATGGACCTGATAAGAATAGAACTTTAAAAGACTCCGGCTGCAAGCTCCGGGGTTTTATCATGTGTGCCTATATAAATATCGGTCTCTAGCCCCAGTGATTTTCTCTTAATAAAAATCGCTTTTTTTGCCAAAGTATATTAAAATAAGATAGAGAGAATCTACAGACAAGAGAAGAATATGACAAAAGAAATCGGTGTCGGCAAGGCACACAGTAAAATTATTTTAATGGGAGAGCATTCGGTGGTCTATGGCTATCCGGCTATTTCCCTGCCTCTTAATCGTATCGAAGTGACCTGTCAGGTCTTTCCGTCTGAGCGGGCCTGGACCCTCTACGCTGAGGATACGCTGTCCATGGCTGTTTTTGCCTGTCTAGAACATCTAGGCAGGCAGGGAGCTAAGATTCGCTGTCAGGTGGAGTCCATGGTCCCTGAGAAGAGAGGGATGGGCTCTTCAGCCGCGGTCAGTATTGCGGCCATTCGGGCGGTCTTTGACTACTTTGAGGAAGAACTGGATGACCAGACACTGGAGATTCTAGCCAATCGGGCAGAGATGATTGCCCATATGAATCCCAGCGGGCTTGATGCCAAGACCTGCCTCAGTGATGTAGCTATCAAATTCATTCGCAACTTTGGTTTCAGTGAAATTGATCTGGATCTGGATGCTTTTTTAGTGATTGCAGACACGGGCATTCACGGTCATACCCGCGAAGCTATCCGTGCTGTAGAGAGTCAGGGTCAAAAGGCTCTGCCCTTGCTTCAGGAATTGGGGAATTTAACGAAAATCCTTGAGAAGGCCATTTCTATCAAGGACCTGATGACTATGGGTCAAGCTATGACCAAGGCTCATGAGAAGCTAGCCAAGCTAGGAGTGTCTTGCCAGAAAGCGGATGAGCTAGTAGTGGCAGCTCTTGAAAATGGAGCCTTGGGAGCTAAAATGAGCGGCGGCGGTCTGGGTGGCTGTGTCATTGCTCTTGTAGGAGAAAAAAGTCAGGCGGAGGCCTTAGCCGCCTTATTGAGAGAGAAAGGGGCCATTAATACATGGATCGAAAGCCTGTAAGTGTCAAATCCTATGCCAATATTGCAATTGTCAAATATTGGGGGAAGAAAGATGCAGAAAAGATGATTCCGTCTACTAGCAGTATCTCGCTGACACTGGAAAATATGTATACCGAGACGCAACTGAGTCCTTTGCCGGATACAGCGACTGGAGATGAATTTTATATTGACGGTCAGCTGCAAAGCCCAGCAGAACATGCTAAAATCAGTAAGATTATTGACCGTTTTCGCTCTCCAGAAGATGGTTTTGTCCGAGTTGATACCAGTAACAATATGCCAACAGCAGCGGGTCTGTCTTCCAGCTCCAGTGGTCTATCAGCCCTAGTCAAGGCCTGCAATGCTTATTTTCAGACGGGCTATCAGACGGAAGAACTGGCTCAGCTGGCCAAATTTGCTTCAGGGTCCTCTGCTCGGTCTTTCTTTGGCCCGCTAGCAGCCTGGGATAAGGACAGTGGGGCCATTTATCCAGTCAAGACGGATTTGAAATTAGCTATGATTATGCTAGTTCTGCACGATGAGAAAAAGCCTATTTCCAGCCGCGACGGTATGGAGCTCTGTGCTAAAACTTCCACGATTTTCCCCGATTGGATTGCCCAGTCTGCCTTGGATTATCAGGCCATGCTAGGCTATTTGCAGGACAATGATTTTGCCAAGGTTGGTCAGCTGACGGAAGAAAATGCTCTTCGGATGCATGCCACGACAGAAAAAGCTTATCCGCCGTTTTCTTATCTGACGGAGGAGTCTTACCAGGCTATGGATGCTGTCAGAAAGCTGCGGGAGCAGGGCGAGCGTTGCTACTTTACCATGGACGCGGGGCCCAATGTCAAGGTGCTCTGCTTGGAGGAAGACCTAGACCATCTGGTGGCCATTTTTGAGAAAGACTACCGGATTATCGTCTCCAAAACAAAGGACTTGTCAGATGAAAGTTAGCGCAAGAGTCCAAACCTGCGGCAAGCTCTATCTGGCGGGTGAATATGCAGTGCTGACGGCCGGTCAGCCAGCCATTATCAAGGCCATTCCTATCTATATGACGGGGGAAATCCAGGCGACACCTGACTATCGCTTGACATCAGATATGTTTGAACACAGCGCTAGCCTAGAGCCAGATCCTGATTATGCCTTGATTCAGGAGGCGATAGGGGTTATGAACACTTATTTGCTAGCAGTAGACTACCAACTTCAGCCTTTTTCTCTGAAGATTAGCGGCAAGATGGAAAAAGATGGCAAGAAGTTCGGGATTGGCTCCAGCGGTAGTGTGGTTATTCTGACTCTTAAGGCCATGGCGGCGCTTTATGAGCTGGACTTAGCGCTAGAGATACTCTTTAAGCTGGCTTCTTACGTCCTCCTCAAGCTAGGAGACAATGGCTCCATGGGAGATCTAGCCTGCATTGTCTATGAAAATCTGATTTATTATCGATCTTTTGATAGAGAGCTGGTCCGCAAGCGCATGGACAAAGTTGATTTACAGCAATTACTAGCAGAGGATTGGGGTTTTGAAATTCGCAGTATTAAGCCTTGCTTAGCCATGGATTTTCTAGTTGGCTGGACTAAGCAGCCGGCGATTTCTAAGGACTTGGTCAATCAGGTCAAGTCAGCTATTTCAGAGTCCTTTTTGACAGGCAGTAGGACGCAGGTTGATGCTTTGGAGAGAGCTTTATTAGCAGGAGAGAAGTTCGCTATTCAGTCCAGTTTGGAAAAGGCTAGCCAGCTCTTAGAAAGGCTCAGCCCAGCTATTTATACAGACAGGCTGACAGTCTTAAAAGAAGCGGCAGAGGGACTGAACTGTGTGGCTAAGAGCAGCGGTGCCGGCGGTGGCGACTGCGGGATTGCTCTCAGCTTTGATGCCGCATCTAGCAACCAACTGATTCAAGCCTGGCAAGAAGCTGGCATTGAGCTATTATACAGAGAAAGGGTGGGTCATGATGAGCCAGAATCGTAAGGATGACCATATCAAATACGCTTTAGAGCAGCGTCCAGGTTATAACAGTTTTGATGAAATGGAACTGGTTCACCGTTCTCTGCCCAAGTATGATTTGGCAGAGATAGACCTATCTACTCACTTTGCTGGCCGTGACTGGGAGTTTCCTTTTTACATCAATGCCATGACTGGCGGCAGCAAAAAAGGCGGTCAAGTCAATGAAAAGCTGGCTCAAGTAGCTGAAAGTTGCGGCCTTCTTTTTGTAACTGGCTCTTACAGCGCAGCCTTGAAAAATCCTTCTGATCCTTCCTATCGGGTGGCGGCTGGTCGGCCTAATTTATTGCTGGCTACCAATATCGGCTTGGACAAGCCTTATCAAGCAGCCCAACAGGCAGTAGCAGATTTGCAGCCCCTCTTTTTGCAGGTCCATGTCAATCTCATGCAGGAATTGCTGATGCCAGAGGGCGAGCGGGAGTTTCGCTCTTGGCACCAGCACTTGACTGATTATGGTCAGCGATTAGAAGTCCCTCTAATTCTTAAAGAAGTTGGCTTTGGCATGGATCGCTCTACTGTTGAAGAAGCGCGCTCCTTGGGGATTCAGACTTTTGACCTTTCTGGCCGGGGCGGCACTAGCTTTGCCTATATTGAAAATCAGCGGGGTGGCAATCGAGACTACCTCAATGATTGGGGACAATCTACTCTGCAGAGCCTGCTAGCTCTTCAGCCACTTCGCGATGAGGTCGAGCTCTTGGCTAGTGGAGGTGTCCGTCATCCTTTGGATATGATTAAAGCCCTGGTCTTAGGAGCCAAGGCGGTTGGCATCTCTCGTACCATGCTGGACTTGGTAGAAAATCACTCAGTGGAAGAAGTTATTGATATTGTAGAAGGCTGGAAATCGGATCTGCGCCTCATCATGTGCGCCCTGTCCTGCCGAAACTTGCAAGAACTAAAGAATGTTCCCTATCTACTCTATGGGCGGCTGAAAGAAGCTCAGGAACAGATTGAATGAATAGCATAAAGACATACAAAAAAGGCCATCAATGGCCTTTTTACTTGTCCTAATTTCGTAAGTCAGCTAGGATTTCCTGAGCAGCAGCTAAGTTGAAAGTCTTCTTGGCTGTTAAGCGACTGGCTACAGCAGCAATTTCTTCGTCTTGGGCTCCAGCTTGCAATGCTAAAGATTTGGCTTGCAATTTCATGTGACCAGCTTGGATGCCAGTGCTGACCAGGGCTTTGAGAGCAGCGAAATTTTGTGCCAATCCGACTGATACGATGAGGGAAGCTAAGCCCTTGGCCTGTGGTTGCCCTAGTAAGTCAAAGCTGGCTGCCACTGCTGGATTGAGGCCGATGGAGCCTCCCTTAGTTGCAATGGGCATGGGCAGAGTCATCTGACCATGAAGCTGGCGTTTGTCTGGGTCTGCCATCCAAGTAGAGAGGCCCCGGTAGCTTCCTTCTCGGCTGGCATAGGCATGAGCACCGGCTTCCACAGCCCTCCAGTCATTTCCAGTAGCCAGCACCAAAGCATCAATGCCATTAAAGATGCCTTTATTGTGGGTAGCTGCCCGGTAAGGGTCGACCTGGGCTAGCTTGCTAGCCAGCTGCATCTTATCCGCAAGAAGCTCCGCCTCAGCCTTATCTCGGCTGAGAAAGCGATAGTCGATGACACAGCGGGTTGTTACTAGACTATCTGTTGCATAGTTTGACAGGATAGCCATCAGGCTCTTACCGCCAGTCAGCTCTTCAAGAGAAAGGGTGAGAGCCTCCAGCATGGTGTTGAGCATATTGGCTCCCATAGCCTCCTGTGTATCCACAGATAGATAGAAAATAAGGAAGTCTTCCTTTGGCTCCAGCCAGAGATCTCTAGCACCGCCACCACGAGCAACAATTGATGGATAGGCTTGGTTGGCCTGTTCCAGCAACCCTTTCTTTTTTTTGAGAACATCTTTGATGGCTTGGTCGACCTTCTCAATCTGATAGAGGGCAATCTGCCCAATCATCTGGCGTTTGTGAATCTCGGTTTCAAATCCGCCTGAATGTTTGATAATCTTAGCGGCAAAGCTAGCAGCTGCTACCACAGATGGCTCTTCAGTCACAAAAGGAACTTGATAGCTTTTGCCATCCACCAGAAAGTCTGGCACCAGAGAGTAGGGCAGGGCCAGAGTGGCCAGTACATTTTCGCTCATCTGGTTGGCTGTTTCCAGAGGCAAAGTCTCTTGGCTTTCTAGCAGCTGCCAATGTTCATCTTGTAAAAGCCCCTTTTCTTTCAACATCTGCAGCCGTTGAGCAGGAGTTTTTTTGGAAAATCCAGTCCAGTTTACTTTCATGATGATTTCTCAACTTTGATATACTTACGCTGATGCTCTGCAATTTCCGCCAGAGCAAAGCTTTGTTCCTCATAGCCAGAGAAGCTGGCATTGCCTTCCGCATCCAGCTCAGCTTCTTCAAAAAAGATGCGCTCGTAGTCTGCGATGGAAAGAGCCTGACGCTGGTCTAATTCCTCTAGGCGTGTCTTGGATAGATGCTTTTCATAGCCTTCTACCAAATTGGCACTGAAGATTTCAGAGACAGCTCCGCTGCCATAGCCGAAAAGAGCAATCCGATCTCCGGCTTTGAGGTTGTCGGAGTTTTCTAAAAGAGACAGGAGGCCTAGGAAGAGGGAGCCTGTATAGATATTTCCAACTTTCTGACTGTAGAGAATAGAGGCTTCAAAATTCTCTCTGAGCTGGTCTTGCTGCTCTTGAGGCAGGCTTTTATCCATGATTTTATTGAGGCCTTTAAGGGCCAATTTTGGATAAGGCAGGTGGAAGCAGTAGGCTGCAAAATCTTTGAGAGCCAGCTTGTGGCGTTTTTGGTACTCCGCCCAAGTTGTCTTTAAGCTATCCAGATATTGCTGGGTTGAATAGAGCCCGTTGACATAAGGCGTTGTCGAGTAATTTGGGCGCCAAAAATCCATGACATCGCGTGTCTGAGCTACATTATCATCATTAAAAGCGAGGATACGAGGATTGCTGCTAATCAGCATAGAAATAGCTCCCGCTCCCTGCGTTGGTTCACCCGGTGTATGAATGCCATACTTGGCAATGTCGCTAGCTAACACCAAAACTTTGCTGTCTGGATGTTTTTCGATATGGAGCTTGGCATAGTCCAGTGCAGCAGTTGCTCCATAGCAGGCTTCCTTGATTTCAAAGCTGCGGGCAAAAGGCTGGATGCCCAAAAGGCCGTGGACAAAAACGGCTGCCGCCTTACTCTGGTCAATCCCTGACTCAGTAGCCACGATGACCATATCAATCTTTTCTTTGTCCTCTGCTGTCAGGATGGGCTCTGCTGCCGCCGCTCCCAAGGTAACAATATCCTCAGTCAGAGGAGCAATGCTTAGTTCCTTGAGTAAGAGTCCCTTACTAAGCTTTTCTGGGTCAGTCCCTCGGGCTGCCGCTAAATCATTTAATTTTAAGACATAATTACTGGTCGCAAAACCGATTTTGTCGATTCCGATTGTCATTATAAGACCTCTTTAAATCCTTTTATTCTAGTATATTCCGAAGACTATTTTACCATACTTAGGAATAAAACTCTTACAAAAACATCTAAACACAGCTAAATCAGGCTTAAGATGTATTTTCCAAAATAAAAACAGCAGATGGTTCTACTGTTTATCAGCTGTGAGTTTGGTTTGGCGCTTTTTTAAGTAGTGGTAGAGCTTGAGTACGACAGTGCCACTTGCCATGCCAATCGAGATGACCAAGGCCAGAATGACTACCAGAGTGGCGTGGATCATAGCCTGGCTGTAGTCACCAGTGACAAAAAAGGCAGTCGTCCGATAGGAAATATAGCCTGGGACCAGAGGCGCTAGAATGGCCAAAATAAAAACAACAGCGGGCGTTTTATAGATGATGCTGAGGATTTGGCTGACGCAGGAACCAATGATAGCAGCCACAAAGGTTGCAATGATGACGTTGGTCGGTCCTTTGAGCAGGAGATAGAGCAGCCAAATAGCCATGCCCAGCACTCCGCCGGGGATCAGCATACTGCGCTGAACATTTAAAACGATTAAAAAGGTAATGATGGCCAGTAGGCTGGCAACTGCTTGCAATAAGAAAGTCAAGATTGTCATAGGCTTATTTCATAATAAGGAGGGCGACAGAGGTACCTGCACCGAGAGCAAGAGTGATGAGGAGCGATTCAAAGAGCTTGCTCATCCCAGAGTTGATATGGTTGGTCATGATGTCACGCACAGAGTTGGTCAGAGCAATGCCGGGCACAAAAGGCATGACAGAACCCGCAATAATCAAATCATCTGTGGAATTAAAACCAGAATAGCGTGTCCAGATATGAGCCAGCAGTCCGAAGACAAAGGCTCCAGCAAAAGCTGTCACAAAAGGGATACGGATATATTTGTCAACATACAAAGAGAAGGCAAAGCCAAAGAAGGTAGCAATGGCCGCCCCCAAAGCATCGTAGAAATTTCCACCAAACATGATGGAGAAGAAGGGAGCACTGAGCGTTGCTGCTGCAATCAGCTGCTTGTTGTTATAGGGCAGCTCCTTAACTTTGAGGCGATTCAGCTCATCAAAAGCCTCTTGAAGGCTGATTTCTCCTGTAACCAACTGACGGGAGACCTGATTGACATCGCAGACCTTCTCAATGTTGTAGTTGGTCTTGAGATTGCGCTTCATCCGTGAAACATTTGTATTTTCAATCGAAAAGAAAATAGCCACTGGCATTGCTAAGGCATTGCAGTCGATTATCCCTTGCGAATGAGCGATACGAATCATGGTATCTTCCACCCGATAGGTCTCGGATCCGCTCTGCAGCAGCAGTGTCCCAGCCAGCATGATGACATCTACCGCCAGATTGAAATCTTTGGCTTCTTCCCTGATACCTTTCTCTGTCATTTCCCCAGTCCTTTTCCTAGTATAGCAATAGAACCATTATACCATAAAGCCTCTGAAAAATATCATCAAGTTGGCAGTCACATGAAGTCTGAAATACAAAAAAGAAGATTGGGGATTTCCAATCTTCTTTCAAATGGTTTGTAAGTCCTTGGTCGTTTATTAGCTCAAAGCATCGTCCATAGAGAGTACTTCGTGGAAGACACGTTGAGTCAATTCAGTCTTTTGTTCTGGAGTCAAGTACTTAGTGTTTACACAGTAACCTGAGATACGAACGATAACGTCTTCGCCAGACATAATCTTGTCGTAAACATCCTTCAAGTCCATAACGTTCAAGTTAACGTGTTGACCACCGTTTTCGAAGTAGCCATCCAGGATAGTAACCAAGTTGTCTACTTGTTCGTCGTGAGTCTTACCAAGCGCACGAGGTGAAACTTGAGTTGTCAATGAGATACCGTCAGCTGCGTAACTGAAGTCCAGACTAGCAAGTGAGTTCAAGTTTTGCAACCAGCCACCTTTTGCCTTGTTAGATGGGTTAGCACCTGGTGAGAAGAATTCCAATTTAGACAAGTTCACGCTGCCATCTTCGTTGAGGTACACTCCTTTATGGACTGGTGAGTTACCAGTTTGTTTAGAGTAAGCAACGTTAGATGTGATAGTCAGAAGAGACACAGTAGCTTCTGCATTCTTATAGAGTTTGTGGCTACGCAGACGAGTTGTGTAAGCTTCAACCAACCATTCAGCCAGTTCGTTTGAGCGAGGATCATCTTCACCCCAACGTGGGTATTCTCCGATTGTTTCATAGTCGTAGATATAGCCATTTTCGTCGCGGATTGGCTTAACAGTTGCGTACTTGATAGCAGACAAGGTATCAACAGTGTTGGCAAATCCACAGATACCGAATCCCATGTTAGCACGTTGGTAAGTTGGCAAGAAGGCCATTTGAACAGCTTCGTAGTTGTACTTGTCAGTCATGTAGTGGATGATGTTCAAGGCATCTACGTAAGTGTCAGTCAACCAGTCCAGAGATTTTTCAAAGTTCGCTTTAACTGATTCGAATTCAAGAACTTCGTCACGGATAGGCTCGATGTCAAATACCTTGTAGTCTTTATGAACATCGTCGTAACCACCGTTGAGACCTGTCAGAAGGGCTTTCAGCACGTTTACACGAGCACCAAAGTATTGGATGTTGTGGCGTTGTTCTTCATTTTCAGGGTCAAGCGGAGACACACAGCAAGAGATACAGCTCATTTCACCGTAGCCGTCTTTAGCCATAGTTGTTACACCTTCGTATTGGATAGAAGAGTGCTTGTGGCTCATGTGCATACAGTAGCGACGGAATGAGTATGGAAGTTTGTCAGTCCAGAGAACGGTCAAGTTTGGCTCTGGAGAGTTACCAATGTTGTCAAGTGTGTTAAGGAAACGGTAGTCCATCTTTGTAACACGGTGACGACCGTCGTTACCCATACCTGCCATAGAAGTAGTGATGAAGGTTGGGTCACCAGAGTAAAGTTGGTCGTAAGCTTTCGTACGAGCAAACTTCACTGTACGAAGTTTCATAACGAAATCATCAACAAATTCTTGGATTTCTGATTCAGTGTAAGTACCGCGAGCCAAGTCACGTTCAGCATAGATGTCAAGAACGATAGGCACACGTCCAAGGGAAGTAGCAGCACCGTTGATGACACGGCAGACAGCCATGAAGGCGATGTTAGTCCATTGGATAGCTTCTTTAACGTCAAAGGCAGGACGGCGAACATCTACTCCGTAAAGGTCACCAAGTTTTACAACTTCACCAAGTGCTTGGTATTGCAGGTTGATTTCTTCGCGCAGACGGATTGTTTCTTCGTCAATATCAGTCAAACCGTTCCAGTCGCGAACTTTTTCAGCCATGAGGTAGTCAGCTCCATAAAGAGCAAGACGTGCGTAAACCCCGATAATACGTCCGCGTGAGTAAGCATCTGGAAGACCAGTTACAGTGTGGGCGTGACGAGCACGGCGGATGTTAGAAGTGTAGGCACGGAAGATACCGTCATTTACTGTAGTAACATACTTAGTAAAGATTTCATGAACAGCAGGATCTGGTTCGTATCCATTTTCTTTCAAAGTAGTTTCAGCCATGCGGATACCGCCTTTTGGCATGAAGTTCAATTTGAAGAGTTCGTCATTTTGGATACCGTAAATCAGTTCGTTGTCCTTGTCAATGTAACCAGCATCGATATCAGCGATAGATGCCGGACGAGTGTCCATTGGGAAACGAGTTTCTTCGTAGTGAGCTTTCGTTTCTTCTACGATTTTCTTGATGTGGAGTGAGCGCTCAGTAGGACCTGCCAAGAAGCTTTCATCTCCATCATAAGGTGTGTAGTTAGCTTGAACGAAGCGAGAAACACTTGCTTTCTCTTTCCAGTCTTCACCTTTGAAGCCTTCCCAAGCTTTGTCAAAAATATCTTGAGCTTCAACAACTGTTTTTACAACCATTTGATTTTCCTCTTTATTCTAGCAACATAAACTGTTACATTTATAAGTAAAGTATATCATACGGTAATCGGTTTCACAAACCATTTTCGGCAGAAAGAAAGACTTTCTTTTATAATACAGAAAGTAAAAAGTCTCGGATGTGTACTATAGATTTGAAAAACATAACTCTTTTCAAATATTTTGGAAAAATGGGTAAAAAAGTTATAATAAAAGTAATTAAAATGTCATATAAAAATTACTGGCGAAGAATCTTACGTTTAAAATACTTTTTACAAGAATGAAAAACTGTTTCAGATTTATTTGAGCAAAAAGGGCCGACTTTGTGAAAGCCTGTAAGCTGAGATTGATGGCAGGAGAAAGGAGGAGGGCATGCTGATTTTTCCACTGATTAACGATACATCTCGGAAGATTATCCACATTGATATGGACGCTTTTTTTGCTTCGGTGGAAGAGCGGGATAATCCTAAGCTAAAGGGACATCCGGTCATTATCGGCAGCGATCCCCGTTTGACTGGTGGTCGTGGTGTTGTCTCCACCTGCAATTATGAGGCCAGAAAGTTCGGAGTTCATTCGGCTATGAGCTCCAAGGAAGCCTATGAGCGTTGCCCTCAGGGGATTTTTATATCGGGGAATTACGAAAAATATCAGGCAGTCGGCTTGCAGATCCGAGAAATTTTCAAACGCTATACGGACTTGATTGAGCCAATGAGTATCGACGAGGCTTATCTGGATGTAACGGAAAACAAGCTTGGGATTAAATCCGCAGTCAAAATAGCCAAGCTGATTCAGCACGATATCTGGAATGAGCTGCAACTGACGGCTTCGGCAGGCGTTTCTTATAATAAGTTTCTGGCCAAGATTGCCAGCGACTATGAGAAGCCTCATGGCCTGACTGTTATTCTACCTGAGGAAGCTGAGGCCTTTCTGGCGCCTATGGATATCGCTAAGTTTCATGGGGTCGGCAAGAAAAGCGTTGAAAAACTGCATGAAATGGGAGTTTATACTGGCGCAGATCTACTCAAGATACCGGAAATGACTTTAATTGATAAGTTTGGTCGCTTTGGTTTTGATCTTTATCGTAAAGCGCGTGGCATCAGTAATAGTCCAGTCAAGTCCAATCGCATCCGTAAGTCTATTGGGAAGGAGCGGACCTATGCCAAACTGCTCTATAGTGAGGAGGATATCAAGAAAGAGCTGACCCTGCTGGCACAGAAGGTAGAAAATAGCCTGACTAAGCATGATAAGAAAGGACGAACCATCGTTCTGAAAATCCGCTATGCCGATTTCTCCACCTTGACTAAAAGGAAAAGTTTGAATCTAGCCACTCAAGACAAGGAGCAAATCGAGCGAACGGCTCATGAGATTTACGATAGCTTGGAAGAGCAACCACGAGGTATCCGTCTGCTAGGACTGACAATGACGGGGTTTGAATAAAGATAAAAGCTTGGTTCGTTACCGGGCTTTTTTAGATATAGCTTTTAGTATGAGAGAGTTGCTTGTGACTAGCTTCTAAGTTGTCTGATGATTTTCATTGACTAAAAATAATCTTTTTTGAAAAAATACTGGACAAAGTTTTCTGTGTCTGTTATACTGAGTCTATAAAACAAAAACCGCCTGGTCGGTTTTTAAAAAGAAAGGAGCAGAAATGAAGAAATCTGTAGTAGAAAAAACAAGCGAGCACATCCTTAAGTTGAATCAGGAGATGGATCGGCAGCGGGAAGCTCAGAAAGAGTTTTTGCAGCAGCAGGCAGAAAAACGTAAGGTACAGCTGGAAAAGATGACACAGGGTGAGAATGGCATACGCTATTCTAAGTGGGGAGTCAAAGCTGGATATGCTGTCCTTGCTGGTGGCTTGCTGACTACTGTCTTTAGCCCATGGCGAGGACTGGGTATTATGGCAGTAGGCGGTCTGAGCCTTGCTTCCAATCTCTGGCATATCCGGCGATTGCAAAATCAAGAAAGGAGCAAGTAGCAGAGAAATAGCCTGTCTTAAGCATCAGAGTCAGGACAACTTAGAAACTAAAAGCAGCAGTCAGTAGCTAAACGGTGCTGACATAGCTTTTAGCATTATTTAGTCTATATTTGCTTTTTATTTTAGGCAAGGAGTAAAAGACTATGTTTTCTATTTGGCGCAGGTCTTTATTTTTTATAATAAAACAAACCGAATGGTCGGATTTTAAAAATCTGCGTTTCAAAACAGGCAATCATCTGAAAGACTGAGAGTAAAGGATGCCTTTTCACTATTCTACATTTGATAAGGAGTTATCGTATGAACACACAAACACATGTAGGGCCAGAACCCAAGCATATTTGGCCTTTCTTAGCTTGGACCTTTGGTATTAGCTGGGGATCCTGGCTGATTCTGTATATTTTAGCCGCCCTGAAGCTGACCAGCGGGGCTGAGCCTTTGGGCTATGCTCTCATTATCATCGGTGGCTTCGGACCGGCCTTGGGAACTTTTCTCAGCCTCAAAATTTCTCATCCTAAGAAGATGCTGGACTTTATCTTTTCTCATGCTAAGGGCTGGTGGATTTATATGCTGGCCTTCTGTCTGGTTCGGGTTTTGACCCTTTTTATCGCCAATCCTGTATTACCGCCGCTCAATGCCATGCTCATGTTTCCTCTGGGCTGGACCTTTATCACCTTTGTTGGAGGCGGGAACGAAGAGTTGGGCTGGCGGGGAGTGCTGCAGCCGGCTCTGGAGAAAAAATTCTCTTTCCCTCTGGCAACTGTCATCACGGCTCTGGTCTGGGTGGCCTGGCATCTGCCCCTCTGGCTGATTCCGGGAACGAGTCAAAGTCAGGTTTCTTTGCCCTTCTATATTTTCTTTTGTATCCTGCTCAGTTTCTGTCTGGCGGTTCTCTACAAGCAGACGGCCTCTGTCTTTGCCTGCATGGTCTTTCACGGCTGCATTAACTTTGCTCAGGCGACGATTGTCGGCAGTGCTACAAATGGCGGAAGGTATCTCAGCTTCCAGGCTGCTAATCTGGTCATGACCGCCTTGCTGGTCGGCTGGTGGTATTGGAAGGGCAACCGGAAAGGAGTTCAGAAAGATGCAGGCTAAAAATCTTGGTAATCGCTCTTCTGTCAAAGAAAAAGGAGTAATCATATGAAAACACAAATGAAAACACAAACACATGTAGAGCCAGAGACAAGGCATATCCTGCCCTTTCTGGCCTGGACTTTTGGCATCAGCTGGTCTGCCTGGCTGATTCTGTATATTTTAGCCGCCCTGAAGCTGACCAGCGCGGCTGAGCCTTTGGGCTTTGCTCTCTCTTTCATCGGTGGCTTCGGACCGACCTTGGGAACTTTTATCAGCCTCAAAATTTCTCATCCTAAGAAGATGCTGGACTTTATCTTTTCTCATGCTAAGGGCTGGTGGATTTATATGCTGGCCTTCTGTCTGGTTCGGATTTTGACTCTCTTTATTGCCAATCCTGTATTACCGCCGCTCAATGCCATGCTCATGTTTCCTCTTGGTTGGACCTTTGTCACCTTTGTTGGAGGCGGGAACGAAGAGTTGGGCTGGCGGGGAGTGCTGCAGCCGGCTCTGGAGAAAAAATTCTCTTTCCCTCTGGCAACTGTCATCACGGCTCTGGTCTGGGTGGCCTGGCATCTGCCCCTCTGGCTGATTCCGGGAACGAGTCAAAGTCAGGTTTCTTTGACCTTCTATCTCTCCTTTGGTATCTTGCTCTGTTTCTGTATGGCGGCTCTCTACAAGCAGACGGCCTCTGTCTTTGCCTGCATGGTCTTTCACGGCTGCATTAACTTTGCTCAGACGACGATTGTCGGCAGTGCTACAAATGGCGGAAGGTATCTCAGCTTCCAGGCTGCTAATCTGGTCATGACCGCCCTGCTGGTCGGCTGGTGGTATTGGAAGGGCAATCGGAAAGGGGCTGAGAAAGATGCAAGCTAGAAGCTATAAAGATTCCTCATCTGTCAAGCAAATTCTAATGTTTCTGCTTAGGACTTTTGGTATCACTTGGTCTGCGTGGATTCTCTCAGCTGTGCTGAAAGAACGAGTGCCGCTGCTTTATCCGCTTCTCATGATAGTGGGAACATTTGGTCCTGCTATAAGTGCCAAGCTTGTCTTAGGTAAGTCTTTGAAAGAAATGCTGGCTTTTATCAAGTTTACTAGGAAAAGAAGCTGGCCTTATCTATTGATTTTTGTGGGGCTATACACGATTTCCATTGCCTTTGTGACCAGGCCGCTGCCAGGTTTGAATCTTTTGAATGTCTTGGTTCTGGCTCTGGTAACGACTCTTCTGACAGGCGGCAATGAAGAGATTGGCTGGCAGGGCTTCCTGCAGCCAAGTATGGAGAAGATCCTGCCCTTCCCTTTGGCAACTGTAGCAACTGGGTTAATCTGGGCTGTCTGGCATCTGCCCCTCTTCTTTATGCCCGGCAGCAGTCAGGCGGGGACCTCCTTTCTGGTCTTTACAGCCGCTTGCCTGCTCAGCCGTTTCTGGCTGGCAGCTCTTTACAAGGTCAGTCAGTCTGTCCTCTATTGTGTCCTCTTTCATGGGCTCATTAATACTATTGGCGAAGCCATCTTTGTAGGCAAGGGAACGGAAAATCCCGTCTTTTTCCTAGGCTATATCTTGATGGCGGCTTACAGTATCTATCTTTGGTATCAAAGGGATCAGCAAGACAAGGCTTAAAGATATTTTTATGATTTTGTATTTCTCCGGCTTTTTTGGTAGAATAAAGCTATATTAGAAACAAAGGGGAACAGAATGGCGCAGCGAAAAGACAAATCCCAGGCCATGAGAGAAAAAATTTTAAATACAGCAACCCAGCTCTTTATCCAAAAGGGGTCCGAAAAGACCAGTATGCAGGACATCGCCCAGACGGCGGGCATCTCCAAGGGGGCTATCTACCATCATTTCAAGTCAAAAGATGAGATTGTCCTTGCGGTGATTAGGAGCCGGCAGGAGCTGATGGAAGAAGAGATGAAGCAGTGGTTCAAGGCTACGGAAAATCTGACCGGCAGGGAGCAGCTGCAAGCCATCCTCAAGTCCAATCTGGAAAGTCAGACAGCCCGGGCCATAGACGGCATTGTGGATGAGTACGAGCAGGATGCAGGTTTTATTTTGACCATGATGCGGGACAATCTGCGGATAGGCGCCCCTCTGGTCAGCGATATTATCAAAAAAGGCATGGCAGATGGGTCTATCCAGACTCAGTATCCGGACCAGACTGCGGAAGTCTTTCTGCTGCTGGTGAACTTCTGGATGAATGAGACCGTTTTTGAAAGCGATCCTGAAAAACTGCCAGAACGCTTCCATTTTCTGCAGTTTATGATGACCTCGGTCGGCATGGATATCTTTACTGACGAGCTCCTGCAGCTCTTTAGCCAGAAAAATAAGGCATAAAAAAAGGCGATAGGACAGAACTAAAAAATTTAATTCTGTCCCAGCCTTTTTATTTATGTGCTGAATATACTGTGGATATCTTCCTCGGTCAGGCCGATTAGGGGGTCGATTTTCAGGAAATTTTCCTTAGTCAGGACATAGTTTTCCACAGGCGCTTTCATTTTATCCACAGGATTGTGGATATTAGTTTCAGCTTGCGGGAGGTCGCCAAAGCGCTCGATGAGATAGGTTTTTCGGGCGGTTCCAGTATTTTTTGCGGCATAGTCAAAGGCTGCTTTTTCCCCAAGTAAGATCAACTTGCTCTTGGCGCGGGTGATAGCGGTGTAGATGAGGTTGCGCTGCAGCATCCGATGACTGCTCTTGGTGATAGGCAAGATGACAACCGGAAATTCACTGCCCTGAGACTTGTGAATGCTCATGGCGTAGGCTAGGCGAATCTTGTACCACTCACTGCGCTGATAAACAAGTTCATTGCCATCAAAGTCAATGGTCAGCTCGTCCTGCTTGGAGTCGGTGTACTTAGCAGGCAGCAGGTCGCTGATGTAGCCTAAGTCACCGTTGAAGACATTGCTTTCAGCATCATTGACCAAGTGAATAACCCTGTCTCCTTGGCGATACTGACAATCAGGAGCTTCAAAGGTCAGCTCATCTTTCGCGACAGGATTGATGAGATTTTGCATAAGATTGTTAATCTGGTCAATGCCGGCTGGCCCCCGATACATAGGTGCCAATACCTGAACATCTTGAGCTGGGATACCGCTGCGAATGGCTGCGCTAGCGATTTTCTCAATCATAGGCGGGATATGCTCATTTCTAGCTTCAAAATATGAGCGATCCGCTTTTTTCTCTGTAAAGTCTGCTGGTAAAATGCCCTTCTGAATCTGGCTGGCCAGTGTGACGATTGTAGACTCTTCGCTCTGCCGATAGATGGTTTCCAGCTTGGTCTGTGGGATAGTCGGTATCTGCAGCAAGTCTGCCAGAACCTGACCTGGACTGACAGACGGAAGTTGATCCGCATCTCCGACAATCAAGAGCTTGGTTTGAGAGGAGATATTGCTGAGGAGCTGATTAGCTAACCAAGTATCTACCATGGAAAATTCATCCACAATAATAAAATCAGCATCCAGATAATCATCCAAATGGCTGGTGTCATCATCTCCAGTCATCCCCAAGTGGCGGTGGATAGTGGCACTAGGAAGACCAGTCAATTCGTTCATGCGCCGAGCAGCACGTCCAGTGGGTGCTGCTAGCAGAATAGGCAGATCATTGACCTTTCGCAGATCCAAACCGCGAAGCTGGGCGTAAATTGAGATGATACAGTTGATAACGGTAGTTTTTCCAGTACCCGGTCCGCCGGTTAGGATAAAGACCTTCTGATTGATAGCCTGACGGATGGCTTCTTTTTGGATACTGTCATAGGAGATGCCGGAGTTCTCCTCCACTTGCTGGATGGCCGCAGTAATGTTATCTGCGGCAAAACAGTCTTGCTCTCCTTTTTCCAGCAGACGGATCAGATTATTTTTTATTCCTTCTTCAGCAAAGAAGAGGCTGTTTTCAAAGATCTTGGTCTCTACATTTTGGACCTTATCTTCCTCAATCAGATGAGCCAGCTCATCAGCGACTAGACTAGGGTCCAGCTCCACTTGGCGTGAGCTTTCTAAGAGCTCGATGGTATGTTCGAGTAAATCACGAGCTTCAACATAGGTATCTCCCCGCTCTATGGACTGGGTCAGCAAGGTGTGGACAAGGCCAGCCCGAAATCGCTCAGGGGCATCACTTTGAATACCCAGCTCTTCTGCCAGATGGTCAGCGATTTTAAAGCCGATTCCCTGAATATCCTCTACTAGCTGATAGGGATATTTTTCGACAATATCCAGCGTTTCTTCCTTGTAGGTATCCTGGATTTGAAAAGCCAGCTTATTGGGAATGCCGTAGGCTGCCAGCTTGGCTAGTACCATCTCAGTTCCGTAGTTTATTCTGAGCTTGGAGACAAAGGCCTCGCGGTTCTTAGCTGCTAAGCCGTTTATCTGGGTCAGCTTTTCCGGCTCTGCTAAAATCTTGTCAATGGTGTCCTCAGTATCTTCTCCATAGAGTTGGACGATTTTTTGAGCTGTCTTGACCCCGATGCCCTTGAAATGGTCGCTGGAGAAGTATTTTACTAGGCCTTTACTGCTGGGTTTTGCTCGCTCATAGCGGGAAATTTTCAGCTGCTGGCCATATTTGGGGTGCTGGACGAGACTGCCCCAGAAAGTGTAATCTTCGCCTTCCATGACATCTGCCATAGATCCGGTGACAATGATTTCAAAATCTTCAAAATCCTCGGCATCCGTATCCTCGATATCTAAGAGCAGGATGCGGAAAAAGTTGCTGGGATTTTCAAAAATAATCCGTTCAATCGTTCCTGAAAAGTAAAATTCCATAGTTTATAGGTTCTTCTTTTAAAACGAACCCAGCTGACGTTCAACTGAGTTCGATATGCTTAATAGGTCTTAAAAGGCAGCAGCGGCCAGAAGCGGAACTTAGCTTCGCCCTGGATTTGTTCTGCTTTGAAGGCACCAACCTGTCGGCTGTCCTTGGAAACAATCCGGTCGTCACCCAGAAGCAGGTATTCATCATCCAGAAGCTTGATGGTGAAGACAGGACTGCCATCTTTGTCAACAGTGAAGGCTTGAGCCTGAGCAGCGAGTTTCCTGAAAAACTCACCATTGTCATCATAATCATCCCCAGTGTAAGTGGATTGGAGCTTTTCTTCTTTAAATTTCTTGATGTAGTCCGTCAGGTAAGGCTCGTCTGTTTTTTTGCCGTTGATATAGAGAGTATCATTTTCATACTGAATAGTGTCACCTGGCATACCGATGACCCGCTTGACAATCTCCTTGGTCGTTCCGTCATCGTCTGTCTCAGTAGCGACGACGATATCAAAGCGGTCAATAGACTGATGTTTGAGGACAAGTAGGTATTCCCCATTGGCCAGCGTAGGGTCCATAGAGTGGCCATCTACCTTTACAGGGGACCAGAGAAAGAGCCGTGACAGGATAATGACAGAGATAAAGAAGAGAAAGAGGCCCCATTCTTTGAGAAATGAGAGGACAGGATTTGATTTTTTCATAGGTTACCTTTCTAGAAGTTTTTGTGCTTTTTCAGTATTTTTAAAGTGGAGTTTAGCAGTATGCTGCAGACCGGCCATTCCGTAGGCTTGAAGAATCTGGCTGGCAACTTGGTCGCTCTTACTTCCGGCTCCGCTAGGCAGGGTATAGCCTAACTCTTGACTGAGATTTTCTAGATTTTCCAGAAAGAGGTCACGAGCGATAATAGAGCTGACCGCAACAGCTAGGAACTTTCCTTCAGCCTTTTCAATCAGACTTACCGGATTTGGAAAATGATTTTTTTCCTGCTTTAGGTATTTATTGTAGTTTTGCTGGCTGGTAAAGGCATCGATGACGATTTTTTCGGGATTTAGACCTTTTTGCAGCAGTAGATAAATAGCTTGATTATGTAAGGCTACCTTGACAGAGACGGCGTTGTAGCCAGAAGCGATGACTTCATTGTACTTCTCTGGCGATAGGAGCAGAGCTTGATGGGCAATCTTTTCTTTCAAGACAGGTGCCAGTTGGCGAATCTTGCTATCGTTCAAGGTTTTAGAATCACCAACGCCCAGTTTTCTCAGAAAGTCGTGCTGATTTGGAGTGACGAAAGAAGCTACGACGGCTAGACCTCCAAAGTAAGAGCCGTTTCCAACCTCATCTGTCCCAATGAGGGCAAAATTCTGAGAAGCAGGACTAGAACTGGATTTTTCTGGTTGATGGCCAAAAAAGCTAGCGTAGTGAGCAGCTTTTGCCCCTTGAAAGAGAACTTTTCCGGAGCTAAAGACACTGACCGTCGCCTGATTCAGCCGGAAGAAATATTGAATATGTGGGTTATTGCTGGGAGCCAGCTGGCTCTGATATTTCTCAACAAAAGCCTGAATTTCTTGCTGTTTGGGACTGAGGGTGATACTTTCCATACCCCCTATTGTACCATAAAAAGGAAAAGTCGAAAGCCATAAGATTGAAAATACTACAAAAATTTTGTAGGAGAGCACCGCTGTTTACAATGTCAAAAAAGATGAAAAAGAAAGTCCCAGTCTAGTTCCAAGTGTTTTAATAACTGACAAAGGGCTTCTTTTTTGATATAATACAATGAGGTGATTTTATGGCAAATTTGAATCGATATAAATTTACATTTGGAAACAAGACCTTAACTCTAACAACAGAACACGATAATCTCTTTATGGAAGAAGTGGAACGGGTAGCAAAGGAAAAATACAAGGCTATCAAAGAGCAGATGCCTGCGGCAGATGATGAAGTCCTGGCGATTTTGCTGGCTGTCAATAGCCTATCTACCCAGCTCAGCCGCGAAATTGAGTTTGACGACAAGGAAAAAGAACTAGAAGATTTTCGTCACAAAATGCTCAGTGATTTGAGAGAAAAGTCAGGTAAATAGAGGAGAAATAATGTTTTCTATTGTTATTTTACTAATATTGGCCTGGAGCTTTTATATTGGCTACTCGCGAGGCATTGTTCTGCAGGGCTATTATGCTGCTGCAACCATGGTTTCTATGCTGGTGGCTGGAGCTTTTTATAAGAGCTTGGCTAAGTTTATCAGCCTTTGGGTGCCTTATGCCAGCGCGACTCAGGGCTCTTCGACCTATTTTTTCCCTAGCTCCCAGCTCTTTCAGCTGGACCAGGTTTTTTATGCTGGTTTGGCCTATCTCATTATCTTTACGGCTGTCTACATCCTTGGGCGCTTTTTTGGGATTTTTGCCAATCTGATTCCCTACCCCAATAAGCTGGATACCAAATGGTACAATGTGACCAGCGGAGCCATCGCTGTTTGCATCTCTATTTTTGTTTTGGGAATGTGCCTGACTATTTTAGCGACGGTGCCGATGGAGATGGTTCAGGAGCGGCTCAACAGCAGCTTCATGATTCGCTTTATTGTCAAGTATACCCCTATCACATCCAATATCCTCAAAGATCTCTGGGTGAATCAAGTTATCGGATAAAAGACGACTCAGTTGGCCTACTAGCTGGGTTCTTTTTTACTAGAAAAGAAAATTATGAACACAAAAATTTTAGAAACCTTAGAATTTAAGAAGATAAAAGAACTTTTTGCTCCCTATCTTTTGACAGAGCAGGGGCAGTTGGAGCTGGGCCTGCTTTTGCCGACCAGTAAGAAGGAGACAGTGGCCTCGGCTTTTCTTGAAATGACAGATATGCAGCAGATTTTTGTGCAGCATCCGCACTTTAGTCTGGCCGCGACTCAGGATATTACTGCCTTGACCAAGCGCTTGGAGCTGGAGAGCGACTTGAATATTGAGGAGTTTTTGGCTCTCAAGCGCGTCTTGGCTGTGACTCAGGAGCTCAAGTCCTTTTATGATGACTTGGAAAATGTGCACTTGGAAAAGCTGGACCGTCTGTTTGAGAACCTAGTTGTTTTCCCTAAGCTGCAAGGAAGTCTGCAGGCTGTGAATGATGGCGGCTTTATTGAAAACTTTGCCAGCGAAAGTTTGAGCCGCATCCGTCGAAAAATTCAAGAAAATGAAAACCAGGTGCGGGAAATTCTGCAGGAGATTCTCAAAAACAAGGGAGAGATGCTGGCGGTTCAGGTAGTGGCCAGCCGGAATGGCCGCAATGTGCTGCCTGTGAAAAATACCTACCGCAACCGCATTTCTGGTGTGGTTCACGATATTTCAGCCAGCGGCAATACCGTCTATATCGAGCCTAGAGCAGTTGTCAATCTCAACGAAGAAATTGCCAGCAGTCGGGCGGACGAACGATATGAAATTCAGCGGATTTTGCAGGAATTATCGGACCTCTTCCGTCCCCATGCAGCTGAAATTGCCAACAATGCTTGGATTATCGGACATCTTGACCTGGTGCGTGCCAAGGTCCGCTTCATGCAGGAGACAGGAGCGGTGGTGCCAGACCTGTCGGAAGAGCAGGATATCCAACTGCTCAGTGTCCGCCATCCCCTGATTGAGAATGCAGTGGCTAATGACTTGCATTTCGGGCCAGACTTGACAGAGATTGTCATTACCGGGCCTAATACCGGTGGTAAGACCATCATGCTGAAGACCTTGGGCTTAGCTCAGATCATGGCCCAGTCAGGTCTGCCGATTCTGGCGGACAAGGGCAGCCGCGTCGGGATTTTCAGTCAGATTTTTGCAGACATTGGTGATGAGCAGTCCATTGAGCAGAGCCTGTCAACTTTCTCCAGTCACATGACCAATATCGTCTCTATTTTAGAGCAGGTTGATAGCGAGAGTTTGGTTCTGCTGGATGAGCTGGGAGCTGGGACTCACCCGCAGGAGGGTGCAGCTCTGGCTATTGCTATATTGGAAGATTTGCGGCTAAGACAGATTAAAACCATGGCGACGACCCACTATCCTGAGCTCAAAGCCTATGGGATTGAGACGGACTGGGTGGAAAATGCCAGCATGGAATTTGATACAGATAGTTTAAGACCAACCTATCGCTTTATGCAGGGAGTCCCTGGACGCTCCAATGCCTTTGAAATCGCTCGACGTTTGGGCTTGGCAGAAGTTATCGTTGGCCATGCCCAAGAGCAGACCAACACAGACAGTGATGTCAATCGAATCATTGAGCGCCTAGAGGAGCAGACGCTGGAGAGCCGCAAGCGTTTGGACAATATCCGCGAGGTTGAGCAGGAAAATCTCAAATTTAACCGAGCCCTCAAAAAGCTATATAATGAGTTCAACCGAGAAAAGGAAACCGAGCTCAATAAAGCACGCTTGGAAGCCCAGGAAATCGTTGATTTGGCTCTGTCAGAGAGTGAGAGCATTCTCAAAAATCTCCATGACAAGTCCAGTCTTAAACCGCATGAGATTATCGAAGCCAAGGCTCAGCTTAAAAAGTTGGCACCAGAAACGGTTGATTTATCAAAGAATAAGGTGCTCAAACAAGCCAAGAAAAATCGGGCGCCCAAGGTGGGAGATGATATCCTAGTCACCAGCTATGGTCAGCGGGGAACCTTGGTCAAGCAGCTCAAAGACGGCCGTTGGGAAGCTCAGATCGGTCTGATCAAGATGACTCTAGAAGAGCAGGAGTTTAACTTGCTCAAGGCTGAAAAGGAGCAGCAGCCTAAGCGCAAGCAGGTTAATGTGGTCAAGCGGGCCAATACTGCTGGCCCCAAAGCCAGACTGGATTTGCGCGGCAAACGCTATGAAGAGGCTATGGAAGAGCTTGATGCCTTTATCGATCAGGCCCTCCTCAATAACATGGCTCAGGTGGATATCATCCACGGTATCGGGACCGGCGTCATCCGTGAAGGGGTGACAAAATACCTCCGCCGCAACAAGCACGTTAAGTCCTTCGGCTATGCTCCGCAAAATGCCGGCGGCAGCGGCGCGACGATTGTGATATTTAAGTAAGAAAGATAAAGAAAAATGGCTGGTTAAGCCATTTTTTGTGCTATAATGTAGGCGTATAATAGATTGGAGAGATAAGCCATGAAATTTAATTATTTATCAGATTCCTGCACGACTATTTTGGTGGGCAAGAAGGCCAGTTACGACGGTTCAACCATTGTGGCTCGTACAGAGGATTCACAAAATGGGGTCTTTACACCCAAGAAATTTATCGTAGTGGAGCCACAAGACCAGCCCCGCCATTATCAGTCTGTCTTGACGTCCTTTGAGATGGATTTGCCGGATAATCCAGTCCGCTATACGGCGGTGCCTGATGCAGTTCCTAAGGACGGGATTTGGGGAGCAGCTGGAATTAACAGCTACAATGTTGCTGTCAGCGCGACGGAAACCATTACCACTAACAGCCGTGTCCTGGGTGCTGACCCACTGGTCGAATCAGGTATCAGCGAGGAAGATATCCTTACGCTAGTTCTCCCCTATATCAAGACGGCACGAGAAGGAGTTCTTCGTCTAGGGAAAATCTTAGAAGAATACGGTACTTATGAGTCCAATGGGATTGCCATTTCAGATATTAATGAAATCTGGTGGCTGGAAACCATTGGCGGCCACCATTGGATGGCGCGGCGAGTGCCGGATGATGCCTATGTGACCAATCCAAATCAGCTGGGCAGCGATTATTTTGAATTTGACAATCCTGAGCATTTCCTCTGCCATCCAAATCTCAAAAACTTCGTCAAGGAACATCATCTTGAACTTAATTATTCGAATGAGGGCTTCAATCCACGCTATGCTTTTGGCAGCCAGAAGGATAAGGACCGCCATTACAATACACCACGTGCTTGGGATATCCAGCGTTTTCTCAATCCAGAAGTGGAGCAAGATCCAAGGAGTTTCTTCATTCCTTGGTGCCGCAAGCCTTACCGCAAGATCACGATTGAAGATGTCAAGTATGTCTTGAGCAGTCACTATCAGGATTCGCCTTATAATCCTTACGGAGCAGAAGGGGACCAGCACAGCAGACGAGCCTTCCGGACCATTGGCATCAATCGGACCAGTCAGACAGCTATCTTGCAGCTGCGCCCTAATCAACCGCAGGCAACGACGGGTATCCAGTGGCTATCTTATGGCTCCATGCCTTACAATACAGCTGTTCCTTTCTTTACTCAAGTCTCAACAACGCCAGATTACTTTGCCAATACGACGGACAAGGTTTCGACAGATTCCTTCTACTGGGCCAATCGCTTGATTGCTGGTCTGGCTGATGCTCATTTTAGCAGTCATGTCGGTGATTTGGATGATTACCAAGAGAAGACGATGGCTTGGGGACATGAAATGATTGGTCGGGTAGACCGAGCTCTGGCCAAGGGCGAGGCAGTGGACTTTGAAGCTGAAAATCAAGCCATGAGCGACAAGGTGCAAGAAGCGACAGACCAGCTCTTGGAGAAGATTCTCTTGGATGCCAGCAATCTCATGACCAACCATTTCTCACTAAGTGACTGAGGTGCTACCCGTAGCAAATATTTTTCTTTCTGATGTTTTTGGTGTAAAATGTTATCAAAAGTAAGCAATAAAAGGAGAAGATTTATGGTAGCAGCAGTTACAGATGCAACATTCGCAGAAGAAACAAAAGAGGGATTGGTTCTGATTGACTTTTGGGCAACTTGGTGCGGTCCATGCCGCATGCAGGCGCCTATCTTGGAGCAGTTGGCAGGAGAAGTCCATGAGGATGAATTAAAAATCCTTAAAATGGATGTGGATGAAAATCCAAATACTGCCCGCGAATTTGGCATTATGTCCATTCCGACCCTTCTGTTCAAGAAAGACGGTCAAGTCGTTAAGCAAGTCGCAGGTGTTCACACCAAAGACCAGCTCAAGGCAATTATCGCTGAATTAAGTTAATATCATAGCTAAAAAAATCGTTACATGGCGTAACGATTTTTTCATTTAGCTGATGACAGTAAAGGTCATACAGAAGAGCAAGTATACTCTCAGAGTGTGCAAAATAGCAAGAAAGTATTTGCTCAGGCGTTTCCCTATTACTTATCATAGGCGCTTATTGTGAAATGTGCAAAATTTCAAATGTTGGTAGTTGTGTATCGGGTTTATTGGTATAAAAAGTAAAAATACATTTTTTCCATTTATCAGGATTGAAAATAACGACTTTGCCGCTTTCGTTGTTTTGCATTTGCTCGTGAATGGCAAAGGATTTTAAACTTTCAGATGCTTCTATATCAATGATTTCCAATGTAGCATATTTACTTGAATTAAAATGATCAGATATTTCGACTGATGAAGTCACTCCGATTTCAATATTCTGCCAGCCAAAAGAATTTAAAATATGATCAAAGTAACCATCAAATATGAATTTTGTCATTCCGTTGGTATTTTTCCAAACATATAGCGGACAGTAACTGTTAAATAATTGGCCTTCAGACTTTTCAGAGATTAAATAAACTTTGAAAAACAAATCGTCGAATCCATCCATTAAATGACCTGTATTTTGGACACGTTGTCTAATTATATCCATGTCATAATCTGATGGTAATTTTATAGTATATTGCATTGCTTGCATTGCAGTACCTCTTTTCTAATTAACTATTGACAGTATAAATGATTTATATCATATTGAATAATACTTAAAAATGATATAATTATCATAAAAAGTGATAAGGTGTTTTAAATGAATTTTAATGATATGAGCATTTTTGTGACAATCTATGAGACAAGATCAATAAACAAAAGTTCAAAGATCTTACAATATGCGCAATCTAATCTCAGTGCTAGATTGAAGGTGCTTGAAACTGAATTAGATACGAAATTATTTTACAGAAAATATAATGGTTTAATTCCGACAGAAAGTGGAGACTTATTTTATCAATTTTGTAAGGAAACTTCTAACAATTTGGAGAAATTAAAAAAGAAATGTGAAACTTCGAAAATATCCATCTTAATTTCAGAATTGTTATTCAATCACGATATTAATAATTCGCAAACAATTGATTTGGATAAAAGTGAGATTAATATCCAAAAAACTTCGGATATACCAATCATTGCTCATCAGGAAGACTTTGATAAAATTTTTTGCTTTCAAAAAATTGAAAATTTAAAGCATTATGATGAGACTATCGGACATATTGAGTCAGTTTATGCTTGTTCGAGTATCATAAAGTCTAGTGAGGGAATGCCCATATTCGTTAATAAAGATGAAAATTGTCCTTTTAGAAAACAAAGCTTAAAGAAGTTTGCTCATTTAAAATCAGTTGTAGAAATTGATTCTTTTGAAAACATTATCAGCTTAGTTGAGAACGGGAAAGGAATCGCACTATTGCCTAAATGGTTAAACAAGAGAGCGAATATCAAGCCATACGACCAAGATATCGTTCTTATCCCATTTTATCAGTATGAAAAGCAGAACCAAAACAAGTATAGACTATTTTAGAAGAAATACTAGTGCTAGAAAGAAAAAACGTTTGACAAATATTATAAATACACTTATAATAAGTATACATATTATAAAGGAGTTATTGTAATGGAATTTAGTTTCAGTTTAAGCATGAAAGTAGCAAAAGAAGATGTATGGTCCTACTATGAAAATATTGAAAAGTGGTATGAATGGGAAGAAGATTTAAACAATATTACATTAAATGGTGGATTTAAGACAGGTTCTTGTGGGATGATGGAACTCGAAGGAATGCCCCCAATGGAATATCAGCTGACACTTGTCAAGCCCTTTGAGGAATTTTGGGATAAAACAGCGACTCCGTTTGGAGATATCCTTTTTGGTCATCAAATCATTGAGAACGATGATGGCACTGTAAATGTCAAGCACACCGTAGCTTTAGATAGCAAAGATCAGCAACATTTGGAATTTTTAAGCCAAGTTTTCTCAGATGTTCCTCAATCTATTTTTATTTTAAAAAATTGTTTGGAAAAATAAAAATTCTCTACTTAGCTAGAGAATTTCAGACCGAAGACAAACACCATTTGGAATGTTTGTCTCCGATCTGAAAGAAGCCTGAGGGCTTCTTTTTTGTATCAAAAAACGTTTACATGCTCAAAAATTTTCATAAAATATTGACAAAAGGCGAATGTTCTTTTAGAATAATAGAAAATTAATAATCAACACCGAACGAAGTTTTTCAGAAAGAGGCGGCGCTTCTGACTGTGAAATGGACGGAACTCTGGAGAGACCATGAATGGCACCGAAGGGGCAAGGCGGTTTGGAACCGCTCAAACTCTCAGGTAAAAGGACAGAGCGAAGAGGCAGGGATTTCCCTACTCCAGCACATCCAGAGTACATGTTTTTCATGTGCTCTTTCTTTTTCTCGGTGTGAAAAGGAGCTTATATCATGTTGGAAATATTGAATCGTCTGGATTCTTTGGTTTGGGGTCCGCCCCTGCTCATTTTGCTGGTTGGTACCGGTATCTATCTCAGTCTGCGTCTGGGCTTGCTGCAGATTTTTCGACTTCCGCGTGCCTTTCGGCTAATTTTTGTATCAGACGAGGAGCATCAGGGCGATGTCTCTAGCTTTGCGGCTCTTTGTACTGCTCTAGCTGCGACGGTGGGAACGGGAAATATCATCGGAGTGGCAACAGCCATTAAAACCGGTGGACCGGGTGCTCTCTTCTGGATGTGGGTAGCTGCTTTCTTTGGAATGGCGACCAAGTATGCCGAAGGCCTATTGGCTATCAAGTACCGCCGCAAGGATGCTCATGGAGCTATGGCGGGCGGTCCCATGCACTATATCTTACTAGGGATGGGCGAGAAGTGGCGCCCGCTGGCCATCTTTTTCGCGATAGCTGGTATCTTGGTGGCTCTCTTGGGGATTGGGACCTTTACGCAGGTCAATTCCATCACAGAGGCCATGCAGAATACCATTCAGCTGCCTCCAGCTGTGACAGCTTCTATCTTGGCTATTTTAGTAGCTCTGGTTATTTTCAGCGGCATCCAGTCTATTGCTCGAGTATCGACCAAGGTTGTGCCCTTTATGGCAGCTATTTATATCTTGGGGACTGTGACTGTCTTAGCGGTCAATCTAGACCGTTTGCTGCCAACTCTCCAGCTGGTCTTTACCTCAGCTTTTAGCCAGACAGCTGCTGTCGGTGGCTTTGCCGGTGCGACTATTCAGATGGCAATTCAAAATGGGGTCGCGCGTGGAGTTTTCTCCAATGAATCTGGTTTGGGTTCAGCACCCATTGCAGCGGCGGCAGCTCGGACCAAGGAACCGGTAGAACAGGGCTTGATTTCCATGACCGGAACCTTCATCGACACCCTGATTATTTGTAGTCTGACAGGATTAACGATTTTAATCACAGGGGTCTGGGATGGCAATCTCAATGGTGTGTCCCTGACTCAGGCAGCCTTTGCGACTGTTTTTGCTAATTTTGGTCCGGTCCTGCTTTCAGTCTTTCTAGTTCTCTTTGCCTTTACGACTATCTTGGGCTGGAACTATTATGGTGAGCGCTGTTTTGAGTTTCTCTTTGGGGTTCGCTATATCCGCGTTTATCGTCTGCTCTTTGTCCTGATGATTGTCCTCGGTGGCTTTGTGGGTCTGGAGGCGGTTTGGATTCTTGCAGATATTGTCAATGCCCTCATGGCCTTGCCAAACTTGATTGCCTTATTAGTCTTGTCTCCAATTGTCATTAGTGAAACAAAGAAATATTTTGACAAGCATCGAAAGAACTAACTTTCGCACATAAAAAAGCCTCTAGCTTCCCGTAATGATGGAAGTCTAGAGGTTTTTTGTCGAAATTAATAGCGTTTTTCTTTTGGCCAGCTGCTCATCTCGGCCACAGCTGTAAAGAGAACGTCAGTAGAAGAGTTGAGAGCTGTCTCGCAGGAGTCCTGAATGACACTAATAACGAAACCGACGCTGACTACCTGCATGGCCAAATCATTGGAAATCCCAAAGAGGCTGCAGGCGACCGGAATGAGCAGAAGAGAACCGCCAGCTACGCCGGAGGCCCCGCAAGCAGAAATTGCCGCTACAATACTGAGAACTAGAGCTGTGCCAAAGTCAACCCGGATACCCAGCGTATTGACAGCAGCCAAGGTCAGGGTGTTGATAGTGATGCCAGCCCCTGCCATATTGATAGTAGCTCCCAGAGGAATAGAGACCGAGTAGGTCTCTGGATTGAGTCCCAGATCCCGACAGAGTTTCATGTTGACGGGGATGTTAGCCGCTGAACTGCGCGTGAAAAAGGCAGTCACACCACTGACTCGTAGACAGCGCCAGACCAAGGGATAAGGATTTTTCCGCAGCATGATAAAGGTAATTAAAGGATTGATAATCAGAGCGACAATCAGCATGCTGGCTATCAAGACCAGCAGTAGGATGCCATAGCTTTTTAGAGCCTGGAAGCCCTTCCCGGAAATGGTCGTGTAGACCAGGCCTAAAATACCAAGAGGGGCTAGATTGATAATCCACTCGACAATCTTAGAAGTGATATCTGCCAAGATCTGCAGCAGTTCCTTGCTGTGGTGGCTAGCTTCTCGCATGGCAATTCCAAAGATGACAGCCCAGGACAGGATACCAATGTAGTTAGCGGTGATGAGGGCGTTGACGGGATTGTCCACCAGCTGAAGCAGAAGATTGCTGAGGACTTGTCCGATTCCATCTGGCGGAGAAACCTTTTGGGAGGATGAAGCCAACTCTATACTAATGGGAAAGAAAAAGTTGACCAGGACCGCTACCAGGGCAGCTGCAAAGGTTCCCAGAAGATAGAGCAAGATGACTGTTTTCATATTGCTTTTTTGCCCTTTCTGCTGCTGAGACAGGGCATTTGCCACCAGAGCGAAGACCAGGAGCGGAGCGATGGCCTTGAGGCCGCCAACGAAGATTTGACCCAGAAGTCTGATGGCTTGTGCTTGGGGGAAGATGATAGCCAGCAGGACACCAATGCCAATCCCGATGGAAATCCGCTTGATTAGATTGGTTTTATTCCAAATTGTGATGAAGCGATGGAGAATGTAAGTTCCTTTCTTGTCTTAGATACTTATTTTATTATACGATAGAAAGAGGGTGAAAGCAATGCTAGGCCGGGCTATCCATTCTATGTTCGCGCTGATTGGTCTTTGTGGTATAATGGTAGTAATCTTTTTGGAGGTAGCCTATGTCTAAGACCGGAAATGTCTTTTCCCGCTATATCCAGCAGTTTGACTGGAGCAAGATTGCAGATGACCTTTTTTCCAAGCTGGTCTCTTTACTTCTGCTTTTTATCTTATTTTACATCGTTAAGAAAATCCTGCATTTGTCAGTGACCAAAATTATTGCCCCTTCTCTCAAGCTATCCAAGCAGGATGTAGCCAGACAGAAAACCATCACTCGTCTGATTGAGAATCTGCTTAATTATGTCTTGTATTTTCTCTTGATTTACTGGGTTTTATCCATCTTGGGACTGCCGGTTTCCAGCCTTTTGGCTGGTGCCGGGATTGCTGGGGTGGCTATCGGGATGGGAGCTCAGGGCTTCCTGTCGGATCTGGTCAATGGCTTCTTTATCCTTCTCGAGCGACAGTTAGATGTCGGTGACAATGTCCGCCTGACTAACGGTCCTATCAACATCGCTGGAACAGTAATCAGTGTCGGGATTCGGACGACGCAGGTACGGGACGCGGACGGAACGCTTCATTTTGTGCCCAACCGCAATATTATGGTTGTCAGCAATCTTTCCCGTGGAGATATGCGTGTTCTAATTGACATTCCCATTTATGCCCAGACGGATTTGGACGAGATTTACCGCATCATTTCTAAGGTTAATGAAGAAGCCGTGCCAGAACATCCAGAGATTCTTAAAGAGCCGAATATTTTGGGGCCGCAGATGGCTTCAAATGGCCAGTTTAACTTCCGTATCAGCATGATCGTACAGGGTGGCATGCAGGTTTCCATTTACCATATCTTCTATCGTCTATACCATGAAGCGCTTTTGCGAGAGGGGATTGAACTTCCGACGCTTGGGCCTCTTACAAAAGGCGAGTAATTATTGATTAGAAAGGTCCATATGAATCAGCGAATTCAGCAGGAGATTGTCAGTGAGGACAATCTTGTTTACCGTTTAAAACGCCCTCTCCACAAGCAGGGGCTCTTTTGGGCAGCTCTGGTGTCTGGTATTATCATCTTTCTTCTGGCCTTACTCAGCATTCTCCTCGTCATCACCACGATTGGCCTTATGGAGGAAAATGACCATCTCAAGTCCCTCACAGGCTACCATAACTCGCCTTTAGAGTCCTATAACAGCCATGCTTTTGAAAAAACAGTTGAATTTTCCAGTGGACTTAAGGTGACCGTTCATTCAGCAGTAGAAGACAGCAAGAAAGTCATGAGTGATGAGTCAACTGGTGTAGCTGTCGTTGCGACAATCACGGTTGAAAATACTTCTAAAAAGCCCATTCTGGTTAGTCCTTATGATTTTGGACTCTATGACAAGAAGGAAAATGTCTACATTTTGGATGGCTCAACCTTTGACAATACACAAATCGGCACCAATCTGGCGCCAGGCAAGTCCATCCGCTTTGACCTAATCTTTGACGGTGAAGGCGGCGATGAGGATACCTATACCGTGACCTACGAAAATGCTAAGTGGCAAAAGGAGAAAAACAAGACACAGAAAGAGAAAAAGAAGGAGCAATAGGGGAAATTAACCTATTACTCTAATGTCTTTGCTACTTTCCGTACTAGATTTGAAAATGGAGGCAGCAAATTGAATAGATAAAAGAAGATTTGAGGCGAAAGTTTCAAATCTTTTTCTTGACTCTGACCTTAGAGGAGGGTGTATACTGGTGAAAATTAGAAAAGGAGATTACCATGCAAGTCAATATCATTCGTTCTGATAAAGTTTATCAAGAGATGCTCGAGCTACCTTTAGAAAAGAGAGAAGGTTGTTTTCGAGCTAAGATTTTAGCACCTTTTGCAACAAAATATCAAACACAACACATTCCTCTGAAAGCGAAGTATCCCGGAGGATTTGATGCTCTTTTCCTACTTGGCTTTATGAATCAGCTACCCAGCACTCTGTCAGAAAAGGATAGGCCGGCTATTGATGCTCTGAGCTCTGATCAACTCTGGCAAAATTGTCAAGATACCATCAAGAGGAGTATCGGTCTTTTTGAGCAAGCTGGCTATGATTTAGAGGTTGAGGATTACCATTTTACTATTTTGTTAGGCAATCCAGAAAAGCCCATGCTACAGCTCAATAAGGGTTACAGCGGAGATGGAGGAATTCCAGGCTACCTCATGCTTAGTCTACTACCAAATGACTATACTTTGCCACGTGTACAGGCTGCGTTAGCCCACGAGTGCAATCACAATGTCCGTTTCCAATTTATCAAATGGAACCAGCAGACGACACTAGCAGACTGGGTAGTCAGTGAAGGATTGGCAGAGTCTTTTGCTGCTGAGCTCTATGGCAAAGATCTCATTGGGCCTTGGGTTACTTCAACCAGTCCAGAGCAGTTAGAAGAGATTAAGCCTATCATCTCAAGTCAGCTTCAGCTAACAGGGATGGCGGAAATGGCTCCTTATCTCTACGGTGATGAAATCGCTGAGATTCAGGGTCAAATACCAGTCGGTATGCCTTATGCTGCGGGCTATGCTTATGGCTATCATCTGATACAAGCCTATCTGAAAAATACTGGCAAGAGCATTATTGAGGCCACAGTAACACCGACGGCAGAGATTTTAGAAGCTACTAAAGACTTTTGGAAATAACACTTTTGCTTGAAAATCTGTCAAAACTTGATATAATGTAGGTGATTTCTGGAGGTATCAGTATGCATTATAAAAGAATTGAATTAAAAGTCACAAATCAAGGTATCCATGAGCGCAAGATTTTTCAAGGTGTCAAAATTTTCAGCCGTAGCAAGCTCTCCAAAGATCAGAAAAGCATTTTGACACAGAAGATTTACCTGACACCGAAGCAAAATATTGTTTATTATCAACGGACAGATGTCAACTATGACCAGAACTGGCATCATAAGAAGGATTATTATGAACTAGCTTATGGCCAGTTGGACAGAGAAACTGTCTTTAAGGTTTGCCAAGATTTTGACGAACTAAGTCCTTTCCTGGAGAATAAGCTGTTAGAGAAGCTAAAAGAAAAGCAGGTAGCAGGCAAATTTTTTGAAAAATTAGATATATAAAAATCCGACTGCTTTTATAAGCAGTCGGATTTCTTAGAATTTTAGTTTGATAGTGCTTATACCACACCCACACCTTGTGCAATCATAGCGTTGGCTACGTTTTCGAAAGCAGCAATGTTAGTACCAGCCAAGTATTTTTTGCCAAGTCCGTAAGTTTCAGCGGTAGTTTTAGCTGTGTTGAGGATGTTGGTCATGATGTTCTTGAGACAGCCAGAGTATGCCGGCATCTATTCATCTGATACGAGGGATTTTATCATCCAGATATTCATAGCTGGGTGGCCGGCAGCGTTAGAAATTGGTTGTTGCAGTGATGTAAAACCATAGTGTTGATAGACGGCCACGGCCGTAGCCAGTTCAGTAGTGGTTTCTAGATAAAGCTGTTCATAACCTGCTAGGCGGGCTTCTTGGAATATCTGCTTTATCAGCCGACTGGAATAACCTTTGCCACGACTGTTTTTAGTGACATACAGTTTTTGTAATTCAGCAATTTTATCAGACACAGGTGCAAAACCACCGCAGCCAACGAGCTGACCTTCATCTTCCAGAACAAAGTAAGCTGCCCTCTCTTGATGTTGATAATAGTCGGCCAAATGATCTAGATGAGAATCAAAGTAGACAGTTCCTGGTTTGTCAAGCCCGAATTCTTCTAGACTGGCTCGAATGAGCTGCGCTACAGCTGGATTGTCTCTCACTTCCATTGGCCGTAAGTTCATGATTTGTCCTCCGATAGGATGTATCGACTAGTTAAACAATACCTTGGGCGATCATAGCGTTGGCTACGTTTTCGAAAGCAGCAATGTTAGCACCAGCCAGGTAATCTTTGCCAAGTCCGTAAGTTTCAGCGGTAGTCTTAGCTGTGTTGAAGATGTTTGTCATGATGTCCTTGAGGCGGCCGTCAACTTCTTCGCGAGTCCATGACAGACGAAGACTGTTTTGGCTCATTTCCAGAGCGGATACAGCTACACCACCAGCATTGGCAGCTTTGGCAGGTCCGTAGAAGGTACCATTTTCTTTGTAAACAGCGATAGCATCCAGGTCGCTCGGCATGTTGGCACCTTCAGATACACAGATAACACCTTGAGCAACCAAGCGTTTAGCAGCTTCGTCATTGATTTCATTTTGAGTCGCACATGGCAGAGCAATATCATAGTTACCAGCGTAAGTCCATACAGAACCTTCATGGTAAGTAGCAGTTGGTTTCTCAGCTGCATATTCAGTCAAACGAGCACGGCGTTTTTCTTTAACATCAACCAAAAGATCAAAGTCAATACCGTTTTCATCGATGACATAACCGTTTGAGTCAGAAACAGAGATAACAGTTGCTCCTAGCTCAGTTGCTTTTTGAAGAGCATATTGGGCTACGTTACCAGAACCGGAAATAACCACCTTCTTTCCAGCAAAGCTTTGGCCGTTGGCCTTGAGCATTTCTTCGGTATAGTAAACCAAACCGTAGCCAGTTGCTTCTGGACGGATCAAGCTGCCGCCAAATCCAAGGGGTTTACCAGTCAAGACACCAGCGTCGAATTGATTGAGGCGTTTGTATTGGCCGTAGAGGTAGCCGATTTCACGTCCGCCAACACCAATATCACCAGCTGGAACGTCAAGAGATGGGCCAATGTGTTTTTGCAATTCAGTCATGAAGCTTTGGCAGAAGCGCATCACTTCAGCATCTGTCTTGCCTTTTGGATCAAAGTCAGATCCACCTTTACCACCACCGATTGGCAGGCCAGTCAAGACGTTTTTGAAGATTTGCTCAAAGCCGAGGAACTTCAAGATCCCTTGGTTTACAGTTGGGTGGAAACGAAGTCCGCCTTTATAAGGACCAACTGCTGAGTTAAATTGTACGCGGTAACCACGGTTAACTTGTACTTTGCCTTCGCGGTCTACCCAAGGAACACGGAAGCTGATAACGCGCTCAGGCTCAGTAATACGCGCTAGGATGTTTTCCTCAATGTATTCTGGGTGTTTTTCAAAAACAGGCTCCAGAGTATTGAGAAACTCTTCAACAGCTTGGAGGAATTCTGCCTCGTGTCCGTTGCGGGCTTTTACGGTCTCGAAAGTGCTTTGGATATATTCTTTAGCAGTTGTCATCTGTCATTCTCCTTTAAATAAAATAGTAAACCATCCTGCCGGAAGCTGCTTGCAGCTTATGTGACGAGGATGTGTTTAAATTTTTAAAACAGGCACCTTTTAGATGTCATATTTTATTACATGGAACATTATAGCAGACTTTTTTTCTCTTGTAAAGAAAAAAGTTGAATTTTCTAAAAATTTCCACAATTTGTTTTCTGAAATATTCCAGAAAATAGCTGAGCGAACTTGATGTTTTCCGAACGTTAGTCAGGAATTGCTGGTTTAAAAAACGAAAAAGCGGAGTTTGGTGATATAATAGGGGAAATGAGCTAAAGGCACTCGCCTTCAGAAGAAAAAGGAGCGTTTTACTATGGTTTTGACATCTACACAGATTGCTGGTTTTGCATTTGACAACTGCCTGATGAATGCAGCTGGGGTTGCTTGCATGACAAAAGAGGAACTGGCAGAAGTCAAAGATTCTGCTGCAGGAACGTTTGTGACTAAGACGGCGACGCTGGAATTTCGTCAGGGAAACTCAGAGCCACGATATCAGGATGTTCCGCTTGGCTCTATCAACTCCATGGGCTTGCCCAACAATGGTTTAGACTACTATCTTGACTATCTGCTGGAACTTCAGGAAAGCGAACCAAATCGCACTTTCTTCCTCTCTTTGGTCGGTATGTCGCCAGAAGAAACCCATACCATTCTTAAGAAAGTGCAGGTAAGTGACTTTAAAGGTATTACTGAGCTCAATCTTTCCTGTCCCAATGTCCCTGGCAAACCGCAGATTGCCTATGACTTTGAAACGACGGAAAAAATCTTGTCAGAAGTTTTTTCTTATTTCACCAAGCCCCTAGGCATCAAACTGCCTCCTTATTTTGACATCGTGCATTTTGACCAGGCCGCTGCGATTTTTAACAAATATCCGCTCAAGTTTGTCAATTGTGTAAACTCTATCGGAAACGGCCTTTATATAGAAGATGAGTCAGTGGTTATTCGTCCGAAAAATGGTTTTGGAGGTATCGGAGGTCAGTACATCAAGCCGACCGCTCTGGCTAATGTCCATGCTTTTTACCAACGCCTTAAACCGGAAATTCAAATCATCGGAACTGGGGGTGTCCTGACGGGGCGCGATGCCTTTGAGCATATCCTCTGTGGAGCCAGCATGGTGCAGGTAGGAACAACCCTTCATAAAGAAGGAGTGGCAACCTTCGAGCGCATCACCGCAGAACTCAAGGCTATTATGGAAGAAAAAGGCTATGAAAGTCTGGAAGATTTCCGAGGAAAATTGAAGTATATTGAGGGGTAATCTTCTATACAAGAGTTGTTGTGACTTAAAATGATGGAGAAGTCTGGGTTGATGTTGATTGCATCCCAGCTTTCTCATATCATTCTGAAGAAAGTTCTAATCAAATCGCTATAATTTCCTTTTCTTTTATGAGAAAATAGACGCAAAGAAATGAGGTGTTTTTATGGCAGAAATTTATCTAGCAGGCGGGTGCTTCTGGGGTTTGGAAGAGTACTTCTCCCGCATTGAGGGTGTTGAGGAGACGTCAGTAGGCTATGCCAATGGACAGGTGGAATCAACTAACTACCAGCTGATTCACCAGACGGACCATGCAGAGACGGTTCATCTGATTTATGATGAAGAGCGGGTCAGTCTGCGAGAAATCCTACTTTATTATTTCCGAGTTATTGATCCTCTGTCAGTCAATAAGCAGGGAAATGATGTAGGGCGTCAGTATCGGACGGGCGTTTACTATACCAATCAAGCCGACAAGACAGTCATTGAGCAGGTCTTTGCTGAGCAGGAAAAGCAGCTGGGCCGAAAGATTGCTGTTGAGCTAGAGCCTTTGCGCCACTATGTCCTAGCTGAGGACTATCATCAGGATTATCTCAAGAAAAATCCCGGTGGCTACTGTCATATCAATGTCAATGATGCCTATCAGCCCTTGGTCGATCCAGGCCAGTACGAGAAGCCTACAGATGCGGAACTGAAAGAGCAGCTGACGGAAGAGCAGTACCAGGTGACTCAGAATAGTGCTACAGAGCGTCCTTTCCATAATACCTACAATGCCATTTTTGAAGAAGGAATTTATGTAGATGTGACGACTGGAGAGCCCCTCTTTTTTGCTGGTGACAAGTTTGAGTCTGGCTGCGGCTGGCCTAGCTTTAGCCGGCCTATTGCCAGAGAAGTTCTGCGATATTATGAAGACAAGAGTCACGGCATGGAGCGGATCGAAGTGCGCAGTCGTTCTGGCAATGCTCATCTAGGCCATGTCTTTACTGACGGTCCAGAAGCAGCAGGCGGCCTACGTTACTGTATCAACTCAGCAGCTCTGCGATTTATTCCAAAAGAAAAAATGGAAGCAGAAGGATACGGCTATCTGCTGACTTTCATGCAGTAAAAGGGTATAAAATCAACTCAAATGCTTCAATCAGTCATATAAATTTTTTATCACGGCGATAAATTATTTATATAAGCCAAGTCTTCTTTAACATGGTAAAATGAGAAGTAATCTTATAAAATAGAAGATTTAGAATTTTATCCATCAAAGGAGAATAAATGATGAATTTGAAAAAAATCTTTTCAGTCGGCTTAGTAGGCCTTGCAGCCTTGGGTTTGGCAGCTTGCGGAGCTTCTTCTAGTAAGGAGAGCAAATCAGCAGACGGACCTGTAACCGTCAAGGTTGGGGTGATGAGCCTGAGTGATACAGAAGAAGCGCGCTGGAACAAGGTTCAAGAGATCCTTGACAAAGAAAATGCAGGCGTCAAATTAGAATACACACAGTTTACCGACTACTCTCAGCCTAACCAAGCTCTGCTTGACGGTGATGTGGATATCAACGCTTTCCAACATTACAACTTCCTTGAAAACTGGAACAAAGAGAAGGGAGCAGACCTTGTGTCTGTTGCGGATACCTATATCGCTCCTATTCGTCTCTACTCTGGTACAAAGGACGGCAAAAATAAATATACAAATGTGAAAGACATCCCAGAAAATGGTACGATTGCCGTTCCAAATGATGCGACAAATGAGAGTCGTGCTCTTTATCTTCTTGAATCAGCTGGCTTGATCAAGCTTGATGTTAAAGGTAAGGAACTTGCGACTGTTGCCAACATCAAAGAAAACAAGAAGAATCTGACAATTTCTGAGTTGGATGCTTCTCAAACACCAGCTTCTCTGACTTCAGCAGATGCTGCAGTTGTCAATAATACTTTCGTTCGCGAAGCAGGCATTGACTACAAGAAGGCCCTCTTCAAAGAAGAAGCCAATGAAAACTCAAAACAATGGTATAACCTGATTGCAGCGAAAGCAGATTGGAAGAAATCAGACAAGGCTGACGCGATTGAAAAAATTATCAAGGCTTACCACACTGATGAAGTGAAAAAAGTTATCGAAGAATCATCAGATGGTATGGATCAGCCAGTGTGGTAATTTTTACCAGCAGAAGGTCATTGTATTGAATAAATGAAATGATTAAGAAGGGCGGAGATTAGCTTCTCCAGCCCTTTATCTGCTATTATGGTCATTTAGTTTTTCTTTGATCAGGTCGTTATCTAGTGTTGCGGTAGCTTAGTACAGCTTACGAATCGTGGTAGCACATTTCCCTAGTCAAGCGACAGGCGAAATCAAACAAAAAAGGCTATAGTGGCTAAATCTCATATTGGACAAATCAAGGAGTGAATCGGAAATTATGGGCAAAGAAATTATCAAATTGGATCACATTGATGTTGTTTTTAATCAAAAAAAGCAAGACATTAGGGCAGTAGAAGATGTGACCATTCATATTAATCAGGGAGATATTTATGGAATTGTAGGTTATTCTGGTGCCGGGAAATCTACTCTGGTCCGTGTCATTAACTTGCTGCAGGTGCCGTCTGCCGGTAAGATTACGGTGGATGATACGGTTTTCTATGATCATCATCAGGTTCAGCTTACTGCGGCTGAGCTACGCCAAAAGCGTAAGGATATTGGGATGATTTTCCAGCATTTTAACCTCATGGCATAGATGACAGCCAAGGAAAATGTTGCCTTTGCGCTCAAGCATTCTCCTTTATCAGCTGCTGAGAAAGAGAAGAAAGTTCATACGCTTTTAGACTTGGTAGGCTTAGCAGATCGGGCGGACAATTATCCTGCCCAGCTGTCTGGCGGTCAGAAGCAGCGGGTGGCGATTGCGCGGGCCTTGGCCAATGATCCCAAAATCTTAATCTCGGACGAGTCCACATCCGCTCTGGATCCTAAGACGACCAAGCAGATTCTGGCTTTATTGCAGGATTTGAATCAAAAATTGGGCCTGACTATTGTCCTCATTACCCACGAAATGCAGATTGTCAAGGACATTGCCAACCGTGTAGCGGTTATGCAGAATGGCCGACTGATTGAAGAAGGCTCAGTTCTGGATATTTTCTCTAATCCCAAGAATGAGCTGACCCAAGACTTCATTACGACAGCAACGGGTATCAATGAGGCCATGATCAAAATCAACCAGCAAAAGATTGTGCAAAACCTGCCGGAAAATTCCATTCTGGCACATTTGAAATACTCAGGTGTGGTAACAGACACAGCCATTATAAACGACATTTACAAGCAGTATCACATATCTGCCAATATTCTTCACGCCAATATTGAGATTTTAGACCATGTACCGGTCGGAGAAATGGTCGTTATCTTATCTGGAGAGACCAAGCAACTGGCGGCGGTGCAGGAAAGTCTGCGCGAAGCAGGAGTAGAGCTGCATGTTTTGAAAGAAGGGAGTAACTAATGCTACAGCTGATTCAACAATTTATGCCCAATGTTTATAGAATGGGCTGGTCCGGTCAGGCTGGCTGGGGAACAGCTATTTACCTGACTCTGTATATGACCATCATTCCTTTCTTTATCGGAGGGATTTTAGGCTTTATAGCTGGTCTCTTGCTTGTCTTGACAGGGCCGAGAGGTATTTTGGAAAATAGACTTGTCTTTTTCGTCTTGGACAAGGTTACCTCTATCTTTCGGGCTATTCCGTTCATCATTCTCCTGGCCCTTATCAATCCTTTTACTCGGATTATTGTGGGAACTGGGATTGGACCGACAGCGGCCTTGGTACCTCTTTCGCTGGCTGTTTTTCCTTTCTTTGCCCGTCAGGTTCAGGTGGTCTTATCCGAACTAGACCGAGGAGTTATTGAAGCAGCGCAGGCTAGTGGAGCAACCTTCTGGGACATTGTCGGTGTTTACCTGCGGGAAGGTCTGCCGGACTTGATTCGAGTGACGACTGTTACGCTGATCTCTCTGGTTGGTGAGACTGCTATGGCCGGAGCGATTGGTGCTGGTGGACTGGGAAATGTTGCCCTGACCTATGGTTATCAGCGTTTCAACCATGATGTGACTATTCTTGCGACCATTCTTATTTTGCTGCTCATCTTCTTTATTCAGTTTGTTGGGGATTTCCTGACACGGAAGATTAGTCATAGATAATGATTGACAACTAGGGCCTCAGCTGGGGCTCTTTTTTATGCCATGATTTTATTAAAAGACTTGCACAATTAGATTAGGCTTGTTATAATAGCTAAAATCTTTTGAAACCAAGTGTTGGGAAAGTGAGGATAGGGCGGATGAAAGCTTATACAAATGTCAATCTGGTGACCTGTGACAGCGCATTTTATGTTTACCGGGACGGGCTGCTAGTGGTTGAGGACGACCGCATTGCCTACTGTGGTCCCTATGAAGAAAACTGGCTAGGGAAGTGCAGTGAAAGAGTAGATTATGAAGGTGCTTGGATTATGCCAGGGCTGGTCAACTGTCATACTCACTCGGCCATGACCTTGCTGCGCGGGATTCGTGATGACAGCAATCTGCATGAATGGCTGGAGGACTATATATGGCCAGCAGAAAGTCAATTCACAGAGGATCTAACGACCCAGGCTGTCCAACTGGCTCTGGCTGAAATGCTGCTGTCAGGAACAACGACTTTTAACGACATGTATAATCCTCAGGGAGTGGAGATTGACCGGATTTATCATACTGTGCGGCAGTCTGGTATGCGTTGTTATTTCTCACCAACACTCTTTAGCTCAGAGGCGGAAGCAGCAGAAGAGACTCTGGCACGTACTCGGACCATTATTGAGAAAATTCTCTCCTACAATGATGAAGATTTTCAGGTCATGGTGGCGCCTCATTCTCCTTATGCCTGTGACGAAGATCTGCTCAAGGGCAGTCTTGAGCTAGCGCGTGAGCTGGATTTGAAGCTTCATATCCATGTAGCGGAGACACAGGAAGAAAATAAAATTATTCTGGAGCGCTATGGTAAACGGCCTCTGGCTTTCTTGAAAGACCTAGGTTACTTGGAGCAGCCAGCCATTTTTGCTCACGGAGTTGAACTGAATCCGTCAGAAATTGCGGATTTAGCGGCTTCACCAGTCAGCATCGCCCACAATCCTATCAGCAACCTCAAGCTGGCTTCTGGTGTAGCTCCAGTGACAGACTTACTAGCCGCTGGGGTGACCGTTGGCCTAGCTACAGACTCTGTCGCTTCCAATAATAATCTGGATATGTTTGAAGAGGGGCGGACAGCTGCCCTCCTTCAGAAGATGCGGGCTGGAGATGCGACTCAGTTTACGATTGAGCAGGCCTTGAAAGCTTTGACCATTGAGGGAGCCAAGGCGCTGGGCTTAGAGAAGAAAATAGGCAGTCTGGAAACGGGCAAACAAGCCGATTTCATTGTCATTCAACCTAAGGGACGACTTCATCTTTATCCTTTGGAAAATATGCTGTCGCACCTAGTGTACGCAGTCAAAGGCAGCGATGTTCAGGATGTCTACATTGCAGGGCGGCAGGTTGTCCGAGATGGCCAAGTGCTGACGGTTGATCTAGGAAGTTTTGGGTAAGAATGAAAGCCGAGTTTCAGCTCGGCAATCAACTCTTAGAATTGAAAAATAGAAAATGAAGCAGGAGAGTGGGAAAGATTGCCGCAATTTGAAGATTGTAGCATGCTTCTCCCAGTTCCTGCTTTCCTTTTCTTTTGGCAGTAAAAATAGTACAATATAGTAAAGATTGATGTGCTGTTACTAAGCAAGAAAAAGCGGAGAGATGCGATGGATAAAAAATTTCTTTGGGAGAAGATTCAGACTTTTTTTCAGGAACTTTGGAAAAAGATATCGGGTTTTGCTGCAGAGCATACTCTCCTGCCAGATGCCTACCAAGCTTGGCGGGATTGGATTAAGAAGTTGCCGCTTCCTCGTCCTAAGTTCTTTCAAAAACAGCTTAGCAATCGGCAGTTTGTCGGAGTGCTTTTGACAGTTGTTGGGCTGTCAGCCGGCTTAATTCTGCTGTCAGAGCATGTGCAGGATTTCTCTTTTTTGATACCTAGTAAGAAAGAGCAGCAGACGGATCCCTCTCGGAATCAAACGGTTCGTATCATGGCGACTGGGGATTTGCTTTATCATGACGGCCTTTATCTGAGTGCTCAGAAAGAAGATGGAACTTATGATTTTTCTGAGAATTTCCACTATGCCAAAGAATGGCTTCGGCAGGGAGACTTGGTCTTAGGGGACTTTGAAGGCACGATTCGGCCGGACTATCCCTTAAATGGCTATCCGCTCTTTAATGCTCCGGAAGCCGTAGTTCCATCCATCAAGGCTGCCGGCTATCAGGTGATGGACCTGGCTCATAATCACATTTTAGACTCTGGTCTGGAGGGAGTTTTTACTACAGCTCAGGCTTTTGAAAAAGAGGGAATCACTCCTATCGGTGTTTATCCGCATGAAAGCCGCAGTCAAGCACCGCTCTTGATAAAGGAAGTCAAAGGAATTAAGATTGCACTGCTGGCTTACTCCTATGGCTACAATGGCATGGAGGGGCTTCTCAGTCAGGAAGATTATGATGATCGCTTGTCCGATCTGGATGAAGAAAAGATGCGATCCGAGATTGAGCGGGCAGAAAAGGAAGCAGATATTACAGTCGTCATGCCTCAAATGGGGATAGAGTACCAGCTAGAGCCAACAGAGGAGCAGATGACCCTCTACCATAAAATGGTTGACTGGGGAGCAGATATCGTCTTTGGAGGCCATCCGCATGTGGTTCAGCCGGCGGAGATTTTAGAGAAAGACGGCCAGAAGAAGCTGATTATGTATTCGATGGGGAATTTTATTTCCAATCAGCGCATTGAAACCATGGAGGAAATTGAAAATGCTCATTGGACTGAGCGCGGAGTGCTGATGGATGTTACCATTGAAAAGACACCAAAGGGCACGCAGATAAAAAGTGCTCAGGCTCATCCGAGCTGGGTCAGCCGAGTTGAAAAGGGCGCTACTTCAGCAGACGGTCTACCTTTATACACTTATCAGACTTGGATTTTGGATGACTTTGTCGAAGGTGGCAAGTATCGAGACAAACTGGATCAAGAAACCAGAGCACGGATTGATACCGCCTATCAGGAGATGAAGTCGCATGTTGGTTTGAACTGGCCGGGGCAATAAATTGCTTGAATATGAGTTTAGCCAGATTGGATTTTCCAATCTGGTTTTTGCTGTTTTAAAATTGAGGACTTTGTTATAATTAAAAAGGATTATAGAATTGTTAATGAATGAAACTGACCGCTTTCGAGCTCGTCTATTATTTTGACTTATTTTATTAGAAAGAAAATGAAATGCATCTTGGTTTGTGGCTACTTTTGTATGTTATACCCATGTTTATCTTGTTTTTGTTGCTAGTGTGCTCCTTGGTCTTGCTGGTTTTCTGCCTGTTTCTGAGAAGAAATTTCTTCAAGGAAGAGCAGGGACGCAATTTGTTGCTAGCTATCTTTTGGTTGGGTATCTTCAATCTCCTGCTGAACTTGCTAGTATAGAAACGATGAGGTCGTAAGGACAACAATCGAAAGACTTAGGTCTTAGCTGACTTATATGTAAAAACATACTATTATTTCTGTCTTTCTTGTGAAATCAGCATAAAAAAACGAATACCCTCAGCATATTTTGGTTAGCAGGTATTCGTTTTTATTGTCTATTTTAGCGCTTCATTTCTTCCGATACTGGCTTGGTGTCATTTGGTAGTATTTTTTAAACTGGCGGTTGAAGTTGGACAGGTTATTAAAGCCTGCTTGGCTGGAGATTTCCAGTACAGAGAGATTGGAGTGCTGCAGGAGTTCGGCCGCCTTGCGCAGGCGGAATTGGATCAGGTACTCAATGCAGGAAACGCCCAGATGCTTCTTGAAGAAGTTCATGAAATGGGTCGAACTATAGCCACAGATGCCAGCCAATTGGTCAATATTTAGGTCTTCTTGGTAGTGGGCATTGATGTAGTCGATGATGGAGCGAATTTTTTCTTCCTTGCGATAGCCTTCGGGTGACAGGTCTTTGGAAATGACATAGCCGTTCTCAAAGAGCAGGTAGAAGAGTTGGTTGAGTTGGGCTTTGAGCTGAAACTCGTAGTGAGATTTGCGGAAATAGCCTGTTTCCATAGCTGCTAAGAGGCACTGACGAATCTCCGCATAGGCTCTATCATTGGACTTGATAACATGAGTCAAATCCAGCTGACCATTGTAGAGGGGCTGCAGATAGTTGATGCTGGCTTGGTCCATGGCAGAGTAGCCCATCAAATCTAGATGAAAATTAATGGCGTCCATATAATGGCGCTCGTCGTTGATGGGGTGGATGGAGTGCAGGGCATTGGGACGAATCAGGATAATATCACCTTTTTCGCTGTTAAAGTAGTCGTCGTCAATATGAAATTGTGCTTTTCCTTCGTGGACATAAATCATTTCAACATCGGTATGCCAGTGGAAAAGAATATCTGGATGACCATTCTCAGTGATGGTGCGGGTCAGAGAATAAGGGGTTCCTTGGTTTTTAAAAACGGTATTTTTATGTAGTTGGCCTAAATCAATCATGGGGACACTCTTTCATAGAATAGTACAATTTGTTAAGATAATTGTGTTAGAAAATATGTTTGACAACTATTATAATATAAATACAAAAAAAACGAAAGCGAGAAAATGCAAATGGGTAAATTTCCGCAGAATTTCCTCTGGGGCGGTGCAACGGCGGCTAATCAATATGAAGGTGCCTATAATCTAGATGGAAAGGGCCTGTCTGTTCAGGATGTGACTCCAAAAGGCGGATTGCCAGCTAAGGCAGGCAATCCCAATCCTTTGATTACCGAGGGGCCGACAGCAGATAATCTCAAGCTGGAAGGGATTGATTTCTATCATCGCTATAAGGAGGACGTTGCTCTCTTTGCTGAGATGGGCTTCAAGGTCTACCGGACTTCCATTGCCTGGTCTCGGATTTTCCCAAACGGAGACGAGCTGGAACCCAATGAAGCTGGTCTGCAATTTTATGACAATCTTTTTGACGAACTGGCCAAATATGGCATTGAGCCTCTGATTACCCTGTCTCACTATGAAACGCCCCTGCATCTAGCTCGTCATTACAATGGCTGGGCAAACCGTGATTTGATTGGCTTCTACGAGCGCTATGTCCGCACGGTTTTTACCCGCTACAAGGATAAGGTCAAGTATTGGCTGACCTTTAATGAAATCAACTCTGTTCTCCATGCTCCCTTTATGAGCGGCGGCATTGCCACGCCAGCTGAAGAACTATCCAAGCAGGACCTCTATCAAGCAGTCCATCATGAGCTGGTGGCTTCTGCCTTGGCAACGAAAATCGGTCATGAGATCAATCCTGATTTTAAGATTGGCTGTATGGTTCTTGCTATGCCGGCTTATCCCATGACGCCTAAGCCTGAAGATGTGCTGGCAGCACGGGAATTTGAAAATCAAAACTATCTCTTCTCTGATATCCATGCGCGTGGAAAATATCCAGCCTATATCAATCGTTTCTTCAAGGAGAATGAGATTGAGATTCAGTTTGCGCCAGGTGACAAAGAGCTTTTGGCTGAAAATACTGTAGACTTTATTTCTTTCTCCTACTACATGAGTGTGGTTGCGGCTCATGATCCAGAGAATTATTCTTTCGGCCGAGGCAATCTTCTTGGTGGTATCATGAATCCTTATCTGGCTAGTTCAGAATGGGGCTGGCAGATTGACCAAGTCGGCCTGCGCTTGGTGTTAAATAGCTTTTATGACCGCTATCAGCTGCCGCTCTTCATCGTGGAAAATGGTCTCGGTGCCAAGGATGTCTTGGTGGATGGTCCAACTGGCCCAACGGTTGAAGATGACTACCGCATTGACTATCTCAAACAGCACTTGCAGCAGGTAGGAGAAGCGTTGGAAGATGGCGTAGAATTGCTAGGTTACACAACTTGGGGCTGTATTGACCTAGTCTCAGCCAGCACGGCAGAACTCAGCAAGCGCTACGGCTTTATCTACGTTGACCGCAACGATGACGGTAGCGGAACTCTAGCCCGTTATAAGAAAAAATCTTTTGATTGGTACAAAGAAGTCATTGCGACGAATGGAGACAGTCTCTATCAGGATTGAATGACTTAAACAAAATAGAATGCCTCCTGATAAAATAAACCAAGTCCTATCTGGCTTGGTTTTTCTATATTTTAAGATGGGAATGAGTTGAACCTTCTTGATTTCAAAGGGAAGCTGTCTCTATAAAAAAGTAAGAATTTATTCTCAATATTGTAAATGTTTGAATCCGTTTACAAAAAAACAAAGACGCCTCAAATAAAATATGGTATAATATGTTAAGAATATCTATTTCAGGAGGGAAAATCATGAGTAGGAAAATCCGTTTCATTTCTCTGCTTACTCTGTTGATTTGTTTTCTGATGGGCTGCAGTCTTTTTCAAAAGAATGGTGGCGGTCCGGGAGAGCAAGGCGGCCAATTTTCGGAAAGTGTTCGTAAGCTGAGAGAAAAATACAGCAAAAATACTCCTTATGATGTCCAAGAAAAGGTCATTCAGATCAAGGAAAATGAGCCTATTACATTTCCGACAGAGGTACAAAAGCCTAACGATTTTGAGACACTGCCCCATGCAGGACAGACTGAGTTGATTTCTTCCTTTGAAATTTATGGGGACAGCAACTTACGAGCCATTTTAGGAGGTGACTTTAAGCTGAATGATAAGCGGCAGATAGTAATTGAGCCCGCTTATCATTTCTCTGCGACTAGAGTGGAGCCAAATGGAGAGCATACGGAATATGGTCTAGCCAAGCAAGGTGAGAGCTGGGGGGTCTTTGATACGCTCTATTTGCTGCAACGGGATGATGAGCGCACAGGTAAAAAGCTTAAAAAGCCAAAACTTTGGATCGTTAAGATAGATAAGAAAGGGCGCGATAAGCTAGCTCTGAAGACCAAGAGCAGTCTGCTCGGAGATGGTCGCTTGCAGCTGGAATGGACGGAAGTGCCGGGAGCGGACTCTTATTCCATTATAAAAAGAGAGTATGTGACCATGCCTGGCAGCGATACGAAGACAGGTCTTTATAACTATAAAGAGGTCGATCGGGTCACTTCGACAGTGTATCGGACAGATTTGCCTACCCACTATGATAGCCGCAACGGCGGCCGTTCTGGTGATGATCCGATACTTGCCAGACAACGGTTGCTGCAGGCTTACGACCAGGATTACAGTAAGAAAACGGTTGAGAAAAAGCCTTATGAACTTCTTGTTGTTCCCCTTAAAGACAAAGAAGCTTTAGGCACTATCAGCAATCCTATCTCATCTGATAGCTTTGCGAAACTGATGCCGAATCAAATCGATTTTCGGACTTTTTCTGACCAGGTTTCCGCCCTGCGGCAGAAGGGAAACATTCCTGAAGAAGCACCACTGCAGATGATGGATGGCCAGATTCAGAACTTTCCAATCGTCTATGAAAAAATTGAAAAAGAAGGCCGGGATGTCAGATGTCTGGTCTCTATCAAGGGCATGCCTACTGTCAAAACGGACTTTTTCATTGAACAGGCCAGTGTAGAAGAAGTCCAGCCTGTTGTAGATAAGCATAATGAAAAGGTCAATAAAGAGGAAAGTAAGTCTGGCGTTTCAGAGAAATATATCAGCGTAGAGCAGGCTGACTTGGATCTCAAGGGTAAAACAGTCGTTCATGATGTTAGTGATATTGAGGAAAGAGTGGCAGCCAGAAGTGCAGCGCAGGAATATTTTGCCAAGGCCCTTCTGTCCGATGCAGAATATGTCGATTACAGTGAGTTTCCAGAGCTGAGTGAAGGAGATGTCAGTGAATTGATTAGCGATGTCTTGGATCAAAATCCGGTAATTCAGCAGGGAGTGCTCCCTACCATTGATGGCAAGCAGCGTGTGGTACACTTTAAATATGATGCTGACGAAACAGCCAAATATAAGAAAGCCCGTAAAAAGGTCAAAGAGATTGTCAAAGACATCATCAAAGACCAGATGAGCGACCGAGAAAAGATTGAGGCAATTAATCAGTATTTAATTGAGCATATTAGCTATGATAAGACTGCTTACCAAGGCATCTTAAATTATAAAAAATCTATTGAGAATAAAGAATCAGAAGAGGCTATTTCAAAAGCATATAAAGATATGCAGGACGTTGTTCGTAAGTATGCTTCTAGTTTTGATATTACTGGTCCGCTCTTTGAGGGTAAGGGAGTCTGTCAAGCTTATGCTGTGACCTTCCAGGCTCTAGCTCAGGAAGCAGGTCTCGAAACCATGTATGTGAGTGGAGATACAGATAGTTTTGATCTGCATGCCTGGAACTTTGCAAAAGTAGATGGTAAGTGGCTGGCTTTAGATGTCACCTGGAATGACACTGATGGAGATAGCAATAAAAAAGAAAATGAATACTTGCTATTGGCCATGGATGATCCAATCTACGCACAGACCCACTATGCCTTTGACAGATACGAAGATGCTATTAAAGAATGATAATCCAAATAGAAGCAATCTTTAAAAGATAACTAAGCCTTGTAAGGAAAGGAAGAAGCCAATCAAAAGAGAGTGGGACAGAAATCGGTAATTCGTTAGAATTCAATTTCGTCGTCCCACCTCCGCACAGTTGAGTAGGGCTGTAAAAGCTGATGAAATCAGCGTAGTAGAGCCCACTCAACCACTGCGTCTTGCTCGACAATCCAAAGACAATTGAGAGACTAGGACTTTTGTCCCAGCCTCTTTCTATACTTTTATTTCTTCCAGCTTTCGATTTCTTTTTGGTGGTTTTTGATCCACTCTTTGGCTGCAGCTTCCGGTGAGCTGCCTTCGTTAATCTTAAGCATGACTTCTTCCATGTCCTTTTGGGTCCAGTTGAAGTTGTCTAGGACCTTGTTGACTTCTGGTAAGTCCTTGTCTAGATTTTTTCGAGTAATCGTGTGGATAGCTTCCTTGCCGCCCATGGTTCCCTTAGGATCCTTGAGGTATTTGAGGTCGTATTTGGAGAACATCCAGTGTGGTGACCAGCCGGTTACGATAATATCTTCTTTATTCTTAATAGCCTGATCCAGAGCAGTGGTCATGGCTCCTGTTGAGGAAGAAGAAAGATTCCAGCCACTGAGATTGCTGTATTCTTGCATAGTCTTCTCAGTTGCGGTCATGATACCAGCGCCGGGCTCAATACCTGTAATGGTTTTCTTGGCTTGGTCTGACAGGTCTTCGATAGAATCGGCATCCATATAGTTTGGTACGACTAGCCCTGTCTTAACGCCCTCAAGGTTTGGCCCCAAGTCCACTAGCTTATCCTTGTACTCCTCATAGAGAGCAGCATGGGTGGTCGGCAACCAGGCTGAAACCATGGCATCTGCTTCGCTATTAGCAACGGACTTCCACATAACGGCATTGTCCAGCGGTGTGATGGTGACATCGTAGCCCATTTCCTTGAGAGCTTCCGCTACGACATTGGTTGAGGCAACTTCGGAGTCCCATTCAACATAAGCAAGGTTGACCTTTTCTTTTTTGCTTTGCTGAAGCTTGGTCACTTGATTTCCGACAAAGGCTGTCAGGATGACAGCGGCCAGAGCGGACCAGAGCATAATCTTGTTGCGTTTTTCCTTGGCAGTGACCGGTGATTTTTTAGCCAGAGGCTGGTTGAGCTTCTGGGTCAGGCGGTCAATGATAATGGCCAGGATAACTAGAGATACCCCATTGACAAATCCGGAACCGATGTCGGCATGCTGCAAGGCAGAGAGAACGCCGCGGCCAAGTCCTGGCGCTCCAATCATAGAGGCAGTAACGACCATGGACAGAGCCAGCATGATGGTCTGATTGACCCCAGCTAGGATGGTATTTTTAGCCAGAGGCAGCTCGACTTTGAAGAGCTTCTGCTTGCCAGTGCCCCCGAAGGAGTCTGACGCTTCAATCAGCTCGGTTGGAATCTGACGAATGGCTAGATTTGTAAAGCGGACAGTTGGTGGCAAGGCAAAGATGACAGAGGCAAAGACCCCAGGCACCATACCAATACCGAAGAAGGCCACAGCCGGTATCAGGTAGACAAAGGCCGGCATGGTCTGCATAAAGTCCAGCAAGGGCTTGATAACGGCTTCGACACGGTTACTCTTAGCCATCCAAATCCCCAGTGGAATACCGATGATAATGGAAATGGCACTGGAAACGATGACCAAGGTCACAGTGTTCATGAGATTTTCCCAGAGACCTTGGTTGTAAACAAAGAGCAGGCCTAGGAAGGTGAGCAGGGGCAGCCCCAGCTTACGCTTAGAAATCAAATAGGTAAAGATAGTGATGACTGCGATAAAGAGCAGGGGCGGAATGAAGAGCAGGGTATCTGTCATTCCATTCATGATGGCATTTCCGATAGCCTGAAGGACCGAGAAAAGTCCGGAGAAGGTATCGGTTACCCAGTTAGTAAAGGACTCTACCCATTGAGAAACGGGGATTGGCTGTTGTAAAATATTCAAAATGCGAACCTCCCTTATTCTTCAGATTCAGTAGTATTGGCCAAGGCTTCGATGACTCGACCTTTGATAATAACGCCGACTAATTTGTCCTTATCATCTACAACGGCCAGAGGCGCTGGTGAATCGTAAATCAGCGGGAAAATATCAGTAATCAGGGTTTCCTGAGTGACTTTGCGGACGTTCTTATCAATGACGTCAGCCAGTGCTTGATGCTCCTTACGGGCATCGCGGGCGGATTCGGCAGTCAGACTGCCCTTGAGGCGCCGCTTCCTATCCACAGCCAGCAGCATACTGACCTCTTCTTTTTTCATCCGATTGAGAGCAACGGTTGGTCCGTCGATGTCAATGTTGGTGGTCAGTGGCGTTGTCATGATATTCTGGGCAGTCAGGACCTTGGAGCGGTCCACATCTTCAACGAACTCTCGAACGAAGTCATTGGCTGGATTGGTCAGGATTTCCTCACCCGTGCCAATCTGCATAATTTGACCGTCAGCCATAATGGCAATGCGGTCACCGATACGCAGAGCCTCATTGAGATCGTGGGTGATAAAGATAATGGTACGCTCATGCTCTGCCTGCAGATCCAGCAGTTCATCCTGCATTTCGCGGCGGATGAGAGGGTCTAGAGCTGAGAAGGCTTCGTCCATGAGCAGAATGTCAGGATTGTTGGCCAAAGCTCGAGCTAGGCCGACCCGCTGCTGCATCCCACCAGAGAGCTGATCGGGGTATTGGTCCTTGAAGGACAGGAGACCGGCATTGTCCAGAGCTTGTTCAGCTAGGCGCGTGCGCTCCTCTTTATCAACACCTCGGACTTCCAGACCGAACTCAGTATTTTCTAGAATAGTCCGATGCGGGAAGAGTCCGAAGTTCTGGAAGACCATGTTGAGCTTGTGGCGGCGAACGTCACGCAGCTCTTCTTCGTTCATCTTAGCCACATCTTGGCCGTCAATGTAAATGTCGCCTGATGTCGGGTCAATCAACCGGTTGAGCAGGCGGATAAGGGTAGACTTCCCACTACCAGACAGTCCCATGATGACAAAAATTTCTCCGGTCTGAACCTCAAAGTTTACATCGTAAACTCCGACAGTAGCACCGGTTTTTTCTAAAATTTCCGTTTTGCTTTTGGCTTGCTGCACCATTTCCAGTGCCTGCTTTTGCCTTTTACCGAAAATTTTAGTCAAATGTTTTACTTCTAGTTTATTCAACGTATTTCTCCTTTTGCACAAGTGACTACATGTTTATTTTATAGAGTTGTCACTTGAAAGACCATCACAGTATAACACCGTGTGGTCACTTTGTCAAACCAAAAAGACCGTCAGACCGGCTTTTTTCGACTATTATAAAAAAGGGAGGATGATTTTCTAGAATATTTCTGAAAGCCGCAAAAACCTTGTCAGACAGCGGATTTGCCTGTCTATTCTTTTTTTTGACAAAGGAAAAACAAGCGAAGTTTCACTTGTTTGTTTCAATTTCATTAAAAAATAAATTATGCATCAAACCGACTGATAATTCGTTGCCAACAAAGTAGATGGTATTGCCGGCTTCCAGCTTGGTATAAGGACCAGGCGAGATTAGGAGTTGGTCGCCCTGCTGGACTGCGACAATGGTAGCGCCAGTCGAGTGCCAGATATTGAGCTCATTGATAGATTTTCCTAGGTTGATGGCGTCTGCTGAGAGCTGGAGCTCGTAGGGATTGAAAGGGAAGCGCTGCTGGACATCTTTGGTTCGGCTGAGAAGCTGATTAAGCAGCTGGGAAAAGTTGGCAAATTCTTCCTCTTGGCGCTGGATGCTCTGGTGGAGCTTGCTTTTGAGGTCCTGCAGAGAGTTAACATCTTTATAGGTCTCGAGGAACTGCTGGGCTTTTTCCTTGGAGGAAATGAAGGCTCCACTGCCATGACGAACTTCCATGATTTCCAGATCTACTAGCACATTGATAGCCTTGCGGGCTGTCTCAGGGGAGACATTGAAGTTGCTGGCTAGGGTAGAGCGGGCATAGATCTTGCTGCCGATGGGATATTTGCCGTCAACGATTCGCTCGGCAATAGCGACAGCTATCTGCTGGTAGCGTGGGAATGCGACTTCTTTTTTGCTCATGAGGACCTCCAATTTTACGACAGGAATATAGCTATGATTATAATATAAAACTGGAGGATTGAAAAGTGCCCTTTGTAAAGTCGACCGTCTTATCCACCTCTTCTTGCCTTTCTTTTTACTTTTTTAAGTAGTATAATATGTCTAAAAGTCAGAGGTTTTCTGGAAAAGGAACAGTAAAAACCAGATGATAAAAATAGAAATGGATAAAAAGATGACTGTAAAGATGATAGCGACAGACATGGATGGAACCTTGCTGGATGGACAGGGACAGCTGGATTCGCCGCGTCTGGCTACTATTTTAGATGAGCTAGATAAGAGAGACATTCGCTTTGTGGTGGCTACTGGCAATGAAATTCCACGAATGCGTCTGCTATTGGGAGATTTGGTAGAACGCATGACTTTGGTAGTCGCTAACGGAGCTAGGATTTTTGAAAAGAACCAGCTAAGCATGAGCAGCTTTTGGGAAGCCGGATTGATTAGGGATGCGCTGGCTTATTTTTCTGGTCATGAAAAGAATCTTCAGCTTGTTGTGACCTCTGAAAGAGGCGGCTTTGTCCAGGAAGGGACAGAGTTTCCCTTGATTGAAAAAGTCATGACTAAGGAAATGGCCCAGCTTTTCCACAAGCGGATGAACTTTGTGCCTAGCCTTCAGAATTATCCCTTTGACAAGGTCTTGAAAATGAGTATGATGGTAGAAGAGGCTGCAGCAGCAGAGCATGCTCGTCTGATTAATCAGCATTTTGCAGGACGATTGAGCGCAGTTGCCAGTGGTTACGGAGCCATTGACATCCTCCAAGATGGGATGCACAAGGCTTGGGGCTTGCAGCAGCTCATGGCTAAGTGGCAGATTCAAAGCTCGGAAATCATGGCTTTTGGGGATAGTGAAAATGACATAGAAATGCTTGAATTAGCTGGTATTTCTTACGCCATGGAAAATGGCGACGAGCGGGTCAAAAAGGTAGCAGATTACCTAGCACCGGCCAATACAGAAGCCGGTGTTCTACAGGTGCTTGAGCAATACTTAGAAGAGGAAAAAAGATAATGGCAGTACAATTACTAGAAGAATGGCTTCTCAAGGAGCAGGCAAAATTGCAGCAAAACTACAGAGAGCTCAATCAACTCTCCGTAAAGGAGCCAGACATCATCTTTATCGGAGACTCCATCGTGGAATACTATCCGCTCCAGGAACTCTTACAGACGGATAAAAGACTGGTCAACCGAGGCATTCGGGGCTATAAGACTGATTTGCTTTTAGAAAACCTGGATGCCCATCTCTTTGGGCAGGCACTGGATAAGGTCTTTATTCTGATAGGTACCAATGACATTGGCAAGGAGATGCCTCAGACAGAAACGCAGGCTAATTTAGAAGCCGTTATTCAGGAGATTTCTCGTGACTATCCTCTGGCGCAAATCCGCTTGCTGTCGGTCCTTCCCGTCAATGAAGCTCCAGCCTACAAGAGCACGGTCTATGTCCGCAGCAATGAAAAGATTCAGGCTCTCAATCAGGCCTATCGTCAGCTGGCTAACGCCTACATGAATGTCCAATTTATCAATCTCTACGATGCTTTTCTGAACGAGGAAGGCCAGCTTCGCCCAGACTACACAACTGACGGCCTCCATCTGACCATTTCTGGCTATAGAGCCCTGTCCAAGGTTTTGCAGGAATATTTGTAGTTTCTTCGTAAGAATACAGCTCTGTTTTACCATAACAGAGCTTTTTTATTTTCTTAAACTTACAAATGTTTTCTGTGAATGATGCTTGATTTCAAAGGGATTATGAAAATTATTATAAAACACATTGGACTTTGTGAAAAAATTTAGGGCTTTGTGTTATGTAATAGTTCTGTGTTCTCTATGAGCATATTCTTATACAAGAGCGAAAAAACATGATAAATTGATAGAGTAAAGTTTCTTGAAGCGTTTTCATTCACAAATGGAAATGTTTTCAACAACTGAAAATTTATTTTATTGAAGGGGAGTTATTATGACTCAAGGAAAAATTACTGCATCTGCAGCAATGCTCAACGTATTGAAAACATGGGGCGTAGACACAATCTACGGTATCCCATCAGGAACACTTAGCTCACTTATGGATGCTTTAGCTGAAGACAAAGATATCCGCTTCTTGCAAGTTCGCCACGAAGAAACTGGTGCTCTTGCTGCGGTGATGCAAGCTAAATTCGGCGGCTCAATCGGGGTTGCAGTTGGTTCAGGTGGTCCAGGTGCGACTCACTTGATTAACGGTGTTTACGATGCAGCTATGGACAACACTCCATTCCTTGCTATCCTTGGATCACGTCCAGTCAACGAACTCAACATGGATGCCTTCCAAGAGCTCAACCAAAACCCAATGTACCACGGAATTGCTGTATACAACAAACGCGTAGCTTACGCTGAGCAATTGCCAAAAGTAATTGACGAAGCTTGTCGTGCTGCTGTTTCTAAAAAAGGGCCAGCTGTTGTTGAAATCCCAGTAAACTTTGGTTTCCAAGAAATCGACGAAAACTCATACTACGGTTCAGGTTCTTACGAGCGCTCATTCATCGCTCCTGCTTTGAACGAAGTTGAAATCGACAAAGCTGTTGAAATCTTGAACAAGGCTGAGCGCCCAGTTATCTACGCTGGATTTGGTGGTGTCAAAGCTGGTGAAGTGATTACTGAATTGTCACGTAAAATCAAAGCGCCAATCATCACAACTGGTAAAAACTTTGAAGCTTTTGAGTGGAACTACGAAGGTTTGACAGGTTCTGCTTACCGTGTTGGTTGGAAACCAGCCAACGAAGTGGTCTTCGAAGCAGATACCGTTCTTTTCCTTGGTTCAAACTTCCCATTTGCTGAAGTATACGAAGCCTTCAAGAACACTGAAAAATTCATCCAAGTAGATATCGACCCTTACAAACTTGGTAAACGCCATGCTCTTGACGCTTCTATCCTTGGTGATGCAGGTCAAGCGGCGAAAGCGATTCTTGATAAGGTAGACGCAGTTGAGTCTACTCCATGGTGGCGTGCAAACGTTAAGAACAACCAAAACTGGCGCGATTACATGAACAAACTCGAAGGTAAAACAGAGGGTGAGTTGCAATTGTACCAAGTTTACAATGCCATCAACAAACATGCTGACCAAGACGCTATCTACTCAATCGACGTAGGTAACTCTACTCAAACATCAACTCGTCACCTTCACATGACACCTAAGAACATGTGGCGTACATCTCCACTCTTTGCGACAATGGGTATCGCCCTTCCTGGTGGTATCGCTGCTAAGAAAGACAACCCAGAGCGCCAAGTATGGAACATCATGGGTGATGGAGCATTCAACATGTGCTACCCAGACGTCATCACGAACGTTCAATACAACCTTCCGGTTATCAATGTTGTCTTCTCAAACGCTGAGTATGCTTTCATCAAGAACAAATACGAAGACACAAACAAACACTTGTTTGGTGTAGACTTCACAAACGCTGATTACGCGAAAATCGCTGAAGCTCAAGGCGCTGTTGGATTTACAGTAGACCGTATCGAAGACATCGACGCAGTCGTTGCAGAAGCTGTTAAATTGAACAAAGAAGGTAAGACAGTTGTCATTGATGCGCGCATCACACAACACCGTCCGCTTCCAGTAGAAGTACTTGAACTCGATCCAAAACTTCACTCAGAAGAAGCCATCAAAGCCTTCAAGGAAAAATACGAAGCAGAAGAGCTCGTCCCATTCCGCCTCTTCTTGGAAGAAGAAGGGTTGCAATCACGAGCAATCAAATAATTCCTCTCGTCGAAAATTAAATTTTAAATTTGTAGACTTCATTCGGAGATTTACTTCCGACGATTCCATCATTGAAACCTTAATTTTCAATGATGGAATCTAGTGCGGAGCCTAGAAAAAGTCCCAAAGGATTTTTCGTAGTTTGATGAGCAAAGATTTGCCATCAAACTTGGTTCCGCCTTGTTTATTCTTTGATTTTCTTAGAGCAGAAGTTAAAAAGATCGGAGCAATCCGGTCTTTTTGTGGAGGATAACAAATGAATTTAAATCAATTAGATATTATCGTTTCAAATGTTCCCCAAGTCTGTGCTGACTTGGAGCGTATTTTGGATAAAAAGGCAGACTATGTTGATGACAGTTTTGCACAGCTCACGATTGGCAGTCATTGTCTCATGTTGTCACAAAATCATCTGATTCCTTTGGAAAATTTTCAATCAGGAATCATTCTTCACATCGAGGTTGAGGATGTAGAGCAGAACTACCAACGGTTGAAAGAGTTTGGTGCCGAGATTTTACACGGTCCTGCTGTAACCGATTGGGGAACGGTGTCCCTGCTAGTTAAAGGACCTGCTGGTCTAGTGATTGATTTTTATCGAATGAAATAGGTCAGTTTAACATAGAAAAAAACGCATAAAATCAACTGATTACAAAAGTGTTGATTT
>NZ_GL890993.1:939476-979996 GCF_000212855.1 Streptococcus sanguinis SK355
AAACGCAATAAAATCAACTGATTACAAAAGTGTTGATTTTATGCGTTTTTATGTGAACTATTATTATATTTCGGCTAGAAATTGAGTTTTTTCTAACTTCTTGCTCTATATCAGCAGGGTTATTTAACTTCTCCGCTTTCAACAACTAGGTCGTCAGCCTTAGCTGCTTCGCCGTATGTTGGGTGGAGGGTTTCTTCATAGGCCTTGTGGAAGAAGTTTTCTTTGCCGAGTTTCTTGATTTCGTCGTTGATGTAGTTGAGTAGCTCGGTATTGCCTTTCTGCACAGCTGGGGCAATGGTATCTGGATCACCTAGCGAAGTGATGCCGACTTCAAAGCCTTTGTTCTCCAGTGCCCAGGCTAGGACTTCAGTATTATCTGTAGAAAAGGCATCGCCGCGGCCGTCCAGCAGGGCTTGGTAAGCATCGCTGTACTGATCATACTTTTGCAGCTTGATATTCGGGTAGTTCTTTTCAAAGTAGGTTTCAGCTGTGGTTCCTTTGGTGATGATCAGGGTCTTACCTTCCAACTGCTCAGGCTTGGTGATAACTGAGCCTTTTGGTGATACAACTCCAAGAGATACTTTCATATAGGGCAGGGCGAAGTCAACTTGTTTTTTCCGCTCGTCTGTGACAGTGAAGTTGGCTAGGGTAATATCGACCTTGTTGGAGATTAAGTATTCAGCCCGGTTGGCAGCATCTACAGGCACGTACTCTGGCTTAACACCCAAATCTTTGGCTAGTTGGTCGCCCAGATAAATGTCATAGCCTTGATATTTTCCGTTGTTATCTACATAGCCGAACGGTTTCTTGTCACTGAAAACCGCGATACGAAGCTTACCGCTCTTTTTAATTTCCTCAAGACTGCGGGCCTTGACTGTTTTGCTGGAAGCTGCGTCTTTGTTACCAGCATCTTTCTTGCTGGAAGTTCCGCAAGCGACAAGGAAGAAAGCCAGAGTTAGGGTTGTTAAAGCAAAGATTGTTTTAGATAATTTCATAGGAGACTCCTTTATAAGATATGGAAATGTGAAGAAAACACAGAGATACCAAAGAGTAGCCACATCAGTGGTGGGGTAGGCATAACTGTCAGCCTAGATGACTGAAGTCAAAGACATTGAGAAATTCCTGGGCTCGCTGGGTTTTTGGTTGGCTGAAGAACTGTTGGGCGGTATTTTCCTCGAGGATACCACCTTGGTCCATGAAGATAATCCGATCGGCAATGGCGCGGGCGAACTGCATTTCGTGGGTCACAATCAGCATGGTCCGGCCTTCTTCAGCTAGGTCATTAATGAGTTCTAGCACTTCACGGACCATCTCGGGATCCAGCGAAGCAGTTACTTCATCAAAAAGGATGATTTCCGGGTGCATGAGGAGCGAACGGACGATTGCCACCCGCTGCTTTTGGCCGCCAGACAGTTGGCGAGCAAAGCTATGCTTTTTATCAGCCAGGCCGACCCGCTCTAGCAGGCTTTCAGCTTCCTTAATGACCTCGTCCTTCTTGCGCCCCTGAGCCTTTATGGGACCAAGAATCAGATTTTGCAGGACATCCAAATGGGGGAAGAGCTCATAGCTTTGAAAGACCATGCCAATCTTCTGCCGAACGAGATGGAAGTCCTTTTTCTGGCTGAGGATGGACTGGCCGTCCAGTAAAATATCGCCAGATTGGATGCTTTCAAGGCCGTTAATGCAGCGAAGCAGGGTTGACTTGCCACAGCCAGATGATCCTAGGATGACCACGACCTCTCCTTTTTGGACAGAGAGAGACAGGCCTTTAAGGATGGCATTGCTGCCGAAAGACTTGCGAATGTCCCTTAATTCTAAAATGATTTCTGACATGATGTCCGTTACTCCTTCCAGATGGTTTCCAAATAAGAGGACAGCTTAGAAATAGGGAAGCAGACTGCGAAGTAAAGCAGCAGAATGCAGCCATAAATCCAAAAAGCAGCAGAAGGGATAGACAGACGATTACTGTCAATGATCTGCTGGCCGACCTTGACGACCTCGATGACTCCGATAAGGACGATGAGTGAGGTTGTCTTAATCATCCGCGTGATTAGGTTAATCGCCTGCGGCAAAAGCCGTCTCAGTATTTGTGGGATGACAATGTAGGCATAGAGCTGGCGCTGAGATAGTCCCAGTGCCTGACCACTCTCAAACTGATGCTTGGGTAGGGAAGTGATGGCACCCCGTACCAAGTCACCCATCTCCGCCGTTCCCCAAAGAGAGAAGACGATAATGGCTGAAAGCTCACCGGAGATATTGATGTCGAAATTTCTGGCTAAGCCAAAGTAAACCAGAAAGAGCAGAACCAGCTGAGGCATGACGCGGATAAACTCTAGGTAGGCTCTGGACAGAAAGCGCACGATCTTTGAGTGCGAGGTCATAATGATGCCAAAAATAGTCCCCAAGATGAGGGAGATTATGACCGAGAGGATGGAAATACCAATGGTAACACCTAGCCCTTGTAAGATACGTAAGAAATTATTCCCCTGAAAGAGAACTTGAATGCCCGAATCCTGCACGCCGCAGCCTCCTTTCTATCCAGCTAAAGCCAAGTGAAATTGGCAGCAAAATAATCAGATAAGCGATGACCAACATGAGCAGAGCCGTATCTGTCTCGTAGTAAAGGCCAATCAAGTCCTTAGCTACAAACATTAGGTCTGCCAAGGCAACAGCTGAAAATACTGAGGTTTCCTTGATTAAAAAGATGATATTGGCACTAAAGGAAGGCAGGGCAATAGCTGCAGCTTGAGGCAGGATGACATAGTAGAAGACTTGTACTGGTCGTAGGCCGATAGAGAGTCCGATCTCCCTCTGCGTCTGGCTGACTGCTTCAAGGCCGCTTCGGAAAGACTCAGCCATATAGGAACCGCCCAGAAAGATTAGCCCAATAGTTGCGCAAGCCTCAGAGGATAGAACAAGTCCAACACGAGGCAGGCCGAAGTAGAGAAAGAAAAGCTGCAACAACAGCGGCGTATTGCGGGAAAACTCGATATAGGCAGTTGCCAGCTGCTTCAAAATTGGAATCTTGTAAAAGCGAATCAGACTGACTAAAAATCCGACAGCAATTGACCCCAAAATCCCCCAAAAGGCGATGAACATGGTTAAAAGAAAGGCCTCTTGATAGAGGGGATAGTAATCACTGACGACGTCCCAGTTCACGGCTTTCACTCCTTTAAATAATTGATGTCCCTAGTGTAGCACAGATAGCAGACCTTTAGTAATATGTATTTTTTATCGCACTGATAAGGAAAATCTATCACTGGTCTGAAGAGAAATGCCAGATTGGGGGTTTGTTATTTCGGATGTGAAATTGATTAAACCAAGGTGCTTATAAAAAATTGCACTTTGATTTTGGATGAGTATAGAAAAACTAAAAATCCCTGACCTATGGTATAATAGGATAATATGACAAAAGACAATATTAGTTCAAACAAATTATACAAACTGCTCTTTGCTTTATTCAGCTGTGTCGTGGGGCTGTCGTTTCTGTTCATGATGCTGAAAGATGTCTCGTCCACTAATTGGTATAAGAGTCGATTTCAGGGGTGGCAGACCATAACGGCTGAGGTAAGCGGGTTTACGACCAGTCCGCAAAAACGCTCTACACCCGCTTACTACCCTATTTATCACTACATTGTTGATGGTCAAACCTACCAGGGGCTTTCAGACCTCTATCAAGATGAAGTGCCTAAGTCTGGGGAAACCATTAGCATTCTCTATAATCCCAAGTCGCCTGAGCAGAGCCAATATAAGAATGACATCCCAATCCCTATCCTTGTACTCATGCCATTGCTGGGATTCTTATTATTTATGGCATTCGCTGCCGGCTCCCTCTATCAGGCCTTTAATCCTCTACAGGAGCCAAAGCCGCAACCCAAGGCGGCAAAAAGGATCAGCATTGTTGAGGGAACGGTCCGTAAAAAGAATCCCATTGTATCTTTAGTCTACCTAAGCCTGATTATGATAGCCCTCACTTATATCTGTATCACTGCAACAGGGCAATTCAGAGCCGTATTTTATGGTTGGAAAACTACATCCGCTCAAGTCATTGACTATGATGTGTATGAAACCGGAGGAAGTAGAGGAGGAAGAGGATTAACTTTTTATAGTAGCATCTATCAATACCAAGTAGACGGCGTGGCTTATGAAGGCCATTCTGTTCTCGGTAGATTTACACAACCCAAAATTCAAAGTCAAATCCCTATTGCCTATAATCCTGAGTATCCCTATCAGAGTGCTTCTAGTGAAAACCGTCATTTCTTTTATATAGTCTTCTTGCCTGGCTTTAGTCTATTGCTAGTCGGCAAGATTCTCTCTCTAATCATTGCTTCTTGGATAAAGAAGGCTAGCCTCGCTCAAGCCAGAAGACTAGGGCCTGTCTATGACGGCTATATTATCGATGTTATCCCCGCTGAACAGTTTAGAGAGTATAATCAGTTGCATGAGATTTGGCTTGAATTTGAAATTAACCAAGTGCCCTATCAAACCAGCATTTGCCTTCCCTTAAGAGAGCATCATTTTATTTCTTACAGCCAGAATCCTAGACCTATCCCAGTCTATGTGGATCCTCATGATGATAGCCAGTTCCTGATAGATGACAATGATATCTATGCTATTACAAATAAAATACAGATTAGTTGATCCCCCTCCTAATGCCAGCTCCCTCATCATTGACCGGCAACTGGCTGTCCTACTGTCTTGACCTACTTTGATGTGCTTCCACATGAGTTGAAGAATATCGGGAATGCCGAATCTCACAGACACCATAGAGATTAGAATAGTACCATTTTTCCGTAGGATGCTAGAAGTTTATTTGCTGATTGTTTATTATAATATAAGAAAGCGTTTGATTTACAAGGAGGCAAAAAGATGACTGAAAAACTGACTTTTCCTGATGGTTTCTTGTGGGGCGGAGCGACAGCTGCCAACCAGTGTGAGGGCGCTTATGATGCGGATGGTCGCGGGCTGGCTAATGTAGATGTGGTGCCGATTGGTGCGGACCGTCTGGCCATCATCACGGGTAAGAAAAAGATGTTTGACTTTGAGGAAGGCTATTTCTACCCAGCCAAGGAAGCTATCGACATGTACCATCGCTTTAAGGAGGACATTGCCCTCTTTGGTGAGATGGGTTTTAAGACCTATCGTATGTCCATTGCTTGGAGCAGGATTTTTCCTAAGGGGGATGAGCTGGAGCCCAATGAAGCGGGCTTGAAATTTTACGAAGACCTCTTTAAGGAATGCCACAAGTATGGCATTGAGCCTTTAGTGACCATTACTCACTTTGACTGTCCCATGCACTTGATTGAGCAATATGGTGGTTGGCGGAGTCGTAAGATGCTGGAATTTTACGAGCGTCTCTGCCGCACTCTCTTTACCCGCTACAAGGGCTTGGTCAAGTACTGGCTGACCTTCAATGAAATTAATATGATTCTGCATGCACCATTTATGGGGGCGGGGCTCTGCTTTGAAGAAGGCGAAAATGAAGAGCAGGTCAAATACCAAGCGGCCCATCATGAGCTGGTCGCGTCAGCCATTGCTACCAAGCTGGCTCATGAGATTGACCCGGAAAACAAGGTTGGCTGTATGCTGGCAGCGGGGCAAAATTATCCTAACACCTGCCATCCACGTGATGTATGGGCTGGTATAGAGGAAGACAGGAAAAACTATTTCTTTATCGACGTGCAGGCGCGTGGTGAATATCCCAACTACGCCAAGACAGCTTGGGAGCGCGAGGGCATCAATGTCGAAATGACAGAAGAGGACCTGCAGCTGCTCAAGGAGCATACGGTGGACTTCATTTCCTTCTCTTACTATTCGAGTCGGGTGGCTTCGGGCGACCCTAAGGTCAATGAGCTGACCGAGGGCAATATCTTTGCTTCTCTCAAGAACCCTTATTTGGAAGCTTCTGAGTGGGGCTGGCAGATTGATCCTCTGGGCTTGCGCATTACGCTTAATACCATTTGGGATCGCTATCAAAAGCCCATGTTTATCGTGGAAAATGGTCTGGGCGCAGTGGATACTCCAGATGAAAATGGCTATGTGGCTGATGATTACAGGATTGACTACCTGGCGGCCCATGTCAAGGCTATGCGGGAAGCTATCAATGAGGACGGTGTGGTGCTGTGGGGCTACACGACCTGGGGCTGTATCGACCTGGTATCAGCCGGCACTGGCGAGATGAAGAAGCGCTATGGCTTTATCTATGTAGACCGAGATAATGAAGGAAAGGGAACACTCAAACGTTCCAAGAAGAAATCCTTTGACTGGTATAAGGAAGTCGTCGCAACTAACGGAGCATCTGTGAAATAGAAAAAAGGCTGAGATATGAATGTCTCAGCCTTTTTCAAGGATGTATGTTTATAGGAACTTTAGTCTAACTGAAATTTAAATACTTTTCAAGATTCATTATTTCAAGAATTCCTTTATTTGCTGGGCGATTTCCTCTGGCTTTTCATCATGGATATAGTGGGAACCTTCTAATGTTACAAGTTTGGCTTGGGCATTCTGCGCGACAAACTCTTCCTCTAGCTTGGGAGCTTCTCCGCCTTTCTGGACAGCCGCAAAGATAAGAGTCGGAATCTGCGGCACAGGTTCTTTGTTAATCGTTTCAACATTTTTCTTCCGATTCTTGACTTCGTTCATGACCGCCTGAGTGATTGACCGCTGGTGGAACAAGGCTTTAAAGATAGCTTTTTCCTGATCATTGAGGGCCCCAGACTTTATGGCTGGGCTGCTATTTTCATCAAAGAAAATCGGTAGGCGAGCTAAGCCTAGCATTCTCCCCAGCTGGATAGTCTGATAAGAGCCATAAAATTTCTGCTGGTCGGCCACCTCTGTATGAGGCATGGTCATATCCAGCCCGATAATAGCTTCTACTTCTTCTGGGTAATGATTGGCCCAGTGAATCGTTTCTAAACCAGCAATCGAATGCGGAACCAAAACATAAGGACCGGATATCTTAGCAGCTTTGAGGGCCTTACGTGTCTGCTCCACTTGTCTATCCAATGAGCGGTCATCGTTCCCATCATCGCTGTAACCATAGCCTAGACGTTCTACCACGACGATGCGATAATCGTCCTCCAGCTTGGAATAAAGAGCCTTGAAATCCAGAACCGGAGCATTGGTGCCCAGTCCCGCTAGGAAAACCAAAGTCTTCTTGCCCTTGCCGGCAGTGTAGACATTAAGCTTCTTACCCTCTACCTTGACTAGCTGACCAATCGGCTTCTCAATGAGTTTGCTTTCCTGAGCTATTTGAAAGCGGTGATAGAGAAAGATAGCCAATAAGGCCAGAGCTAAGAGTCCTACCAGCCAAGTGATTGTTTTAAGGATAAATATAAAGATTCTTTTCAACATAGGGATTCCTTTCTGTTCATCATATTTTAGACTCGCATACTTTTATTTATAATCTTTACTTCAAGCGGTCATATCGTGATTTACACTAAAAGCGAATAGAAGTTTAATCAGGTAAAGTGATAAAAGAGCTGTCATACTGATTGGCAATTTACTGTAACTAATAAGAAGAATGCAACCCAACCCCGCCATAGAAGCACCAGTTAATGCTTGCTCCCTGCAATCTTTCAGTAGTTCGCTAACAAACAGAGCGCCTATCATCGCAGCAAGCCAGACCATAGTACAGGTTAGTAAAAATTGATTAAAAAGTAGAGCTAGAAGTAAGGGCTGAATATGAATCAGGAGGAAAATACATCGTCGTTTTACAGACTCTTGATAATAATGATTAGTCCCTTGAGATAAATTAGCGATCACTCCTCCGCTGATATCTACAGATAAGAGGCAAAAAGTGATGATTTGCCATAATGGCCAATTCTGATCTGGCAAGGAAAGACGCCAGAGTAATCCAGTTACCAGAAAAGAGAAGGTCATCGTGATAGCTATGGTTATCAGGCTTGTTTTCCGTCCAAATAGTTCCTGTAAAAACTTAGGTGTGCAAATATCTCTCAATATTTTATTCCTCCCTGCCCCATGATAAATTCTATCTGTTCCAATCCTTTTTCCATTAAAAGTGATGGTGGCATATCCGTATAAAGATATCGGATTACCAAAAGCCCTAAATTGTTATAAAGTATTTCCAGCAGGAGGTCGATTGGGTAGTTTTCTGGCAGTAGATGAGCCTTGCTTTCCAAGTAAGTCTTAATTGATTGAAGATATTGACTATCAAGATACAGCAAGTTGCTCAAATATTGACTGGAATCAGTATCAGAGGTGAGAATTTGAAAAATGCTCTGCCAGTCGGATTTCTCAACTTCAGTTATAGTGCCAACATCAGATATAATCTGCTTTTTAATACTTGCCACAAGCTCTGTATAAGTTTCAGCATTTTCATCAAATTTTGTAGTCAGCTTAAACTGCTTCTGGATGACTATTTCAATAAAAATTTGCCCCTTGCTTTTAAAATAATTATATAGAGTTCCAGTAGCTATATCACAGACTTCTGCAATCTCTCGCATAGAAACTGCTCCAAAGCCCTTAGAGAGAAACAACTCCCCTGCCACTTCTAAAATAGCTTGACGATTCTTCTCTTTTTTACTTACTTTCATTTTTAAATTCCTTTTCAAAATATGAATACGTTCATTTTATGAACTTGTTCATATTGTAATAAATAAAATATAAAAAATCAAGAAAAAACTAAATACAATTTAGTGGTCAAAAAATAGAAAGCCAGAGGGACTGATATATAAAATTTGCCTTAGAGCACCCACCACTGCCAAAGCAGATAGACTTGTCAGGTGTATCTATATTGTTTCTGTCGCGATAGAGTTGGAAATAACAGCTAACAAACATTAGATATGTCTGGTTGGCCGCAAGGCCAAACTTAAAATAGCAGAATAGAACTAGGCCACTTTTTGATTTTCGGTGAGTATTAGTCGCTCAGTTATGCCTTTGACTTCTCATAGAATTTTTGAAGAAGATTATGAAATAGGGAAGGGAACTCAGTTATTTTTTCTTGCGATATATTTTTCATAATAACGGTTGCTATCAAAAGGATAAGGAGTCTCTTTTGATTTGAACAGTTGCTCAGGGATAAGAACGACACTGCTTACAAGAACTGTTCCACTGATAATGGCTAAAATGATTATTGACAAGCCGGGGAGATTTGTAGGATACTGGTTCAGAACATAGTAGAGAGCATGAAGCGTAAAGACAACCGCTGTCGCAAAACCTGGGTTATAAATGGTTCTTTTTCCTACTGTTCGAAAACGTCGGTACATACTGAACCCAAAAATCAGGTGGCCAATCATTTCAAAAAAGCAAAAGATAAGATTCCAGATGACAATGATCTGATTGACACCGTAGAAAAGACAGACAATACCAATTAATTCAGCTAACATAATAGTCAGCATATCAGAAAATTGATTCATAGGATAGCGATCGGGCTTTCGAGAGCGCCGAAGCATGTTGTAGTTATAATGAAAACCGCCAGGAAATCTCCATTCCTCTAGACAGTGCAAAGGGAGCATGACATAGATTATAGCGACAAATCTGCTTCCAGCATCTAGTGTAGTCCAATTTGTGATAAGATATAAGAGAATACCGATTCCCATAGCAAAGAGAATGGGAATCCAGATTTTTAACCAAACAGAAATCAGTTTGGACATAACAATACCTCATTTGTATAAGATAAGTCTAGTATAGACAAAATCTGCCATGAATGATACCAACAATTTTGCCCAAAGTGTCCGAAAGGAAAGTCATGAGTTTGTTATTTGCATTAGAAGAAACCAGAGAATTTTTTATGGAAGCTTTTCTCAAGGCTTTACGCGAAAAGCCTTTAAATAAAATATCAGTAAAAGAACTTTGTCAAAGGACGGGTTATAATAGGTCGACATTTTACTACTATTTTGAGGATGTTTACGATCTCAGGAAGCAAGTGGAAACCAATTTGATTCACTCTATCATTTCTGAAATCAGTCTGCAACCAAATCTGACAGACGAGAAATTTATAAAATCTTTGATTACTGTTCATAAAGTCTATGGTGAAATAATCGTATTTCTAAACAGAGATTCTTCCTTTTATGAATCTTACAAACAAGCCTTGCAACCTCATTTGCTGGCATTTTTAAAAGTTGAAAAAATAAATACAGAATTAGACTTGATTTTTGATTTTGTAATGGGAGGGATTTTCGCGCTGCTAGAAAAATATGCCAGGCAGGATATTCCCTTAACAGTTGAGGAACTAACCCTCTTTATTCAAGAACAAATTAACAAATTATCAGTTTGGCATTCATACTCAAATAATGAAAATTCACACTAGGCAGGAATAACTTGAGTATGAATCAAAAAACGTATGACATGTTACTATTTGATAGCTAAGCATATGTTTTCTCTTTCTCACCTATCTATTCTGTCAACCTGACACTGCTTCTCTACATCTTCCCCTCATACCTCCAAGCAGCTAATATGGAGGACATCATATTTTTCCAAAAAGCCAAAGCCCACTTTCCCAAAGGAAGGCAGGCAACTTATATCAAAGCACCCACCACTGGTAAAGAGACCAGTAAAGGATATTAGCAACCACTGCCAAAGCAGATAGACTGGTCATTGCTGTCAGGAAGAGGCGGCCCTTGCTGAGCTTTTCTCTGGATTTTCTGAAGAGCGGCAGCAGAGCAGCAGCGGTTAGTAGGAGTCCCAAGGCAGCAAAGAGCATGTAGCGCCAAGGAGCTAGAGAATCAAGGTCATCTGACATCAAAGGTATCATAATCATTAGTAGGTTTAGGGGAACCGCCAGAATACCAAGGGAAGTCAGTAGATTCCAGATCTTCCAAGTGCGGTCAGTGCGCTCAACCGTTTTTCGGGAAATCAAGCGATAAGCTCCTAATAAAAAGCTGATGATGAGCGTTCCAAAACTATAGACAATTCCAAGGATGCCTAATCCTAAGATGATATAGTCCTTATAGAAGTCGAAAGCAGAGATTTTCTCATAGTCCACCACAGCGACGGGAATTGTAATCCTTCCCTTGCTCTTATAGATGGTCCAAAAATTGGTACTCAAGATTCGGTTCTGAGCAGGATTGTCAATCTTTTCTATTGAGGGCGTCATGAGTCTTAGAAAGGACAGGGGGCCATGGAGAAAGGTACGTGGAGAAAGGTAGTAGCCTGGTGTAAACTGCTTTTGTGTATCTTCGTCAGCTGTTTTACGTCTTCCGAAAACCAGTTCAGGCATTTGGTAGTTGTAATTCTCTTCCATGCTTTGATTGGTCATGACTATGTAGCCGATGCCACTTTCCAAGTCTAGCATGAGACGAGAACTGAAACCATCAGTATTGCCGCCGTGACCAATGATGCTGACTCCGTATTCATTGATCCAAAAACCGTGGGCATTGCGGGCTATGTTTGTACCTGGATAGGTCGAAGTGGGATTGTAGAGGGTATTCCAAGTTTCTGGACGTTCAAAGAGAGCCTTGCGCCCCAGCAGAGCCTGAGCAAATTTCTGTAAATCCTCCAAGGTACCGGCTGCTTGGCCAATTGAGTAGAGACCATATTCATAAAAAGCTGTCCCTAGTGAATTTCCCTTTGTATCATAGGCCTTAGACTCTTGGCGTTTTTTCTGGACATAGGGATTATCAGATAAGTTCGGTAGGAGAGCTGTCTTGTCCATGCCAAGCGGCTGGAAGATATGCTCGTGGGTATAGTCAGCAAAGGTCTGGCCGGAAATCCGCTCGACAATCAGAGAAGCTAGCCCAGCACCATAGTTGGAATAAGAGGTTACTGTTCCAGGTTCAAAGGACTGGACAGGCTGGAGCATGCGTAGATTTTCCTCTATATTTTTATCACCTTTTGTGTAAGACAGAGATTCATCAAATCCCGTCTGATGATTCATGAGATCCAGCATCGTGATAGCTTTGTCGAAGTGTAGATTTTTAAGAAAATTCTCTGGCAGGTAGGTCTTGATATCTTCCTCTAGGTCAATCTTTCCTTGTTCCCAGAGTTGCATGACAGCTATCCAGACGGTCAGCTTGGTCACAGAGCCCCAATCAAAGACGCTGCTGTTGTCAGCTTTGATGCCTTTTTCTTTATCCATATAACCGAAGTTGCCTTGGTAAATGGTGCTATCCTTGTCAAATACTGCCGTTTCCATAGCGGCAGTCGTCTTTTCATGCTCCTTGACATAGTCTTCGATTTTTTGTCCAACTTGGTTGCGGTCAATGCCAGATGGGAGTTTCTGCTCTTCAGCCAGTGTGGTAATTGGTCGAAAGAGTCCTAAAGTCAAAAGAGTTAAAAGGATTAGGGAAAATGTTTTTTTCATAGCTGGCTCCTTTCATATTAGAATACCCACCACTGATATAGAGACCAATAGAGGATATTAGCGGCCACTGCTAAGGCAGATAGGCTGGTCACGGATGTTAGGAAGAGGCGGCCTTTGCTGAGCTTTTCTCTGGACTTTCTGAAGAGAGGTAACAGAGCGGCTGCGGTTAGCAGGAGTCCCAAAGCAGCAAAGAGCATGTAGCGCCACTGAGCGATTTCGCTGAAATCTCCTGAAGTTGCTGACATGAATAGCAGAAAGAGATTGATTGGGACAGCCAAAATACCAACAGCTGTTAGGAGGTTCCAGACCTTCCAAGTGCGGTCTGGCTGGTCTTGTTTCTTGCGAAAGATAAGCCGATAGACTCCTAGAAGCGGGCTGATGATGAGCAGGCCGAGGGCGTAGATGATACCAAGTCCGGCCAAGCCTAGAACAACATAGTCTTTAAAGAAATCAAAGTCAGAGACTTTCTCATAGTCTGCGACAGCCACTGCGATACGGGTCTTGCCTTGGCTCTGATAAATGGTCCAGAAGTTGTTTGGCAATCGCTGATCGTCAGATGGTTCCTGCAAGTAGTCTGCGGAGGCTGGAATCATTTTAAAGATAGCTAGAGGGCCTTGATTAAAGTTACGCAGAGTGCGATAATAGCCTGGACTGAACTGCTCTTTGGTTTCCTTGCTGGCCGTTTTGCGCGATCCAAAGACGAGCTCTGGCATTTGGAAATTATAATTTTGCTCTGTACCTTGATTGGTCATGACGACATAGCCGATACCGTGTTCCAAGTCCAACATTATTCGTGAAGTAGCGCTAGCTGTATTTCCGCCGTGGCCTAACACAGTAGTACCGTATTCGTTGGCCCAAAAGCCATGAGCATTGCGGATGATATCCGTGTCAGGGTAGGTGGAACTGGCAGTATAGAGGGTGTTCCAGGTCTCTGGGCGCTCAAAGAGCGTCTTGCGAGCCAGCAGGGCTTGGGCGAACTTCTCCAAGTCTTTCAAGGTGCCAGTAGCCGCTCCGATAGGATAGATGCTAGTGATGAAATGGTCCTTGCTCAGTAAGTTTCCTTTAGTGTCGTATCCTTTGGTTTCTTGACGCTTTTTCTGAACGTAGGAATTGTCTGATAGATCCGGCAAAATAGCCGTTTTATCCATGCCCAGTGGTTGGAAAATATGCTCATGGGCATAGTCGGCAAAAGTCTGACCAGAGATCCGCTCGACAATCAGAGCAGCCAAGCCAGCACCGTAATTTGAATAAGCTGTGACTGTACCGGGTTCAAAGGACTGGATAGGTTGTTGTTCTTTAAGGATTTCTTCGATACTTTTATCGTCTTGTAGGTACATGGTTACCTCATCAAATCCTGCCTGATGGTCCATCAGATCCAACATGGTGATAGGTTTGTCATAGCGGAGATTTTTGAGGAAGCCCTCTGGCAGATAGGTGCGGATGTCTTCTTCTAAGTTAATCTTACCTTGCTCCCAGAGCTGCATGACAGAGATCCAGACGGTCAGCTTAGTCACGGAACCCCATTCAAAAACGCTATCGTCATCGGCCTTGATGCCTTTTTCTTTATCCATATAACCGAAGCTTCCTTGATAAATTGTACCATTCTTGTCAAAGATAGCAGTCTCCATGCCGGCTGTTGTTTTTTCATGTTCCTTGACATAGTCTTGGATTTTCTGGCCGATCTGGTCACGTTCGATACCAGATGGTAGCTTTTGAGCCACCTCAGCCAGCGCAGTAGCTGGCTGGAAGAGCCCTAGAGTTATAATCGTTAAAAGCGTTAGAATAAATGTTTTTTTCATAGCATTTCCTTTCTGTTCAACTTTAGTATTCACATAAGCTGAGTTCAGATAGTCGGCGCAGTCTCCTTTTAATTTAGAATTAGGTTATTCTTGTTTCATTGGTCATAGGATTTTCTCCTTTGCAGAATTATGCAGACGAAGCCCATCTCCCCTAAGGAAGACAGGCTCTTCATCATAATGCCCACCACTGATATAGAGACCAATAGAAGATATTAGTGACCACTGCTAAGGCAGATAGGCTAGTCATGACAGTCAGGAAGACACTTCCTTTTCCGAGTCCTTTTTTAGCTTTGATCAGAAGCGGATAGACTAGGCAACCTCCTAAGATGAGTCCTAGACCAGCAAAGATTGTATAGCGCCAAGGAGCTACAAAGCCGATGTTACCGCTGGTCATTGCAAGGAATAATAAAGCAAAATTTGCTCCGGTTGCTAATACTGTCAGTGAAGTCAGAGTATTCCAGATTCTCAGGGCTTTTGGCATCTTGGCTGGTGTTTTTTTCAGCAAGCGAATAAGCCCAGCAACGCCACTAATGAATAGATTGATGAAAGCGTAGACCACTCCTGCAACTGCTAAGAAGTACATGGCATAATCTTTGTAGATTTCTGTATCCGATATCTTGAGTGTATCGCCTGTGGTGCTAGTGATTTTTTCTTGGCCACCTTCATGGCTTAGCACCGCATAATTTTGGTTTAATTGCGGATTGTCCATACTTTTAGGGACGTAACTCGTATAAAATAGAGTTCGGGCAAATGACAGGGGACCAGTCTCGAAGTACCGAGCGGAACGATAGTAGCCCGGCTTGAAATTTTCAAAGGTAGCCTTATCAGTCTTTTTCTTAGCTCCAAAAACAAGTTCAGGCATCAGAACATTATAAATATCCTCGCCTTTTTGATTGGTCATGACAGTAAGGCCAATACCGTTTTTCAAGTCTAGTAAAATGTAAGATGAATAACCAGTGGAATTCCCACCGTGTCCCAGAACAACAGTGCCATATTCTTCGACCATAAAGCCGTGAGCATTTAGTAGTCTATCCGTTCCAGGGAAGGTTGAAGTGGCAGTATAAAGTGTTTTCCAAGTTTCTGAGCGCTGAAACAATTTTTCTTGCTTTAACAGGGCTTGAGCAAACTTCTGAAAGTCTTCAGGGCTAGAAGCTGCCTGACCAACAGAATACAAGCCAAAATCAAAGTAAGCCGAACCGAGCGAGTTTCCTTCTGTATCATAAGATTGAGCTTTCTTTCGTTTTTCACGGACATAGTTATTATCCGCGAAGCCAGGAAGGATGGCGGTTTGGTTCATGTCCAATGGCTGGAAGATATGCTCATGGACATAGTCGGAGAAACGCTGACCGGAGATTCGCTCAACGATATAGGACGCCAAGCCTGCTCCAAAATTAGAATAGGCTGTTGTTGTGCCAGGTTCAAAAATCTGAGCTGGCTGACTAACCGACAAAATCTCCTCTATCGTCTGCCCCTTATTTTCCAGATAAGCAGCATGAGCCCCCTCTTCAAACCCCGCCTGATGGTTCATCAGATCCAGCATGGTGATAGGTTTGTCATAGCGGAGATTTTTGAGGAAGCCCTCTGGCAGATAGGTGCGGATGTCTTCTTCTAAGTTAATCTTACCTTGCTCCCAGAGCTGCATAACAGAGAGCCAGACAGTTAATTTGGTTACGGAGCCCCATTCAAAAACGCTGCCGTCATCAGCCTTGACTCCCTTTTCCTTGTTCATATAGCCAAAATTTCCTTGATAAATGGTACCGTCCTTATCAAAGACTGCCGTCGCCATGCCAGCTGTTGTTTTTTCATGTTCCTTGACATAGTCTTGGATTTTCTGGCCGATCTGGTCCCGTTCGATACCAGATGGTAGCTTTTGAGGCTCCTCAGCCAGCGCAGTAGCTGGCTGGAAGAGTCCTAGAGTTATAATCGTTAGAAGCGTTAGAATAAATGATTTTTTCATGTGAGTCTCCTTTTTCCTTAGCCCTCAAGGGCGAAAGTAATACTTTTAAAAACGATTTTGCAAAAAATTTTAAACATTCTGAGCCTCCTTTTTATAGCACATACATTTCTTATTTCTTTCTATTTTAAAGTCCGATTCTCAAATATCCTTCAAGTAATTCTAAAATATTTCTAAAGTTTTTCGAATAGTCCATCTTTTATTGACTTAGCCTCTTATCCTTGCTACACTAGTGATAGGAAATTTCTGGAGGCGAGTGTTTATGGCTCATATTTTACTCATTGAAGACAATAGTGATATTCATGAAATTCTAAAAGAACTTTTTCAGAAGGAACACACGGTTTATTCCGCCTATTCGGGGACGGAGGGCATTTCGCTGTTTGAGAGGGAGGAGATTGATTTGGTTCTTCTGGACATCATGCTGCCGGGGAAGAATGGTGATGAAGTGTTGAGGGAAATTCGCAGTAGCAATGCGACGGTGCCAGTGGTTATGCTGACGGCCCTTGGGGAGAAAGCGTTGGTTAGCCAGTACCTGCTGAATGGTGCTAATGATTATATTGTCAAACCCTTCAATCTGGATGAGGTTTTTGCCCGTATCACCGTGCAGCTGCGCAGCCAGCAGGCTTTGACTGGCGAGGAAGAAGGCCAGTCCTTTAAAAATATCCGTCTGCTCAAGGCTACCTTTGAGGCGGTTTGTGGAGAGAAAAGCGTACGTCTGAGCAAGAAAGAATATCATATCCTCCAGCTCTTGCTCCGTCATCCCAAGAAGATCTACACCAAGGAAGAGCTCTTTGAGCAGGTCTGGGAAGAGAGCTATCTGCCTGGGGATAATACCCTGAATACTCACCTCAGCAATCTACGTAAGAAACTGGCTCAGTTGGACCCAACGGAAGAATACATAGAGACTGTTTGGGGACTAGGTGTCCGGCTCAAGGAGGACTGATATGTTGGTGTTAGTCATTTTATTTGCCCTTATCAGTCTGTTTCTGGCTATTGGTTTCATACGCTATCATCTGGCGGTCAAGGACGTGGCTCAGCAGATTCGTCGGAAGCGGCAGACAGGGAGCCAGAATCGTCTGGCTCCTGCTGCTCATGCCCCCAGTATTTTGGAATTGACAGAGGAAGCAGAGCTGCTCTTTAGGGAGCTAGATAAGACGACCTTTGTTGTCCAGCAGGAAAAGAAGACGCTGGATATGGCTATCAGTAATATTGCCCATGATATCCGCACCCCTCTGACCATTGCCAGTGGCTACACCCAGCAGCTGCTGAAGGATGATAGTCAGGAAAGTCAGCAGCTGGTCAAAATTGCAGATAGTCTGGGAATGGTATCCAAACGGCTGGAAGCCTTGATGGAGTACCGCCGGCTGATGGAGGGAGCCATTCGGGCCAATGTCCAGCCGACAGATATATCTCAGCTGGTAACCCAGCAGCTTTTTACCTATTATGACGCCTTCCAGAAAGCCCAGATTGACTTGCAGGTAGAGCTGGCTGAGGGTCTAGAGTTAGAGACAGACCCAGAAATTCTAGAGCGCATTGTCCAAAATATGATAAGCAATGTCCTCAAGCACGGCCGTATGTCCGCCAGCATTTCTCTGAAAAAAGAGGGCGAGCATTGTATCTTTACCGTCAAAAATATCGTCCAGCAGCCTATCCAATATCTGGATAAGCTGACCAATCGCTTTTACTCAGAAAATCTATCCAGCAGCGAGGAGTCTTCAGGGCTGGGGCTCTACATTACCCAGCAGTTAGTCGAAATCCTAGGCGGGGACTTGACAATGAAAGCCGAGGACGACTGGTTTGAACTAGTTGTGACTTTGTAGAGGATAGTGTATGATAAGGGAAAATGATTTTTTAAAGGAGTAAAATGCAACCGAATTATCGTATTACAGAGAAGATATTGAACCTAGTTCAGAAAATTTCTGAACTGACTACTCAACTTTCGATTGAAAAACGTAAGCTGTATTTGCGTAAGGAAAACCGAATCCGATCTATTCAATCATCACTTGCTATTGAGAATAATAGCTTATCACTAGAACAGGTAACGGACATCATTGAAGGCAGGCGTGTTCTTGGTCCGTTAAAAGACATTCATGAGGTGCAAAATGCCTATGAAGCCTATGAGCGAGTGTTCAGGCTAAACCCTTATAGTCTGGATGATTTTCTTCTGGCACATGGCTTGCTGACTAAGGATTTAGTCAGGCGGTCGGGACAGTTTCGGCTAGGGGATGTTGGAGTCTATGATGGCGAGGGAAGAGTAGTTCATGTTGGGGCTAGACCACAGTTTGTCCCCAATTTGGTCAAGGATTTATTCAAATGGGCAGAGCAAAGCGAGGTCTCGGCCATTGTCAAGTCCTGTATCGTTCACTTTGAGTTAGAGATTATTCACCCTTTTGAAGATGGTAATGGGCGAATGGGATGTCTATGGCAGAGTCTGATTCTCAGTCAATGGAATCCAATTTTTGAATGGCTGCCAGTAGAATCAGTTATTTATGCTCATCAGCAGGGTTATTATGATGCCTTGACCATCAGCAATGATACTAATGACTCTACAGTATTTACTGAGTTTATGTTGCAGGCCATACTAGAAACACTAGAAGAATACCAAGAAAAAGCTGATGAAGATGCGGACAGGATACTTCACAAGACATTAAAGCCAAGAGAGTTAGAAATTTATCAGCTGATAAAAGCTTACTTGGAGGAACATTCACAAATAGCTAATGCAAAAGTACAAGAGATTACAGGATTAAGCGAGGCTACAACCCGTAGATATTTGAATATATTTGTAGAATTCGGTCTTCTGAAAACAAGTGGAACAACGCGAGATCGGGTCTATCAGTTAGCTTAAAAAAATCCGCTCAAAATCCGCTCAAAATCCGCTCATAAACCTCAGCTAATTTTCGAATTGGCTGAGGTTTATTTTTAGATTAAGTCGAAGAAAGGCATGATAAAAATGTCTTTTTGTTTTGTGATTTGAAAAGCAAGTCATATCAGCGAGGTCATTTTAACAGTCAAAGTGAAAAATCAGCCAACTACTCTAAACCCTTGATATAACTGACTTGCAACTGACAGTTGACAATGATTCCAAGTTCAATCACTCAAAAAGCAACTAGATTTTTTCTTTATTCCAAGTCCAGTCGCTAGAAAGGCAACTGGCTTTTTTGTTAATCTGAAAGCAGAAGCCGAGTTTTTGATTTCGGAATGAACGAGTCGCTGTCTTTGAAGATTTGGATCAAAAACTTGAGTTTAATTATATTATAAGGAGGTATTCTCATGAATACAGAAACAACTATCAAACCACAACCCAAACTAATTTTGCCGTTCCTGGCTTGGAACTTCGGCTGGACATGGGGATTCTGGCTATTGGACATTATCCTCAAAAACCTTTGGCCAGACAGTCCACCTACAGCCTATCTAGCTCTTGAAGCTATTCTAAATGGTATTGCTATGTTTGGGCCTATGCTGGCCAGCCTGATCGTACTGAAAAAGAAAGGCTTCAAGGCCATTTGCTCCTATCTCTTTTCAGGCAAGAAAGAGACCTGGCTCTACTTGCTAATCTATGGTGGCGGTCTGACCGCCTTCTATGCCCTAGCTTCTGGCGGCAAGCTGGTAGACGGCGCTTTAGTAAGATTTCCTTGGTTTTTTATCTATTGTATTGTCCTATCGGGCGGGATTGAAGAATTCGGCTGGCGCGGCTTCCTACAGCCGGCCTTGGAGAAAAAGTTTTCTTTCTTTGTCTCTACCTTGATGACCGGTATTATTTGGGCCATCTGGCATATTCCTCTCTGGTTTTACGATCGCTTTTATGATCGAAGCCAGGACCTTTTCTCAGTTTTTATCATTTTCAGTATCCTTCTATCTTTTTGGCTTGCAGCTCTGTATAAGAAGACCCAGTCTGTCCTTGCTTGTAACATCTTTCATGCACTCTCCAACACTCTCATCCCGACTTTTGTTGGAATAGCTCAAGCTAACAATTTGGATTTTTCTCAAGTTAATCCCTTCTTTTACTTTGGAGGTGTGATTCTCCTGACACTTTATAGTATCTATCTCTGGTATCGGACGGATAGGGAGGAAAAAGCTCTTCCATCTAAGGAAGAAGTCTAGCATTTTATGAAGAGATGACAATCAGACTTTGCAGTCTCTCCGCCTTGTGCTATAATAAGTTTCAATGAAAGAAAGTATAAAAAATAAGAAAGAGTAGGTAAAACAATCCATGAATCTATCAGACAGAATCCAGTACCTGCGAAAAGTGCGGGGCATTTCTCAGGAGGGGCTAGCCGAAAAACTCGGTGTGTCTAGACAGGCCGTTTCCAAGTGGGAGAGCGAGCAGAGTATGCCTGATTTGGATAAGATCATTTCCATGAGTGACTATTTTGAGGTGACCACAGACTATCTGCTCAAGGGAATTGAGCCTGTAGTCCAGAAAGAGGAAGAGCAGTCAATCAAGCACAGGAGAATAGCCAGCAATATTTGCTATCAGCTCTCTCTTGGCTTTGTCGGTCTGGGCATCATCCTCTCCATTATCCTAGCTGATTTTCTCAAGATCAGTATCTTGCTAACGCCGGTGCTGATCGTTCAGGGAGTAGGGCTGCTGGTGTGGGGAACGGGCCGCAATCTATCCGAGGTAAGACCTTCTTTTCAGGTTAAGCTAGCCTTGATTTTATTCTTGCTCTTTGTTCCCCTCGGATTTCTATCTAATGTTCTTTTTCCTCTGGGCAAGATCTTTCCATATCCGACCAGTTTGGCAGCTAGTCTTACCTTTGTCACTTTCTACCTTATCCTAGGAGTCTGCATCAGTCTGTTCTTGAAAAAGCAAGATTGGAAGCAGTGAAAGAAAGCCGATAAAGAGGGCTAGACCAGAAAGGGTGAAATCTGCTCATCATCCAATTAAAATCCGCTCAAAAAAACTCAGCTAATTTAGTGATTAGCTGAGTTTTTATTTTACAAATCTCTCTTTTTCAGTGTAGCCAGTCCTGCTAAGCTAAAGACCGTGATCAGACTGAGAGCAAAGATAGCTGTTTTGATGATGACACTTGGTATTGAAGCGTCTCCGTAGACGAACTCCATCTTGATAGCCTTGAACCATTCATTATTGGCATCAACCATTTGACTAGGGAGGCCGAGTAAGATGTAGGTCATGATATAGGTGATAAAGACGACACTATAGTTTCGAGTCAAGTAGAGGACAAAGCTGGTAATGCAGTACCAAGCATAGGTACAGATGACCTGCATGACAAAGAGTATTGCGAATTGTCCCCAGAAATTAACTGGCAGGGTTCCCATATTACCACCGGTTCGGACAAATTCGATGACAATACCAAAAATGTAGAGTAGTATGAACTGCATAGGAAGTAAGCTACCGATAGTCAGTGATTTAGAGAAGTAATACTGGGTCCGAGTCTTGCCTGTAGTCAGGTTATTGTGATAAAGTTTGTCATTGAGATCAACACCGAGAAGCAAGCTAGTCATGACATTGCAGGCAATAAAGAGCATGCCGCTGTTGTAGGAGACGACATCTATGGCAAAAAAGATACCGTTGTCGGAACTGACAACTTTGGAAGTGAAAATGCCGAGGAGAATTCCAAAGATGCAGAAAGCCTGCACTCCCCAGAATCCTACGGAGCGGAAGAGACGGTAGTAATCCGCCTTGATACTATTAAACATGAGTGTTTCCTCCTTGTTGGTTGATTAAGTCTGTAAAGTATTTTTCTAAGTCTTTGTGGGCGTAGTAGATTTCCCCGATTGGGATGTCGGCTAGGACTAGTTCCTTGGCAATCTTGCGAATTTCTTGTACCTTACCGGAAATATGCAGCTCATCTTCCTTGTTGGTCGGTCTGAGCTGGTAGCCTAGCTTGTCTTGCACTAAATGAGCAGCTTGCTTGATATTATCCGTTTTGAGGATGATATAGTCGCCGCTTTCTCGGTCAAATTCTTCCTTAGACAGCTCCTTGATGAAATGCCCTTGATTGATAAAACCAAAGCGAGTTGCGACTAGATAAAGCTCGGACAGGATATGGCTGGAAATGATGATGGTGATGCCTAATTCTTGATTGAGGCGCTTGACCATTTCTCTAAATTCCTGAATCCCAACTGGGTCTAAACCATTGATGGGCTCGTCCAAGATGAGCAAGTCGGGACGCCCCAAAATGGCAATGGCAATGCCCAACCGCTGTTTCATCCCTAGAGAGAAATTACGGAATTTCTTCTTTCCAGTATCGGTCAGGCCGACATATTGCAGGGTTTCTTTGATGACTTTGTCAGCATTTGGAATGCCCCGGTCGGTACAGTAGTAGCGCAGATTTTCATAGGCCGACATGTGGGCATGAGCTACAGGGGTCTCGATAACAGATCCAGTATGGCTGAGGGCCTTGGTCCATTCTTGTTGGTTCTGAGAGCCCAGGACAGATACGGTCCCTCCGCTAGGATAAATGACTTGCGTGATGATTTTGATCAGTGTGGTCTTACCAGCACCGTTTTTACCGATGAGACCGTAAATCTCTCCTTTCTTGATGGAAAGACTGACATCTTTCAGAGCATACTGATCACCGTATTTTTTAGTGAGTCCTTTCACTTCTAAAACATTTTGCATGATGTTTCTCCTTTAATTACTTTGTTTATACTTTTAGTATACAAACTAAATTTCAAATATTTCTCAAGAAATTCTAAAATATTTCTAAAGAAATTTAAAATTAAAAAGATTAAAATGAGCTAGTTAAGAACCAGCTCATTTTTTACTATAAATCCTTTTTGTGGAAAGTATAGAGGCTTGCTGCAGTAAAGATTGTTCCTAAGACCAAGGCGATTAGAATAATTCTTAAGGTTACACCGCTGCTTTGAAGCGTCTCAAAATCAAAGCTCATGGTGAAATGCTGCAGCCATAAAGATTTGGGATAAAATTGAGCAAGAGCTCCGGTTAAGGATGCGCAGAAAAGGTAACCTCCCAGGGCAGCAATCATAGATTTACTCAGATAAAGAATAAAGGAAATAATAGCTGTCCAAGCAATGACAGTTAGGCACTGCACAAAGAATAGAAGAATAAACTGAAGCAGGAAGGTGACGGATAAATCACCAATACCGTTTAGAATGGCTGCTAGGATAAAGTTGATGCTATAATAGAGAGCCAACTGCAGGAAGGTTACGCAGACCATGACTAGGGCTTTAGAGACGAAGAAACTGGTACGGGAAACGCCACTGGTTAATGTATTCTTGTAAAGCTGCTTGTTCAGATCTGTCCCGATGACGACCATAGAGAGGATAATGATGATAAATGTATTATTACCGATAGCGTTGGACACAGCTTGTATAAGCTGGACAGCATTTAATTTGCCAAAGACTGCGCTCAAGGTCGTCAGTAGAAAGATGAATTCGGTAATCCAAACAGCCTTGGAACGAAAGAAACGGTAAAAATCTGCTTGAAAAGTATGTAACATGGTTTTTTCTCCTTACTGGACTAAATCTGTAAAGTATTTTTCTAAATCTTTGTGAGCTGCATAGATACCATTGACATGAATGTTGGATAGGGCCAACTCCCTGTTGATGTCATTTAGTTCCTGCTCTTGGGCGACAATGTGCAGTTCGTCAGATTTATCAGCGTCCTTGAGCTGATAGTGGAGCTTGCCTTGGATGAGATTGGCAGCCTGTTCTTTATCGCTAGTCTTGAGGACGATATAATCTTCGCTGGCTCGGTCAAAATCGTCTTTGGTGAATTCTGCGACAAGCTGTCCTTGGTCAATCACTCCAAACTTGGTGGCTACCAGATAAAGCTCGGACAAGATGTGGCTGGAAATGATAAAAGTGATTCCCAATTCTTGATTGAGTCGCTGAATCATCAGTCGAAATTCCTTGATGCCAAGAGGATCTAGGCCGTTGATGGGCTCGTCTAAAATCATGAGTTCAGGCTTGCTGATAAGTGCAATAGCGATTCCTAGACGCTGCTTCATTCCTAGCGAAAAGTTGCGGAATTTCTTTTTACCAGTATTGCTCAGTCCGACATAGGCCAGGGTTTCCTTGATGAGCTGGTCGGGCTGGGCAATCTGGTGGACCTTGCAGTAGTAGTTGAGGTTTTGATAAGCAGTCATCTGATTGTAAGCGACTGGTGTTTCGATGACAGTTCCTATCTTGCGCAGGGCTTCGTTCCATTCCTTAGAGTTCTGCGAACCAAAGACAGACACGGTTCCGCTGTTGGCATGAATGAGCCGGCTAATGGTTTTGAGAAGAGTGGTTTTGCCAGCCCCGTTCTTGCCAATCAGTCCATAAATATCGCCTTTCTGAATCGAAAGACTCACATGATCGAGGGCGTATTGCTGGCCATATTGTTTGGTAACTTGCTTTACTTCTAAAACAGTTTGCATGGTATATTCTCGCTTTCTTAGGTTTGATTTTAGTATACAAGCTAGATTTCAAATATTTCTCAAGAAATTCTAAAATATTTCTAAAGAAATGCAGAACAACCAATCGGCTGACTGGCTGCTTGGGGTGTTCATTTTTTATGTTAAAAGATGTCAAGTTCTCAAAAGCAACAAAGGTTTCAGCAATGCTTTGTGAAGAAGAATAGTCATTGCTAGACCTGTAGCTAGTTAAGCTGTTCTGGTATAAGTTGAGGGTCGAATTCTTCTTTGGTAAATTCTGTGACAAGCTTGCCTTGTTCCAGAACGCCAAATTTGGTGGCAACCAAGGAAAGTTCAGATAGGATGTGACTGGAAATGATAAGGGGCGTTCCTAGTCCTTGGCTGATTCGCTGGATCATGAGGTGGAATTCCTTAACATCAATAGGCCCAAGATTATTAAAAGGCTCATCCAATATCAGCAGGTCTGGATTATCAATAAGGGCGATAGCGATACCTAGCCGCTGCTTCATGCCTAGGGAAAATTCACTGAATGTTTTCTTGCCAGTCTTGGTCAGTCCGGTGTAAGTTAGGCATTCTTGGATAACCCTATCAGGATTGGCAACCTTTCGATCAATGCAATAATAGAGCAGATTATCAAAGGCCGTCAGATGCTCGTGGGCAATCGGTGTTTCGATGATAGCTCCGCTTTGCTTGAGCGCCTTCTTCCATTCCTTCTGATTGTCAGCAGAGGAAAAGAGGGCAGTGGTTCCGTTGCTGGCATGAATGAGCTGGGAAATCATCTTCATCAAGGTAGTTTTTTCACTCCCTTTCTTGCCAATCAGTCCATAAATATCGCCTTTTTGGATAGATAGGCTGACTTGATCAAGGGACTCTTGCTGGTTGGATTGTTTCGTAATATGTTTAATTTCTAAGATATGCTGCATGGTGATACTCCGTTTCTTTGTGCTTACTTTTAGTTTACAACCTAGACTTCAAATATTTCTCAAGAAATTCTAAAATATTTCTAAAGAAATACAGAACCAATCCAAAAGCAATAAAAAAGCAGCCAAAGGGCTGACTGCTTAAATTTATAAGTCTCTGTGCTGAAAGGCTTGGTAACCACCTAAGAGAGAACCAGCTAGGATAAGGAATAAGAATAGTTCAGAATTTATCTGAGGGAAAACGATGACGAGGCTAGACTGAAGCATAGTCAGGGCGAAAAAGACGAGATAGCTGGCTAGGGTGGAGCGGGTCAGGTAGAGAAGACAGGTAACTACGGAACTGCAGGTCATAATAAAGAGAAAGGAGCGAAAGAAAGACAAGGAAAAGCTCCAGAAAAAGTTCTTTGGCATAGTTCCAAGTCCGTGGAAGAGGCTTCCAAAGATAAAGGCTACAGCAAAGGCTGCTATTAGTTGAAAGATGATAATTATGACAAGAACAGCTATTTTGGATAAGTAAAATTCTTTCCGAGAAACCCCGAAAGTTAATATATTGTTGTATAATTTTCTAGTCAGGTCACGACCTAACAGAAAGATAATGAGCACGAGGACAGTAATCATGACAAAGGGCAGGAAATCTTTAGCAAGCTCCCCGAGAGCTTCAAATCCTGTCCAACCTTGGATGACTATTTCTTCTGGATCAGAAGATGTAGAGATATAAAAATTAAAGTTTCTTTCACCAAGAGAGCTGATGAAAATGAGAAAAAAGAGTAGCCCTTCTATTAGCCAAAAAAGTTTGGAGCGGACAAGCTGGTAGAGCTCCGCCTGAATAGTATGTAACATGAAATCTCCTCTGAATGATTAAGATTGTTCCTGCTTTTTATAAATCTTTCTTTTTGAAAACCATCAGCCCGCCACCTAGAAAGAGCAGGGTGACCGTTACCACTGTCAGGATAGCCTTGATAACAGTCCCGCCATCTGCTGCCATATTTGTGTTAAATCGCAGAGTCAGATAGAGCAACCATTCATTTTCAGGGTAAAAGATGAGGGGAATAGTCAGTAAGGTACCACCAAGGAAATAGGTCAGAAAGATAGACGCGATGGAGTGGCTGGCATAGAGTACAAAAGAAATGATGGCAATCCATGTAACCGTGCTGAGAAATTGAATGAAGAGAGCAGTTCCCAGCTGAGGCAAAAAAGAGCTGGGGGCACTTCCAATTCCGTTGGACAGACTAGCGGTCACAAAGGAGATAGATAAAATCATCAGGAAGTGAAAGGCTGCGATGCTAACGCAGACAAAGAATTTAGAAAAATAATAGCTGAGCTTAGATATGCCATAGCTCAGACAGTTTTTATAAAGTTTCCGAGACAGGTCCACTCCAAGGACCATACCGATACCAATGATGGTGAAAAAGAGCAGACCGTCTGTATTGCCTGCAAAATAGTCCAGAGCTTGAAGTCCGGTTAGTTTTCCTAGAGCTTGAGTAGCAGCCTCATTTCTGGAGATATTTGCTCCAAAATGAATATTTGCTTGGAAGAAGGTTGCTGAGAAAATCACACAAACTAATAAAAATTCAGTAATCCAAAAGCCTTTTGAGCGTATGAGCCGGTAAAAATCGGCTCGAATGAAATCCATCATGATAAGCCTCCCTTTGTCATTTGACCAAGTCTGTAAAGAAGTTTTCTAGGTTTTGTCGTGCATAGTAAATCTCCTGCACCGGTATATCTGCAGCCGCAAGTTCCTTGACAATCTTGCTAATCTCATGCGAATGGGTGAAGATATGAATCTCGTCAGAAGCATTGACCACCTTGATGCGATGCATGAGCTGGTCGTGAATCAGCCGGCTGGCTTCTTCTAACTGCGACGTTTTAAGCACGATATAGTCTTCACTCTGTTCTTCAAACTCCGCCTTGGAAATCTCGCGAATCAATCGTCCTTCCTCGATAATACCAAACCGGTTCCCCACCAAGTAGAGTTCAGACAGGATATGGCTGGAGATGATAAAGGTCATGCCCAACTCCTCGTTGAGCCGCTGCACCAGCTGGCGGAATTCCTTGATGCCGACCGGATCCAGGCCGTTGATAGGCTCATCCAGTATCATCAGGTCAGGTCTGGTAAGAAGCGCGATAGCCAGACCCAGCCGTTGTTTCATCCCGAGTGAGAAGTCGCGGAATTTCTTCTTGCCGGTATCCGTCAAGTCCACGTATTCCAAGGTTTCACGGATGACTTTGTCCGCATGGGGAATATGGCGGAGCTTGCAGTAGTAGCTGAGATTTTCATAGGCTGTCAGGTGGTTGTGAGCGACCGGTGTTTCGATGACCGATCCGACCCGTTTGAGGCTCTGCGTCCATTCTTGATAGTTCTGAGAGCCAAAGAGGGAGACATTGCCACTGCTTGCTTCCAAGAGCTGGGTGATGACCTTGATCAGAGTGGTTTTTCCGGCCCCGTTCTTGCCAATCAAACCGTAAATATCTCCTTTTTTTATCGTCAGACTCACATCGGTCAGAGCGTACTGCCGGCCGAATTTTTTGCTGACTTGCTGTAAAACCAAAACATTTTCCATGATCAATTCTCCTTTTCATGATGTTAGGAGAGAAAACTCCCCTTCTTATTAACTAGTATAGCGCCAAACTTTCAAATATTTATAAAGAATTTCTCAAATATTTCTAAAGTTTTTGATGAGGATTAAAATCAAGTGGCAAATTGTGGAACTCTTCATCCTCAATTTCCAGCTCGTACAGTCCTCTGACTGCATTGCAGGCGTAGATTTTCTCAGCCTGATCCAAATCGGCCAGAGTCAGAATTTTCTCAGTAGCTTGTCCCTTATCCAGTAGCTTCTGGCGGTAGATGCCCTTGAGCAGGCCTAGTTCAGCTGGAGGCGTGTAGAGCTTGCCGTCTAGCTCCAGCAGCAGATTTCCGATAGAGGTTTCCAGCAGCTGGCCTTGTGCATTGTAGTAAATCTGCTCTTGCTGCTCCAAGGTCAGATGTGGCCGATGGCTGGTTTTGAAATAGGTGAAAGGCTGGACTAGATTGGCTATTTGCTCGACTAGTTTTGCCTTTCTGAAAGTTTCCGTCAGCGGTAGTAGAGGAGCCGTTTCTAGCTCAATGCTGCCGTCTTTTTTAAGAGCTATACGCAGCCTGTAATCCTGCCCTTTATCCAGCTGAGCGCAGGTTTCTCTTAGCTCTTGCTTCAGTTTGTCTTGATCAAAAGGATAGGCAAAGTAGCCAGCTGCTTCAGTCAGTCTTTGCAGGTGTTGGTCCTGCAAGGTCAGCTTTCCGTCCGTCACTTTTCCAGTAGAAATCAGGTCGAATCGCGGATTTTTCCGATAGAGGACGGCAGATTTTTGCTGTGTCTCGATGTATTCGGATTTCCACGTGCTGTCCCAAGTAATGCCCCCGCCAACACCATAGATGGCTTTTTCCCCCTCTAGCTGAATGGTGCGGATGGCGACATTGAAAATCCGTCTCTGGTCTGGCAGGCAGATACCGACTGTACCGCAGTAGATCCCTCGAGCCGCTTTTTCTGTCGCCTTGATGATAGCCATGGTCGAAATCTTAGGAGCGCCTGTGATGGATCCGCAAGGAAAGAGTGCCTTGAAAAGCTCTGCCAGTCCGATTCCCTCATGCAGCAGGCTTTTGATGGTAGAGGTCATCTGCCAGACTGTAGAGTATTGCTCGACGCTGCAGAGACGCTCAACCCGCTCGCTGCCCGTCCGAGAAATACGGTTCATGTCATTACGGAGCAAATCGACAATCATCATATTTTCTGCTCGGTTTTTGGCATCTTGAGCTAACCATGCAGCCTGCTCTCTATCCTGCTCTAAGGTCAGTCCCCGATTGGTGGTTCCTTTCATAGGACGAGTTGTCAGTTGACCTCGATGCTCCTCGAAAAAGAGTTCAGGGCTGATGGACAAGATGGTAGTCTGATCATGCTCTACATAGGCATTGTAGGCAGCGTTTTGCTCGACGACCAGCCTGTTGTAAATAGCCAAGCTATCCTCAGGATTGAGCTCCGCGCACAGCTGTACCGTGTAGTTGACCTGATAAGTATCACCCTGGCGGATATGATGATGAATAGTCTCGATAGCCTTCTGGTATTCTTGCTCAGAAGTCAGCCCCTGCCAAGCTGCTGGCATTTCCACTTCCTCATAGGTCAAGGGAATGGAAGCCTCCTCAGCCTGCTCGTGGATAGTAAAGTAGAGGAGGTATTCTTTCTGGAGCGGAGCCTGATGAACCTGAAACTTTTCCTCAAAGGCTGGAGCTGCTTCATAGCTGACATAGCCGACAGCATAGTATCCTTTCTCCTGCCAGCCCTCAATCTCTGTCAAAAGTTCCTTTACTTGGTCAAGACGGCGAGTCTTTAGCTCCTTGATAGGATTCGTAAAAATGAGACGTTGGTCCAACTGCTTAAAATCAATAATCGTTTTCTTGTGCATAAAGCTATTTTATCATAAGATAATATGAATGAAAACGGATTTATCGGATGAGACAATCATTCTTTTCTAATGGTTGACAGATTAGAAAGTAGCTAGGTATACTATTTTTAAAAAAGAAAGAATGAGATTTATATGAAGTCGAATAAATTGTTATTGGTAAATGGAATTGCCGGTATCTTAGGAGGTCTGATAATCCTTTACGCTTCTTCGAATAGATGGCATAGGGTGGCTTGGTAGTATTAATCAGCTTGCTGTTTTTGGGGCTTTCTATTGCCGGAATGGCTCATTATAGTGAAGAATCAAGAGTCAATAAGATGAGCCATAAGTTTCTCTTCTTTGCTTTTCTTGCAGGAGTTATTTCATTTTTGGGGGACTTGGCCGGCGTTCTAGCTATCATATCGGCGATTTTTTATCTTCAAGATGTACTCAAATTCAAGATCGATGATAAAGCTGACTGACCTATATGTCGCTCTGCTTTCTTCTGCTCGAAAGCCCTCGAAAATTATGATAAAATAAGGAAATGACAAAACCTTAAAAGGAAACCTTATGAAAAAAATAAATGAATCTTATAAACTCATCATCTTTGCGGCATTTGCTCTGGCTTTGGTTCTCTATATCGGGAACATCTGGTCTGGCCTGCAGAGTCTGACTTCGGTTTTTTCACCCATTATACTAGGTGGAGTCCTAGCCTTTATCTTTAACGTCCCAATGAAAAAGCTGGAAGACTTCTTGGACAAATGCCGAGTGCCCCAGAAGCTACAGCGCGGTTTAGCCTTGGTTTTAGAGGTGCTGATTTTAGCTCTCATTATGACGGGGATTGTTTCCATCGTCGTGCCGACTTTGACCACAGCGGTCAATCAGCTAAGCGCGACCATCGGAAAGGTAGCGCCTCAGGTAGCCAAGTGGCTACAGCAGTCTGGCTTGCTTTCCTCTAGTCAGTTGCAAGATTTAACCAAGCAACTGCAAAACAGTGACATTGTCAACCGAGCCATCTCTCTTCTGGGGAGTCTGACGGGCAATATCTCTGCTATCTTTGGCAATTTCTTCTCTGTCATCATGTCTATCTTCCTCATGTTTGCCTTCTTGAGCAGCAAGGAGCATTTGCAGACAATCACTAGCCGTCTCTTGCAGGTTTTGCTTCCTGAGAAGGCTGTGAAACGCCTATCCTATGTCGGTTCTGTCATTGTCGAGACCTATGATAAGTTTCTGATGGGGCAGATGATAGAGGCCGTTATTGTCGGTGTTCTAGTCTTTATCGCATATTCTCTGACAGGCCTGCCTTATGCGGCCTTGACAGGAGTTTTGGCCGGAGTGCTCTCTTTCATTCCCTACATCGGGCCTTTCTCAGCTTGTTCTCTGGGTGCTATCTTTATCTTCACCGACAGCCCTTGGAAAGCCCTTCTTTCAATCGCAGTCTTTCAGGGAGTGCAGCTGATTGAGGGCAATGTCATCTATCCGCGCGTGGTAGGCCAGTCCGTCGGTCTTCCAACTCTCTTTACCCTAGCCGCTGCCCTGATTGGGGGTAACCTCTTTGGCTTGGTCGGCATGATTTTCTTCACGCCTATCTTCGCAGTTATCTATCGCTTGGTTAGAGAGTTTGTTGTGGAGAAGGAGGAGAGGAAAGCACTAGTAAAAGAATGAAAAGAAACCAGCGAGAATAAAAATCGCTGGTTTTTCTTTTTCTGAAGTCATAACTTCTACCTATAGCTAACAATAATTACAGTCAATGGTGCTTCTAAAATAGGGATTTTGGACTGATTGACAAGATGGGTTATAGTTTTAGGCTATATCAAACTCTGGGAAATTCCAATTATACAGAGGGGGGATTTTCTGATAAGATAAAATCAAGAAAAATTTTGGAGGACGTTTATGTCAACGACTATTATTGGTTTCCCACGTTTGGGTGAATTCCGCGAATTGAAATTTACAACTGAAAAATACTTTAGACATGAAATCTCAGCAGAAGAGCTTCTGGCTGCGGCCAAAGAGTTGCGTGCTAAACACTGGAATATTGTCAAGGAAAAGGGGATTTCAGAGATTCCGTCAAATGACTTTTCTCACTATGACAATGTGCTGGATGCGGCCTTTCTCTTTAACGTGGTGCCGTCATCTGTGCAAGAGTTGGAGTTGACTGACTTGGAGCGGTATTTTGCCTTGGCTCGTGGCTATCAGGGCGAAAAAGGGGATGTCCGTGCCCTTCCGATGAAAAAATGGTTCAACACTAACTACCACTATATCGTTCCTAAATTTGAAAAAGAAACCCAAGTCAAATTGGCTGGTCACAAGATTTTTGATGAATTTGCGGAAGCGAAAGAGCTAGGCTTGGTAACCCGTCCAGTTGTAGTTGGTCCATTCACTCTCCTGCAAGTATCTGACTTTGAAGACGGTGTAGCGCCAGCTGACTTTGTAGATGCCTTAGCAGTAGCCTATCAAGAAGTTTTTGCCAAATTAGCAGAGCTGGGTGCAGAGCGTATCCAGCTGGATGAGCCAAGTCTGGTCAAAGACCTGTCAGCAGAAGAAAAAGCTCTCTTCTTGGACCTTTATAAGAAACTTCTAGCAGACAAGAAAGGCTTGGAAGTCTTGATTCAAACCTACTTTGGTGACGTTCGTGACATCTATGCGGACCTTGTAGAGCTGCCAGTAGATGCGATTGGTTTGGACTTTGTCGAAGGCAAGAAAACACTTGAACTTGTAAAAGGCGGTTTCCCAGCTGATAAGACACTTTATGCAGGGATTGTCAACGGTAAGAACATCTGGCGCAACAACTACGAAAAGAGCTTGGCGGTGCTTGAGCAAATCCCAGCTGAAAATCTTGTTTTGACAAGCTCATGTTCACTGCTTCATGTGCCATTTACAACGGCTAATGAAGAATTTGAACCAGCAATCTTGAACCACTTTGCCTTTGCGGTAGAAAAATTGGATGAAATCCGTGACTTGGATGCTATCCGCAATGGCGGTGGTGCAGAAGCACTTGCTGCTAACAAAGCTCTCTTTGCAGCAGAGCGTGTTGGGCAAAATGCAGAGCTGGCTGCTCGCATCGCTGGCTTGACGGATGCGGACTACACTCGCCTGCCGGTCTTTGCAGAGCGTGAGGAAATTCAGCACAAGGCGCTCAATCTGCCACCATTGCCAACTACGACAATTGGTTCCTTCCCTCAAACCAAGGAAGTTCGTGCCAAACGCTTGGCCTTCCGTAAGGGTGAGTTGTCAGCAGAGGACTATGACAAGTTCTTGGCTGAGCAGATCGATGAATGGATTAAATGGCAAGAAGAAGTTGGCTTTGACGTGCTGGTGCACGGTGAGTTCGAGCGTAATGACATGGTTGAGTACTTCGGTCAAAACCTGTCAGGTTACCTCTTCTCTAAGAATGGTTGGGTACAATCATACGGTATGCGTGGAGTGAAACCACCAATCATCTGGGGTGATGTGACTCGTCTCAACCCAATCACTGTTAAATGGTCTAGCTATGCACAAAGCCGTACAGACAAACCTGTTAAGGGCATGCTGACTGGACCTGTAACCATCCTCAACTGGTCATTCCCACGGGAAGACATCTCTATCAAGGATTCTACCCTTCAAATCGCTCTTGCTATTAAGGATGAAGTTCTTGACCTTGAAGCTGCAGGCGTGAAGATTATCCAAATCGACGAGGCTGCTCTTCGTGAGAAATTGCCACTCCGTCGTAGTGACTGGTACGAAGATTACCTTGACTGGGCAATTCCAGCCTTCCGCTTGGTACACTCAACAGTAGCACCAGATACGCAAATCCACACTCACATGTGTTACTCAGAATTTACCGATATCATCCCTGCTATCGATAATATGGATGCGGACGTGATATCCTTTGAAGCGAGTCGCTCTAACTTGGAAATCTTGGACGAGCTTAAAGCGAAAAACTTCCAAACAGAAGTGGGACCTGGGGTTTACGATATCCACTCTCCTCGTGTGCCAAATGAAGGCGAAATCGACCACACTATCGAAGCTATCCTTGCTAAAGTACCAAGCAAGAAAGTTTGGATTAACCCTGACTGTGGTCTCAAAACACGTGGTATACCAGAAACCAAGGCTAGCTTGGTGCGCTTAGTAGAAGCAGCTAAAGCAGCTAGACAACATTTGCAATAATCCTCCTGGAACCTCAAAAGTTGATCTTGATGGAGGAACATACCAAAATTAAAGCGGAGCTGACAATCCTGCAGGAGCTGTTCTTCTAGGATTGTCCTCAGCTATTACTACCATCATTGAAAGGAACTTTTTGTTATATGGTTCGTCGTCATACACCTAGTCTCTCATTTGAAGTATTTCCTCCCAATCCGGCAGTAGGCAATGATAAGATTTTTCAGGCATTGAGAGAGATGCAAGATTTGGCTCCTCACTTTATCAGTGTGACAGCCAGCAATAATAAGTTTGACATTGAGGAGACGACGGTTCGTTTGACTGAGTTCATCGCCAATGATCTCAAGATTCCGACGATTGCTCACCTGCCTGCGGTCTATCTGACCAAGGACATGGTGTCTAATATCTTGCAGTCTTTGGATCGGGTTGGTGTCCATCAGATTCTGGCTTTGCGAGGGGATATTTTTCCAGATACAGCGCCTAAGGATGATTTTACCTATGCGACTGACTTGATCGAGTACATCAAGACAGAAGCGCCGCACTTTAACATCATCGGAGCTTGCTATCCAGAGGGGCATCCAGATTCGCCAAATCAGATTTCAGATATTCAAAATCTCAAGAAAAAGGTGGATGCGGGCTGTTCTAGTCTGGTGACCCAGCTTTTCTTTGACAATGAGCGCTTTTATGATTTTCAGGACAAGTGTATTTTAGCGGGTATTGAAGTGCCCATCCATGCTGGGATTATGCCGATTCTCAACCGCAATCAGGCTCTGCGCTTGCTCAAGACATGCGAGAATATCAAACTGCCAAGAAAATTCCGGGCTATTCTGGATAAGTACGAACATGACCCAGAGTCTCTGAGAGCAGCTGGTCTAGCTTATGCTGTGGATCAAATCGTTGACTTGGTGACCCAGGACGTGGCGGGCATACACCTTTACACTATGAATAACGCTGCAACAGCCTACCATATCTATAAGGCTACCCATGCTCTCTTTAATCATCACCCATCCGTCCAATCTTTTTAAGATGAATGAAGAAACCACTAATCAGATTCATTTGCTGTTTAGTGGTTTTTGTTTTATAATAAGGATAAAAGTTTTATCCAAATCTAAGGAGGAGCTGATGGAGCATTCGCTGACCTTGGTTAAGTCTATGCAGTTTGGCCAAGAAGACTGTTTTTTTGCTTTCTGTGGTTATTCAAAAACGGAAGCCCATCATAGCTTTGGGCCGGCTGTTCGGGATGTTTATGTCATTCATATCGTACTGGAGGGGCGGGGGACTTACTCCGTTGGCAATCAGCGCTATGATTTACAGGAAGGGCAGGGCTTTGTGGTGCCACCGGGTCAGTCGGTCTTTTATCAGGCTGATGGAGAAGAGCCATGGTCTTATGTCTGGATGGGACTGGGTGGGCACCTCTTGCCTCGTTATCTGCAGGCTCTGGGACTACAGTCAGGCCAATGGTCTTTTGAGCTGACTTCTTTCCAGGAATTTAAGGCCTTGGTCTTTGAAAGTCTGGCCTATGAGGGTAGCGGAATAACAGCTGAACTAGCTCTGCAAAGGCAAGTTTATCGCTTTCTAGAGCTCTTGTCCCAGCGTCTCAAGCAGACATCCTTAATCGTGGAAAGCCGTCAGGTCAATCCTTATGTCCAGCAGGTATTGGAACTGCTGAGCAGTCATCTGCCAGAAAGTTTATCTGTGCAGGACTTGGCGCAGAAATTGGCTCTGCATCCTTCCTACCTATCTCGGCTTTTCAAGGATGAAGTAGGCAAGGGAATTAAGGAGTACAGTAATGATTTGCGGCTCAATATGGCAGCTGATTTGCTGACGAGCAGCCAGCTTTCGGTGGAAGAGATTGCTAGTAAGACAGGCTTTTCCGGGACACAGAGCTTTTCAAAAGCTTTCAAGAAGGCGCGTGGCCAGTCGCCCTTGAATTTTCGCAAGGCTAGCTCTCATCTGGGACAGGAGCTGTAAAAAGTCACATTTGGATAAATAATACTAGAGAGAAAGGCTTACCAAAAGTGGTAGCCTTTTTTATAATGAAAGGAGAAGCATGATTGCGGACTACGAAAGGAGAAGGTCATGAATAAAGCGAGTATTTTGTTTAAGGAAGAGTACAGACAATTTCATCTGACTAATGGCGAAATTTCTTATATCTTTCGGGTTTCTGAGGATGGTAAACTCTTGCAGCTATACTACGGCGCGGCGGTACCGGAGCGGGATTATTCTTATCTGGTGGAGCTGCAGCATCGACCTATGACGGCCTATCGGAAAGAAGGGGATTTACGCTATTCTTTGGAGCATGTGCGGCAGGAATTTCCAGAATACGGCACGACAGACTTTCGCCATCCCGCTATCTGTCTGCGGCAGGAGACTGGCTCGCGTATTACTGACTTGGTCTATGTCAGTCATCAGATGGTAGGTGGTAAGCCAGCTTTAGAGGGGCTGCCAGCTACTTATACAGAGGATCAAACGGAGGCTAAGACTCTTATTTTAACCCTGCAAGATGAGTTGACAGAAGTGGAAGTTCAGCTGTTTTATACGATTTTTGCTGATTGGCCGGTTATCGCTCGTTCCTGCAAAGTGATCAATCAAGGCAGGGAAACCTGCTACCTGGAATCCCTAGCTAGTCTGTCGCTGGATCTGCCAGATGCTGAATATGACTGGCTGCAGCTATCGGGAGCATGGGCCCGGGAACGCCATATCAAGGAGCGACCGCTTCAGCAGGGGATTCAGTCCATTGAGTCAACCCGCGGCATTTCCAGTCCTCACCACAATCCCTTTGTGGCTCTTAAGCGACCGGAAACGACTGAGTTTTCAGGTCCAGTGCTAGGAGCGACCTTGGTGTATTCAGGTAATTTTCTTATTCAGGCTGAGGTGGACACCTATGATGTAACACGGCTGCAGCTAGGCATTAATCCTTTTGGTTTTGAGTGGAAGCTGGCTGCGGGCCATTCCTTTACCAGTCCAGAAGCTCTGCTGGTTTACTCTGAGCAGGGCCTCAACGGCATGAGTCAAGTCTTTCATCAGCTATTTCGTCGACGTCTAGCCAGGGGCTACTGGCGCGAGCGAGCGCGTCCAGTCCTCATCAATAACTGGGAAGCTACCTATTTTGACTTTAGTGAGAATCAGCTGCTGGATCTTGCTGAAAAGGCTAAGGAAGTAGGGGTGGAGCTTTTTGTGCTAGATGACGGCTGGTTTGGCCAGCGGACTAATGACCGAGCTGGGCTGGGGGATTGGTTTGCCAATCCAGAAAGGCTGCCGCGGGGTCTGGGCTCGCTAGCAGAGCGAATTCACGGTTTGGGCATGCAGTTTGGTCTTTGGTTTGAGCCGGAAATGGTCAATAAGGACAGCCAACTCTACCGAACTCATCCTGACTGGCTGCTTGCAGTGCCAAATAGACAGCCCCACCATGGTCGGAATCAGTTCATTTTGGACTATTCTCGGCCGGAAGTAGTGGATGAGATATTTGAGCGTCTATCGGCGGTTATCGAGGAAGCGCAGCTGGATTATATCAAATGGGATATGAATCGCCCTCTGACGGATGTCTTCTCAGCTGCCTGGCCAGCTGAACAGCAAGGAGAGATTTTTCACCGCTATGTCTTGGGTGTTTATGACTTGTATGAGCGTTTAATCAGTCGGTATCCAAGTTTGTTATTTGAATCCTGCTCTTCTGGTGGAGGCCGCTTTGATCCAGGTATGCTCTACTATGCTCCTCAAGCTTGGACCAGCGATGACTCGGATGCTATCGAGCGCTTGAAAATACAGTATGGGACTAGCCTTCTCTATCCGCTTTCATCCATGGGAGCCCATGTCTCCATCGTGCCCAATCACCAGACCAACCGTCTGACTCCGTTGAAGACACGGGGTAATGTTGCCTTTTTCGGTTCCTTTGGCTATGAGCTGGATCTTAATCAGCTAAGCCCAGAAGAATTGGCTGAAGTCAGGGAACAGATAGCTTTTTACAAGCGCCATCGAGAGCTGATTCATAATGGAACTTTTTATCGACTGCAGTCGCCATTTAAGGGAGATGGGCAGACAGCTTGGATGGTTGTCAGTCAGGATCAGAACACCGCGCTTTTAGGCACTTTCAAGGTCCTCAATCAAGTCAATCGCTCTCATCAGCGTTTGCAACTGAAAGGGCTGGCTGCGGATACGGTCTATCGGCTAGAGGGGCGTACCTATACTGGAGCTGAGCTTATGCGAGTTGGGCTGGTCACAACGGACGCTTCCAGCGGTCAGCTTCTGGAGGATTCTGAGCAAAAGCCGAGCTATGACTTTGATTCTAAACTCTGGCTATTTGAAGCAGAAGATGAGTAGATAAGATGGGGAATAAAAAGAGCAGAAGGAACAAGCTGATTAAAAGCTGTCCTTCTTGCTTTTTCCTCTGAGAAAAAAAGGATAGTACCATTATCTCTGATAATTCTATAGGAAAAGGCTTTCAAAAAGGTATATAATAGAGTGAAGCTTTTATAAAATAAAGCTGGGTCACAATGGGAGAATTTGTAAAAATTGAAGAAAACGTTTGCTAGCTTGGATTATTAGTAGAAAGCATTCGGCAAATGCGAGGAAGAGGAAGTTTTATGACGAGAAAAATCATCTTTCTGGATGTGGACGGTACCATCATCGACTATGATAATCATATACCGGAGTCGGATATACTTGCCATTCGCAAGGCACGGGAAGAGGGCCATCTGGTCTATGTCTGTACCGGTCGCAGCAAGGCTGAGATGCCGCCGGAAATTTGGGATATTGGCTTTGATGGTATGATTGGTGGCAACGGGTCTTATGTGGAGCATGAGGGGCAGGTTGTTCTGCACCAGCTGATTCCGCGCGATGTCGCTAAGAGGCTAGTGGACTGGCTTCAGGAGCGGGGGCTAGAGTTTTACCTAGAGAGTAATAACGGTCTCTTTGCAAGCAGGGACTTCCGCGAAGCAGCACGACCAGTGCTTCGGACCTACATCCTTGGAAAAGGTGCTAAGCCAGAAGAAGTCGTAAATATGGAGGCTGAAGAAGCCCTTCACGGCCTGGTTTATGGTGGGGAGCTCTACCGAGACGACCTGAACAAAGTCAGTTTTATCCTAAAGAGTTACCAAGACCATCTGGATTCCAAGGCTGCTTTTCCTGAGCTCAAGGCAGGTACTTGGGGAGGCAAGGGAGAGCATGCTCTCTTTGGTGACTTAGGAGTCAAAGATATTACCAAGGCGCATGCCATTGAGGTCCTCCTGAAGCACCTTCATGCTGACAGAGCAGATACTCTGGCTTTTGGTGATGCCAAGGTTGATATTCCTATACTGGACTATTGTCAGGTCGGCGTTGCTATGGGAAATGGCGGAGCGGAAATCAAGACCATAGCCGATCTGGTGACAGACTCGGTCAGCCAAGACGGTCTCTACAAGGCCTTTGAAAAGTTAGAACTCATCTAAAGGAGATGTGAATGATGGCAAAAACTCTTTATCTGATGCGGCATGGGCAGACGCTTTTCAATCTGCGCCATAAGGTGCAGGGCTGGTGCGATGCTCCTCTGACTGATTTTGGAATTTATCAGGCCAAGGTGGCAGGGCAATATTTTAAGGATGCCAGTATTACATTTGACGATGCTTATAGCTCTACTCAAGAGCGGGCCTGTGATACCTTGGAATTGGTAACGGACGGTAAGCTTCCCTATAAGCGTGTCAAGGGACTCAAGGAGTGGAACTTTGGCACTTTTGAAGGGGAAAGCGAAGACCTCAATCCACCCCTGCCTTATGGAGATTTCTTTGTTACCTATGGGGGTGAATCACAAGATCAAGTGCAGGAGCGTATGGCAACGACCATTCTTCAGCTCATGCAGGAGACGGATGGTCAGTCTGTGCTCATGGTCTCCCATGGCGGAGCTATGGCCAATTTTGCTAGAGCTTGGCAGAAAAACTGGCGTCTGGATGATTTGGGTCACATGACCAACTGTGGTATCTTGAAGTTTACTTTTGAAGATGACCAATTTTACCTAGAAGAGGCCATTGGCCACGATTTTAGCGATTGGGAGGGAAAATGAAAGATTTATATTTAATGCGGCACGGCCAGACTTTTTTCAACCAAGAAGGCTTGGTGCAGGGAGCTTGCGATTCTCCTTTGACAGAACTGGGGCAGGAACAGGCCCGGCAGGCAGGAGCTTATTTGAAAGAGCGGTGCATTCGTTTTGGTCAGCTCTACTCGTCCACCCAGGAGCGAGCTTCTGATACCTTGGAACTTGTCTCCGGCCGGTCCGACTATACTCGCCTTAAGGGCATTAAAGAATGGAACTTTGGTCTCTTTGAAGCCCAGCCTGAACGCCTGCAGCCGAAATTTCGACCAGGAGCCACCTCATTTGAAGACCTATTCGTCCCTTACGGTGGAGAAGGTGTGGACCAAGTCGGTGAGCGTGTGCTAATCACTCTGACTGAGGTTATGGAGAAGGCAGGAGCAGAGCCAGTCTTAGCTGTTAGCCACGGCGGTGCCATGTGGGCCTTCTATCTCAAGATTGCAGCCCAAGCTCTGGATCCTAAGGTGCGCTTTGGCAACTGCGCCATCTGCCATTACCAATATGAGCAGGGACACTTTAAGCTGGCAGAAGTCATTGATCCGCTGACGGGTAGTGTGTATGAGTGTGAATGAAGAAGCAGAGTATTCATCATAATGAGAGTTCAGAAAGATTATCACTATAATAAAAACCTCAGA
>NZ_GL890993.1:980704-1200742 GCF_000212855.1 Streptococcus sanguinis SK355
GATTTTTCTGAGGTTTTTGGTTTATACTTGACTGTAGGTTTTACGACGACTTAGTTTTGCTTCTTCTTTTTTGCTGGGTATTGGTTGAGCTTGCTCTTCCGCCTTCCACACACTTCGAGTAAAGACCATGGAGAGTAGCGCCAGAGCCGCAAAGGCTACTCCTACGTACCAGTAGGGCATATCCAGCGTCGTGGAGCGGCCAGATAGGTTGACGATGCCACGGAAGAGCATACCGGCTGTCATAATGGCTACAGCTGAGTTCCAGAGGTTGAGGCTGAGCCGAGAGAGGTTAGGGATGACCTTCATGAAGAGCAGGAGTAGGATGCCACCCACTAGAGGAATGGCAAAGAGATAGTGCATGTGGCTAGATGTTTCGCCGAAACTGAAGGATTCATAGATTCTGCTGAAAGCAAAGAAGAAAATCGTTAATAGTGCGTAGATAAGGGCTGTTTTTCTAAAACGTTTTTTGCTGGGATTAGTAACCGATGTAGACAATATCACTCACCGACCTTTCTGAGATAGTTTTTCCGTTGGTTGTAGGTTTGTTAATGACCTGACCGTTAAAGTAAAGTGTAGAGGAGCCGCCACCGTCCAGATTGTAGGCTGTCTTGACACCGTAAGACTTCATGATTTCTGCCATCTGGTAGAGGGAAAGTCCCTCGCTTTCTGAGGTGCGTCCGTCTGAAACGATGATGATGTAGTGGTTTTCATCAATGATACCGATAGCTGTCCGTGGATTGGAAGACATGGACTGGCCGACTTCAGAGTTGGTATCAACGACAATTTCACCGTTTTCTACAAGAGATGGGCCGAAGGCCAAGAGATTGACTACACCGTCTTTGACCAGTTGATCGGCAGAGACTTGATCTTCATAGATAATCTTGAAGGAGCCGTCTTTGTAAATAGCCAAATCACCATTGCTAGAGTCTTCGCGGACGGTATCGCGGTAGACGACGCCATTGCGGATGACATAGCCGGTTGTGTTGGCTCCATAGTAGTCACCGTTGACCGCTAGGATAGCATTGTTGCTGGCAGCCGTTTCCGAGGTTTTTGCTGTGACATTGTTTCCGTAGGTGTTTTGGGCAAATGCCGTTTTCAGGTATTCTGATGAGCTAACAGTCACATCAGCCATGTAGACTTGGGTGTTGCTGACGGTCTTTTCAGTCAGCGTGACCGAGATGTTGTCGTCTGAATAGCTGGTATCCGTCACTGTTGCTGTTTCCGCAGCCTTGCTGGCAGCCTCGGCATTGGACGACGAACTTGCGCTTGAAACTGTGGAAATGGTCTCTGCGATGACAAAGGTTTTCAGCATGGAGTAGCTGAAAGAAGCTGTCAGAAGCAGCCCGAAAATGGAGGCGTAGGCATAGCGTTTCTTTAAAAATTTCATGATACGGTGTGTGTCCTTTCCTTAAAAATAAATCTCTTTTGTACCATCCAGGAGACGGTGAAGAGTAAAATGCCGACGATGATTTTGACAATCAGAAGATTAAGACCAAAGACAGCGTAGAAGAGGCGAATCAGCAGTGTATCTAAGATAAAGAGCACCACAGCTAGGCTGAAATAGCCAGTTCCTGTCTTGAGTATACTGTCGTCGTTCTTAAAGACTAGCCTTTTATTGGTCGAATAGTTAAATATTGAGCTGGTCACTCGAGCAATCCCGTTAGCTAAAAGAATTCTCAGGCTGGTCGGCACAGCAGCTAAAAACAAGAGAGCCAGTGCGTAGACGATGTAGTCGACGACGAAACTGCTGAGAGAAGTCAGGGCAAATTTGAATATATTTTTATAAATCATGAGCCCATCCCGAATCGGCCGGAAGTGCGAGCCTTGATTATCATTGATATAGACCGTCTCAATGGGCACTTCCAAAATGGGATATTCCTTGCTGGCTTCTAAGAGCATGTTCATTTCATACTCATAGCGCTGCCCCTCTACCTTTAGCATAAATGAAATCATGTTGGTCGTAAAGGCTCGCAAGCCTGTCTGAGTATCGGAGACACCCACGCCAGTCTGAAGTTTGAAGAGAGCCCGAGTCAGACTATTGCCGAAGCGGCTACGCAGAGGCACGTTGCCAGTAAAGGCGCGTGCTCCCAGAATCAGCTGATTGGGATTTTCAGAAGCTTTGGCCGCTACGCGGAAAATATCCCAGACCTTGTGCTGGCCATCCGCATCTGCTGTTACCACCGTTCCGTATATCTTCAGTGCTTGGATAAAGGTAAAAGCAGTTTTCAGCGCTTGCCCCTTGCCTTGATTGACCTGATGACGAAGCACAGTCGCGTACTGCTCCGCCTGCTCAAAGACTATCTGGCATTTAGATGAGCTGCCGTCATCAATAACAATGATATGAAAATCACTCTTATGGTGAATTTTTTTTATCAGCTTAATAAGATTATAATCAGGCTCATAGGCCGGAATCACTAGATAATCCATATCCATACCTCTTTCTTAGATGATTTGTAGAAAGTATACAGACTGTGGCTTAAAAATTCCTAATATAAGTTAGTTTTAAGAAAATATTAACATTTCTTTAAGGAAAGAGCAGAGAAAGAAGAGGGGAGAAAGGCTGGTGGGGATAGAGTTGGATGATGCATAACTATCTTAAATGAGTCTTAAAAATTGGGAAAATAAATATGAAGATACTCCAACTTTTTATTAAAAAACTATAACATTGTACCAAAAATATTAACGGTATAAGAAATATGCGTTATAATATTAAAGGTATTACATTATAGAAAGGTTGTCTTATGAAAAAATCATTTCGTAAAGTTGTTATAGCTTCGGCTGTCATACTGAGTGCGATGGCTTTTCAACCTCACGAGGTAAAAGCTTTCGATTTTGGCGGAGGTTTTAGTAGTTCTAGTTTTGGAAGTTCTTTTTCAGCCTCTGATTATGCGCCAATCAGTTCTAGTTCTAGTTCTAGTTCAAGCTTAAGCAACATCAGCACAAGCGACTACCGTCCGATTAGTACACCGTCGGTAAGTGAAAGTGTTAGCAGTGTTAGTTCGAGTGACTACCGTCCGATTAGCACACCATCAGTAAACGAAAGTGTCAGCAATGTTAGTTCGAGCGACTATCAGCCAATCAGCACACCGTCGGTAAGTGAAAGTGCCAGCAGTGTTAGTTCGAGCGACTATCGGCCAATTAGTACACCATCAGTAAGCGAGGACGCTAGCAATATCAAGCCTAGCGATTACAAACCAATCAGCGATTCATCTGCAAGTGCTTCAGACAGCTTGGCGGATTCTGTTGATTATAAGGCGATTGCTGGTAAAGATGATACTGTAACGACAGACAGTCTTGCTAAAAAAGGTAAAGATGATGCCTTGAAAATGGCTGATTCCAAAGTAGATCAATCTGCAACAGACGCTTTGGGTGCAGTAGATGTTACCGAAAAGGCCTTGGAGTCTGCCAATGCTGGAACTCAAAAAGCAAGCACAGGCAGTAGCCGCTATAACTTAGCTGTCTCACCGGAAGTTGAAACAGCTTTAGATTCCTTGTCAGAAGAACATAGAAATCAGTTTATTAAAGCGTTGAAAGACTATGGTTATGGTCTGAATAATTCTGAAACGTCGGCTACCACAACTCCAGAGTATAGTTTAAGCTCAACTTCCTCAAGTAACAAGGGAAAGTTGGATTTTACTCCTTATGGTCAGTCTACTCTTACCGATAGCCAAGGTCAGCCTACATCGGCTTATCAAGGCTTGTTGGATTTTGCAAATAGTAAAGAAAGTCAGCCTCTATTTAATCAATCTGCAAGCAATGACTATCAGATCAAGAAAGGTGATAGCTTAGCCAAAATCGGCAATCTCCATTATCCGGATGATAAGGAAAAAGCTGCAGCAGCTTCTATGCTGGCTCTTCAGGATTTGCATGGGCAGAATAAGCTGAACATCAATAATAAACAAAACCGTATTAATCTGACACCTGGCGATAAGGTCAATGTAGATTTATCTAACTATACATCAGAAGAAATCAGTGCGTTAGCCAAGGGATTTAATAAAATCCAGTCGGCAGAAAATAAAATTGATACTTTCCGCCAGGCCCAAGAAAAAGCTAAGGCCTTGGTGCGAGCTCAAGTAAGACAAACTCGAACCGAAGCTAGAAATCTTGCCCAAGACCAAGCGAAACAAAATCACACGCAGCTGACCCAACAAGCAACACAGAAAAGTCAAGCATCTAATTATAGTCCTCTTTACATTAGTCCATTGTTCAATCTCAATAAGGGGAATAAGGTTCAAACCGTCATTCCATATAAGATAGGGGCAAAGAACTATATTCCAAAGAGTAGTTCGCCTGCATCAGGGGGAGTTAGTGACTTTCAAAATAGAAAGGGGCTAACTGATAGGATTAATAATTTAGTGAACAATCTTCCCCGTGTTTCTAAAAGTCTTTCTGATGAGGCTAATGAGCTTGGTGAGAAGCTTATGGATAGTGGTGCGAGCGAAAAGAGATTTGATAAATATATTGTTGGGAGAGGAAGTGTCGCTTTAGGAGAGGGCATAGGTAGTGTTTCAGCGGCTATTAAAAGGATGGCTGATAACCCTAGTGCAGCTCCCTCTGGCATCTTTAAAGGCGCTGTCAACTTAGTAGCAGATGTACCAAATGGGGCCATAAATCTTGGAAAAACAATAATTGATGGTTGGACTTTAATAGCTGAAGAGTTACCATTCATACAGCGAGGAGCTTTGCAAAGTTTCCGTGATAGCACACCATATAATTTTCCTAGACCTCTTGAGTATAGTAGTAAGGCTGAGGAAGATTATAGTATATTTAGTCCAGGTGCGCTAGCCAAGGGGGCTAAATTATTAACTAAAGGAGCTTCTGCTCTAGGAGTTACTAAAATGACTTCGGGTGTTAGGGCAGCTAAAGATTTATCGGTTACAGAGGTAACTAGGAAATCTCCATTTGCAGAAGTTGCTAAACTTGAGCAAAAAGGCCATCAGTCTGCTTTAACAGAAAAAGTTTTAAACAACATAGCAGATAGCGCAAGGGCTCGAGATGCTTCTAACTTCTCTACTCACGCTAGAACTGAAAGAATACTAAATAATATAGCAGATAGCGCAAATGCTCGAAGAGCTTCTAATTTTTATCCTCACATTGGCAAGGAAAAGAGGATTGATACGCATCGTTATGATTTATGGAATCGTTATGTGAATGAAGGATTGGAGCCATCTGATAGAGCAAAGCTGACCCAATGGTCTCAACTACTTGAACCTGAATTCTATCTTGAGAACAAAAAAGTATTTGATAATCCAGATTATTTTAATCAGCTAACCGGAAACGCCATTTATCCAGGAACTCCCGAAAGTGCTTTGGGCAGAGTTGATGGAAGTATACATAAAGATGGATTTTTGAATGGTGAATACAAAGAATCCGTTATATTACCAGGAACCAGAATAAATAGGATTGGTTCTAATCCAACAGGAAGGTATTTCTCTCCTGCAGGAGCAACATTTGGTGAAAAGGCTTTGCCTCCTTTTATGAAATTACAACCGGATTCAGACTATATTTCTCTAAAAGAGATACCAATAAGAGAAGGATTAGTCGCACCTTGGTTTGATGAACCTGGTATGGGTATTCAATATTATACATATTTGCCGATGAGAGAACTAGAAAAAGGTGGTTACTTACATAAAACAAAAAAGGAATGATTTTATGTTAACAAAATTAAAAAACAAAATTGAAGATGGAGTTTCCGAAATTGGAAATATAAAATTAGAAGAATTTGGAATTTATTTTTCAAACAAGCCGCCTTACTTTCCAGAAGGAATCAATATAATAGAAAATAGAAATGAAAAATATAATCTAATTTTTACAGAAAGAGGTAAAATTACATCTGAGATTTCTAATCTAACTGATGACGAAGTGGCTTATCAAATTTTAAAAATTATCATTGAGATTGTTTCTTCACAAGCGATTGTTGAAAAAAATGTGGATGTAATAGAAAGATTAATTAAAAGAAACGAATTTGATAAAGTTAGTCAATTAGTTGGGGAGACACAGGGGAAGAGGTATAGATACGGAAAGGAGCTACTGCAAAAAATTAATCCTCTTTATGCTTTATGGTACGAAAGCGAGCATTATAAATAAATCTTAGCATAAACATATATCTAATCAGATAGCCATTCAGATCAAAAAAACGACCCTAACGGTCGTTTTTTTTGCATTAATCCACTTCCAATTCTTCTTGGTCGATTTTATGGGCTGTTCGGTAGGCTTGGTAAAAGATAAAGACAGCCAGAGCAGTCATAGCCGGTACAATAATTGGGATATCCGTTTCGATAGCAGTCAGCGGTGAGTTCCAGAAGAAGTGGAGAACGAAGGCTGCTAGGAAGTAGAAGAGCCCTGCTCGGAAGTAGTTTTTCTGAGTCTTGGCATAGCGCAGCATGAGTGCCAGACCGAGAGTGGTCAGGGCGGTGTAAAGCCAGTGAGAGGCAACGCCGCCAGTAATGCGGCCTAGGATACCAGAGATAGTGAAGGAGAAGCCTTCGGGCAGATCAGAGAGGATATAAGAGAAGTCCTCGCTAATCTGAAAGCCCATGCCAGCTGTAATACCCAGCATCAAGAAGGATTTGAGCTTTTTGACTGGGACTAGATAGACAGCGAAGGCAACTGCCAACAGCTTGAGGGGTTCTTCAACCAGCGGAGCTGCGATGGCATTTTCTAGGTCGCTGAGCAAAGTGTTTGGGAAGCTCGTGCTGACCCACTCGTGGATATAGGTGTTGGCCAAGCCAGAGGTCCAGCCAGAAATGAAAAGGCCACCTAGCAGAGCTACCCCAAGGCTAAGTGCAGGCGTCTGCCATTTTTTTCCCAGTTGACGAATCAAAAGCAGGGCAGGGACGATATAGAGCAGAGCCAAGAGGGCTGACAGTCCGACAATCCCATAGGAAGTGCCTGACATACTGCCAGTAGTATAGGCTTGTGTCTCGTATTCTAAGCCAATTGCGCTCAGAAGGAGAAAAATGAAAAGAACAATATTTTTCTTCATAAGTAACTTTCTAAAATTTTATTTTCATCTTAGTATAACAGAAAAATCCTAAATAAAACCAATTTAAAAACTGGAAATTATGGGCTAGTAAAATACTTTACTTGCCAAACTGTCTCTTTTTGTTTATATTAGTTCTATAAGGTTTCTTGGAGGCGTTTGCATGTCGAAAAATCTGTTGAGGTTGAAATTGCTGGGAAGTCCGAGTGTCTTTCTCAATCAAGAGGAGGTCTTTTTTCCTTTTGCCAAAATCAATGCTCTGCTTTACTATCTTCACATCAATGGTGCAGTCAATCGGGAGGAGATTGCAGGAATCCTCTGGGAAAATAAGGATAATCAGACCGCCAAAAAGAATCTGCGCAATACAATTTATCAAGCTAACAAGCTACTAGGTGGGGAGTGGATTGTCGCTCCCAACCGAACTGTTCTGTCGCTTAATCCCGAGTGTGCGATTGAAAGTGATGTAGAACTTTTTACGGATCATCCTGCGGAGCATCTGTCGCTCTATCAAGGGGATTTTCTGCAGGGCTTCTATCTCAAGGACAGCGAGGCCTTTGATTATTGGGTGTCCAAGATGCGGACGCGATATGAGCAACTTTATATCCAAGCCTGCTACCAACGGCTTGAAACGGAAAAAGACCAGCTGGATTTGGAAGAGGTTGAGCAGAATTTGCGCCGCTTGATTAGCATTGATGAGTTTGATGAGAAGAACTATCATTTGCTCATGAAGCTTTATCAGGATCATGATCGGCCTGGCAAGGTGATAGAGACTTATTATAAATTGGTCAATATTTTGGATAAGGAACTGGGTATTAGCCCTACGGAACCTATCCAGCAACTGTACCATGAAGTGCTTGCCAAGGACCGTAGCGAGCGCAAGACCAAGCAGTTTCTGCGCAATACGGACCACTTTTTTGGGCGTGTCGATGAAATCAAGCGCTTGGAATCTTATTTCTCTAAGGTGATAGAGACTCAGGAGGCGCGTGCTCTGGTCCTAGTCGGTGGTACTGGTATCGGAAAGCGGACAGTGACTCGTCAAGTATTGGCCAATCAGACCAAGTATTTCCAGATTGTCATGGCTGAGTGCTTCAAGGAAGAGATGAAGGCAGAGCTTCAGCCTTGGCGTGGCTTGCTGGACGGCCTTGGCGACTTGGTTATCCAGCACCAGATTCTTTCTATCAGCCAGTGGCAGGTTATTTTGGAGAGTTATTTTCCTATTTTGACAGGAGGCGCTTCTGGTCTTCAGTTGGATGCGGACAAGCTGGCTCAGTTTGTGGTAGATATTCTGCAGAAGATTTCTAAGAAAAAGGCTTTGATAATCTTGATTGAGGACTGTCACTGGATGGATAAGACCAGTGTTGCTGTCTTGGAGCAGGTTATGAATCATTTGACCGGCTATCCTGTGGCCTTTGTGCTGACCAAGCATCTGAGCACCCCTTCTTATTTGGAACATTTTTTCAATCACCTGCTGGTTCGCAATAAGCTGGACTTTATTGAGCTGCAGCCGCTGAATTTTAAGGATAGTGCAGCTTACTTGCAAGCCCAGACAGGTCAGATAGCCATATCTGAAGAAGGCCTTGAGGATATTTATCGGGTCAGTCAAGGTATCCCTTTCTTCCTGTCGGAGTATGCTGAGCAGCTTCTGCGAGGAGAGAAGTTTCATCCGCTGACTCCGGCCATCAAGGCCAAGCTATCCTTGAAGCTGGATTATTTGAGCAGCCAAGAGGAGGAGTTGGTGGACTATCTGGCCTGCTTTAGGGCTCCTGCATCGGTTTCGCTCTTGGCTAGGCTACTAGGTTTGCCGATGGAAGAAGTAGTCGAAATCACTGAGGAGTTTGGATGGAAGCAGCTGTTGGTGGAAGAAGAGCAGGGCGAGGACTTGGTAGTGCGATTCAGCCAGGAGCTTTTGAGGATTTACGCCTATGAGCGCTTGTCACTCGCTAAGAAGCGAATGCTGCATCACCAGATTGCCCAAGGAATGGAAGACAAGCTGGGAGACTCTCTCTATCATGCTCAGCTGCTCAATGAAATCGCCTATCACTACAAGATGTCCAAGCAGCCGATTAAGTCTCTGGAGTATGAGCTGCATTATCTCGAGGCTACCCTGCAGTTTCATCACGAGCTATTTCCAATTTATTCGCGGGAGTTTGGTTTTATCGAAAAGACGGATGATAGCAATCAGTCAGCGGTTTTAGACCAGTTTGACCGTATCCGTCGGGAGATAGAGGGCTTAGAGAGAAAACACCAGAATCACAAGGATTTTCAGCTTTTGCTTCTTCGCTTTCTCTATCTAGAAGGGCGCTATGCTATCCGGACGGGGAATTACCAGCAGGGAATGGACAATATCCAGCAGGTGATTATTTCGGCCAAGGAGCTGCAGCAGATGGATTTTCTCCTAGAAGGCTATCGGCAGATGATTTACTACTGCATCCAGACGGAGAATATCCCTGAGATGCGCTACTATACGGAGCTGGCTCTGGATGCTTCTGTCCAGGCCAACAATCACGAGGCTATTGCTATCAATCTCCGGCTCAAGGGGCTATATCATCTCATGATTGGGGATGAGGAGCAGTCGCTTCACCATCTCTATCAGTCTATTGATTGTTTCAGCTTGACGGCTTCGCTGCGTTCCAAGTACTCGATTCAGATTGCGGCGGCTCTAGACTATCTGGCAGAGATTGAGCAGATTCGCGGAAATTTCACGACTGCGCTGACCCATCAGAAGGAGGCCATTAAGCTGACGGAAAATAAAACAGCAGAGCCTTCGATTTTTGCTTTCTACATCGGCTTGGGTATGACCTATTATCAGCTGAAAGATTATGAGCAGGCGGAGCGAATTTTCCTCAAAGCTAAAACAGCCTTGAAATCTCTCAGCTTCCCTTGGAAAGAGACCCAGTTGGAAGTTTATTTGGCCTTGATTGGTTGCGAGAAGGGAGATTACCAGCCTGTGCTTGATCTGCTGCGGAAAAAGGATAGCCTCATTAGTCGCTATGGCAATCCGCGGGACAAGGGGCTGATCTACTATCTGATGGCTGTGATTAAGCATCGCCTGCTGACTGGCAGCTTGCAGCAAGCAGGCTTTGAAGACTTGCTGGATCAGGACTTTGAGACCTACTATGAAACGGCCAAAAGCCAGCTCAATCCCTACCGAGATCGGCACCAACTAAAGGAATTAGAAAACTTACGCCAAGGGCTATCTCAGGCATTAAACGCAAAATAAAAGAGGATGAACATAGAGTTCATCCTCTTTTGATGTTTGTAATGAAGTTTTTAAATGCCCATTTTAGTCATGTGCTTGTGCCCAGACTTGGGTCAGGTAAAAGACAAAGCTGGCAGCCAGATTGGCCGTATGGTTGTCTATATCGTGAGGTGGAGAGACTTCGACAATGTCAAAGCCGATCAGCTTGCCTGAGGCAGCGATGTGCTGGAAGACCAGAACAGCTAGATTGGGGTCCACACCGAGCGACTGAATAGCACTGACACCAGGAGCGGCGCCAGCTGAGAAGCAGTCAATATCAATGGTCAAATAGACCTGCTCCTTGCCGACCAGAAAGGTATCAACCGCCTTGCAGACTTCCTTGTAACCCATTTGGTACATATCCATTCCAGTCAGAAACTGGATGGCCTTGGATTTTGCCACAAAGTCAAAGAGAAAGAGATTGTTATTGTGCTCCTGAATCCCTAGGATGAGGTAGTTAAAGGCCTTCTTTTGAGCCAGAGTGTCATCGAACATCTGGCGAAAGCCGGTACCGGAGTTGGGACCAGTCTGGTCATAGGGACGCAAATCAAAGTGGGCATCCATATTGATAACGGCCAAGTCTTGGTCAGGTGCTAGTGACGACTTGAGGCCCAGATAGTGGCCGTAGGCTGTTTCGTGGCCACCCCCTAGGACAATAGGTCGGAGATTGAGCTCTCGCAGGCGTTTGACTGCTCGAGCCAAGCTTTGCTGCAGCTGCTCTAGAGAGCGGTTAGGGCCGTCAATATCGCCAACATCAAAGACGCGAACGTTTCTGCCCAGATGCCAAGGAAGTTTGGCCAGCTGAGTTCGGATAGCTTGTGGTCCTTCGACAGCCCCCACTCGGCCGTGGTTGATATAAACCCCTTTGTCACTCTTGAAGCCAATTAGGGCAAAGTTGACCCCGTCAAAGGGTTTTAAGTTAGGGTCATTTAAGTCCAAAAACTCAATAACCATCCCCCATTTGGCAGCATATAAATCATCATCCAGTCTCTTATGATAGTAGCTGTTATCTAGCTGATAGTAATCTTCTAACATGATTTTGTCCTTTTCCATAACGATACTTGCGACTTTATTATAAGAGTTTCCACAAAGCCTGTCAATGGCTTTTGGCGGGAAAAGAAGCCCAGCTGTATGAGAGCGGGCTTCTTATGTTAGCTTTTTTACAGAGGGATCTGCTTTAGAACTGAATGCTCAAGTCCACAGCCTTTTCAACGGCTGCTAGGAATTCTTCGTTTTCAATCAGCTCAGAAGCCTTGTTGAGCTCTTCGTAGATTTCGATGTCCTTATCAAACTCGATAAAGCGGACATGCTGGCGGAAGAGGTCGTAGGCTGGCTTGGTTCCTTTACCAAGTTCATGGTTTTCTGGTTTCAGATCCAGAGCTTGGCAGGCTGCCATGATTTCTGTTGCTACGATGCGGCGAGAATTCTTGAGAATTTCAGCTGCCTTGCGTGCTGCGGTTGTTCCCATGCTGACAAAATCTTCTTGGTTTTCACAAGATGGGATAGAGTCTATGCTGGCTGGATGAGACAGAACCTTGTTTTCAGATGCGAGTGAAGCACAAGCATACTGAGTAATCATAAAGCCAGAGTTGAGTCCTGGGTGTTTGACCAAGAAGGATGGCAGCTTGCTCAGTTGACTGTTGACCAGACGTTCTACACGACGCTCAGATACATTTCCGATTTCAGAGATAGCGATGCCGAGGAAGTCAAATGGCTGAGCCATTGGTTCTCCGTGGAAGTTACCGCCTGAGATAACATGGCCTTCCTTGGTGATGATAGGGTTGTCTGTAACGGAGTTGATCTCAATCTCAACCTTGGTCTTGACATAAGCGATAGAGTCCTTGCTGGCACCATGAATCTGCGGAATACAACGCAGGGTGTATGGGTCTTGGACCCGTTGTTGAGTGGCTACAGTCGTATTTCCACTGCCTTCCAGCAGGTTGCGGATATTGCGGGCTGTAGCTAGCTGTCCGCTTTGAGGCCGAATGGTATGCAGATCTTCTTCGAAAGGACTGGTAATACCATTGTGGACTTCCATGGAAAGAGCGCCAGCGACATCTGACAGCTTAAGCAGCTGGATGGCATCGTAGGTAGCCAGAGCTCCGATACCTGTCAGGACAGTCGTTCCGTTAATCAGCGCCAGCCCTTCCTTGGCTGCTAGAGCAATTTTCTCGATACCAGCCTTGTCCAAAGCTTCTTGTCCAGAGAGTAATTGGCCTTGATAGTAAGCGCGGCCTAGTCCTAACATAGGCAGAACCATGTGAGCCAACGGTGCCAAGTCACCAGAGGCACCGAGAGAGCCTTTTTCTGGAATATAAGGCACAACGCCTTTATTGAGCAATTCCAAGAGCTTTTCGACAGTGGACAAACGAATACCAGAATAACCCTTGACCAAGGAATTAATCCGGATTAGCATGATCGCACGGACTGCATCTTCTGGCAGGGGATCACCATAGCCTGAGGAGTGCGTACGGATTAGGTTTTCTTGCAGTTGAGTCGTATCTTCTGGTGAGATGCTGACATTGCAGAGAGAGCCAAATCCAGTTGTAACACCGTAGACTACCCGCTTTTCGCGGACGATGTCATCTACGATTTTGCGGGAAGCTTCAACAGCTTCCTTTGCTTCTTGGACAATTTCGCAGGTAGCACCATGACGAGCCACTGCAATCACATCTTCAAGTGTTAGACTGTTTCCGTCTAAGTGAATCAATTTTGACATATAGAATCCTCCATTATGGGATATAATGCTTTGAGTTAGTCAGGGTTAGTAGGAACCTGTTTTCGACCGTGCATGAAGTAGTATACTAAACTTGCAACGGCAGCACCAATGACACCGTAGACTACGTTCATCGGATTATCAGCTACAATCATAACCAAGCTGACAACAACAGCTAAGACTGGGATGATAGGGCCGAATGGTACACGGAAGACAACCTTCTTTTCTGGATACATTTTTCTGAGTTTCAAGACCGCCAAAGCAGTTGGAATGTATTGGAAGAAACGGAAGACCACGCTGAGGGTTGCCAATTCTTCAAATTTACCAGAGAAGAGTAGGGCGATGGCACATGCTCCAGAAATGATAATTGCTACAACAGGAGCGTTTTTAGAGTTGGTTTCTGAAATTTTCTTAGGGAGCAAGCCTTCATCTGCGATGGCTGCACCATAACGTGGTACCATGATGGATTCCCCGATATTAAGACCAGCGATTGAGATGAGGGCACCAATAGAGACAATCCAAGCACCAGCAGGGCCAATCATTGCTACGAAGGCATCTTGTACAGAAGCATCCGTCTTCATAATATGGTTACCCAGCATGGCGATGGTTCCAGCGATGATGAGCATATAAAGGACAGAAACGATACTAATGGAGCCTAGGATAGCCCGAGGCACGTTCTTTTCTGGGTTGCGCATTTCACCGGCAACGATAGACATGGTTTCAAAGCCAATGAAGCCATAGAAGATATAAACGGCTGTGTTGGCAATAGCAGTCATGACATTGGTTCCAGGTTCAAGCTGTAGGAAAGGAGTGAAGTTTCCTTTGTCTATTCCGCCTTTGATAAAGAAGATGGCGCATGCTGCAAAGGCGATGATTGGAATCAACTTAGCTACAGTTGCAGCCAGTGTGAAAAATTTAGAGGTCTTCAAACCAGCAATATTCATCAAGCTAAGCAAGACAATCAAAGTGATACTAAGGACCAATTCGTAAGGAGTAAAAGCCGGGAAGGTAATGACGAAGAGTCGGGCAAAGCCGGCAGCCATTGCTGACCAAGCGATGATGGTTACGACCCAGCCTAGAAAACCTACATTAAAGCCAACAAAGTCTCCAAAGGCCGCTTTGGAATATTGGAAAGCTCCGCCGTTTTTATTAAAATAACCAGCAGTTTCTGCCAAGCAGACGGCTAAGAGAATAACGAGGAGGGCAGTTCCAAGCATGACAGCTAGAGAGGCAGGACCAAGTCCTTTATAAATCTTTTGCGGTAGGAGGAAAATACCTGAACCGATAACGGCATTGATACCGTAGAGAGTTGCACCGGAAAAGCTGAATTTCGCTTTTTCCTGTTCTTGTTCTTGTGCAGTGAGTTTAGTTGCATCCATAATAATGTTTCTCCTTTAGAGATATAGGATCCTTTCCAAGTAAAGATAGAATGGTGACAAGGCATCATGGTATCTTTACTTAGTAGGGATGTGGGTCAAACCAGCCCAAATAGCAAGGGGCGTTCCCTTTGGCTGGTTACTCGAAAACATTATTTGCAGCTCAGTTTCCTGAGTCTCTTTTTCCACTATCAGAAGCTGCTCTGCCTCTAGGTTAAGTGCTGGCAGGTTTGTTCCCGTCACCGTCAGATCACCTAAGGCATAGATAAATTGAATTTCGTCATCTCGGCTAAGCTCTTGCCCATTCGAGATGGCAATCATCTGTCCCTGATAATGGTCGCTGTAGATTAAGTTAAAGTCGGTACAAGTCCCCCGACTTGTGATATCATCACTCCCTTCAAAGACATAGGGAGTAAAGGGAGCTAGAACCGTTTCCTCCTGCCGACTGGCATTGTGGAGATGAAGTGTGTGGTCCAGGCTCATGAGAATACGGTGAAAGCCGCTGAGGTCAGAAAACTGACTTTCAGCCAACTCCACAGTCGCTGTTGAGAGGCGATAGTCAAAGTCCCGTTTGCCATACTGGCCAGTTGGCGGGGAAAGATAAAGTTGTTTCGTCTTTCCCCCCGACCAATCGGAAACTTGAAAATCCTTTACTCTTAAAAGGGTTACATGTCTCATTTTTGGTATTTATTAGAACAAACCGCTGATATTGCCGTCTTTGTCAACATCAATCTTTTCGCTGGCTGGCGCTTTAGGCAGTCCTGGCATGGTCATGATCGCACCAGTCAAAGCAACGATGAAGCCTGCACCAGCAGAAACTTTGAGCTGGCTGATAGTCACGACAAAGTCTTTAGGCGCACCCAGTTTCTTGGCATCGTCAGAGAAGGAGTACTGAGTCTTAGCCATACAGATAGGATAGTTGGAGAAGCCTAGCTCTTCCAGTTGTTTGAGCTCGCGTTTAGTAGCAGGAGTCAGGCGAACGCCCTTGCCTCCATAAACCTTAGTAACAATTTTGTTGAGCTTGGTTTCAATGGAGTCCTCTTCATTATATACAAATTGGAAGTGATTGTCTCCTTCGGCCAGTTCAACGACTTTTTCAGCCAGTTCCTTACCGCCGGCTCCACCATTGGCCCAGACGTCGGAAATCACTACGTCAACGCCGCGTTTTTGACAGGCATCATAAACTGCTTGCAGTTCTGCTTCTGTATCCAGCGGGAATTTATTGATGGCAACAACTGCTGGCAATCCATAAACATCTTGAATGTTTTCCAGATGTTTTTCCAAGTTTGGCAGTCCATCTACAACAGCTTGGACATTTTCTTCGGCCAAATCACTCTTAGCCACACCACCGTGCATCTTGAGAGCGCGGATAGTAGCAACCAGAACTACAGCCGATGGACGAAGGCCAGATGTACGACACTTGATATCAATGAATTTTTCAGCACCGAGGTCAGCACCGAAACCAGCTTCGGTGACTGCATAGTCGGCATATTTGAGAGCCAGCTTGGTAGCTAGGACACTGTTACAGCCATGAGCAATGTTAGCAAAAGGTCCACCGTGAATCAAGGCTGGTGTGTGTTCCAGAGTTTGAACCAAGTTTGGATGGATGGCGTCTTTGAGCACAGCAGCCATAGCGCCACCAGCTTTCAGATCCTTAGCAGTTATTGGCTTGCCTTCAAAGCTATAGCCAATGATGATCTTTTCCAAACGGTTCTTGAGGTCAGTGATATTTTCTGACAGACAAAGAATAGCCATAACCTCAGAAGCAACTGTGATGTCAAAACCATCTTCACGTGGAACACCGTTGACCTTGCCCTGCAAGCCGTCTACGATGTGGCGCAGTTGCCGGTCATTCATATCCACTGCCCGCTTCCAAGTGATGCGGCGAGGGTCGATGCCTAAGGCATTGCCATGGTGGATGTGGTTATCAATGAGGGCCGCCAGCAGGTTGTTGGCAACACCGATGGCATGAAAGTCACCAGTGAAGTGGAGGTTGATGTCCTCCATAGGCACAACTTGAGCGTGACCACCGCCAGCAGCTCCGCCCTTGATACCAAAGACAGGTCCGAGTGAAGGCTCCCGCAGAGCGATAACGGCTTTTTTACCGATAGCAGCCAGAGCATCGACCAATCCGACAGAAGTCGTGGTCTTACCTTCTCCGGCTGGTGTCGGAGAAATAGCTGTCACTAGAATCAGTTTGCCGTCTGGTTTGTCTTTGAGGGCTTCCAGTTGGCCGGCACTGATTTTTGCCTTGTAATTTCCATAAAGAGACAGGGCATCTTCAGCAATTCCCAGCTTTTCTGCTACCTCTTTGATGGGCTTCATTTGAACCGAATTTGCAATTTCAATATCTGATAAAACCATATTGTTACCTCTTGACAAGAAGGAAGTCCATTCATGGGAAAGAGTGGACTTCTCGTCCTTTTATCTAATTAGACAACTTTCAAAATTTCTTGATAAATTTCATCTGCTAGAGCGCAGCCTTTTTGCAGTAGCTCTTCACCCTTGCTGCGGTAGTCTGCGACGAATGCTTCATCCTTGACACCTGATAGGTTGATGAGGACATTGAGCCAAGCCCCTTGCAGGCCAGCCTTAAGGTTGAGAGCTGCTACTCCCAGGTCGCTGGCAGCATTGGTATTGGATTTACCGACAGCTTTTTGAGTTGTTTGCAGGGCAGCCAAGATGTCTTCCATCATGCCATAAGGTGACTTGGTCGCTTCCTTGAGGGCTTGTTGCATAGCTTCCCGACGGGCAGCCTTGTCTTCCTCTGTCTCCTTAGGCATATCAAAGACGGCTGAGACTAGATTGAAGGCTTCAGTGTCCTTGTCAATAGCTACGAGCAGGCTTTCTTGCAGGCGGGCACTTTCTGCGTGCACTTGAGCAATTTCTGCTTCAAATTCTGCGTATTTTTTCTTGCCAAGTGTTAATTCACAAACCATCTTGGTCAGGGAAATTCCGTTAGCTGCTGAAAGAGCAGCGGCAGAGCCACCTCCTGGTGCAGGAGCATCTGAGCCTAGGACTTGGGCAAATTCTGTCAAGCTTAAATCTACTAATTTCATAGGTTTCTGTCCTCCTAGCCCAGCAAATGGTTTTCCAGAACTTGCTTGCCATAGTCAAAGTCTTCGATTTGCAGATAGTATTCTGCTGCGTCAATCAGAGCTTTGGCTGGAGCCAAACCAATGACTTCTGAGCCGAGGATTCCAACTCCGTAACGCTTGGCTTCAAAGCGAACAGTTTCAAAGACGCGATAGAGTGGGAATTTTTCTAGATTGACCATGTTGATAGAAACCTGAGCAATGTTGCGGTCTTCCAGCATCACACCGATAGCTTTACAGTACTTGTAGCCACCGCTTGAACCACGGATAATTTTGGCAATATTGTTGGCAATTTCTAGATTGTCTGTATCCAAGTTGATGTTGTAGGCGATAAGCGGCATTCTAGCACCGACAGCAGTGACACCAGCAGTTGGGTGAATCTTTCTTTCACCGTAGTCAGGCGCCCAGTCAGGTTCCAAGAGTTTTTCAGGCATGCCTTCAAATTGTCCCTTACGTACCTTAGCCAAATTTTTACGCTCTGGACGAGTCGCTGCATCTTCATAGAGGAAGATAGGGATACCAAGCTCACGGTTGATCCGCTCAGATACAGTCTTCGCAATTTCTACGCATTCCTCACTTGTGATGTCCTTAATCGGTACAAAAGGCAGAACATCTGTTGCGCCCATACGAGGGTGTTCGCCCTGGTGCTTGGTCAAGTCAATATTTTCAGAAGCGTATTTGACCAAACGGAAAGCAACTTCCTGAATATTTTGATCATCACCAACCAAGGTAAAGACGCTGCGGTTGTGGCTGGCATCAGAAGAGTGGTCCAAAAGTGTTACACCTGGCACGCTCTTAGCTGTTTCCACTAGACCGTCAATGACCGCTTGGTTGCGGCCTTCAGAAAAGTTAGGAATACATTCAACAATTTTTGCCATAAGATATTACCTCGTGATATCAATAATTTTAATTTATAATATGAACTTAATGAAGTAGAACCTCCTCCTGAGCCAGGCACATACCCAGCTCAGGTCGGAAGTTGGGGGACAAGTTTTTCCTATTCGAACAACTTTTTAACAGATTCTTTGACCAAATCTTCGTCAGTCAGGAATGGAATCGTGATGTGGTCTGTTCCTTGGTGGAGGCGGTTGTACTCGATAGCTGTCTCAATAGCATGCTCATTGCGAGCCCAGTTACGACGCGCAACTCCGCCGATCGTATCCCAAGCGATAGCAGATTTGATGATTTCATCAATGCGTTCGCTGCCGTCCAGTACCAAGCCAAAGCCACCGTTGATAGACTTACCGATACCAGTTCCGCCACCGTTGTGGAGAGCTACCAGACTCATACCACGAGCTGCATTACCAGCATAACATTGCACGGCCATGTCACAAGTGACATTAGATCCGTCCTTGATATTAGAAGTTTCACGGAATGGTGAGTCCGTACCAGATACGTCGTGGTGGTCACGGCCGATCATGACAGGACCAATCTTGCCTTCGCGGACTAATTCATTGAACTTGAGGGCGATATTGACACGTCCCATACAGTCTTGATAGAGAATCCGAGCCTGGGTTCCAACAACCAACTGGTTCTTTTCTGCATCGCGGATCCAGTTGTAGTTGTCGCGGTCTTGGTAGCGGCGGTTAGGGTCGATGACTTCCATAGCTGCATGGTCAGTAGCGACTAGGTCTTCGTGCTTACCGCTCAGACATACCCAACGGAAAGGACCGTAGCCGTAGTCAAAGAGCATTGGGCCCATGATATCTTCTACATAGGATGGCCAAATGAAGCCGTCTTTGTCATCAAAGCCATTCTTAGAAATTTCCTTGATGCCAGAGTCATAGACTGCCTTCATAAATGCATTACCATAGTCAAAGAAGTAGGTGCCGTTGCTAGTCAAGGTCTTGATTGCCTTGAAATGACGTTCCAATGTTTCGTCAACCAACTTAGCAAAGGTTTCCTTGTCTTCAGCCAGGAGACGAGTCCGCTCTTCAAAGCTGATACCAGCTGGACAGTAGCCACCGTCGTAAACATTGTGGCAAGAAGTTTGGTCAGACAGCAAATCTACATGGATATTGTTCTCGTTGACATATTCTAAGAGGTCTACGATGTTACCATGATAGGCGATAGAAGTGGATTCGCCAGCTTTCAGAGCTTTCTGAGCCAAATCGATTGCTTCTTTTGGACTTTCGGCTAATTGGCTAATCCATCCTTGGGAGTGACGAGTTTCAATCCGAGAATAGTCTACTTCTGCCACGATTGCTACAGCTTTAGCAATTTCAGCTGCTTTCCCTTGAGCTCCACTCATGCCCCCCAGACCAGAAGAGATAAAGAGTTTACCAGTCAGGTCGCCATCATCAGCTACACCTAGTTTCAAGCGTCCAGCATTGAGGAGGGTGTTGAAAGTACCATGAACGATACCTTGAGGGCCGATGTACATCCAGCCGCCGGCTGTCATTTGACCATAGTTAGTCACGCCCATTTCTTCCGCAATTTCCCAGTCCTTCATGTTGTCGTACTCACCGACCAAGAGGCCGTTGGTGATGATAACACGAGGAGCTTCTGGTTTGGACTTGAAGAGTCCAAGCGGGTGGCCAGATTCTACAACCAAGGTTTGATGGTCGGTCATGATTTCCAAGTATTTCATGATGAGGTTGTACTGCATCCAGTTAGCGCAGACAGATCCAGTTTCCCCATAAGTAACTAATTCATAAGGATAAAGAGCGATTTCAAAGCTCAGGTTGTTGTCAATCATGACTTGCATAGCTTTGGCTGCGGTACAGTTCCCTTTGTACTCATCAATTGGTTTGCCGTAGATGCGTTCTTTTGGACGCCAGCGGTAGCCATAAATCCGTCCGCGAGTTTTCAGTTCTTCCAGAAATTCTGGAATCACTTCCTCATGGAATCTCTTTGGAATATAGCGAAGGGCATTTTTTAGAGCAATTTCGGTTTGAGCTTGAGTCAAACGGAAGCCCCGGTCCGGTGCGCGACGGATGCCTTCTTGGAAAACTGTTTTTTCAGGCAGTACATCGTCTAATTTGACGGTCATTGCTGCTGCAATTTCATTTTCGCTAAAGTATGACATGAAAAATCCTCCTTTTAGTCAAGTGTAAAATATCTTTCTCCTACATTCTATAAGACTCCCGTCCATAAAGAGTCAAGAAAATGACAAAAACAGTAAAAAAAGTGGGGCTCCTATCTTTTACAAGCTTTTGACTATAATTTGACGATAGTGTATTATGATGAAAAGCAAATATGTCGGAAAATGAAATGGAGGAACAAGCATGACTGCTGATTTACTATTAACTCACTTTAATCAAGTCTTCTGTCCCAAGGACCTCGGCCATCCCCTTTTTGGCGAGGAGATGAAGGAAGCTCAGGTCTTGGAGAACGGCTACATTGCAGTCAAAGACGGCAAAATCCTAGCAGTTGGCAGCGGAGAGCCGGATGCCAGTCTGATTGGACCAGATACTAAGATTCAGTCTTATGAGGGCAAGATTGCTACGCCTGGCTTGATCGACTGCCATACTCACTTGGTCTACGGTGGCAGCCGGGAGCATGAATTTGCTAAGAAGTTAGCCGGTGTCCCTTATCTGGAAATTCTTGCCCAAGGCGGCGGTATTCTCAGTACGGTCCGGGCGACGCGAGAAGCTTCTTTTGACACTCTCTATGATAAGTCTAAGAGACTGCTGGACTATATGCTGCTACATGGGGTGACGACTGTTGAGGCAAAGAGCGGCTATGGTCTGGACTGGGAAACGGAGAAGCGTCAGCTAGATGTTGTTGGAGCTCTGGACCATGACCACGAGATTGACCTCGTTTCTACCTTTATGGCTGCCCACGCCGTTCCACCAGAATACAAAGGTCGCTCTCAGGAATATCTGGAGCTCATCGTTGAGGAAATGCTGCCTCGTGTAAAAGCAGAAAATCTAGCTGAGTTCTGTGATATTTTCTGTGAAAAAGGCGTCTTTACAGCTGACGAGTCACGCTACTTACTTTCTAAGGCTAAGGAAATGGGCTTCAAGCTTCGTATCCATGCTGATGAAATCGAGTCTATCGGCGGAGTAGATGTAGCAGCTGAGCTAGGAGCAACCAGTGCGGAACATTTGATGATGGCGACAGACGAAGGTATTCGCAAGATGGCGGAAGCCAAGGTTATTGGGAATCTCCTGCCAGCAACTACCTTCAGTCTGATGGAAGATACCTATGCACCAGCCCGCAAGATGCTGGAAGCTGGTATGGCCATTACCCTAACTACTGACAGCAATCCAGGCTCTTGTCCAACAGCTAACCTGCAGTTCGTCATGCAGCTGGGCTGCTTTATGATGCGCCTGACACCGGTCGAAGTCCTTAACGCTGTAACCATCAATGCGGCCTACTCAGTTAACCGTCAAGATAAGATTGGTAGCTTTGATACGGGCAAGCAGGCTGACATCACCATCCTAGACGCTAAGAATATCGACTATCCACTTTATTTCTTTGCTACTAACCTGACCCATCAGGTCTACAAGGCGGGAAAACTGGTCGTGGACCAAGGAAGAATTGTCTAAGCTTTCTAAAATCGAATCGTATTTTTCGGACTCTCTCTGGTGACAGGGAGAGTTTTCTTTATATCAAAACTTTCCCTTGCCATTCTGCTGGAAGTCTGCTATAATAGTTATTTGTGAGCAAACCTCACTTACCCCTTGCAAAGTCTTGGGGTCATTAGACCAAAAGGAGGAAAAATCAATGGCTAAATACGAAATTCTTTATATTATTCGTCCAAACATTGAAGAAGAAGCTAAAAACGCTTTGGTAGCACGCTTTGACTCTATCTTGACTGACAATGGTGCAACTGTTGTTGAATCAAAAGACTGGGAAAAACGTCGTCTTGCATACGAAATCCAAGATTTCCGTGAAGGACTTTACCACATCGTTAACGTTGAAGCAAACGACGATGCAGCTCTTAAAGAGTTTGACCGTCTTTCAAAAATCAACGCTGACATTCTTCGTCACATGATCGTCAAACTTGACGCTTAAGAAGGTAGACTATGATTAATAACGTTGTACTGGTGGGTCGCATGACCCGTGATGCCGAGCTTCGCTATACTCCGCAGAACCAAGCGGTCGCAACATTTACTCTGGCTGTCAATCGTAACTTTAAAAATCAAAGTGGCGAGAGAGAAGCAGACTTTATCAATGTTGTTATCTGGCGTCAGCAGGCAGAAAATCTTGCAAACTGGGCTAAAAAAGGAGCCCTGATCGGAATTACAGGCCGTATTCAAACGCGTAACTACGAGAATCAGCAAGGCCAGCGTGTCTATGTCACAGAAGTTGTTGCGGACAATTTCCAACTCTTGGAAAGCCGCTCTAATCGTGAAGGTCATTCATCTGGCGGATACGGTGGGAACAGCTTCGGCGGCAGCTCTGCTCCAAGTTATGGCAATGCAGACTCGTCTAACCAAGTACCGAACTTTTCTCGTGATGAGAGCCCATTTGGTAATTCTAACCCGATGGATATCTCAGACGACGATCTACCTTTCTAAGGATCGAATCTAACTATAATATAAAGGAGAAAACACATGGCTCAACAACGTCGTGGCGGATTCAAACGCCGTAAAAAAGTTGATTACATCGCAGCGAACAAAATTGAATATGTTGATTACAAAGATACTGAGCTTCTTAGCCGTTTCGTTTCAGAACGTGGGAAAATCCTTCCTCGTCGCGTAACAGGAACTTCAGCTAAAAACCAACGTAAAGTAACAACAGCTATCAAACGCGCTCGCGTAATGGCTTTGATGCCTTTCGTAAATGAAGACTAATTAGATTCCCTGCCTCGGCAGGGTTTTTTAGATTGATAATAGAAGAATAGAAAACTAAAAAGACAGTTCATCAGGACTGCCTTTTTATAATTTATTAAATTTAAAGATTTCTTATCTCGTCGGTCCCATAGTAGCGCTCTTGATGTTGAAGCGTTTTTTGAGATAGAAGCGTAGGGCTAGGGTAATAGCGCCGACAATAGCAACTACGACATTGGACAGGCGGGGATTGAGGAATTCAGGCAGGAGACTAGTCAGGACGATGGACATGCTCCAGAGGAGAATAGCAGCTGCCATAGTGAGGATGGATTTGAGCAGCTTAGGGCGCTGGCTGCGGTCCTTGTCTGGTCCGTAGAAACGGTAGATAAAGTGGTAGAGGGCATAGAAAGAAAGGCCACCGACGATGCTTCCGAGTACGAGAGTTGTCAGTCCATAGACAGATGGTTGAGAGGAAGCTAGATTGACGATTGAGGTCAGGAGGGTAAAGAAACCAAAGATAAAGAGGACGGAGTCCAGCATCATCCATTTAGGATCGTCATTTTCTTTTGGATGTTCGGCATCATAGCGCTCTTTTGCGGTCAGAGAAGCTGCCCAAGTAGTTGGGGCTCCGTAGAGGCCGCGGGCAGTGATTCCCTTAGTTTGATTTTCCAGGATTTCCGGCAGAATGCCTTCTAAGATAGTCTGGATTTCCTGATCGGATTTGCCGTCTTGTAGGAGTTGGTTAGTCGCGATATGGATAAATTCTTTGTTTTTTTTGCTGAGTTTGTCGAGGGATACTTGTGACATAGGTCTTCTTTCTAAAGGTTAAAATAGTTTTTTGTGCATGAGATAGGCCATGACCGAAGCACTCATGGCAAAGGCGATGAACATGATAATCCAGAAGGCATGTGGTTCACCGTTGAGAGGCAGTTCGTTATTTTTGAAGTTCATCCCATAGGCCGAGAAAATCATGGTCGGGATAGACATGACGATGGTCACCAGAGCCAAGGCTTTCATGATATTGTTCTGGTTATTAGAAATGATAGAGGCAAAGGTCTCTGTCATACTGTGGAGGATGTTGCCGTAGATATCAGCCATCTCAATGGCCTGTTGGGTTTCAATCAAGGTATCTTCCAGCAAGTCCTCGTCTTCCAGGTATTTCTTTATATTACTAGTAGAGCTGGTCAGCTTCTTAATCACGCGCTCATTGGTCTTAAGAGAGGCCTTGAAATAGACGATGGTCTTTTCCAACTCCATGAGCTCAATCAGTTCTTCATTTCGCGTGGACTTGTGCAGCTGACTTTCAATCTGCTCACTCTTGCGGTCAATGGAGCGCAGGGCTGTCAGATATAGCTCAGCATTGCGGTAGAGAATCTGAAAGATAAAACGTGACTTCATAAAAGTATAGAAGTTGCGCAAGCGCCGGTGAATGAAGATATCTAGCAGAGGCAATTTCTCCAAACAAGTGGTGATAATCGCTTCTTCTGTGATGATAATACCAAGCGGGATAGTGACGTAGTAAATCTTATTATTCCGCTCCTCAGTGATGGGCACGTCAACGATGATCAGCGTGTACTCATCCTCGATCGTAACCCGGGACATTTCTTCCGCATCGAGCGGTGCTCGCAGGTCGGCGATGTCAATACCAAAGGCGTTGGCGATTTCGATTGATTCACTCTGGGAAGGGTTGACAAGATTGATCCAGGTGCCTGATTCGAGCGAATCAATCTCTTTGAATTCTGTCGTAGTTGATAAAAAGACTTGCTTCATAATCATTTTCCTTTCCAGAGTGTTTTTTGCATACCGTACTATTATACTACAAATTCGGGTTTTTGGGGCAAAAGTTTGCAGAAAAATTTGTTATAATGGAGAAGGTTTATAAGTGAAACGAGGTCAAGATGCAAGATAAAATTGTGATTCATGGAGCGCGAGCTCATAATTTAAAAAATATTGATGTAGAAATTCCGCGGGACAAGTTGGTCGTGGTGACGGGTCTGTCCGGTTCGGGCAAGTCCAGTTTGGCTTTTGACACCCTCTATGCTGAGGGGCAGCGCCGCTATGTGGAGAGTCTGTCGGCCTATGCTCGGCAGTTTTTGGGCAATATGGAAAAGCCGGATGTGGACTCGATTGATGGTCTCAGCCCGGCTATTTCCATCGACCAGAAGACAACCAGCAAAAATCCCCGCTCAACAGTGGGAACTGCAACCGAAATCAATGACTATCTGCGCCTGCTCTATGCTCGTGTTGGAACGCCATACTGTATCAACGGTCATGGAGCTATTAAGGCTTCGTCTGTCGAGCAGATTGTTGACAAGGTCTTGGAATTGCCAGAGCGTCAGCGGCTGCAGATTTTAGCGCCGGTCATCCGCAAGAAAAAGGGCCAGCATAAGACCGTTTTTGATAAGATTCAGAAGGACGGTTATGTCCGTGTGCGCGTGGATGGCGATATTTACGATGTGACGGAATTGCCAGAGCTTTCTAAGAGCAAGCAGCATGATATTGAGGTCGTGGTAGACAGAATTGTCATCAAGGAAGGGGTGCGCAGCCGCCTCTTTGACTCGGTCGAAGCTGCTCTTCGGATTGCTGAGGGGTATGTGGTGATTGACACCATGGACGGCGAGGAGCTGCTCTTTTCTGAGCACTACGCCTGTCCAGTCTGTGGCTTTACAGTTCCAGAGCTAGAACCACGTCTCTTCTCCTTCAATGCGCCTTTTGGCTCCTGTCCGGACTGTGATGGTCTGGGAGTTAAGCTGGAGGTGGATCTAGATGTGGTTGTGCCAGAAGCTGGCAAGACCTTGCGAGAAGGAGCGCTAGCGCCTTGGAATCCCATCTCCTCCAACTACTATCCGCAGATGCTGGAGCAGGCCATGGCAGCCTTTGGTATTGATATGGACAAGCCTTTTGAGGAGCTGACTGAGGAAGAAAAACAGTTGATTTTCTTTGGCTCAGATGGGCGGGAGTTCCATTTCCACTATGAAAATGAATTTGGCGGTGTGCGCGATATTGACATTCCTTTTGAGGGGGTTGTCACCAATATCAACCGCCGCTACCACGAGACCAATAGTGATTTTACTCGGACGCAGATGCGGGCTTATATGAACGAGCTGACCTGTGCAGCTTGTCAGGGCTATCGACTCAGTCCTCAGGCTCTTTCTGTCAAGGTTGGTGGTGAGGATAGTTTGCATATCGGTGAGATTTCAGACTTGTCCATTGCAGATCATTTGCTTCAGTTGGACAAGCTTAGCTTGACTGACAATGAAGCCACGATTGCGCGTCCTATTCTCAAGGAAATTCATGATCGCCTGACCTTCCTTAATAACGTTGGCCTTAATTACCTGACTTTGTCTCGCTCGGCTGGGACTCTATCAGGAGGAGAAAGCCAGCGGATTCGCTTGGCGACCCAGATTGGTTCTAACCTAAGCGGAGTCCTTTATATCCTGGACGAGCCCTCTATTGGCTTGCACCAGCGTGACAATGACCGCTTGATTGCCAGTCTTAAGAAGATGCGCGACCTGGGCAATACCCTCATCGTAGTTGAGCACGATGAGGACACCATGCGGGAGGCGGACTGGCTGATTGATGTGGGACCAGGAGCCGGTGTTTTCGGCGGTGAAATCGTCGCAGCTGGCACTCCTGCGCAAGTGGCCAAGAGTAAGAAATCTATCACAGGCCAATACTTGTCAGGTAAGCGGGAAATCCCAGTACCATTGGAACGCCGTGTAGGCAATGGCCGCTTTATTGAAGTGACAGGGGCTCAGGAAAATAACCTGCAGAATATCACGGCTAGATTCCCCTTGGGCAAATTTATCGCTGTGACAGGAGTTTCTGGGTCTGGTAAGTCAACACTGGTCAATTCTATCCTTAAAAAGGCCATCGCCCAGAAACTCAACCGCAATTCTGCCAAGCCAGGTAAGTTTAAGAAAATCAGTGGCATTGAGCATGTGGATCGACTGATTGATATTGATCAAAGTCCGATTGGCCGGACACCACGCTCTAATCCGGCCACCTATACTGGGGTCTTTGACGATATTCGCGATCTGTTTGCCAAGACCAATGAAGCCAAGATTCGCGGCTACAAGAAGGGCCGTTTCAGCTTTAACGTCAAGGGTGGCCGCTGTGAGGCCTGCTCGGGTGATGGGATTATCAAGATTGAGATGCACTTCCTGCCTGACGTCTATGTGGCCTGTGAGGTCTGCCACGGTACCCGCTATAATAGCGAGACTCTAGAAGTCCACTATAAGGAAAAGAATATCGCTCAGGTTCTGGACATGACGGTCAATGATGCGGTAGAATTCTTCCAGCATATTCCCAAAATTGCCCGCAAACTCCAGACTATCAAGGATGTGGGACTAGGCTATGTGACTCTGGGGCAGCCAGCCACGACCTTGTCAGGTGGTGAAGCCCAGCGGATGAAGCTGGCCAGCGAACTTCACAAGCGCTCGTCTGGTAAGTCTTTCTATATCTTGGATGAGCCGACCACGGGTCTGCATTCTGAAGACATTGCCAAGCTCCTTCACGTGCTATCACGCTTTGTGGATGATGGCAATACCGTGCTCGTTATCGAGCACAATCTGGATGTCATCAAGACAGCTGACCATATCATCGACTTAGGACCAGAAGGCGGTGTCGGTGGCGGTACCATCATTGCGACGGGGACACCGGAAGAAGTCGCTGCTAATTCAGCCAGCTATACCGGCCAATATTTGAAAGGAAAGCTGCACATAAAATAATTCATCAAATCCCTGTTTGATATTAAAAACAGGGATTTTTCGTGTCGGAGAATGCTCGTTGGATTTAAGTCTTAGATAGGACTTGTAAAAAAATGTCCTATTTGACTGGTTTTTTGATATAATAAGCTTAGTTATTTCATGGAGGTGGCTCATGTTATCAAGAGTTGAGAAGTTTGAAGCAGCATTGGCGCAGACAGAATGTGATGCTGTTTTAGTAACCAATTTGAAAAATATTTACTATCTGACTGGCTTCAGTGGGACAGAAGCGACGGTTTTCATCAGCAAAACACGCCGAATTTTCCTGACAGATGCGCGCTATACGCTGATTGCCAAGGGAGTTGTCCAAGGTTTTGATATTGTAGAAACGCGCGACGCGATTGGGGAGATTGTCAAGATTATTGCGGATGACAAGCTGCAAAAAATCGGCTTTGAGGATGAAATTTCCTATGCCTACTTCAAAATGCTAGAACATGTCTTCTCAGCCTACGAGTTGGTTCCCATGACGGGCTTTATTGAAAATTTGCGCATGATTAAAGATGAGCAAGAAATCGCGACCATTCGTAAGGCCTGTCAGATTTCGGACCAAGCCTTCCTAGATGTACTGGATTTTATCAAGCCTGGTGAGACGACTGAGCTAGCTGTTATGAATTTTTTAGATGCCCGTATGCGGCAGTTAGGTGCTTCAGGTGCCTCTTTTGATTTTATCATTGCTTCGGGCTACCGCTCTGCTATGCCACATGGCGTGGCTAGTGACAAGGTCATTCAAAGGGGTGAAACCCTAACCATGGACTTTGGCTGCTACTACAATCACTATGTCAGTGATATGACGCGGACTATTCATGTGGGACAGGTGACGGATGAAGAGCGGGAGATTTATGATATTGTCCTGCGCAGCAATCAAGCCCTGATAGAAGCAGCCAAGGCTGGGCTTAGCCAAATTGATTTTGACCGGATTCCGCGCCAGATTATTAACGATGCTGGCTACGGTCCTTACTTTAGCCATGGGATTGGTCACGGTATCGGTCTGGACATCCATGAGATTCCTTACTTTGGCAAGTCAGAAGAGCCAATTGAGACCGGCATGGTCCTGACCGATGAGCCGGGTATTTATCTGGACGGCAAATACGGCGTTCGCATCGAAGACGATCTCCTCATCACAGAAACCGGCTGCGAAGTCCTGACTCTTGCGCCGAAAGAGTTGATTGTTATTTGAGAATTATCAGGCTTTATGATAGAATAAGTAGAAATATAATTTTAAAAAGAGGTAATATATAATGATTGAAGCAAGTAAGCTGAAAGCTGGAATGACCTTCGAAACAGCTGATGGAAAACTCATCCGCGTTTTGGAAGCGAGCCACCACAAGCCAGGTAAGGGAAATACGATTATGCGTATGAAGCTGCGCGATGTTCGTACTGGCTCTACCTTTGATACCAGCTACCGTCCAGAAGAAAAATTTGAACAAGCCATTATTGAAACTGTTCCAGCTCAATACTTGTACCAAATGGATGACACTGCTTATTTCATGAATACTGAGACTTATGACCAATATGAAATTCCAGTAGTCAATGTAGAAGAAGAATTGAAATTTATCCTTGAAAACTCTGATGTGAAAATCCAGTTCTACGGAACAGAAGTGATTGGTGTGACAGTACCGACAACAGTTGAATTGGTCGTGACAGATACTCAGCCGTCTATCAAGGGAGCTACTGTTACCGGATCTGGTAAGCCAGCAACACTTGAGACAGGTCTTGTTGTCAACGTACCAGACTTCATCGAAGTTGGACAAAAATTAATCATCAACACTGCAGAAGGAACTTACGTTTCTCGCGCATAATATAGAAGAGGTAATAACTATGGCAGCTGAACAATTAGGTGAAATCGTCATTGCGCCACGTGTTTTGGAAAAAATCATTGCCATTGCAACGGCAAAGGTAGAAGGTGTTTATTCCTTCGCAAATAAGAGTATGTCAGACAGTCTTTCTATGCGCTCACTCGGTCGGGGAGTATCGCTCCATACAGATGAGACAGGTGATGTGACTGTAGACATCTATCTGTATTTGGAATACGGTGTCAGCGTTCCGACTGTTGCAGTAGCGATTCAGAAGGCTGTAAAAAGCGCTGTTTTTGATATGGCTGAGGTAGAACTATCTGCTGTCAATATCCATGTGGCAGGTATTGTTCCAGAAAAGGCACCGAAGCCAGACTTGAAAGATCTATTTGATGAGGACTTCCTCAATGACTGATATACTGTTGGAATCCAGAAGAGGTCTGCGCCAGCGGGCTTTTCAGGCCCTGATGAGCCTAGAGTATGAGGGGGATCTTGTGGAGGCTTGCAGATTTGCCTATTCGTATGATAAGGACGAAGAGGCAGACAAAGCGGCGGAAGCTGATATTCCAGCCTTCTTGCTCAATCTGGTCTCTGGGGTAGTCCAGTCCAAGGACGACTTGGACAAGAAAATTGCCCAGCACCTCAAAAAGGGCTGGACAGTGGATCGTCTGACGCTGGTCGAAAAAAACATCCTGCGTCTGGGTATCTTTGAGATTACAGAGTTTGACACCCCGCAGCTGGTAGCGGTCAACGAAGCCATTGAGCTTTCCAAGCAATTCTCTGACGAAAAGTCCAGTAAGTTCATTAATGGGATTTTGAGTCAATTTATCGTTGAATAAAATGAAGGTCGAGACAAGTGTCTTGGCCTTTTTGCTTGTCAATTGTCGTTTGAATCGCAAATAGCTTATCGAATCATCAAAATCCGCACAAAGAGCATGAAATATCTGAGTGAAAAAAACTCTTCTTGAAAGCCTTTACAAGTTTAAAAAGAATCGGTATAATAAATACAGAAAACGTTTGCATAGATGTTCTCTATAAGAAAAAAATAAAGGAGTTTTCTGTTTATGAAAAATAACTATCACCTACAGTCTCGGATGGGCGAAAAGCGTCATTATTTCGGCATCCGTCGCTTAAAAGTAGGAGTAGCCTCTGTTGTCATTGCATCAGGATTCCTACTGGGAAATGCCCAGCTAGTCCAAGCGGATGAGGCGAGCACAGCTACCAGCCCAGCAACAGAAGCAGTCTCTGATGCAAATGCAGCAGCCCAACCTAAGTCAGCAGATGAAGAAAAAACTGGAGAGGCAGATAGTTCAGGAGCGGGGGCTTCAGAGCAGGCGGCTCCAACTGGTGTTCAAGCAGATCAAGCTCCAGCTAGTGCAGGTTCGGAAGCAGCTGGTCAAGGTGCAAAGGAAACCGCTACTCCCGCTGAAAAAGAGAAGCAAGAAGCAAGTAACCAACCAGCCGTATCAGATACTTCCGCGAAAGATGCTATCGAAGAAGGCAATATTCGCTTTCATTTCAAAACCTTGCCGTCACAAAATCTAGACAGTTTGGGCTTGTGGACTTGGGATGATGTTGAGACGCCTTCTAGCCAAAAGGGAGGTTGGCCGACTGGAGCGACTAGTTTTGCGACTGCTAAAGAAGACGACTACGGCTATTATCTTGATGTCAAGATGGCCGAAAAACGAAGCAAGATCAGCCTTCTAATCAATAATACAGCAGGTCAAAATATTACGGGTGACAAGACAGTTGAACTGCTCAGTCCTCAGATGAATGAGGTTTGGTTTGACACGGACTATAACCCTCATACTTATGAACCTTTGAAAAAAGGGGTGGTACGGATCAACTACTATCGTACAGATGGCCAGTATGATAAGAAGTCGCTCTGGCTCTGGGGAGATGTCCAAAACCCAAGCAAGAATTGGCCTGACGGAGTGGATTTTGAAAATACTGGCAAATACGGTCGCTATGTAGATGTCTCTTTGAAAGATGCTGCTAAGATGATTGGCTTTTTGCTTTTAGACGAGAGCAAATCAGGAGATGATGTGAAGATTCAAAATCAGGATTATAATTTCGCTAATTTGGAGAAAAACAGCCAGATTTTCTTGCGTGATGCGGATCCGACAGTTTATACTAACCCTTATTTTGTCAATGATATTCGTATGACGGGAGCCCAGCATATTGGCTTGACCGAGATTGAAGCCAGCTTTTCTACCTTAGAAAATGCTAAAAAAGAGGACATTTTAAAGAACTTAAAGATTACAGACAAAGATGGCAATGAAGTCGTTGTTAAAGATGTAGTTCTGGATCCTAAGGCCAAAAGTGCCAAATTCATTGGTGATTTTAACCAAGCTCAGTCACCTTATCTTATCAAATATGGCAATGATCAATTCAAAACTAGCATGAACTGGCAACTGAAGGATAGTATTTACAAGTATGATGGTGATTTGGGAGCGCGTGTTTCTCAAGCGGGCAAACAAGTGGACCTAACTTTCTGGTCACCAAGTGCAGACCAAGTTGATTTGGTGGTCTATGACAAGGAAGATCAGAACAAGGTCATTGGACGCCTGGCTATGCAGAAAGGTGAGTCGGGTACATGGACCAGCAGTTTGACACCTGAGAGCGGTCTAGGAATTTCTGACTATCGTGGATATTTCTATCATTATGAAATTACTCGTGGCGGCAAAAAGGTTCTTGTGCTGGATCCTTATGCCAAGTCTTTAGCTGCTTGGAACAGTGAAGATGCGGACAAGGGGGATGCCTACAAGATTGCCAAGGCAGCCTTTGTAGATCCAAGTGAATATGGACCGAAAGACTTAACCTATGCTACTATACCGAACTTTAAGAAGCGGGAAGATGCCTTGATTTATGAGGCGCACGTTCGTGATTTTACTTCAGATCCAGCTATTTCAAAAGATTTGAAATCTCAATTTGGAACTTTCTCAGCTTTCATTGAGAAATTAGATTATTTGAAAGACTTGGGAGTGACCCACGTTCAGCTCTTGCCAGTTCTAAGTTATTACTTTGTAAATGAGCTGAAAAATGCTGAGCGCATGGACAAGTACGCTTCCAGCAACAGCAACTATAACTGGGGCTATGATCCGCAAAACTACTTCTCGCTGACAGGTATGTACTCTAGCGCGCCGACAGATCCAGCCAAGCGCATTGAGGAATTCAAAAACCTTGTCAACGAAATTCATAAGCGCGGCATGGGCGTTATCCTGGATGTGGTCTATAATCATACGGCTAAGACCTCTATCTTTGAGGATTTGGAGCCCAATTACTACCACTTTATGGATGCGGATGGTACACCGAGATCCAGCTTTGGTGGCGGCCGCTTAGGTACTACTCACTATATGAGCAGACGGGTCTTGGTGGATTCGATCAAGTACCTGACAGAGCAGTACAAGGTAGATGGTTTCCGCTTTGATATGATGGGGGATCACGATGCAGAGTCCATCCAAAAAGCCTACGAAGAAGCCAAGAAACTCAACCCAAATCTCATTATGCTGGGTGAGGGCTGGAAGACTTATGCAGGTGATGAAAATAAAGCTGTCCAGCCTGCTGACCAGTCTTGGATGAAGTCAACAGACACGGTAGCGGTTTTCTCGGATGATATTCGCAATACCTTGAAATCAGGTTATCCAAATGAGGGAACACCAGCCTTTATCACCGGTGGCAAACGCAGTGTGGAAAATGTCTTCAAAAACATCAAGGCGCAGCCAACCAATTTTGAGGCGGATAGCCCAGGGGATGTGATTCAATACATCGCAGCCCATGATAATCTGACGCTCTTTGATATCATTGCCCAGTCGATCAAGAAAGATCCGGCAGTGGCTGCCAATAATCAAGAGATTCATCGCCGCCTGCGTCTGGGAAATCTGATGATTCTGACTTCGCAAGGGACACCATTTATCCACTCTGGTCAAGAATACGGCCGGACCAAGCAATTCCGTGATCCTGCCTATAAATATCCGGTCTCAGAAGACAAGGTTCCAAACAAAGCGCATTTGTTGACCAATGAAGACGGCACGCCGTTTGACTATCCGTACTTCATTCATGATTCTTATGATTCGAGTGACGCGGTCAACCACTTTGACTGGACCAAGGCGACTGATTCAGAGAAGTTCCCTGAAAATGCCAAGAGTCGTGCCTATATGAAAGGCTTGATTGCCTTGCGGAAATCAACGGATGCCTTTACCCGCAGCTCCAAAGATGAAGTGGAGCAAAATGTAACCCTCATTACCCAGCCTGGCAAGGATGGTGTTGAGAAAGAAGACCTTGTTCTCGGCTACCAAGTGGTTGCGTCGAATGGCGATATTTATGCAGTCTTTGTCAATGCGGACACCAAGGAACGACAATTCAACTTTGGTGAAGCCTACAAGCATCTAGCAGGTGCAGAGGTTGTGGCAGATGGCAATACCGCAGGAGTGACAGCCATTTCTGATCCAGCAGGTGTCACCAGAAACAGCAACGGTTTAGCCCTAGCTCCGTTGACAGCGACTATTTTGCGACTTCGAAAAGCGAACCCAGCTCAGGAAGAAAAATCCCAAGCTCCAGTAGCTCAAGAAGAGCAACTGTCTGCCGCTTCTGTAACCAACGCTCAGCCTCAGGCTTTATCCTTGGATGGGCACAAACCTCAGGATTCAGCAGTAAAAGAAGCGGCTAGCCAAACAGAAAAAACCTTGCCAAAAACTGGAACAAGCACTTCCCTACTGGCACTTTTAGGTGGCTTCCTTGCTTTCCTGGCCGGTCTGTTAACCTTTAGAAAGAAACAGTAATCATTTGATGAATGCCCTGTGAGAAATTTTTTAGACTATAGCTAAATAAAGACGACTTCCACTATGGAGTCGTCTTTATTTGTTTATATAGGTTTTAAATACTCTTACCAGGCAAGAGACTGACCGGCAGGAAATAGCCAGTTGTCTGAACTTCTTGGCCAGCAATTTTTTTGAGGAGCAGGTCCACAGAGAGGCAGGCGATATCTTTCAATGGTTGCTTGATTGTTGCCAGCTGTGGGTAGTAGTTCTCTACAAAGTAGGTGCCGTCGTAGCCAATGATTTTCAAATCTTTGGGAATCTGGATGTCTAGCTCCTGAGCGACTTTCATAATTAAGATGGCTGTCAAATCATCTGAAGCAAAAATAGCATCGGGCTTAGTTTGACTCAGGATTTGCTTGATTTCCATTTCCTTTCGGACAGGAGAAAAATCACTGGATACATTGATAATAGGTGCGTTCGGCAGGACGGAAGCAAAGCCGGCATGGCGCAGGCCGGTTGGTGAGTTGGAATTGTCATTGCCAGTAATCATGATGATGTTTTGCGCTCCAGCCTTGACCAAGGTCTGAGCCGCCAGCACTCCGCCGCCATAGTTGTCTGAGGAGACAACTGGGATATCCGGCGAGAGATTGCGGTCAAAGGCAATGATTGGTGCGGTCACACGATTGTAGTCCTCGATGCCTAGATTGTGGCTGCCGGAAATAATGCCGTCCACCTGATTGGCTTCCAACATCTCAAGGTATTCGCGCTCCTTGTCAGAGTCATGTTCACTATTGCAGATAATGGTTTTATAGCCTTGTTTAAAGAGCTCATGCTCCAGCTTCCCAATCAATTCTGCATAAAAGACATTGCTGATATTAGGGAAAATGAGTCCAATTAGCTTGGCTGATTTTCCTTGGAGACTGCGCGCCAGATTGTTAGGCTTGTAGGCCAATTCTCGCATGGCTGCCTCAACCTTGGAAATCGTTTTGTCAGACAAGTAGCCTTTTCTGTTGATGACGCGGGAAACAGTTGTGGGGCTGACTCCTGCTAGTTTTGCTACATCAGTTAGCTTTGCGACCATATTCTAATTCATAGTAAGTACCGGTTGGATTGCCCTTAGTAATAGCAATACCTGTTTGGTCTTCTCTCGGGAAGACACGGCCGGAAAATACTTTCTCTCCTTTATTGATGAAAATTTCAAAAATTGATTTATCTATAAATATACTAGCATTTGTAGTTTCTTTGTCAATATTGCAACTTCGGCTGGTTCCAAAGTCTAGAGCAAATGGCTCACCCGCTTGACTGCGGTCAACGGTCACTTGACCTACCTTGAGGTCGAAGTTGATGCGTAACCCCTTGCCATCCTTGTCTGCAAAGAGGACGATTTCATGTTCGGTGTCCGCAGCAAACTTCAGTTCTAGTTCGTAGCTGTTCTTGCTTTCTGCCAAAGCAGCGAAAGGCTGTTCTTCTGCTCGCAAATTCTTGATAGCAGGCACTGGGTACTGGTAGAGCTTGCCGTCTTTCAGGGTTAATTCCTTGACGAGGGAGAAGGTTCCTTGATGATCGAAGCGGTCAGATGGATATTCCACATCAGGCAGTCCTAGCCAGCTAACAGCCAGTGCACGACCGTCAGGTGCGTTGAAGGCCTGTGTCGCGTAGCAGTCGAAGCCGTAGTCCAGATTTTGGATAGGGCTAGGATCAATCATAGCAGCTTTGCTTGTGTCAAACGATTGACCTATTTTATACATGTTCGGATAAATGTTGCCATAATCCAGTAGATCCTTAGACAAACCTTGAGGGCAATAGAGCAGGACTGGTTGATCGTTGATAAAGACTAGATTAGGACACTCCATCATATAGGCTGTCTTGTCATTGGCGAAGTCTAAATCACCGACGACTTCCCAGTTGGTATAGTCGTTATCAAGAGCCTTGTAAAGCTTGACATAGCCTTGCTTGTCTAGGTTTTGCCCACCGACAATGGCATAGAACTGCTCTTTGTAGTTGAAAATCTGCGGATCACGGAAGTGGTCGGTCGCTTCAGCAGGTTGCTCAATCAAGACCTTGTCAATTTTTTCCAGCTTGCCTGACTTATCTAACAAGGCACCGATTTGATAGGGGTGACGCACCCAGTTCTCATCACGAACATTGCCAGTGTAGAAGAGAAAGAGCTTGTCGTCAAACTGCATGGCAGAGCCCGAGTAGGCACCATGGCTGTCTAGAGGAGTATCTGGCAGCACCCGAAGACCAGTTTCCGTGAAGTGAACTAGGTCATCGCTTTCCATCTGAACCCAGCACTTGAGACCGTGAGCTGCTCCGAAAGGAAAGTTTTGGTAGAAAACCACCCACTTGCCGTCAAAATAAGAAAAGCCATTGGGGTCATTGAGCAGACCTGTCTGAGGCTCCACATGGTAGTTAGCCCGCCAAGGAGATTTAGCGATGTTTTCTTTGATCTGCTGTAGCTCTTCCTGAGTCCAGTCTTCATAGCGTTTGTAGCGTTTTTCAGTCGTCCAAGCCAATCTTTTGTCCTCCGAATCATATTATTTCTTATTACTATAGTAAACGTTTTCTGTCGAAAAATCAACATTTAACAGTAAAAAAATATTTTTTCTGCAAAACGCTTGACATATTTTTGAATCATGGTAAAATAATATTCGTAAAGGTGATAAAATCGCTTTCAAAAAGTTAAAAATATTTATAAGGAGATTTTTGCAAATGGATTATTCAAAAGTTGCAAAACAGGTCATTGAGGCTGTTGGAAAAGATAATCTTGTGGCAGCAGCACATTGTGCAACTAGATTACGCCTCGTGTTGAAAGATGACAGTATTATTAATCAAAAAGCATTGGACGATAATGCTGATGTTAAAGGGACTTTTAAAACAGATGGTCAATATCAGGTTATCATTGGTCCTGGTGATGTAAACTTTGTTTACGCTGAGATTATAAAAGAAACTGGTCTTAAAGAAGTTTCAACTGATGATTTGAAGCAGATTGCTGCTAGTGGAAAGAAGTTTAATCCTATTATGGCTTTGATTAAACTCTTGTCCGATATTTTTGTACCTATTATTCCAGCCTTAGTTGCAGGCGGTCTTTTGATGGCTCTTCGTAATTTCCTGACCTCAGAAGGATTGTTTGGGCCTCAATCAATCGAGCAAATGGTTCCAGCTATTAAGGGGCTGTCAGAAATGATTCAGCTTATGTCTGCTGCACCATTCATGTTCCTGCCGATTCTTGTTGGTATCTCAGCTGCAAAACGTTTTGGAGCTAACCAGTTCCTGGGTGCTGCAATCGGTATGATTATGACGACACCGGACCTTGGAGGGGCTGAGAAATTTTGGGATATTTTTGGTTATCATGTGACACAAACAAGTTATGTTTACCAAGTAATTCCGGTTCTCGCTGCAGTATGGATTTTGGCTCACCTTGAAAAATTCTTCCACAAGAAGTTGCCATCAGCTGTTGATTTCACCTTCACACCATTACTATCTGTTATGATTACAGGATTCTTGACGTTTACTGTCGTAGGTCCAGTGATGTTATTGGTATCTAACGGTATTACAGATGCCATCGTTTGGCTCTACAATACAACAAGTTTTATCGGTATGAGCATCTTTGGAGGAACCTATTCATTAATCGTAATGACTGGTCTTCACCAATCTTTCCCAGCCATCGAAACACAATTGCTTTCGGCTTGGCAAAATGGCAGTGGTCATGGTGACTTTATCTTTGTTGTTGCATCTATGGCTAACGTTGCGCAAGGTGCGGCTACATTTGCAGTCTTGTTCCTAACTAAAAACGCTAAAACAAAAGGTCTTGCATCTTCTGCAGGTGTCTCAGCCCTCTTGGGTATTACTGAGCCAGCTCTCTTTGGTGTAAACCTGAAATATAAATTCCCATTCTTCTGTGCCCTTATCGGATCAGCAGTAGGAGCTCTCTTTGCAGGTCTTCTCCAAGTTATTGCTGTGTCTCTTGGTTCGGCAGGTTTCCTTGGTTTCCTTTCAATTGATGCTAAATCAATTCCGTTCTATTTCTTATGTGAAGTTATTGCTTTTGCGATTGCCTTTGCTTTGACTTATTTCTACGGTAAGACAAAAGCGGCAGATGTCTTTGCTGCGGAAGCAGCTGTTGAGACAGTGGATGAAACAGTAGGAACAAAATTAGCGGAAGATGCAGTTGCTGAAGAAACAAACGCCCTCCAAGACGAAACAATTATTTCTCCAATTGTTGGTCAGGCAGTGGCTTTGAGCGATGTTGATGATCCTGTTTTCTCTAGCGGAGCGATGGGGCAAGGAATTGCCATCAAGCCTAGTGAAGGTGTGGTTTATGCACCGGCTGATGCAGAAGTTACGATTGCATTCGCGACTGGTCATGCATATGGTCTCAAAACTTCTAATGGTGCTGAAATTCTGATTCACGTCGGAATCGACACAGTATCTATGGGCGGCGAAGGTTTTGACCAAAAGGTTACTCAAGGTGATAAGGTCAAAGCTGGTGATGTTCTGGGAACCTTTGAAGCTGAGAAAATTGCAGCCGCTGGTCTGGATGATACGACTATGGTCATCGTTACAAACACAGCTGACTACGCTTCTGTGACTCCAGTAGCAGAAGGAGCTCTTGCTAAAGGCGACGCAGTTATCGAAGTGAAAGCCTAATGGAATTTAGAAAACGAACAAATCAGCTTTTGTTCGTTTTTTATGTCATAAGTACAGTCTTGTTGAAAAAGCTTTAAAAAGACTATTTTTAGCAAGAAGTCTACACGAGATATGCTATAATGAATAGAGTAGAAATCAAATTTTAAAAGAGGATTTATAATGACAAAATTGTATGGAAGTTTGGAAGCTGGCGGCACTAAGTTTGTCTGTGCTGTAGGCGATGAACGGTTTGAAGTTGTTGAAAAGACACAGTTTCCAACGACCACGCCTATCGAAACGCTAGACAAGACGATTGAGTTCTTTTCTCGTTTCGACAATCTAGCTGGTCTAGCTGTAGGCTCTTTTGGGCCTATTGATATTGACCCTAATTCAAAGACTTACGGCTTTATCACAACTACTCCTAAGCAGCACTGGGCTAATGTGGATATTGTCGGAGCTTTGCGCCGTGCTCTCAATGTGCCTATTTACTTCACAACGGATGTTAATAGCTCAGCTTATGGTGAAGTAGTAGCCCGCAACAATGCTGGCGGCCGTATTGAAAATCTGGTCTATTATACGATTGGAACAGGAATCGGTGCTGGCGCTATCCAGCGAGGCGAATTTGTAGGGGGGACAGGACACCCAGAGATGGGGCATTATTATGTGGCTAAGCACCCTATGGATGTGGAAAAAGAGTTCAATGGCGTTTGTCCTTTCCACAATGGCTGCTTGGAAGGATTGGCGGCTGGACCAAGCTTAGAGGCGCGGACCGGAGTTCGTGGGGAAAATATTAAACTCAATAGTTCTGTCTGGGATATTCAAGCTTACTATATCGCTCAGGCGGCTATTCAGGCGACAGTGACTTTCCGTCCAGATGTCATCGTCTTTGGTGGCGGTGTTATGGCTCAGCAGCACATGCTGGATCGAGTTCGTGAGAAATTCACAGTTCTCCTGAATGGCTATTTGCCAGTTCCCGATGTTCGTGACTATATCGTGACACCAGCTGTGGCTGGAAATGGCTCCGCAACGCTGGGCAACTTTGTACTGGCTAAAGAAGTTAGTGAGCGCCACGCAAAATAAGTTTATAGGGTCTGATTTATCAGGCCCTTCTCTATGAGGAAAAGTAATGGAAAAAGCAATTGTCAAAGATATTTTCTTCCTACAGCAGCCATCAGAGCAGGCTAGCAGAGAAGACCTTTATCTGGCTCAAGACTTGCAGGATACGCTGCAGGCAAATCAAGAAAACTGTATAGGACTCGCAGCCAATATGATTGGCGTCCGTAAGCGAGTCATTATCTTTCTATATGGTTTGGTGCCGGTAGTCATGTTTAATCCGGTGCTGCGCTCTAAGTCAGGCCCTTATCAGACAGAAGAGAGCTGCCTGTCCTTGGTTGGAAGCCGTCCTACCCAACGTTATCAGGAAATCACAATTGATTATCTGGATAAACATTGGCAGCAGCAGACCATGACCTTGAAAGGCCTGCCTGCCCAAATCTGCCAGCATGAATTGGATCATTTGGAAGGGATTATCATTTAGAAAAATTTGACAAAATTGCAAAAAATGTCTAAAATTAGAGATAATTAGCAGAATAATATTGAAGGAGGCAAGATGTAAATGAAAACAAAAACTTTAGCACTGATAAGCGGTCTGGTTGGTTTGATTGGAGGGACTATTTTGCTGCTCTCGAATATCTTTTTTGTTCCTTTTTCAGCCCTACTAGGTGATTCTGGCCTGAATTTACTGGGAGCGGTGATTAAATTGGCAGCTCTGGGCTTGGGAATTACTTCCTTGGCTTATTACAAAGGTCAAATGCGTTTCAGTGTCGCAGCGGGCGTCCTCCTTATCGTCGGAAGCAGCAACATCGCGCCCATTCCATTTATAGGCTGGATTGCAGGCATTCTCCTTATCATTGGAGGGGCTCTATTCCTCGCTTCTTCTTCAAAATTTTAATGCGGGACCAATCAATTTTTAGGCTGTTTGTCAGTTTGAAAGGAAGGGTGAAGAAATTTTCTTCGCTTTTTTTCTTGTTGAAAAAATAGTTCTCATGGAAACTTTTTTCTTGACTTTCTTTTTTCTTGTGTTAAAATAGTTCTCACGAAAACTATTTTTACAAAGGATACAGGTATGGATAAGCCTTTACTGGAATTGAAGCGTTTTGGACGAAAGATTCATCTCATAGCGGAAAAGCTTGCCAAGGAGCAAGGGATTGAGTCCATGGCTGGGCCTCAGGGGCAGGTCTTGCATATTGTCGCCTGTCGTATGGAAGAGGGGAAGGATACCCTTATCAAGGATATTGAGCAGGAGTTGGATATTTCCAAATCGGTGGCCTCTAACTTAATGAAAAGGATGGAGAAGAATGGCTTTATCCAGCTGGAAATGGGCAAGACAGACAAGCGGGCTAAATATATCCGTCTCACTCCGCAGTCGCAGGAAAGAATGAAAAAAATCCGTGACTTTTTTGATGAAATGAACCTTTCTATTTTGAATGGTGTTTCTGAGCAGGAACTGCTGATTTTTTCTCAAGTCATGGCCAAGTTTTATCAGAATATCGAAAGTTTAGAAAATGGAGGGAAAGATGTTTAAGTTATTTAAACGGCTGACGGTAAGGGAAGTGAGCATGATTGTTCTCAGTGTGCTCTTCACCTTCCTAACGGTATATCTGGAATTAGAAGTTCCAACCTATATTTCGACGATTACAGAGTTGCTGCAAACACCAGGGACTGGTTTGGCAGATTTGTGGGAGCCAGGCCTGAAAATGATCGGCCTGTCTTTTGCTAGCTTGCTGTCAGCTATTGTGGTTGGCTTTTTTGCCGCTCGTATAGCAGCCAGCTTTACCCAGAGCTTGCGGAGCGATATTTTCAACCGTGTGCTAGACTATTCGCAGACGGAGATTAAGAAATTTTCAATCCCTAGTCTGCTGACTCGGACGACAAATGATATTACCCAGGTACAGACCTTAATTACCATGGGGCTTCAGGTGGTGACCAGGGGACCGATTATGGCGATTTGGGCCATGACCAAGATTATTGGCAAGTCCGAGAACTGGCTGATAGCAGTTCTTATTGCTGTTATAGTCAATATCCTGCTGACAGTAGTTTTGGTGACATTGGCCTTTCCCAAACAGTCAGTTGCGCAACGCTTGGTCGATAAGCTAAACAGTGTCACTAGAGAGAGTCTGACTGGGATTCGCGTGGTCCGGGCTTACAATGCTGAGGACTATCAGGATGAGAAATTTGCGGCAGCCAATGATGAAGTAACCAGACTCAATCTTTTCATCGGTCGTCTGATGGCCATGATGAATCCAGTTATGATGGGGATTTCCAGCGGATTGACATTGGCTATTTACTGGATTGGTGCTTATTTGATCCAGGAGGCTGGACTGCAGGAGCGTCTCCCACTCTTCAGTGATATGGTCGTCTTTATGTCCTATGCTATGCAGATTGTGATTGGATTCTTGCTCATGGGTGCTCTCTTCATTGTCCTGCCTCGGACCATTGTATCGGCTGGCCGGATTAATGAAGTGCTGGACCTGCATTCTTCTATCACCAGTCCGGAACATCCTAAGGTAGCATCGGATAGCAAGGGAGAGGTGGTCTTTCGAGAAGTGTCCTTCCGCTATTCCAAGAATTCAGAAGCGGTCATTGAGCATGTTAGCTTTACAGCGCAGACTGGTGATACCGTGGCCTTTATCGGTTCAACCGGTTCAGGGAAATCCACGCTAGTCAATCTCATTCCTCGTTTCTATGATGTGACTGAAGGAGAGATTCTGGTAGATGGTGTCAACGTTCAGGATTATCAGCTGGAAGACCTGCATAATAAGGTCGGCTACATCCCGCAAAAGGCGGTGCTTTTCTCTGGCGATATTGAGAGCAATCTGGACTTCGGTCAAAGCAAAGAAAGCCCGCTGGATGAGCAGAAAATGTGGGAGGCTCTTGACCTAGCACAGGCTAAGCCCTTTGTCCAAGAGAAGGAAAAGGGGCTGAAAGCAGAAGTGGCTCAAAGCGGGACCAACTTCTCTGGTGGCCAGCGTCAGCGTTTGGCCATTGCCAGAGCCTTGGCTCGTAAGCCAGAAATCCTCATCTTTGACGACTCTTTCTCAGCGCTAGACTATAAGACAGACCGCATTTTGCGCAAGGAACTGGCTGAGCGGACGCAGGATATGACCAAGCTGATTGTGGCACAGCGGATTTCTACTATCATGGATGCGGATCAAATCTTGGTCTTGGATGCTGGTAAGGTGGTCGGTCAAGGGACCCACAGAGAGCTCTTGGCCAGCAACGAAGTCTATCAAGAAATTGCCTACTCACAACTATCCAAGGAGGAATTAGAAAATGGAAAATAAGAAGCCTTCATTATTTAGCCAGATACGGCCTTATCTCAAAGGCTTCCAGCTTCCTCTTGCTTTGGCATTTGTGGGAGCTGTCTTGTCAAACATTATCACGGTCTATGGGCCAAATAAATTAAAAGAAATTACCAATCTCATCTCTGAAGGTTTGGCTACCAATATTGATTTAAAAGCTGTGTCTGAGATTGCCCTTCTGCTGACCGTGCTCTATGCAGTTGGAGCCCTGCTCAACTACGGTCAGTCCTTTATTATCAGTACGGTTATCCAGTATTTCTCTAAGCGGCTGCGGACGGCCATTGCAGAGAAGATTAACAAGCTGCCGCTGGGCTATTTCGATGGTCATTCTCAGGGGGATACTCTGTCGCGCGTGACCAATGACGTAGATACGGTTGGGCAATCCCTCAACCAGAGTCTAGGGAATGTTATCTCTGCCAGCCTGCTCTTGGTGGCTGTGGTTTTGACCATGTTCTTCATGAACTGGATCTTGGCCTTGGTAACCATCTTGGCTACTGTAGTCGGCTTTGTATTTGTCGGTCTCATCATGGGCAAATCTCAGGGCTATTTCACCGCCCAGCAAAACGATCTGGCTGCGGTAAACGGTTATGTGGAGGAGATGTACTCCGGTCATAATGTTGTTAGCAGCTATAATGCCATTGAGCAGTCTAAGGAGCGCTTTGCAGTTCTCAATCACAATCTCTATAACAGTATTTGGAAATCGCAATTTATCTCTAGCATGATGATGCCGCTCATGTTCTTTACGGGGAATTTTGCTTATGTGCTGGTTATTTTGGTCGGTGCTGCTCTGGCAATTAATAGCTCTATTAGTATCGGAATTATCGTCGCCTTTATGGTTTATGTGCGGACCTTCTCTCAGCCCCTGTCACAGATTGCCCAAGGTATCGCCGTCTTACAGCAGGCTGGTGCTGCACTGGTTCGTGTCTTTGAATTTCTAGCTGAGCCTGATATGGAGGACGACCAGTATAAAGAGCAGCAGCTTACTGCTGTCAAGGGAGATGTTGCCTTTGAAGAGGTCTTCTTTGGCTACAAGCCGGACCAGACCATTATTCATGATTTCTCAGCTCAGGTCAAAGCTGGACAGAAGATTGCCATTGTCGGTCCGACGGGTGCTGGTAAGACGACTATCGTTAATCTCCTTATGAAGTTCTATGAAATTGACAATGGACGGATCAGCATTGATGGTATAGATATTAAGGATATGAAACGCTCCGAGGTTCACGATGCCTTTTCAATGGTCTTACAGGATACCTGGCTCTTTGAGGGAACTATCCGAGAGAACTTGATTTATAATCAGGAGCATGTGACAGATGAAGCAATTGTTGCTGCGGCGAAGGCGGTCGGTGTTCATCACTTTATCATGACTCTGCCGCAGGGCTATGATACAGTGCTGGATGATAGGGTTAACTTGTCGGTCGGTCAGAAGCAGCTGTTGACAATCGCTCGTGCTCTGCTGAAAGATGCACCGCTCTTGATCTTGGATGAGGCAACTTCATCAGTTGATACGCGGACGGAGGAGCTGATTCAAAAAGCTATGGACAAACTCATGGAAGGCCGGACTTCCTTTGTCATTGCCCACCGCCTGTCTACTATCCGTAATGCGGATCTTATCTTGGTCATGCGCGATGGAAATATCATCGAGCAGGGTAACCACGATGAACTCATGACTCAGCAAGGCTTCTATGCGGACCTCTATAATAGTCAGTTTGTAGAGGAAGATGCAGGTTGATGCTCATATAAAACATCAGGAATGTTCCTTTTCCTGATGTTTTTTTAAATTTAACAGAATTTTAAAAAATGCTCAGTTTTCAGTAAGGGCGCTCTATAATCTTGACTTTTTTTCACAGATGCTCTATCAAAAACTTGACAGTTCTTACGCTTTATATTAAAATAAATTTAATATAAGAACTGAAAGCGAACACAACGGGGTGTTTGCTCTACATATAAGTGAGCAACGGTGCTACAAAAAAATAAAAATTCCTTATTTTTTTTGTAGTACTTTTTTTTATCAGCAAATCTGGAGTAAAGTAATGAAGCAATTTATGCTGGCTGGTGTTTCCAGCGGTGTCGGAAAGACCACAGTTACCCTAGGGATTTTGAAAGCTCTGGCAGACAGAGGTTATCAGGTCCAGCCTTATAAGGTAGGACCTGATTATATTGATACAGCTTATCATAGTCGGATTACCAAGCGACCGTCACGGAATGTGGACAGCTTTATGATACCGGACGATCAGAGTCTGGCTTGGTCCTACTACAAATGGCATGGAGACGCAGATGTGGCAGTAGTTGAAGGGGTCATGGGCCTCTTTGATGGTCTGGGAACGGACAAGGACTGTGCGTCCTCTGCTTCTGTTGCTAAAAAGTTAGGTATTCCAGTTGTTCTCATCATCGATGGGAAGGCGACATCTACCTCGGCAGCTGCTATGGTCCATGGCTTTGCGACTTTTGATCCGGATTTGGATATTGCTGGGGTCATTATCAATCGGGTGGCTTCTCAGAACCACTATGAACTCATCAAAGGTGCCATTGAGCGTTATACGGATGTGGAAGTGCTGGGCTATCTGCCTAAAAATGCAACAGCAGAGCTGCCATCGCGTCATCTGGGTCTAATCCCTGACGTAGAAATGGATGATTTGGACCGTCGATTTGAGGAATTGGGAGCGGCAGCAGCCAAGCATATAAATCTAGGCAGGCTGCTGGAGAAGGCAGAACTGCCCGATAAGCAGATGACAAATCCTTTTCATATCCACAATGATCAGCCCTTGACTCTGGCTTATGCTTTGGATGATGCTTTCCACTTTTACTACGAAGATAATCTAGACTTTTTAAGAGAGCTCAATGTCCAGCTAGTGCCTTTCAGCCCTCTGAAAGATAAGGAACTCCCAGCTGCAGACGCTTATTACTTTGGCGGCGGTTTTCCGGAAGTCTACGCTCAGGAGCTGATGGCAAATGCGACTTTCCGGGCTTCAGCCCTGAAGGCTCATGAGCAGGGACGGCCAATCTATGCAGAATGCGGCGGACTCATGTATCTGGGAGAACTGCTGGAAGTAGAGGGTCAGGTCTATGAAATGGTCGGTATTTTCAAGGGCAAGAGCCTGATGACCCCCGGCCTGAAAAGCTTTGGCTACTGTCAAGCAGAAACGCAGATAGACGGGCTTTTTGGTCCTAAAGCTACAGCAGTCAGGGGACATGAGTTTCACCACTCGGTCTTTGAGACGGAGGAAGATACTGTCCTCAAGCTGGAGAAGGTCAGAGACGGTCAGGTCGTGGCTGCCTGGACGGGCGGTTATCAAAAGGGTCGGACCTTTGCCAGCTACCTGCATGTTCATTTTTATCAGGACGAGCAGCTGCTGGCCAACTGGCTGAACTATATCAAAGAGGCGAAGTGATATGACACTCATTGCAATTTTTTTGGCTGTCTTACTGGACTGGCTGATTGGCGACCCCTATAGCTGGCCTCATCCAGTCAAGTGGATAGGTTCCTATATTTATCTATGTATGCGCCTGCAGGAGAAAAGGCAGTTTTCGCCCTATCTATTTGGTTTTTTTCTCTGGCTGACAACGGTTGCCTTGGCGCTGGGAGTTAGCTATGGACTGCTTTGGTTGGCTGGTCTGGTCCATCCTGTCCTCTACTGGACAGGATGGATTTACTTGGCCTATGCTAGTCTGGCGATTAAGAGTCTAGCTTTTGAGGCCCAGAAGGTTTACCGCACGCTCAAGTTTGGTACTTTGGAAGAAGCTAGAAAGCAAGTTGGCATGATTGTCGGACGCGAAACGTCTCAGCTGACGCCAGAGGAAATCAGTAAGGCGACCATTGAGACAGTAGCTGAAAATACCAGTGACGGGGTTATCGGACCCCTGCTCTGCCTCTTTCTGGGCGGACCTATTCTAGCTATGACCTATAAAGCCATCAATACCTTGGACTCTATGGTGGGCTATAAGACGGAGAAATATCGCAAAATCGGCTTGATATCTGCCAAGATGGATGACCTGGCCAATCTGATTCCTGCGCGTTTGACTTGGCTTTTCTTGATACTCAGCAGTCAGATTTTACTGCTGGATTTCAAGGGGGCTCTGCGGATTGGCTGGCGGGATCGCTATCAGCATGCCAGTCCCAATAGTGCTTTTTCGGAGGCAGTTGTGGCTGGGGCTTTGGGCATTCAGCTGGGTGGACCGCACGTCTATCACGGAGAGCTGATTGAGAAGCCAACTATTGGGCAGGCTTCCAGACCGGTTGAGGCAGATGATATTCAGACGGCTATCTCTTTGCTCTATACAAGCACCATGACAGGTTTAATCTTGTTCACTCTTTTTTATTTACTAATGCAAGCATATTTCTAGGAGTATACTATGACATATATCCAAAATCCTTCCTCTATTGAGGAAAAGAGCTTTCAAATTATTCAGTCTATGATTACTGAAAAAGATCCTGATTATGTCTTCCATTCGGAAATGGAAGAGTCCATTATCAAGAGGGCTATCCATACGACGGGAGATTTCGATTATCTCTATACTATGCGATTTGAGCATGACGTCCTTAAAAAAATAGAAGAGGTAATCAGAGCTAAGGGGACTATTCTCTTGGACTCTAATATCTCTCTCAATGGGATTAACAAGCGCGTGCTTGACCAGCTGGGTGTGAGCTACCGCTGTTTGATCAGCGATGAAGAAGTGGTTGCGCTGGCCAAGGAAAAGCAGATTACCAGAGCTATGGCGGCTGTTGAGATAGCAGCAAAGATTGAAGGTCCTAAAGTATTTGCCTTTGGTGGTGCTCCGACTGCCTTGTCTTATCTGATTGAGCTGGCTGAGCAGGGACTGGTAGAACCAGACGCTGTGATTGGGGTTCCGGTCGGCTTTATCAATGTTGAAGAATCTAAAGAAGAGCTGCTTCAGTCAGGGCTTCCTGCCCTTGTCAATGTCGGCAGAAAAGGTGGCAGTACGATTGTGGTAGCCATTATTAATGCCATTATCTACCAGCTGAGAGAAGTGGTGACGGATGACTATGTCCGCTACTCTACACCATCCAGTAAAGAAGGAGGAAAGAACTAGATGTCCTATCTAAAAGCAGCACATAAGATTGAAGAGGCTAGTTTTAGCAAGATTCAGGAAATTATTGACCAAGAGCATCCAGATATTCAGTTTTCAGATCCTTTCGAAGAGGCAGTGCTCAAGCGGGTTGTCTTTACCAGTGCAGACTTTGACTACCTCTACAATATCAAATTTTCCAATCAGGTTATTGAGAAAATCCTCTACGTCCTCCGAAACAAGGGTACGATTTTTACCGATACAACCATGGTCTTGGGTGGTTTTAATAAGAAATTGCTGGATGACCTAGGTGTTTCCTATCGCTGTCTGGTCAATGAGCCAGCAATCTTTAAGGAAGCTAAAGAAAAAGGGATTACTCGCTCCATGGCCGCTGTAGAATATTCAGCTAAAGTGGACGGTCCAAAGCTCTTTGTCTTCGGGAATGCTCCAACGTCTATCTTTAAGGTTTTGGATATGGTCGAAGAGAGGAGCTTGCAGCCAGATGCAGTTGTCGGAGTTCCAGTTGGCTTTGTCGGAGCAGCAGAATCCAAGCTCAAGCTGCATGAAAGTTCTGTGCCTTCTATCGCGGCACTGGGCCAAAAAGGCGGCAGTACTATTGCGGCGGCGGTCATCAATGCTATTCTCTACCAGCTCAAGCTCGGCACTACAGATTATGAGCGTTACAGTGTTTCAGATAAAAAGCAGGCTCCGGAGAAAGGAGAGGGCTGATGATGGATGAATACGCTTATGTCAATGGAAAGAAATTAAGAAAAGGTTTTACAACTGGTACTTGTGCGACGGCAGCGACTGTTGCAGCCTTGAGTATGATTCTAAATCAGGAAAGGGAAGAAAAGGTCACTGTTCATACGGCTTCAGGTGTGGAAGTGACCATGGATGTTCACAATCCTTCCTTCGGAACAGAAGAAGCGACAGCGGCCATTGAAAAAGATGGTGGAGATGATGCGGATGCAACGCACGGCCTCTTGATTTATTCGACCGTGACCCTTCTGCCAGATCAGACGGAAATCGAGATTGACGGCGGACAGGGCGTCGGACGTGTGACTGAGAAGGGGCTGGCCTGCGATGTCGGCATGGCAGCCATCAATCCGACTCCTAGACGAATGATTGAGCAGCATGTCCGTGAGATTATCGGACCCAACTGTGGAGCGAGGGTCATCATTTCCGTTCCCGGAGGAGAAGAAACGGCCAAGCTGACCTACAATTCTAGACTAGGCATTATCGGCGGTATTTCAATCTTAGGAACGACAGGGATAGTCAATCCCATGTCTGAAGAAAGCTGGAAGGCGGCTATCACGATCGAGCTGACTATGCTCTACAATCAAGGGCATCGCTCAGTCGTCTTGGTGCCAGGGAATTACGGTGAAGACTTTGCGACTAACAGCATCGGTATTCCAGCCGGGCGCATCGTTAATATGAGTAACTTTGTCGGTCACGTCCTCAAAGAAGTCCAGCGCATCGGCTTTACCAAGGTTTTGATGATTGGCCACATGGGCAAGTTTGTCAAAGTGGCGGCTGGGATTTTCTCTACTCACAGCAAGGACTCGGATGCTCGTATGGAAACGCTGGTGGCTAATCTAGCCCTGATGGGGGCGCCTATTGAGCTGCTGGAAAAGGTTGACAAGTGCTTGACGACCGAGGCAGCTGGGACAGCCATTAAAGAATTTTCTTATGAGGGTGTCTATCAGGTCTTGGCGGATAAGATCAAGGCTAGAAGTGAGCGCCTGCTCCGCTATCGTAAGCCAGAAGTCAGTATTGAAGTGGTCGTCTTTGGGACTGAGGAAGGCTATCTGGCATCAACTCAGCCTTTAGAGCAGATAAAGGAGGAATGGACATGATTTATGTTATCGGAATTGGTCCGGGAGATCCGAGCTATGGTCTTCTGGGACAGGAAGCCTATTTTGAAAAGGCTGACCGCATTTTGGGCAGTGAACGCCATCTGGAAATTTTACCGCCGGCTTATAAGGATAAGGGCTTGGTTCCTCCTAAAAAATTAGCTGCGCTGGCAGAATTGCTGGAGAGCTTTGGTGAGGATGAAGAAATTCTATATCTGGCCTCAGGTGACCCGCTGATTTACGGCTTGGGCAAATGGCTGTCAGAGAAGTTCAAGGGGCGCGTGGTCATCTCGCCGGGTATCAGCGCTATGCAGTATCTGGCCAGCAGAATTGCCCTGCCCATGAACGATGCTTATCTGACGAGCAGCCATGCTAAGGCACCTAACTTTGACTTGATTATGAGTCTGTCCAAAGTCTTTATGGTGACCGATCAGAAAGTTGGCCCCTACGAGATTGCTCAAGAGGCCGTTAAAAGAGGTTTAGATAAGGTGCTGGTCATCGGTGAGCAGCTGAGTTATGAAGACGAGCGTATTACCATTCTACCTGCGAGTGAGGTAGAAGACAGAGAATATGAAATGAATGTGGTGGTGGTGTTAGATGAGGGATTCGGAATTTATCAGGGCTAAAGTCCCTATGACTAAGGAAGAAGTCAGAGCCATCAGTTTGGATAAGTTGGAGCTGCATCGAGCTAAGCGCATGCTGGATGTCGGCTCTGGCACTGGCAGTGTCACAATTCAGGCAGCCCGAACCTATCCAGAACTGGAAGTAGTGGCAGTGGAGCGAAATGAAGATGCGGTGGCCTTGACGCAGGAGAATATCCAGCACTTTGGCTGCCACAATGTCCGTCTCCATCAAGGACTGGCTCCGATTGAGCTGGAAGGCAGCTTTGATGCCATTTTTGTCGGAGGGACCGGGGGCAATATGCAGGAGATTTTCGACTGGTGTGCCCAGCTCATGGAACCGGGCGGTCGGCTGGTCTTGAACTTTATCCTGCTGGAGAATGCTCTGGAAGCAGCTCAAATAGCGGAGCAGATGGACTGGGAGGATTTAGAGATTGTATCAGTTCAGGCTAGTCGCTGGACAGCTATAGGCAAGGGGCACTATTTCAAGCCTCAGAATCCGACCATTATCGTTTCCTGTAAGAAAAAAGAAAGAGAGGCTAATTGATGTCCAAAGTACATTTTGTTGGAGCAGGCCCAGGTGATGTTGAGCTGATTACGCTCAAAGGTTACAAGCAGCTATCTGAGGCAGATGTGGTCATTTACGCAGGCTCCTTGGTCAATCCAGACCTGCTCAACTACTGTAAAGAAGGAGCTGAGATTCACGACAGCTCTAGCATGCACTTGATGGAAATCATCGATGTCATGGAGGCTGGAGTCAAGGCTGGTAAAGATGTAGTCCGCCTGCAGACGGGTGATTTCTCCATCTATGGTTCCATTCGAGAGCAGATCGAAGAGATGAAGAAGCGTGACATAGAGTTTGACTGTACGCCGGGCGTCAGCTCTTTTCTGGGAGCTGCTTCCAGTATCGGGGCAGAGTATACTGTACCAGAGGTTTCTCAAAGCCTCATCATCACTCGGATGGCTGGCCGGACGCCTGTGCCAGATCGGGAAGCCCTGAAAAGCTATGCTCAGCACCGGACTTCTATGGCTATCTTCCTGTCCGTTCAAGGCATTGAAAAGGTCGTCAGTGAGCTGATCGAGGGTGGCTATCCTCCAGAAACGCCTGTGGCTGTCATTTACAAGGCTACTTGGCCGGATGAAAAGAAGGTCTTTGGCGATTTGACAAATATTGCTGAGAAGGTCAAGGAAGCTAAGATTAGAAAGACAGCTTTGATTTTGGTCGGTGACTTTTTAGGTCAGGAATTCTACTATTCCAAGCTCTACCATGCAGATTTTCAGCATGAGTTCAGACGGGGGAAGAGCAGCCATGCCAAGTAATTCTCAAGCCCGCTACGCAATCGCAACAGTGACAGCAGTCGGCAAGGACTTGGCTCTGACTCTGCGGGAGAAGCTGGGCAAGGAAATTCCTATCTATACGACGCCTCGCTTGGCAGATGACAGGGTCATTGCCATCGAAGGACGTGTGATTGAGGCGCTTGGTCAGCTCTTTCAGGAAGTGGATGTCCTCATTTGTATCATGGCTATCGGGGCAGTTGTGCGAGCTATTGCACCAGTCTTGAAAGACAAGGCGACTGACCCAGCAGTGGTAGTCATGGATGAGAAAGCGACCAATGTCATCAGCCTGCTGAGCGGACATCTAGGCGGAGCCAATCAAGTGACGCTAGACATCGCAGAATTGCTCGGTTCAAATCCTGTTATCACGACAGCGACAGATGTGCAGAATGTAACAGCTCTGGACAATCTGGCCCAATCAGTCAATGGCTGGCGGCCGGAATTGAGAGAGTTCATCAAGCCTTTCAACAGCTATCTAGGCAGTGGCCGAACAGTCTATTTCTATCAGGAAAAGGACTGGGTCACGGACTTTCGTGGCCTAACTCTTGTGAGTGAAGAAGAATTGGCGGCTGTTCTCAAGGGAACGGAACCGCTGATTCTGCTGACTGCAGAAAAAAAGGACATTCAAAGAGAAAATCTGGCTCTCATCTATCCTCAACCCTATATCTTAGGAGTTGGTGCTAGGAAGGATGTAACTCCTGCTGTCTTCCGAGAAGGCTTTGAGGAATTTTGTCAGCAGCAGGGAATTTCTGCCAGTGAGATTTCTAAAATCGTCAGCATTGATGTCAAGAAGGATGAAGCAGCTATTCTAGCCTTGGCTGAGGAATTGGGCTGTCCCTTTGAGACCTTTAGTAAGGAAGAGCTGTCTGTAGTAGCAGACCGCTATCCTCAGTCAGAATTTGTCAAAAAGACAGTCGGAGTCGGCAGTGTAGCCTTGGCCAGCGCAGATCTGGCCAGTCAGGGTCAAGTCCTGACAGAGCGCTTTGCCAAGAACGGCTGTACCTATGCGCTTGCAAAAGCAATGACCAAAAAGTAAATCAAAAAGAGCAGACGGTCTTATGAACCAACTGCCATTATAGAATTTTATCATACCCATAAAGGAGAAAAAATATATGTTATACGTTATCGGATTAGGCCCAGGTAAAAAAGAATTGATGTCACAAGAAGCATTGGCTGCTATAGCCGATTGTGAAATTATCGTCGGCTACTCAACTTATATGCGGTTGATTCTTGATTTGGTCAAGGACAAGGAGCTCGTAGCGAATGGTATGCGCCAGGAAATCGACCGTTGTCAAAAGGCCATTGATTTGGCTAGAGAGACTGGCAAAAATGTCGGAGTTGTTTCCAGTGGAGATGCCGGGGTCTATGGAATGGCTGGCTTGATTTTAGAATTGCTGGGAGATGCTAGTGATGTAGAAGTTAAGGTGGTTCCAGGTATTACAGCTAGTCTGGGTGCAGCTGCAGCGATGGGAGCTCCCCTTATGAATGACTTCTGTCACATCAGTCTGAGTGATTTGATGACGCCTTGGGAAATGATTGAGAAGCGTCTGCATGCCGCAGCTCAAGGTGATTTTGTTGTCTGTCTCTACAACCCTCGGAGTAAGGGACGTCCAGACCATTTGGCAAAAGCACTTTCTATCATGTCTGAGTACAAGTCAGAGGATACTATTGTCGGTATCGGTAAGGACATTGGCCGTAAGGATGAGGAAATCATCTTGACGACTATCAAAGACTTGGATGAGACTTTGGTAGATATGACGACAATCGTTCTCGTTGGTAACAAAGAAACTTATGTTAAAAACGGACGCATGATCACACCTCGAGGATATACTTTATGATGAAATTACTGCTGGGAGGGACATCCGACAGCACCGCTATTTTAGAAGTGCTTGACCGTTTGAAAATTGATGTGACCAGCTCTGTTGTCACAGACTACGGCCGGCACTTGGCTTCCAAATATGGCCAGCCGGTCATTCAGGGCCGGCTGACAGCCGAGGATATGGTTGCCTTCATCAAAGAGAATGATGTGGATGAAATCATCGATGCCACCCATCCTTTTGCGGATATCGTTTCCAAGGAAGCCATTCGGGCAGCAGAGATGGCCGGTGTATCTTACCTGCGCTTTGAGCGTCAGGCGACCTTGGATTTGAGCGGAGCCATCGTGGTCCACTCGACCCAAGAAGCCATTGATGAGATTGCCAAGCGCGGCTACAAGACAGTCTATCTGGGAACAGGCAGCAAGACTCTGCCACTCTTTGTCAAGGGCTTGCCAGAGCAGCGGATTGTCGTTCGCGTTCTGCCGACTTCAGAAGTGCTTCTGGCCTGCGAAAGTCTGGGACTGGTAGCGGATCAGATTGATGCGATCAAGGCTCCATTTTCCAAAGAGTGTAATAAAGAGCTCTTACTGCGCTCAGGAGCAGATGTCTTTATTTCCAAGGAGAGCGGTACAGTCGGTGGTATTCGTGAAAAGATTGATGGCTGCCAAGAGCTGGGGATGGACTGCATTATCATCTCTCGGCCAATTGTGGCCTATCCGCAGATGGTTTCTAACTTGGAAGAGTTAGAAGCTTATCTGACAAAATAGTGAATAAAAGGAGAAAAAATGTCCGGTTTAGTAACATTACTGGGAGCAGGTCCAGGTGATGCGGAGTTGTTGACCCTCAAAGGCAAGAGACGGCTTCAAGAAGCAGATGTCTTGGTCTTTGACCGCTTGGTCAATCAAGAGCTCTTTCAGCATCTAAAGTCTGACTGCGAAAAGATAGATGTCGGTAAAAAGCCAGGCCAGCCCTGCATCCGACAGGAAGAGATTGAAAAGATTCTCATCGAAAAGGCCCGTCAGGGCAAGCGGGTAGTCCGCCTTAAGAGTGGCGATCCCTATATCTTTGGCCGAGGCGGAGAAGAAGGAGTCAAGCTGGTGGAAGCCGGTGTGGACTTTGAAGTGGTGCCAGGCATCACCTCTGCTGTGGCTGGTCTGACCTATGCAGGCATTCCTATGACTTATCGAGATGTAGCGACTAGCTTCCATGTCTTTACAGCCCATCTCAAGGATGAGACAGAAATGCTCAACTGGGAAGCAATTTCTGAGCTCAAAGGAACCTTGGTCTTTCTTATGGGCATGAAAAATCTGCCTTCCATCGTCCAAGAGCTGACGGCTAGAGGCTATGGCAAGGACAAGCCAGCCGCCATCGTTGAATGGGGAACCCATCCTCAGCAGCGATCGGTGGACGGAACCTTGGGTAACATAGTAGAACTAGCAGAAGCTGAGGACTTTAAGGCACCGAGTGTCATCGTGGTAGGTGATGTCGTGGCCTATAGACAGCAGCTAAATTTCCATGAGAATCTGCCGCTTTTCGGCCGGAAAATCCTCATCCAGCAGTCAGAGACTGGCAGACTTCCTCGCTTGCTCAGGGATGCTGGAGCTGCGCTGACCACTTTCCCTGCTCGAGATTTGGTTGAAGAGTTAGACTTGCAGCTGCCGGACTTGGAGCAGGTAGAAGGACTTCTCTTTGCAGATATGCAGAGCTGGCCGCTCTTCTTGAAAGCTCTCCGCAAGGCAGGCAAAGACTTGCGCAGTCTGCCGCACATCCGCTTTGCAGCGATTGGTCATCATACGGCTAAGTCTATCGAAGCGAGCGGTATTGTGCTGGATCGGATGACACCTCAGCAGTCGGATGCGGATTTTGCAGCTGCTCTGGAAAAAGAAGGCGGCAACTGGTATATTCTGACAGCTGAGCATAAGAAAGCCAGTCTGGCAGAACTCTATTCCCTGCCGATTATTGCTAGCCACAGGCTGGCCTTTGACAGTCAGATTAGCAGTGACAATTGGTCAGAGATTGAAGTTGTCTGTCTTCCGAACTCTGCTGCGGCCATGAACTTTGTAGCAGCAAGTCAAGAAGCGGGATTTGACTGGACAGATGTCCCTATCGTTGTCATGGGTGCTAGCACGCGGGCTGTTTTAGAGGAAGCAGGCTTTAGCAATATTGTTGAGACAGATGAAGCGACTATCGCTTCCATCATCGATAAATGTCGGGAAATTCTCTGAAAGGATAAAGGTCATGAGTAAAGCTATAGTAGTTGTCAGTTTCGGAACGACCTATCCCGAGACCAGACACAAAACAATTGAGGCTTGTGAGCAGGCTATTCGGGAACATTTTCCAGCCTATCCGGTCCACCGAGCTTTTACATCCAATGTCGTTAGACGGCGGATTAAGAAGCAGGAAGGGCTAGATATTCCTACGGTCAAAGAGATATTAGAGCAGCTCTTGGAAGCGGGGACTGAAGAGGTCTATATCCAGCCTCTCCATGTCATTTTGGGCAGCGAGTACGAAAAAATTCTCGCCCAAGCCAAAGAGTTTGAATCAGCTTTTAAAAAGCTAGTCGTTGCCAAGCCTCTGCTCAACAGTCAGGAAGACTATGAGGCTGTCAAGGATATTCTGCTGGAACGGTATGGCCATGAAGGTCAGGATGCAGCAACAGTTCTGATGGGCCACGGTAGTCAGCATTATGCCTTTACAGCTTATGCGGCCTTGGATCACATGATGAAGGGAAGCTCAGTCTATATCGGCTGTGTAGAGAGTTATCCTCCGGTTGAGCTGATTGAGCAGGAACTGAAGAAAGCGGGCGTCCGAGAAGTTCATCTGGCACCTTTCATGCTGGTAGCGGGCGACCATGCGACCAATGATATGAGCTCGGATGAGGAAGGGTCTTGGTATCACTTCTTTAAGGAGCAGGGATATGAGGTAAAGGCCCATCTGGTCGGTCTGGGCGAATATCCTGAGGTTCAGCAGCTCTACATCCAGCATTTAGAAGAAATCATCGAATAGGAGGAAGGAATGGCAAAATTTTACGGAATTGGTGTGGGACCGGGTGATAGCGAGCTAGTGACTATCAAGGCCAGTCGGCTTTTGGAAGACTTAGATATTCTCTATACACCGGAAGCTAAGAAGGGAAGCAAGAGCTTTGCATTAGGTATTGCAGAACCCTACCTAAAAGAGCATCTGGAAATCAAGCAGCGGCATTTCCCTATGGTTCGTTCCAATTCGACCAAAGAAGTCCAGTGGCAGGCCATCTCTGCTGAAATCGCAGAGGATGTCAAGTCTGGCAAGAATGTCGGCTTTATCACACTGGGTGACCCCATGGTCTACAGCACTTACAGTTATCTGCTGGCCCTGCTGGAAAAGGAAATTGACTGTCAAACCATCCCTGGTATCACCTCTTTCTGCAGCATGGCTTCTGAGTTAGGTCAGCCCCTGACTATGGATGAGGAGTCTCTGGCGGTTATGCCAGCTACGGCTTCTGCTGAGAAGATTGAGGCGGCGCTTGAGCTGCATGACTCAATTGTGCTGATGAAGGTGGCCAATCACCTAGATACCGTCTTGCCCCTGCTCGAAAAGCTCGGTCTCTTGCAGCAGACTTTTATGGTTAGCAATTCTTCGACGGATAAACAGCAGACTCTGCTGGGACTCGAAGGAATCACACCAGAAACCAAGCTGCCTTATTTTACTACCCTCCTCGTGAAAAAGAAGATTTTTTAATATCAGAGCCCATGTTCGTGGATAAACATTTATCCTTTTGAGCTTAGGTTCTTAGTAAAGGAAAAAAACATGAAACTATTGAAAAATAAAAAAGTAACTTTTGTGGCCTTGCTGGCTATTTTGGCGGTACTGAGTACCCAGTCTGTGTCAGCTATGCATATCATGGAAGGCTATCTTCCACTCTTTTGGTGTATCTTCTGGTTCGCCGTATTCCTGCCTTTCTTTGTCGTAGGCTTGATGCGCATCAAGAAAATCGTTGCAGAGGATCCAAATTCCAAGACCATGCTGGCCTTGTCCGGTGCCTTTATCTTTATCCTGTCTTCTTTGAAGATTCCATCTGTGACAGGATCTAGCTCTCATCCGACAGGGGTTGGTCTGGGAACTGCTATGTTTGGTCCATCCGTTATCAGCGTTTTGGGAACCATCTGCTTGCTCTTCCAAGCTCTTCTTTTGGCTCATGGTGGCTTGACAACTCTGGGTGCCAATGCCTTCTCAATGGCAGTGGTTGGTCCATTCGTTGGTTATTTCGTTTACAAGTTTGCTAAATCGCTTAAGCTGTCTACACCGGTTTCTATCTTTATCTGTGCTGTGATTGCTGACTTGGCGACCTATGCGACAACTTCTATCCAGCTCGGTTTGGTCTTCCCAGATGCTAACAGCGGTTTTGTTGGTTCTGCGTTGAAGTTCATGGGTGTCTTCTTGACCACTCAAATCCCGATCGCTATCGTAGAAGGATTGCTGACAGTTGTCCTCTATAACTTGATCTCAGAAAATATCAAAGAAAGAGCAGGTCTGTTCAAATGAAAAAATATAAGAATCTCATCTTGATCTTGGCTGCAGTAGCCATCACTCTTACTGCCTTTGTCTTTGCCCCTAAGGGTGTTGAATATAGCGGAACAGATGACGCTGCTGAGCAGGCCATCAGCTCTATCCAAAAGGACTACGAGCCTTGGTTTTCACCGATTTTTGAGCCAGCTGGTCCAGAAGTAGAAAGTCTGCTCTTCACCCTGCAAGGCAGTATCGGAGCGGGTATCATCTTCTATGTCATTGGCTACCACAAAGGAAAAAAACAGGGCCAACAAAAGGAAAACTCTGAACATAAATAAAAGTATTCAACAGTAAGAGCGAGCTCTGGTTCTTGATAGCGATTAAGTTGTCTGGAACCGGAGTTGCTCTCTACTGTGGTATTGCAAAACATAGCTAGAAAGGAGAGTCTCCTCTTGTTTGCGATTGATAAATACGCCTATCAAAATCGGCTGAAAAATCTGCCGGTTGCTTATAAATTTGTCATTTATGTGCTCTTGTTAGCTGTTAGTTTTTCTGGTGTCAGGAGTCTGCAGCTAGGGCTTATCGTCTTGGTGGCGCCTTTGACCTGTTATGTGGCACGACTTCCTTGGCTGCGCTATCTCAAGTGGCATCTGCACGCCAGTATCTTTATCCTGATTAGTCTCTTGACCTTTGTCTTGACTTATCAGAATAGTCAGGAGCAGCTCTTGCTGGCCTTGCCTTTGGGTCAGGGCTATCTAGGCATCAGCCAATCCTCTGTTCAGCAGACCATTTTTATCCTCCTGCGCATCTATTCATCCCTGGTTTCGACTTATTTCTTTGTTCTGACGGTACCTTTTGCTCAGATGCTGCGGCTTTTTAAAGCCATGCACGTGCCACGGGTACTACTAGACTTAATCGTCCTCATGTATCGCTTTATTTTCCTGGTCTTCTATGAGTTTGTGACCATTCGGGATACCTTGGACTTGAAATTCTCCTTTTACAATAAAAGGAAGCAACACCAGGCTTGGGGCAGATTAGCCAATACTCTCTTTGTCAAACTGCTGGATGATAATGAACGTTTGAATGAGGTACTGACGCTAAGATTTGATGCAGAGCATAGTGAATAATGAAAGCGCATTTACAATAAGACTGCTTTTATATTATAATGGAAAGTAGATAGGAAACTTAGATGTTACAAGTGAAGAATATTTCTTTTTCGTATGACGAAAATCCAACGCTGCACGATATTTCTATGGACTTCGAAGAAGGCCGGATTACCGGCATTCTAGGAGTTAACGGTTCAGGTAAGTCTACCATCATGAAAATCATCACCCGACTGCTCAAACCGCAGAAGGGCAGCATTTTATATGATGGTCAGCCTGTAGGCGACTCTAAGAAGGCTTTGTTCCAGTATCGGCAGCATGTCAATATGGTCTTTCAGAATCCAGAGCAGCAGCTCTTTTATACCATTGTGAAGGACGATATTGGCATGGCCTTGGAAAATTTAGGCTATGAAGAAGACGAGATAGCAAGCAGAGTAGCGACGGCTTTAGAGATGATGGACATCTCTCATCTGCAGGACAGACCCTTGCAGTATCTGAGCTATGGCCAGAAAAAACGGGTGGCCATTGCAGGTATGCTGGCCCTGCAGCCCAAGTATCTGCTGCTTGATGAGCCGACAGCTGGACTGGATCCAAAAGGGCGGGACCAGATGGCCGCGACCATGAAAAAGCTAGTCCAGGCTGGAACCAACATCATCGTATCCAGCCATGATATGGATCTGATGTATGACTGCTGCGACTATGCCTATCTGCTACAGAAGGGGCATTTGATTGCGGAGGGCAACAAGTTTGATTTCTTCCAGCAGGGAGATCTGCTAGTAAATGCAGGCTTGGCTGTACCTTGGATTGTCAAGCTTCATCAGACTATTCAGACGCCACTGGCAGAAAATGAAGCTGCTTTCTTTGAGCAGCTAGGAGGAAATGGAACATGGTCAAATCATTGATGGTACAGGGAACTGCCTCAGATGCTGGAAAAAGCATTATTGCGGCGGGTCTCTGCCGGATTTTCAAGCAGGACGGCCTAGAAGTGGTGCCTTTTAAGTCGCAGAATATGGCGCTCAATTCCTTTATCACCAAAAAAGGAGATGAAATGGGCCGGGCTCAGGTCGTTCAGGCTGAGGCAGCAGGTAAAGAACCTGATGTCCGCATGAATCCAGTCCTGCTCAAACCCACCTCTGACCGCAAGTCCCAGGTCGTTTTTCTAGGACGGGTGCTGCGGGATATGGATGCTGTCGAATACCATGAATACAAGCAGCAGCTCCTGCCTAAGATTAAGGAAGTCTATGAGGAGCTGGGCGCTGAGAATGATATCATCGTCATTGAGGGCGCAGGCAGTCCAGCTGAAATCAATCTCAATGACCGAGACATTGTCAATATGGGCATGGCCAAGCTGGTAGATGCGCCAGTGATTTTAGTGGCGGATATTGATAAGGGAGGTGTCTTTGCCTCTATCTATGGAACGATTGAGCTCATGCCACCTGAGGATCGCAAGCGGATTAAGGGTGTTATTATCAATAAATTCCGCGGCGATGTAGCCCTGCTGCAGTCTGGTATTGACATGATTGAGGAGCTGACCCAGGTGCCGGTTATCGGAGTCGTGCCTTATGCCCAGCTGGATATTGACAGCGAAGACAGTGTGGCATTGGTGCAGAAAAGCCGGCGCTTTGATAGCAGAAAGAGTCTGGACATCGCAGTTGTCAGCCTCAAGCGCCTGTCTAACTTTACGGATTTTCATAGTTTAGAAATCCAGCCGGATGTTTCTGTCCGCTATGTCCAGCCTGGTGATGCGATTGGTCGGCCGGATCTCTTGATTCTGCCGGGCAGTAAAAATACCATCGAAGACATGAACTACCTGCGAGAGTCTGGTCTTGAAGCCGAGATTCTCGAGTGTCTGGAGCAGGGCGTGCGAATCTTTGGTATCTGTGGCGGCTATCAGCTGCTTGGACAGAAGATTAGCGACCCGCTGCACCTAGAGTCTGACTTAGAAGAGATTAGCGGTCTAGGGATTTTAGAGACAGAGACGGTGCTTCAGCCGGTCAAACGGACGACTCAGGTCAGAGCCCTGCATGAGGGGCAAGAACTAGAGGGCTACGAGATTCACATGGGAGAAACCCAGCTAGCGGATAGTCTGAAGCCATTCTCCATCATCAAGGAGCAAAATGGTGAGGCAACCGAGCGTCCAGATGGGGCAATGGCTTATGATGGCCAGGTCCAAGGGACCTACCTACATGGGGTCTTTGACAATCTAGAATGGACTCGTCGGTACCTGAATGAACTTCGTCTGGCTAAGGGCTTAGAGCCGCTAGAGGACGAGCTTGTCAGTATCAAAGACTTTAAAGACAGAGAGTATGATAAGTTGGCAGACGTCCTGCGCCAGTCTTTGGACATGGAGCAGATTTATCAAATCATCAACAGAGAAGAAAAATGAGAATTTATACGAAATACGGAGACAAGGGCTTCACACGGCTCTACGGTGGGGACCGAGTATCCAAGACCCATATTCGGGTCGAAGCTTATGGAACAATGGATGAGCTATGCTCGCATCTAGGCTATGTCGTATCTGAGATGCGTGACTATCCTATCTTGGATGACCTGCGTCTGGAATGCGAGGAAATCCAGCAGCATCTCTTTGACTGTGGCAGCGACTTGGCTACACCGAGGGAACTGCGTCCCTACAAGCAAGAGCCAGCCAATGTCAGCTGGCTGGAGGAGCGGATGGATGAGTATATGCATATTCCTCCGAAAATCGACCGCTTTATCATTCCGGGTGGCCATAGGATTGCGAGTCTTCTACATGTAGCCCGCACCATGACCAGACGTCTGGAGCGCCGTATGGTAGCTGTTATAGAGGCAGAAGAAGCAGTCAATGAGATCAGCTTGATCTATATCAACCGTCTGTCGGATTACTTTTTTGTACTGGCTCGATTGGTCAATGATCGTCTAGAGGAGCCAGATACAGTCTACAAACGCAGCGCGAAAATCTTTCGGGAAAAGAAATAGGAGAAGCTAGCATGTATCCAGTCATGATTAATATCAGAGAGAAGAAAGTTGTGGTAGTGGGAGGCGGCAAGGTCGCAGCACGGAAGATTAAGACCCTGCTGGCTGAGCAGGCTGCTGTGACAGTGGTCAGTCCGACCCTGCATGCTGATATTCCGCAGGCGGAGATCCAGTGGCTAGCTAGACCCTACCAGACAGGTGATTTGGAAGGCGCGAAACTGGTCTTTGCCTGTACAGATCAGGCAGAAGTTAACTGTCAGATTATGGAGGATGCGGCACCTAGCCAGCTGGTAAACAATACGGGCGACAAGACCTTTTCTGATTTCTATAATGTAGCTATTGCGCGAAAGAAGGACGTATCTGTCATGATCTCGACCAATGGCTTCTCGCCCAGCCGTTCCAAGGAGATTCGCAAGAAGATAGAAGCAATTTTAGACCAACTTTAAAAGAAAGAAAGAAGCATGCACCTATTATATGTGGGTTTGACCCATCGGGAAACACCGCTGACAATTTTGGAAAAAGCGCATTTTTCAGATCAGGAGGGGCTCAAAGCTCTAAAGCTCCTGAAAAGAGAAAAAAGTATCTTGGAAAATATCATCCTGTCTACCTGCAATCGGACCGAGCTCTATCTGGTGGTGGACCAGCTGCACACTGGCCGCTACTATTCCAAGCATTTTTTGGCGGACTGGTTTCAAATTCCTGTCAAGGAGCTGGAAGAGTATTTAGTCTTTCGTGAGGGGGATGAGGCCTTGCGGCATCTGCTGCGGGTTTCCATCGGCCTGGAATCCAAGATTGTCGGTGAAAGTCAGGTCTTGGGCCAGCTCAAGCAGGCTTTCCTGACAGCACAAGATGCTGGTACGACTGGAATTGTCCTCAATCAGGCTTTCAAGCAGGCGCTGACCTTTGCCAAGCGCATGCACGATGTTTATCGAATCAATGATCGCCCCATTTCTATCGGACTGACAGCCATCCAAGAATTGGACCGACTGGGGCTGGATTGCAGCACTAAAAAGGTAGCTGTTATCGGTCTGGGAGAGATTGGTCAGCTAGTGACCAAGTATGCTCTGCAGCGGCCATTCGAATCCGTCATGCTGCTCAATCGGACGGTCAGCAAGGCCCAGCCTTTTCTGACAGAAGACAGGGTATCTGCCCATGGCTGGGATGAATTGGAAGCGGTGCTGGCGGATGCGGATGTGGTCTTTTCAGCTGTTAAAACGGAAGAATACATTATCTTTCCCTCCATGCTTAAGGCGGATGCGGTCGTGTTTGACCTCTGTCTGCCTCGTTCCTGCCATCCGAGCTCGTCTCTGAAGCTCTATAATATTGAAAATCTAACCAATCAACTGGAGCAATACAAAGCGGAGCGGCAGGAGATTGCCGGTCGGATTGCTTTGGAGATTGATGAGGAGCTGGTCAAGTTTGCTGACTGGCGTCAGCAGTTGGGCATTATTCCTCTGATTCAGGAAATCAGGGATAAGGCTTTGGAAGCTCAAGCTTCGGCCATGGAAAGCCTTAATCGCAAGATTCCGGATTTGACCGAGCGGGAGCAAAAGCAGATTTCCAAGCACATGAAGAGTATTATCAACCAAGTCTTGAAGGAGCCAATCTTGCAGCTCAAAGAGCTGTCAGTCGGTGAGCATTCAGACTATGACATTGCCTTGATTGCCAAGATATTTGGCTTGCACAGAGAAAGGGGAAAAGATGAAGGTCATTAAGGTAGGAACCCGCAAGAGTAAGCTGGCCATGACCCAGACCCAACAGTTAGTGGACCAGCTCAAGGCGCTCCATCCAGAGCGGGATTTTGTCCTCGTTCCCTATACCACAAAAGGAGATCGCTTGACCCATGTCAGCCTCCAGGAAATTGGCGGCAAGGGAGTCTTTGTCAAGGAAATTGAGCGGGCTCTCTTGGCTGGTGAGATTGATATGGCGGTTCACAGTCTCAAGGACATGCCGGCTAAGCTAGCTGAAGGCTGTGCGCTCGGTGCGATTAGTCAGCGAGAAGATGTTCGGGATTGCTTGATTTTCCGTCAATCTGGCCAGACGCTAGCTGACCTGCCTGAGGGCGCTCTTATAGGAACCAGCAGCATTCGCCGACAGGTTCAGCTGCAGGCTCAGAGACCGGATTTGGCTTTCAAGCCACTTCGGGGCAATATCGATACCCGCATCAAGAAGCTGGAAGAAGGCGAATACGATGCAATTGTCTTGGCTATGGCCGGTCTTAAACGTTTGGGCTGGCTGGACCAAAGCCGTCTTCACATTCAGCCTTTAGAGACCAGTCTTTGCCTGCCGGCTATTTCTCAGGGAGCTTTGGCGGTGGAATGCCGGGAAGAGGATGAGGAGCTACGGAGTCTCTTGGCGGCTGTTCAGGATGAGAAGACAGCTGCTGAAGTGGCAGTTGAACGGGCAGTTTTGGCTCAGATGAATGCAGACTGCACCTTCCCTATCGCTGCTTTTGCCCAGAAAAACGGTCAAAACTACCAACTAGAGGCCATGCTGGCCAAGGAGGACGGCCAATGCATCTTTGTCAGCCTTCAAGGGCAGGATGGTCAGGAATTAGCAGAGCAGGCTGTGCGTCAGTTAGCCGATAAGGGAGCAGTAGGAATGCCATGGTTAAAAAAATAATCTTTACCAGAGAGCAGGCGCCAGACTCTGCCTGGCTAGAAAAGATCAGACAGTCTGGATTTGAGACGCACCATGTCCCTCTCATTCGCTGCCAGTCTCTGCCCTTGCCAGAAGCTGTCCAAGCAATTCTGTCAGAAGCTGACTGGGTCTTTTTTACCAGTGCTGTCGCAGTGGAGGCTTTCAGTTCCTATCTGAAAGCTGACCACCAGATTGCGACCATTGGGCCTCAGACCAGTCAGGCGCTGGACAAGCTAGGCCGAGCCTGTGATTTTGAGTCTAGCAGCCACTATGGTCTTGACTTTATTCAGGAGTGGCTGGATTTGGCTCTGCCGACGCAGAAGATCTTGCTGCCCCAGAGCAGCCTGTCCAATCCCAGTCTGGCCGAGAAATTAAAAGAAGCAGGTCATGAGGTCTGGGCTTGGCCTATGTACGAAACGACCTCAAATCCTGCTGGTCAAGACCAGCTCGAGACCTATCTGTCCCAGAAGGATGTGATTTGGACCTTTGCCAGTCCGTCGGCTTGGCAGAGTTTTTGTGCTATTAAGCCCCATCTAGCGACCAGCCATCAGATTGCAGTCATTGGCCAGACAACGGCTCAGGCGGTTAAGGGGTCCGGCTATAGGGTAGACTACCAGCCCCAGAGTCCTTCTGTTGAGGAAATGGTAAAGGAAATAATCAAGAAAGAAGAGAAGAAGCATGGAATTTTATAGACATCGCAGGCTGAGAAGAAGCAGCGGTTTGCGGCAGCTGGTTCGAGAAACCAAGCTGTCTGTGGATGACTTTATCCAGCCCTTATTTGTCAAGGAAGGCTTGACTGAAAAGCAAGAAGTTGCCTCCATGCCGGGAGTTTATCAGTTCTCCCTCGAGGATTTGCTGCCAGAAGTTCAGGAATGTGTGGACTTGGGCATTCGGGCTTTTATCGTCTTTGGCATTCCGTCAGAAAAGGACGAAAGAGGCAGTCAGGCTTCAGCTGAAAATGGCATTGTCCAGGGAGCTATCCGTCTGATCAAGAAGCATTTCCCTGAGACGGTCGTCATTGCAGACACCTGTCTCTGTGAGTTTACCAGTCACGGCCATTGCGGTATTTTGCGAGGGGAGGAAGTGGACAATGATCTGTCTCTGACTAGACTGACAGAAGTCGCTGTCAGCCAAGCCAGGGCTGGAGCAGATGTCATTGCGCCTTCCAATGCCATGGACGGTTTTGTGACAGCTATCCGTCAGGGGCTTGATGCGGCTGGCTTTGAAGACATTCCCATCATATCCTATGCGATTAAGTTTGCCTCTAGCTTTTATGGACCTTTCCGAGATGCAGGTGAGAGTGCTCCGGCTTTTGGCGACCGCAAGACCTATCAGATGGATCCGGCCAATCGCTTGGAGGCTCTAAGAGAAGCCAAGAGCGATGAGGAGCAGGGAGCAGACTTTCTCATGGTTAAGCCGGCTCTGGCCTTTCTGGATATCCTCAGAGAGCTGCGCCAGGAAACCCGGCTGCCTCTGGTGACCTATAATGTCAGTGGAGAATACGCCATGGTTAAGGCAGCCGCTCAGCAGGGCTGGATCAATGAAAAAGCTATTGTTATGGAAACTTTGACCAGTATGAAGCGGGCTGGTGCAGACTTGATTATCACCTATTTTGCCAAGGATGCGGCTGGCTATCTGAGAGAAGGATAGAGACTGCGGAAAATCAGCAGTTTTCTAGATAAGGAGGACGAACTTGAAGAGAGAACATTCCAACCAATATTTCGCAGAGGCTCAAAAGCTCTTTCCAGGCGGAGTCAATAGTCCTGTCCGGGCTTTTAAGGCTGTGGGCGGTCATCCGCTTTTTATCGAAAAAGCCAGCGGAGCCTATTTGCATGATGTTGATGGTAACCGCTATATTGACTACGTCCTGTCTTGGGGGCCTATGATTTTGGGACATGCTCCTAAGGATGTTTTGCCGGCAGTTGAGGAAGCTATTTGGGAGGGAACCAGCTTTGGTGCTCCGAGCCCCAGAGAGATTGCCCTCGGCCAGCTGGTGCAGGAGCGTCTGCCTTTCATGGAAAGAATGAGGATGGTCAATTCGGGAACGGAAGCGACCATGAGCGCCATTCGGGTAGCGCGTGGGGTGACCAAGCGTTCTAAAATTGTCAAATTTATCGGCTGCTATCACGGCCACAGCGATTCCTTTTTGGTTCAGGCTGGTTCAGGCTTGGCCAGCTTTGGGATTGCAGATTCTGCTGGAGTCATTGCTCAGGTAGCTGGAGAAACTCTGGCCTTGCCTTACAATGATACAGATGCTCTCAAGGCTTGCTTTGAAAAGCATGGAGACGACATTGCCTGTGTCATTTTAGAAGCAGTTGCTGGCAATATGGGCTTGATACCCGCGGATGCGGATTTCATCAGTACTATTCGCTCCCTCACTCAGGAATACGCCTCTCTCTTCATCGTGGACGAGGTCATGAGTGGTTTCCGAGCTCATTATCAGGGGGCCGTCGGCCTCTATCAGACAGAGCCAGACCTTGTCTGCTTGGGCAAGGTTATCGGTGGCGGCTTCCCAGTCGCAGCCTTTGGCGGCAAGGCCGTCTATATGGATCAGGTAGCGCCTCTAGGCAGCATCTACCAGGCTGGTACCTTGTCGGGCAATCCAGTCGCTATGACGGCTGGTTATGAAACCCTGAAACAGCTAACACCGGAGCTCTTTGCTGAGATTGAAGAGAAAACAAGCTACCTCTGTGATGGCTTGCGAAATCTAGCAGACAAGTACAGTATTGATTTGCAAGTCGTATCAAAAGGGACCATGTTTGGCTTCTTCTTCAGTCAGAAGCCAGTCCGTAACTTTGAGGATTCTAAGGCGGCTGACCATGCTCAGTTTGCAAGACTGCACGGTCTCTTGCTGGAAGAGGGCATTTATCTGGCGCCATCTCAGTATGAAACCAACTTTATGTCCAGTGCCCATACTAGAGCGGATTTAGACCAGACCTTGGCAGCCTTTGAGCGGGCATTTCAAGAAATGAAAGAAGAAGCAAATGGCTAAGATTGTGTTAGTGACAGGCGGGGCCAGAAGCGGTAAGTCGGCATTTGCGGAGGAGCGACTAGCGGACCAAGAGCGAGTTTGCTATATTGCGACCGGCCTGCCCCGAGGAGAAGATCCAGAATGGCAGGAGCGGATTCGGCTGCACCAAGAACGCCGGCCGGCTTCCTGGACGACTCAGGAGCAGTACGCTGGATTGGCAGACTGGCTGCGAGAGCAATCGCATCCAGTTTATCTGCTGGATTGTGCCACCCTTCTGACCAGCAATCGCCTCTTTGATTTAATTGCCCAGCATTATCCAGACAAGCTGGAGCTGACCGAGGAACATTTTCTCAGTCGGCAGGAGCAGTCTTTCCTGCTGCAGCTCCTGGAAGAAGAATGGCAAGAGCTCCTATCTGCAATCCGTCAGACTGATGCTGAGTGCTGGATTGTAACGGACGAGGTTGGCCTGGGTATTGTCCCAGAGACCAGACTAGGACGCTTCTTCCGTGATGTGCAGGGCAAGATCAACCAACTGATTGCAAAGGAGGCGAGTGAGGCCTATTTAGTCATCTGCGGCCTCGCTCAGCAGTTGAAATGATAAAGGCATTGATTATCTATACTCAATTTTTTAGCCGGATTGTGATTCCAAAGGCAGTGGATATTTCCTATCTGCGACGGGGGCTTCCTTTTCTGACCCTCTTTGGCCTCTTGCTGGGGCTGATTTCAGGTGGATTTTATTTCCTGACGAGCCTAGTTCTGCCAGGGATGGTCGCTTGGGTTCTGACCCTTGCTTTCGATGTTCTGCTGACGGGCGGCTTTCACTTAGATGCCCTAGCGGATACGGCAGACGGTCTCTTCTCCTCTCGTAAGAAGGAGCGGATGCTAGAGATTATGAAGGACAGTCGGATTGGCAGCAATGGCGTTCTGGCGCTCATTCTCTACTATGCTCTGATGCTGGTTCTCTACCCTTATTTGCCAGAGCCTCGCTGGTTTATCGTGGCTAGTCTGACCATGATTGGCAAGGCTGGTCTGAGCCTACAGCTTTACCGGATGACCTATGCTAGAGAAGGCGGCGGCTCGGGGAATTTCTTCAGCGGCAGCAAGACTGGTCATATCCTGCTTGCCCAGCTTTTACCTTTGCTCCTATCTCTGCTGGTTTTCAGCTGGAGAGGCCTTCTGGCTTACGGTTTGGTATTTCTGGGAGCAATCGGCTATCGCCGGTTCGTTTATAATAAAATTGACGGTCACACAGGCGATACGCTGGGAGCCTATGTCGAAATTGCCCAGCTCCTCTATCTCTTAGGATTGGTGGTGCTAGGATGAAAAGATGGTATCTGATGCGGCATGGTCAGACAGACTACAACCGCAGGCGCTGTTTCTACGGTAGCCATGATGTCTCTATCAACGGGCAAGGCCAAAAAGATGCCAAGCAGCTGGCGCTACTGATGCAGGAGCACCCAGTTGATGTGATTTACACCAGTTGTCTCAAGCGGACGCAGGAAACAGCTCAGCTGGCTTTTCTAGACAGGCAAATAAAGTTGATAAGTGATTTTGACGAGCGAGGCTTTGGGCAATGGGAAGGCTTGACAGCTGATGAGATTGAAGCGGCGTTTCCAGAAGTCTGGCAGGCTTGGCTGGAGGCCCCCTTTGAGGTCACGCCTCCTGAGGCAGAAGTTTTCGCAGACTTTCAGACCAGAGTCTGGACAGCAACAGACCGCCTGCTAGATAGTACTGATGAGTCAATCGCTCTAGTCGCTCATTTGGGAGTGCTGCGCCTGATTTACCAACATTTGGTTGACCTAAAGGCGGTTTTTTGGAACATTGATGTCCCCCAAGGACGAGTGCTGCTCTTGGAAGAGCGCGACCAGAATTGGCAGGCTACTTTACTCTAAGGATTTATTATTTAAAAACAAACAACAGGATTTATCTTGGGAGAGAGGTGACCAGATGAATACACAGATTCAGGATAAATTTACTTTTAAAAATGGTCAGACCATGCGCAATCGCGTTGTCTTGGCGCCTATGACCATCTGCGCTAGTGAGCCCGGTGGCTATGTATCTCAGGCAGATATTGACTTTTTTGCCCGCCGGTCGAGGTCGGTTGGCATGGTCATTACTGGCAGTACCTATGTCCATCCTCTAGGCAAGTCCTTTGCGGAGAGCTTCAGCGGCGCTGAGGACGATAAGATTGAGGGGCTTAGCCGTCTAGCCAAGGCCATCAAGGATCAAGGTGCTCTGGCTATTGTCCAGCTCTATCATGGTGGTCGTATGGTTCTGCCTGATTTGATTGACGGTCAGCCAGTAGCACCCAGCGCTGTCAAGGCTCCGCGCGACTATCTGGCAGAGCCAAGGGCGCTCAAGAACGCTGAAGTGGAGCAGGTGATAGAGGACTTTCTATCAGCTATCAGACGGGCGATTCAGGCTGGCTTTGACGGAGTCGAGCTTCATGGCGCCAATACCTACCTGATCCAGCAGTTTGTCTCTCCTCATTCAAATATCCGTCAGGACAAGTGGGGCGGCAGCCTTAACAACCGCCTGCGCTTTCCAAAGACCTTGCTGAAAAGAGCCAAGCAACTAGTCAAAGAAGAGGCCGACCGCCCCTTCCTGATTGGCTACCGCTTTTCTCCGGAAGAGATTGAAGAGCCAGGTATCCAGCTTTATGATACCCTGCAGTTACTGGAGCAGCTTATCTATCATCAGGTGGACTATCTGCATATTTCGACCTCAGATGTCTGGCGCTCGTCTATAAGAGATTCTCAGGACTCGGAGCCAGTGATTCAGAAAATTATCAGAAAAATTAATGATAGAGTGCCTCTCATTGGTGTCGGTCAGATAGAGACCAAGCAGGATGCCCAGCGAGTATTGGATGCGGGGATTCCGCTCTTTGCTCTCGGAAAGGCCCTGCTCCTAGACCCAGACTGGGCTGAAAAAGTTGTCTCCGGCCGAGAGGCAGAAGTTATCCGAGCTTATCGCGATGAGTTGCAGGCTGATTTGGCTCTGCCAACTGCCTTTGTCGAAGATGCCCGAAGCTATCTGGAAGGAAAAGATTAAGACATACCAGCCAGAAGGAGGAAAAATAATGAGCAATCATTTGTTTTTCACTCGTTTGCTCTCTCATCTTCAGGACATAGAACCACCTTAGACAGAGAGCGAAGCGTATTTAGATTTGACTAGGACAGACCGTCTTAAAGTAGTTTACAAAATAGAAAAGGAATTTGAATACTTTATGAAACATTTAAAAAAAATAATGGTTTTAGCCTTGGCAGGCCTAGCCCTAGCCTCCTGTGTAAACCCTAGCAAAACCAGCGAGCCTGCTGGTGAGACAGACAGTAAGACTGTAACCATCGGTTATACGCAATTTCCAGCAAATGTGGATCCAGCAGCGGAATACAATGGCTGGTTCACGGTCCGTTACGGAGTGGGAGAAACCCTCTTTAAGATGGACGACAAACTTGAAGTAAAACCTTGGCTGGCTGAGAAAATCGAAGCAGTCTCAGACCTAGAGTGGAAAATTACCCTCAAGGATAAGGTGACTTTCCAAAATGGTGAAAAAATGACCGGTGAAAAGGTCAAAGCTTCTCTGGAACGCTTGATTAAGACCAGCGAACGGGCAGCATCAGATATGGGCATTGACAGTATCTCTGCGGAGGGTCAAACCGTGACCATCAAGACAAAGGCTGTGCAACCTATCATGGCGAATCTCTTGGCAGAGCCATACTCCGCCATTGTCGATACGACTGGCAAGAGTGCATCTGACAAGGCTCCTGTCGGAACTGGCCCTTACATGGTGACCAAGTACACTCCTGAGAGCGGAGCAGAGCTCAAGGCTTATGATGACTACTGGGATGGCAAGCCAAAAGTTGCTAATCTGAAGATTAAATACTTCTCTGATCCGACAGCTATTTCTGCAGCCCTCAAGTCTAAGGAAGTGGATGCCGTCTATGGTCTGCCTTACGCAAATCTAAGTACCTATGCTTCCGATAAGAACTACAAAATCTCTGAGGTAGAAGGTTCCCGCTACCTAGCTTATTACTATAACTTTGAAAATCCTTATGTAGCAGATGATAAGTTCCGTCAGGCTTTGGATACCTTGGTAGACAAGAAAACCTACTCAGAATCCCTCTTTAAAGGATCAGCTGTGCCAGCCGTTGGACCTTTCCCTACAGGTTTCGCCTTTGCCCTGCAAAAGAGCGTTCATGAATTTAACGTAGAAAAAGCTAAGAAACTCTTGGACGAAGCGGGTTACAAGGATACTGACGGCGATGGCTACCGTGAAAAAGACGGTCAAAAAGTCAGCATTGAGCTGCTGTCCTTTACCCGTCTGCCTGAAATACCGCTGGCTGTAGAAGCAAGCCAACAACAGCTCAAGGAAGTTGGAATCGAAGCGACCATTAAGAAAGTTGAAGTCAGTGCCGTTGCCAGTGAAAAGGACTATGCCTTCACACCTTACGCGGTGGTGGCAGCTCCTATCGGTGATCCATATGCCTTCTTCAACAGTGCCGTTAAGACCAATGGTACAGCCAATATCGGTCACTACAGCAACCCAGAAGCAGACAAGAAAATCGAAGAGTTAGCGACTGAAACTGATCCAGCTAAGCGCAATCAGCTCAGCAAGGAAATCCAAGAAATCATGGATAAGGACTACGGCTTTACCATCATCGGCTTCTTCAAGGTCGCTCTGGTAATGGACAAGTCCGTCTCTGGTTTGGAATCCCATCCAACAGACTACTATCACGTCAGCAACAAACTTTCAAAGGAATAAAACATGCTGGAAATGAAAGATCTGCTGGTGCAGTCAGCAGATAAAGTCATTCTCGATCGGGTCTCCCTCTCTCTTGCTGAGGGGGAGTCCCTTTCGATTGTGGGCGAGAGTGGCAGTGGCAAGTCTACCCTGCTCAAGATGCTGCTAGGTCTCCCTCTTAGGGGGCTGACAGTAACAGAGGGCAGTATTACCTTTGAGGGGCAGGAAATTCAGCCCCAGGACCACCGTATTTATCTGCCTTTTGTGGGCCGAGAAGTGGCCTGGATTAGCCAGCATGCCAGTCTCAGCTTTAACAACCGCCGTAAGATCAAAAAGCATTATCAGGACTTGGTGAAGAATCAGGGCCAGCAAGCAGCAAATTTCCGCCCCTTGGAAGAATGCCTAGAGATGGTGGGACTGCTGCCTGAAAAAGTCGTCAATAAGTATCCTTTCGAGCTCAGCGGTGGTATGATGCAGCTAGTCGGCGTGGCGCTGGCTCTAGCCAGCAGGCCCAAACTATTGCTGGCTGATGAGCCGACCAGCGCTCTGGATGTCCTGTCTAAAATGAAGCTGCTTGATCTCTTGAGCAAGCTTCATCAAGAGGAAAACATGGCTATTCTCTTTGTCACACATGATATCAGCGTAGCTGAGCATCTAGCGCAAAAAGTAGTTGTCATGAAAGAAGGGCAGATTGTCGAAAGTGGTCCAGCCCATCAAGTTCTCCGCCATCCTGAGCAGGCCTATACCCAGAAATTGCTGAAGGCTGTGCCTAAGCTGGCAGAGTTTAGAGAAGGGGAGCAGCTATGAATCAAGTATTGATCGGTCGCCAGTTGACCTACGAGTACAGTCAGATAGGCGAGCGGAGAATCGGTGTCTTTGATATTGACATTAGCTTGGAAAAGGGACAGGCTTTGGGTCTGGTCGGTGAATCAGGTTCAGGTAAGAGTACCATTGCCAAACTCATCTGCCGCTTTTTAAAGCCAGACCAAGGGGAGCTGACTCTACTGGGCCAGCCAGTCTCTGCCTACAAGGATAGGGACTACTATGCTCGGGTCCAGTATATCGCCCAGCAGCCCCAGTCGACCTTTCATCCTAAGCGCAGCATTCAGCAGAGCCTAGAAGAGGTCTGTCGAAACTTCTCTCTCTATCAGCAGCCGTCAGATAGAAAGCAGGCCATCCATGACTTGCTGAGATCGGTTGGTCTGACACCTGAGCTTGCTCGGCGGCTGCCGCACCAGCTGAGCGGAGGAGAATGCCAGCGGGCGGCTATTGCCCGTGCCCTGCTGATTAATCCCGATGTGCTCATCTGCGATGAAATCACCAGTGCTCTGGATGTGACCGTTCAGTATGAGGTCATGCAGCTGCTGGCAGATATCAAGGAGCGCTCGCAGACCTCCTTTCTCTTCATCTCTCATGACATCGCTCTGGTCAGCAATTTTGCGGAAGATTTGGTCGTCCTCAAGGACGGAATCGTGCAAGAAAAGGGCAGCATGCGAGAGGTCGTCTCTGCTCCCAAGAGTGACTATACCAAGCTCTTGCTCAGTCAGTACAGGGAGGATGAAGATGAGGATTAAGCAACAACTAGCTTCTATGGCTCCATGCAGCAGCTATCAAGGAAGTCTGCCTATCACGGATGAGCTGGCTATCCAGTACACTCTGCTTAAAGGACAGGCCTCCCAGCCCTTGCTGACCATCAGTGCTGCAGTCCATGGCTGCGAGTATGTCGGTGTCAAGGCGCTGATGGACTTGGCGCATGAGTGGGACTTTAGCTTTCAAGGCTCTGTCCTCCTCCTGCATGCAGTCAATGTCAGCGGCTTCTGGGCTCGGGAGACGACGCTTGTACCTGAGGACGGTCTCAATCTAAACAGGATCTTTCAAGACCAAGGGCCAGCTTCCAGTCTTAGCTATCAGATTCGGTCTGTGATTGAGAGCCAGGTCTTTAGCGTCAGTGATTTCTTGATTGACCTGCATAGTGGCAATCGGGAAGAACTGCTGACACCGCATGGTTACTACTCTCTGCGGGCGAATCCAGAGGTGGTCGAAAAATCCTATCAGATGCTGCAGGCTTCTGGGACACCGATTATCTATCAATCTCAGGACCGCGGCAACCTTTATCACGCTGCCTCGGTGGACTATGGTTTGCCTAGCATCCTGCTGGAGCAGGGAGAAAATGGTACCTGTCTGCCAGAAGATGTATTGGCTATGAAGGAGTCAGTCAAGCAAGTCGCCCGCTATCTTTTTGAAGGGGTTATGCCCTATTATAAGCAGGCGCCACTGATCTTTGATGACAGCTACTATCTGACCTGTCAGAGGTCGGGCTGCTGGATGTGCTTTGTCCGTCCTAATCAAACAGTACAGGCTGGTCAGGTCATCGGCGAAATCTGTGATATTTATGGCAATATTTTAGAAAAGGTGACTGCCAAGGAAGACGGTCTGGTCCTCTACCAGAAAGCGACCTTGGTCGTCCACCAAGGCGAAGTGCTGTTGGCTGTAGCTAGCAAGAAGCCTGGAAGCTACCAGACATCTGAAAGGGAGGCGCATGATTAAATTTATTATCAAAACTATTCTGCAATTCGTCCTCATCCTGCTCTGCGTCAGCTTTATCTCCTTTTTACTGGTTTATCTAGCACCGGGAGATCCGGCTGAGAGCATCCTCAACGCTCAGGGTATTCCTTATACCAAGGAACTGTTGGAAATCAAACGAGCAGAGATGGGCCTGAATGGCAGCTTTATGGAGCAATATCTGGCCTGGCTGGGCAGGATTGTCCATGGCGACTTTGGTGTGACCTATAATTCTGGAGCTTCGGTCTGGGAGCAGCTGATTTTCTATTTTCCCAACTCAGTCTATCTAGCTTTCTATACCCTGCTAGCGACTCTGGGGATTTCCCTGCCGACAGCTCTCTACACGTCCTACCATGCTGGGAAGCCAGTTGACCGCTTCCTGATGGCTGGTCTGGCTTTCCTGAATGCCATTCCTAGCTTTGTTATGGGCATTATCCTGATTCTGATCTTTTCCGTTCAGCTGCACTGGTTTCCCATTCAGGCAACGGCCAATGAGCTGGGCCTAGTCTTGCCAGTTCTGACACTGGCCATGATTATGTCTACTCGCTATATCCCGCAGTTGCGGACAGCTTTGATAGAAGTCCTGCATTCGCCAGAAGTCGAAGGTGCGCGAGGTCGAGGGATTCGAGAAGGACATATCCTATTGCACGATGTGATTTACAATGTCCTGCCCTTTCTCCTGACCCTAGTCAGCCTTTCTCTGGGCTCGCTCTTAGGCGGTGTGGCTATTATCGAGCACCTCTTTTCCTGGCCGGGCGTTGGTAAGATGCTGATTGGAGTCGTCGCCAATCGGGATTATCCTCTTGTTCAGGGGGCGGTCCTCTTTATCACAGCTGGGGTCTTGACTGTAAATTTAGTCTTTCAACTGCTCATGGTTTGGCTCAATCCTCGCGTCCGACTGGCTCAGGGAAATCCCAAACTGCTGCCGCGCCTGAAGAAACTAAAAGCAAGCAAGGAGGGTTCGTATGGATAAAAAAATCAATCGAAAACTCTTGGTTTTGGGCGGTCTTATCGTCCTGGCCCTGCTCCTATCTTCCTTGGCCCCTCGTCTCTTGGGTGACAGTTTGACCAAGGTCAATCTGGGACAAGCCCTGCAAGGACCGAGCAGCAGTGAGTGGTTCGGAACGGACGCTCTGGGTCGGTCTGTCTTTGCGCGTGCAGTAAGCGGAGGTGCGGAAACAGCCCTACCAGCCCTGATGATTCTAATGCTGATTGCGGCGGTGGGCTCCTTTATCGGGGTGACTAGCGCCTTCATCGGCGGGAAATTCGACCAGTTCATCTTGCTGGTTATCACGGCCTTTCAGGCTTTTCCATCCATCATTCTGGTCATTGCCATCGTCAGTATCTTGGGCATCGGCCTCCAGCAAACCCTCATCGCTATCTGCTTGACAGCCTGGACCAAGTATGCCTATCTGATGCGCTCTATGACCCTGCAGCTGAAAAATGAACCCTATATCCAGTCCTCTAAAATGTATGGCAATAGTTTTTGGACAACTCTGAAAAACTATTATTTCCCCAGCCTTTTTCCTCAGATTCTGACAACCATGAGCTTTGACATCAGCACCATTATCATGGAAATCGCTGGTCTCAGCTTTGTCGGACTAGGAGCTCAGGCGCCGTCGCCTGAGTGGGGAGCCATGATTAATGACGGCCGGATTTATATCCAGGAAGCCCCTTGGATTGTGGTCTTCCCTTGTATCTTGCTGATTTTGACCATTCTCCTCTTCACCAAGTTCGGAGATGCGCTCAACAGCAAGTACAATCGCATGAGTTAATCATCAAAAATCACCAGCTAAACTGTAGCTCCTATCTCTTGGGACTGCAAACAAAAAAATATGAATACAAGAAAGTGATTCAATAAAAATGAGAAAAAAATTATTTTTATTAGTTGTCCTCTTGCTGCCTTTATTCTTGGTAGCCTGCCAGCAAAACTCAAACTCTTCCCAACAGGTCAATGAGAAAGACAAACTCACCATGGTTTGGGGCGAAGACTTTGGGGATGTCAACCCTCACCGCTACAATCCAGACCAATTTGTCATTCAGGATATGGTCTATGAAGGCCTGGTCCGCTACGGTGACAATGGTAAAATCGAGCCAGCCTTGGCAGAAAGCTGGGATATCAGCGAAGATGGTAAAACCTATACCTTCAAGCTGAGAAAGGCAAAATTCTCAGACGACTCTGACTTTAACGCGGAGAATGTCAAACGGAATTTCGATACCGTCTTTTCAGAGGAAAATAAGAAAAACCACACTTGGTTTGACTTCACCAACCAACTGGAAAGCTACCGGGTTGTTGACGAGCATACCTTTGAGATTAAACTCAAACAAGCCTACAGCGCGACACTCTATGATCTCTCCATGATTCGTCCGATCCGTTTCGTAGCTGATGCTGCCTTCCCTGACGGAGATGACACGACTAAGGACAACCTCAAAAAACCAATCGGAACCGGTCAATGGGTTGTTAAAGACAAGAAGCCAAACGAGTACATCACCTTTACCCGTAACGAAAATTACTGGGGTGAAAAACCTAAACTGAAAGAAGTGACTGTCAAGATTATTCCAGATCCGCAAACCCGTGCTCTTGAGTTTGAGTCTGGTAATGTTGACTTGATCTATGGAAATGGCGTTATCGGTCTGGATAACTTTGCTAAATATGCCAAAGATGACAAGTACACGACAGACGTATCTCAGCCAATGTCTAGCCGCCTCATGCTCTTGAATGCCAAGCAAGAAATCTTCAAAGACAAGACTGTCCGTCAGGCGATGAACCATGCGGTTGATAAGAAGTCTATCGCGAAAGACATTTTCCGCGGAACAGAAACACCAGCTGATACTATCTTCTCTAAGTCTACCCCTCACTCTGATGCCAATCTGACTCCCTATGAATACGATATCGAGCTGGCTGAAAAGATGCTGGATCAAGCAGGCTGGAAGAAAGGAGCTGACGGTATCCGCGAAAAAGATGGCAAGAAAATGAGTCTGAATGTTCCTTATATTTCTTCTAAGGCGACAGACAAGGACTTGGTTGAGTACTTCCAAGGAGAATGGAAGAAAATCGGAATCGATGTTCAGCTCAAAGCTATGGAAGAAGATGACTACTGGGAAAATGCCAAGACAGGAAACTTTGACCTGATGTTGACTTATTCTTGGGGAGCACCGTGGGATCCGCATGCTTGGATGACTGCCTTGACTTCACCAGCAGACCATGGTCACCCAGAAAATGTTTCCCTAGAAGCTCTGCCATCTAAGCCAGAAATTGATAAAATTATCAAGGCGACTCTGGTCGAACCAGACGAAGCAAAAGTTGATGAAGGTTATAAGAAAGTTCTCACTATGCTCCATGATGAAGCTATCTATATCCCAATCACTTACCAATCCGTTGTTTCTGTCTACCGCAAGGGAGAACTTGATGGCATGCGCTTTGCTCCAGAAGAAAATGCCTTCCCACTGCGCTATATTGAGAAAAAATAAAAGCTAACTTCATACATAAAAATTTGCATATAAAGGGAGTAGTGCTGCCAAGGTTAAAAGCTTATCAGCCGCCCCTTTTCTTTTAAGAAATATGAAAAAAGATTTATTTAAAACAATAGTTTCTCTCTTTGCTGCCCTCTTGATGATTTCAGTCTTGACCTTTCTCTTGGCCAAGCTGTCCTCGGCGGATCAAGCAGAAAACTATTTAAGAATATCGAAGATTCAAGTGACTCCTCAATCCTTGGAAAAAGCCAGAGAATATCTGGGACTCAATCAACCCTGGCCCCAGCAGTATCTAGGCTGGCTGACTAAAGCTCTTCGTGGGGATTTTGGGACATCTTATCTATTAAAGGTTCCTGTCCTGCCCTTGGTGCTGGAGCGTTTCCAGTCAACCCTTTCTCTGGGCTTGACTTCCTTTGCCCTCATTTTGCTTACGTCTATTCCTTTGGGAATTTTTAGTGCAGTCTACAAGGGTTCTCTCTTTGATAAGGTCACTCGCTTTCTATCCTTTTCCAGCGTTTCCATGCCCAGCTTTTGGTTAGGCTACATGCTGATTGTGATTTTTGCTGTTCAGCTCAGATGGCTGCCAGTTTCGGGCAAGCAGGACCTTAGCAGCTTGATTCTTCCTAGTCTGACCCTTAGTATGTCTTTGATTGGCCAATATACCGCTTTGATCCGCAAGGCCGTGATTGAGCAGATGAACAGTGTCCATGTCGAAAATGCCCTCTTGCGTGGAGTCAGCAAGTTCTTCCTAGTCAAGAATCATCTCTTGAGAAATTCCCTGCCAGCCATTGCGACAGGCCTGAGTCTGACCTTGGTCTATCTCCTGACAGGCTCCTTGATTGTCGAGGAAGTCTTCTCTTGGAACGGTGTCGGCTCTCTCTTTGTAGATGCGCTGCAGGCTGTGGATCTGCCCATCATCCAGTGCTGCATGCTTTTATTTGGCCTATTATTCTTGGGAAATAATATTCTAACCCAGCAGTTGCCGCTCTGGATAGACCCTAGAGTCAGAAAAAGGAGGAGCAATGTCTAAACGATTTATTTTTTCAAGTGTCATTTTACTGGCCCTCCTCATCTGTGCTCTCTTTGCTCCCTATCTATCCTCTTTTGATCCCCAGCATGTGGAGATCTCAAATAAACTAATGCCGCCTGATGCAGTTCATCTGCTGGGAACGGATCAGCTAGGCAGAGACGTCTTGTCTCGTCTGCTGCATGGGGCTCGTTACTCCCTCTTTTTATCCTTGACCATCAGTCTACTGGAGGTGGTCATCGGTGTGACAGTCGGCTTACTGATTGGATGGTACCAAGGCAAGGCTGAAGCGACCTTTTTATGGTTTGTAAATGTTATTTCTGCCTTTCCAAGCTTCCTGCTATCGCTAGCTACCGTTGGGATATTGGGACAGGGAATGACCAATATGATTTTAGCCATTGTCATCATAGAGTGGGTCTACTATGCTCGGGTGACGGCCAATCTGGTCAAGAGTGCCAAGGAGGAAGCCTATGTCATTTCTGCCCAGACCATGGGACTCTCCCAGTTCCATATCCTCAAAACCCATATCCTGCCCTTTATCTACAAGCCCATTTTGATTATTGTGCTCATGAATATCGGGAATATCATTCTCATGATTTCTGGCTTTTCCTTCTTGGGAATCGGTGTCCAGCCCAACATTACCGAGTGGGGCATGATGCTGCATGATGCTAGAAGCCATTTTCAAACGGCAACTTGGATGATGCTGGCGCCTGGACTAGCTATCTTTCTGACAGTGGTCGCCTTTAATCTATTTGCCGAATGCTTTGAAGAGAAAGGCTGGAAACAGATATGGAAAAAATAGCAGTAAAGAAACTGACAGCCCAAATCGAGCAAAAGACCATTCTGCAGAACATCAGCTTTGAAGTGGAGGCAGGGCAGTCGCTGCTCATTATCGGGGAAAGTGGGTCTGGCAAAACCCTCTTAACCAAGATATTGATTGGTCAGCTGCCTTCATCCTTGAGCATGCAAGGAGAAGTTCACTACGGATCCCTGGCTTTGGAGCGAAATTCTCTCAAAGCTTGGCAGCAGCTACGAGGCAGTCAAGTAGCCTATATGTCTCAAAATCCGATGGCTATGTTCAATCCCTTTCAGACCATTCAAAGCCATTTTTGGGAAACTCTACGCAGCCATAGCAAGATTTCAAAAAGCGCTTGTCTGGCTAAGGCAGTAGCTTCCATGAAAGAGGTGCGACTGGGAGAGCCGGAAGAGCTTTTGAAGAAATATCCTTTTGAGCTCAGCGGCGGTATGCTGCAGCGGGTCATGTTGGCTATCTTGCTCTGCCTAGAGCCAGAAACCATCATTTTGGATGAGCCAACTTCAGCTCTAGATATCCACAATCGCGAGCAGATTATTCTCATCTTAAAGGAGCAGCTGGCTAAGGGAAAGACTCTCATCACAGTGACCCATGATTATCATTTAGCGCGAGAGCTAGGAGGCAAGATGCTTGTCATGTATCAGGGGGCTATCATGGAGGAAGGGCCAGTGTCCAAGCTCCTCGAAAGTCCTTCGCAATCCTATAGTCAAGACCTTATCTTAGGAAATCCATACGAACGGTTGGTGAGACAAGATGCTGGAATGTAGACATGTTTTTAAAAAATTCGATGGGAAAATGGTTGTCAAAGACTGTAACTTCTCCGTCCATAAGGGTGAAATGATCGGCCTGATGGGCGAGAGCGGCAGTGGTAAGAGCACGCTGGCTAAATTGCTACTTGGTTTAGAAAAGCCCAGTCAGGGTGAGATCCTGCTGGATGGCCAGCCCTACTCAGTCAAAAAATCTGGGGTGAGAATCCTGCTGGTTTTTCAGGACTCGCTTCACTCAGTCAATCCGAACTTTACAGTCGAGCAGGTCTTGACAGAGGCGCTGCCAAAAGATGTGGCTAGAGAAGAGATAGAAGCCATTCTAGAAGACGTCGGTCTAGATAAAAGCTATCTGAATCAGCCAGCGCGCCAGCTCAGTGGCGGTCAGCTCCAGAGGATTTGCATCGCCCGCGGCCTGCTCTTAAAGCCAGATATTCTTATCTTTGATGAGGCTCTGAGCGGTCTGGATCCCATTGTTCAAGGCAGGTTGTTACGCCTCCTATATGATTTGTGGGAGAAATACCAGCTGACCTATGTCTTCATCTCTCATGACTTCAAGCTGAGCTACGCTCTCTGCCATCGGATTTTAGTCATGGCAGATGGGGAAATCGTTGACGAGATAAAGGACTTTGAACTTCCTATTCAGGCTCATCACCCTGTGACAAAAAAATTGATAGGCGACAAGGGACATTTCAGTTGATGCATGCCCCAGCTAGCTAATCTATTTTAAAATTAAAAATAAAGGAACATATATGAAACGTACTTTTGAAACGAGAAAACTTTACTTCGGCTTTCCAGTCTTCTTTTTAGGCTATAAGGACGATGTGCACGGCTATAATATTTCGACTTCTAGCTCAGTTTATTCCTTGGGCAGCATGATGGTTATTGCCATGCGTACCAAGGGGAATGCCATTACAGAGATTACTAAGCACCAGCAATTCACAGTCAATGTCCCAGAGAAGGATTTGACCAAAGAGTCTGAAATTGCCGGCTTCAACAGCCGCAAGGACAAGTTTGCCCTGACCGGTCTTAGCTACACAATCGGAGAGACGGTGGATGCTCCGCTGGTAGACCAATGCCCTGTTTCCATTGAGTGTCAGGTGCTGGATATGGTCGAATGCGGTGCCCTGACCAATGTCATCGCCCGTGTTACTCGGCGCGTGGTGGATGAGGATTTGATTGATGAGAATGACGCTTTCCGCAGCGACCGCTTTTCTCCTATCAGCTATATGGGAGACGGCGATGGACGGCTTTACCGCTATTTCAGCGACGAGTCAGTCAAGATGGGCTCCATTATCAAAGAAATCCGCAAACAAGAAGAAAAATAAAGAAACCGCTGAGATATTTAAGTCTCAGCGGTTTAGTTTTTTATTATAAGTCTTTCTTCTAGGCCAAATTTCTCTAGGAAACGGCCTTGCTCTTCTTGGATTTGCGGTGTCGGATTTTTGACACTCATGACTAGCTCCACCATCTCTGGATGGACTTCACGTACCAGCTGACTCAGAGCCCAGATAGCTGTAGCGACATGAATCGGATTTTGCCCCTTGTCGATAATTTCCAGCAGTTTGGGAATGGCAGAGCGGTCGTTGGCATTTGCCAGAGCGATAATGGCATTGCGCTGCAGGATATTTTTCCCCCGCCAGCTGCCGGCCACATGACCGAATTTCTCCTTAAACTGACCGTTGGAAAGCTCCAAGAAAGGCAGGAGCTCCGGATGAGAAAGGTCGGGGTCAATTTCTGTCGCCAGAGGATTGTCCAAGCCTTTATTATAGGGACAGCAGATTTGGCAGATATCGCAGCCATAGATGACAGTCTTAATCTTCTTGCGAAATTCCAGATCCATGACGCCCTTGTCCTGAGTCTGAAAGGACAGACAGCGCTTGGCATTCATAGTACCGTCGCCAATCAGGCAGGAAGTAGGGCAGGCTGTTACACAGCGGTTGCAGTCTCCACAGCCGTAGTCGACGGGCTGATCAGGCTCGATGTCCAGATTGGTGATGAGTTCGCCCAGAAACATATAGGAGCCAAATTCCTTGGAGATGACCAAGCCGTTCTTGCCGATAAAGCCGATTCCTGCTCTCTGGGCTACAGCAGTATCGACCAAGGCGCCCGTGTCCACCATGCCCTTGTATTCAAAGTCAGCGGTCAGCTCTTCGATTCCCTTGGCAAGCCGGTCCAGCTTGTCTTGCAGGACATAGTGGTAGTCCAATCCCCAGCTGTTGGGGGTAAATTTCCCCCGCTTGTAGGCCGTTTTCTGAGGCTGCTGCTTGAGCTTGTGGGGGTAGGCGACTGCGATAGAGATAATGGTCTTGGCTGAGGATAGACTCAGTTTAGGCTTGATCCGCTCCTCGATGTTCTTGTGCTCAAATCCTGAATTTCGCCCTTCTTCTACAGCCAAGCGCAGCGATTTCTCCAGATAGTCAAAATCATCCGCTGTCGTAAAGCCAATCTTAGAAATCCCAATGTCTTTTGCTAAGTTAATAATTTCTTCTTTGATGTTCATTGTTTCTATTATAGCGGAAAAATGCCAACTTGGCGAATGATTGAGAAAGGGCCGCCTCCTATATAGATATACCAATATTTTATAAGACTTCCTAATCCTATAGCCTATATGATATAATGAAATGTAGAACTTTTTTATAGAAAATTCTGCAAAGTTTAGGGAATTTTTTTAATAAATGGGAGTTATAATATGAAAAAGAGATATTATGAGTTTTTGAATGTTCTTGTTACGGATTGTAATCCAATCAGAAACTTAGATTTTTATAAGGCTGGTTTAATTGAGTTATTTTTTATCTCACTGGTATCTATAGTTTCTATTTTCTTACGCGGTGAGATGCATCACCTGAGCATGATGGTCATGAATTTTACTATCGTTCACGCGCTTATTTTGTTCCTGGCCTTTTTACTCTTCCAAAAGTTTTTTGATACCAAAGCCCTGCAGCTCATTCCGACCAGCTCTTACCTATTTCTTCATTTTGAATTGCTTTTTTGGGGCTCCATCTTTTTTGGTGAGAACTACTTGGCATTTTTTATGATTTTTATCATACTCAGCTTGTCTTATCAGCTGATCAATTTGCTCTATCAGATGGTGATCGTTTCAAAATTGAGATATTTTGAACAGAAGCAAAAGATTAATATTTTGCAGATTCATGCCATCGTTTTGTGCTGCCTGTCAGCAGGAGTAGCAGTCATCACTCGCTTGTTTATGCTGTCAGGAATCTATATGATTATTGCCTTGGTAGGCTTGAGTATCGCATTGACGCCCTTGTATCTACTGGGCTATGCACAAGTTTTCACAGGCTGGAGAAATCAAGTGCCTGAAAAATGGTAGAATTGAAGGGGGATTGTCTGTCTAGTCTTGAATACGTTTGGTTTCCTCTAACACGTTGATTGAGAAGATTAGAGTAAATGCATTTTAATCAGTAAGGTAGAGAAATAATTTTTCTCTGCCTTTATTTTTTCACAAATTTGAAAGCGCTTCATTGACAAAGTCAATCAGATAGTTTATAATATAATAACAGTATAGAAAATGGCAAGGAAGCCTGATTTGATCGCAATGAAGCGAGTGTTTCAGAATCAAAGGGTTTTTCTATGCCATTTTTTTGCGCACTATTATTTTTTATGGAGGATTGTTTCTATGCGGACAAAAGGAATTGTGCTGCTTTGTGGCTTGGCTTTGCTTCTGGGAGCCTGTCAAGCGGGGAATAATAAGACGACGACTGAGTCATCCTCGGCTAAGACGGAGACAACAGATAAGGACAAGGCTAAGACTTTGGATAAAGGTGTCTGGGAAGACAAGCTTTATGCCCGTCTGACCAAGCTCATCAAGGAGAATGGGAACACTAGTTCTACCTACGATAAAAATAAAAAACCTTATGCCGTCTTTGACTGGGACAATACGACAGTCATTAATGACATTGGCGAAGCAACCTTTACCTATCAAATTGAAAATCTGGCCTTTAAGATGACGCCGGAAGAATTTGACCAAGCAGTGCGGACCAATATACCGAGCGACGATTTTGTTGAGGATTACCATAACAAAGATGGTGAGCCAGTGAATATTGACAAGATTGCGGCTGACTTGCTTTCTGACTACACAGCTATTTACAATAGCTATAAGGGAATGCAAGGGGACAAGTCTCTGGAAGAAGTCAAAAAGACTGATGAATATCAAGACTTTGCTGCTAAACTCCGGTATCTTTACGAAGCGATTGGTGACACCTTCAGCTCAGACATCAGCTATCCATGGGTGACCTACCTCTACGCAGGTATGACTTCTGAAGAAGTTCAAGCCCTATCTGAAAAGTCTATTGACCAGGCTCTTGAGGACAAGCTGACTTCTGAAACCTGGGAAAGTCCGGAAGGCTTGAAAGGCGAGTCAGGCCAAATCAGTGTAACTTTCAAGCGGGGGGTTCGCTCCGTTAAGGAAATGCAAAATCTCTACAAGACTCTGATGGCTAACGGCATTGATGTCTATATCTGTTCAGCGTCTTATATTGATGTGATTATCCCTTATGCTAGCAATTCTAAGTATAGCTACAATATTCCTAAAGAAAATGTCACTGCTATGCGCCTGAAAAAGGATGACAAGGGTGTGATTCAGCCGGAATACGATACCAACTATGCTCAGACTCAGGGTGAGGGCAAGACAGAGACTATCAAGAAGCTGATTGCTGTCAATCATGACAATCAAGAACCAATCCTGATTGCCGGCGATAGTAATGGTGACTATGCTATGCTCAAGGACTTCCCTAAAATGCAAATGGGTATCATCTTCAATCTTTTGAGAGATCCTAGCAAGGGAATCGGTCTTTTGCAAACAAAGGCAATTGAAACTTACGGCCAGAAAGATGCCCTTTACTACCTGCAAGGCCGCGATGAAAATAAAGGTGTACTGCTCAATGGCAGGGAAACTATCAAACTAGATAGTAAGGAAGCCCAGCTCAGCAAATAGCGGGCAGTCCCCTGTCATAGAGAGGAATGGATGCAATATATGAAAAAAATCATGTTTGTCGGTCCGGTCGGAGTGGGTAAGACCACTCTGACCCAGCGACTAAAGGGTTTGGAGCTGACCTACTATAAGACTCAGGCGGTTGAGTTTCATGATACCATCATTGATACTCCGGGAGAATTTCTCCAACATCGTAGGTATTATAATGCCTTGAACGTGACGGGTGCAGAGGCTGATGTGATCGGTCTCTTGGTAGCAGCTTCCAATCAGATGCAGACCTTTCCTCAGGGCTTTTCCTCCCTTTTCAATCAAGAAGTGATTGGTATTGTCACCAAGATCGATATGGCTGATAAGGAAGAGCAGATCGAAAAAGCACGGCGGCAGCTGAAAGCGGCTGGAGCCAAGGAAATTTTTGAAATATCAGCGACGGAAAACGAAGGAATTGACCGTCTTCAGGCTTATCTGGAGTCAGACTAGGGACGAGAAGTCGAATATGGTATACTAGATTCTAACAAGGAAACGAGGAAGGAATGTCTATTTATGAAAGTAGAGCACGGGGGAAATGCAGCAGCTTTGGCTGAGGAATTGGGTTTTTCTCTAGAAGACTGTCTGGATTTCAGTGCCAATATCAATCCTCTGGGGATTTCTCAAAAGCTGAGGGCTTGTCTGACCGAGTCCATTGATTGGCTGGTTCATTATCCAGACATCAGCTACAGTCACTCCAGAGAGCTTTTGGCCCGGCATCATGGGCTGGACAAGGACAATGTCCTGCTGGCAAATGGTGCGGTAGAAGTCTTCTATGAGCTGGCCCGCTTCCTGCGTCCAAAGACAGTCCTGACTCTGAGCCCTACTTTCATGGAATATGAAAAAGCTTTCTCGCAAGTGCAGGCCAAGGTGGAGCGCTTTAGCCTCCCTTCCCCATCCTATGAGTGGAATCTAGCTGACATGATGCCAGCCTTGGATTCACTGACTGCAGGGGACGCTGTACTCATCTGCAATCCTAATAATCCGACGGGTAGCTTGATTCGGCGTACTGAGCTAGAAAAGCTAGCTGAGGACCTGCAGGAGCGGCAAATCTTTTTGATACTGGATGAGGCTTTTATGGACTTTCTGGACGATGAGGAGGACTATAGTTTCGTCTCACGTCTGGCCACCTATCCAAATGCAGTAGTGGTACGGTCTCTGACCAAGTTTTATGCTATTCCTGGTCTGAGATTGGGCTATGCTCTTAGCTGCCATCCAACTTGCTTTGATGAGATAGAGGGGAGTCGCGCTCCTTGGTCGGTCAATGCTATGGCTGATCACGCCCTGCCTGTCCTTTTGGAAGATCAGGCCTATCAGGAAGCTACCAAGCAGTGGCTTCGAGTAGAAAGAGATTTCCTTTTTCAAGGGCTGGCTGCATTTTCACAGATTCGGCCGATCAAGCCTAGTGTCAACTATATCTTCTTTGAATATTTAGGTCGGCTGGATCTGCGTCAGGAGCTTCGGCAGAGAAAGATTTTTATCCGTTCCTGTCAAAATTATCATGATCTGACAGAACGTCATTACCGCATAGCCATTCGCAGCCATCAGGAGAATGAACAGCTTCTGACTTGTCTGACAGAGGTCTTGGCGAAAGAGGGTCCTTATGACTAAGACAATCGTTTCCTGTCCAGGTTCCTGCGGTGAATTATTTCAAGGTTTAGTAGGAGAGCAGGAAGTCCTGCTCTCCTATGGGATTGAGAAGCGAAGTCAAGTTAGATTGGACGGGGCTTCGTCTCTCGCAAGTCAACCCCAAGGTGAAAAGGTAAGGCGAGCTTTGGAGCTCCTGCCTGAGTCCAATGTTTTCTCTTTTGTTCATAAGTCAGACCTGCCTATCAGCAAGGGCTATTCTAGCAGCACAGCTGATATGATTAGCTGCCTGCAGGCAGTTAATCTGGGACAAAAGCAGCCTCTAACAGCAGCAGATTTGACGCGTCTCTGTGCCAAGATTGAGCCTACTGACTCTGTGGCTTTTGCGGACTGGACGGTCATTGAGCCCCTAACTGGTCAAGTGGTCTGGCAGACAGACTGGCGACCGGAGCTCTATGTCTATATCTTGGAGCCTGTGGAGATGGTGACTACTCTTGACTTGGTTCGGATGAAGGACAGTCCTAGCTATCCAGCTGAGGAGTCTAAGTGTTTGCTTCCTCTCTTTCAGGAGGCTTGTCAGGAGAAGAGTTTGGAAAAACTTGGTCATTTAGCGAGCTATAGTGCTTTGTTGAACAACCAACGGCTACCCAAACCCTATCTGAAAGAATTACTGAATTTGGTAAAAGAACACCAGTGTTTAGGCCTCAATGTTGCCCATAGTGGTACATTGGTTGGTCTGTTGCTGAGCAGGGAGCAGCTAGAAGTCTTGCCTAAGCTAGAGGCTGAACTAGCTCGCTCAGCCAGTGGGGCTTATTATCAGACTCGGACCTTGAGCAGGATTATTTTTGAAGGGGTGCAGCCGGTCAGGGAGGAGATAGACTAGTTTGAAAGACTTAGAAAAAATTATTGAGCAGATTCTTCCGATAGATAAAGACAAGCTTCAAGAAGGCCAGCGCTATTGTGATCAATTAGGTAAACCCCCGGGCTCCTTGGGAAAGCTCGAGACTATCTATGCGCGCTTGCATGCCATGTTTTCTGGACCTATTGACCTAGAGAAGAAGATTGTCCTCGTCTATGTAGCCGATAATGGCATTGTGGCTGAAGGCGTTTCTGCCAACCCTCAAGAAACGACCTATACTGTTGCTTGTAATATTCTAGCAGGGAAATCAGGCTTGTGTGCTATTTCCAAACATGCAGGTTCAGACATCTGCCTGGTAGACATTGGCTGCAAGAAGGATATCTTTGAGGAGAGTGAGGACAAGGTCTGTCATGGGACGCGTAATATGCTCAAGGAGCCGGCCATGACTCGTGAGCAGGCTATAGCGGCAATTCTAGTCGGCTACAAGAAGACAGAGGTCTTGATTAAAGATGGATATCGTCTCTTTGGAACAGGAGAAATGGGGATTGGCAACACCACCACCTCGGCTGCTGTCATTGCTGCAGTTCTCGGTCTCAAAGCAGAGGACGTCACAGGCTATGGAGCTGGTCTGACTCAGAATATGAAGGCTCATAAAACTGCCGTTATCCAGCGGTGTTTGGATCGTCATGCTCCTTATGGAGATATTCTGGATCTGACCGCTAAGCTTGGTGGGCTAGATATGCTGGCGATGGCAGGCACTCATCTCGCCTGTGCCCGCTATCAGCTGCCATGTGTAGTGGACGGTCTTATCTCTCTAACGGGGCTTCTGCTTGCCCATCAGCTGACTCCTCATGTCTTGGACTATGCCTTTGCTTCCCATGCTTCGACGGAGCCTGCTTACAGACTGGTCAGTGACTTTCTAGGACTGGAGCCCATGCTTTTGCTGGACATGCGACTGGGTGAAGGCTCAGGCTGTCCTTTGGCTTTCTTTCTGTTGGAAAATGCTGTTTATACCATGGAGCACATGCCGACCTTTGCTGAAGGCAGCTTGAAAGAAGAAGATTATGTTGATATTCGCAAAAATGTGACTTAAAGGAGGAAAAATATGCAACTCTATACAAAAACAGGTGACAAGGGCTTGACCAAGCTAGTTGGCGGCCAAAGTGTCGCCAAGGATGCAGAACGAGTGAATGCTTACGGAACCATTGATGAGCTGAACTCTTGGATTGGTTATACCATTACCAAGTTGGACAAGGGTGATAAGCTGAGAGATGAGCTACTCCAGCTGCAGCATTATCTCTTTGACTGTGGTTCAGACCTCTCTACTCCTCAGGGAGTTTACCCTTATAAGGTCGATCAGCAGCTGATTGACTGGATTGAGGAGAGGATTGATACCTACGCAGAAATTCCACCAGCTTTGGAAAGGTTTATCCTGCCGGGTGGTGACGAGATTGCTTCCATGATTCATGTAGCTCGGACCATTGCAAGACGGGCAGAGCGTCACATCGTAGGAACGATGTGGACTACAGAAATTAACAATAATGTCCTGATTTTTGTCAACCGTCTGTCAGATTACTTCTTTGCCTTGGCTCGAGTAATCAACTTTACCAAACATCAAGAAGACGTGGCCTATGAAAGAGGTGCCAAGGTCTTCCACAATATCACCAAGGCGGATGTTGAGCGTTGGGCAAGCAAGCGCCAGTGATAAAAAGAAACAGAAAAAGTTCTGTCTTTCCAAATTGACTTTTACCAAGTCTTGGAAGGACAGAACTTATTTTGATATTCTAAAAAAGAAAGCCGCCTATACATCATTGTATCTTCATGCTAAGCTTCGTTGATTAGCACTAGCTTTCCAATTATTGACTCTGCTCCTTTGCAGAAAGACAAGTGAAACCTCATCTTTAGAAAATTAACGTACTTAAACGTAGAGTCAATAATGGAAACTAAGCTAAAATGTTTGTTCCAAACTGACATCACTACCTTACATCGAGGCATGAAATCTACTAAAATTTAAGAATAAAGACCTGACTTAAAGCTGAAAAGCTTATCACAGTGGCGGGACCGCGCTGGATTTGCACCAGACTTCCATACCCTTAAAAGTACTAAAATCAATTTCCTAGTAACTAGATTGTAACACCTTTCACAGGGAATTACAAGGAAAATGAACTAAATTTTAATAAAAATTTAATCCTTCAAATAAGCTTGGCTTTGCAAGGAGAAGCGGCACTAAAAATTTCTTATATTAACGACTTTTTCATTGCCATGAAAGCGCTTTTGTGTTATAATTCAATATAGTACAAAGGGGTACTGAAGATAAATAAGCAATGAAGCTATATGAAAATGCTGTGACGTGTGTAGGGGAGCAGTCTTATTTTCATATAGTTTCTTTTTGTTTAAAAACAGATACAACAGAAAGGAGAAAAGATGTATAAGATTTCCTATAAGACTGAATTGCATGTGGGCAAGGGCGCTCTGCAGCAATTAAGCCATTATAAAAACGAGCATATTTTAGTCGTTGCCGATCCTTTTTTGAAGACATCTGGCACGCTGGATGCTATTTTAGCCAACTTTGATGACAGCAATGATATTGTTGTTTTCACAGATATTGTGCCTGATCCGCCAATCGAAACTGTTGTGGCTGGTATCAAGAGTGCAGGAGACAAGCCAATCAGCATTGTGCTTTCTATTGGCGGAGGCTCTGCCATTGATGCTTCCAAGGCTATGTATTATTTTGCCAAGAAGCAGGGTGCCTTCTCAGAAGCCATTCTCATTGCCATTCCGACGACCAGCGGAACTGGATCTGAAGTGACCGACTTTTCTGTTATCACAGATGCAGACAAAGGCACCAAGTATCCTTTGGTGACCAGTGAAATTCTGCCAGATGTTGCTATCTTGGATGCGGATTTAGTTCTATCTCTTCCTAGCAACATCACAGCAGATACAGGAATGGATGTGCTGACACATGCTATTGAAGCCTATGTATCCACTGAGGCGACCGACTTCTCCGATGCCTTGGCTGAAAAGGCAATTAAGCTAGTCTTTGAATATCTGCCTAAAGCCTACAAAAATGGTCAGGATGTAGAAGCGCGTGAAAAAATGCACGCAGCATCCACTCTGGCAGGGATGGCCTTCAATACGGCTTACTTGGGTATCAACCACAGTCTGGCTCATGCGGCAGGTGCCAAGTTCCATGTTCCTCATGGTCGTTTAAACAGTATTTTAATGCCCCATGTCATTCAGTATAATGCTGGTATCGATCTCAATAATAGGGGCCGGCAGGCAGCGGACAAGACTGTAGCCAGCCGCTATCAGGATATTGCTAAACTACTGGGATGCAGTGCTTCAAGCCCTGTGTCAGGAGTAAGACAGCTGGTTGAAGCTATCAAGAGGCTGCAGAGAAAGCTGGAGATGCCAACTTCTCTGAGAGAATATGGTGTGAAGGCAGATGTCTTTGCCCAGTACAAGGTAGAAATTTCAGAAGCTGCCCTGCATGATGGCTGTACTCCGACTAACCCTCGTGTCCCTACGGCAGAAGAACTGCTTAAAGTATTAGAGAAAGCGTTTTAATCCTCTGAATTGCTGTTATGCCAAAATTATTGTATAATGATTAAGAGCATGCAGTACACTTCTGAACGTTTAAAATCATGAAGAAGGTTTACTAAATTGGAAGAAAAACAAAGAATGATACAGGAATACGTTCCTGGGAAACAAGTGACCTTGGCGCACCTTATCGCCAATCCTGATGAAGTCATTTTTGAAAAATTAGGGTTGCAGGCAGAAATCAAGGATGCGATTGGAATCTTGACGATCACTCCGAGTGAAGCGGCTATCATTGCAGTTGATATTGCGACCAAGGCTGCGGATGTTCAAGTTGGTTTTGTGGATCGTTTCAGCGGCTCTGTCGTGATGACAGGTGATGTTTCTTCTGTTGAGGCAGCTCTCATTGCCGTTTTACAAGGTCTGGAAGAGATTTTGGGCTTCTCCAGCACTGTCGTAACACGGACATAAAAAATCAAACTGTCGAGGGGAAGTATGAAGGGCAGAATACTAATTGTTGATGATGATCCAATTGTAAGATTAGATATCCGAAATATATTAGAAGCAGCTGATTATGAAGTGGTGGCTGAGGCATCCGATGGCTTTGAGGCTATTGATTTGTGTCAGAAATATCGTTGTGACTTGGTCATAATGGACATCAAGCTTCCGCTTTTGGATGGCCTGACAGCGGGTAAGAAAATACTCGAAGATGCTTTAGCTTACAGTGTGATTCTACTGTCAGCCTACAGTGATGAACACTATGTTCAAAAAGCTAAAACCAATGGGATTAGTGCTTACTTGGTTAAACCTTTGGATGCCAAGTCCTTGATTCCAATGGTAGAGGTCTGCATTGAGAAAGGCCGCCAGCTTCAGCAGATGTCCAATGAAATGGTCAAGCTGTCGAAAAAGATAGACGATCGGATTGTGATTGAAAAGGCCAAAGGCTTACTGATGGCTCGTGATCATTTGTCAGAGCCAGAGGCTTTCAAGCGCATTCGGACAATTAGTATGCAAAAGAGAGTGCCGATGATTGAGATTGCTAAATTGCTGGTGCTCCAAGATGATGTGTAATGATGTATAAAGATAAGATAAAGCAGCTTTGTCAGGAACAGACAAATTTGGATGCGGCTGATATCGAGCATCTTGTCCAACAGGCTGACGAATTATTGAAAAACTCAGCTTATGCCAATGAAGATGTCTTCATTGACGTAAAGAATATCTTTTCGGAACATGCCATTGTCATCTTTCACAAAAAACCGGAAAGCAAGCTCAGCTTGTACGAAAACTCGGTTGTAGGTGCTATGGCCTACCTGGAAAATGAGCCAGGTGTTATCCGCACCTTGGAGACGGGCGCTCCCTCGATTGGGCTTTCGGCCAGATCGCAGGAGGGCTTAGCCATCCATCAGACAGTCTTTCCGATAGTGAGAGAAGAGCGCGTCATTGGAACGCTGATTATCGAAAGAAATGCTCCCCAGACTTTACCGGACCACTTTTCTTTAGATAAAGAGAACGACGGTTTTGAATTACGGAGCAGTCCTGAGATTTCAGCCCAAGAGCAGTTTGTTTTATTTGATTATATAGATGAAGCTTGTCTGGTCTTTGACCGGCAGGGCTATCTCAAGTACTTCAATCAGGCAGCCGCTGACTCTTATCGTCATAAGCTAGGCTATATGGACTCGATTGAGGGAATGCACTATAGCAATCTGGTCTTAGACAGTCTGCCTTTTGAAGAAATACAGCAACTGGGACCGCAAGCCCCTCAAGAAAAACCTCACCAAGTTGAGGTACATTATGGCACTTATTGCTTTTTGGTCAAGCGCTACCTGCTGGCTGAGAGTGAAAATGTGGTCATGATTTGTAAGGATATTACAGACATCAAGGAAAAGGAAGCGCAGCTCTTAACCCATACAACTACCATTCGTGAAATGAATCATCGGGTAAAGAATCACTTGCAAACCGTTGTTTCCTTGCTGCGACTACAAGCTCAGCAAAGTCCAGGAGCAGACACCAAAAAAGCTCTTAATGACAGTATGAATCGTGTGCTCTCCATAGCAGCGACTCACGAACTCTTGTCTTCTCAGCAGGATGACAGCATTCAGATTGAGCATCTGCTGAAGGAAGTTATCGAAAATGTCCAGCACTGTTTTTCTGGGCATAGGGAAATAGCCCTGACCTACAGCTTGGAACCGGAACTCTGTCTTGACAGCAGCCGGGCTACTTCACTGGCGCTAATCGTCAATGAATTACTGCAGAACAGCTATGAACATGCTTTTAAGGACAAAAAATATCCAGAAAAGCCGCAAATCCATTTGCAGGTTGGACTTAAAAATGATATAATAACTTTAAAAGCACTGGATAATGGTAGCGGTTACAATCAAGAGCATTCCTTTGAGAATCATCTGGGTCTACTCTTGGTGGAGCGCTTTGTCCAAGGAAAATTGTTTGGAACCTTGTCTATCCACTCAGACCATGAGGGAACGACAACGACCATTCGTTTTAAAAAATAAATACTACCAAGACTAACAATGATGTCAGTCGAAAAAAGCAATGACGCTTGAAGAATGTAAATGAACTCTGTTTGTTTGCATTGCTTTGAGCGTCTTTTTTTGGAGGTTTTTAGTATGTCAGATAAAATTTTGAGTGTGGGGCTTGATATCGGGACAGCCACTACACAGCTGATCCTTTCAGAGCTTACCATCGAGAATATTGCTTCTGTGTTTACTATTCCTCGTGTCTATATTACAGATAAAAAAGTTCTTTATAAAAGTGAAATTATCTTCACACCAATTTCGGATCAACTTTTGATCGAGGTGGATAAGATTAAAAACTTTGTTCTGAATGAGTATGCGAAAGCAGGCATTCAGAAAAAAGATATTCAGATGGGGGCAGTCATCATTACTGGTGAGACGGCTCGCAAGGAAAATGCCAGTCAGGTGCTCCAAGCACTGAGTGGCTACGCTGGTGACTTTGTCGTTGCGACGGCCGGTCCAGACCTTGAGAGTATCATCGCTGGTAAAGGGGCCTGCAGCCATCAGTATTCTCAAGAGCATCATACATCAGTCGTCAATATTGATATTGGTGGGGGGACTTCCAATCTGGCAGTCTTCCGAGAAGGAGATGTTATTGATACAGGGTGTTTTGATATCGGAGGTCGGCTGATAAAGATGGATCCGCAGACCCAGCGGATTAGCTATATTGCTCCAAAACTGCAGACTATCATTGCAGAGCAGGGGCTTCAGCTGGCAGTTGGTGAAACGGTCCATCGGGCTGATTTGGATCGGCTGATTCAAGAAATGGTCTCCGTATTAGAACAGTCTGTAGGAATTGACAATCACAGTCCTTACTATGAGCTCTTACAGACCAACCACGGTCTCAAGTTGAACTATGATCTCCACTGTGTATCTTTCTCTGGTGGTGTAGCTGATGGAATATACTTGGAAACGACCTCGGCGGATGATTTCCGCTATGGGGATATCGGTATCCTGCTTGGCAGGGCGTTGAGCAAATCCAAGATTTTTGATCAAAAGAAAGTCATCCAGTCAGCTGAGACCATTCGGGCAACCGTTGTTGGAGCGGGCAGCCATACGACCGATGTCAGTGGCAGTACCATTACCTACATCTCTGATATCCTCCCTATTAAGAACATTCCAGTTCTCAAACTGGCAGCTTCTGATGAGCATGAGGATAAGGAGGGACTGCAGCAGATTATCAGGGACAAGGTAGCCTGGTTCACACTGGAAAATGAAGTCCAGCAGGTGGCTTTGGCAATCAATGGAGAAAAAAGCCCAAGCTTCGCCCGAGTTTTGGAATACGCAGAGGCTATTGTCAGCGGAATGAGCGAAAGTATTGAAAAGAAAATTCCGCTGCTAGTGGTAGTCAGAGAAGATATGGCCAAGGTTTTAGGTCAATGTCTCTTTGCTCAGTTGCCAAAGGATTATCCATTTGTCTGTATTGACTCAGTGGATGTTCAAAATGGCGACTATATCGATATTGGTAATCCAGTTATTGAAGGCTCGGTCTTACCGATTGTTGTGAAAACATTGGTGTTTAATTAAACTTTTATTTACACAAAGGAGGAAGTAATCCATGATTTTGAAAACAAAATTGTTTGGTCGGCTTTACGAATTTAAATCCGTAAAAGAAGTGCTGGCCAAAGCCAATGAGTACAAATCCGGAGATCAGCTAGCCGGAGTAGCAGCAGAATCTGCTGAAGAGCGTGTCGCTGCTAAGGTTGTACTAGCCCAGCTGAAACTGTCTGATTTGTTCAATAATCCAGTAGTGCCTTATGAAGAAGATGAGGTAACACGGATTATCATTGACGACGTCAATCTTCGTACTTACGAAAAGATTAAGAACTGGACAGTAGAAGAGCTGCGTGAATGGATCTTGGATAACAAGACTAAGAACGTGGACATTCAATGGCTGTCTCGTGGGTTGACTTCTGAAATGGTAGCAGCGGTTGCTAAGTTGATGACCAACTTGGACTTGATTGTAGCTGCCAATAAGATTGTCATTACCAAACATGCGAATACAACGATTGGTATGCCGGGAACATTCTCTTCTCGTCTTCAACCAAACCATACCACAGACGATCCAGACGGTATCATGGCTTCTACTATGGAAGGTTTTGCTTATGGATGTGGGGATGCTCTTTTGGGATTGAACCCAGTAGACGATTCTGTGGAAAGTACCAAACGCATCTTGCATAAATTTAACGACTTCATCGAGGAGTACAAGATTCCGACTCAGCACTGTGTACTGGCTCACGTTACTACTCAGATTGAAGCCATGAATCAAGGTGCTCCGACAGGATTAGTCTTCCAGTCTATCGCTGGATCTGAAAAAGGAAATGAAGCCTTTGGTTTTGATGCTAAAATCATTCAAGAAGCTTGGGATACAGCTCTGAAAGTGGGAACAGCTGCTGGACCGAATGTCATGTACTTTGAAACAGGTCAAGGTTCTGAACTTTCATCTGATGCTCACCATGGAGCAGACCAAGTGACTATGGAAGCACGTTGTTATGGTTTCGCTAAACGCTTCGATCCATTCTTGGTAAATACCGTTGTTGGATTTATCGGGCCTGAGTATCTTTACGATTCTAAGCAGGTTATCCGTGCTGGTTTGGAAGACCACTTCATGGGCAAACTGACTGGTATCTCAATGGGTTGTGATATCTGCTACACTAACCACATGAAAGCTGACCAAAACGATGCTGAAAATCTCTTGGTTCTTCTCGGAGCAGCTAATGTTAACTACATTATGGCGATTCCTCATGGTGACGATATCATGCTTAACTATCAAACAACTGGTTACCATGAAACAGCAACCATGCGTTCACTTCTCAATAAACGTCCGATTAAGGAATTTGAAGAGTGGATGGAAAAAATGGGCTTGATGGAAGATGGCCACCTGACAGAAATCGGCGGAGACGGCTCCATCTTTATGAAATCAAATTAGCAAGGAGGAAATCATTGTGGATGAATTGCAATTAAAAGAAATGATTCGCTCATTGTTAAATGAGATGGGCGGCGACTCAGCTGTTAAAGAAACAGCAGCGACTGACCAGAACAAAGCTGACAAACCTGCGGTTTCTCTGCAGGAAGAAGTCAAACAAGACACTTCGGTGATTGAAGATGGCATTATTCCGGATATAACAGAAGTAGATATCCAGGAACAGTTCTTGGTGCCTAATGCCATCAATGAAGAAGCCTACCGGAAGATTAAGAAATTTACTCCGGCACGTCTGGGCTTGTGGCGGGCAGGTGATCGCTACAAGACACAAACTGTTCTGCGTTTCCGAGCAGACCATGCGGCAGCTCAGGATGCGGTCTTCTCCTATGTTTCAGATGACTTTATCAAGGAAATGGGCTTCATTCCTGTACAGACAAAGGCAGTTACTAAGGATGAGTACCTGACACGTCCAGATTTTGGCCGCATCTTCCCAGAAGATCAGCAGGCGATTATCAAGGAAAAATGCAAACCTAATGCCAAAGTTCAGATTGTCGTTGGTGATGGTCTTAGCTCATCAGCTATCGAGGCTAACGTCAAAGACTTCCTGCCAGCTCTGAAGCAAGGTCTGAAAATGTTCGGACTGGACTTTGGCGAAGTACTCTTTATCAAGCATGCTCGGGTTGCAGCTATGGACCAAATCGCAGAACTGACTGGTGCAGAAGTTATCTGTATGCTGGTTGGTGAGCGTCCAGGTCTGGTAACAGCTGAGTCCATGAGTGCTTATCTGGCTTACAAGCCAACAGTTGGTATGCCAGAAGCGAAACGGACCGTTGTTTCCAATATTCATAAAGGCGGAACACCAGCCGTTGAAGCTGGAGCCTATGTAGCAGAAATCATTAAGAAGATTCTTGATAATAAGAAATCAGGAATTGATTTGAAATAATAGGAGGTAGTGGCTTTGAAAAATGATCGATTAGGTGCAAATGTATTAAGTGCCCTTCTGATTTCAAACGTGGATGCAGGTTTGGCAGCTTCTTTGGAGCTTAAACCACATCACAGAAGCCTAGGCATTATCACTTCTGACTGTGATGATGTCACTTATGTGGCCTTGGATGAAGCAACCAAGGCAGCAGATGTAGAAGTAGTCTATGCTCGCAGTATGTACGCTGGTGCAGGCAACGCTTCAACTAAGCTGGCTGGTGAAGTCATCGGTATCTTGGCTGGTCCAAACCCAGAAGAAGTTCGCAGCGGTCTGGATGTAGCAGTCTATGAAATCGAAAATGGGGCTAGCTTCTACAGTGCCAATGATGATGACAGCATTCCTTATTTTGCACATTGTATCTCTCGTGCGGGTTCTTACTTGTCAGAGGGAGCTAATGCAGAAGAGGGAACAGCGATTGCTTACTTGATTGCTCCACCGGGTGAAGCTATGGTGGCACTGGATGCAGCTTTGAAAGCGGCAGATGTGCAAGTTGGGGCCTTCTATGGACCGCCGAGCGAAACCAACTTTGCCGGCGGACTTCTGGTCGGATCACAGTCAGCCTGCCGAGCTGCCTGCGACGCATTTGCGAATGCAGTCATCGCAGTAGCAAATGATCCTAAAAGTTATTGATTAGGAGTTGATTAAATGGCAGATAGAGCACTAGGTTTAATTGAAGTAAAAGGTTATCTAGGTGCTGTAGTTGCGGCAGATGCGGCTTTGAAGGCTGCCAATGTATCATTGCTTAATATTGAAACGGTCAAAGCTGGTTTGAACACAGTTCAATTAATAGGCGATGTCAGTGCAGTCCGCTCAGCGGTTGATGCGGCAGTTGAGTTGGTACAGGATAAACCTTACTATCTGGCCAGCCATGTAATTTCTAGGTTGGATAACCAGACAGATATTCTCTTTGTACCAAAGAGAAACAGTAAAACAGCTAAAAAAGAGATTGCTTCTACGGCGGAAACAATCCCTTCAGAAAAAATCGAAGAAAAGCCTCAGCCTGTAAAGGAAACTAAGGCTAAGCCAGCAGAGAAGCTTGAAGGAGAGACAAGGATCTACACCAGAGAAGAACTGGAAAAACTAAAAGTCGTCGAACTACGCAGCCTTGCCTATCATCAAGAAGGTATCCGTCTCAGCAAGAAAGAAATCAAATTTGCTAACAAAAAACTTCTCGTTGAGACTTTGATGGAAACAATAGGAGAGGAGTAATTGCGGATGTTTTTAGAAGATAAAGATTTGGTATCGATTCAGGAAGTAAGGAATTTGATTCGGGATGCAAAGAAAGCCCAACAAGAACTTGCTAAAATGAGCCAGGAGCAAATTGATACCATTGTAAAAGTAGTAGCGAAAGCTTGTTATGATGAGCGTGAACGCCTAGCAAAAATGGCGGCTCAGGAAACTGGCTTTGGCCGCTGGGAAGACAAGGTATTGAAAAATGCTCTTGCTTCCAAAGGTATTCTTGAAGAAATCAAGGATATGAAAACTGTTGGGGTTCTCCGCGAAGACAAGGAAAAGAAAGTCTTGGAAGTTGGAGTTCCAGTCGGTGTCATTGCTGGCTTGATTCCATCAACCAACCCGACATCAACAGTTATGTATAAGGCTTTGATCGCTTTGAAGGCAGGAAACAGTATCGTCTTCTCTCCTCACCCAAATGCTCTTAAGAGTATTGAGGAAACGGTGGAAATCATCAAGAAAGCTGCTAAATCAGCTGGCTGTCCAGATGGAGCCATCAGTGCGATTCATCGGGTATCCATCGCAGCTACCAATGAGTTGATGCGACACAAGGATACAAATCTCATTTTGGCGACTGGCGGAAATGCCATGGTCAAAGCAGCATACTCATCTGGTACACCAGCAATCGGTGTAGGTCCTGGTAATGGTCCAGCCTTCATCGAAAGAACAGCAGATGTGCCAAAAGCAGTTCGTCAGATTTTGGATTCTAAAACCTTTGACAATGGTGTAATTTGTGCATCTGAACAGTCTATCATCGTCGAAGAAGATATGAAGGAAAAGGTTGTAGCAGAGTTCAAGAAACAAGGTGCTTACTTTGTTCCAGCAGATGATGCTAAGAAACTGGGTGCCTTCATTATCCAGCCGAGTGGTGCGATGAATCCGAAGATGGTTGGTAAAACACCTCAGGTGATTGCTGAGTTAGCTGGTATTTCAGTTCCAGCAGATGCTCGGGTCTTGATTGCAGAAGAAACAGGTGTCGGCAAGCAGTATCCATATTCTATGGAAAAACTGGCTCCAGTCTTAGGCTTCTACACTGTCAAGGACTGGTTGGAAGCTTGTGAGCTGAGCATTAAGATCTTGCATCACGAAGGTGCTGGCCACACTCTTGCTATCCACAGTCAAAACGAAGAAATTATTCGTGAATTTGCACTGAAAAAACCAGTATCTCGCCTGCTGATCAATACGCCAGCAGCTCTGGGTGGTGTCGGTGCAACGACTGGTCTCTTCCCAGCCTTTACTTTGGGTTGTGGAGCAGTGGGTGGCAGCGCGACATCTGATAATGTCAGCCCGCTCAATCTCTTCAATATCCGTCGTGTAGCTTACGGAACAGCTGAACTGTCAGACCTGCGACAAGCAGAAAATATGGCAGTGGAAGAACCAAAAGCAGTAGCAGTTGACGGATCAAACGAAGAAGAACTGGTAACCTTGTTGGTTCAACGCGTATTGGAAAAACTAAAATAGTCAATATTAAACATTAAAATTGGAGGATACAATCATGGCAATCACAAATGCATTAGGAATGGTAGAAACAAAAGGACTCGTCGGCGCAATCGAAGCAGCTGATGCAATGGTCAAAGCCGCTAACGTAACTTTGATTGGTAAAGAACAAGTCGGTGCTGGATTGGTAACTGTAATGGTTCGTGGTGATGTCGGCGCAGTCAAAGCAGCGACAGATGCTGGAGCAGCTGCAGCTGAAAACGTTGGTGAATTGATTTCAGTTCATGTAATCCCACGTCCACACGCAGAAGTAGAAGTAATCTTGCCTCATCAAGAATAAGATTACAGACTTTCGGATAAAATTAAAAACAAGAAAATAATTGGAGGAAATAAACATGGCAAACGCAAATGCATTAGGAATGGTAGAAACAAAAGGACTCGTCGGCGCAATTGAAGCAGCTGATGCAATGGTCAAAGCCGCTAACGTAACTTTGATTGGTAAAGAACAAGTCGGCGCTGGATTGGTAACAGTTTTAGTTCGTGGTGATGTAGGCGCAGTCAAAGCAGCGACAGATGCTGGAGCAGCTGCAGCTGAAAACGTTGGTGAATTGATTTCAGTTCACGTAATTCCACGTCCACATGCTGAAGTGGAAGTTATTCTGCCCAAATAATCTGGGACAGATAAATATTTGCTGAAAGAGCCTGTATTGTAGCGTTTAGGCCAGATACAGGCCCCTGAGGCAAATAGAATACTCAGTGAAAATGAAGCTTATGGGCAGTAGCTCTATACTTAAAAGGAAATATTGGTTTTCGAAGAGTATCAGATTGATTTTCACAGAGTATCAACGGAGTAGAAGGATGTGAATACATGTCAGTTTTTACAGAAGCTAAGATCAGAAAGCTTTATAGAGAATCCGTTCTCGCTGATAACGGTGTCTTTGAATTAAACAAAGATGAAAAACTGACGCCAGCAGCCAGAGGTTTTCTCAATGATCACCATATTCGAATTATCTGTTCAGGTCAGACCAAAGGGAAAACAGACTCAGCTGCTGATGCTATCAGGGTGCCGATTGCAAACCTTGAGGACTCTGCTGTGTATCCACGACTATTTAGACTGACTAAACTTTATACTTGCTTTTTGAAGAACCAGAGAGAATTGCATCAGGCTTTTCAGGATGAAAAGTGTGAGCAAGTTGGCCAACTATTGAATATAGTAGAACAAATCGTTGGCCAGCATATTCTGGATGATATTTCTGATTACCAGACAGACCTGCCTAGCAATGCAGAATTGCAGGCTATTCGGGTCAGTCGACAGCTAGATCAAGAAACGGTTATGATGAGTTATCAAGAACCGGCTTGGCAGCTGAATTGCTATGAAACATATATCGAAACGACCCTCCTGCGCAAAGAATTGGAGCAGGCTGCTGATGGTGACAGAGATCAATTTGCTTGTAAGGTTTCTCAATTATTAAAATCAATTGAAGTCTTGCTCTGGTTGATAGCAAGCTAATAACAAGAGAAAGAAGAACAGCAATGACTTTAGAAAATTTGGTAAATAAAGTAATTGATAAAGTTCAGGAAGAATTGCAGGGGTCATTTGAGGTAGAAGCGAGCGGACGTCATGTCCATTTGAGTCAGAAAGATTTGGAAGCCTTGTTTGGTCCCAACTATCAATTAACAAAAGCAAAAGACCTATCACAGCCAGGCCAGTTCGCTAGTCAAGAAAGGCTGACGGTTGTCGGTCCAAAAGGCGCTTTTCACAATGTAGTTATTCTGGGACCTGTTCGCAAACATTCTCAGGTAGAAGTTTCCCTGACAGACTGTTTGCAGCTAGGCACCAAGGCTCCTATTCGCGAAAGTGGCGATATCGAAGGAACACCAGGTGTCATCTTGGCTCATGGAGACAAGGCAGTTTGTCTGGATAAGGGCCTGATTGTAGCTAAGCGTCATGTTCATATGACACCGGAAGATGCCGAACGTCTGAATGTAAAAAATCACGAGATTGTACAAGTCAGAGTAGAAGGAGCTCGTCCGCTGATATTTGATGATGTGGTTATCCGTGTTAGTCCTAAATTTGCAACCTATATGCATATTGACTACGATGAAGCCAATGCTTGTGGTTTCAAAAAAGGAACACGCGGACGGATTATTAAAAAATAAGTCCTATGAGCAAATAAAAGGTAGGTAAAGAATGGAAAATCTAGATCATTTGGTAGATTTGATTACAGACCGCCTGATGGAAAAGTTGAAGAAAAAGCCTCAGAAACCCTCAGTATACGTCATTGGAGGCGATAAGATTCCTGACTTATTAGAAGGGGAAGGCTTTCAAGTCGTAAAAGATTCTTGCACAGCAGAGATTGTTGTTGTTGAGTCGCTTGGTTTTGATGCTTTTCTAAGACTCTCATCCCTTTGCCCTTTAGCGGTGGAGGAAGCAGTCATTTTAAAGAGTCTTTTGAAAGGCAAAAAAGTCCTCGTATCAGACAGCGCCTTTGCTATTCAGCAGTACAAGCAATCTTCTAAAGTGTACTTGTATCAGGAACTGCAGGGACAGCGAGAAAAGCTGATTCGCTACGGTCTGCAATTTTATAAAGAAGGCCAACTCTTAGCACTCCTAGAAAGCGATCAGGCTGAAGAGCCTCGCCCGGAAGTGAAACGGGCGGTGGCAGAAGAAGTCAGCCAGAAGATTAAGGCTCCGAGCAAGCCGGTTTTGCTTACAGAGAAGAGGCTGAGAGAAATGGGCTTACCTGAAAATGGAAACTTTAAAATAGAAAAAGGAATGATTGTGACAGCCTTGGCGAGAGATTATCTAAAACGTCAAAAAATAGAAATCATAGAATAAAGGAGTGGGTAGAGATGTTTGTTGGTAAAGTAAAAGGAAGCCTTTGGGCGACTAGAAAAGACGAAAATTTAAATGGTTTGAAATTTTTAGTGGTCGAACGGCAGCTAAATGAACATCAAAGTGACCCAGCTCTGCTTATTGTGGCCGACTGCATCGGTGCAGGCGAAGGAGACCAAGTAATGGTAACCACTGGCAGTTCTGCCCGGATGAGCCTAAATAAGACGAATATCCCTGTGGATATGGTCGTTGTGGCTATCATTGACAAGGTTGACTATCACAGTGATGAAGAATATTAGAAACTAAGGTAATGTTATGAGTATCAATGAAATTATCATTTATATCATGGTTCTATTCATGCTGATCGGTGCAGTGGATAAATGTATCGGTGGCAAACTAGGACTAAGTGAAAAATTTGAAGAAGGTATCATGGCTATGGGAGCTTTGGCTCTGTCTATGGCTGGGATTATGGTAATCGCGCCCCTCTTGGCGGATGTCTTGAAACCGATTGTCGTGCCTTTGTATGGCTTGGTGGGCGCTGACCCGTCAATCTTTGCGACAACCTTCATTGCCAATGATATGGGAGGAGCTCCTCTGGCTCTCAGTCTGGCTCAGGATCCAGCAGTAGGAAATTTCGCTGCCTTTGTACTGGGCTCTATGATGGGGCCAACCATCGTCTTTACGATTCCAGTTGCCTTGGGTATTATCGAAAAAGATGATCGTCCGTTTTTGGCTCGCGGAATCTTATACGGTTTGGTAACTGTTCCGATTGGCTGTCTTCTCGGAGGATTTTTCGTACCAGGTCTGCCTTTTGGAACCTTGATTGTCAATCTTATTCCGATTATCATTGTATCTGCTCTGATTTTCGTAGGATTGCTTTTGGCACCTAATGCCATGATCAAAGGTTTTGAAGTGTTTGGTCAGATTATTGTTATCTTGGCAACGCTTGGCTTGGCCTTTGGTGCAGCTCAGCTTCTGACTGGCAATGAGTGGCTTATTAGCATCTATCCAAAAGGTGCTGAAACACTGAAGGAAGCCTTTGAAGTTGTCGGAACGATTGCTGTAACCTTGGCTGGAGCCTTTGGTCTGGTAGCTGTCTTTACCAAGGTAGCCAACAAACCGCTTTCTGCTATCGGAAAATCCCTAGGAATGAACGAAGTTGGTGCAGCTGGTTTGGTAGCTTCTCTGGCTAATAACATTGCCATGTTCCAAATGATGAAGGATATGGACAAACGCGGTAAGATTATCAACGTAGCCTTTGCCGTATCTGCTTCCTTTGTTATCGGAGATCACCTAGGCTTCACAGCTGGTCAAAAACCGGAAATGATTGTGCCGATGATGATTGGTAAATTTGTCGGCGGTATCACAGCGGTATTACTGGCTTTCTTCTTAACCAAGAAGGAAGCTTAGACTTGGAGGTATGAAGTATGGCAGATATTAATCGTTCTGACCTAGAAACATTGGTTCGTAAGATTTTATTGGAAGAATTAGCCACTAAAGATGGTGGCAAAAAAGTCAGCAAGGCAGGTGTAGCTTCTATTGCCCTGCCTGGTCTGGATGTTCGTCCAGAAGATCGCTTGGATACAGGTGATGCGAGCCATCAAGTTTATACACGAGACTTGCTGACTTTAGATGAAAGCCCAAGATTGGGCTTGGGTCTGATGACCATGGAAAAGACAACTTTCCCTTGGCATCTGGACTATGATGAAGTGGACTATGTTATTGAAGGGCGTCTTGATATTATCGTTGGTGACGAAGTCATGACAGCTGGCCCTGGCGAAGTACTCTTTATCCCTAAAGGCAGCGACATTCAGTTCTCTGTCAGAGATAAGGCCCGCTTTATCTATGTGACCTATCCGGCTGACTGGCAAGGCTAGTTTGTTGGAGATTTGAACTATCGGATTTACTAGAATGGCAGGACAGCGGCCTGCTGTCCTGCCATTCTGTAATGATGGAAAATAAAAAACAGATAAAAGATGAGCAACCCTGCGAAAAGTTTATCATCTGTTATCTGTCTCTGCGATTGTTATTTTTGAAGGGAAAGGCCTGTCAAGTATATTTCTTGTAGGCTTAGCTTGGCATTCTTAAAAAAGTTGGTTAGGCTCTTTTTGAGAATGCAGAATTTTTTCCTTTTTAAAAACAACCATACTCATTTTAACAGAAAACCTTAGAATAATCTATTCTTTTGACCCCAAAAAAGTAAAAAAAAAGAAATCAGAAAGATGCGTATGCCTACAGTGCTCCTCTTATCTGATTTTCCTATCCCTTAAAATTGTAAGCGCTTCAAAATATATATCAGCGAAAGGAGCTGTCTTATGGAAAACAAATGCAATATTACAGAATTTGTCGGTGTTAATCCGATAGGCGATACAATTGGACTTGTCATTGCCAATGTGGATCAGCAGGTGCTGGATGCTATGAAGCTAGAAAAGAGCTATCGCTCAATTGGTGTAGTCGGTGCTCGTACCGGTGCGGGTCCTCATATCATGGCTGCTGATGAAGCGGTTAAAGCAACCAATACAGAAATTGTTAAAATCGAACTGCCTCGTGATACTAAGGGTGGTGCTGGGCACGGAAGTTTGATTATCTTCGGTGGTGAAGATGTATCAGATGTCAGACGAGCTGTGGAAGTAACCTTGAAGGAAGTGGATCGAACCTTCGGTGATGTTTATGCTAATGATGCAGGCCATATTGAACTCCAGTATACTGCGCGTGCTAGCTATGCTTGTCAGACTGCCTTTGGTGCTGAATACGGTCGTGCATTTGGCTTGATTGTCGGAGCACCTGCAGCTATTGGTGTTGTTATGGCGGATACAGCTGTTAAGGCTGCTAATGTTACTGTTGTCGGCTATGCTTCTCCAGGAAATGGTGGTACCAGCCACTCAAACGAAGCCATTCTCTTTATCAGTGGAGATTCTGGAGCAGTTAGACAATCAGTTATCTCAGCGCGTGAAGTTGGACTGGCACTTTTAGGCAGTATGGGTGACGAGCCAACCAACTCACAGCCATCTTACATTTAAGAGTGAGAGGGAGGAAACGGTATGAGATCCAAACGTTTTGAAGTATTAAGCGAACGCCCTATCAACCAAGATGGATTTGTAAAAGAATGGGTTGAAGAAGGTTTAGTGGCTATGGAAAGCCCCAATGATCCTAAACCCAGTATCAAGATTCAAAATGGGAAAGTGGTTGAGTTAGACGGCAAACCAAAAGAAGAATTTGACCTGATTGACCAGTTCATTGCCAACTACGGGATTGATCTGAGCCGAGCTGAAGAAGTTATTCAGATGGACTCAAGAGAGATTGCCAATAAAATATTGACACCGAATGTACCTCGTACAGAAATTATCAAGCTGACCAAGGCCATGACTCCAGCTAAAATCATTGAAGTAGTCAATCAGATGAATGTCGTGGAAATCATGATGTGTCTGCAAAAGATGCGGACCCGTAAGCAAACAGCTACTCAAGCCCACGTCACTAATGTCAATGATAATCCAGTGCAGATTGCAGCAGATGCAGCTGAAGGAGCTCTGCGTGGTTTTGCAGAGCAGGAAACAACGGTTGCCGTAGTGCGTTACGCTCCATTCAATGCCCTATCTTTGATGATTGGTTCCCAAGTGGGCCGTCCTGGGGTACTGACTCAGTGCTCTTTGGAAGAAGCGACAGAACTAGAATTTGGTATGCGTGGCTTTACAGCCTATGCTGAGACCATCTCTGTTTATGGTACAGAAGATGTCTTCACCGATGGAGATGATACACCTTGGTCCAAGGCCTTTCTGGCTTCCGCCTATGCCTCTCGTGGACTCAAGATGCGCTTCACTTCCGGTACAGGGTCTGAAGTGCAGATGGGACAAGCCGAAGGCAAGTCCATGCTCTATCTGGAAGCTCGCTGTCTCTATGTCACGAAAGCGGCTGGAGTTCAAGGAACTCAGAATGGATCAGTTAGCTGTATCGGTATTCCAGCAGCTGTTCCGAGTGGTATTCGGGCAGTCGTTGCTGAAAACTTGATTGCCAGCATGCTGGACTTGGAATGTGCTTCATCAAACGACCAAACCTTTACTCACTCAGACTTACGTCGCTCTGTTCGGACTTTGATGCAGTTTGCACCAGGTACAGACTTTATCAACTCTGGCTACTCTGCTACGCCAAACTATGACAATATGTTTGCCGGCTCTAACTGGGATGCGGAAGACTTTGATGACTACAATGTCCTACAACGTGACCTGCGGGTAGACGGTGGTCTTCGTCCTGTACGTGAAGAAGAAGTTGTGAAGGTTCGGAACAAGGCAGCACGCGTTATGCAAGCTCTTTTCAAAGGCTTAGGCCTGCCGCCGATTACCGACGAAGAAGTCGAAGCAGCGACCTATGCTCATGGCTCTAAAGATATGCCAGAGCGGGATAAGGTTGAAGACATCAAGGCTGCTCAGGGTATTCTGGAACGCGGAGTTCAAGGGGCTGATTTGATCAAAGCCTTGGCTAATAATGGCTTCCCTGAAGTTGCCAATGAGCTGCTCAATTTGTTCAAGCAACGTGTAGCAGGGGATTTCCTACAAACATCTGCTATCTTTGATCGGGATTGGAATGTTATTTCAGCGGTGAATTCACCGAATGACTATGTTGGTGTCGGTACAGGCCATCGTCTGGTCGGCGAAGAATGGGAAAAAGTCAAAGACATTCCTAAAGCGATTGACCCGCGTGATGTATAGGAGGAGCTAAGATGACAGAGATAAATGAAACTTTACTGCGCTCCATTATTGCAGAAGTGATGAAAGAGATGAGCGCCAATACCAACGAAACAGCTGCTGAAACAAACGAAAAGCCTGTGTCCAATGAAAAAGCTGTCATCCGTACAGTTGGTGTGGCTAAGCCTAGCCAGTCAACGGATGAAGTCGTTATTGCAGTTGGACCTGCCTTTGGGGAGCAGCAAGTGAAGACAATGGTGGACATTCCTCATACGGAGGTGCTGCGTCAGCTGGTAGCTGGTATCGAAGAAGAGGGGCTCAAGGCTCGCATTGTCAAGGTCTATCGTTCTTCTGACGTTGCCTTTGTAGCGGTAGAAGGAGACCACTTGTCTGGTTCTGGCATTTCTATCGGTGTTCAGTCTAAGGGAACAACGGTTATTCACCAACGTGATTTGCCACCGCTCAGTAATCTGGAACTTTTCCCGCAGGCACCTTTGTTAACTCCTGAAACCTATCGTTTGATTGGTAAAAATGCTGCTAAGTATGCCAAGGGTGAAACACCAAATCCGGTGCCAACCCTTAATGACCAAATGGCTCGTCCTAAGTACCAGGCCTACTCAGCCTTGCTGCATATCAAGGAAACGAAACTGGTTAAAAGAGGAAAACCAGCTGATGAATGTCAGGTGATTTAATGCATATGATGTCTACAAGGAGAAATCAGAATGAGTGAATCAGTAGAAACATTAGTAAAACAAATATTAGCCGAGCTAAGCGACAGCGGCTCAACTAATCAAGGAGCAGCCAATCGTCCTGTCAGTTCTGATGAAGCGACAGCGGCTGATTATCCTATTTCTAAAAAACACCCAGACTGGATAAAGGTTGGTCAGGATAAGAAATTCGAAGATATTACACTGGAAAATATCTTGTCTGGCTATGTAAAAGCAGAGGATTTGCGGATTAAGCCGGAGATTTTGATCAAACAAGGTGAAATTGCTAAGAATGCCGGCCGCGAAGCAATCCAGTATAACTTTTCTCGGGCTGCGGAACTGACCAAGGTTCCGGATGCGCGTGTGCTGGAAATCTACAATGCCCTGCGCCCTTACCGGTCTTCCAAACAGGAATTATTGGACATTGCCAATGAATTGGAAAACCAATATGGAGCTGTTATCTGTGCGGGCTTTGTCAGAGAAGCCGCTGAAAATTATGAGCGCCGCAAGAAGTTGAAAGGCGACAACTAATCCGGTTTTATCGAGGCTATTTTGGGTTTGAAAAAAGATTATTGTCGCTACTTTTATAAATGCTACTCAAAATAGCCTAATCTTGGTGGAGGTGAAAATGTGAAACGAATCATTGGAGTAGACATAGGAAATTCTTCGACCGAGTCTGCCTTAGCTGAAGTGCAAGATGATGGAAGCATTCACTTTCTTGCCTCAGCCATTGCGGATACAACAGGTATCAAAGGAACCAAGGAAAATGTCCACGGGATTTATCAATCTCTGAGAAAATTGATGGATCAAACATCCTTTGAACTGGGACATGTTGATTTGATTCGGATCAATGAAGCGACGCCTGTTATCGGTGATGTTGCCATGGAAACCATCACAGAGACAGTCATTACTGAGTCTACTATGATTGGTCATAATCCTCGTACCCCAGGCGGTCTGGGTCTGGGGATTGGACTGACAGTGGATATTCTCGACTTGGTTCATCATCCGATTGACGGTAAATACATCGTGGTAGTGCCGAAGATCATTGATTTTGACTTGGTTGCCCAGCTGATTAATGCCTATCTAGCCAAGGGCTATCAGATTACCGCTGCCATTTTGCAGGCGGATGATGGGGTTCTGGTCAATAACCGCATTAGCCAGAAGATTCCAATCGTGGATGAGATTCTCTTTATTGACAAGGTTCCTTTGGGAATGCAAGCTGCTGTTGAAGTGGTAGAGCAAGGGAAGGTGATTTCTCAATTATCCAATCCCTATGGTATTGCGACGGTCTTCGGCTTGAGTGCAGAAGAGACGAAAAGCATTGTCCCCATTGCCCGTGCCCTCATTGGCAACCGCTCGGCTGTCGTGATTAAGACACCGGCAGGTGACGTTCAGGCTCGGACGATTCCAGCAGGTAGTATCCAAATTATCGGCAAGGAGCATACCTTAAAGGTGGATATTTCCAAGGGTGCCGATGAGATTATGGAGAAAATCGTCTATGCTGGCGAGATTAGCAATGTTGTCGGAGAAGCGGGAACCAATGTTGGAGGCATGCTGGAGAAGGTGCGCCAAACCATGGCTGACTTGACCGAGAAAGAGCCTTCCGACATTTATATCCGTGACTTACTGGCCGTCAATACTTTTGCTCCGATTTCTGTGCGCGGTGGTGTGGCTGGAGAATTTTCTATGGAGCAGGCTGTCGGCATTGCCTCTATGGTAAATTCTGACAAGCTGCAAATGTCCATCATTGCCCAAGAAGTCGAACGTGAGCTGGGGATTAGCGTGGAAATCGGTGGAGCAGAAGCTGAATCAGCTATCCTCGGAGCCCTGACTACACCAGGGACGGATCGCCCCTTGGCTATTTTGGACTTAGGAGCAGGCTCGACAGATGCTTCCATTATTGATAGCAGAGGGGAAATCCTGGCTGTCCATCTAGCCGGTGCCGGTGATATGGTAACCATGCTGATCAATTCGGAGTTGGGACTGGAAAATCATCATCTGGCAGAGGACATCAAACGATATCCTCTGGCCAAGGTGGAAAGTCTTTTCCATATCCGGCATGAAGACGGCACTGTTCAGTTTTTTGACAAGCCGCTGTCTGGAGATTTGTTTGCCAGAGTCGTCATCGTCAAGGAAAATGATGAATTTGTTCCTATTGATGACGGAGACTACTCTATTGAGAAAATCAAACTCGTTCGGCAGTCTGCCAAGGAAAGAGTCTTTGTTACCAATGCAATGCGGGCTCTCAAGCGTGTCAGTCCTACTCAGAATATTCGAGACATTCCTTTCGTTGTCATCGTAGGTGGCTCAGCTTTGGACTTCGAAATACCTCAGCTAGTGACCGAAGCCCTTTCTCAGCATGCCATTGTAGCTGGTCGAGGCAATGTGCGTGGATTGGTGGGACCTCGAAATGCAGTAGCGACCGGACTGATTTTGACCTATGTCAGAGAGAAATGGGGGGCCGGCTATGGAATTAGCTTATACTAGAAAGCCTACCATTAGGCTGATAGCTACGGACAATGCTCCTGCGGATAAGGTGGCACAAATCGGCTACGGTATCGAAGAGGAAGGTATCCCTTTTAGTCTGGTCAGCCCAGATGAAGTTAGCGATCCTGTATCACTAGCGCATGTGGCTGCAACTCAATCCCAGCTTTTAGTCGGGATTGCCTGTGATGAGCGAGATGCAGTCCTCCATTATCGTAACTTGCCGCTTGAACAATTTATCTATCGTATCAAAGATTATTCCGCTATACCGGACCATGTCTTGCGCCTATTTGGTTCAAATGCAGCGCGTTTGGTTAAGGGTATCCCGTTTAAAAAATCTGACCTGTTAGAAGCATCTTTTTGACTTGTTCCGATCGATTCAAAAAGATGTCCGTATCAACTACTGAAAAGAGGTGAAATGGATGGCTAGAGATAGAGAGAAAGACGAGCTCAGCAGTCCAGAACTATCAAGCTGGGGAGGAAACTCAGAATTGCAGGACAGCATTATCCAAAAAGTCCTTGCCAGATGCCAAACCTTACTGGATAAAGAGCCTGTTCTTTTCACAAATATCTATCAGGATGCCTGGGAATTGGTAACAAGGGCCAGACGCAAGGCTGAAGAGCTGGGACTAGCTGTCGTGATAACGGTGGTTGATCCAGCAGCACAAGTTGTGATGACCTATCGTATGGAAAATGCCTTGTTAGTGAGTAACGATATGGCTTATAAGAAAGCTTATACAGCTGTTGGCATGAGGATGCAGTCCAAGAATTTAGCACCTTTAACTCAGCCTGGCCAGTGGCTCTACCAGCTGGAAACGATGACTGACAATAAGGTCGTTAGTTTGGCAGGCGGTATTCCTATTTATTGCCAGTCAGAGATGATTGGTGGTATCGGCGTCAGCGGAGGAAGTTCTGAAGAAGACCAGTCCATTGCTGAGTATGCTGTGGGACTGTAGAGAAGCAAGCTAGCTAACTAAATAATATCAGAGGAGAGAATACCACTTGCAATCCATGCTTTGGAGCTAGGGATTTTCTCCTATTTTACGAGCACATTTCTCTTATGCTTTCTTATAATCTATATTGCGCCTTAGAAGCAATATAGAGGAGAGAGTATAAAGTATTTCGAAATGAAGGAGTATGGAGTATGGAAAAATATCTAGGTGAATTTTTAGGCACCATGGTTCTGATGGTTTTTGGGAATGGAATCGGAGCGTCTATCAGTCTTAATAAGAGTCTCGCAAAAGGTTTCTCTCCCAACTGGTTTACCGTTGTATTTGGCTGGGGCTTGGCAGTAACCTTGGGTGTCTATACGGCAGGATTTTATAATACTGGCGGTCACCTTAACCCAGCTGTCACTATTGCCTTTGCGGTGGGTGGCATCTTCCCTTGGGAGCAAGTGGTGGGCTATATCATCGCTCAGATTCTAGGGGCCTTTGTCGGAGCCGCTATTGTGGTGCTCTTCTATTATCCCCATTTCAAAGAAACCAAGGCAGAAGAAGGCAACTCAGTTGGCGTATTTGCTACTGGACCAGCCATCCAGAATCCAGCATTTAATCTGCTCAGCGAAATCGTTGCGACTTTCTTCTTCATCTTTGCACTTTTGATGATAACGTACGGTGAAATCACGCCCGGACTCACTCCACTCTTAGTTGGCTTCCTCATTATGGCGGTCGGCTTGTCTTTGGGTTCGACGACAGGTTTTGCCCTCAACCCAGCTCGGGACTTCGGTCCGCGCCTTGCTTATGCTCTCTTGCCAGTTCCGAATAAAGGAGATGCAAACTGGGCTTATGCTTGGGTGCCAATTGTAGGACCGACTATCGGCGCTGTCTTGGCTGTCTTGGCAGTCAATGCTATGTAATATATAAAATAGTAAATAAGCTAGCCGACCATTTGAAGCTAGCTTATTTATCTAACAAGTAGCAATGGAAAGTTTCAGTTTTCAAAAAAACGTTATTTAGAAAAATCACTGTTTTCATTGCTCAGGAGAAAAATATGTCTAAAAAAATTTTTGCGATTAATGCGGGCAGTTCGTCATTAAAATTTCAACTGCTCAGTATGCCCGATGAAAGCCTTTTGGTGAAAGGAATTTTTGAAAAGATTGGCTTAAAGGAAGGTATTTTTAAGATTGAATTTGAAGGTCAAAAAGAGAAGGAGCTGTTGGCTATTCCTTCGCATCAATTTGCTGTGGATTATCTGCTGAACTTTCTTTTGGAGCGGAAGTTGATTGCTTCTCTGGACGAGATAGATGGAATCGGTCATCGCGTAGCCCATGGCGGAGAATCCTTTGATGATTCTGCTTTGATAGACGAGCAAGTGCTATCCACCATTGAGAAGCTGTCCTTCCTAGCTCCTAGCCATAACCCTGTCAACTTGGTAGGGATTCGAGCTTTCCAAAAGGCGCTGCCAGAAACAGGACAAGTGGCTGTGTTTGATACATCCTTCCATCAAAGCCTTTCAGAAGCCTATTATCTCTATCCTCTTTCCTGGGATTACTATCATAAATACGGTTTGAGAAAGTATGGTTTCCATGGAACGAGTCACAAGTATATTGCTCAAAAGGTAAAGGAGATTTGGGAGGGGCAAGGAGAAGCTGCGGAGCATTTGAAGATTATCAACTGCCATTTAGGCAATGGTGCTAGTATCTGCGCCATTAAAAATGGTCAGTCTGTCAATACTTCGATGGGATTCACCCCTTTAGCTGGCCTGATGATGGGCTCCCGCTCAGGTGATATTGACCCTATGATTCTTCCTTTTTTGCTGGAACAGGAAAAATTATCAGCCCAGCAATTAAGCGATGTCCTCAATAAAGAATCCGGTCTGCTGGCTATCTCCCAGCTCAGCAATGATTTAAGAGATGTTCTGGAAGCTTGTGACAGAGGCGATGAAAAAGCTAGTCTAGCAGTCAATATGTTTGTCAACCGTATCGCTCAGACAATTGCAAGCTACATCACAGATTTAGATGGTCTGGATGCCTTGGTTTTCACTGCTGGAATCGGTGAGAATTCAGCCTTGGTCCGCAGCTTAGTTGTTCAAAAGCTCAATTGCTTAGGACTTTCTTTGAATCAGGCAGCTAACGAGCAAGGACAGCTCTTTATCCAAAATTCCCAGTCTCAGGCTAAAATTCTCATTCTTCCAACCAATGAAGAATTGATGATTGCCCAAGATACCATGCGTTTGCTGGATTTTAAGTAGCCAAAAGAGAGGTAGAGTGTTCAAGGAGTGCAGGAATAACTTTATTAATGAGAAAAAACCAGTTTATCCTTGTGTTGTTTAGACTCGAAAAGACAGAGCAAGACCTCTGCCTTTTCTTTTTTAGCTTAGATATCTTGCCATCTTCCAGTTCTGTAAGCACAGTCTGATGGAGCTTTTTTGCTTTTTTCATTCTTGAAAGATATAGGAAAACATGCTATAATGAAAAGAACATTCTAAAAATCAGAAAGATTATTATATAGTAAGGAAAAAAATGGCGAATATTTTAAAGACTATCATTGAAAATGATAAAGGTGAATTAAGAAAATTAGAAAAAATGGCTGACAAGGTCTTGGCTTATGAAGACGAAATGGCGGCCTTATCTGATGAAGAACTTCAGGCAAAAACAGAAGAATTCAAGAAACGCTATGCTGATGGCGAAACTTTAGATCAGCTCTTATTTGAAGCTTTTGCGGTTGTCCGTGAGGGAGCTAAGCGGGTGTTGGGACTCTTCCCTTATAAGGTACAGGTTATGGGAGGGATCGTTCTCCATCATGGTGACGTTCCAGAGATGCGTACCGGTGAAGGAAAAACCTTGACAGCGACAATGCCAGTTTACTTAAATGCCCTTGCAGGCAAAGGTGTGCACGTTGTCACAGTCAATGAATACCTGACTGAGCGTGACGCGACCGAAATGGGTGAACTCTACTCTTGGCTGGGCCTCTCTGTCGGTATCAATCTGGCAGCTAAGTCTCCATCTGAGAAGAAAGAAGCATACGCTTGCGACATTACCTATTCAACCAATGCTGAAATCGGCTTTGACTACCTGCGTGATAACATGGTAGTCCGCGCTGAAAACATGGTACAGCGTCCACTCAACTATGCCTTGGTCGATGAGGTGGATTCAATCCTGATTGACGAAGCTCGGACACCATTGATTGTATCCGGACCAGTTTCTTCAGATACCAACCAGCTTTATCATATGGCTGACCACTATGTCAAATCTCTGGATAAGGACGACTACATCATCGATGTTCAGTCTAAGACGATTGGTCTGTCTGACTCAGGGATTGATAAGGCAGAAAGTTACTTCAAGCTGGACAATCTCTACGATATTGAAAATGTTGCCCTGACTCACTTTATCGACAATGCTCTGCGAGCTAACTACATCATGCTCCTTGACATTGACTATGTGGTCAGTGAAGATCAGGAAATTCTGATTGTCGATCAGTTTACTGGTCGGACAATGGAAGGACGTCGTTACTCTGACGGTCTCCACCAAGCGATTGAAGCCAAAGAAGGTGTGCCGATTCAGGAAGAAACAAAGACCTCTGCTTCTATTACTTATCAGAACCTCTTCCGTATGTATAAGAAGCTGTCCGGCATGACAGGTACAGCCAAGACAGAGGAAGAAGAGTTCCGCGAAACATACAACATTCGTGTTATTCCGATTCCAACCAACCGTCCGGTAGCACGTATTGACCATTCTGACCTGCTCTACCCAAGTATTGATTCTAAGTTCAAGGCAGTTGTTCAGGATGTTAAAGAGCGTCATGAAAAAGGCCAGCCAGTTCTGGTCGGTACCGTTGCGGTTGAAACCAGTGATTATATTTCTAAGAAATTGGTGGAAGCTGAGGTTCCTCATGAAGTTCTTAATGCGAAAAACCACTATAAAGAAGCACAAATTATCATGAACGCCGGCCAACGTGGTGCGGTTACTATTGCGACCAATATGGCCGGACGGGGAACCGACATCAAGTTGGGTGAAGGTGTTCGCGAACTGGGCGGTCTCTGCGTTATCGGTACAGAGCGCCATGAAAGCCGCCGGATTGACAATCAGCTGCGCGGACGTTCAGGCCGTCAGGGTGATCCAGGTGAGTCACAGTTCTACCTGTCACTGGAAGATGAGCTTATGCGCCGCTTTGGCTCAGAGCGCATTAAAGCCCTCTTGGATCGAATGAACCTTAGTGACGAAGATTCTGTTATCAAGTCTGGCATGCTGACCCGTCAGGTAGAGGCGGCTCAGAAGCGTGTCGAAGGAAATAACTACGATACGCGGAAACAAGTCTTGCAGTATGACGATGTGATGCGTGAGCAACGGGAAATTATCTATGCCGAGCGCCACGATGTCATTACTGCTGACCGTGACCTCAGTCCTGAAATCCAGGCTATGATTAAACGGACTATCAACCGCATCGTTGATGGCAGCAGCCACTCTGATCAGGATGATAAGATTGAAGCGATTTTAAACTTTGCTAAGTATAACTTGGTTTCAGAAGATTCTATTTCAGATAGCGATTTGGAAGGCAAATCTGACCAAGAAATCAAAGATTATCTGTTTGAACGTGCACTGGAAGTCTATGACAGTCAGATTGCTAAGCTGCGAGACGAAGAAGCAGTGCGTGAATTCCAGAAGGTCTTGATCCTGCGCGTAGTGGACAGCAAGTGGACTGACCATATCGACGCCCTTGACCAGCTGCGCAATGCTGTTGGACTGCGTGGTTATGCACAAAATAACCCAGTTGTCGAATACCAAGCAGAGAGTTTCCGTATGTTCAACGACATGATTGGCTCCATTGAATTTGATGTGACTCGTCTGATGATGAAAGCGCAGATTCATGAGCAAGAGCGTCCGCGGACAGAGCGTGCTATCAGTACGACTGCTACCCGCAATATCTCTGCTAAGGCGCCAAATATACCTGATAATATAGACCTGTCTAACGTAAAGAGAAACGACCCTTGTCCATGTGGCTCTGGCAAGAAGTTCAAGAACTGTCACGGCCGTAAAAAGTAAGCGTAAAAGAAGGAGAATAGATGACCTTTAAAGCAACCAGTCAACCCATTGATGTGGCAGAAGTTCGCCAACTTGCTAAGTTAGAAGGCGACATGCTCGCTCGCAAGGAAAAGCGTGACCGAGAGTTAGAAGCAATTCTGCGTGGTCAGGATGACCGCATTCTCTTGGTCATTGGTCCCTGCTCTTCAGATAATGAAGAAGCGGTGCTGGAGTATGCCAAGCGTCTATCTGCTCTCCAAGAAGAAGTAAAAGACCGTATTTTCATGGTCATGCGTGTTTATACTGCCAAGCCTCGGACGAATGGAGATGGCTACAAAGGGCTTATTCATCAGCCTAATGCGACGGCCGCTCCAAGTCTGATTAACGGCATCAAGGCAGTCCGCAATCTGCACTATCGGGTTATTTCTGAGACAGGTATGACCACGGCTGATGAGATGCTCTATCCAGAAAATCTGCCTCTGGTAGATGATTTGATTTCTTACATGGCTGTAGGAGCTCGCTCGGTCGAAGACCAGCAGCACCGCTTTGTAGCTAGTGGAGCAGATCTGCCGACTGGCTTGAAAAATCCGACTTCTGGCAATCTCAATGTCATGTTTAACGGAATCTATGCAGCCCAGAACAAGCAGAGTTTCCTATTCGCGGGTAAGGAAGTCGAAACATCTGGCAATCCTTTGGCGCATGCCATCTTGCGCGGTGCCCTGAACGAATACGGCAAGAATATTCCTAACTACTATTATGATAACCTGCTGGATACCATTGCCCAGTATGAAAAAATGGGCTTAGAAAATCCCTTTATCATCATTGATACCAATCATGATAACTCTGGTAAGCAGTATCTGGAGCAGGTTCGTATCGTTCGCCAGACTCTGATTAACCGGGACTGGAATGAAAAGATTAAGGCTACAGTACGGGGCTTTATGATCGAGTCTTATCTGGAAGACGGCCGTCAGGACGAACCAGAAGTCTTTGGCAAGTCCATTACAGACCCTTGTCTGGGCTGGGCAAATACAGAACAGCTGGTTCGTGAAATTTATGATACATTAGGAAAATAGTATGGCATTTATTGAAAAAGGTCAGAAGATTGACATTGAGCAGATTAAGTCCAGAACCAGACTGACTGGTCAGGCCTTGGCTCATAAAAACAAGCGAGATCAAGAACTAGCTGAGATTCTCAGTGGCGAAGACGAGCGCATTCTCTTGGTGATTGGCCCTTGCTCATCGGACAATGAAGAGGCTGTGCTGGAGTATGCCCACCGTTTGTCAGAGCTGCAGAAGAAGGTCGCAGATAAGATTTTTATCGTCATGCGGGTCTATACTGCTAAGCCGCGGACCAATGGGGATGGCTATAAGGGCTTAGTTCACCAGCCAGATACTTCTAAAGCACCTAGTCTTATCAATGGTTTGCAGGCAGTTCGTCAGTTGCACTATCGTGTCATTACAGAGACTGGTCTGACGACGGCTGATGAGATGCTCTATCCGTCCAATCTTGTGCTGGTAGACGACTTGGTCAGCTATCATGCTGTGGGTGCCCGCTCAGTTGAAGACCAGGAGCACCGCTTTGTGGCGTCAGGGATTGACGCTCCGGTCGGCATGAAAAATCCAACTTCTGGCAATCTGGGGGTTATGTTTAACGCTGTCTATGCGGCACAAAATAAGCAGACTTTCCTTTTTCATGGCCAGGAAGTAGAAACATCTGGGAATCCTTTGGCTCATGTTATTCTGCGTGGGGCAACCAATGAATATGGTAAAAATATCCCAAATTTCTACTATGAGAATATGCTGGATGCCATTTCCTACTACGAAAAGATGGGCTTGGAGAATCCTTTCATCGTCATTGATACCAATCACGATAACTCTGGCAAGCAGTATCTGGAACAGATTAGGATTGTGCGTCAGACCTTGCTGAATCGGGATTGGAACGAAAAGATTAAGAGAGCGGTTCGTGGTTTTATGATTGAGTCTTATCTGGAGGATGGCCGGCAAAATGAGCCGGAAGTCTTTGGTAAATCCATTACAGACCCTTGTCTAGGCTGGGACAATACTGTTCAGCTCATTGAAGAAATTTACAACACTTTAGATAAATAAGGAAAATTGAAAGGGACAGTCTTGACCTGTAAAGAGGACTAACTGTCGGGTGAAGATGAACTCAGCTGGCGGCCCAGCTGAGTTTTGTCGCCTTTCCAGAGAATGATATGATAAAAGGACACGGAATTGACATAGAAGAGTTAGCTGCCATTGAGCGAGCCTATCTGAAAAATGCCCGCTTTGCAAAGAAGGTCTTGACCGAGGCGGAACTTACTCGTTTTGAGGAGTTATCCGGCAAACGGAAAATCGAATTTCTGGCTGGCCGTTGGGCTGCCAAGGAGGCATTTTCTAAAGCTTGGGGAACCGGTATTGGTAAGCTCAGGTTTCAGGACTTGGAGATTTTAAATGATCGCCAGGGAGCGCCTTATTTCAGCCGGTCACCTTTTACTGGCAAGGTTTGGATTTCGCTCAGCCATGCTGCTGGCCTAGTTACAGCCAGCGTTATTTTGGAGGAAAATGATGAAAGCTAGTCTGCATAGACCCAGCAAGGCAGTGATTGATTTAGCTGCTATTGCTTTTAATATTAGACAACTGAGTGCCCATCTGCCTCAGACGACAGAGAAGTGGGCTGTCGTTAAAGCCAATGCTTATGGTCATGGAGCTATTGAGGTTTCTAAGCATATTGAGCCCCTCGTAGATGGTTTTTGTGTGTCTAATATCGATGAAGCCTTGGAGCTGCGCTCAGCTGGTATTGGCAAAAGAATTCTGGTGCTAGGAGTGTCAGATCTGGCTGCGCTTCCGCTGGCTAGAAAGGGAAAGGTGTCTCTGACCGTAGCCAGTCTGGAGTGGTTGGACCTAGCTTTAGCTGCGGAAAAAGACTTAACAGGATTGAATTTTCATATCAAGATTGACTCTGGTATGGGGCGGATTGGATTTCGAGATAGTCAGGAAGCTCAGGAGGCAATCCATCGCTTGCAGGCTGCTGGGGCTGTCGCGGAGGGAATTTTTACCCACTTTGCAACGGCAGATGAAGCGGAGCACCATAAGTTTGAAGCCCAGCTGGCTCGTTTTCATCAGATCTTATCTGAGCTGGACAGTGTTCCCCCTCTCGTTCACGCTAGTAATTCCGCCACATCTCTCTGGCACAGCGAGACCGTTCTAAATGCAGTTCGGCTGGGGGATATCATCTATGGTCTCAACCCTAGCGGAAGAGTCTTGGAACTTCCTTATGAATTCAAGCCTGCCTTGACTCTGGTCTCAGAATTGGTGCATGTCAAGGAAGTAGATGCTGGAGCAGATGTTGGCTATGGAGCCACCTACACCAGCGAGTCTCAAGAGTGGATTGGCACCATTCCTTTGGGTTATGCGGATGGCTGGACACGCGATATGCAGGGGTTTGATGTCTTGATTGATGGTAAGCGCTGCCCGCTTGTCGGCCGGGTTTCCATGGACCAGATTACAGTGCGCCTGCCTCAGGCTTATCCCCTTGGCACGCCGGTTGTGTTGATTGGAAATAGCGGAGCGGAGACCATTACGGCGACAGATGTGGCAGAAAAGCGTGGCACCATTAACTATGAGGTGGTTTGCTTGATTAGCGACCGTGTACCGAGGGTCTATAAAGACTAGGAAGATTAATGCAGGGAACCGCTTGAAGTATTTGATAATGTTCTAGCTTGGCCCCCTGTCTGTGGTTTTAGATCCGCAGCAGTATCAGAACTGAAAGAGGAATTATGAATTTACACCAACCTTTGACGGTTCTGCCTGGTGTGGGACCGAAATCAGCAGAAAAATTTGCTAAGCTGGGTCTAGAGACCTTGCAGGATTTACTGCTTTATTTTCCTTTTCGTTATGAGGATTTTAAGAGTAAGAACGTCCTAGACTTGGAGGATGGAGAAAAGGCGGTTATTTCTGGTCAGGTCGTGACCCCAGCCAATGTCCAGTATTATGGCTACAAACGCAATCGCCTGCGCTTCACTATCAAGCAGGGAGAAGTCGCTCTAGCAGTTAATTTCTTTAACCAGCCTTATCTAGCGGACAAGATTGAAGTGGGAGCTAATATAGCTGTCTTTGGCAAGTGGGACAAAGCCAAGGCTAGTCTTACTGGAATGAAACTGTTGGCTCAGGTAGAGGACGACTTGCAGCCTGTCTATCGGCTGGCTCAGGGAATTAGTCAGGCCAGTCTGGTCAAGCTGATTAAGACTGCCTTTGACCAAGGTTTGGACTTGCTCTTAGAGGAAAATCTACCCCATCCCCTGCTGGAACTCTACCAACTAGTGAGCAGAGTTGAGGCTGTGCGGGCTATGCATTTTCCAAAGGACTTTGCGGACTACAAGCAGGCTCTTCGGCGGGTCAAGTTTGAAGAACTCTTTTATTTTCAAATGCAACTGCAGGTGCTAAAGAGAGAAACCAAGGCTGTCAGCAATGGATTAAAGATTGATTGGCGGTCGGATACTGTAGCCGAGAAAAAGCAGAGCTTGCCTTTTGAGCTGACTTCAGCTCAGGAGCGCAGTCTGACAGAGATTTTGCAGGATTTGCGGTCGCCTGGACACATGAATCGCCTGCTACAGGGCGATGTGGGAAGCGGAAAGACAGTAGTCGCTGGTCTGGCTATGTATGCTGTTTATACAGCTGGCTTTCAGTCAGCTCTGATGGTTCCAACAGAAATTTTGGCTGAGCAGCATTTTGACAGCCTAGCTCAGCTATTTCCAGAACTGAAATTGGCCCTACTTACTGGGGGAATGAAAGCAGCTGAACGCCGAAAGACCTTGGAAGCGATTGAAAAAGGTCAGATGGACATGATTGTCGGAACCCATGCCCTGATTCAGGAAGGAGTCCGTTACCATGCATTGGGTTTGGTCATTATTGACGAGCAGCATCGCTTTGGGGTGGAGCAGCGCCGGATTTTACGGGAAAAGGGAGACAATCCTGATGTCCTCATGATGACGGCGACGCCTATCCCCAGAACCCTTGCTATCACAGCATTTGGTGATATGGATGTGTCCATTATTGACCAGATGCCGGCGGGACGCAAACCTATCATCACCCGCTGGGTCAAGCATGAGCAGCTGGAAGTCGTCCTCGACTGGCTGAAAAAAGAGCTCCACAAGGGGGCTCAGGTCTACTTTATTTCTCCCTTGATTGAGGAATCTGAGGCGCTGGATCTTAAGAATGCCATTGCCTTAGAAGAAGAACTGACAGCCTATTTTGGTCAGCAGGCCCAAGTGGCTCTGCTTCATGGCAAGATGAAGAGCGAGGAAAAAGATGCGATTATGCAGGACTTCAAGGAAGGACGGACTGATATTCTGGTCTCTACCACGGTCATTGAGGTCGGAGTCAACGTCCCCAATGCTACAGTGATGGTCATCATGGATGCGGATCGCTTCGGACTCAGCCAGCTTCATCAGCTGAGAGGCCGCGTTGGCCGGGGGAGCAAGCAGTCTTATGCCGTCCTTGTTGCCAATCCTAAGACGGAGTCGGGCAAGCGCCGCATGAAAATCATGACTGAGACGATTGATGGATTCCTGCTAGCTGAAGAGGATTTGAAAATGCGAGGTTCCGGAGAAATCTTTGGCACTCGGCAGTCTGGTATTCCTGAGTTTCAAGTGGCAGACATCGTAGAAGATTATCCGATTTTAGAAGAAGCCAGAAAGGTTGCCAGCCAGATTACAGCTGATCCGAACTGGCGGACAGATCCTAATTGGCACTTGATTGCTCTTCATTTGGACAAGCGAGATTACCTAGATTAAGAGTTCTTTGGATTAAGTTTCCTGCAAGTTATTTATAAGTAGGCTTTAAGTTTGAGGGATTATACTATTGTCAAATCAAAGAAAGAGGTAGGACCAATGACAATGTAAACATCCCTTAAAATCCTGTAACCAAAGCTTGAAGACTAGAAGACTTGCGAGGTATGAGCCACTCAAAGAAATAGAATAATTTAGAATTTTTTCATCAACAATCTCCTAATAAATCACAAGCTTCATCCAATCGGTGAAGTTTTTTTTGTATATAATTGAAAAGACTTGTTCATTTCAATTAGTAGATAGAGATTGCTGGACTTCTTTGACTATAAGCTTTCCCTAAGAAATCTATAAGAGATTCTTAAGTTTAGGGCTGTATCCTTATATCCAAGTAAGAACAAAAAGATTAGGGATCAAACTTGAGGTCAAACGCCCCAAGAGTTTCGTTTTTGCTCTTAAAGAATTCATGATAAGCGAGGTAAAAGCTATGAAAGTTACAATCAAAGTCCACTATCCGAAGACATTTAAGCAAGCTCAGAAAATGGAGATGACCTATGGTAAGTGATTATATTTTTGAAATTCTAGAGTCTCTGTTTGAGGTTATCTTCTAAGACCAGCGATTCAATGAAGTTTTCCCAGTGTTAGAATATGAAAGAGTCAAAAAAGTGCTAAGCAAACTTAGCACTTCTTGATTTAAAGAAAATAAATAGGGGCTTTTTCTCTCAGCCTTCCATATAATTCCGGAGTTCTTGGTCTTTGAGTCCAGCATTCAGGGCGATGAGCAGTTTGATTCTGGCTTTTTGGGCATTGAGCTCTTTGACGAAGAAGATACCAGCCTGGTGCAGCTGAACGCCGCCACCTTCATAAGCATAGACTGGCTCAGCGATCCCGTTAAAGCAGCGAGAGACCAGAGCAATTGGCAGTCCGGCTGCTATCATATCAGCTAGCTTGTCAGCTACTTCCTTGGGGAGGTTGCCAGCACCGAATGCCTCTATGATGAGGCCGTCTATCTTGTCTAAATCCAGCATATCCAGAAGTTCTGTCTTCATACCCGCATAAGCTGGAATAATGGGCACCAGACCAGAGATGCTGTTCAAGTCAAAGCGGACTCGAGGCTCCGCTGTCTTAAAATAGAGAATCTCCTGTTTCATAATCAAGCCAAGCGGTCCGTGAGTCGGTGTCTGGAAGGTGCTGACATTGGTCGTATGGGTCTTGGTTACATACTTGGCAGCATGTGCCTCGTCATTCATAACGACAAGAACGCCTTTATCGCTGGCTTTTTCATCACTAGCCACCCGCAGGGCTGTCAGGTAGTTATAGACTCCATCGCTCCCCAGCTCATTGGAACTGCGCATAGCTCCGGTCAGAACGACTGGAATCTTTGGCAACTGCATAGTATCCAGAAAGTAAGCCGTCTCTTCTAAAGTGTCCGTTCCATGAGTAATGACCACTCCGTCAAATTGGTCAGCGCTGGCTTTGATTTTCTGATAAAGTTTGAGCATATGCTGGGGTGTGATATGAGGACTGGGAATATTAAAAAAGTCAATGACTTCCGTCTCAATCCCTTCAAGCGGAACTGTCACATGGTTCATAGGGTTATCAGCATTGGTAACGACAGCCCCAGAGCCGTCAGCCTGCATGGAAATGGTTCCTCCTGTGTGCAGGACCAAGATTTTCTTTGTCATAAATTCTTTCTCTCCTTGTAGTCATGATGCAGATTCAAAAACTTACATTCTGTTTTCATAGAGTTTTCAATCCTGTTGCATAGATATTACTCCAGCTTTTCTTTTCTGCAATTCATGTGATTGTATGCCATTTTTGTGTTATAATTTATTGTATCATAAAAGGAAAGAATGAGAAAATCAATGGAAGTAAAGGCCGTCTTTTTTGATATTGATGGGACACTGGTCAATGACAGTCGAACGGTTTTGAAATCTACAGAAAAGGCTATTCAGAGTTTAAAGGAGCAAGGAATATTGGTCGGTTTGGCAACTGGCCGCGGTCCTTTCTTTGTCAAACCTTTTATGGAGCAATTGGACTTAGACTTTGCTGTGACCTATAATGGCCAGTATATTTTTTCAAGAGACAGGGTGATTTCTGCCAGTCCCATTGACAAGCAGAGTTTGCGGGATTTAATCGCCTATGCTAAGAAACACCGAAAAGAAATTTCCTTGGGAACGGCTGAAGCTATGCTGGGCTCAAAGATTATGTCCTTTGGCATGAGCCCGTTCTCCCAGTGGACTAGCCGCTTCATCCCTAAGCGAATGGCGCGAACGGTCAGTCACGGTTTTAATAAAGTCATCAGCAAGGCCCTGCCCCAGCATGAAAAGGATCTCCTGCAGCTGATTCAGGAGCCGATTTATCAAGCTTTGATTTTGGCCAGCCCAGAAGAAAGCCGTAAGATTGAAGCAGACTTCCCTGATTTGAAATTTACCCGTAGCAGCCCCTATGCGGTCGATATTATCAATAAAGACACATCTAAGCTAGAGGGGATTCGCCGAGTCGGCAAGGAATATGGTTTTGACATTCATCAGGTCATGGCCTTCGGTGACTCTGACAATGACTTGGAAATGCTATCGGGAGTTGGCCTGTCCATTGCTATGGGAAATGGAACTAGCTCGGTCAAGGAAGTGGCCAAGCACACAACCACCAGCAATAGTCAGGATGGGATCCACAAGGCTCTGGAGCATTTTGGTATCCTAGCTAGGGAAAAGGTCTTTACCAGCAGCGACCATCACTTTAATAAGGTTAAAGAGTTTCATAGTGTCATGGATGAAAGCACTCAGGAAGAACCGATTGCTTGGTCGCCTGAGGACGCTCGCTATCGGGCAGGCTTCAAACTGGAAGAGCTGGTCGAGTTTCTGCGAGCAGCTAGTAAGTCTGAGGAAGACTTTGACAGCTCTGTAGCCTATCTCCATCAAGCGCTTGACAAGGCTGCCGACAAGGTTCGCTCCAAGAGTCAGGCTGAGGTTTCTCTAGTCGGTCAGGTAGATGCCTTGATTGATACTCTATACTTCACTTATGGCAGTTTTGTCCTGATGGGAGTGGATCCAGAGCAGCTGTTCGATATTGTCCATCGGGCTAATATGGGCAAAATTTTCCCAGACGGGAAGGCTCACTTTGACCCCATCACTCATAAAATCCTCAAACCAGATGACTGGGAAGAAAAATACGCTCCCGAAGGAGCTATCAAAGAAGAACTGGAACGACAGATTCAGGCCTACCAACGTACCATAGAGCAGAAAGAAGAAAACAAAGAATAAATGTTTGAAGAGCAGAAAATTTTTGCTCTTTTTTTATTTTATGGTACAATAAGAAAAAAATGTAAAGGAGAGGACTGATGGATCAATACCAAGTTAAGAGCGACCTATCAACAGCAGCCCGTCATGCAACAGCAATCGGGGATGCAAACTTCCTACAGATGATGGCTATTACTCGTGATTCGCAGACAACTGTTGCTGGAAATTCTAATGCAAATGCAGGGATTTCACATGTTGAAAGCTTACAAGGGCAGCTCGGGGCACACATTACAAGTATTATTCAGAATGTTCATAGTGTAGCAGCAGAGTTTGAGGATAAGGATGCTATGATTCGTCAAAGTCTGACTACTAACTATTTACCGCCTAAAAAGGAACCGACAGTCACTAAAAAAGATTTAGGTCTGAATACCTTGACTGCTTTGGAGGAATAATCCATGCAGGAAGATAAGCGGTGGACTGCCTTGTTGGCCAAGGAGCGGAGGCTTGCTGATCATGAATGGGAACTCTATCAAAAGTTGGGACAGGCAAAAGCTCAAGAAGAAGATGTATTATGTCAGTTGGATTCTATGGGGGCATGGTTTCGTGATCTGTCTTATGATTTCGAAGGAAGCCGATATTACAGTAAGATAGCAGACTGTCAGCTAGATTTTTCTCATCAAAGCAGACAGCTAAAGCTTGATATAGAGGATCAGATACAAAAATTGCGGAAAGACCATCAAAATGCAGAAAATCAGCTAGAGGAAGTCTACAAAGAGAAGCGTGCCTTAGCTGTCGAGGAGTAAAGATGAGTATTGATATGTATTTAGAAGCTGCTCGAACGCAGGCAGAAAGCCTTGGGCGAGCGGTTGAACAATGTTTGGGGCAGAATCTTAAATTAATAAGCGTTTTATCAGCTTTTCATAATGAGGATGAACTAACAGGTAAAGCCTATGATTCTGCCAAAAATCATGTTGTTGGAACTGTCATCCCGATTGTTCAGGGAGTCATTCTCTATCAGGAAGCGATAGCCTTAGCTTGTCAAAATTTTGTTAGTAATTACACAGCAGAAGTAGATGGTAAGAGCTGGCGCCAATCAGAACTGGAAGAGAAAATTCGTTTTGCAGAACAGCAACTGGCAGAGTTGGAACGCAAATCGCAACTCTATTCAAATAATAAGGGTATGTCTATTGTGGATTTCAGTGCTTCCATCACTGTTGCAGAAAGTGCTAAGGAAGTCTTCCAAGAAATTTTGGACAATTTGCTTGCCTTCAATGACAGTTCACCAACTATCTTCGCGGAGGCTGAGTCTTACTTGGCAGCCGCATCTACGGGTCTATCTCAGGCAGGTCAGAGCTGGGATGCGTCGACTCAGACTTATCTCTCTCCGCGCCGAGATGCTGATCTCAGCTGGAAAGGTACCATCAATACTGGATGGACTAAGCGGCAGGAGATGATTGAGGAAGTAAAAAGACAAAATGCCTCAATGACGTTAGAGGAGAAGATAGCCAGCCTTTCGCGAGAACAGATTGAAAAAGAGTATCCTAGGATTGTAGAGGCATATTGGAATAATGAGATTTTTGACTATCGCTGGCGTGGGAAATTCACTCAAAAGGAGATAAAAGAAGTAGACCTGGTTATTGAGCGCTATAAAAAATCCTTGGAAGAAAATCCGGGCTTAAGAAAAGATATTTTAGCCAAGGTAGATCCCTTTTTCAAAGCAAAGATTGACCGAATGAACCAGAAGGAGCTGGAAGAATATTATCCTGGATTAAAATTTAGTCCTATAGCTCCGCTTCTAGATCATAACTATTATTCATCTGAAACAGATCAAGCAAATGATATATATTTGGTTGCTCGCTATCAAGAATTGGATAGCCAAAATCCTATCAGCAAACACGATCCTAACTTCGAGCAAAAACGTTTTGAATATATCTCTAGAACGGGCCTTGATCCAGTCACAGGCAAAGAGGCTGATAAGGAGCTCCTGAATTATGCCACAAACTATACCAAGTACGCACCTGGTATAAAAGCGGGTTATGACTTCCTAATGGTAGGGGCAGCAGCTTGGAGTACTCGGGCTTATAATAAGGATTTACAAACACAAAGGGCTGACACCCAGATTAATAAGTATTATCAGATTAAGGATGCGGTAAGGACTCAGAGCGTGGGGAGTCAGCCAGTGGTTGAGATTAAAACCTACAGTATGGATGATTTAGCGAATCTTAAACACACAGAGAACTTTACTGAGAAGTCTAAGATTCACATTTTTGAAGGTGATATAAATAAAAAAGGTCAATCAGGAGGTTATCATTATGATATGGTTGAAGGGACGTCTGGAAATATTATCGAGGGTACGAAAGGCTCTGTTTTAAATGATGCTGGGGTTTATGAAGCGAAAGTTGAAGTAAATGGCATTCCTAAAAAAGCAAATGGAGGCTATTCAACTTTCTTTCCTGACCATATGAGCCCGCAGGAGGTTGTGGATGCTATTAATGAGGCGTATTCTAATAAAGTTTTAGCTCATGGTAATAAGTACATTGGAAAAAGTAGTAATGGATTAAAGATTGGAATGTATATAAGAGAATCTGATGGAAAGATTATCTCAGCATTCCCAATGGAATAAAATGAATTTAGAGGTAAGGTTAATGGAGAGAACATATTCAGTTTTGGTTTTTGGAAATGAAGAAAATGACATAATGTTAGTTTTGAAGTTTACAGATCAAAAATTTCAATCGTTGTCAGACTTTTTAAATTCTGAGGTTCATAATTTTTACCCTCATATTTATAAAGAATTGAAAGCAGTTGTTACTGGTCAAAAAGAAGAATCAGACTTTGGCGGTAATATGCTAAATATTGATATAGGTAAAGAAGAAACAGAAGTATACTATCAAATGGATGATGAGAGCCTTGGGGAACCTTGCTTTATTTCAACTGATCAACTATATAAATTAGTTATTGAGTGGAAAGAAATGGAAGAAAAAATGTACAGAGGGGAAGATATTTTTCCAGTGATCTTAGAAGATTGATATAGTATAAAGAATTTAGGGTAGGATGCTTTCCTTGCCCTTTTCGTATCATAGATTTTTTAAGCAAACACGATCCTAACTTTGAGCAAAAACGTTTTGACTATATCGCTGAAATGGGCCTTGATCCAGTCACAAACAAAGAGGCTGATAAGGAACTCCTGAATTATGCAACAAACTATACCAAGTATGCACCGAGTATAAAAGCGGGTTATGACTTCCTAATGGTAGGAACAGCAGCTTGGAGTACTCGGGCTTATAATAAGGATATACAAATACAAAGGGCCGATGCCCAGATTAATGAGTATTATAAGATTAAGGATGAGGTGAGAAATTCGAGTGTGGGGAGTCAGCCGGTGGTTGGTCCTCAACTTCCATCAAAGAATTGGACACTAGAATTGCCGGAAGTTGAAACTAAGACAATTATGGGAAGTCAGTCGATGGTGTCGGAGATTAATCTAGGAGGGAATACTGATGCTCCTGCTATAAACACTGGAGGCGTAGAAGTTTCCAATAATTTGAAGTTTAATTTGAATGATATAGATAGCTTTGATAACGCGAATATTAAAAGTGTTGAGGCTTTTTTAGACAATGAACTTCAAGGTTATAGGAAAGCGCCTTTGAAAAGGGGCGATGGAGCGAGATATTATGACGGTAAAGGAAATTCATGGCAATTAAATTATGGATATGAGAATGCGACAGATAATATACATGGAAAGCCATATTTGAAGACTACCTATAATGGGGAAATTGTTAGAATTCCATTACAAAAATAAAGGAAATTAAGATGGATAAAATAGATTTAATTGAATTACTACAATCATTTTTAGAAGAAGATGCAATAGTGAGTAGAATATTTTCATACTTTTGCCTAAAGAAAAATTATAACATTACTTTATTGAATGATATTATCTCAATTGGATTGAGAGAGAATATACTTATTATTATTAATTCTAGCGATGAGCAAATTGAATACGACCGTATTGAATGGAAAAAAGATAATACTTATCAGGAAGTGGTTTTTAGAAATCCAGAAAAATATGTTCCAGTTTTGTTTTCAGAAGCTATTTTAATTCCTGAGCCTTTCTCACAATTTTTAAAGTCTTGTTGAGTGAATTGTATTTATGAAAGATAAGGGTGTCTTAGATACTTACTAATAAAGAGGTAAATTATGAACAAAACAGAATTTAAAAAGATTGTTGGCGAAATTTTGAAATCACAAGTTTTTGCTTATGAAAATAAATATTATACATTTGAAAATACTGATTTAAAGGTATTTGTTGGCTTTCAAAAATCTAACTTTGAGAACTCTTTTTATATCAATTACGGCTTTTTGATCAAAGGCATTTATGATGGGAAATTACCTCCATATAAACAAGGTTTGGAAGACTTTGGTGGCAGATTTATTTATCAGGACCTAGATAGCTATAATCTAGAGAAGATAACCTCAGAAAGTTTGGTGGCTTCTATTAATAGTAATATCAAAATGTTGATTCAGCCTGCTTTTGATGATGGATTAGCAAATTATTTTGAGTTGTACCCTCACTTCAAGTTTCTTTGTAAAAAACGTGTGAAAGAATATCTAGGCTTCTAATTTTTAATGAATAATACAGAATTCAAAAAAATTGTTGGCGAAACTTTGAAATCACAATGTTTTGCTTATGAAAATAAATATTATACATTTGAAAATACTGATTTAGAGGGGAAGATATTTTTCCCGTAATCTTAGAAGATTGAACTAGTATAAAGAAATTGGGGTAAGAGTGATTTCCTTGCCCTTTTCGCATCATAAATTTGTTAAGCAAACACGATCCTAACTTCGAGTAAAAACGTTTTGACTATATCGCTGAAACGGGTCTTGATCCAGTCACAGGCAAAGAGGCTGATGAGGAACTCCTGAATTATGCCACAAACTATACTAAGTACGCACCAAGTATAAAAGCGGGTTATGACTTCCTCATGGTAGGGACAGCAGCTTGGAGTACTCGGGCTTATAATAAGGATATACAAACACAAAGAGCTGATGCCCAGATTAATGAGTATTATCAGATTAAGGATGCGGTGAGGAATTCAAGTGTGGGGAGTCAGCCGGTGGTTGGTCCTCAACTTCTATCAAAGAATTGGACTCCAAATTACCTAAAATTAATGTTGGTGGCTTAGATAACCCTATTGTAGATGAGATGTCAACTGTAGGACGCTGGATGTCAAGGGAAGAATATACAAAGAAGATTGATTCTGGTAAAGTTCAAATGTCACCGAATGGAAATACAACATATGTTGCTACTCCTTCTAATATTGAAGCATTTCCAGCTGCTAAACCAGGAAGCGTTTTTACAGAATTTGATGTTAATTCCCAAAGTCTTTATCCAGCTGGAAAAGAAGGATGGGGACAAATCCCAGGTCCAGGCTCTCTAATTGATAGGTTAAATCAAAAGAAGAGCTTGCCAGCCATAACAGACATGCCGGATGCTCGTAATATAAATATCAGAGGAGAAAAGTAATGAGTCGACTTCAAGAAGTAAAAAAAGTGACTAAAGAGTGGCTATCAGAAAACATTAATATTCTAAAACAAAAAAATATTAGTCTAGAAATTTTAATTGATAATGAAAATTGCTTGAGAATATTATTAGAAACAAAAGATAAAATGGGAGAAATACTAGTTGAAGAGCCAAGCTTTGCTCCTTATAAAAATTTCAAATTTGAAATTGCTCAAATAATTGATAATCAAGCTCAGATAGTAAATGCATGGTACGACAATGAAAATACAAATATTGAAGACTATAAAGTTATATTAGATAATGGAATGATTCTTATGTAAGAACTGTTGTCACAGAATATGTTGATATTTAAATTATATAGATTACGATATATTTAGACTCTGAGAAAAAGATTATTTCAGCTTTTCCTAGTAGTAAATAATAGGATGTAACAAATGTTAAAAAGACAATATCTCGCATAAACAAAAAACTAGAGCAGTCAGTGAACTGCTCTAGTTTTTATAAAGTTTTTTCTGGGTCTCTGACCACCAGCAAGTCAACCTTGGCGTGGCGCAGGATATATTCAGATGAAGAACCGACTAGCAGCCGTTCAAAGGCATTGAGGCCGGTAGCACCGACCATAATCAGATCTACCTTGTGCTCTTCTGGGATATCTGTAGCCAAGAGAGTTTTGGGATTGCCCATCTCAATGACAATATCAACATACTTGATACCAGATTTTTGAGCCTTTTCTTTCAGCTCTGCTGTCAGCTTTTTGGCATCTTCCTGTAAGTCCTCGTAGACATCTGCATCAAAGGTTGAGACACTTTGCAAAGCCCGGGTGTCAATGACGTGGGCGATGGTGAGACGAGAGCCGTTTCGGAGAGCCACGTTAACACCTTTTTCAAAGGCTAGTTCGGATTCGTGAGAACCGTCCACAGCAACCATAATGTTTTCATATTTCTGAGTCATAGAGCTACCTCCTCTAAAATGGTCAGCAAAGGACGTCGCATCATTCACAGAATGATTGGGCTGACCAAAAATCAATCAGTCCATAACGTCCGAGTGATTTGCAACTATTTTCTTGTTTCTATTGTAACCCTTTTCAGAAAAAAAGTAAAGATAAAATGGAAATGCTGTCAGAAAATTGCAAGCTGAGAAAAAGTCCTTTACTTTGAGGAATTAGAAGAAGAATAGCGTTTTGTATCCTATGATTCTCTTTTTAATTACATGAAAAGCGAGTTTATTTTTTGTTGTCAATCGCTTTTTCTGGTGGTATAATGATAACATTCTGATGAATAGAGGAAAAATAAGAATGAAAGAATTTGACAAGTCCAGCAAGCTGGAACATGTTGCCTATGATATTCGCGGTCCGGTTTTGGATGAAGCTATGCGCATGCGGGCCAATGGCGAAAAGATTCTCCGCCTTAATACTGGGAATCCGGCTGAATTTGGTTTTACCGCTCCGGATGAGGTCATTCATGATTTGATTATGAATGCGCGTGACAGTGAAGGTTACTCTGACTCCAAGGGAATTTTTTCAGCCCGCAAGGCCATTATGCAATATTGCCAGCTTAAGAATTTTCCTAATGTAGATATTGATGACATTTATCTGGGAAATGGTGTCAGCGAGCTGATTGTCATGTCCATGCAGGGATTGCTGGATGACGGGGATGAGGTGCTGGTGCCAATGCCAGACTACCCACTCTGGACGGCTGCAGTCAGTCTGGCTGGTGGGAATGCTGTTCACTATGTCTGTGATGAGCAGGCAGAATGGTATCCAGATATTGACGACATCAAGTCAAAAATTACCTCTAATACCAAGGCTATCATTATCATCAACCCTAACAATCCAACGGGAGCACTTTATCCTAAGGAACTTCTGCTGGAAATTGTGGAAATTGCTCGCCAGAACAATCTCATTATCTTTGCGGATGAAATTTATGACCGCATGGTGATGGACGGCAATGTCCATACCTCTGTGGCTAGTCTAGCACCCGACCTTTTCTGCGTCAGCATGAATGGTCTTTCCAAGTCGCACCGCATTGCAGGCTTCCGGGTTGGCTGGATGGTGCTATCTGGGCCTAAGCATCATGTTAAGGGCTATATTGAAGGATTAAATATGCTCTCCAACATGCGCCTGTGCTCCAATGTCTTGGCTCAGCAGGTTGTTCAAACCTCGCTCGGAGGGCATCAATCCGTAGATGAACTGCTCTTGCCAGGTGGCCGTATCTATGAGCAGCGTAATTTCATCTATCAGGCTATTCAGGATATTCCGGGGCTATCAGCTGTAAAACCTAAAGCCGGTCTCTATATTTTCCCGAAAATTGACCGTAACATGTATCGCATCGACGATGATGAGCAGTTTGTGCTCAATTTTCTCAAACAGGAGAAAGTCCTTCTCGTCCATGGACGAGGCTTTAACTGGCAGGAACCAGATCATTTCCGAATTGTTTATCTGCCTCGAGTAGATGAACTAGCTCAAATCCAAGAAAAAATGACGCGCTTCTTGCGCCAATATCGCCGTTAATAAGCGGATGTTATAAAAAGGCTGGAAAATATTCCGGTCTTTTTCTTATCTATCTTACATATTTTTTAGTTTGATGGCTATCTTTGAATTGCAAAAATAAAAAAATTAAGATGCTCTGAAAACCGAATTTGAGATCGATTGGTAAAAATTATAGGCGGTTTTACCGACATTTTTTAGGATTTTGTCCAACATTTTTTATGCATCTGTCCAAAAATGCTTAAAAAAATGTGTTAGCGTCTTCCTTCTTGAAGACAAACGTGATAGAATGTGTTTGTCAATGTTTTAAACAATGATGAAAAAGTGGAGGAGATTATATTGACAATGAAAAAGACACTTAGTGCTTTTTCTGTCAGTGCAGCGGCATTGTCTTTGGTGCTCGCAGAAGGAGTTCAGGCTGATCAATTAGTTGATAATCAGTCTTATTCTGATGCGCCCGTTAGTCAAAGCCAACCACAGGCAGAAAACACACAGAAGGATGAATCTGTTTCGAAAGAACAGGTAGACGCTGCTCAGGCTCTTGTACAAGAAGCCGACAGCAATGTTGCACAAGGGAAAGCTGATTTGGCTCAAGCTCAGGCAAATACTGCTGCGGCTCAAAGTCAGGTCGAGCAAGCACAAGCTGAAGCTAACTGGGCACAGGAGGCAGCTGATAAAGCTGGTCCGGAAGCTATTGAAACAGCTAAGCAAGAAGAGAGCAATCAAAAAGCTCAAGTGGACAGCAACAAGTCAGAACTGGCTAAAGCTGACCAAGCAACCAAGACGGCTCAAGCTGAGCGCGATGCTCAGGCAGCTAAGACTAAAGAAGCTCAAGAGCAAGCGAAAACTCAAGAAGGACGCCTTGCTAAAGCTCAAAATGACGTGAAGGAAGCTCAGGCTAACCTAAGCGGTGAAGCTACAGCTAAGGCAGAAAAGAATGTGAAAGCAGCCCAAGATAAGGTGGCAGCTGACCAGTCTGCTGTTGAAACAGCTCAATCAAAAGTAGCTACAGCTCGCCAGACTGACAGTCAGAAGCAGGCTGAGGTAACAAAATCTCAGACTAACCAGACTCAGGCTAAGACGGCTCGTGATGCTGCTCAGAAGAACTTGCAGGATAAAACTGCTGCAGCTGAGAAGACCCAGTCAGACTTGAATCAAGCTCAACAAGCTTTGAAAAAGGCTCAAGCTGGAACGATTACTACTGAAGCTTCTAGCAATAAAAACCGTGTGTCTATGACTCCGGAATACATTGCAGCCTTGAGAGAGCTAATTGCACCAAATTTATCAGAGCAAAAAACTAAAGAGATTCAAAATAGACTGGCTGCACTTAATGCCAGTGCTAAGGCTCTCAACCGTTATGTAGCTGATCCTACAGATAGCAAAGCTTTGATTGATACCAACAATATTCCACAGAATGTTCGTCAGGAACTTTCACAGTTTGCTTCAGAACTCATCAACCAGTTGCGTGCTCAGATGGGAACAGGTGAAGTAGTTGTGACACCATCTTCGGTTGATTTCGCTGATAAAGTGGCAACAGAATACCGCAAAGACAACTGGAACTGGGACTTGATGGAGAAATACCATCACGACGCTCGAGGAATTAACCGCGTAGCGCGTGAATATGGTTTGATGACCACAAGTGCTGAGCAGGAGAGTAAAGGTCTCCAGTACTATGAAAACGCCTACATCTGGAGAGAAAATGCTAATCAGATGAGTGTGGCTGAAATGAAGCGACGGGTCTATGATTCTGTTGTTGAATTCATGTTCAATGGCTACGAATGGCTGCATGCTACATCAATCTCTGGTCTCAATACTGGTCGCCAGAAAAACTATCTAGGAGTTGATTTCTCAATGGAAGGCGACATCACTATGGCTCATTTCACCATGGTGTCAGAAGATCAAGTCAAATATGCTAGCAAAAAGAACTTCAATGCCAGCCCTATTACAGGAAAAGCTCCAACAGCAAAAGTAGATCCGCAGGAAGTAGCCAAGGCTCAAACAGCCTATGATGCCGCCTTCAAGGCCAATCAACTGGCTCTGGCATCTAAGGGAGTTGCCCAGTCTACTTATAATCGGAGAGCTGCAGCTTTAGAGCAAGCCAACCAGCAACTGGCTCAGGCGCAAGCTCAAGCAGGTGAGTCAGCAACTGCTCAGGCTCAAGCAGCTCTTGCCGCAGCTCAAGAGAAGTTGGCCGCTGATCAAGCAGCTTTGGCAGCAGCACAGGAGGCTCTGAAAAACTCAAACTTGGATGACAAGACTAAAGCGGAAAAATTAACTCAGGCTCAAGCAGCTCTGACTGCTGTTCAAGCAACAGTTGCTGCAGCTCAAGCAGCTCTAAAAACTGAATCAGATAAGTTGGCTCAGCTAGAAGCAGCTTTGAATGCAGCAAAAGAAAGAAAGACTAACCTTGAAAAAGCTGTTACAGATGCTGAAGCAGCCTTGCAAACAGCTAAAGAGTCATTGTCAAATCTTGAAAATGCAGAAGAAAACTTGGAACAAGCTAAAAGCAAGCTAGCCGCAGCTCAGGCAGCTTACCAAACAGCTCTTACAGCTCAAACAGATCAAGAAGCAAAAGTAGCAGTTTTAACTGCAGTTCAAGCACAAGCTAAGGCTACATACGACTTGCTAGCTCAAACTTATGCTGAACAAAATAAGGAAGAAGATATTCGCTATTACCAGTCTGTTTTGGCTCATACAGAGGAGCACTTCGCTCGCTCATCGCTTACTGGACAAGCAAGAGCTCCTCAGCATACAGCTCTTGGAACTACTGGTGCTGCTGGAAGTGCTAGCCCTGTAAACCATAAACAGGCGGCCGCTTCAGGTCATGTCTTACCTAAGACAGGAGAAAACTCTTCTTGGCTTCTTCTAGCAGGCCAAATGCTTCTCCTCATGGCTATGAAATTATTCTACAAGAAACGTTCTCTTGATTAGAAAGAACAAAATCAATCAAAAACAGTCAAAATTTTGACTGTTTTTTGTTTAATATGGCTTGATATATCAAGTCATATACTTGAAAAATTCTTTATTTTATCGAATTGTATGTAATTGTTTTTCAATAAAAAATTTTCAGATAATTATTGAAATTTCACTGCTTTTATGTTACAATGAAGCTAATAAATATGAGGTAAAAACATGGCCAATTTACTAGAAAAAACACGAAAAATTACGTCAATTTTGAAGCGCTCAGAGGAGCAGATGCAGGAAGAGCTACCCTACAATGCTATTACGCGCCAGTTGGCTGATATTATCCACTGCAATGCCTGCATTATCAATAGCAAGGGCCGTCTTTTAGGTTATTTCATGCGCTACAAGACCAATAATGACCGAGTGGAAGCTTTTTTCCAGGATAAGAATTTCCCAGAGGAATACGTTCACGAAGCCAATCTGGTCTATGAAACAGAGGCTAATCTGCCAGTTGCACATGATTTGACGATTTTCCCAGTGGAGACCAAGGATGAGTTTCCGGATGGGTTGACAACCATTGCCCCTATCCATGTTTCAGGGATTCGTCTAGGCTCACTGATTATCTGGCGCAATGACAAGGAATTTGCGGACGATGATCTGATTTTGATTGAGATTGCCAGCACAGTGGTTGGTATCCAGCTGCTTAACTTCCAGCGGGAAGAGGATGAGAAAAATATCCGCCGCCGGACGGCAGTGACCATGGCAGTCAATACCCTGTCTTATTCAGAACTGAGGGCTGTTTCAGCTATTCTGGGCGAGCTCAATGGCAATGAAGGCCAGCTGACAGCGTCTGTCATTGCTGATCGCATTGGGATTACCCGCTCAGTGATTGTCAATGCCTTGCGTAAGTTGGAAAGTGCTGGGATTATTGAAAGCCGTTCGCTGGGGATGAAAGGAACTTATCTAAAAGTCCTGATTCCCGATGTCTTTGATGAAATTAAAAAGAGGGACTACTAATGCCAAAAGCACTGATTTCCATTGATTATACAGTTGATTTTGTCGCAGATGAGGGCAAGTTGACAGCTGGAGAGCCAGCTCAGGCGATTTCTGAAGCCATTGCTCAAGTGACGGAGGCAGCTTTTGACCGAGGAGATTATATCTTCTTTGCTATTGATGCCCATGATGAGAATGATGCCTTTCATCCTGAAAGCAAGCTGTTCCCGCCTCACAATATCAAAGGGACCAGCGGTCGCAACCTTTACGGCCCTTTGGCTGATTTTTATGACAAGCATAAAGCGGATTCTCAGGTCTTTTGGATGGATAAGCGCCATTATTCTGCTTTTTCCGGCACGGATTTAGATATCCGCCTGCGAGAAAGAAAGATAGATACAGTCATTTTGACTGGAGTCTTGACGGATATTTGCGTCTTGCATACAGCGATTGATGCCTATAATCTTGGTTATCAGATTCAGGTGGTAGAGCCGGCAGTGGCTTCTCTGTCAGAGGAAAATCACAAATTTGCCTTAAACCACTTGCAAAATGTCCTGGGTTCGACTATAATAGATACAATTTAAGAGTAAAAGAGAAGCAGAGTAGGCTTGCTGACTTGCACAGAGAGTGCTGATAGCTGAGAGCAGCACCAAGAAAGCAAAAACCGAAGAACATGTTTCGTAATCTTTTGTGTGATTAAGCACAAACGTCGCTCACGTTACGAGCTCAGAGGCTGCCTTTTAGGGCGGCGAATAACAGTGGTACCACGGCTTTCGTCTGTTTTAGAGACGGAAGCTTTTTATTTTGTAGTAGATCCAGTGAAGATGATAAAAGAATGCTTCAAATATCCTTGACAGCAGGGCGGGGCTACAAATTGATTTGAGAGGGAAAGAACATGAAAGAAATCTTTATCGGAAACTATGGTTTAGAGCAAGTCGGACAGACCATGACCGCGACTGGCTGGGTGGCCAATATCCGCAATCACGGCAAACTAGCCTTTATTGAGTTGCGGGACCGCGAGGGCTTGCTTCAGGTCTTCGTTGGCGGTGAGATTGAAGATTTTGCTAAGCTGGAAGACATTGGCAAAGAGGATATCATTGCAGTGACGGGGCAAGTGGTTCAGCGGGAAGAGCGTTTTGTCAATAAGTCCATCAAGTCTGGTCAGATTGAGCTGAGGGCAGAGAAGATTGAGGTTATTGCTAGCAGCAAGGCCCTGCCTTTTGAGCTGGACCAGCATGCCCATACAGGGGAAGACCTGCGTCAGAAATACCGCTACCTGGACTTGCGCCGTGAGAAGATGACACAGAACCTCAAACTTCGTCATCAGGTCACCTCAACCATTCGGGAATATTTAAACGGTTTGGACTTTTTGGAAGTGGAGACGCCTTATCTGACCAAGTCGACTCCTGAAGGGGCTAGAGATTTCTTGGTTCCTAGTCGGATTTTTAAAAACCAATTCTACGCGCTGCCGCAGAGCCCGCAGATGCTCAAGCAGTTACTGATGGGGGCTGGACTCGAGCGCTATTATCAGATTGTTCGTTGTTTCCGTGACGAAGACTTGCGAGGCGATCGTCAGCCAGAGTTTACCCAGGTGGACTTAGAGCTGAGTTTTGCCAGCGAGGAAGAAATCCGAGCTCTGGTTGAAGCTATGCTCAAGGCTGTTGTCAAGAAAACTCATGGTTTAGAGCTGACGGAAGATTTTCCAACTATCAGCTATGAAGAGGCTATGAGCCGCTTCGGCTCTGATAAGCCAGATACACGCTTTGGTTTAGAGCTAAAGAGTTTGACGGATTTGTGTCAGTCCAATGATTCTCTTCTCATCAAGAAAGCCTTGGATAACCAAGAGGAAGTGATGGGAATCTGTGTGCCAGGTGCGACTAGTGCTTTTAGCAAGAAACAGCTGAGTCACTACTATCAGGAAATGAAGGAATTTGGCTGCAGTCGTTTTGCCAGTCTCAAGGTTGAAGGTGGCCAGTTGATTGGTGATTTGGCTAGTACCCTTGAAGCTGAAAGTCAGGATTTACTAGCACGTTTTGAGGCCAAGGATGGAGACCTCATCCTGCTAGTCATGGCCAAGAAGCGTCGGGCTCAGGAAGCTTTGGGACATCTGCGTATAGAACTCGCAAAAGCTTTGGATTTGATTGACCCGAGTCTGCTTCATTTCCTTTGGGTTGTGGATTGGCCTCTGCTGGAGTGGAATGAAGACCAAAACCGCTATCAAGCCATGCACCATCCTTTCACACAGGGAATCTTTGAAGATGGACAGGAGCCAGGCCAATTCCGCAGCCACGCTTACGACATCGCCTTAAACGGCTATGAGATTGGCGGAGGGAGCCTGCGGATTCATGAACGGAAGGCTCAGGAAGCGATGTTTGAGCTATTGGGCATGAGCCGAGAAGACTATGAGCGGGACTTTGGTTTCTTCCTAGAGGCCTTAGAGTACGGCTTCCCACCGCACGGTGGCTTGGCTCTAGGCTTAGATCGCTTGGTTATGATTTTGGCTGGGGAAGAAAATATCCGCCAAGTCATCGCTTTTCCGAAAAATGGTACTGGCTTTGATCCTATGCTGGAAAGTCCAAGTTTGGTGGACCAAAGACAGCTCAAAGAACTGCATTTGGAATTGAAGAATTAGCCTGAAATATGGTAAAATGAAATGATGCGAATTCCTGAAGAATAGCAGGAAGAAGCTAAAGAAAAGAGCTAGCGGATGGCAAATAAATCAGCATCCCTAGCTTGTCAAAGTAAAGGTGAGCTGAAGCTTGGAAATAAAGATGTCATCTAGAAATTGTTATTTTCAGTCGCTAAAGTTCACATATCTTATGAAAGGAATCAGAGATGAAGATTACTCAAGAAGAAGTAAGTCACGTTGCTAAGCTGTCAAAACTGGCTTTTTCACCAGAAGAAACAGCTGAGTTTGCGACGACCTTAACCAAGATTGTCGACATGGTCGAATTGCTCAATGAAGTGGACACGGAAGGGGTGCCTTTCACTTCTAATGTAGCTGCCAATATCAACTATATGCGAGAAGATGTGGCTCAGCCTGGCTGGAATCGGGAAGAGCTTTTCCAAAATGTACCTGAAAAAGAGCGGGGCTACATCAAAGTGCCTGCCATCCTAGATGACGGAGGAGATGCCTAATGACTTTTAATCACAAGACTATTGAAGAGCTGCACGATTTGCTGGTCAAGAAAGAAATTTCTGCGGTAGAGTTAACTCAGGCAACTTTGGCAGACATCAAAGAACGTGAAGCGGCTGTGGACAGCTTCATTACTGTCAGCGAAGAGGAGGCTTTGGCTCAGGCTGCGGCTCTGGATGCCAAGGGCATTGATGCTGACAATCTTATGAGCGGAATTCCGCTGGCAGTCAAGGACAATATCTCCACCAAGGGAATTTTGACGACGGCTGCTTCCAAAATACTCTACAATTACAAGCCGATTTTCGATGCTACCAGCGTGGAGAAGCTCTACGGTAAGGACATGATTATCGTCGGGAAGACCAACATGGACGAGTTTGCCATGGGGGGATCCAGCGAAAACTCTTACTTTAAGACGACTAAGAATGCTTGGGACAGCAGCAAGGTTCCAGGTGGATCATCTGGTGGATCAGCGACAGCTGTTGCCTCTGGTCAGGTTCGTCTGTCACTGGGGTCAGATACGGGTGGTTCTATTCGTCAGCCGGCTTCCTTTAACGGTGTAGTCGGCCTCAAGCCAACCTACGGACGGGTTTCTCGTTTTGGTCTCATTGCTTTTGGTTCTTCTTTAGACCAGATAGGGCCTTTCTCACAGACTGTTAAAGAAAATGCTCAGCTCTTGAATGTTATTTCTGGTAATGATCCTAAGGACTCTACATCATCACAAGAGGCAGTGCCAGACTTTACCAGCAAGATTGGCCAAGACATTAAGGGTATGAAGATTGCCTTGCCTAAGGAATACATGGGTGAGGGAATTGACAGCAAGGTTAAGGAAACGATTTTAGCAGCAGCGAAGCATTTGGAAAGCCTAGGTGCTATCGTTGAAGAAGTCAGCCTGCCTCACAGCAAGTACGGTGTAGCTGTTTACTATATCATTGCTTCCTCTGAGGCTAGCTCTAACCTGCAGCGTTTTGACGGTATTCGCTATGGCTACCGCGCAGAAGGCATTGAAAATCTAGAAGATGTCTATGTCAAATCTCGCAGCGAAGGCTTTGGTGAAGAAGTGAAACGCCGCATCATGCTGGGAACTTTCAGCCTGTCATCTGGTTACTACGATGCCTACTTCAAGAAAGCTGGTCAGGTTCGGACCTTGATTATGCAAGATTTTGCTAAGGTTTTTGAAAAATATGATTTGATCTTAGGTCCAACTGCACCGACGGTAGCTTATGACTTGGGCAGCCAAAACCAAGATCCTGTGGCCATGTATTTGGCTGACCTTTTGACCATTCCAGTCAATCTGGCTGGCCTGCCGGGCATTTCAATCCCAGCTGGCTTTGCAGATGGTCTTCCTGTCGGCTTGCAGCTGATTGGGAACCACTTTGATGAAGCAACCATCTATCAGGCAGCCGCAGCATTTGAAGCGACGACTGACTACCACAAACAGCAGCCAGTTATCTTTGGAGGTGAAAAATAATGAACTTTGAAACAGTTATCGGACTGGAAGTCCATGTTGAATTGAAGACCAATTCAAAAATTTTCTCACCGGCTCCAGCTCACTTCGGTGAGGATCCCAATGCCAACACCAATATCATTGACTGGTCCTTCCCAGGTGTCCTGCCTGTTATGAACAAGGGTGTCATTGACTATGGTATCAAGGCTGCTCTGGCCTTGAACATGGATATTCACCAGAAGATGCACTTTGACCGCAAGAACTACTTCTATCCGGACAATCCAAAAGCCTATCAAATTTCTCAGTTTGATGAGCCGATTGGCTACAATGGCTGGATTGAGATTGAGCTAGAAGATGGCACGACCAAGAAAATCCGTATCGAGCGGGCCCACTTGGAAGAAGATGCTGGAAAGAATACCCACGGCAGCGATGGCTACTCTTATGTGGACCTCAACCGCCAAGGTGTGCCACTGATTGAGATTGTATCGGAAGCAGATATGCGCAGTCCAGAAGAAGCTTATGCCTATCTGACTGCCCTCAAGGAAATCATCCAGTACACGGGCATTTCTGATGTCAAGATGGAAGAGGGCTCCATGCGTGTTGACGCCAATATTTCTATCCGTCCTTACGGTCAGGAAGAATTTGGTACCAAGACTGAGCTGAAAAACCTTAACTCTTTCAACTTTGTCCGTAAGGGTCTGGCGTTTGAGGAAAAACGCCAAGCAGAAATCCTACGCAGTGGTGGCCAAATCCGTCAGGAAACCCGTCGTTACGATGAAGCAACTGGCGAAACCCTGCTCATGCGGGTTAAGGAAGGTTCAGCGGATTACCGTTACTTCCCAGAGCCTGATCTGCCGATCTTTGAGATTGAAGATACTTGGATTGAGCAAATTCGCAGTAGCCTGCCAGCCTTTCCAAAAGAACGTCGAGCTAAGTATGTGGGCGACTACGGTCTGTCTGACTACGATGCCAAGCAGTTGACAGCTACGAAGGCTGTGTCAGACTTCTTTGAAGCAGCTGTTGCGGCAGGCGCTGACGCCAAGGCTGTCTCTAACTGGCTCCAAGGAGAAGTAGCTCAATACCTCAATGCCGAAGGCAAGACTATCTCTGAGATTGAGCTGACACCTGAGAATCTGACTGAGATGATTGCTCTGATTGCAGACGGAACGATTTCCTCTAAGATTGCTAAGAAGGTCTTTGTCTATCTAGCCAAAAATGGAGGCTCTGCTAAAGAGTATGTGCAGAAAGCAGGCCTGATTCAAATCTCAGACCCTGACCAACTTCTTCCTATTATCCAGCAAGTCTTTGCGGATAATGAAAAAGCTATCAATGATTATAAAGCCGGCAACAAGAATGCAGCTAAATCCCTGATCGGTCAATTGATGAAGGCCACCAAGGGGCAAGCCAACCCGCAAGTAGCACAAAAACTGCTCAATGAAGAGTTGGAGAAATTGTAGAAATAAGTAGAAAACCAGTCGTGAGGCTGGTTTTTGTTGTGGATAATAAAATATGTAAAAAGCATAGGAGCTATAGATATGAAACGACCCTCAAAAATAATTATTCTCCTACTAGGTGGATTATTAATAATGATAGGATTGAGTGCCTGCGGAGAGAAAATACCAGAAAATCGCACAAAAGAACAGTACGAGTTGGAGAAAGAGTTTCAGCCACTTTTTGACTTTTTAGCAGAAGAAGAAAAAGATTTGTCAAATGTGAAATTATATAGCAGTAAAATTTTTATGATGGATGAAAATGCTAATAGTAAGATATCAAGCAGTGTTTATTTAAAACCTGATAATACAGGAGAATATGCAATTGAGCAAGGGGGACAAACTACGGAGTTTCTTGTTCATTATAATAACAGAAAATTACAATATAATAAGGAGGTTCCTCAAGAGTATGATTTAGAAGTTTTTAATCTGAAATTAGAGCCTAAATTTTTCCAAGAATTATCTATTTTTGATTACATGACTAAATATTCTGGTACAGGTATGAAACGGATTGATTATAATATTGTAGATGCAAGTAAATATTTTAATAATTTAAAAGAAAAGTATGGATTAAAAAAAGATTGCTCAACCTCTGTTGATGTGATAATTAATAGCGAGGGTCATTTTGAGCTTATACTAGAATTCTCTGACGAAGAACGATTACTTGTAATTACGAATTCAATTGTGATAGATATGGAGTGATTAGTGAATAAAAAAGTAATTATAGACGGGTGTGAGAATGTTTCAGCAAATATTCCTTATTATGTTTATATATTTGAAAATAGTAAAAGTCATATATCAAGCAGTCAAATTAAGAGATAAGGAATAAAGGCGACCATATGTTTCTTATGTTATAGACAACTAATAGCCTAGTTTTTTAATATAACAGCCTTTTATTTAGCCATTAGTTATGTTAAAATAATTAAAAAAACAAAGGAGTCTTTTATGTCGGAAATCAAAGTGAAACGTGGGACAGGTTTTGTTGGAATTATTGGAAAGTTTCCAATCTTTATTAATGATCAGAAAGTGGGCGCAATTAAGAATGGTGATGAGGCTGTCTTCCCTATTGAGGGGGAAGAAGCTGTTGTTCGTGTAGGAGCAGCTCCTATGAAAACCAAGCCAGTGACAGTTAAAGCAGGACAAACCTTGCTGATTGAAACAAATTTTACTAATGTTTCTATTTGTTTAGGAACTTTAGTGATTGCTTTTCTATTTGGCGGATTGCTCCGTGCGATTCTCTTGATTCTTTATATTGTTTTAATGTTTCTTTTTCCGTTTTACTCGGCTAGAATTGCAGAATAAGTCTAAGACCAGCTGATGCTGGTTTTTTGTATGCTATTTTTTGAAAATGTAGCTAATCTTTTGACAAGATTTCTGAAAGGGTTTACAATAAAACTAACAAATTATAAAGCGAGGTATGTTTATGGCAAAAATGAATGCTGCGCGTTGGTATGGCGCTAAAGATGTCCGTATTGAAGAAGTGGATGTACCGGAAGTCCAACCGCATCAGGTCAAAATTGCGGTCAAGTATACAGGAATCTGTGGAACTGACTTGCATGAATATCTGGATGGACCGATTTTTATTCCGACAGAAACAGAGCATGTCTACTCTGGTCAGAAAGCGCCTGTAACTTTAGGACATGAGTTTGCTGGGGAAATTGTTGAGGTCGGCAGTGCTGTGACACGGGTCAAAGTTGGCGATCGAGTGACAGTTGAACCTATTTTAGCTAAGCATAATCTTGTCGGTGATTATAATCTGGATCCTAATCTAAACTTTGTCGGTTTGGCGGCTGACGGTGGTTTTGCCAAATACTGTGTTTTGGATGGAGACATTGTTCACAAAGTTCCAGACAGCCTTAGCTATGAGCAGGCAGCCTTGACAGAACCTGCTGCTGTGGCTGTTTACGCAGTCCGTCAGTCAGCTCTTAAGACGGGCGATACAGCGGTTGTCTTCGGTTTGGGGCCAATCGGGCTCTTGATTATTGAGGCTTTGCGGGCAGCCGGTGCCTCTAAGATTTATGGAGTTGAATTATCTCCAGAACGCCAAGCCAAGGCAGAGGAGCTTGGGGCCATCATTGTGCGACCAGAAGAAGGAGAAGATGTGGTAGCTGCTATTCAGCGTTTAACTGGTGGTGGGGCAGATGTGTCTTATGAAGTGACTGGGGTGCCGGTTGTGCTGGGACAAGCTTTAGCTGCTGTCCACAAGGCCGGAGAATGTATGGTGGTTTCTATCTGGGAACGAGAAGCTAGCATCAACCCTAATGAATTTGCCATTCAAGAAAAATCGCTTAAGGGTATTATCGCCTATCGGCATATTTTCCCTAAGGTGCTGGAACTGATGGAGCAGGGCTATTTCTCTGCTGACAAGCTTGTGACCAAGAAGATTAAGCTAGAGGATATTGTGCAAGAAGGCTTTATCGAGCTGACTCAGGACAAGGCGCAGATCAAGATTTTGGTATCGCCAGAATAAAATCTTTGCTTAATCATGAGACGAAAATCAGTCAAAACTGGCTGATTTTTCTTTATGGTTTGTGCTGTAATAAGTAAAGATTTAGAAAGAGGTTGGATGTCAAAAGTTTTGAAAGGTTCATTTCATATTTTTCTGAAAGTCGCTTTAAGCTGATTCCTTGTTTTCTTAGTTCATAGATTCGAACTTTATCCTCATAAGTTAGTTTCATTTAAAAACACCCCAAAAGTTAGATTTTTTCTGTCTAACTTTTGGGGTGCGGTTCAATTCAACTTCTTTTTTATTTGGAGACCATTTTCCAGAAAAAATCAATGATATAAGTCAGTCCGTAGGTATAGATGACGAGAGTGATGGGCTTGCAGAGAAGGATAATCAGCATGTACTTTTTGAAAGTCATCTTGGTCAGGGCCGCCAGCATGCAGAGAAAATCTGCTGGACTGATGGGCCAAATCATCATGAAGATAAAGAAGCGCTCAAAGCGATTACCCTTATCCAGCCATCCGATATATTTATCATAGGTGCGCTTGCTGACGACAGACTGGACAAAGGCCGGACCATAGGTGCGCGCCAGATAAAATATCAGGGCGCAGCCAATGACAATGCCGATATAGTTATAAATGGTGCCAACGATATGGCCGTAGATGAAAACACCAGCGACAGAGGTCAGGGCGCCAGGGATAATGGGCACGACCGTCTGTAGAATCTGCAGGAAGATAAAGAGAGGTGGTCCCCAGATGCCAGCCTGCTGGATAAAGGCTGAGAGAGTTTCCTTGGAATGGAGGATGCCAGCGAAATAGGCCCAAAGACAAAAGGCCACCGTTCCTAGAGCGCCAATGGCGGACGACCAGTTGATAATCTTTTGCAAAAGAGGGGAAACAGCCTGCATCTGTCTGTTTTTTTCTGCCATACAAACCTCCAGGACATTTATACTATCACCACTATAATATCATCTTTTGTCCTTTTTGTAACCTTTGAGACTGAAGGTGCCAAAAAGCCCATTTTATGCTATAATAATGAAAATACGAATTTTTGGAGAGAGATGTGGCGATTGAAGATTATATGCCAGACTTTGCGGTCGAGGCAGTTTACGATTTGACAGTAGAGAGTTTGAAAAAACAGGGGATCAAAGCGGTTTTGGTGGATTTGGACAACACCCTGATTGCTTGGAATAATCCTGACGGAACCCCAGAGATGAAGAAGTGGCTTCATGATTTGCGGGACGCAGGCATTCGGATTATCCTGGTGTCCAATAATAACCAAAAACGGGTCAAGCGGGCTGTTGAAAAGTTTGAAATTGACTATATCTACTGGGCCATGAAACCCTTCACTTGGGGAATTGATCGGGCGCTCAAGCTTTTTCATTTTGAAAAAAAGGAAGTGGTCATGGTGGGCGACCAGCTTATGACGGATATTCGGGCTGCTCATCGGGCCGGGATTCGTTCCATTTTGGTTAAGCCACTGGTTGAGCACGACTCTATCAAGACTCAGATCAATCGGGCGCGTGAACGCCGTGTGCTCAAAAAAATAACTGAAAAATACGGCCCAATTCAATACAAAAAAGGAATTTAAGCATGGAAGAACTTCTCTGTATCGGCTGCGGAGCCACTATTCAGACAGAAGATAAGGGTAAGCTGGGCTACACGCCCCAATCAGCTCTAGAAAAAGGCTTGGAGACAGGTGAACTCTATTGTCAGCGCTGTTTCCGCCTGCGCCATTATAATGAAATCAGCGATGTCCAGCTGACGGATGATGACTTTCTGCGGCTTCTGCATGAGGTTGGAGATAGTGACGCCTTGGTCGTCAATGTTGTTGATATTTTTGACTTTAATGGATCGGTTATTCCTGGTCTGCCTCGTTTTATCGCAGGAAATGATGTTCTCTTGGTCGGGAATAAAAAGGACATTCTGCCTAAGTCGGTCAAGGATAGCAAGGTGACCCAATGGCTGACGGAGCGGGCTCATGAGGAAGGTTTGCGACCAGTCGATGTGGTCCTGACCTCTGCTCAGAACAAGCAGGCAATAAAGGACTTGATTGACAAGATTGAGCATTGCCGCAAGGGACGTGACGTTTATGTGGTCGGCGTGACCAATGTCGGCAAATCCACTTTGATTAACGCCATTATTCAGGAAATCACGGGTGATAAGGATATTATTACGACTTCGCGTTTCCCGGGTACAACTCTGGACAAAATCGAGATTCCTTTAGCGGACGGCAGTCATATCTATGATACGCCGGGCATTATCCATCGTCACCAGATGGCTCACTATCTTTCTGCTAATAATCTCAAATACATCAGTCCCAAAAAGGAAATCAAACCCAAAACCTACCAGCTCAATCCTGAGCAAACCCTCTTTTTGGGTGGCCTAGGCCGCTTTGACTTTGTGGCAGGTGACAAGCAGGGCTTCACGGCTTATTTTGACAATGAGCTCAAGCTCCACCGGACCAAGTTGGAAGGCGCCAGCGGCTTTTATGACAAGCATGTCGGTAGTCTCTTAGTGCCACCGGTTGGCAAGGAAAAGGAAGAGTTTCCAGCCTTGGTCAAGCATGAATTTACCATCAAGGACAAGACAGATATCGTCTTCTCGGGTCTGGGTTGGATTCGCGTCAGTGGTCCTGCTCGAGTAGCTGGCTGGGCGCCAGAGGGTGTGACGGTTGTCACTCGGAAAGCTATTATATAATACTCAAGAAACCAAGGGGAATAAATCTCCTTAAAATAAGGAAGGAAAAGGCTATGAGCAGTGGGAAAAGCAGGTCCCAACTGTCTCAAGCCTTATAGAAGAACATGACACTAACATCAAAACAACGCGCCTTTCTCAACAGTCAGGCACATAGTCTCAAACCTATCATTCAGATTGGGAAAAATGGACTCAACGACCAAATCAAAACCAGTGTCCGTCAGGCACTAGATGCGCGAGAACTGATCAAGGTTACGCTCTTGCAGAATACAGATGAGAATATCCATGAAGTTGCTGAGATTTTGGAAGAAGAAATCGGAGTGGATACAGTGCAGAAGATTGGCCGGATCTTGATTCTCTACAAGCAGTCCAGCAAGAAGGAAAATCGCAAACTCTCTGTCAAAGTCAAGCAAATTTAAGGAAAGATTTCTGTGGAGATATCAGCCTATGGCTATTGAATTACTGACCCCCTTTACCAAGGTGGAATTAGAACCAGAAGTTAAAGATAAAAAACGCAAGCAGATTGGCATTTTAGGTGGGAATTTCAACCCTGTCCACAATGCTCATTTGGTCGTGGCGGATCAGGTCCGTCAACAGTTGGGCTTGGATCAGGTCCTGCTCATGCCAGAGTACGAGCCGCCGCATGTGGATAAGAAAGAGACCATCGATGAACAGCATCGGCTGAAAATGCTGGAGCTGGCTATTGAGGGTATTGAAGGCTTAGGAATTGAAACCATTGAGCTGGAACGCAAGGGAATTTCCTATACATATGACACTATGAAGCTGCTGACAGAGCAACATCCAGATACGGACTATTACTTTATCATCGGTGCTGATATGGTGGACTACCTGCCTAAATGGTACCGGATTGATGAACTGGTTGAGCTGGTTCAGTTTGTAGGAGTTCAGCGGCCGCGTTACAAGGCGGGGACTTCTTACCCTGTCATCTGGGTGGATGTGCCGCTTATGGATATTTCCTCCAGTATAGTGCGGGATTTTCTGGCTCAGGGACGGACTCCTAATTTCCTGTTGCCGCAGCCAGTGCTAGACTATATCAAGAAAGAAGGGCTTTATCTATGACCTATGAAAGTTATATCAGTATGGGCCGTGAGGCCTTGCTGGCTAAGATGGAAACAGTCATGTCTGAGAAACGCTTGCGGCATTGCCTAGGCGTGGAAAAGGCTGCCCGTGAATTAGCGGAGCGCTTTGGTCTTGACGTCGAAAAAGCGGGTCTTGCAGGCCTTCTACACGATTATGCCAAAAAGGTCTCGGATGAGGATTTCCTATCCTTGATTGACAAATACAAACTGAATCCTGACCTGAAAAACTGGGGCAATAATGTCTGGCATGGTATGGTGGGCATTTACAAGATTCAGGAAGATTTAGGCATCAAAGATGCTGAGATTCTGCGAGCCATCGAGGTTCATACAGTGGGGAGTAGCACCATGTCTGAGCTGGACAAGGTCGTCTATGTCGCCGACTACATTGAGCATAATCGGAACTTTCCAGGAGTGGACAAGGCTAGAGAGCTGGCCCAGCAGTCGCTCAACCAAGCTGTGGCCTATGAAACAGCAAGGACGGTGGAGCATTTGGCTCACAAAGGAATGCCCATCTATCCGCGGACCTTGGAGACTTACAATGCCTTTGTAGGATATTTAAAGGAAATAGAAGAATGAAAACAGCTTTAATCATTATAGATGTACAAAATATCTTAGTGGAGACAGGTTTTCAGTTTGCTAAAATGATGGATAAAATTTCCTTTCTGCAACATCAGGCTAGGAGTAAAGGTGTCGAAATTATCTATATTCAGCATATTGAAAATCCAGAAGATAGTGAATTGGAAGATTGGCAGCTGTCTCCTCTCTTGAATCGAAAATCAGACGAAAAGGTCTTTCAGAAGAAGTATAATAGTATATTTAAAGAGACTGGTTTAAAAGATTACTTGGATAAAGAAGATATTGGTCGTCTAGTTTTATGTGGAATGCAGACGGAATATTGTGTAGATGCATCGGTTAAAGTTGGATTTGAATTTGATTATAAACTTGTCATTCCAGAGGGTGCTTTTACAACTTTTGATGGGGAAGATGCTTCGGCAGAAAAAATAAATACTTTTTATCAAAAAATTTGGGACGGACGTTTTGCGGATGTTCGAGATTACAAAAACATTTTTAATTAAAGAGGAACTATGAAAGAACAAGAATTATTGGAACTGGTCGTGAAGGCGGCCGATGAAAAACGTGCAGAAGATATTGTGGCATTGGACTTGCAGGGTCTGACTACTGTGACAGATTACTTTGTCATCGTCAGCTCTATGAACAGCCGTCAGCTGGATGCAGTAGCTGAAAATATCCGTGAGAAAGCTGCTGAGGCTGGTGTTTCTGCTGGCCATGTTGAGGGAGACGCAGCTGGTGGCTGGGTGCTCTTAGACTTGGGCGGCATCGTTGTCCATGTCTTTTCTGAGGAAATGCGGGCGCACTACAATCTGGAAAAGTTGTGGCACGAAGCAACCGGTGTGGATGTTGCAGCCCTATTGGAAGAAAAGAATAAGTGATTTTTTGCCTTTAGGCAAGAAATCAGAATTCGGCTCAGTCAGCCTGCTGGTTGGGCTATTTTTGAAAGGAAAAGTATGGCAACTTATGAAACCTTCGCGTCGGTTTACGATGCGATTATGGATGATTCTTTGTATGAGAAGTGGACGGATTTCAGCCTGCGTCATTTTCCCAAGGATAAGAAAAAGCTGCTGGAGCTTGCTTGTGGTACGGGGATTCAGTCTATTTATTTTAAGCAGGCTGGTTTTGATGTGACGGGGTTGGATCTTAGTCAGGAAATGCTGGATTTGGCAGAAAAGCGTAGCAGAGAGGCCGGTTTGGACATACCCTTTATACAAGGTAATATGCTGGATTTGAGTGGCATCGGTCAGTTTGATTTGGTGACTTGTTATTCAGACTCGGTTTGCTATATGGAGGACGAAGTCGATGTCGGTCAGGTTTTCACTCAAGTCTACCAGCATCTAAATGACGGCGGTCGCTTTATCTTTGATGTGCACTCGATTTACCAGATTGATGAGGTTTTTCCAGGCTATTCTTATCATGAAAATGCTGAAACTTTTGCCATGGTGTGGGATTCTTATGCGGACGAACCGCCTTATTCTATCGTACATGAGTTGACCTTCTTTGTCCAAGATGAGGATGGGCGTTTCACGCGCCATGATGAGGTGCATGAGGAGCGGACCTATGAGATTCTGACCTATGATATCTTGCTGGAGCAGGCTGGCTTTAAGAATGTCAAGGTCTACGCGGACTTTGAGGACAAGGAGCCAACTGACAAGAGCGCTCGCTGGTTTTTTGTGGCGGAGAAATGAGATGACAGTTACCGGTATTATCGCAGAGTTTAATCCTTTTCATAATGGACACAAATATCTGCTGGAGCAGGCTTCTGGTCTGAAAATTATCGCTATGAGCGGCAATTTTGTTCAGCGAGGAGAGCCGGCTATCGTGGACAAGTGGACTCGTGCACAGATGGCTTTGGAAGCTGGAGCGGATTTGGTCCTTGAGTTGCCTTTCTTGGTCAGCGTTCAGGCGGCAGACTTTTTCGCTAAGGGGGCAGTAGACATCTTAGAGAGACTGGGCATTGAGCATCTGACTTTTGGGACCGAGGAAGTGCTGGATTATGAGAGTATTTCTAGGGTCTATGGTCAAAAGGCAGAGCAGATGGAGGCTTATCTGGCTGGCCTGCCTGATTCCCTATCCTATCCCCAGAAGACTCAGGCCATGTGGCAGGAGTTTGCTGGGCTCAACTTCTCAGGCTCTACTCCCAATCATATTCTAGGATTGGCTTATGCCAAGGCCGTGGCGGGAAAAGATATAAAGCTGTGCCCGATTCAACGTCAGGGGGCTGGCTACCATTCCTTATCAGCTAATCAGGAATTCGCCTCTGCAACTGCCCTCCGTCAGAAGTTGGATCAGCTAGACTTTCTCAAAAAATATACTCCAGCCTATCACTTGCTTGAAACGGCTCCCAAGGTGACCTGGTCGGACCTCTTTCCTTATCTCCGTTACCAGATAGTGACCTGTCCGGATTTAACAGACTTTTATCAGGTCAATCAGGAGTTGGCCGTCAGGATTAGAGTGGCCTTGAAAAGCAGTGAGACCATAGAAGAGCTAGTTGAACAGGTGGCGACCAAACGCTATACCAAGGCTCGGGTCCGGCGTCTGCTGACCTATATCCTAGTCGGAGCTAGGCAAGAAGAGCTTCCGTCAGGTGTTCATATTTTAGGCTTTTCCGAGCAGGGGCGCCAGCATTTGTCCAGCCTTAAAGGTAAGGTCGAATTGGTCAGCCGAATCGGCAAGGAACCCTGGGATAGTCTCACCCAGCAGGCTGATAAGGTCTATCAGCTAGGCGATCTCGCACTGACGGAACAGAATTTTGGACGGGTTCCGATTATGAAAGACAAGCAAGGCTGAATGTTCAGCCTTTTTGCTTTATTTGTGGTGGAAAATAAAAAATGGTATAATAAATGAATAAACTTGTTTTAACTAAGGAGCATGATTTGCTTTTTAGCGGTTTGACTGTTGGTATGAAAGCTAATATTCGGTCAATAAAACTTTGCTAGGCTTGATTGGATGATAATCTTTCATATCCATGTCTCAAAGGAGGAAGACTCATGAAAATTCAAAAGATTACCTTTATGGCACTTACAGCCTTGCTTACGCTTAGTTTAGGTGCTTGTAGCTTGATTGGGCAGAAGCATTCTCAAAAGAATCATGGTGGGACTGAGAATAGCTCCCGTGAGAGCCAAAAGAATACTTCTTCTGACGATATTGAAGAACTCTTGGAGAAAGCAGAAACTGCGAATGAAGATCTAACTTCAATGAAAATGAAGGTGAAATTATCTATCACTGTAGATGGTTCCAATAAAACTCAAACGATGAGCGGAGATCTTCTGTATGATAAAAGCACAGATGAGCTGGCCAAGGGGCATTTAGTCATAGATGGAAAAGAGAGCGGTCAGGAGAGTTATCAAGAAGCGATTATGCCAGGCGGAGAGGATAAACTTTTGTATACTCGTTCTTCTAAAAATGGAACATGGTCTAAGCAAGAAATGGAAAGCGGGGCAGATTATTATGTTCAGCCCGATTATTTCAAACTCATGGATGGCTTTTATCAAATGGCTGATGATGTCACTGTAAAGGAAAGCGGAGATGAATATGTCTTTAAATTAAGCAGTAAAAATGCTGATTTGCTAGGGCTTTTTGGTGAAGAATTCAAACTAGAGCTGTCAGGTGTTACTCAGGCAGATATGGATAAGAAGTTAGAAGTACGCTTGGATAAAAAGACCTTATTCTTAAAAGACTTTAAGCTAGGTTTATCTTATAAAGGTGAAAAAGGTAGTATGGATGTTCAAACAGATACTCATTATTCTGACTGGAACACTATAGATGAAGATGAGTTTAAGGCACCTCAGTAAAGCATTGACAGAATAGCTTCAAAACTATTAGCTGAGAAAGAAAGGAAAAGTCATGCCTTTATTGTTTGCTTTTCGCTACCGTAGAGGACTCTATTTGACCATAGTAATCTTAGCCTCTGTCTTTTTAGTCTCAGGCATCATTTTCGGCGCTTTAGCTTGCCTGCTCTTGTTTTCAATTGATAAAGCTATGCCTGGAGCAGGAATTATTTCATTCGGTTTGCCTTCTTTCCTTACCTTTCTCTTAGCTAGTCTACTTGAAATTTTTATAATAGTCCATGCGGGACGCAAGCTGAGTAAAAAGTGCTTTGTTCTCGCGGGAACAGAATGGGGCTTGACCGTGAGAGGAGCTTTTTTGAAAGAGCATAGCTTTGCTTGGAATCAGCTGGAAAGTGTCTTTTACCGGCCGGCTTGGGGAAGAACTTCTGATGGGCAGGCTTCTTTTCGACTGGGAGTCAGGTACTATCGGAGAGACTACCTATATGTCAAGCCTTATCATGGCAAGTCCGTTCGAGTAGATGTCACTTTTTTAGATGGCAGAATAGAGGATGTTTTTGCCTACTTAAGCAGATGCAAACCGGATTTGCCTATTGTGAAAAATTATCAGTGAACTTTTTTGATGAATTTCGGTAAAGGTCCGTTATGACAGACCCGCCGGTTTCGGGAAATAGAATGTATCGTCCAGTTGCTCTTTTAGCGACTGGATTTTTTATGGAATTGAAAACAGAAATCAAATTTGTCTCGATTTCAGCCCAGCAGAAGTTGAAGAATACAACCAGAATCTTCTAGAAGCTATCATTTTTTCTTAGTGATTTTTCTGATTCCCTGTGTTATAATAAGAAAGATTAAAAATGTAATTTATCAAAAGGAGAATCTCCAATGGGACGTAAATGGGCCAATATTGTGGCAAAGAAAACGGCCAAAGACGGCGCGAACTCAAAAGTATATGCTAAGTTTGGTGTGGAAATCTATGTAGCAGCTAAAAAGGGTGATCCAGATCCAGAGTCTAACACAGCTTTGAAATTCGTTATCGACCGAGCTAAACAAGCTCAGGTGCCGAAGCATGTCATTGACAAGGCTATCGATAAGGCAAAAGGAAACACTGACGAAACATTTACTGAAGGCCGCTATGAAGGATTTGGGCCAAGCGGTTCTATGCTGATTGTCGATACCCTGACTTCAAATGTCAATCGGACTGCAGCCAATGTCCGTGCTGCTTTTGGTAAAAATGGCGGCAATATGGGAGCTAGCGGCTCGGTATCTTATCTTTTTGATAATAAAGGTGTGATTGTCTTTGCGGGTGACGACGCTGACAGCGTCTTTGAACAGCTGCTGGAAGCAGATGTAGATGTAGATGATGTTGAAGCAGAAGAAGGCAGCATCACTGTCTATACAGCGCCAACGGACCTTCACAAGGCCATCGTGGCTCTGCGCGAGTCTGGCATCCAAGAGTTCCAAGTAACTGAGCTTGAAATGATTCCTCAGTCTGAAGTAGAGTTGACCGGCGAAGACCTCGCAACCTTTGAAAAACTTTATAGTGTTTTAGAAGACGACGAAGATGTTCAAAAAATCTATACGAATGTAGATGGATTCTAAAGATACTTGACCTGTAGTTGGAGCTACAGGTTTTTCTGTAATGAGAAGTATCAAACTGTATTTACCAGTGCAGCCAAGTATGGTAAAGTACAAAAGTCATAGTATTAACTTATTAAAGAGAAGCACTTGGCTTCCTGTGCCTTGCTTCCAAACCAGAACGAGATTATCAGTTGAAATTTGTCAAAACTGATGGCAAATGGGTCTTGGAGCGTGATTTTTCTTATGAATCTATTGTCATCTCTTTTGAAGGCGATATCTCATAATTGCAAAATTAGAGGGCTGATTATTGATTATTAGCTTTCTATTTTTGTGCCCTCGTCCAGCTTTGTGCTATACTGGATGGTAGATAGGTGTATTCGAGTAAAGGAGTCTGCCATGAAAAAATTTTATGATAAACTGATGCAAATGCGGCATTATCTTCATCAGCATCCAGAGCTGTCTGGGCAGGAATTTGAAACCACGGCTTTTCTAAAAGGCTATTTGGAAGATTTGGAGATTAGGATTTTAGAATCCGGTCTGACAACTGGCCTAGTTGCCGAGGTTGGCTCTGGCAAGCCGGTTATTGCCCTGAGGGCTGATATTGATGCTCTGCCCATTTTGGAGCAGACAGGTCTGCCGTACGCCAGTCAGAATTCAGGCGTCATGCACGCTTGCGGCCATGATTTTCATCAGACCAGCCTTTTGGGGGCAGCGGAGCTGCTCAAGGCTATGGAAGGTGATTTGAGAGGAACGGTTCGTTTGATTTTTCAGCCAGCTGAGGAAACTTCTCAGGGAGCCAGCCAGGTTCTTGCGACTGGCCTGTTGGACGATGTGTCTGCTATTATCGGCTTTCACAATATGCCCCAGCTTAAGGCGGGACAGCTAGCACTTAAAGCGGGAACCATGATGGCTGGGGTTGAGAAATTCAAAGTGGAGGTAGAAGGAGTCAGCAGCCATGCGGCTAGACCGGATTTGGGTGTTGATACAGTATTGACCTTAACTAGTATGATTCAAAATCTGCAGCCTCTAGTGGCCCGCACAGTGTCTCCTTTTGAAGCAGCTGTCTTGTCTGTAACTCATATAGAAGCGGGGGCAACTTGGAATGTACTGCCGCAGTCGGGCTTTTTTGAAGGAACGATTCGTAGCTTCAATCCGACCTTGCAGCAGCGTCTTAGGGAAGACTTTATCCGAATTGTAGAGAATACAGCGGAGAATTTTGGAGCTCAGGTCAGGATTTCTTGGGACCATACACCGCCAGTGACCTATAATGATCCTGAATTGGCCGATCTGCTTTATGAGCACTCCCAGAATCTGGCTGAGGTCCTGCCTGTCAGTCCATCCTCGGCTGGAGAAGATTTTGCCTTTTATCAGGAGAAGCTTCCAGGAGTCTTTGCCTTTATCGGTTCAAATGGTGCGGAAAATGCTCCTGACCTCCATCATGACAGCATGGTCATTGACGACGAAGCCTTCAAAGTTTCTGTTCCTTACTATGTGGAAAGTGCTCTCTTTCTCCTGCAGCACTACAGGCAGAAAGTCGAGTAAATGACTGTCTCAGAGCTGATAAAGAAAAGCTATCACCTCCATAAAAAATATATAATGGTCAAGCTTCTTCTTATTTGATATGATAAAGAAAGATTTTTTAGGAGGAATTCGAAATATGAACCTGAAGAAAACCTTGAAATACTTCTCTCTGGCAGCCGTCAGTGTCTTGGCCATTGGTGCCTTGGTGGCTTGCTCATCATCAAGTGAGAAGAAAACAGAGAAAACAAAGGTAGAAGTCGGAACAGTGGGAACTACCAAACCATTTTCATACGAGGATAAAGACGGTAAACTGACTGGTTACGATATCGAAGTCCTTCGTGCTATCTTTAAGGATTCAGACAAGTATGAAGTCAATTTCAATAAGACCAAGTGGGCTTCTATATTCTCAGGTCTGGACAGTGATCGCTACCAGATCGGTGCCAATAATATCAGCTATTCCGAAGAGCGGGCTAACAAATATCTCTATGCTAGTCCATATGCGAAAAATCCAACAGTTTTAGTTGTCCGTAAGGGTGAGGGCATCAAATCGCTGGATGACATTGGTGGCAAGTCTACTGAGGTTGTTCAGGGGACTTCAACAGCTCAGCAGCTAGAGGACTACAACAAGGAACATAGCGATAAACCGACAAAAATCAATTATACGGACGGAACCATTCAGCAAATCTTGGCCAATCTGAATGACGGCCGTACGGACTATAAGATTTTTGAGCGCATAACTGTAGAGTCTATTATCAAGGACCAAGGCTTGGATAATCTGGAAGTAATTGAGCTTCCAAGCGACCAGCAGCCTTATGTTTATCCGATTATTGCAAGCGGTCAGGAAGAACTGCAAAAATTTGTCAACAAGCGAATCAAAGAACTCTATGAGGATGGTACGCTTGAAAAACTGTCACAAGAATTCTTTGGCGGCTCTTACCTGCCAGATGCAAAAGATATCAAGTAAGAAATCCCATCAAGTCTGAACTGCAATTTGGCTGACTAGACTTTGATACAAGAAATACGATAAGGGCGGGGAAGCTTATTTCCCCAGCCCTTTATCTGCTGTTAATAGGAGTAACTCATGCCTTTCTCAACTGAGACTGAACAAATCAAAAAATTTGAAAACGACGAGGTAGCCCAGCACTATTTTGAAGTGCTGCGGACCTTGATCTCTAAAAAATCGATCTTTGCCCAGCAGGTTGGCCTGCAGGAAGTAGCCAACTATTTGGGAGAGATTTTTACAGCTGCAGGTGCCAAGGTCATGATTGACGACAGCTATACTGCTCCATTTCTTTTGGCGGAGTTTCCGTCTTCAAATCCTGCTGCTAAGACCATTATTTTCTACAACCACTACGATACAGTGCCGGCAGACGATGACCAGCCCTGGACCAATGATCCTTTTACACTATCAGTTCATTACGGGGTTATGTATGGGCGAGGAGTGGATGATGACAAGGGGCATATTACTGCTCGTCTGACGGCTGTTCGCAAGTATATTCGAGAGCACGGTGATTTGCCAGTCAATATCATCTTTATGATGGAAGGGGCAGAAGAGTCCGCTTCGACAGACTTAGATAAATATCTGACCAAGCATCGCAAACGCCTGCGAGGAGCGGATTTGCTGGTCTGGGAGCAAGGCAGCCGCAACAATCTAGGGCAGCTGGAAATCTCAGGCGGTAACAAGGGAATTGTTACCTTTGACGTGACGGTCAAAAGTGCAGATGTTGACATTCATTCCAGCTTCGGTGGCGTTATCAATTCCGCTTCCTGGTATTTGCTCAATGCTTTATCCAGCTTGCGCAGTCCAGACGGCCGCATCTTAGTTGAAGGAATCTATGAGCAGGTTCAAGAGCCCAATGAACGGGAGCTGACTCTGATTGAGGAATATGCCCTGCGGACTCCTGCAGAGCTGAGTCAAGTCTATGGCTTGAAATTACCAGTTTTGCTGGACGAGCGGAAGGAATTTCTCCGTCGCTTTTACTTTGAACCTTCGCTGAATATTGAAGGCTTCGGATCAGGCTATCAAGGCCAAGGGGTTAAAACCATTTTACCTTCAGATGCCCAGGCCAAGATGGAGGTTCGTCTGGTGCCGGGTCTGGAACCTCAGGATGTCTTGGACAAGATTCGTCAGCAGCTGGATAAAAATGGCTATCCAGCGGTTGAGCTGGCCTATACCTTGGGAGAGATGAGTTATCGCAGCGACATGAGTGCGCCTTCCATTCTCAATCTTATCGAGCTGGCTAAAGATTACTACCAAGAGGGCATCTCTGTTCTGCCGACCTCAGCTGGAACTGGTCCGATGCACACGGTCTATGAAGCCTTGGAGGTTCCTATGGCGGCTTTTGGACTTGGCAATGCTAATAGCCGAGATCATGGCGGAGATGAGAATGTGAAAATTGCTGACTACTATACGCATATTGAGCTCATTCAGGAGCTGATTGGCAGTTACAGTAAAGCTGACTAGCGGGAAAGGAAGTCTTATGCTATACTCTATAAGAAAAGACAAACTGAAGCAGGCTGGCTTCTTTTACCTCTTTTATTTCCTAGCCATGCTCTTAGGCGTCTTGGTTGGGCTTCTATTTGACCGCTCAGGCAATATGTTTTACGCTCCAGCTTTTACAGCTTTCTTTGGCGGAGTTCTGTTCATCTTCTATACAGAGAAAATAAAGACCTTCGGTCTAATCAGCGGCCTAGGCTGTCTGCTAGGTCTCTTCTTTCTGCTTAGTCGACATGGTTTTGGAGCTTTTCTACCAGGTTTGATTAGCGGTGTTTTAGCGGATCTTATAGCTCGGTCAGGCAGCTATCAAAGGACTGTTAGAAGCTTGCTGTCTTTTATGGTTTTCAGCTTTAGCACAGCGGGTCCTATTTTCCTAATGTGGCTGGCACCCAAGCAGTATGAAGCTAGTCTTCTTGCCAGAGGAAAGACTCAGGCTTATATCGAGCAAGTCATGCTTAAGCCAGAACCCAGCTTAGTCCTTTGGTTTGTAGCCAGCATTTTACTGGGCGCTTTACTTGGAGCCCTGTTAGGGAGGAAAATCCTTAAAGCGAGACTTTCCAAGTCAGCTTCGGTCTAAATACCATTGAAAATATAACTAAGGAGAAAATATGAACAATTTACTCGTACTCCAGTCGGACTTTGGTCTGGTAGATGGAGCTGTGTCAGCCATGATCGGAGTGGCGCTAGAAGAGTCGCCCACTCTGAAAATTCATCATCTGACTCACGATATCACCCCTTACAACATCTTTGAGGGAAGCTATCGTCTCTTTCAGACAGTTAATTACTGGCCAGCAGGAACGACTTTTGTGTCGGTAGTGGATCCGGGCGTTGGCTCCAAGCGGAAGAGTGTGGTGGCTAAGACGAAAAAGGGCCAGTATATCGTTACGCCTGATAACGGCACCCTGTCTTTCATCAAGAAGCATGTCGGCATTGAGGCTATTCGGGAAATTTCTGAGGTGGAAAATCGTCGCAAGGATACGGAGCATTCCTACACTTTCCACGGTCGTGATGTCTATGCCTATACGGGTGCTAAGCTGGCCAGCGGCCATATCAGCTTTGAAGAGGTTGGGCCAGAGCTCAAGGTCGAAGACATTGTCGAAATTCAGGTAGTAGAGACCACGCTTGCGGATAATTATGTTAGCGGAGCTATTGATATCCTGGATGTCCGCTTCGGCTCTCTCTGGACCTCTATCACCCGCGAGGAATTCTGTACCTTAAAACCAGAATTTGGCGACCGCTTTGAAGTTACTATTTACAATAATGACATGCTGGTTTATCAAAACCAAGTAACCTATGGCAAGTCCTTTGCGGATGTCCGCATCGGTCAGCCTATCCTCTATATTAACTCCCTCTATCGGGTCGGCTTAGCGATTAACCAAGGTTCCTTTGCTAAGGCCTACAATGTTGGCGTCGGTGCCCAATGGCATATTGAAATCAAGAGAATTGAAAATTAAGGAAGAAGAAAATGAAAAATAATACAATCAGAAACGTAGTCGCAACAGGAATTGGAGCAGCCCTATTCGTGGTCATCGGAATGATCAATATTCCAACGCCTGTACCCAATACCAGCATCCAGCTCCAATACCCCCTGCAAGCTCTTTTTAGCGTCATCTTTGGTCCAATCGTCGGTTTCCTGATGGGCTTCATTGGCCACGCCATTAAAGACGCTATGAGCGGTGGAGGACTCTGGTGGTTCTGGATTGCCGGCAGTGGAGTCTTCGGTCTATTAGTTGGCTTCTTTAGAAAATTCTTCCAAGTGGAAGAAGGAAAATTTGAAGTCAAGGACATTATCCGCTTTAACTTGATTCAGTTTGGAGCCAATGCCATCGCTTGGTTAATCGGCCCGATTGGTGATGTGATTGTATCTGGTGAGCCGGTCAATAAGGTTATTGCTCAAAGTATTGTAGCAATTCTGGTGAATTCTGCGACAGTAGCTGTCATCGGAACTGTCTTGCTGACTGCTTACGCTCGCACCCGCACCCGCGCAGGAAGCCTTAAAAAAGATTAATCATAGTAGTTTCTATCTAAGAATAGCTGCCTTTATGTACTGGGCGGCTTTTTTTGCTAGTGGCGAATCATACAGTTGTCCATTAGAAACTGGAAAATTTAAGTAATTCACGACTTCCTAAAACTACTTACAATCTAAGACGATATATTTAGACGAGCTAAAAAACAAGAGCAAATTTTAGAACAGCTCTTGCTGATTTGAATTTTGTAGATTTTTCTAGTCTTTTTTTGAAAACGCTTTAAAATTGTACTATAATAGGGAATAGGAGTCGGTAAGTTCGTTGCCAACGAATTAAGATCAACCAAAGATTTGAATAGTTAAAAGTCTCTTTGGTTCTTATGTGACTCAGCTAGTTCCAACGTGTTATTGATGATTGTGCCTACATTGTTTTAGCAGCAGAATCAGGTGCCCTGACGGCTGTATGTCTAAACCTCTAAGACATAGAGATATGGTTTGGGTAGAAAGTGTTTCAGTTGAGTTGGCTGTGACTTGCATTTTTTCACTTTTTGATTCGTAAAAGAGAGCCCTTTTAATCTTTAAGCTCAGGGATTATCGAATTTCAATGTATATTTTAGGTTAAATTGGTCAGTTTGGCTGGATGGCCTTCATGATGACCATTGTTGTATTTGTTCTACTTGTTGTAATGACAAGTGCTATTTGTAATAAAGGCTTAAATGAAGAAGCCTAGGAGGACATGAGGTATGAAATTTTTCTTAGATACAGCTGATGCGGCGGCTATCAAAGCGATTAATGAATTAGGTGTTGTGGATGGCGTAACAACTAACCCAACAATTATTTCACGTGAAGGACGCGATTTTAAAACGGTTATTCAAGAAATCTGTGAGATTGTAAGTGGTCCTGTTAGTGCAGAGGTTACTGGCTTGACAGCACCTGAAATGATTGCGGAAGCACGGGATATTGCTAAGTGGGCTGATAACGTTGTTGTCAAAATTCCAATGACAACGGAAGGCTTAAAAGCTGTCTCTGTCCTTTCAAAAGAGGGAATTAAAACGAATGTTACTTTGATTTTTACAGTTTCTCAAGGACTCATGGCTATGAAAGCCGGAGCTACCTTCATCAGTCCTTTTGTTGGACGTTTGGAAGATATTGGAACAGATGCCTATCAACTGATTGCAGATTTGCGCACGATTATTGATATTTATGATTTTGAAGCTGAAATCATCGCAGCTAGTATTCGTAATTCAGCGCATGTTGAAGCTGTTGCAAAACTTGGTGCTCACATTGCGACCATTCCGGATAATTTATTTGAAAAAATGACGCAGCATCCACTTACTACCAATGGGATAGCCCAATTTATGAAGGATTGGGAAGCATTTAAAAAATAAGTTTTAGGGTAGGTATGGGAAATAGAAGTCTCTGCCTCTGACTATATTTTAAGCAGGCCATAGCGACTTAGAAGACTTTGACTCTTTGTCAACAGATCTAGGTTGCGGGTAAGATAAGATTTGGAGAGTGGGACAGAAATCGGTAATTCGTTAGAATTCGATTTCGTCGTCCCACCTCTGCACAGTTGAGTAGGGCTGTAAAAGCTGATGAAATCAGCGTAGTAGAGTCCACTCAACCACTGCGTCTTGCTCGACAATCCAAAGACAATTGAGAGGCTAGGACTTTTGTCCCAGCCTCTTTTTGATGTTTAGATTTGTGGAAATTGCTTCTGAAATAATGTAAAAAATAAAAGATAAAATGTAAATTATATATTGCATTATAGAGATTTATAAAGTGAAAGGGGAATCTGTAAGAGAATGGCAGAAAAAGCGCTTTGAGAAGTATTTGGATCAATTGGAAGAAGAGCGATAAGTTGTCCTTCTCGCTTAAACTTTCCAGCTCTGCTATTTTTCAAACAAATATTTTGCTCAGCTTTTCTTCTCGCGTTATAATAAATAGATGAATTAAAAAATTCAGAAAATTTTATAGAGAAAAGAGAGTTGAAATCTTATGGCAAAAGATATTCGCGTCCTACTTTACTACAAATATGTTCCGATTGAGAATGCTGAGAAATTTGCAGCTGATCATCTAGCTTTCTGTAAATCTATTGGTCTTAAAGGCCGTATCTTGGTGGCAGATGAGGGAATCAATGGAACGGTTTCTGGTGATTATGAAACCACTCAAAAATACATGGATTATGTGCACAGCCTTCCGGGCATGGAAGACCTTTGGTTCAAGATTGACGAAGAAAACGAGCAAGCTTTCAAGAAAATGTTTGTTCGCTACAAGAAAGAAATTGTTCACTTGGGCTTGGAAGACAATGATTTTGATAATGACATCAACCCGCTGGAGACGACAGGAGCTTACCTATCACCTAAGGAATTTAAGGAAGCTCTCTTGGACGAAGACACTGTTGTCTTAGACACTCGTAACGACTATGAGTACGATCTGGGTCACTTCCGCGGAGCCATCCGTCCAGACATCCGCAACTTCCGCGAATTGCCGCAATGGGTCCGTGATAACAAAGAGAAGTTCATGGACAAGCGCGTGGTTGTTTACTGTACAGGTGGTGTTCGCTGTGAGAAATTCTCAGGCTGGATGGTGCGTGAAGGATACAAGGATGTCGGTCAGCTTCATGGCGGTATCGCGACTTACGGCAAGGATCCAGAAGTTCAAGGTGAGCTTTGGGACGGCAAGATGTATGTCTTTGATGAGCGTATCTCGGTTGATATCAACCATGTTGATCCAGTTGTGATTGGGAAAGACTGGTTTGACGGTACTCCTTGCGAGCGCTATGTCAACTGTGGCAATCCAGAGTGTAACCGCCGTATCTTGACTTCAGAAGAAAATGAAGACAAGTACCTCCGTGGCTGTTCTCATGAATGCCGTGTTCACCCTCGCAATCGCTATGTGGCTGAAAACGGCTTGAGCCAGGCAGAAGTGGTGGAGCGTTTGGCTGCGATTGGGGAAAGCTTGGAAACACTAGTGGCTCAGTAATTTAATCGTGAAGATAAAAAACTTTAGATGTTTCAAGTGTCTAAAGTTTTTTCATTATTTATTTGCAGCTTAGCTTTTCTTTATTCAGGTTTCGATGTTTTGTCCTTTCTTTTTGATGTGATATAATGAGCTTAAATAAATGGGAAAGGAGCAAGTCTATGTCTAAAGCTATCATGGAAGAAGTGGCAGCCTATCTGCGTCAGCATGCAGATGAAGAGCTGAGTCTGACCGATTTGGCTCAGCATTTCCATTATAGTCCTTCCCATCTATCCAGAACTTTCAAGAAAAAGATGGGCTTTTCTATCAAGCAATATATGGAAGCTCTTAAGATGGAAAAAGGAATTCAGGAGATTGTGGAAGGTCGGCAAAATGTGACCGAGACCTCTATGGAAGCTGGTTATGATAGTCTAGGCAGTTTTTCCAATACTTTTAAGCGACATACTGGACTTTCGCCTAAAAAATATTATCAGGAATCAACCAAGGCTTATGATTTTATGGTCAAACAACTGGATGAGAAGGGAGCTTTGTTGCATCAGGATCCCGACTGTAAAAGTGGCAATCGGCTGACAGTGGCGCTATCTTATCCCGAGGGGTATGAACCACGCATTAGCTGTGTCGGGCTTTTTAAAACCCGCATACCCAAAGAAGAGCCGATTATCGGAGTAGCACTGAGTCAGGAGAGACGGTTTACTTTTGAACATGTACCCGATGGTCGCTACTATCTTTTGGCCTGTGAATTGCTGGAGGATTTACGCCTAACTAAAAACTATGTCTTGAAGCATAACTTTCGCTGGGGCAGCGATGAGCCTCTCACTTTTTCAGGCGATAGCATCTATCAAGAGGAAATCAGCATGCGCAGGCCCTTGCCCAGCGATCCCCCTATTACAGTTAATCTTCCAGCTTTAATCATGCGTTCCCTAGCCAAACAAGCGCAATTGAGAATAAGAAAATTTTTATCCTAATTGATAAACTGATACTAGAGAGCTATTCTCAGATATAAAAAATTGGAGGAACAATAATGAAATTAGATGTGTTTTTAAGTTTTAATGGTCAGGCCGAAGAAGCTTTTCATTTTTATGCGGACCTTTTTCAGACAGAGATAAAGGGACTTGTTAGAGCTAGTGATATGATGGATCCAGCTGACCTTCCTGCAGAAAAACGGGATAAGATTGCCTGGATTGCTTTGGATACTGAAAATCTAACCCTCCATGGTGAGGATGTAGGCATTTTTAACGACCTATCTATTCCTAGCAATTACCAACCCAATCAATGGTTAGTTCTGAGCCCAGACAGTAGAGAAGAAGCCGATGAGCTCTTTGCCAAGCTTGCTGAAGGTGGGCAAATTCTCTATCCTTTAGAGGAACAAGCCTTCGCAGAGTTTTATGGCCGCTTGATTGACCGTTTTGGTATCGGCTGGGATGTGATGAAATGAGGTAGAAGGATGGCTTATAGTGAATCTTTAGCTCAACAGATTCGTACCATTTTAGCTACTGAACTTCCCCCTCATGTTTTTGAAGAAGAGGTAGAAGAGAAGAAGATGTTTGGTGGTTTGGCCTTTATGGTCCGAGGTAAGATGACCGTTACTGTGAGTTCGAGAAGTCAAGAGCTTGTCATGGTACGCATCGGTAAGGAAATGGAAAAGCAGGCCCTGCCTAAAAATGGTGCTAGTGTGACGTTAATGAAGGGCAGGCTTTATCATGGCTATATTGATTTAGATGCCGAAGGACAAAAAGAACTGTCTTACTGGATCCAGCTAGCCTTGTCCTACAATCAGGAGCTGACGCAGCAGGATAAAAAGTAAGAAGTGCTCAGAATGAGTTTTGCTTTCTTAGAAGTTTATTTCTTGCTTTTTTATGAAGTTTAAATATATTCTTAGAATCTGTATTGATGAAGTTTTCAGTCGGAAAGTCTCTTCATGGATACAGGTTTTTTCGTCTTTTTCTTCCAAAAATGTTATACTAATATCGGAGTTCGTTTTAAGAATGGAGTTTATCCCTAAAAGCCTTGGAGAAAAGTGAGTTTGTACTAGTAGTGAGTGTTGATTTTGCGTTTTCTCGCTTTCAGAAAGGCTTTTGTCGTTAGAAAGGAGCATGGTATGAGTATTTCTTTTTACATTCAGAACCGAAAGGGCTTGTTTAGCTATAAGGCGGTCGAAACACCCCTGTCTTTGGTTTCCTTGGTAGAAGGGCTGGAGGTCGTAGGCCTCGAGGGCGATAAGGCTTATCAATCCTTGGATCAGATCGGAACTTTTCTTGCTGTCTATTGGGAAGGGGCCGGCCGAGGGTTTGAAGTTTATTATCTGCCAGACCGGGAAACCTATCAGGTTCGTGTCTTGACACCATCGACGGTTGGCGACTGGAAAGGGGCTATTCTCTTTATGAGTCGTTTGGCTCAGAAGATGAAGCAGGATATCGTCGATGAATACGGCACCACTTACACCGCTGACGGGATTTTTAATATTGATTTTGAAGCGGATATTCTCTATGGCCTCAACGATGCCAGAGTTGCAGCTGCGCCTATGCATGTTTTCGAAGGCTATGCTCATGATTTGTATATGTCGCAGGAAAAACTTCTGGAACTATTCAAAGCTGAAGATCCTGTGGAGGAGTTTGGCAGGCAGATGGCCGAGATGCAGCAGGTTCAGAGTCAATTTTCTACCCCTAAGTATTATAGGGATCAGGGTGGGAAATACCTGGGCTCGTATGTCCTGGCAGAAGGAGTGGATACAGTACTTCCGACTCAGCCCATGCCCAAGGGCTACTTGGTTAAAGAGATGATTGAGAGCGGTGCTAGTCAAGACATTGAATGGCATCTTCATATCCTGATAGAGGATGCCAGCAGTCCGCAGGGCTATAAATATCTGACAACAAAGGATTTAAAAGCTTTTTTGGAGAAGATTCCAGAGACTCACCGTAGCTATCTGGATTCCAGTCAGATCCGGATTCAGCCACTCAATCGGCTGGAACTGGAAGCCATTTTGGATCAACTTCCCGATGGAGAACCGAAGTTTTAGCGCTAGGAAAATTTACTTTTTGAATCTTAACAGAGCTGCCAAAAGGCGGCTTTTTAAGGTCTGTCAGCAGTTCTCACAATTTTGTGACTCTTTTCGTTTTGATAACATTATTGAAAATATCTTGAAAATTTCAAGAAGAAGCTATAGAATAGAGGTCAGTTTTATAAAAAGGAGAACGAAATGAAAGAAAAACACATGCTAATCTTGGGCTGGGTGGCCACGTTTATGTCTGTTATGATGTATGTTTCCTATATCCCACAGATTATGAATAATCTAGCTGGAAACAAGGGTGACTTTATCCAGCCTTCAGTAGCTGCTCTAAACTGTACTCTCTGGGTCATTTATGGTCTATTTAAAGAGAAGCGGGACATTCCTTTGGCAGCGGCTAATATGCCGGGTATCGTATTTGGCTTGATTACTGCTGCTACAGCCCTTATGTAAGATAAGATTGGGAGTTGTTCCCAGTCTTTTTTTGTTGGAAAAACATTGGACAAAGTGCTCACTTCACTTGAGCTATAGAGCCTGCCTATGGCTTTTGCTATGTAGAAAATATGCAGGCAGCGTTCAGCAGACCGTCTTTTTATGATACAATGGTAAGATGAAGTCAGCAGAGTTGTGCTGGCTGTTTCATCAGGAAGAAAGGGATAAGAGAGCAAGCCTATGATACTTGAAGAATTTGACCAAAGTCGCAAGGCCATCATCAACCCAGAAGACTTGAATAAATCTATAGAAGGCTTTCCGGAGACGGCTGTTTCCTGCTTTGCTAGAGAGACCTTTGCGCGGATGCTAGCGGATTTTGATCATGAACTGATTACGACGACTAGCATGGCAAATATTGAAATTCCTATCTATCGTGTTTTCGCAGATGGACGGGAACTGGCTCTCTTTAATGCACCGGTTGGAGCTTCGGCCTGTGTGGCTATTCTGGAAGACCTGATTGCTTTTGGCATGAAGAAGTTGGTGCTTTTCGGTACTTGTGGCATCTTGGATGAGGAGATTAAGGAAACGTCCGTCATTATCCCGACGGAGGCCCTGCGAGATGAGGGGACTAGCTATCACTACCAGCCAACTAGCCGTGAGCAGGAAGTCAATCTTGGCCTGAAAGATTTTTTGACGGCTTTTCTGGATGAGCGCGGTATTTCCCATCGCAAGGGCAAGGTCTGGACGACAGACGGCATTTACCGTGAGACGGTAGCTAAACTCCGCCAGAGAAAGGCTGAGGGAGCTATCTGTGTGGATATGGAATGCTCAGCTGTAGCGGCTTTAGCAGCTTTTCGAGAGATAACCGTCTGCCAGTTCTTCTATGCAGCTGACCACTTATCTGAGGAAGCTTGGGATATGCGTAACCTAGCCAATCATGCAGACTTGGACGAAAAAGATAAGATTGCCAATCTAGCGATTCAGATCGCTCTGGCACTATAGAGAAATAAGATGAAAAAACCAATTATCCAATTTGAAGACTTTAGCTTTCAATATCAGGCCCAGTCTGAGCCGACCCTGAAGCAGATTAATCTGACTATTTACGAGGGGGAGAAGGTTCTGATTGTCGGGCCGTCTGGCTCTGGAAAGTCAACGCTGGGCCAGTGCCTCAATGGGATTATCCCCAACATTTATAAAGGAGAGACCAGCGGTCAACTCTTGATTAAGGGGCAGCCAGCTTTTGAGGCCAGCATTTATGATAAGTCCAATCTTGTCAGCACGGTCTTGCAGGACACGGATGGCCAGTTTATCGGGCTTAGCGTAGCAGAAGATTTGGCCTTTGCGCTGGAAAATGATGTCATGGGGCTGTCGCTTATGCGCGAAAAAGTCCAAGCCTGGTCAGAGAAGCTGGATTTATCAGAGCTTTTACAGCATCGGCCCCAGGATCTATCAGGCGGTCAAAAGCAGCGCGTCAGTCTGGCTGGAGTTTTGATTGACGAGAGTCCTATTCTGCTTTTTGACGAGCCCTTGGCCAATCTGGATCCAAAGTCGGGTCAGGATACCATTGATTTGATTGACCAGCTTCATCGGGAGACGGAAACGACAACTCTGATTATCGAGCATCGTTTGGAAGATGTCCTCTACAGACCGGTAGACCGCTTAGTGCTTGTCAATGACGGATGCATTCTCTTTAATGGACAGCCGGATGACCTGCTCAGAACCCAACTGCTAGCTGAAAATGGCATCCGCGAACCGCTCTACATTACCACCTTGCGCCAGCTAGGAGTTGAAGTGGAAAAGACTGAGGGATTGTCCCGCTTGGATCAGCTGCAGCTGGCAGATGTGACCTTTGAGGGAATAGACTGGTCTGACTCTGCCAAAGAGCCTCAGGAGCCCTTACTGGAACTGGAGCATGTGTCCTTTGCCTACCAGAGCGGTGGCAAGCCTATTTTGCAGGATATTAGTCTGAAGATTTTCAAAGGTGAGCGGATAGCCATCGTTGGTAAAAATGGAGCTGGCAAATCCACTTTGGCTAAGGCTCTCTGTCAATTCATCGAGACGGAGGGAAGTTATCGCTGGCAAGGCCAGGACATCAAGGGAGATTCTATCAAGGAGCGGGCTGAGCGGATTGGCTATGTCCTGCAGAATCCCAATCAGATGATTTCGGCAGCCATGATTTTTGATGAAGTGGCTTTAGGCTTGCGCTTGCGCGGACTGGAAGAATCTGAAATCGAAGAGCGAGTCCATGCGGCTCTCAAGACCTGTGGACTCTATGAATTCCGTAGTTGGCCGATTTCGGCCCTGTCTTTCGGCCAGAAGAAGCGGGTGACCATTGCTTCTATCTTAGTGCTGAATCCGGAGATTATCCTCTTGGATGAACCGACAGCTGGTCAGGACCAGCGCCATTATACAGAGATGATGGACTTTCTGGATGAGCTTAATCAGCAGGGACATACGATTATCATGATTACGCACGATATGCAGCTGATGCTGGATTACTCAGATCGGGCAGTGGTTGTGGTGGATGGTCAGATTTTAGCCGATAAGGCGCCTGCGCAGGTGCTGACAGATCAAGAGTTGATTGCAGCAGCTCATCTAAAGGAAACGTCAATCTTTGCTCTGGCTGAGAAGATTGGTGCCGACCCTCTGGCTTTGACCGAGTTTTATATGAGAGAAAAGGAGGACAAGCATGCTTAATCAGCGAAAATTAATCGGCTACCATGCGGGCGAGACGTTTCTTCATGGCCTGTCCGGTGCCAGCAAGATGCTCTTCTTCGTTCTGGTATCAGTAGCAGCCATGATCAGCTATGATACTCGCTTTTTGCTGGGGCTAGCCCTGCTGTCCCTCTGCCTCTTTCGGCTGTCCCACATCCGCATCCGAGACATTTCATTTGTTTTAGTCTTTGCGGCATCCTTTGCTGCTCTTAATTTAGTGATGGTCTATCTTTTCGCCCCTCAGTATGGTGTCGATATCTACGGAGCCAAAGATGTCCTCTGGACTGGATGGGGAGCCTATAATCTAACAGCTCAGGAGCTGTTCTACCTCTTTAATCTCCTGCTCAAGTATGTTTCGACCATACCTCTGGCAGTGATTTTCCTCATGACAACCCATCCCAGTCAGTTTGCTTCCAGCCTACATCAGCTTGGTATTTCCTATAAAATTGCTTACGCGGTCAGTCTGACGCTCCGCTATATTCCAGATTTGCAGGAAGAATTTTTCCTGATTAGGATGTCCCAGGAAGCGCGTGGGCAGGAATTATCCAAGAAAGCTAAACTGTCTCAGCGCGTAAAGGGAAATCTGCAGATTATCATTCCGTTGATTTTCAGCTCACTAGAGCGTATCAACATCATTGCCACCGCCATGGAACTGCGCCGATTTGGGAAAAATAAAAAACGAACCTGGTACACCTATCAGGCTCTAAGCAGGAGAGATATGCTGGTGCTGACACTGGCAGTAGTCTTTCTATTCCTCTGCTTTGCTCTCTTCGCAGTCAATCACGGCCGCTTTTATAATCCGTGGAGGTAGGATAAAGTGTGTGGACTTCGTTTAATATATATTAGGAGGATAACTACTAGATGGAAGAAAGAATAAAGAGTAGATTCCGTAAGGACTTATTATTTCCTGTTTTATATGGTTTAGGAGGTATAATTTTTCTCTTCTATATGCCACATGCGGACGAATTTGGCTTTTGGGCATCCTTGATTTTTGCTGCTTTGCTACTACTGATGAGTGCACTCTTTACCTGGCTTGCTTGGATTACTAGGCAAAAGAGCTTGCAGAGCTATCAGAAGCTTTATTCTCATTATCCGGAGCTGGAGAAGAAGTTTTACAAGATTTATAGCCAGTCCCGCTATTCACGTGAAAAACTATCTCTTTATCTTTATAAGGATGCAATCATACGAGATGATACCTATTTTCAGTTTCTTATGCTTTCTGATTTAACTGATTTGACTATTAAGATTGAGAAAGTTCAAGAGAACAAGTACGTTAAGTATCCTCATCTATATTTGTATTATAGTCCCATGAGTGCTAACAAAGATATTCGTCTGCATCTGGGACGCTATACTAATCAAAATTATATTGAACTATTACAGTTTTTAGATGTGGTTAATCAAGTCGCCCCTCAGATTAGAATCTATAATGAAGCAAATAAAAAATAATATTCTCTAATGGCGAAGAAAAATCAGGCAATTTTTGACTGATTTTTTTCTTATAACGGTCTTTTGTTTGGCATGCCGGCTTTGCGGGGGTATTTATTGGGGGTTTCTTTCTTCTTTTCCACCACCGTAATAAAGCGAGGGTCACCGTTTGGTAGGGCATAGCTGAGGTTGTCTTGGACCTTGCTAAAGAGTAAGTTGAGGGCATTTTTGGCTTCTTCCAACTCTTCTGGAGCATTAGAAGCCTTGAGCGCTAGGAGCTTGCCACCCACTTTTAGATAGGGAATGGTCAGTTCAGATAGGACCTGCATGCGAGCAACCGCGCGGGCGGTGACGAGGTCAAATTGAGCTCGAAAGGCCTTGTCCTGAGCAAAGTCTTCTGCGCGGCCGTGGTAGAAGTGAACCTTGTCCAGCTCCAGCTCCTCTGCCAGCAGTTTGAGGAAGTTGATTCGTTTGTTGAGCGAGTCAATGATAGTCACATCCAGCTGAGGACAGATGATTTTCATAGGGAGACTGGGAAAGCCAGCACCGGCTCCGATATCTAGCAGCTTAAGCTCTTGATTATCAATCAGGCCTTGCAAAACGGGCGCTATTGAATCATAGAAATGTTTGAGATAGACTTCATTTTTCTCGGTGATAGCTGTCAGATTGATTTTTTCATTCCATGCGACCAGAAGTTCAAAATAACGCTCAAACTGCTCTTTCTGACGGTCGGTCAGTTCGATTCCCTGCTGGCTCAATAGCTGGTAAAATTCTTGCGGTGTCATAATTTTATCCTTGTTTATCAGTATTTATCCTATTATATCACAAAAAGAAGTCCCCGGCATTCTGCCAAAGGGCTTCTTTTTTATATGCCAATCTGATTGAGCTCCGCCAAGAGCAGCCGGCGACGCTCATTTTGATGGGCAGTTGGGTCAAAGAGAACTTCTTTTTTGATCTTGCCATCTAAAATGAGTAGGACCTTGTCGGCGTAGGTAGCCACACTGACATCGTGGGTTACCAGAAGGATACTTGCGCCCTGCTGGTGGAAGTGCTGCATGAGCTCCATAGCCTGACGGCCGGCTTGAGAGTTGAGCGCTCCTGTCGGCTCGTCAGCAAAAATGATTCGAGGCTGGTTCATGAGAGCCCGGCAGATGCCAGCTCGCTGGAGTTGGCCACCTGATACCTGATGGATGCTGCGGTGGGCGATATCCTCGATTCCAGTCAGGGCCATTAGTTCCCTCGCTCGCTCATAGGCTCCCTTTCGCTCGTTTCCTTTCTTGCCAATGAGACTCGGCAAGCAAATATTGTCTAGGATATTGAGATTTTTCAGGAAGGTGGCCTGCTGGAAGACGAAGCCAAAAGCCTCTCTGCGAAGGCGGTCTAAGTCTTTATCTTTCATGGCCAGCAAGTCCTGTTCCTCATAAAGAATCTGTCCTTGGTCAGGTTTGTCAATGGTGGATAGAAGATTGAGCAGGGTGGATTTCCCGCAGCCAGAAGGCCCCATGATGGCGATGAATTGACAGCTTTCAATCTCCAGCGACAAATCACGGAGAATGGGCTCCTGATTTTCCTGATAGCTTTTGCTGAGGTTATGTGCTTCTAATAACATAGGCTTCTCCTCGGATGTAGAATAAATGCTAATTGCTCAGAAGTTGTCTGCTTAAGGTCAATGTTCCTTGAGATAGCGACCAATTTCCAGCTTGTTCAGCGCTCGGAGACTAATGTGTGCTGCTGTGAGTCCGCTGAGAAGCAGAGCCAGCGGTGTCCATAGAAAAGTAAGGGACTTATTGATGATGAGCTGGAGTTTGCTGATACCGAAGCTGCTGAGCAGCAGACTGCAGACTTCTTGCCCCAGACTAAGGAGTAGCAGGTCGGCTATTGCCAAAGCTAGCATCAAGATGAAGCAGACAGCGAGCAGGTAGTGGCTCCTGAGTCGTTCACTGCCAAATCCCAGCATCCGATAAAGTGCCAAGTCAGCTTGGTCCTTGGTGAAAATCATATAGACAAAGAGAGTCATTAGGATGAAGACAATGATGAGTCCTGTCCAGAAAACGCTGGTCTGAATCAGGCGGAGCATGGCTAGAGTGTCATCAAAGGTCTGATGGAAAAAGTCTTCTACGTCGGTTAATTTATAGTTGGAATAGTGTTTTTTCCAATCGTTGATTTTTTTAGCTTTGTTGCTAGCATCTTTAAGACGGATGGTCGTCAGACTATTGAGCGTTTGGGCTTGCTTTGTCACAAAGACAGCCTTGGCAGTCTTGCCGCCGTAGGTCAGATCCGAGTAGATACCGACTACTTTTAGTTTTCTGGATTGACCGTCTACCGTCAAGGTCAAGCTGTCTCCTACTTTTAGCTTGAGTTCTTCTGCCTGCAGCTTAGAGAGGGCAATTTCATGCTCGTTTTTAGGATAGCGGCCTTGGCTGTATTTGACTGGAAATCCTGCGTGGTTTCCCAGAGTTACCCGCAATTTCTGTGTCTGACCTTGCTGGTCTTGATAGTAGAAATTCTGGTTCTGGTACTGATTAATTTCTGCGATATCCTTGTCTGCCTGCAGTTCTTTCAGAAGCTGGGCAGCCTTGGTATCGATATCTTCAGTCTGAGAAATATCAACCAACACATCTGCCTGACCAGCTCCCAGATACTGAATGAAGTTCTTGTCCATCACAGTACTGTAGAGACTGGCTGGCAGCAGGATAAGCAGACTAATCAAACTGACAATGAACAAGATAGTCAAATAGAGTTTTTTATGATTGAGAATTATTTTCAGAGCGAAATAGGATCTGTCTAAGAAGGGGATAGTCGGTAAGCCCATTTTCGAAGTAAACCTAGTTTGAGTTAGATTATTGGAAGAAGCTAATCTTAAAGCTTGGCCGGGAGTCAGTTTCTTAAAAGAGCTGAGAGGCCGGGCAGTCAGCCAGAAGACTAAGAGACAGAGCAACAGAGCTACTAGCATTTCCAAAAGATAGCTATAGAATGGCGTCGAGTTTTGCCCCATAGACAGTGCCATCTGCTTTTTAAAAGGAGTACTCAGGAGAAAGGATAGTCCCCATCCTATGATGGTTGCCAGAGCTAGACAGAAATAATATTTGGTCAGGTAGACTCTGCTGATAAAGCTTTGGGGCAGTCCCATCACCTTCATAACGGCAATCTGCTGCAGTTCTTCTTGAATCTTGGTCAAGAGGGCAAAGCGCATGCAGAGAAAGGTGATGCCAATGATAGCCAAAACCAGCAGCCCCATGACTAGGATGACTAGAGCATCATTGAAGCCGTTAATCATCTTGATGGTCGGATAGGTAATCATTGGCGGTCCATTGGACTCAAGCTCTGCATTTTTATAGGCTTGCTCGATAGTAGAGATCTGGCTAAGCTTATGCACTCGAAAGGCAATCAGATTTTCATTAGATGCAACTGCTTCTTTTTTCAGAGTTTGCAAATCAGTCTGTGAGATGAGGAAGCGCTTGGAGGAGACTAGACCCGCATTCATCTGGGCATCGCGGATAAAGCCCTGAACAGTTAGCTGGAGACTGCCGACTCTTATTATGTCGCTGATTTTGATTTTACCGCTGTTGTAGTAGTAGAGGGGAATGTAGACTTGCCCAGGCTGAGGCTGGGCTGGCTGGTTATATTGATCCAGTAAGAAGTCGAAGTTTTGGTTTTGACTGGAAAAGCCATTATCCTGAGAGCTGTCCTGAAGCGAGTCTTGCCCATTGATGCGGATGGCTGACCCTTCCACGTTGACAAAGTCAGTCAGCTGCCAAGAGGCAATTTCTGGATGCTGCTGGACAAAGTTTTGCAGTCGTTCTCGGTTAATGCTTCCGCTGTGCATTTGTAAGAGATGAGGGCTTTTGGCTGTCTCTACAAAGCGCTCAATCGAGTTGCTAAGACTGACGGTCAAGCGCGTGGCTGCAAAGCTTAGGGTCAGAGTCAGAAGCAGGAAAAGCCCGATGACCAGCATACTGACTTTATTTCTTTTAAATCATTTTTTATCAAGCGTTGAAACATATTCCAGCTCCTTTACTGAACGTGCTCGGGAGAGCAGATAAGCACCGATGCTGATAGAGATACCGGATAGGATAAAGAGCAGACCGTAGCCTCTGCCTCCTCCAACACCGATGATTTTTCCGACAGAATTTGCCAGCCAGCCAAAGTAAGTCAGTGAGGGCTTGAAAAGAGTGTCTGCGACCCAACCCATGCCAGCATAAGCTAGCACATAGCCCAGCTGAGAAATAATGCCGATGGTCCCCCAGACCTTGCCTTGATCGGCTTTGTTAATATTGATGCGGACCAGATAGTCAATGGCTGTATTGGCGAAAGGCAGGGCAGCAAAGAGGAGGAAGCCAAAGCTGCAAATCCAGATGAAGCTTTCCTTCATTCCTAGCCCAACCATGAAGAGTCCCAGTAGAAATAGTGAGAGACAGAGCATACGATGGAAGTGTCTTTTAATAGCAAATATCCCCAGAACCAAGCCTCCTATCAGCATGCCACTGCTGGAGATGGTCATGACCCAACCGGCTGTTTTGGCGTCTGCAAAAGCCAGTACCAAGGGAGAAAGCAGGATTTGGACTGTTCCTAGAAAGAAGGAAAAGCCTGTTCCAGCTAAGACTAAAATCCAGATGCCTTTTTTTCCATAGACGATTTGAAAACCTTTAAGGAAATCAGTCCAGAAACGACTGTCGCTGCTATAAACTTGTGTGTGAATGGCCCTACGAGCGAGCAAGGTGCAGGCTACTGTCACGAAAATAGTTGAAAAATCCAGCAACAGAATCGTGCTGATGTGTCCACTCGCCAAAATCATTCCAGCCAAGGCTGGTGAAATCAGATAGCGGGCAATGCCATTAATCTGGGACAAACCGGTTGCTTTTGATAACTGTTCCTCAGGCAGCAAGTCGGAAATCGTAGCTCGAAAGGCTGGATTGACCAAGGCTGAAAAGAGCGAACTAATGGCAGCTCCGATACAGATAAAAATCAAAGCAGGATTCTTCAGACTAAAGTAAATCCAGAGAACGCCTAAGCCTGACAGGCCATCTCCCAGGGCCATCAGCAATCTTCGGTCATAGCGATCTGCCAGAATTCCAGCAAGAGGAGTAACCAAAAGACCAGGCAGAAATGCACAAAGCGTAACAAAAGAAGAGACAGAAACCAAACCGGTCAGCTGGAAGATATAAACACCTAAAGCGAAAGAAGTCATACCAGAGCCGATTTCCGAGATGAGACTCCCAATCCAAATCAATAAAAATAGTCTAAAGCCTGATTGTTTCATAGTTACCTCCTTATGCTTGTAATGGCAAGTAAGTGTAAATAGTAAATCTAATGCTTAGCTGTCTAGCTGCTTTGAGTCTGAATCAAAGATAGAAAGGTATTGAAGTAGCCTTGCCGGCTGTGGAAAAGAGTTTCTAAAAGATAGAGAAAAGCCTGAAGTTTTTGCTGCTGTTTTTCTGGGGGTAGAGCTTGAAAGCTGCTGCCAAAAACTTGAAGCGAATAAGTAAGAATCATTTCCAGGCTTTCGTAGGGATAGTCGGTCCTCATATCTCCAGCAGTGATACCGTCTTGGATGATGGGAAGTAGAATCTGGGGTGCTCGTTCAAGAAGAATTTGATTGGTCTTTTCGTGCAGGAGCGCATTTTGTGGCTGATTGAGATGCAGCAGTACTCCCTCTCCCTCTTGGTGATTGAGATTCAGAGCAGCCATACTGCCAACCAAGCGCTCTATGATAGTCAGTCCACGATTATCAGCAAAGGCTTGGGAAGCTGTAAATGCTCTTTCAATGGTTCGCTCAATGATGGCATCCATTATCTCTTCCTTAGAAGAAAAGTAATAGTAGAGAGTACCGCGGGCAATTTGAGTCGCTTCTAAAATCTGGGAGATAGAGGTTTGGTCAAAGCCTTGCTCCATAAAAAGCTTCTGAGCAGTATCTAAGATAAAGTCTTTTTTATTGGCCATATTTGCATCCTTTTTGGTAGTAAAATTTTATTCGACCGACGGTCGGTCTATTCTTTCCTTTATCGTACATCTTTTCTAAATCCATGTCAAGAATAAAGACAGTTCCACTATTTTTTGATATAATAAGTCTAATCAAAATTGAAGGAGTATATCATGACTTTTATTATTATTCTTATTATTGTCGCGGTTTTAGCGTTCTTTGTCGTTGGTGCATACAATACCTTGGTTAAAAGCCGCATGCAGACTCAGGAAGCTTGGAGTCAGATCGATGTGCAGCTCAAACGCCGTAATGACTTGATTCCTAACCTCTTGGAAACTGTCAAAGGCTATGGCAAGTATGAGCAGGCAACCTTGGAAAAGGTAACCCAACTGCGCAACCAGGTAGCTTCAGCTGCTTCACCAGCCGAAGCTATGCAAGCCAGCGACGCCCTTTCTCGTCAGATTTCTGGAATCTTTGCAGTAGCTGAAAGCTATCCAGATCTGAAAGCAAATACCAACTACTTGAAGTTGCAGGAAGAGCTGACCAATACTGAAAATAAAATTGCTTATTCTCGTCAGCTTTATAATTCAGTTACTAGCAACTACAATGTCAAGCTGGAAACTTTCCCAAGCAATATTGTTGCAGGAATCTTTGGCTTTAAAGCTGCGGACTTCCTCAAGACACCAGAAGAAGAAAAGGCTGTGCCAAAAGTTGACTTTGGCAGCACTGGACTAGGTGACTAAGATGTTATTTGATCAAATTGCCAGCAATAAAAGGAGGACTTGGCTCCTCCTTATCGCTTTTTTCGGACTCTTGGCTCTTGTTGGAGCAGCTATTGGCTATCTCTGGCTGCGGTCTGCTGTTGGTGGTATCTTGTTAGCTTTAATTATCGGCGCGATTTATTCCGGAGTGATGATTTTTCAGTCTACAGAGGTTGTCATGGCGATGAACGGAGCTCGCGAGGTCTCTGAGCAGGAGGCGCCTGAGCTTTATCATATTGTTCAAGATATGGCCATGGTCGCACAGATTCCTATGCCACGTGTCTATATCGTAGAAGATCCCTCTCCCAATGCTTTTGCGACCGGCTCTAAGCCTGAAAATGCAGCTGTTGCAGCAACGACAGGTATCTTGCAAATCATGAATCGTGAGGAGCTTGAGGGAGTGATTGGCCATGAAGTCAGCCATATTCGCAATTACGATATCCGAATTTCAACGATTGCTGTGGCTTTGGCCAGTGCTATTACCATGTTGTCTAGCCTAGCTGGCCGGATGATGTGGTTTGGTGGCGGACGTCGGAGTAGTAATGATCGAGATAACGATAGTGGATTAGGAATTATTCTACTTATCGTATCATTGATTGCTATCGTTTTAGCTCCTCTGGCAGCTACCTTGGTGCAGTTGGCCATTTCTCGTCAGCGGGAGTTTCTGGCTGATGCTTCCAGTGTAGAGCTGACCCGCAATCCGCAAGGGATGATCAATGCTCTACTTAAGCTGGATCGCAGCGAGCCTATGGAGCATCATGTCGATGATGCCAGTGCAGCTCTCTATATCAGCGATCCTAAAAAAGAAGGCGGTCTGAAGAAACTTTTCTATACGCACCCTCCTATCTCAGAGCGGGTGGAGCGCTTGAGACAGATGTAAAACCAGGGAAACTTAAATTATTCCCAAAAGTTAGATAAACAACTAGTAAAAGGATTTAGTTCTGCATTGGACAGGACTAAGTCCTTTTCATTTTACTTCCTTTCATTCATGTCTAAAAAATATTCGTTTAGATTTTGTTACAGTTTTATTTCAGTCATCTATAAACCTTGGATTATCCAAGTTTATTTTTGTATAAGTAAGGAGGCTAGATTTAAAAAAGCCAGTGTTTTCAAGTTGTCAGGTTGAACCCTCCTGACTTTCTTATAAAATTAGCATTTTCTTGAAAACCATAAAATTTTCAGAAAAAATCACTATATTGAGTTATTTTATTGTTCAAGTTAATCTATTTGTATCATTTAGAAATACAAAGTAGTTTTTTTTGTAACAAAACAGAAATATATTACTAGTATATTAAATTTAGTAAAAAATTTTATTGCATATATGAAACCGGGGGTTCGGTATGTTGAAAACATTTGGAAAAATTTTCAAAGTCATTAGAGAATCAAAAAACATGCCTCTTAAAGAAGCGGCAGCCGGAGATATTTCAGTGGCGCAATTGTCCCGTTTTGAGCGGGGAGTCAGCGGTATCACGCTTGATTCTTTCTATTGCTGCTTGAAGAATATGGCTGTTTCTCTAGACGAGTTCCAGTATGTTTACCATAACTATATTGAAGCAGATGATGCGCTTTTCTCAAAAAAAGTGGCTGATGCTTATCAGGAAAACAATGTCGTCAAGCTCCAAAGTATTTTGGCTAGCTCAGAAGCTTTGGCTGAAAAGTTCCCTGAGAAGAAGAACTATAGGCTCAATACAATTGTTGTCAGGGCGGTTCTGTCTTCCTGCAGTCCAGATTTTCAGATTAGCAAGAAGGATATAGAATTTCTGACCGATTATCTCTTTTCTGTTGAGGAGTGGGGACGCTACGAGCTTTGGCTCTTTACTAATAGTGTGGATCTCTTGACCTTGGAAACACTGGAAACCTTTGCTAGTGAGATGATTAATCGCACCCAGTTTTATAATGACCTACCAGAGAACCGCCGGCGTATTATTAAGATGCTGCTTAATGTTATCAGCGTCTGCATAGAGGGAAACCATTTGCAGGTTGCTATGAGATTCCTAAATTATCTTGATCATTCTAAAATCCCTGAGACAGATCTCTATGAACGGATGCTGATTAAGTATCATAGGGCCCTTTATTCCTACAAGGTTGGGAATAGCCATGCTCTAAGCGATATTGAGCAATGCCTATCTTTTTTGGAATTCTTAGATTCCTTCGGTGTTGCTCAGAAGCTCAAAGCCCAGTTTGAAAGAATTTGCCTTTCGCAGTTGCAGATGTGCAAATAAAATAGGCCCTCCTCTGGAAAAAGGATAAAATAAAGGTAAAACTTTATACCAATTTCAGAAGGAGGGTTTATGATGGAGAAAAAAATTCATTATAAAATGCATAAAGTTAAGAAAAACTGGGTAGCCATCGGTGTGACTACCTTAGCGCTTATTGTAGCACCAAAAGTACTTGGTCTCGAAGCAGGTCTTGTCCATGCCGATGATGTTAAGCAGGTGGCAGTTCAAGAGTCAACTACAGTCCAGACTGGTAGCCCGGATCAAGCTACCCAAGCACAAGCTAGCTCAGCTTCTCAACTAGAAGCAGAAAAACCAACTTCTGCAGACAAGGAGACTGATGCTAAAACGGATGCTCAAGAGCCAGCTAAGCCGGCAGTAGCAGAAGCAGCAGCTACAGAAAAGGCAGCCGTTGCTGAAGAAGCAAAAGCAGCTAACGCAGCATCAGAAACTGCTAAAACGGAAGCAGCTAATCAGGATAGACAAGCAAGTCCAGCAACTGTTCAAAAGCAGGCTGTTGACAAACAAGCAAAAAAGACTGTTTCAGACAAGATTGTTGCAAATCCAAAGGTTGCAAAGAAAGATCGCTTGCCAGAACCGGCTCAAAGACAGGGAGCGATAGCTGAAAGAATGCGTGCTGCTCAAGCTCAAGCGGCGCCGGTTAATACTGAGCATGATGATGATGTGCTAGCTCACATCAAGACTATTGATGGCAAGAAATACTATGTTCAGGATGACGGCACAGTTAAAAAGAATTTTGCAGTTGAACTCAATGGAAAAATTCTTTATTTCGATGCAGAGACCGGAGCTTTGGTTGATTCAGCTGAGTATCAATTCCAGCAAGGTACTAGCAGCCTCAACAATGAATTTACCAGAATGAATGCCTTCCATGGTACAACGGACAAGGACATCGAAACAGTTGATGGCTATTTGACAGCAGATAGCTGGTATCGTCCAAAAGCTATCCTCAAGGATGGAAAAACATGGACTCAGTCTACAGAGACTGACTTGCGTCCGCTTTTAATGGCTTGGTGGCCTGATAAGCAAACGCAGGTTAGCTATCTCAACTATATGAACCAGCAAGGTTTGGGAGCAGGAGCTTTTGAAAACAAAGTGGAACAAGCTATCCTGACAGGTGCTTCTCAGCAGGTTCAGCGCAAAATTGAAGAAAGAATCGGTAAAGAAGGCGATACTAAATGGCTGAGAACACTGATGGGCGCATTTGTCAAAACTCAGCCAAACTGGAACATCAAGACTGAGTCTGAAACAACCGGTACTAATAAGGACCACTTGCAAGGTGGAGCTCTGCTTTATACCAATAATGAGAAGACCTCTTATGCTAATTCTAAGTACCGCATCCTGAACCGCACACCAACCAACCAAACTGGTACACCTAAGTACTTCATTGACAAGTCAACCGGTGGTTATGAGTTCCTCCTAGCTAACGACTTTGACAACTCTAATCCAGCTGTTCAGGCTGAGCAACTCAACTGGCTGCACTTTATGATGAACTTCGGTAGCATTGTAGCCAATGATCCGACTGCTAACTTTGACGGGGTTCGTGTCGATGCGGTAGATAATGTCAATGCGGACTTGCTCCAGATTGCCTCTGACTACTTCAAGTCTCGCTACAAGGTTGGAGAAAGTGAAGAGCAGGCTATTAAGCACCTGTCTATCTTGGAAGCTTGGTCTGACAACGACCCTGACTACAACAAGGACACCAAGGGTGCTCAATTGCCGATTGATAACAAGCTTCGTCTGTCCTTGCTTTATTCGTTCATGCGTAAGCTTTCTGTCCGTAGCGGAGTAGAGCCAACGATTACGAATAGTCTGAATGACCGCTCTGCTGAAAAGAAAAATGGCGAACGGATGGCCAACTATATCTTTGTCCGGGCTCATGACAGTGAGGTACAAACTGTTATTGCTGACATCATTCGGGAAAATATCAATCCAAATACTGATGGTTTGACCTTTACCATGGATGAGCTCAAGCAAGCCTTCAAGATTTACAACGAAGATATGCGCAAGGCGGACAAGAAGTATACGCAGTTCAATATCCCAACTGCTCATGCTCTCATGCTCTCCAACAAAGACTCCATCACTCGGGTCTACTATGGGGATCTCTATACTGATGATGGCCAATATATGGAGACGAAATCTCCTTACCACGACGCTATCGATGCCTTGTTGCGGGCTCGGATTAAGTATGTAGCTGGTGGTCAGGACATGAAAGTCACCTATATGGGTGTGCCTCGTGAGGCGGATAAATGGTCTTACAATGGTATTTTGACCTCTGTTCGTTACGGTACTGGTGCCAATGAAGCAACGGATGAAGGAACAGCAGAGACCCGTACTCAAGGGATGGCAGTTATTGCTTCTAACAACCCGAATCTCAAGCTGAACGAATGGGATAAACTGCAAGTCAATATGGGAGCAGCCCATAAGAATCAATACTACCGTCCTGTGCTCTTGACGACCAAAGATGGTATTTCCCGCTATCTAACTGACGAAGAAGTGCCGCAATCGCTCTGGAAGAAGACAGATGCTAATGGTATTTTGACCTTTGATATGAATGATATCACAGGCTACAGCAATGTCCAAGTTTCTGGTTATCTGGCTGTTTGGGTACCAGTTGGTGCTAAGGCAGATCAGGATGCTCGTGTAGCAGCCAGCAAGAAGAAAAATGCTAGCGGTCAGGTTTACGAGTCTAGCGCAGCCCTTGATTCTCAGCTGATTTATGAAGGTTTCTCTAACTTCCAAGACTTTGCAACCCGTGATGATCAGTATACTAATAAAGTCATTGCTAAAAATGTCAACCTCTTCAAAGAATGGGGAGTGACTTCATTTGAGCTGCCGCCGCAGTATGTATCTAGCCAGGACGGGACTTTCCTAGACTCTATCATCCAGAATGGTTATGCCTTTGAAGACCGCTATGATATGGCAATGAGCAAAAACAATAAATATGGTTCTTTAAATGACCTGCTTAATGCTCTCCGTGCACTTCACAGTGTCAATATCCAAGCCATTGCGGACTGGGTGCCAGACCAAATCTATAACCTGCCAGGCAAGGAAGTGGTAACAGCAACTCGTGTCAACAACTACGGAACCTACCGTGAAGGCGCAGAAATCAAGGAAAAACTTTACGTTGCCAATACTAGAACGAATGGTACAGACTATCAAGGCAAGTATGGTGGAGCCTTCTTGGATGAACTCAAAGCTAAATACCCAGAAATCTTTGAACGAGTACAGATTTCCAACGGTCAAAAGATGACGACTGATGAGAAGATTACCAAGTGGTCAGCCAAATACTTCAACGGTACCAATATCTTGGGTCGTGGTGCTTACTATGTTCTTAAAGACTGGGCTAGCAACGAATATCTCAACAACAAGAATGGTGAGATGGTACTGCCTAAGCAATTAGTTAATAAGGATGCTTATACAGGATTTGTCAAAGATACTACTGGATTCAAGTACTATTCAACTAGTGGCTATCAAGCTAGAAATTCCTTTATCCAAGATGAAAATGGAAATTGGTATTACTTCGATAAACGAGGTTATCTAGCAACAGGTGCTCAAGAAATTGATGGCAAGCAAGTTTATTTCCTCAAGAATGGTATTCAGCTGCGAAACTCTCTCCGTGAAGATGAAAACGGCAATCAGTACTACTATGATAAGACTGGTGCCCAAGTTCTCAACCGTTACTACACTACTGATGGCCAAAACTGGCGTTACTTTGATGCCAAGGGTGTCATGGCTAGAGGTCTGGTAACCATGGGCGGCAATCAGCAATTCTTCGACCAAAACGGCTACCAAGTCAAGGGCAAGATTGCGCGTGCCAAGGATGGTAAACTTCGTTACTTTGACAAGGATTCAGGTAACGCTGCTACTAATCGCTTTGCCCAAGGAGATAATCCAAGTGACTGGTACTATTTCGGAGCAGATGGCGTTGCTGTAACAGGTCTTCAAAAGCTTGGTCAGCAAACCCTTTACTTCGATCAAGATGGCAAGCAAGTCAAAGGTAAAATCGTGACACTTGCAGACAAGAGTATCCGTTACTTCGATGCTAACTCTGGAGAAATGGCAGTCAGCAAGTTTGCAGAAGGATCTAAGAACGAATGGTATTACTTCGATCAGACTGGTAAAGCAGTGACAGGTCTTCAAAAACTTGGCCAGCAAACCCTTTACTTCGACCAAGATGGCAAGCAAGTCAAAGGTAAAATCGTGACACTTGCAGACAAGAGTATCCGTTACTTTGATGCTAACTCCGGAGAAATGGCAGTCGGCAAGTTTGCAGAAGGTGCCAAGAATGAATGGTATTACTTCGATCAGACTGGTAAAGCAGTAACAGGTCTTCAAAAGATTGGTCAACAAACACTTTACTTTGACCAGGATGGCAAGCAAGTCAAAGGTAAATTAGTAACTCTGGCTGATAAAACGATCCGTTACTTCGATGCTAACTCTGGTGAAATGGCGGTTAATAAATTTGTTGAAGGTGCTAAGAACGAATGGTATTACTTCGATCAGACTGGTAAAGCAGTGACTGGTTTGCAGCAGATTGGTCAACAAACCCTTTACTTCGACCAAAATGGCAAGCAAGTCAAAGGTAAGATTGTCTATGTCAATGGTGCTAACCGTTACTTTGATGCCAATTCAGGTGAAATGGCGCGCAATAAATGGATTCAGCTGGAAGATGGAAGCTGGATGTACTTTGACCGCAATGGTAGAGGCAGACGCTTCGGCTGGAACTAATAGTAATAGAGTAGGCTAAATGAAACTTAATCTTTAGCTTTCTAATACACAAAAAACGATAACTTCTTATTTGGAAGTTATCGTTTTTTGCTGTCTTCTGGGAGAATAAACATAAAAACAAAATTAAATCTATCAAATTTCTTTAATATCTTTCTTTTTTTCAATAGATAGGAGCAGAGCAATTACACCGATAATGCTGAAGATGAGCCAGCTAGCGTTCATATTCCAGAGGGCTAGGCTGCTGAAGACCATAGTACCAAAGGGAACAGAGAAAGAAAAGAGCAGACTCAGAAAGCTGGAAGTCTGAGCGAGAACATCAGAAGGCAATTTGCTCAGTAAGAGGGTGTTGATTTTGGGATTGATCTTGCCGGAGATATAAGCTAGTAAAAATCCAAAAACAATGCCGACGAAAACAGGCAAATGCAAGAAGTTGCTGACAGCAAGCAGAATCATGGTAAGAGCAGCCCAGAGGGTTAGTTGATTTAGAGAGAGACGGCTAAAGTAATCGTTGGGAGTCAGGCTGGCGATGACCATGGCTAGGACAAGAGTCGTCTGAAGAACCAAGAGCGACTGGCTAAAGGATAGCTGGAAGATGGGATTGTCCAGCAAGTAGAGATTATAAAGAGCTATAAGAGAGCCTGCCATAGCGTTGACGACTAGGATTTGAGCCAGCAGTTTGAGAAAATTGTTAGAACCTTCCTGTTCGAAGATGAGCTTGGACGATGTGTACATTTTCTTCAACTCTTCCTTCAGAGGAGCTTTTTTCTCAGAAATTGCGACGGGATCATGGGTCAATCGGCGGCGGACTAGGTAGAGGATGGTGGAGGATAGAAGAAAGGTCAAAGCGTTAACCAAAGCAACTAGGAAAAAGTCTTTCTGGCTGACGGTTAGGAGCCAAACTCCCAAAGCTTGTCCGGCCAGGCTGCAAAGAAAGCTGATAAGCTGGGTAAAAGAGAAAGCTTCCATAAGGTCTTTCTCTGAAACATTCTTTTTTAAAATCGGCATTTGGAGACCGCTCCGATAATCGCTGATGATATCTGAAAGAATATTCATCAAGCAGACGGCTGAAAAGGCTAGATAAGAGCTGGAGCGAGTCATGAAGGCAACAAGGACAAAGAGCAGGGCTTGAAGATAACCCAAATAAATCAGCCAGCGAGCCTTATGGACGGTCTTGTCAGCTTTGATGCCGGCAAAGATAGTAAAGAAAGTCGGAACTAGGACGATAAAATTAGCCACAGCAATGGCAAACTTGGGATTGGGCATGCTAGAAGCAAATACCACAAAAACAATATTGAAAATAGAAGCTCCCAAGGTGTTGAAGATCCGGGAAAGACTGAGTGAGGCATAGACCCCATTTTTAAAGAATAATTTCATCGTTGACTCCTTTTTCTAAACTGCAAGATTGTATAAAAGGTGATTGGGCACATCTGTAATCTAGCTTTTGTTTTTTCTCTTTCTGATGACCATTATAGACCGTTTAAAGCCAAAAACAAGGGCTTTTCGGCAACTGGTTAGGTCTCATAAGTAAGTGGTAAAATTCTGAAAGTGACTTGCGATAGCTCTTTCTGTTTTTAGTATAAAAGAAAAAATTCAAGCAGCAGAAAACGTTGCATATATTCGACGGATTTTTGAGTGAAAGTGTTAAACTTAGTGAGTTAGAGCGTATTTTGCATCAAAAAACTCCACTTCCCAACTCAAAATCGCTGAGCTTAAAAGTGGAGATTTACATTATTTACTATATTTTTGAAAAGCATTATCAAGGGCTTCTTGATAGTAGTTGGCGCTATATTGGCATTTCAAGATTCGGAAAATGTCGACAGCTTGCTTCATTTGAGTGAGTCCCTCTTCTGTTTGCCCTTTCAAACAGATCAACTCTCCCTGAGCAAAGAGATAGACAATTCGGAAGTAAGTCTCATTTTCTTCGTAAAAGTGTCGCTCAATGACTTGTTGGAAATAGTCTGCCTGGGTGATATTTTCCTGACCGATGGCCAGAAGATAGCCATTAAGAAAGATGGTGTGCAGGGTGTTGCGATTGTTGGCAAATAAGGCTACGAAATCCTTTCTTGAGAGGATTTCTTTCGTATACTGAGAAAACAAATCTAGAGATAAAACTGGAGTGCAGATAGAGAAGAGATTGAGCTCGTAGCGGCCCCAAATATCAACTGAAAAGAGGTAATCATGTAGGTAATCGAGTTCTTTTGGGCTGGCCTTTTCAGACTCTTTGAGGGCACAGAGATAGGCCTTTATAATCAGGCGCTCAACCCAATCGTTAGCGCTCTTACTTTTTCGCGTGATTTTTTCTTTTTCCAGATAAAGTTCCTCTAAGAGGTTAAGCTGATTGGCTTGCAACAGGTCTTGGATTTGGCTTAAGAGTTCCTTGTGAGAGTGATGGTTCTGGATGCCGGCTGCAACAGTAAATTCTTCCGTTTCCGTGTGGATAGCACTGAGTGCGCTAAAAAGTTTCTGTGCCGAAAGTTCGCTCTGCCCATTTTCAAAGCGAGAGAGCATAGATTTTGAAAATTCTCCACCGGTCGCCTCGGATAAAGAGATGTGCCTAGCCTCTCGAAAAAATCTAAAAACCTGTCCCAGATGTTCCATTGTCTTCCCTCCTTGCTATTTATTATAACAAAATAATTTTCAATAACAGCGGAGCGCCCAAACATGATATAATAAAAGAAAAAAACAAAGAGGAACTTATGTTGCATATTCAAGAAATTCGGAAGAATCCAGATGGACTAGCCTTTGAGAAAAAGCTGGACTTGGCAGAGGAGTTAAAAGAGCGCAATCCTGAAATTTTAGATGTTCAGGATATTGTAGCCAGTGGAAAGGTTCAATATGAAGACGGCCTTTATTTTCTAGATTATGACTTGTCTTATACCATTACTCTGACGTCCAGTCGTAGCATGGAGCCAGTGGAACTCAAGGAGTCTTATCTAGTCAACGAAATTTTCATGGAAGAAGGACAGGCTGCATCGCAGGATATGATTGATCAGGATTTGGTGCTGCCGATTGAAAATGGCGAGATTAATGTATCCGAGAGTGTGGCTGATAATATCTTGCTGAATATCCCGTTGAAAATCCTGACAGCTGAGGAAGAAGCCGGCCAAGGCTTTCTGTCAGGCCAAGACTGGCAGGTTATGACGGAAGAGGAATTCGCCGCTGCTCAAGAAGCTCAAAAAGAGAAGAACAATCCTTTCGCCGGTTTGCAAGGACTTTTTGATGAATGATTCTTGTAAAAATCTTGAAAATAATTTGAGAATTTGAAATAATTTGTTATACTAAGTATAAAAAGAAAATAGACAATGAAAATTGTCTTATAGAAGGAGATTTAATGGATACATTTTTCTTTCCAACCTGGTTGATTCCAGTAATTATTGGTTTGGTTGTCCTTGTTGTACTTTTAGTGAAAGGCTATGTTAACGCACGCCCTAACGAAGTAGTTGTAATTACGGGACTACGTAAACAGCGTCACCTTCGTGGTAAGGCTGGCTTTATGATTCCTTTTGTAGAGCAGCGCTCTTATTTGGATATTGAGCAGTTCTCGACAGATGTTCGCACTTCTGAAGCGGTACCGACTCTGGACTTTATCAATGTTCGTGCCGATGCAGCTGTTAAGCTAAAAATCGGAACGACTGATGAAATGATTGCCCGTGCAGCAGAAAACTTTCTTAATTGGAATACAACAGATATTTCCAACTCTGTTCAAGATGTCTTGGAAGGAAATCTCCGGGAAGTGATTGGTCAGATGGAACTTCGTAAGATGGTCAATGACCGTCAGGAATTTGCCTCAAAAGTGCAGGACAACGTAGCTCCTGATCTGGCTAAAATGGGATTGGAAGTCATTGCCTTTACCGTTCAGTCTTTCTCTGATGAAGGTGGTGTGATTGATAATCTCGGTATCGAAAATGTCGAAACCATCAAAAAAGATGCCTTAATTGCAAAGGCTAAAGCTGAACGTGAGCGCAAGGAAGTAGAAGCTGAGCAGGACAAGTTGGCAAACGACAAGCGCGTAGCTGCTGACTTAGAAATCGCTCAAAAGCAAAATGAACTGAAACTGAAGCAAGCAGCCCTCAAGCAGGAAGCGGATATTGCGCAAGCTAAGGCAGATGCAGCTAAAGGGATTGAGGCGGAAGTGCAGCGTCGGGAGCAAGAACGTGTGGCTGCCGAAGCTAATATCATGAAGCAAGAGAAAGAAGCTGAAGTCAAGGAACGCGAAGTTAAGGTTCGGGAGCAAGAACTGGATGCTAACATCCGCAAACAGGCTGAAGCGGAGAAATACTCTCGTCAACAAGCAGCAGAAGCGCAATTGATTGAGCGTCAACGTCAAGCCGAGGCGGAACTCTTTGAAACACAAAAAGAAGCCGAAGCTCGCAAGGCTCAAGCCGAGGCTGAGAAATTTGCGCAACTGCAAGAAGCTGAAGCCATTGAAGCCAAGGGACGTGCTGAAGCCGAGGCTATTCGTCTTAAGCTAGAAGCCGAAGCTGAAGGTTTGGATAAAAAAGCCGAAGCCATGAAGAAGATGCAGGAAGCTGCGATTACTGAGATGATTGTAGACAAACTGCCAGAAATTGCCCGTGCTGTAGCAGAGCCGCTTACTAAAGTGGACAAAATTACTATGTATGGTGAAGGCAATGCTTCTAAGATGGTTGGTGATATCATGCAGAGTATTGACCAAGTGTCGCAAGGTGCAGGCTTCGACATCCGCCAACTCCTAGCAGGAGCTCTTGGTGTTAATATGACTGTTAACAAGCTAAAACAAGATGAGCAGCCAGTTATTGAAGCTGCAAATCTTGACACCGACAAAAAATAAAATAAAAGATAAATCGCTATGACTTGCACCCCAAAAGTTAGACAGAAAATCTAACGATTGGGGTGTTTTTAATCTGAAATTAGGTTATACAAATAAACTAGGTATATAACCTAAAAGTAATGACGTTTCTCGGGTTCAGATATAGCTGGCTCAAATCTTTAATATTATTCCCTGGTTTAAAGCAAGAAAAAATTGAGAAGATTCTAGTAGATGTCCAACTCCATACAACAAGCTCCCAGACTTAGTTTGGGAGCTTATTGCTTTATATCTTCTGTTTGGCCTTGATAGTGGTAAATGCAGAGTCGGTTTGCTTGGTCTGGGCGACTGACGGTAAAGTGGAAGTAATGGTCCTTCTTGTCCAAACTTTTGGTCTTGGAAAGTTTGAAATAAGTGACCCGGCGGCTGGCCATGTGGAGTAGGATGTCATCTTCCATGACCATCAGAGGCTGGGGAAGATTGGAAAATTGATAAAAATCCTCTTGAAATTGATAGTAATTCTGGGAAAAATAGTCAAATTGAAGTTCCTCATGTAGATTCTGAGTAGTCATCTGCACCTCCTGAAGCTTGTATCGAAAGAATCTGATGGATAGCAAGGACTTTGTAATGGTCACCTTCCTGCAAGAGGACCTGCTTGCAGTCCAGATGGAAGACGGTAGCAGTAATGTCGGTCAGCTTTCCCTGATTAAGAAAGGTGATTCGGATGGGAACTTGCTGACTGTAGGCTTGACTGAGCAAGTGGAATTTTTCCTGTCTGTCAAGCTGGGTCAGACGACTGATATCTAGTTCTGTCTTGGCCAGAGCAGTGCTGTGCTCAGAGAGGAAAAAGCCAGCCCACTTAGCCATGCCCCGATCCTGAAAGTCACGTGCTGACTGATAGGGGAGATAAGAGCGGTCGGTCATGATAAGCCCTCCAAACCTCCAGCAGAATGGCCACCAGTTAACTTGCTTCGAGCAATAGCACGGGAGGAGTCCAGCAAGGCATTTCCCTTAAGCAGAGAGGTAAAGCCGAAGCGATCTCTGATGAGGTCAATCGTCAGCTGGAGCTCCTCTTCTTTTTGAATTTGCAGGGGATCATCAAAGAGAGAAATCTGACCATAGCCTTGATCGACAAAGTCACTGTAAAAAACACCAATCTGTCGGATAGCCCCGCCCTGATATTTGGAACGAAAAAGCTGAACTACGATTTGAGCCAGTCGATCGCTGTTATTGATAGGCTCAATTTTTTTCTGTGTATGAATGGAAGGAAGGCGCTCCTGTTTAGAATAGCGGGCATAGATGGAGACACGCTGGCATTTCTTACCAGAACGTCTGAGCCGAATGGCGACCTGCTCAGCCATTTCTCGGAAAACCAGCTCAATCTCTGCCTGTCGTCTATAATCTCGGGGGAGAATTTGCGAATTCCCTAGGCCATGTGACTTGACCTGATAAGGCTTGTGAACATTGCTTTCATCAATGCCATGAGCGTGAAACCAAAGCTGCAGGCCCATGACCCCCATTTCTTTTTTGAGAATATCGGGGTTAAAGTGAACCAAATCATAAATGGAGTGGATACCTAGCTTCTTAAGACGGATGGCCGTTCGGTGGCCGATACCCCAAAAATCTGTCATTGTCGGAATAGTCCAGACCTTGTTGGGAACATCCTCGTAGGACCAGTTGACCCGCATCTTTTTTGTATGTTTTGCTTCAATGTCCAAGGCCAGCTTAGCGAGAAGAGGATTGGCATTGCTCAGGCCGATAGAGGCATAAATCCCAGTCTTCTTCCAGATAGCCTGTTGAATGCGGGCAGCCAGCAGGTCTAGTTTAGTCCTGCGGTCCAGCGTCTGATCGGGAATGAAGTAGTTGATAGAGCTTGTCAAATCTAAGAAGCCCTCATCGATTGAGTAGGGGAAAATATCATCGGGAGCCGCAAAATCCTGGAAAATCTTTTGGATTTCCATATTTTTCTGGATATAGTAGTTCATCCGGGGTGGGATCAATAAGGTCTTTTGGGCCGCGTCTTCGATAAAGCGCACATAATCTGCTGTAATTGGCAGTCCCTGCTTGCGGGCAGCAGCAAAGTTGAACTTACGGGTGTGGACATCAAAAGGAAGATTATAGCTTCGGCTGACATTTTGGCTGCCGAAATTCTTTTTAAAGAGAGGGGTGGCAGCTAGGATTAGTCCGGCAGAATTTTCAATTCGGCTCATGACACAGAGCGAGGTTTTTAAAGGGTCAAGACCAAGAGCGATGCATTCACAAGAGGCGTAAAAACTTTTCATATCCACAAAAGCAATGTCTGAATGGGGCTCGCGTGAATAATCAAATAGGACCATAACTTACACCTCAATCGGCAGAAAATGTCCGACTACGATACCAACAATGCTAGGCTGATCTTCATAGGGAGCAAAGAGATCCCCGTAGTCAGGATTGATAGACTCTAGGCGTAGACCTTCAGCTTCACGGTAGACTTTTTTGATATAGGTCTTGCCATTCCACATGAGAGCATAGACCGCCCCATCGTAGTCAAATCCTGTCTGTTTCATAAGGGCAACAGAGCCATTGGGATACTTGGGCTCCATAGAATCCCCAGAGACCCAGGATGCAAAGTCGTGCTGGATATCTTGATCAAAGTAGACAGTTTCGTAGTCTGTTTCATTGTCATAGTAACTGTGACCGCGACCTGCAGCCAGCTCAACGGATAGAACCTTATAGGCTGTAAGGGAGCTAACCTTGCGCTGTCTCTCTAAGAGCCGACTAGCGAGCTTGTCTACTTCTTTTTTATGCGGTGGGGTTAGTAAAGGGTAGGTGTAGAGCGCACTGGTCTCATCCACAAAGTAGTTCTCTTGGACTTTGAGACAGGTGGCCAACCTCCTGAGGTTTTTTGCGTGGGGTTCTGCTAGGCCATTTTCCCAAGCAGAGTAAGTCTTTCGAGAGATTCCCAGCTCTTGGTAAATAGAGGATTGAGTCAAATTAAGCTCCAGCCGACGTTTTTTTAATTTTTCATGAGAAAACATACTACACCTCCTATGTAACGTTTTAAAAGTTACATATAGTATACCAGATGAAATTGAGAAAAGCAAGTTCTTTATTGAATATTGTTATTTCCAGCAAGAATGTGGTAAACTGTAGAAAGAATCTAGCTTGGAGGTAGAGAGATGTTTCCTATGACAGCAAAGACGATCATGACAGAAGAAGCTTACCGCCGTTTCGCTTGGGCCAACTTTTGGTATAAAAAGAATGGCATCTTCTCACTGATTCTCCCTGAGATAGTGGTGCTGATATGCGGTGCAATCTGTTTTTTTATCGGAGAACCTTTGGCAGGCGTAGCTTTTCTTGTTATTGTGGCTATACTTCCTTTTCTTTACTACCTGTCTATGAATCGACATATTAAAAAGTTTTATAGAGGCAACCCTCTCTGGCATGATTTGGAGCAGGAATTTAACTTTTACGAGACGGATTTTCAGGTCTTTAATCGTAATCATACCTCTCGATATGACTATCAAGATATTGTGGCGATTATAGACAAGCCAGAAACTTTTTATATCATGGTTGGCCGGTCATTGGGACTGATCTTGGATAAGGCAGACTGTCAGCCTGAATTAATTGATTTTTTACTAAAACTAAAAGAAAGCAGAAGTCTCTAATTTGGGGCACTTCTGTTTTTTGTCTGTCAAGTTTTCAAAAAATTGGCCTCCTGTGCGATGTGTGTTATAATGTTTTTTATGAGAGTTGTGGCAGGTAAATACGGAGGCAGGCCCCTCAAGACTTTGGACGGCAAGACGACCAGGCCTACGACCGATAAGGTCAAGGGGGCAATTTTTAATATGATTGGTCCCTATTTTGACGGCGGTCGGGTGCTGGATCTTTATGCTGGGAGCGGGAGTTTGGCCATTGAAGCTATTTCGCGAGGTATGGAGACAGCTGTCTTAGTCGAAAAGGATCGCAGAGCTCAGGCTATTATTTCAGAAAATATTCAGATGACCAAGGAGCCGGAACGTTTTGACTTGCTCAAGATGGAGTCTGGTCGAGCCTTGGAAATGTTGACAGGGTCTTTTGACTTAGTTCTCTTGGATCCGCCTTATGCCAAGGAGCAGATTGTGGAGGACATTGAGAAGCTGGAGGAGCGTCGGCTCTTGAGTCAAGATGTCCTAGTAGTCTGTGAGACAGATAAGGACGTTGAATTGCCAGAAGAAATTGCAGGGCTGGGCATTTGGAAGCAGAAGATATATGGAATTTCAAAGGTGACGGTATATGTCAGATAAGATAGGATTATTCACAGGGTCTTTTGACCCGATGACCACAGGGCATGTGGACCTGATTGAGCGGGCTAGCAGGCTTTTTGATAAGCTTTATGTAGGGATTTTCTATAATCGGGAAAAGTCTGGCTTTTTCACAATTGAAGCCAGAGAGCGCATGGTCAAAGAAGCTCTGCAGCATTTGGATAATGTCGAGGTCATCACTTCTCAGAATGAGCTAGCAGTGACAGTGGCCAGAAGACTGGGGGCCAAGGCCTTTGTACGTGGTCTCCGAAATAGTCAAGATCTAGACTATGAAGCCAATATGAACTTTTTCAATCAGGAATTGGCAGGAGAGTTGGAGACGATTTTCTTGCTCAGCAAGCCAGTCTATCAGCATATCAGTTCATCACGTATTCGTGAGCTGATTGCTTTTCAGCAGGATATCGCAGCCTATGTGCCCCAAAGTGTAATCAAAGAATTAGAAAGAATCAACAATGAAAAGAATTAAGAAGTTTATATTGCCGACGGTCATTGGCGTCACTATTGCCTTTTTTATAGCAGCTCTTTGGGTTCGTCTGCCTTATTATATAGAAGTTCCTGGTGGTGCCGAGGATGTTCGTCAGGTCCTGCTGGTTGATAATAAGGCTGACAAGGAAGCGGGCTCCTATAACTTTGTGACGGTCGGAGTAGAGCAGGCAACCTTTGCGCATTTGGTCTATGCTTGGCTAACCCCTTTTACAGATATTTATTCCGCCAAGGATATGACAGGTGGCTCCACGGACGATGAGTTTAATCGGATCAACCAATTTTACATGGAAACTTCGCAAAATATGGCCAAATATCAGGGGTTGACGACGGCTGGTAAAGAGATCAAGATGGATTATCTGGGAGTTTATGTCCTGCAGGTAGCTGATAACTCAACCTTCAAAGGAGTTCTCAATATTGCTGATACGGTAACTGGTGTCAATGACAAGACATTTGAAAGCTCTGAGGAGCTGGTCAAGTATGTCAACTCGCAGAAGCTTGGGGATAAGGTCAAGGTGACTTTCCAAGAGGATGGTCAGGAGAAATCAGCAACCGGAAAGATTATCAAGCTAGAGAACGGTAAGAATGGGATTGGGATCAGTCTGATAGACCGGACGGAAGTCAGCAGTAATATTCCGATTACATTTTCAACTGAGGGTATCGGCGGTCCTAGTGCTGGCCTTATGTTCAGTCTAGCCATTTATACCCAGTTGGCTGATCCGACCCTTCGTGATGGCCGCGATATTGCAGGGACCGGTAGCATCAGCCGTGAAGGCGAAGTTGGAGAAATCGGCGGAATTGATAAGAAAGTTGTTTCAGCAGCCCAAAGCGGAGCAGATATCTTCTTTGCGCCGAACAATGAACTTACAGAGGAAGAGAAGAAGCTTTCTCCTAATGGGAAAAACAACTACCAAACGGCTCTGGAGACAGCCAAGAAGATTAAAACGGATATGAAAATTGTTCCAGTTAAAACACTGCAGGACGCTATTGACTATCTGAAAAAGAACAAGTAAGGAGTCTGGGCAAAAAGTCCAGACTTTTGAGTCTAAATTAGAAAAAATAGATGACGCAGTGGTTGATTGGCATCTTACTTCGCTTTTTAAGCTCCAAAGATGACCTAATCAACTGTGCGGGGGTGGGAAGACGAACTTTTTAACTTGTTTGAAGTTCTTTCCCACTCCCTTTTCTTGTGAGACAGACAAAATCAGTTGGTCTTCTTTGCTTTAAATCGTCTGACTTTTTTCAGAAAGATATTTTTGATGAAAAGTCCGCGAAATACTGGCTGATTTATGATAGAATAAAGTATTGTAGATAAACTATCCAAGATCGTTAAAGGAAGAGTATGCGTAAAGATATTTCACCTGAATTGTATAATTATAATAAATTCCCAGGACCGGAGTTTAAACAGATTGACAGCAAGATTGTTGCAGAAAAATTCGAGTTTGAATTGATTGAGAACTATAAGGAAGGCTTTGACTTGACGGCCTTTCATCAGCGTTTTTCAGAAATTCTCACCAAGTTTGACTATATTGTCGGTGACTGGGGCAATGAGCAGCTGCGCCTGCGTGGTTTTTACAAGGACGAGCGGGCTAATGAAAGCGATGAGAAGATTAGCCGTTTAGAAGACTATTTGCTGGAGTACTGCAGCTACGGCTGTGCTTATTTTGTCTTGGAAAATCCAAATCCCCAGCGCGCTTCCTTTGATAAGAAATCGCATGGCAAGAAAGAGTCAGAAGGTCGGTCGAAACGTTCTCGCAATAGTCGCTCAGGCGGTGGCCGCAATCGCAGAAGCGAGCGAGACCGAGACAGTCGTTCTAAAAGGGACAATAAGCGCTCCCGCAACAATTCCCAGCAAGATAGGCAGAAAAAGCAAAAAGACAGCAATCGCCATTTTGTGATTCGCCAGAATAAAGGAGAAAAATGAAACCATCTATTTATAGCTTAACGCGTCAGGAAATGATTGAATGGGCGGAAGCTCAGGGAGAAAAGAAATTCCGTGCTGCCCAGATTTGGGAGTGGCTCTATCGCAAGCGGGTCCAGTCTTTTGAGGAAATGACCAATCTATCCAAGGACTTAATTGCCAAACTAAATGATCAGTTTGTCGTCAATCCGCTTGAGCAGCGCATTGTTCAGGAGTCGGCTGATGGTACGGTCAAGTACCTCTTTGAACTGCCGGATGGTATGCTGATTGAGACGGTACTCATGCGCCAGCACTATGGACTTTCTGTCTGTGTGACCACCCAAGTTGGCTGTAATATCGGCTGTACCTTCTGTGCTTCTGGCTTAATTAAAAAGCAACGCGATCTCAATAACGGTGAGATTGTTGCTCAGATTATGCTGGTTCAGAAGTATTTTGACGAGCGTGGTCAGGATGAGCGGGTCAGTCACATCGTGGTTATGGGAATCGGTGAGCCTTTTGACAACTATGACAATGTGCTCAAGTTTGTCCGGACGGTCAATGATGACAAAGGTTTGGCTATCGGTGCCCGCCATATCACGGTTTCAACTTCAGGGCTGGCTCATAAGATTCGTGACTTTGCCAATGAAGGTGTGCAGGTCAATCTAGCTGTATCCCTCCATGCCCCAAATAATGATCTGCGGACCAGTATCATGCGGATTAACCGGTCCTTCCCTATCGAAAAGCTTTTTGCAGCTATTGAATACTATATTGAGACGACGAATCGCCGGGTGACCTTTGAGTACATCATGCTCAATGAAGTCAATGACGGGGTAGAGCAGGCCAAGGAGTTGGCTGAGCTGCTCAAGAACATTAAGAAGCTGTCTTATGTCAATCTCATTCCTTACAACCCAGTTAGCGAGCACGATCAATACAGCCGCAGTCCCAAAGAGCGCGTGATGGCTTTCTACGATACCCTCAAGAAAAATGGAGTCAACTGTGTGGTTCGTCAGGAACATGGTACAGATATTGATGCAGCCTGCGGTCAGCTGCGTTCTAATACTATGAAGCGTGATCGCGAGAAAGCATTGGTAGAAAATGTTCAGCCTTAAGAACTACCTGACTTCAGACGGTGAACTGACTGCTAAGGGGCGGAAATTGCTGGTAGGGGGAAGCTGGCTCTATTTCTTGATGCTTTGCATTCTCTGCTTTATTCCTCAGGTTCCAGAGCCGGGAATGGAGACGCCGGGAATCCAGTACTTTGGCCGAATAGTGGTTTTGTTAATCCCTTTTAATTCCTTTGTCAATATTGGCGAGATTACTTCTTGGATCCAGCTGGTCAAGGTCTTTATCCAAAATTTAGCTAATATCTTTCTGCTGTCCCCCTTAATCTTTCAATTGCTTTGTCTCTTTCCGAAATTGCGGAAGACAAAGAAGGTTGTATGGCTGAGCTTTGGGATGAGTCTGTCTATCGAAATGACTCAAATTCTGCTGGACCTTCTTATCAATGCTAATCGAGTTTTTGAGATTGATGATCTCTGGACCAATACTTTGGGTGGTTATCTGGCTTGGCGGGCATTTCAGCTTGGTCAGAAAATCTGGAAAAATCGTTAAGACGACGCTTTCAAAAGAGATTAGCGAGAGAAAGGTTCGGATTTAGGAGAAAAAATTTAATTTTTTCTTGACAAGAAAAAGGGAAAGGCCTATAATAAAATAAATCATCAGAAAAGTAATAATTTTTTCTACTTTCAGGGAGCCTGTGGTTGGTGGAAACAGGCAGTGGAGGATTATGAAGTGGGCTGATGCAAAAGATGAATTTGAAGCAATAAAAATTCGGTGAGCACACCTTACAGTGCAGCTTGTTGTTAGACAAGACAGAGATATGGAGGCAGTCTATACTTTGCTCCATAATTGAGGTGGCACCGCGATTTTACGCCCTCACACAGAGTTTTTTCTGTGTGTGGGCTTTTGTTTTGTTTGAAAATAAAGAAAAGAGGCAATTAAGATGACAGAAACTAAAGGATATTTTGGACAATTCGGCGGCTCCTTTGTACCGGAGCCTATCCAGGCCTTGCTGGATGAATTGGAAGTGACTTTTGAGAAGTATAAGGATGATCCAGAATTTTTAAATGAATACCGACATTATTTGGCGGATTATTCAGGTCGGGAAACCCCGCTCTACTTTGCAGAAAGTCTGACCCAGCATCTGGGCGGAGCTAAGATTTATCTGAAGCGGGAAGATCTCAATCATCTGGGCTCTCATAAGCTCAATAATGTTTTGGGGCAGATTTTACTAGCTAAGCGCATGGGCAAGACCCGAGTCATCGCTGAAACTGGAGCTGGTCAGCATGGTGTGGCAACTGCGGCAGCCGCAGCTAAGTTTGGTATGAAGTGCGATGTCTACATGGGTGCAGAGGATGTAGAGCGCCAGCGCCTCAATGTCTTCCGCATGGAAATGATGGGAGCGACTGTTCACGCTGTGGAAACAGGAACCAAAACCCTCAAAGATGCTGTAGATGCAGCTTTTGGAGCTTGGATGAGCGATTTGGAAGCCTTCTATGTTTTGGGTTCGGCTGTCGGACCTCACCCCTATCCGACCATTGTCCATGAATTCCAAAAGGTGATCAGTGAAGAATCACGCCGTCAGATTTTGGACAAAGAAGGCCGCTTGCCGGACTATGTTATTGCCTGTGTAGGCGGTGGTTCCAATGCTATCGGCGCCTTCTCCCAATATGTGGCGGATGAAGAAGTCAAGTTAGTGGGAGTTGAAGCAGCTGGACGGGGTCTTGACACAGACCAGCATGCAGCGACTATGACCAAGGGAAGTGTCGGAGTAGTGGACGGTATGAAGACCTACGCTGTCTTTGCAGAAGATGGTCAGGTGGCACCTGTTTACTCAATTTCAGCAGGTTTGGACTATCCTGGAGTTGGTCCCGAACATGCTTTCTTTAAAGATTCTGGTCGAGTAGAATACGTAGCCGCGACAGATGATGAAGCTGTGGATGCCTTGCTTCTCTTGACACAAAAGGAAGGAATTTTGCCGGCAATCGAAAGCTCCCATGCCATTGCTGAAGCTATCAAGCGAGCTCCGCAACTGTCATCTGACCAAATCATCATTATCAATGTATCTGGTCGTGGAGACAAGGATGTGGCAGCCATTGCCGACTATCTAGAAAAACGAAAATAAAATACCCAGCAGAAGAGTAGTAACATTCCTCCTTTAAGAGAGTCTGTGGTTGCTGTAAACAGGCAGGAGAAGTTATGAAATGGGCTGTTGGAGTCAAAATTTAGTCCTTTAGTTGATCTTTTATCGTTTTGTTAGCATACTTTGACATGACTCGGTATGCTGCCTTCTACTAAAAGGGATCTAAAAGGCTGCAAATAGGTAAATGAGATGTGGAGCCCGAAAACTCCATAACTGAGGTGGCACCGCGATCACACGCCCTCACAGGATGAACTGTGCGGGCGTTTTTCTGTAGTTCTGGAGCAAGTTATGACAATGAATAGGTGCTATCTGTTCTTGCGAATGCAGTCATAACTAGCAGATTGCTCCTCCTTAAACGCTTCTGATTAAATAGAAAGAAACATTATGCAAAAGATTTTACCAGCTGATATTTTATCACCGATTCTGGCTTATATGCGGATTAAAGGCGACCACAAGGTGATTTTGGAAAGTATTCCAAGAGATAGCGAGACAGCTCGCTTTTCTATCCTAGCTTATAAGCCAGTCTTTGAAGTTCGCTATGAAAACGGCCAGTTAACAAAGAACGGGCAAGCAATCGAGGCAGATCCCTTGGACTATCTGCATGAGTTGGCAGTGAAAAAAATCATCATTCAGACCTGCCTTTTGGTGGTGGAGCCATCGGCTTTGTCGGCTATGATATGATTTCCCTCTATGAGGAGATTGGCCAGATTCCAGCTGATGTGATTGGAACGCCGGATATGCACTTTTTCGTCTATGAGAGTTACATGGTTTTTGACCATAAAAAAGACAAGGTTTATATCGTTGAGGAGGCGCTCTACAGTGATAGAAGCGAAGCTGATTTGGCTGCTAGTCTGGAGCTTATCATGACTGAGCTGGCGCAGCCTGCGACAGATGAATTTTCACCACTGGAACTGTCCAGTTTGAACTTCCAGAGTCACATCGAGCAGACAGCTTTTGAAAAAATGGTGGAAGAAGCGCGCAGCTTGATTCGGCAGGGAGATATGTTCCAATGTGTGCTCAGTCAGCGGTTTTCAGCAGAGTATTCTGGTAAGCCACTGGATTACTATCGCAATCTGCGTGTGACCAACCCTTCCAACTATCTCTACTTTTATGACTTCGGGAATTATCAGATTATCGGAGCCAGCCCAGAAAGTCTGGTGTCTGTCAAGCAAGATCAGGTTACGACCAATCCTATTGCTGGAACCAGGCCGCGCGGGAAGGGTGAGAGAGAGGATAAAGCCTTGGCGAAGGAGCTGCTGGCTGATGAGAAGGAAGTGGCGGAGCACCGCATGTTAGTTGATTTGGGGCGTAATGATATTGGTAAAATTGCTCAGAATAACAGCGTGGAAGTCACTAAGTACATGGAAGTAGAGTATTTCCGCTATGTCATGCATCTGACCAGTGTGGTTCGTGGTCAGCTTTTGCCCCAACTGACAGCTATGGATGCACTCAAGTCCACCCTACCGGCTGGCACCGTCTCGGGTGCGCCTAAGATTCGAGCTATGAAGCGAATTTATGAGCTGGAGCAGGAAAAACGTGGTGTTTATGCGGGGGCTATCGGCTATCTATCTGCGACAGGGGATATGGATGTTGCCATTGCTATTCGGACCATGATTTTGAAAAATGGCAGAGCTTACGTTCAAGCTGGAGCGGGTATTGTTTATGACTCGATCCCTACTAATGAATACCAAGAAACCATCAACAAGGCCAAATCAATGACCAAGATAGGAGAGATGCAATGATTTTATTGATTGATAATTATGATTCTTTTACTTACAATCTAGCCCAGTATATCGGCAATTTCGCAGAAGTTAGGGTCTTGCGAAATGATGATGCAGGCCTTTATCAAGCAGCAGAAGAAGCTGATGCTGTGGTCCTGTCTCCTGGCCCAGGCTGGCCGGCAGATGCAGGACGGATGGAAGAACTTATCCGCGATTTTGCTGGCAAAAAGCCGATTTTAGGGATTTGCTTGGGACATCAAGCCATTGCAGAGGTATTTGGCGGAAAGCTAGGATTGGCTCCCAAAGTCATGCATGGCAAGCAAAGTATTCTGCGCTTTGAGGGGGAATCTCCTATCTATCAGGGAATAGAGGATGGGCAGCCGGTCATGCGCTATCATTCGATTTTGATTGAGGAGATGCCAGAGGACTTTGAAGTGACAGCTCGAGCGGTTGATGACAACTCTATCATGGCTATCCAGCACAAGAGTCTGCCCATTTATGGTTTTCAGTATCATCCAGAAAGCATCGGCACGCCGGACGGCTTGTCGTCTATCAAGAACTTCATCGACTTAGTAAAGTAAAGGAGAATGTATGAAAGAGATTATTGCAAAACTAGCTGATTTTAAGGATTTAAGCAGCGCTGAGATGACAGATGTGATTGAGCGAATTGTCACCGGACGGGTGACAGAGTCTCAAATTGTAGCCTTCTTGCTGGGGCTTAAGATGAAGGGGGAGACGATTGAGGAACGAACGGCTTTGGCTCAGGTAATGCGAGGCCATGCTAAGCAGATTTCGACCACTATTCGCACTGCTATGGACAATTGCGGTACGGGCGGAGACAAGTCTTTCAGCTTCAATGTTTCGACTACAGCAGCTTTTGTACTGGCAGGTGGCGGGATTAAGATGGCCAAGCACGGCAATCGCTCCATTTCTTCTAAGTCAGGCTCAGCTGATGTGTTAGAAGCTCTGGGGATCAATCTAGACTTGGATGCTGCTAGCTTGGGTAAGGTTTTTGAGCAGACAGGTATCGTCTTTCTCTTTGCGAAAAATATGCATCCGGCTATGAAATACATCATGCCAGCCCGGCTTAGCCTCGGCATTCCCACAATCATGAATCTAACTGGTCCGCTCATCCATCCTATGTCGCTAGAAACCCAGCTTTTAGGAACCAGTCGGCCGGATATGTTAGAGAGCACGGCAGAAGTTTTGAAAAATATGGGCCGCAAACGTGCAGTAGTTGTGTCGGGTCCAGATGGTTTGGACGAGGCTGGTCTTCATGGTCGTACCCAGTATGCTCTGCTGGAAGATGGACAAATCAGCCTGCACAGCTTTCTGCCGTCAGATATTGGCATGGAAGAGATACCTCTTGAAGCGATTCGTGGAGGCAATGCCAAAGAAAATGCAGAAATTCTGCTATCTGTCCTGCAAAATCAAACCAGTCCCTATCTAGAAACGACAGTTCTAAATGCGGGATTGGGCTTCTATGCTAATGGAAAATCAGACAGCATAGAAGAAGGAATAGCTTTGGCCCGTCAAGTGATTGCCAGCGGTGCAGCCTATGAAAAACTCAAGCAACTACAGGAGTATCAAAAATGAGTAAAGAATTTCTCCCGACCATTCTAAAGCAAAAAGAGCAGGAAGTGGCGGCCATGTCCTATGAAGAGCTGCAACCTCTGCGTTCGACCTATTCCCTCTATGAGTATCTCAAGAGCCATCCTCAAGAGCTGCAGCTGATTGCTGAGGTTAAAAAAGCCAGTCCAAGTCTGGGAGATATTAATCTCGGTGTGGATATTGTGGAGCAGGCTTGCGCCTATGAACAATGCGGTGCAGCTATGATTTCGGTCCTGACAGATGAGATTTTCTTCAAAGGACATCTGGATTACCTGAGAGAGATTTCCAGTCAAGTGACCATTCCAACCCTCAATAAGGACTTTATCATTGATGAAAAACAGATTGTTCGCGCCCGCAATGCCGGAGCGACAGTTATTCTCCTGATTGTGGCTGCCTTGCCTGAAAAGCGTCTGCAAGAACTCTATGATTTTGCGACGGGTTTAGGCTTGGAAGTTCTGGTCGAAACCCATAATCTGGCGGAGCTGGAAATTGCCCATAGAATAGGAGCTCGGATTATCGGTGTTAATAACCGCAATCTAGTGACTTTTGAGACAGATATCAATACCAGTCTCCAGCTGTCTGCCCATTTCAAAGATGACAGGGTTTACGTATCAGAATCCGCTATTTTCAGCAAGGAAGATGCTGAGCTAGTAGCTCCTTATTTCCATGCGGTTTTAGTCGGAACAGCCCTGATGCAGGCTGAGGATGTGGCAGAAAAAATCAAGGAGCTAAAAATTGACAAAGGTTAAGATTTGCGGCTTATCAACGGCCAGTGCTGTGGAGACGGCATGCCGAGCTGGTGCTGACTACATTGGATTTGTCTTTGCTGAGAGCCGTCGGAGGGTTAGTTTGGAGCAAGCTCAGAAGCTAACTGCCTTGGTGCCGCCTACTGTCCGAAAGGTAGGAGTTTTCGTCTCTCCGAGCTTGTCGGAGCTACAGGAAGCTATTTCGGTGGCAAATCTGGATTTGGTGCAGATTCATGGCGATTTTGATGAAGAGCTCCTGACTCAGATTGGCCGGCCGGTTATTCGAGCTTATCAGGTCAAGGGAGCGTTAAAAGGAGTCAGCCAACAAGCGGACTACCTGCTCTTTGATGCCCCTCTTGCCGGTAGTGGTCAGACCTTTGACTGGCAAGCTTTTGATAAGAGTCAAATCCACCAGCCCTTCTTTATCGCCGGTGGTTTGAATGCAGGAAATGTCCGAGAAGCTATTCAGCACTTCGCTCCTTACGCAGTTGATGTATCCAGCGGGGTCGAGACTGACGGACAGAAGGATTTAGAAAAGATAACAGAATTTATAGAAAGAGTGAAAGATGGCATATAATCAACCCAATCAAGAAGGATTTTACGGTGAGTTTGGCGGGCGATTTGTTCCGGAAACGCTGATGACAGCAGTTTTGGAGCTGGACAAAGCCTACCGTGAGAGTAAAAAAGACCCAGCCTTTCAGGCTGAGCTGGACGAGTTGCTGAAGCAGTATGTAGGGCGGGAAAATCCTCTCTATTTTGCAAAAAATCTGACAGCCTATGCTGGCGGTGCTAAGATTTATCTGAAGCGGGAAGACCTCAATCATACCGGGGCCCATAAAATTAATAATGCCCTAGGCCAGGTCCTGCTAGCCAAGCGAATGGGCAAGAAGAAAATCATTGCAGAGACTGGTGCAGGTCAGCATGGAGTAGCTACAGCCACAGCTGCAGCCCTTTTCAACATGGACTGTACTATCTACATGGGCGAAGAAGATGTCAAGCGCCAAGCCCTCAATGTCTTTCGGATGGAACTTTTAGGAGCCAAGGTAGAGTCTGTGACCGATGGCTCTCGAGTCCTCAAGGATGCAGTCAACGCTGCCTTGCGAGCTTGGGTGGCTCAGGTCGATGATACTCACTATATTATGGGCTCAGCCTTGGGACCCCATCCTTTCCCGGAGATTGTCCGCGACTATCAGAGCGTGATTGGGCGTGAGGCTAAGCGCCAGTTTGCTGAGCAAAATGCAGGTGCCTTACCCGATGCTTTAGTGGCCTGCGTTGGCGGTGGCTCCAATGCTATTGGGCTCTTTTATCCCTTTGTAGACGATAGCTCAGTTGCTATGTATGGAACAGAAGCGGCTGGGCGAGGCGTGGATACAGATGAACATGCTGCGACCTTAACCAAAGGCCGGCCAGGTGTTTTGCACGGTGCCTTGATGGATGTCTTGCAGGATGAGCAAGGTCAGATTCTGGAAGCTTTCTCTATCTCTGCTGGGCTGGACTATCCAGGCATCGGTCCTGAACATTCTCATTTTAATGCTATCCAGCGCGCAACTTATGTTCCAGTCACGGATGAAGAAGCCTTGGAAGCCTTCCAGCTCCTGTCTCGTATCGAAGGGATTATTCCTGCTCTAGAGTCTAGTCACGCTATTGCTTACGCAGTTAAGCTGGCTAAGGAGTTGGGACCAGATAAATCAATGATCGTCTGCCTATCCGGTCGTGGTGACAAGGATGTCGTTCAGGTAAAGGAACGCTTGGAAAGTGAAGCTGCTCAAAAAGGAGGTGCCCATGACTAAAACACTCACTCAGCATTTAGAGGCCATCAAAAAAGCAGGTAAGGGAATTTTCCTTCCTTATATCATGGCTGGTGATCACGAGAAAGGTTTAGCAGGATTACCAGAAACCATCTCATTTTTGGAAAACTTGGGTGTATCAGCCATTGAAATCGGTCTGCCATTTTCAGATCCTGTTGCAGATGGACCTGTTATTGAAGAAGCCGGTCTGAGAAGTCTTGGCCACCATACTTCAACCAAGTCTTTAGTCGCAAGCTTGCAGAATTTGGACACTCAGCTGCCTCTCATTATCATGACCTACTTCAATCCTATTTTCCAATACGGTCTCAAAGATTTTGTCAAGGACTTAGCTACAACACCGGTTAAAGGATTGATTATTCCGGATCTGCCCTACGAGCACAGGAATTTTATTCTGCCCCTGCTGGAAGATTCAGATATCGCTCTAGTTCCTTTAGTGAGCCTGACAACTGGTCTAGAACGTCAGCAGGAGCTGATCAAGGAAGCTGAAGGTTTTATCTACGCTGTAGCCATCAACGGTGTGACGGGTAAGAGCGGAAGCTACCGCGATGATTTGGACCAGCATCTGAGCAAGCTTCGTGATATTGCAGAGATTCCAGTACTGACGGGCTTTGGCGTTTCGACTTTAGAGGATATTGACCGCTTCAATCAAGTCTCAGATGGAGTCATTGTCGGATCTAAGATTGTCAAAGCTCTTCATGAAAAGGATACTGGTATAGCAGCCTTTATCAAAGAAGCAGCAGCTTATAAGAAATAAAGAAAATGAGGTTCTATAGAAAGAACCTCATTTTCTTTATTTGATATCAATAATTGTACCGTCTCCTATGTTAATTCCTTTAGAAGTAAAGGTTTTTAAAGCATTTTTCGCAATGATTTGAGTTGATGCGGTATCCACAACTCCGCCTATAAGAGCGCCAGCAATAGGAACCATTTTTCCTAAATTCACAGCTCCTTTAGTCCCAAATTTGGTTACCAATCTAAAACCAACCGCCTGATTAATTTTTGTTAGTACTTTCCCAGGGATTTTTTTAATTACTCCAGTTGCCATTTTATTTGCAATAATAATTCCAGCTTTCTTTGCAATATCAGCAACAGATGTTCCAGTTAATGAAGCATAAACAAACGTTTGAACTTGATCACTCTTTAAATCGTATCCTCTCATATAAGCTATAGTAGCAATCATCCTCATTTGAACTAAAATAACAGAAGTTATATTAGCTGGAATAGTTACCGGCATTGTTAATATTCCCCCAAATCCAGTAACGAAACCAGATATTCCGGCTTTTGAAGTTTGATAAGTAATCATCTTTGAAATTGCAGTTTCTATATCATCATGCTTCAAATAATCAGCAGCTAGTTCTTCTATAGTCTTTTGACCAGGGATACCATTAATTGTAGTTTCATAAGTCCAGTCAAGAACTTTTAACATCGATTTTTCATCAATGTTAGGCATTTTTAATTTTGATTTTGGTAATTCTAATTTCATAATAAAATCCTCTTAATAAATAATCTGATTTCATTATATAGTACTTTTACGAATTACACAATACATTTAAAAATTAAAACAGCAAATACACCAAACAGAAGACAGGGTACAAATGCTAGCCTGTCTTTTTTCTTTTTAAAGCAAAAACAGGCGAGACCGGAGAAGCTAGCGATTTGGATAAGAATGAGAATTTCTGTTAGGCTGAAAATGGCTGAGCAGGACGCCAGGAAGAGAAAGTCTCCAGCGCCAATACGAAGATTATAAAAGAAGGCTAGAAGTCCTAGGGCTAAAAAGAAGAGCATGAGAAGATTGACGCCTGCTGTCATCATCAGCAAGAACTGAAAAACCAGCCAGACCATCAGGGGATATTGCTGCTCTCTTTGATCGTAGATGGCTAGGTTTAAGCCCATGGTGAGTAGTAGGAGTTGACTGAGGGAAATCGTGCCAAGTGAGGTTGCCAGAAAAAGACCGCCCAAGATACATTCAAAAAATAAATAGCGTAAGGGAATCTTGTCTCCACAGAAGCGGCAACGAAGAAGATTTAAGATTTGAGAAAAAATAGGAATCAAATCACGCGGTGCCAATCTTTTCCCGCAGGTATTGCAATGACTAGCTGGAGTGATGATAGAATGCTCTGGGAAGCGGTCGATGACCAAGCCTAGGAAGGAGGCAAAGACGGTGCCAAGGAGAAAAAAGTATAGATGAATCATACTTATTTATTCGTAATTTTAAACAGAAAAATTCTGAAATTTTGCAACTTTTCTAATAAAGTCTTTTTTTGAATCTTTTGTCTTGACTTTCTTATTTAGAAGCATTATAATTAAACCATAATCTAAAAAGATTAGAATCATTATAAATAAAAACGAGGTAAATACAATGACACAAGTAAAAAATGGTGCAGCAACTGACGTAGCAACTTTCAGCAATCAAAAGTCTTTGCCAAAGACTAAGGCTATTCTTAATCAAGTAGTGGCAGACCTTTATACAGCTCATATCGCTCTTCACCAAGTTCACTGGTATATGCGTGGAGCAGGCTTCATGGTTTGGCATCCAAAAATGGATGAATACATGGAAACTTTGGATACAACTTTGGATGAAGTTAGCGAGCGCTTGATTACATTGGGAGGCAAGCCTTATTCTACCTTGACCGAGTTTATCCAACACAGCAAGATTGAAGAAAAAGCTGGTGAATTCAGCAAGGATGTAGAAGAAAGTCTGGCGCGTGTGATTGAGATTTTCCGTTATCTGACAGGTCTTTACCAAGAAGCTTTGGATGTAACAGACGAAGAAGGGGACGATGTAACCAATGATATCTTTGTCGGCGCTAAGGCTGAACTTGAAAAGACAATCTGGATGTTGACAGCTGAAATCGGTCAAGCACCAGGTTTGTAAAAAGTTATCCATGCCAAGCAGAAAGGAAACAGGCTTTCCTTTCTGCTTTTTTCATCTTGAAAAGCGCTGGAAAATCTGATAAAATATAGCTCATGAAAAACCTGTATGATGTTCAGCAATTTCTTAAAAGTTTCGGAATCATTATCTATATGGGCAAACGCCTTTACGATATTGAGATGATGAAAATTGAGCTGAAGAGAATTTACGATGCCGGCCTAATGGATAAGCTAGCTTATTTTGAGGCAGAGGCTGTCTTGCACCGAGAACATCGATTAGAGTTAGAATATTTAGAAAAGAAAAAGGAGACTTGAGATGACAATTTGGATTTTATGGGCGGTACTTTTGGGAATACTTGGCTGGATGGGCTTTAATTATCTGCGCCTTCGTCAGGCAGCAAAAATCGTGGATAACGGGGAATTTGAAGACTTGATTCGCCAAGGGCAGTTGGTTGATCTGCGGGATCCATCTGATTTTCACCGGAAGCATATCTTAGGTGCTCGCAATATTCCATCTCAGCAGCTCAAGGATAGTGTCGGTGCACTTCGTAAGGACAAGGCTGTTCTCCTCTATGAAAATAGTCGTGGTCAGCGCGTAACCAATGCGGCTCTGTATCTGAAAAAACAAGGATTTAAAGAAATCTATATTCTTTCTTATGGGTTGGATTCTTGGAATGGCAAGGTGAAGGCTAGCTGATAAAACGATTCATGAACGGATTGGTGAAATAACAAAAAAGCTTTATTTTTTAAAGCTTTTTTGTTTTACCAACTTTTCTCCAAATATTTTTTAATAATCGCTAATTCTTCTTGGTTCAAAGGACGGTAATCACCTGTTGCTAATTCTGGGTCTAATGTAAAATCCCCAAACTGAATTCTCTTGAGATAAGTAACCTTAACACCAACTGCCAGAAACATCTTTTTGATCTGGTGGAATTTCCCCTCGGAAATCTTGACGGTAGCACAGCTCAGACTGGAGCTGGTAGAGAGGATAGAGAGCTGGGCAGGTTGGCAGGTGGTGCCGTCTAAAAAGCGAATGCCTTCCTGAAAGGAAGATTTGTCCTTAGGAGTTAAAGGTCCATTGACTTCTACATAGTAAGTTTTTTCGACATGATATTGAGGGTGCAGCAGCTGAAATCCCAAAGGACCATTGTCGGTAATTAGAAGGAGTCCTTCGGTATCTCTATCCAGGCGTCCGATAGAGTAAAGATTTTCTTTCTCTACCTCCTCGTCCAGTAAATCCAGAACAGTCAATTTTTCAGCGTCGCGATTGGCAGTGACTGCACCTGCGGGTTTATTCAGCATGTAGTAACGGTGTGCAGGGCCGCTGACATGTTTGCCTTGAAAAGTAATCTGCTGCAGGCTGGTATCAACATTTTGGCTGAGTTTGCAGGCGGGCTTATCGTCCACTAAAATCTGTTTTTGTAAAAGGCTTTGTTTCATCTTTTTTCGGCTGATATGATTGGCAGCCAGCAGTTGGTCGAGGCGCATCTGTTTTCCTTGTTTTTTCTAAATCATATCATAAATTTTCAGGATGGGAAATGCAAATCCTCATGCAGCTCCCATATTTTTCAATGAAAACATTTACACTTATCAAAGCCGTGTTTTTTGCCTGCGTCTGTGGTATAATTGTTCAGTTAGAAATAAAATTTAAAAATTCAGAGGAAATCATGACAAAATTAAGAGAAGATATTCGCAATATCGCCATTATTGCTCACGTTGACCACGGGAAAACAACCTTGGTCGATGAGTTGCTGAAGCAATCTCATACATTAGATGAGCGTAAAGAGCTGCAAGAGCGGGCAATGGACTCAAACGATATTGAAAAGGAGCGCGGTATCACCATCTTGGCTAAAAATACAGCCGTGGCTTACGAAGGTACTCGTATCAATATCATGGATACACCAGGGCACGCGGACTTCGGTGGTGAAGTAGAGCGGATTATGAAGATGGTGGACGGGGTTGTTCTGGTTGTGGACGCCTACGAAGGAACTATGCCTCAGACTCGCTTTGTATTGAAAAAAGCCTTGGAGCAAGACCTTGTTCCTATCGTAGTTGTGAACAAAATCGACAAGCCGTCTGCTCGTCCAGCAGAAGTAGTGGATGAAGTATTGGAACTCTTTATTGAGCTTGGAGCGGATGATGACCAGCTGGACTTCCCAGTGGTTTATGCTTCCGCTATCAATGGAACCTCATCTATGTCTGATGATCCAGCTGATCAAGAGCACACCATGGCACCGATTTTTGATACCATCATTGACCATATCCCAGCACCAGTGGATAATTCTGACGAACCTTTCCAATTCCAAGTGTCACTCTTGGACTACAATGACTTCGTTGGCCGGATCGGTATCGGCCGTGTCTTCCGTGGTACTGTTAAGGTTGGTGATCAAGTAACCCTTTCTAAACTAGACGGAACAACGAAAAACTTCCGTGTTACAAAACTATTTGGTTTCTTTGGTTTGGAGCGTCGTGAAATCAACGAAGCAAAAGCAGGTGACCTGATTGCCGTTTCAGGTATGGAAGATATCTTTGTCGGAGAGACGATTACACCGACAGATGCCGTTGAAGCCCTGCCAATTTTGCATATCGATGAGCCGACTCTGCAGATGACCTTCTTGGTTAACAACTCACCTTTTGCTGGCCGCGAAGGGAAATGGGTAACTTCTCGTAAGGTTGAAGAACGTCTGCAGGCTGAACTGCAAACAGATGTATCTCTACGTGTTGAACCAACTGATTCACCAGACAAGTGGATCGTTTCAGGTCGTGGTGAATTGCACTTGTCAATCCTGATTGAAACAATGCGTCGTGAAGGTTATGAGCTGCAAGTATCTCGTCCAGAAGTTATCGTGAAAGAAATCGATGGTGTCAAATGTGAGCCATTTGAGCGCGTCCAAATCGATACACCTGAAGAATATCAAGGCTCGGTCATCCAAAGTCTTTCTGAACGTAAGGGTGAAATGCTGGATATGGTAGCTACTGGTAATGGTCAAACTCGTTTGGTCTTCCTAGTTCCAGCCCGTGGTTTGATTGGTTACTCAACTGAGTTCTTATCCATGACTCGTGGTTACGGGATTATGAACCATACCTTTGATCAATACCTACCACTTATTCCAGGTGAAATCGGTGGCCGCCACCGCGGTGCTCTGGTATCCATCGATGCTGGTAAGGCTACAACCTACTCTATTATGTCTATCGAAGAGCGCGGAACCATCTTTGTCAACCCAGGTACTGAGGTTTACGAAGGAATGATCATCGGTGAAAACTCTCGTGAAAATGACTTGACTGTTAATATCACCAAAGCTAAGCAAATGACCAACGTTCGTTCTGCAACCAAGGACCAGACAGCAGTCATCAAGACACCGCGCATTTTGACCTTAGAAGAATCTTTGGAATTCTTGAATGACGACGAATACATGGAAGTAACGCCAGAATCTATTCGTCTGCGCAAGCAAATTTTAAATAAACAAGAACGCGAAAAAGCCAATAAAAAGAAAAAATCAGCTGCAGCTGAATAATTAAAAAGGAAAGGAGCAGCAATATGGTTTATCTTATCATTGGGATTTTAATCCTCTTTTTCTACATTTTTGCTGTTCCATCCAGTATTAAAGGCACTGTTAATGCTGTGACCATGGTTTTACTGATTGTGGCCTTGATTATCTTATTCGGCTTAGGCATTTTTCAGATTTTCCAATTGCCAGCTGAATATTTTGTAGGATTTGGCCTATCCGTAGTGACCGTCTTGGCTTTGCGGGATATTAATCGTCTCAAGCCGCCTAAGAAATCAAAAAAGAATTTTGATGAAGAATAATAAATGAGCAAGAACTTAGGAAGTCGGATAGACGTTTTGAGTTTTTGCTCTTTTTTTACAAAAACAATAGGTTTATGTTTTATTTGATTGTGGGAATTCTCATTCTCTTATTTTACATTTTTGCTGCTCCGCCTAGCATTCGCGGAACACTCAATGTAGTGACGCTGGTGCTTATCTTGGTTGTCTTGCTCATCCTCTTAACTCTAGCAGCTTTCCGAATTTTCCAGCTGCCTAGCGAAATCTTCGTCAGCATTGGCGTGACCTTTCTTGCTTATTTTGCCTTGCGGGATTTAGCGAGAATGCCCGTCAAGAAAAAAGAAAAGAAAAACCTATAAAAGCGGTCTTGCTTTTATAGGTTCTTTTTATGCTCCAAAATGCTGGTGCAAGATAGCAAAGTAGTCTTCTGGATTGTGGAGAAATGGGAAGTGGCCGCTGTTTTTAATGGTGAACACCTGAGCGCTGGGATAGCGGCTGATGACAAAGTGCATGCTGGCACCAAAAATATCATTGTCACCGAAAGTCACGGTAATAGGAAAAGCAGGATCTTCTAGTCGGGGCAAGAGAGGATAGGCCATAATTTCCTTTCTTGTCTGATTGCCTGCTTGGACTGAAACATTGCTCATGTCTAGTTTCACATCATGAAAGGCTGGATAGTCGGCATTGTAATTACGGACAACTTGGCGAAAGAGAGCTTGCGAAGCCTTGGAACTGCCAAGACCTCCCAGCAGAGAATAGATTCCCATTTTCAGCCATTCGATAGTCGTGCAGTGATTTTTATTGTAATTCATCATTTCCTTTTCCATTTGTTTCCACTGCTTGCCCGTGCCTGTTCCCGGCGAGGAAAGAAAGAGACTAAGGAGCCGCTCAGGGATTTTGCTGGCGTAGATTTGCGCGTACAATCCACCCCAGGAATGCCCCAAAAGGTGAAATTTATCTACATTGAAGTGGTCGGCGATTGTGTTGATGTCTGCAATGTAGGCCTCCATGCTGTAGTCGCCACTCGGACAGGGCGATTTCCTCGTTCCCCGCTGGTGAAAGACAATCAGTTGATAATCTTTTTCGAGCTTAGGGATAAAGAGCTTGAAGTCATCAGGCGTTCCCGGTCCACCGTGCAGCAGGATAATCGTTTCCTTGTCAGGATTGGGATAGCAAACGGTGTAGAGTTGGTCGGAGCCGTTTTGAATCATTGTTTCGATTTTTTGAGAATGGGTCATAACTTTCCTTTCTTTTAGTAGAGCGTCCACCACTGATATAGGCTCCAGTAGAGGAGATTGAGAACGACGATAAGTGAAGCACTGCTGGTCAAGTAGGTCAAGATTTTTCGACCCTTGCTCACTTGGAATTTTGAGCGCAGGAAGAATGAGGCAATAAGGCTAACCAGGAGGCTAACTCCCACAGCTGCAAAGCCCATAGAAAGCCAAACACGGCTGTTTGGTGAGGAATGTAGACTCAGGACGCTTTGGATAAAGAAGTAAAGCAGGAGCATGGTAGATAGAATGAACCCGCAAGTCAGGTATTGCCAGAGCGACCAAGCAAGCGGTGTAAGTTTGTGATTTTTCCGCTTGAAAAGAAGCCGATAGAGTTTGACCAGTAAAGCAGATACAGGGATGAGGAGGGCATAGAAAGCAGCGAGGCACCACAAGACGAGACTGCCGTAATCCTTGACTACATCCCATGTGGAAAGTTTAAGGTAGTCTGCGATAGGCAATTTCAGCCGTTCTTGCTTGCCGTTTTTCTCCAATTCCCAGTATTTTTGAGTGACAAATTTACTATTTTTCTCAAGATAGTTAGTTATTGGCGGAGCAATGCGCGTGATTGATAAGGCATTGGTGAAAACGCGACTTGAGCGATAAACGCCCGGTTTAAACTCTGCTTTTATCTTCTCTGAAGTAGTTGCCTTGTTTCCATAAATCAGCTCAGGAATTTTTTTAAGATAGTTACTTTCGTATTGTTGATTGGTTAAAATGACGGTAGCGATACCTGATTTGAAATCCAAAGTTAATATGGATGAAAAGCCAGCCGTATTACCACCGTGACCGAGGATAACGCGGTCTTGATAAAGGTCACTCCAAAATCCGTGAGCATTGATTGGGAGTTTGCTATCAGGAAAAGTCGAAGTCGCCGTATAAAGGGTGTCCCAAGTTTCCGCGCGCCTAAAAAGTGTCTTCTTTTGCAGGAGTGCTTGGGCAAAGGTCTTAAAGTCTTTCAAAGTTCCTGTTGCTCGCCCGCTCGGATAGTAAGGATTAGGCTTGTTTGCCTCGCCAATCAGCTGACCGTCTGAGGTGTAGCCCTTGATTTCCTTGCGTTTTTCGACCACATAGTCATTATCCGAAAAATCGGGCAAAATAGCGGTGTGCTTCATACCTAAGGGCTGAAAAATATGCTCGTGCACATAGTCAGCGTAAGATTGTCCGCTAATCCGCTCGACGATGTAGCCAGCAAGCACCGTTCCAAAATTGGAATAAGCAGTTATTGTCCCCGGCTCATAGGCTTGAATAATCGGCGCCTTTTGTAGCGTATGGGCTAGGTCTTTGTCTTCATTTTTGGCCAAGTCAACATCTGCGAAGCCTGCTTGGTGGTTCATGAGGTCAAGCATGGTAATGGGTTTGTCAAATTTGAGCTTGCTTTTGAGAAAATCCTTGGGCAGATACTCTTTGATGTCGGTTTTTAGGTCAATTTTCCCCTCTTCCCAGAGCTGCATGACGCTGACCCAGACGGTTAATTTCGTTACAGAGCCCCACTCGAAAACTGAGTTGTCATCCACCGCCCACTTTTTTTCCTTGTCTACATAGCCAAAATTATTTTGGTAAATGGTTTGACCGTCCTTGTCAAAAATAGATGTTGCCAGTCCTGCGCTGGTTTTCTCGTTTTTCTGATAATAATCCTCAATCTTCTGTCCGATTTGGTCGTAAGATGTCCCCGACGGCAATTTTTGCTCATCGGCTCGAACTTGCGCTACTCCAAAAGCGAGCAAGCCGCAAGTCAGCAGCGCCACAGTGCTCTTCAAAAATGATGTTTTCATGATACTTACCTTTCTATTAAAGTGCCCACCATTGGTACAGGCCCCAATAAAGGATATTGAGAACGACGATAAGTGAAGCGCTGCTGGTCAAGTAGGTCAAGATTTTTCTGCCTTTGCTGACTTGGAATTTTGAACGCAGAAGAATTGGCAAAACAGAACTAGCAAGAAGCAGCAGACCCGTTATTGCAAAGATGACATAGAGCCAAGCACTGTTATTTGGCGAGCCGCTGATGTTCATATTATATTGCACGATGAGAATGGTTATGAGTACAGTGGACAAAACAAGTCCGCAAGTCAGATAATGCCAGAGCGACCAAGCAAGTGTCACAGGTTTGCGGTTTGTCCGCTTGGCAAGGAGCCGGTAGAGCTTGACCAGTAAAGCAGATACCAAACTAAGAAGAGCATAGAAGATTGCTAACCCCCATAGGATGACACTGCCGAATTCTTTGGCAACTTCCCAGTTAGATAGTTTAAAGTAATCAGAAACTGGGCGCTTGATAAATTCTCGCTTACCGACTTTCTCCAAGCTCCAGTAAAATCGATTTTCACTATTTTTATCAATATAGAAGGTCGCCATATTTAGTCGCGCAATGGATAAAGGCCCAAAGAATTGACTAGCGTCACGATAAAAGCCGGGTTTGAGTTCTTCTTTCTTTTTGTTGGGAACATCTTTCTTTTGCCCATAGACCAGCTCGGGAATTTTCTCAACATAATTTTTCTCGCCCAGTTGGTTCGTTAAAATGACAGCAGCGATACCTGATTTTAAGTCTAAGGTCAAACTTGATGAAAAACCAGCTGTATTACCACCGTGCCCGAGGATAACTTGGTCTTGATAAAGGTCACTCCAAAAACCATGAGCATTGGTAGGAAGATCGCTATCAGGATAGTTAGAGGTTGCTGTATAAAGGGTGTCCCAAGTCTCTGAACGCTTAAAAAGTGTCTTCTTTTGCAGGAGTGCCTGAGCGAATGCCTTGAAATCTTCCAAGGTTCCTGTTGCTCGCCCAGCAGGGTACATTTCTATTAGATATGGAGCTTCGCCAATCAACCGACCGTCTCTAGTGTAACCTTTGACTTCCTTACGTTTTTCTACTACATAGGGATTATCTGATAAATCGGGTAAGAGAGCGGTGTGCCTCATATCTAAAGGTTCAAAGATATGCTCGTGGACATAGTCAGCATAAGATTGTCTGCTAATCCGCTCGACGATATATCCTGCCAGAGCCGTCCCAAAGTTAGAGTAGGCTGTCACTGTTCCCGGCTCATAGGCTTGATAGATATGTACTTTTTTGAGCGTATCTCCCAAGTTCTTACTAGTTCCCTTGGCAAGCCCCGTGTCTCCAAAGCCTGCTTGGTGGTTCATCAGATCCAGCATGGTGATTGGCTTGTCGTATGTGAGCTTGCCTTTGAGAAAATCCTTGGGCAGATACTCTTTTATATCTGTTTTAAGGTCAATCTTGCCTTCTTCCCAAAGCTGCATGACGCTGACCCAGACGGTCAACTTGGTGGCAGAGCCCCACTCGAAAACTGAGTTGTCATCCACCGCCAACTTTTTTTCCTTGTCTACATAGCCAAAATTATTTTGGTAAATGGTTTGTCCGTCCTTGTCAAAAACAGATGTCGCCAGTCCCGCACTGGTTTTTTCGTGTTCCTTGTAGTAATCCTCAATTTTCTGACCAATTTGGTCGTAAGGCGTGCCTGACGGCAACTTCTGCTGGTCAGCGTAAGCGTGACCAGCTCCCAGAGCGAGCAAGCCGCAAGTCAGCACAGTTAAGCAATGTTTAAAAAATGATGTTTTCATGATACTTACCTTTCTATTAAAGTGCCCACCACTGGTAAAGGCTCCAATAAAGGATATTGAGAACGACGATAAGTGAAGCGCTGCTGGTCAAGTAGGTCAAGATTTTTCGACCCTTGCTCACTTGGAATTTTGAACGCAGAAAGATTGGCAACCCAGCATTGACCAGAAAAATCAGTGCTAAGAAAGCAAAGAGAATGGCTTGCCAGCGATAATCGGGCATGTACTTGCCCGAAACGGCAACGATGACGAGACCTGCTAGATTGACTAGGCTAACCAAAATCAGT